>NZ_JACOPD010000003.1 GCF_014287955.1 Lachnospira hominis (ex Liu et al. 2021) | reverse complement strand
ATCCGTTCATCATCTGCATGATGTACTGTTTTAAAGGATGCATCTGTTTAAGATGCTGTTCGTTGAATAATTCTTAAAGAATTTTCAGGGTTGTTTTACTGTTCAGTTATCAGTGTTCAATATGCTTAAAGCCGCATGTCTGCTGGCCTGTAAGTCATTTGTTTTGTGTGTCGCTCGCGGCGACTTGATTATAATATCACCTGAGGTTATATATGTCAACACCTTTTTTTGATTTTTTTTAACTTTTTTTGACTTTTTTGTAATTAACAGGTCAGACTACAATATCTAGTGCCTCTATTAAGGTAAAAGCACTAGATACCAAAACAAAAACACTAGATATTTCAGACTGCCAATTACATAATTTTTCAAAAAAATGCATTTATATTTAATTAAACAATTCAAATTCAATTCATTTTTAATGTAATCTTAAATGTTATTAACTATTTAAGACCAATTGCACCTCTTGCCTCATCTGTTATTTCTCTTTGATATGCAATTTCATTTTCAATATTTCTTGCAACCTCATTGGCTGCATATGCTGCATCAACAACTTTATGAAGCACCTGTCCTACAGAATCTGCTTTATGTTTTTGGGCAACTGCATTGTCATATACATTTGTCATGGCATCAACTGTCTCACTAACTGAAGTCTGAACCTGTGCTATGGTATCAGTTATTTCTTTTGATGATTTTGCTGACTGTGCTGCAAGATTACGTACTTCACTTGCCACTACAGCAAATCCCCTTCCATGTTCCCCTGCTCTTGCTGCTTCTATAGATGCATTAAGAGACAGTATGTTTGTTTTATTGGAAATGTTGCTTATAACTGCTGCAAATTCTTCTATTTTGCCAGATAATTCTTTTAACTCATTGATTCTACCAGATGTCTCGGATACTATTTTGTTGAGATTATCTATCATTTCAAGTATTTCTTCGACACTGCCTATACTCTCTTTTACAAGATTAAGTGAAGTATCAGACGAATTAATCACGTCAAATGCATTTTTTTCAAGCTGTTCCTGTGAATTATCTAATCCTTCAAGTATGTTTGTCAGATTTTTTATCATTTCAGTATTGTCATTCTGATTTTCCACAAAAGCCCCTCCTTTGTCTTTCCATAAACTAAATATCGTTCTTATATCAGCTTAACCGCATCTTTAACACTGCTAATACCTATAAGATTTATTTTATCAGTTTTCTTAATATTTTTCAAGCACACCTGCGGAAGTATACAATTTCCAAACCCAAGCTTAACCGCCTCATTTATTCTTATCTGCGGCTGGCTTACAGCACGGACTTCTCCTGCAAGTCCTACTTCGCCGAAAACAATCGTATTTTCCATCATCGGCCGGTTCCTGAAACTGCTGACAAGTGCCATCACTATCCCCAGATCCATGGCAGGTTCATTTACCTTCATTCCACCTGCTATATTCACATATGCATCGCTTCCTGAAAGATGAATCCCTGCCCTTTTTTCAAGTACTGCCATAAGAAGATTCACACGGTTGTAATCAGCCCCCGCAGCTGTTCTTCTTGGCATTCCAAATTTAGAATCACAAACCAGTGCCTGTATTTCCACAAGAATCGGTCTAGTTCCTTCAAGAAGGCACACAACAACAGAGCCGGACGCTTCCTCTGGTCTTCCCGTAAGCATATATTCAGATGGATTGGCAACTTCAGCAAGCCCTTCCTGACGCATTTCAAATACGCCTATTTCATTAGTTGAACCAAATCTGTTCTTTACGCTTCGTAAAATCCTGTATGCGGCATTTTTATCGCCCTCAAAGTATAAAACTGTATCAACCATATGTTCAAGCATTCTGGGTCCTGCTACAACGCCTTCTTTTGTCACATGTCCAACAATAAATATTGAAATATTAAGACCTTTTGCAAGCTGCATAAGAACAGCTGTTGTCTCTCTTACCTGTGAGACGCTGCCCGGTGCAGCACCAACCTCTTCACGGTACATTGTCTGTATTGAATCAATCACAACAATCTGTGGTTTCACATTCTCAAGGACATTCTCTATTGTGTCAAGACTTGTTTCACAAAGCACCATAAGATTATCAGAAGCTTCGCCCACTCTCTGTGCTCTAAGTTTTATCTGACCAAGTGACTCTTCTCCCGAAATGTATAATACGCTGTTACCATTTTTTGCAAGATTGTAACACATCTGTAATAGTAATGTGGATTTTCCTATTCCGGGATCACCTCCGACAAGAACAAGCGAGCCTTCCACTATTCCTCCGCCAAGAACCCTGTCAAGTTCACATATATCTGTTTTTATTCTGTCAGTATCAGCTGCAGTAACCGATGACAGGCGAACAGGGGCAGCCTTTTTTACCCCTGCTGTTTCATGATATTTTGCATTAATATTTACAATACCTTTAACATTTTTTTCTTTTACCACCGGCTCTTCAACAAATGTATTCCACGCTTTGCATGACGGACACTGCCCTGACCATTTTGCAGACTCATATCCACATTCCTTACAAAAGAATGCTGTTGTTCTAGATTTTGCCATCAAATACTCCTTTTTTACTAAGAAAACTAAATCATGATGCTATAAAACAATTCAGTCTTCTTTGTTTTTCTAGGTAATTTATTTTTTTACTTTATATTTTTTATATTAAATATGGAAGCAGCAATTCACTGCTTCCATCCAAATTTTGCATTATTAAATCTATGCTCTCTTTACTTCTACCGAAACACCTTTGTTATCTGTGAATTCAACAGAAAGCACAAGCTTTCCGCCCATATTTGTTGTCATTGTTCCGGCATCCCCGCCATCAATTGAAATAGCATATGATGCACCCTCTTCAAGTTCGAGCGTAATCTGTGCATCTTCTTTTCCTTCGACTTCAAACTTTACTCCATCAGCAGATGCTTGAAAATTATTAACTGCTGTTCCGGGTACAGATTCGTATACAAATGAACCATTTTTCTCGAGTTTTGTAATCTCATTATAAGTTTTAACTTTATACATGTCTCCGCCATGTTCAAAATCTGATAACTTTGACTTTGTATCAAGCAAATAATTACCAAAACTAAGTGTTCCATCCTGTTCTGAACGAATCAACTCATTAACTACTGACATCTGTGTGTCCTCCTAAATGTATATTATAATTGTTTCCGTATTCACGTATCAACGATAAGCATATTATACAATAACATGTCGAAATATGCCAGCATTTTTTATTTATTAATGCCTCTTTTTAGTGAAAAATGTAATTTTCCATCTTTTACTGATACAAGTACCCTGTTTCCCTGTTTTACAGTTCCTTCAAGAATCTTTTCTGCAAGTGCATCTTCTATATCATTCTGTATAGTTCTTCTCAATGGTCTTGCACCGTACTTTTCATCGTATCCTTTGTCAACTATATATTTCTTTGCTTCATCATTAAGCTCAATGGAAATTTTCATCTGTTCCATTATACGCTTATTAACTTTCGCAATCATAATGTCAACAATACTTCCAATCTGTTCCTTGTTAAGTGCATGGAACACTATGATTTCATCAATTCTGTTGATAAATTCAGGTTTGAACAGTCTCTTGACTTCATCCATAACCTTTGTTTTCATATTTTCATGACGTTCTTTTTCATCTGTAACAGAAGCAAAGCCAAGTGTTTTAGGCTGCACAATATTTTGGGCACCGGCATTGGACGTCATTATTATTACAGTATTTTTGAAATCAACAACTCTTCCTGTTGAGTCTGTGATATGTCCGTCATCAAGTACCTGTAAAAGCACGTTAAATACATCAGGATGAGCTTTCTCAACCTCATCAAATAAAACTACCGAATATGGATTTCTGCGTACTTTTTCGGAAAGCTGGCCGCCCTCATCATATCCTACATATCCCGGAGGCGAACCTATAAGCTTTGAGACTGTATGCTTTTCCATAAATTCAGACATATCAACTCGTATAAGTGCTTCCTCGCTTCCAAACATTGCATCTGCAAGAGCTTTTGAAAGTTCAGTTTTTCCAACGCCTGTAGGTCCGAGGAAAAGGAATGAACCAATTGGCCTGTCAGGGTCTTTAAGGCCAACTCTGCCTCTTCTTATAGCTCTTGCTATTGAACTTACTGCTTCATCCTGGCCTATTACCCGTTTGTGAAGTGTCTCTTCGAGTTTCATAAGACGCTCTGATTCTGCCTCTGCAATCTTTGATACAGGTATTTTTGTCCATGAAGATACTACATCTGCAATTTCTTCTTCTCCGACATTAAGACATGCACCATTTCTTTTTTCTTCCCAATCATGCATAAGTTTTGCAAGTTTTTCTTTTTTCTTTGTCTGCTGTTTTTTTACTTCTCCTGCTTCCTCATAGGCCTCATTTTTAATTGCCTCTTCTTTCTTCTCATCAAGTTTCTTAATTTCTTCTTCAAGTTTCTTGATGTTATCAGGCATGACATATGCTTTAAGCCTTGTCTTTGAAGATGCTTCATCAATAAGGTCTATCGCTTTATCAGGAAGGAATCTGTCATTGATATATCTTTTTGAAAGTTTTACAGCAGCTACAACTGCTTTATCATCAATAGTTACATTATGATGTTCCTCATATTTGCCACGAAGACCCATAAGAATCTGAATTGCCTCTTCTTCTGTAGGTTCTTCTACTTTTACAGGCTGGAAACGGCGTTCAAGAGCAGCATCTTTTTCTATATATTTTCTGTATTCCTCAAGAGTTGTTGCACCTATAAGCTGTATTTCACCTCTCGCAAGCGACGGTTTTAAAATATTTGATGCATCTATAGCACCTTCTGCACCGCCTGCACCTATTATTGTATGAAGTTCATCAAGGAACAAAAGTATATTTCCGGCAGCTTTCACTTCACTGATAACTTTTTTGATTCTCTCCTCAAATTCGCCTCTGTATTTTGAGCCAGCAACCATTCCTGACAAATCAAGTGTAAGAAGACGCTTGTCTTTTATAGTTTCAGGAACATTTCCCTCTATTATTTTTGCTGCAAGCCCTTCCGCTATTGCTGTTTTTCCGACTCCAGGTTCACCAATAAGACATGGATTATTTTTTGTACGTCTGCTAAGAATCTGTATAACTCTGTTAATCTCTTCTTCTCTTCCTATTACAGGGTCAAGTTTTCCCTGTCTTGCAAGCTCCGTCAAATCCCTGCTGTACTGGTCAAGTGTCTGTGTAGAAGTTTTTCCTTTCTTTGTTTTGCTGTGAAAATCTTCCTTGTAGCTGTTAGCATCTTCTCCCATTGCAATAAGGATATCAACATATAATTTTTTGATATTTACACCTATCGTATTGAGAAGCCTTGCAGCCACGCACTCTGATTCTTTTATTATTGAAATAAGAATATGTTCTGTTCCAATCAGGTCAGCTTTAAATCGTATAGCTTCCTTCGCCGAATTTTCAAGTATACGGCGTACTCTCGGTGTATATCCTGTCGGCTCTTTTACTCCGACTGCACCTTCAGGTGCTATAAGCTGGTATACAAGATTTATTATTTTTTCATCTGTAACATCATATTCAGCAAGCACAGCCGAAGCAAGACATTCTTCTGTCTGTATAAGGCCTATAAGCAGATGCTCTGAGCCAATATAACTATGTCCGAGCATAACTGCCGCCTCTGACGCATGGTCTAGTGCTTCTTGTGCTTTTTTTGTAAATCTGCTCTGCATATATACATCCTTTCATTAAACTTAATTTTATTATATATCAGTCATCGTATAACAGGAAGATTATCTCTTATAAATTTTGCCCTGTATTCTTCAATTTCTTCAGGTGACATATCACTGTCATTCATCAATGCAAGATTCGCAGGCATTACGCCTATCATAAGCTGATAAACACAGAATTCATTTTCCATATCAGTCCCGATAAGCCCCTGTGCGAGTCCCAGCCTTATCTGCGAAAGCAATAACATTGCATCGTTAAGTGACAGTTTTCTTGCATATCTTAAAACACCATATGAACGATATGCTATATCTGAAGCACTTAATCTTTTGTTAAGTACATATTGTTTTCTAAGCGTTCTTTCCTGGCTTATAATCTGATTCGCAATATGTGTGAGGTTATCTATTATTTCTTTTTCAGAAACACCCAGCGTAATCTGGTTGGAGAGTTTATATATATCCCCATAATTTTTTGAACCGTCACCATATACGCTTCTTAATACAAGCCCAAATCTGCCAACTTCTGATGCAAGTCCGGATATCCTGTTATTTCCTGCCAATGCCGGGAGATGAAGCATATATGAAGCTCTCATTCCTGTTCCGACATTTGACGGACATGTTGTAAGATAACCATACTTCTCATCAAAAGCATAATCCGTCACTGAATCTATAGCATCATCAACTTTATCTGCAAGTTCAAACGCCTTCTCCATATCCATTCCCGGAGCATATGCCTGAATTCTGATATGGTCTTCTTCATTAAGCATTATTGATATATCTTCATCTTTTGAAACAAATCCCGCCGCCTGCTTCTGTCCTAAAAGAAAATTGCTTATAACATGCCTTTCCTTCATAGCCTGTTTCTGATATTCATCAAGCGTTTTGAAATTATAGCTGCTGTAATCTTTTACTATATCAAGACTGTTTATTGCCTCACTAAGTTCATCTATCATCTTTACAGCATCATTTTCAGTAAGTTTCAGTGAAAAATTATATTTTTTCACATTCCTTGCCAGCCTGACACGGCTTGATATTACAACATCACTTTCTTTTCCGTTCGTCTCAAACCATCTAAGCATTACCGCCACCTTCTTTCAGCTTTTTTATCTCATCACGGTAATGGGCAGCATCTTCAAAATTTTCCAGTTCAACTGCCTCTTTTAATTTTGCATTGAGTACAGCTATCTCATCAAGCAGGTCATTTCCATGCTGTGCTGTTTTGTTTGATTTTTTCCCTTTGTGTTCAACGCTTCCATGTAATTTTTTTATATTATCTTCTATAAGCGGTCCAAAAACATCATAACAGTCCGCACAGCCGAATTTACCTATGCGGATAAACTCCTGATATTTCATGCCGCACTTGGGACATTTCACATTCATCATAGGATTATCCTGCTCCTGCGTACTTCTGTTTGACGCCGCAAGCAGTCCTGTAAGAAGTCTTGCAAAAGGAAAATCAGCAGAAGGTGACTCGGCAAAACCTGTAAGTCCCATTTTTGCTGCACACTCGCTGCAAAGATGATGCTGCGTCATAATTCCGTTTACAACTTCAGTATAATGAAATGTTGCCTCATTTTCATTACAATTCTCACATAACATAATTAATATTTACCTTCCTTTTTAAGCAAAAATATCGTTCCGAAATATGTTACTCCCGCTACAACAAACGCACACATAAGTGCAACTATATTAATATGACATGCACTATACAACAGTTTATATGTCAGGCTTACAGCTATTCCCATTATAACAGAACAGCATAACGGTATCAGAAATGTCCTGATATATTCCAGGTCATAATCAATATATTCTTTAAGAGACTTTAAATTCAATATGAAAATTAATATTGGAAATGATGCATTTCCGATTACTATACCATAAATTCCAAGTCTTGACCATCTAAGCATAAAATAGACAAGCACAATATGAACAACAAGTGAGATAAGTGAATGTTTTACCGGAACATTCATTTTGTCAATTCCCTGTAATGCAGAACTTGTAACAGTTGCAAGTGTATAAAACACTACAGCAATTGCACCTATTTTAAGCATCATGGCACCCTGTGTGCTGTTATATCTCGAAAATAAAAGCTGTATAATCGGCTTTCCAAGCGTTACAAGTCCGACAAATGATGGTATTGCTATAAACATATTTGTCTTTATTGTCTGTGCTATCTTATCTTTAACAGACGCATTATCCCCCTGTGTATATGATGCTACAATGCTCGGAAGCATTGAAGCCGACATTGCTGATGCAACACCCTGCGGAATTCCTATTAACAAGCTGTAGCTTGAACTGAAATTGCCTAAATCTGCTTTTATATTTGATGATATGTTTCTTCCAACCATAATATTAGAAAACATGGCATCATCTATAACCGCACTAATCTGATATAGTGTCTGTCCAAGTATTATAGGAATCATCGTTATAATAATTGTTTTGTATACATCTTTATCAGAATGTACAGAACTTACTTTGTCCTTTTTTATCATCCGCCTGAATGTAGGTCTGTACAGAATATATATTACTACGAGAAGTATAAGTCCTGATAATGCACCAAATGCAGTACCCATTGTTCCACCGGCTGCTCCATATGCAGCTGTCTCCACGGAATTCTTATATGCACTTGTAAGCAAATATGCTGCAAGAATACTTACTACAGCATTCATAACCTGCTCTACAAGCTGTGAAACAGCCGTTGGAATCATTGTTCCCTGGCCCTGATAAAATCCTCTCATAACGCCCATTATGGCAACAAGGAATATTGTCGGAGCAAGAACTCTTAACGGAATTGCAAGTCCCGGAACACCTCTGTATAATTTTTCAATTACTCCTGCACCAAAAAACAGAATAAGTGCCGCAGCACCACCTGTACATATTGATACTGTCAACGAACATCTGAACACCTGTGCCGCATTCTTATACTGTTTCGTTATAAATCTTGCTGAAATAAGCTTTGAAACCGCCATCGGTAGTCCATATGACGACAAAACAAGCATTATATTGTATATATTATATGCAACACTGTAAATACCATTACCTTCACTGCCTATTATGTTCATAAGTGGAATTCTGTAAAACATTCCTATGATTCTTACTATAATTCCGGCCATCGCCAGAATTCCGCCATGAACAAGAAAGTTTCTTTTTTTATTTTCTGCCATTAGTATCAAGCCTTTCACATTTTTTCATGTTTTAAACAAGAAAGCACAAGGCAGCAGGAATTCCCTGCTGCCCCTTTACTAATTAAGTATAAAATCTGCTACATACCATGCACCATTTGTCTTTACGTAAGTATATGTTACTGATGTATTGTATGTTTTATTGCCATCTTTCCAGTCTACATATAAATCATAGTAAACATCACATGAGAAGCAGTTATCTGAATACTTTCTGAAATTGGAAATATTCTCATTATTAAATTCATATGTATATGTTTTTCCATAAAGATAAGCCCATACAGCCGGAATATCACTCATATATTCATTGGCATATCCAACCATACGTTTTGTAAGTGAGCTGAGACTTCCTCTGTTTATTATGTACTTGCCGTAATTTCTTGCAATACCCATAATATCATCTTTCATCTGCGAAAGCAATTCTTCATCCTGAGGATATTCTATTGTATACGCATTATTTTTATTTGTAATCTCAAGCTGGTTTCCGGACATCTCTGCTTTAATTTCAGGTTTTGCAATAAGTCCTGACACTTCATAGATTGTTCTTAAAGGCTCTGAAACATAAGAAGCAACATGTTTACATGGCGAAAATTCCACATCGTCCTGTTTTATATAGTTGTCACTTACCTCCACGCCATTAATTGAGACTTTGCTTCCCTTAGGTGCACTGATAGTAATAGCATTGTTTGTTGATTTGTCTGAATAATCGTCAAATGAAATGCTTCCAAGCTTCCACTTTGTAAATTTGAATCCATTTTTTCCATCTTCCTGAAGCGATACTTTTGCTATTGCTGTATCACCGGCATACACTACATATACAGGATTTGATTCTGAATATTCCCTGTTTTTCTTTTTATATGTAATCTGCTCAGTGCCAAGTTTTCCTTTAAGATACTCTGCAACTTTCTCATTCGTCTCAAATTCATTAGCTTTTACACCGCTGTCGTTAAGAAGCTTTTCAACATTATCTGCAGTAAACTTCTTTGTTATTTTATCCATTGCATATGTCGGCCTGCCCTGCTCATAATCTTTGATAAATACATAAAGAACACTCCAGCATATAATCATGGCAGCTGCAAGTATTCCTGAATATATAAGAAGGAATCTTTTAAACTTTGACATATTTTTTCTTTTTTTCTTTTTATTCATCATTGCCACTCCTTATATTTTATTTAACAAGCCATGCTGTTGGACATGTTCTTGGACCTGTAGGCGAATAAGGTGTATTTATTACTTCTCCTTCATAATACATCTGTGTTGATGTGCCACCATCCATTACTGAAGCATTGACCGCACCATACTGAAGCATTATATCCTGTAAATCCGAGAATGAAGCTCCAAGGCTGTTTGCCATACGTCCGTCAATAGCAAGAAGAATTATAGAGCCGTCCGAGGTCTGTCCAAGTGCTGTACGTGGATTAAGACCACCGCCTGTACCTGATACATCCTGTGCCTCGCCATTAATTATAAGGAATGGTCCGATACTGTTGCTGATGCTTACACAGTCGCGGATATTATTCTGTTTTGCCTGTTCTGCTGTCATATTACCTACGACAAGCTTATTATCAAATGTTATACCCGTAACATGATATGTTGAACCATTGTTTCCGTTAACCTGTTCACCATTAATCATAACAAGTCCAATCGGCATGCCTGTATATGTTGTCTCACCATCTACGAACTCACCGCCATTTACGCCACCTACTGCATCATATCTTTTTGCAATATCAGCAACAACTTGTCCATTTCCCTGATGAAATCCTTCTATTGTTCCTACAAAAAGTCTTGAAGGGTCCTTGATTTTCATAAGTTTTCCACTATATGTTGAACCTTTAACATCAATTATCTCGATATCAGGAACTTCTGAATTATCTTCTGTATCAATACTTACAAGACTTGTATCTGTAACTTCATCTGTATCCTTAATTGAATTGGCAGCCTTGATTGCATCTATCTCTTCCTGCGAGCAGAAAATATTAGCGAGGAATCCTATCGCACTCGTCTCCTGCACAGACAGTACAAACTGATTTTTTGCTGTCTTTGAAGGTCCATATACAAGAACCGCCATAACTCCGTAGAGCCATACTATAATAAGTGCAAGTGTAATGCCTATTGTTGCCGCAACTCTTCCAACCCATGTAAGTGCTCCGGCTTTTTTCTTTTTCTTTGATCTGCCACTTTTCCCGCCTGTTTTTTCTTTTTTATTCACGGGAATTTTTCTTGATTCTGATTCTTCATCCATGTAATCAAACAATTCAATTTCTTCGTTGTTTTCGTTACTCATAAAATTCTCCATTTCTTTTATATTTAAAGTTTAATTATGCTTAAACACCCATCTTCTCTGTATCTGGAAGCTTATCACAAAAAGTATTGTATCTATTATAGCTTTTGCCACAACCGTAAGTACCTGCCCAAGCGACAATACACTTGTAACAAGGTATACAAGACCATATGAAACACAAAGCTGACATGCACATAAGATATAATATCTCACAATTGATGACTTGACGCCACTCTTTGAATTAAATACCGCTTTTCTGTTAAATGTATAGTTAAAAAGTGATGATATAATTCTCGCACCGAGCGTAGCAGTAAATATTCTTATGCTTCCGTCAAGTTTTCCAAACATCAATGCACTGATAAGAGCAAACATTGCCAGATCAATCACGGATGATGCAATTGAGCTGAATAAAAACTTAAAAATAACACCATATATTTTCAATGAGTCCTTGATAGGATTAAAATGAGTTGATGCATTTTCTTCAATATATACAGTTTCTATCTGAACTTCCACAAAATCTATATGGCTCTGCTTGAATTCAAGAAGCATGTTAGTTTCATATTCAAATCTTTCACCTTTTACTTTATCAAACAATTCAAGATACTGTCTGGGTATTGCTCTTAATCCGGTCTGGGTATCTGATATATTAAGTCCACATGCAAATTTAAACACAAAACTTGTCATGTTATTTCCGAATCTGCTCTTAAACGGTACGTCTTTTCCCGAAAAATTTCTTACACCAAGAACAACTTTATCTTTGCACTCTGCCATTTTCTCACAGCATTTCAGGATATCTGCCGCCTTATGCTGATTATCTCCGTCAACAGTAACAACCCCGTCTATATCAGGTCTGTTTTTAATGCAGTATTCAAATGCAGTTTTAAGACCGCGTCCTTTACCTTTATTTACCTCATGCGTAAGAATTGTACATTCCGGATAAGCTGATACATGTTCAAAAGGCTCCATATGATTTTCATCACTGCCATCATTTACCAGAATAATATCATCAAAGCCAGCCTCTCTTAATGAATCTACAACACATATTAGTTTTTCATCAGGATTTAAAGAGGGAATTATAACTGATACTTTCATTATGTAATCTCCATTTCTTTACACTAAAAGTCTGAATAAACATTTTTTATGTCTATATTTATCCTTATGTAATTTAAATAAGCCAAATTAGATAATATAACAATATGATATTATTTGCAATTAATTTTTAACAAATATAATATCAACTTTTTATTTTTTATAGTAACATACACAAGCCATATCTCATATTATTTTATTGTAAATGATTTCCGGAGGAATTTAAAATGAGTGATTTAGCAGCAACAAACTGTGGTGGATGCAGTGACTGCAATGGCGGATGCTCTTCTTGTTTCTGGATTATCTGCCTTCTCCTTCTCTGCGGCGGCTGTGGCAGCGGCAATAGCACTTTCGGAGGATGCGGATGCGGCAATGACAGCTGTACATGGATTATCCTTCTTCTGTTATTCTGTGGTGGAGGATGCGGCAACAACGGTTTATTTAGTAACAACGGCTGCGGATGTGGATGCGGCTGCAACTAATCCTTATGTTGCAGACACATTCTTAAATATACCAGATATTTATTAAAAGGGGCATCGCACTAATTTCTTAGTGCGATGCCCCTTTCTCTATGTTGCAGGCGTACCTGCGTCTTTCTTTTTTCTCATCTCCTCAACACATGCACCATCCACTTCATAGATTGTCGTTTCATCAACTATCACGATATTCTTATCTTCCATATTGGTTACGCCTTATTGTCATTCTCAATATATTATATTCATAACTTCTTATTTACCGCATATATTATTATAGATTTTTTAAGGATGGTGAACCCATGTCAGATAAACCTCCAATAACCATATTTGATATGCAGACACTTCCTTTATTATTTCAAATCATCAAAGCCATGATTCCATTTCTTGATTTTCCAATGGCAAAAATGTTATCTGTGATTATCCGATTAAATGAATTGAATTATACCATTAATTACTTCAGGTCACCTGATTGTGCTGATTTTATATCATGTAATTCATCCATTCCACATATTCATTCAATTAGCGATTTGTTGGAAAATGACGATTTTATATGTGCCATTCTTCCTTACTGCCCGCCTGAATATGCCGGACTTATCAAAAATTTCAAGCTTTTTTCCAATATGTCATCAATGTTTAACAGTGATACAGACTCATTAAAAAATTTCATGTCTATGTTTAATGCTTCCAATTCAGCCCAGGACAGCAATTCTGATTTCCATTCTGATTCCGGCTCCAATTGTAAAAACAGCAGCAGGCCATCACAATTTGGTTCTTTTATGGATTCTTCACAGCAGAAATTATATGACGAATATTTAAAGCAGCTTGATTCACTCGACCAAAAATTAAATGATTCACAAACATGATATTAATGGTATTTTGTCAGGCTTTTTAACATATTATTAATCGATACATATTCATGGTGGTATTATGAAAGATCTGGATTTCAGAAAACAGCTTATAATCAATGAATTCAAAACGATGTCAAAAGGAAAATCAAAAGAAGAAATACTCCCGCTCCTTCTTGCTTTAAGTACAAAAGCAAAACAGGCAGGCATTAATTTTACAAAAGAAGATACTCTTCTTATAATAGAACAGGTAAAAGACGAACTCACAGAACAGGAACGCCAAATGCTTCCTCAGATTCTTGCTCTTATAGGTAAATAATTAAGAAATGGCACAGATAACATCTTAATTACCTGTGCCATTTCTTTTATGTTTAAAAATTATTTAGCAACAATATTTACAATTCTGCCCGGAACATAAATCTCTTTTACAATATTCTCAGGATACTTATCTTCAAGTGCAGCCTTTGCAGCAGCAATTGCTGCATCTTTGTCTGCATCAGCAGGAATTGTAATCTTGCCTTTAACTTTACCATTAATCTGTACAGCTATTTCGATTTCATCCTCTTTCATAGCTTCCTCGTCATATGAAGGCCATGGATTTCCTACAAATACGCTTGTATTATGTCCAAGCTGTTCCCAGAGTTCCTCTGCAAGATGAGGTGCAAACGGAGCAAGAAGTGTTACAGCTGTTTCAAGAGTAGTTTTATCAATACCACCCTGCTTCTTTGATAAATCAATAAGCTTGTTAGTATATTCCATAAAGCCGCTGACAACTGTATTAAGGTTGAAGTTTTCAAGTCTTGTTGTTATATCATATACAAGTTTATGACGAATTTTAACTGTCTCTGCTGTTTCCGCAAAATTCTTGTCAGCATTTTCTGTCACAAGATTCCAGAAACGTCCAAGGAAACGACGAACGCCATCTATACCTCTGTCATCCCACTCTGCATCCATTTCAGGTGGTCCTACAAAAAGTTCATACATTCTTAATGCATCGCATCCATAATCTTCAATAAGATCATCAGGAGATACTACATTTCCCATTGACTTACTCATCTTAATACCATTCTTACCTGTAATCATTCCCTGATTAAAGAGCTTTGTGAATGGCTCATCAAAATCTACAACTCCTATATCGTGAAGGAATTTTGTATAAAATCTTGAATAGAGAAGGTGAAGCACTGCATGCTCAACACCGCCGATATACATATCAACAGGAAGATACTTATCTGCTTTTTCACGGCTTACAAGTTCATCTTTATTCTTATTATCAACGTATCTGAGGAAATACCATGATGAACCTGCCCACTGAGGCATTGTATTTGTCTCTCTCTTTGCAGGTTTTCCACAACATGGGCATGTTGTATTTACCCATTCATCAATAGCTGCAAGAGGTGATTCACCTGTACCTGTCGGCTCATATTTCTCAACTTCCGGAAGAAGTACCGGGAGCTGGTCTTCAGGAACAGGAACGCAGCCACAATCCGGACAATGAATAATAGGAATTGGTTCGCCCCAGTATCTCTGTCTTGAGAATACCCAGTCACGAAGTTTGTAATTAACTTTCTTTTTACCAAAGCCCATCTTTTCAATCATCTCAGGTGCTTCTTTTTTGAGAACTGATGATTCCATTCCATTCCAGTCACCTGAATTAATCATTGTACCGGCTGCTTCTGTATAAGCCTCCGTCATATTTTCAATTTCTTTACCATCTTTTGCAATTACCTGAATAATAGGAAGGTTAAACTTCTTTGCAAATTCAAAATCTCTGTCATCATGTGCAGGAACACACATAATTGCACCTGTACCATAATCAGCAAGTACATAATCCGAAAGCCAGATTGGTACTTTCTTGCCATTAAGTGGATTAATCGCATAAGAACCTGTAAATACACCTGTCTTTTCTTTATCCTGCATACGGTCAATATTTGAACGTGTTGATGCCTTAAAAATATAATCTTCAACATCTTTTCTTGTCTCATCTGTTGCAAGGCTCTTTGCGAGCTTATGTTCAGGAGCAAGTACCATAAATGTAGCACCGTGAAGTGTATCAGGTCTTGTTGTATATACTGTTATGCTCTCATCTTTTCCATCAACTTTGAAATCCACTTCTGCACCATATGAACGGCCAATCCAGTCACCCTGCATCTTCTTAACCTTTTCAGGCCAGTCCAGCTTGTCAAGGTCATCAAGAAGTCTGTCAGCATATGCTGTAATCTTTAACATCCACTGTTTCAAATCTTTCTTAGTAACAACTGAATGACATCTCTCACAGCATCCATTTACTACTTCCTCATTTGCAAGACCTGTCTTACATGAAGGGCACCAGTTGATAGGCATCTCTTTTTCATATGCAAGTCCAGCCTTAAACATCTTAACAAATATCCACTGTGTCCACTTATAGAATTCCGGATCTGTTGTATTAACTTCCATATCCCAGTCATATACTGCTGAAATATCTTGAATCTGTCTCTTTATATTTGCAATATTGCTTGCTGTAGAAATTCTTGGATGAACACCATTCTTTATCGCATAATTTTCTGCTGGAAGACCAAATGCATCCCATCCCATTGGATGAATTACATAATATCCATGCATCATCTTATATCTGCTCCATACATCACTGATAACATATCCTCTCCAGTGACCTACATGAAGTCCGCTTCCAGAAGGATATGGGAACATATCCAGACAGTAATATTTTGGCTTCTTGCCATCATTAACATTAATAGGGTGTGCTTCCCAGTTACCACGCCACTTTTTTTCAACAACTTTATGATTATAAGCTGCAGCCATGTCTAGCCTCCACGCTGCGTCTTGTATTTTAGGAGCAGCTTCTGCTCGGATTCTGGCGCAGCACAAAATCCGCAGGCTGATTATTATATTTAATAAACATACTCTGTCTATCAATCAGCCACAATCTCCTGTTATTCAATGAATCATTGTGAATCCACATTTAGAGAATATTTTAGCATAACCATATGATTTGTCAAGAATATAGCCCTTTAGTGCTGCTGTGTTTTTTCATATATTTTTCAGTTTTTTAATTTTTTATAACAAAACGCTTTTATTTTCCACTTTAAAGTGTTAAAATACTTCCAATCTGTGCTTTATTTAAAGATTGAATTATATTTGTTTATGAATCTTTATATGAACAAATCAGACAATATATATATTATTTTATGGAGATAAAAAATGACAAACTGTGACTTTTTAAATATAGGCTTCATCGGTTTCGGACTTATTGGCGGTTCTATTGCAAAAGCAATAAAAGCATCACATCCCGAATATCATATTATAGTTGAAAGCCGAAGCCGCGAACCTCTTATTGCTGCTCTTAACGATAAGGTTATAGACGATATATGCACATGTACAGATGATAATTTTTCAAAATGTGATTACATTTTTCTGTGTACACCAGTTATTACAATTACAAAATATATGTCTGCACTCAAACCTTTTATAAAACCGGGATGCATAATCACTGATGTTGGAAGTGTAAAAGGAAATATCCACAAAGCCGCACATGAACTTGGATTAGACAGTTGTTTTATAGGTGGTCATCCGATGGCTGGCTCTGAGTTATCAGGATATGCCAATTCAAGTGCTGATATTTTAAAAGACTCAAAATATGTGATAACACCAACAGCAGATACATCCAGTGAAAGTCTGGAATCATATGTGCAGCTGATTAAAGATATGAAAGCAGTTCCTGTAATCATGGATTACAAAGAACATGACTATACTGTAGCAGCAATAAGCCATGTGCCTCATCTTATTGCAGCCGGTCTGACAAGAACTGTTAAAACTAATGATGATGATGAAAAACACATGCATCTTCTTGCTGCCGGTGGTTTCCGCGACACAACAAGAATTGCGGCATCTTCACCGGAAATGTGGAGTCAGATTTGCAACTCAAATAAAGATTCAATATGCACATTTCTTGATAAATTCATCGAAGAAATGCACAATATCAGGGATAATATCAGCAATGACACCCCGGAAGAAACATCTGAATTCATTGAAAATTTATTTAAGGAAGCCGGCGGTTATAGAAAATCTTTCTAAACCGCCGCAGCTTACGATCAAACGCGGAAGCATCCTCCGCCAACAAATTCCCTCATTATTGAATTAACCGGTATATATTCTGTTCCACAAGGAAGAAAATACTCTAAGAATTTTAAAAGCCTTTTTGCTTCCTGATACTCCGGTGCTTCTTCTTTTATTGAAAAAAGCAGCGGTTCAACATAAGGTTTTAAAACCGATATCTCATATGCAAGAGATGAATTAAACATAATATCTGCCTGCTCCTGGAACGGGAATATATTTTTCTCTTCTCCCCTTCTTACAGAATCCCACATTTCAAGCGTTCTCTTTGCAGACGCACCTCTTGTTCTGTGATCTCTTACCATTCTTCTTATAAGTCTTCCATCTGTCGTAGAAACTCTGTTATGTTCATCAACATTAAGCTGTGTAAGTGCGCTTATGTATATTTTAAATTTACTTTCAACCGGAAGTGCATATGAAAGTTCATCATTAAGACAATGAATGCCTTCAATAACTAAAATATCATCCTTGCCCAGCTGTAAAAACTGTGTTCCATATTCTTTCTTTCCAATTTTAAAATTGAAAACAGGCATATCGACCCTTTCACCGGAAAGAAGCATATTCATATGTTTGTTAAACAATTCTATATCTATAGCATGCAAATCTTCAAAATTATAATCACCATTCTCGTCAACAGGTGTGTTTTCTCTTTCAACAAAATAATTGTCAACAGCTATAGGATGCGGTTTATATCCGTTAGCCATCAGCTGAATTGATAATCTGTGTGAAAATGTTGTTTTTCCCGATGATGACGGTCCGGCTATCATTATGAACTTTGTTCCGGGTCTTTTCTGAATCATCTTGACAATATCATATATTTTCTGTTCCTGCAAAGCCTCACAGACAAGCATAAGCGAACCCATTTCAGAATTGGTAATATGCTCATTTAATGCACCAACAGTGTGGATGTCCAGCATGTCAGCCCACTGTGTTGACTCTTTTAATACATTAAAAAGTTTTGCCGGAGGATTGAATTGTGGCACTTCATCTGGTTTTTCTTTAACAGGAAGCTGAAGTACAAATCCTTCATCATATTCAAATAAATCAAATGTCTTTAAAATACCTGTTGATGGTGCCATATATCCATAATAATAATCTTCATATGTTCCAAGTGAATAAACATTAACATATGAACCTCTGCGATATTTAAAAAGCTTTGTTTTATCTTCCATCCCATGCTTTTTAAAGAGTTCTATGGCTTCTCTTGTCTTCATGAGTCGTTTCTTGATAGGCATATCGAGTTCAACAAGCTCTTTCATCTTCGCTTTTACTTTATCAAGAAATTCCTGTGTAGGTCTGACATCACCATATAATTTGCAATATAGTCCTTTGCCTATTGAATATTCAATACTTACTTTTTCTACTTTTTCCCCTTCAGGAATCTTCTTCATTGCATCAAGCATAAGCAGAACAACACTTCTTCTGTACGTCTCATTGCCAATCGATGTCTGTGTCGTAACAAATTCTATCTTTTCATCTTCAACAACTTTATCTGAAATCTCCTGAAGTAATCCATCTGCTTTCACAAGAATTATTCTGCCATCATAATCCCTTTGTGCCTCTTTTACAATTTCTGATACTGTTTTTGCCATAATACATCTCTCCAGTTTATAACATTATTTTATTTATAAAACTCCAATGCATACTTAATACATTCTAAATCAAAATCGAGTTCTTTTAACCGTCCGGCAATTTTATCATTATTAATATTTTCAAGTTTATTTCTTACACCTTGTGAAATTCTTAATTCTCTCAACAGATATTCTCTTAAACTTTTATTTTTTCCCTTTAAAAGTTCTTCTCCGTATCTGTAATATACTTCTTTTTCTGTCTCACCTGTGCAAATAAGTTCATTTTTATATCCATTGCGTCTACAGTCAATAATAACATAAAACTGTCCATCTTCGCTTATCATATACTCTTTTACTGTTTCATATCCTGACTCCGAAAGATACTTTCTGAATTCTCGGATTTCTGACTGCGGTGATAATATAAGCTGTGTATTTTCTGATATTTTACTGCTGCCATTTTCAAGAATTGACTGTATAAGCTTTCCACCCATTCCACATATTGTAATTGTATCAGCCTCATTTTCAGCCAGTTTATACAGTCCGTCTGAAAGGCGGAGTTCCACTTTCTGCGAAACTCCATATAATTTAATATTTTCAGCTGCCTTTTCAAGCGGTTTTTTTCTCACATCCATTGCAATTACCTTTGATGCGATGTTATTTTTTGCAACATGCACAGGAAGGTAGCCATGGTCTGTTCCTATATCAGCAAGCACTCCTCCCGGATTAATAATACCAGCAACACACGCCAGTCTTTTTGAAAGTTTAAATTCATTCATGTTCAATTATCCATCCATAATTTAGTCAAGATAATCTTTGAGTTTACGGCTTCTGCTTGGATGTCTTAACTTTCTTAATGCCTTGGCTTCTATCTGACGTATACGCTCTCTTGTAACATTGAATTCTTTACCAACTTCCTCAAGTGTTCTCGCTCTGCCATCATCCATGCCGAATCTTAATCTTAAAACTTTCTGTTCCCTCTCTGTAAGTGTTCCAAGAACTTCTACAAGCTGCTCTTTAAGAAGTGTTGAAGCTGCTGCCTCGGCAGGTACAGGAACATTGTCATCCTGAATAAAATCGCCAAGGTGACTGTCTTCCTCTTCGCCGATAGGTGTTTCAAGAGATACCGGCTCCTGTGATATTTTTTGAATCTCACGTACTCTTTCTACCGGAATATCCATAGCTTCAGCAATTTCTTCAGGAGATGGCTCTCTTCCCAATTCCTGAAGAAGCTGTCTTGAAACTCTTACAAGTTTGTTAATTGTCTCAACCATATGAACGGGTATTCTAATTGTTCTAGCCTGATCAGCTATTGCTCTTGTAATAGCCTGTCTTATCCACCATGTTGCATAGGTACTGAATTTATATCCTTTTCTGTAATCAAACTTCTCAACAGCCTTGATAAGACCAAGATTTCCTTCCTGGATAAGATCAAGGAACAACATTCCTCTTCCCACATATCTTTTTGCAATACTTACAACAAGACGAAGGTTTGCCTCTGCAAGTCGCTTCTTAGCCTCTTCATCTCCCTGTTCCATCCTTTTAGCATATTCTATTTCTTCTTCTGCTGAAAGAAGCGGTACTTTACCAATCTCTTTAAGATACATTCTTACAGGGTCTTCAAGTCCCACACCATCAGGTACTGACAAATCAATTTTTTCAATATTAATTTCATCTTCATCATCAAGAATAATGTCGTCATCTTCTTCAACGTCCTCAGACATTTTTACATCAACATTATTTTTTTCAAGGAACTCAAAAACTTTTTCCATTTTATCTGCTTCAAAATCAGTATCCAGGAAATAGTTCATAATTTCCTGATAATCAAGAACATTTTTCTTTTTCTTTGCTATTGCAAGAAGCCCGTTGCACTTCTCATCAAATTTTTCTGCAAGTTCCTGTGCTTTTAAAGCTTCTTCATTTTCAATATCAGCCTCGCTCTGTGTTTTTGCTTCGCTTTCTTTTACCTTTTTAGCAGCAGCTTTTTTTACTGGTGCTTTTACCGTACTCTCCTGTACCTTGATTTCTTCTGTTACGTTTTCCTTTTTCTTTGCCATGAATATGGTCCTTCCTTCCATTTCTTTTTATCTAAATATGAATATAAATATTTTTCAGCTTCATCTGTTGCATCAGAAGTTCCTGCATCTGATGCCCGTCAGATGTATTGTTAAGTGCATGCTCAAGACTGTTTGATTTCACTTTTATTACAGTGTCATTCAATGCTTTTTCCCGTTCATTTTTATTCAAATCATCATTTAAATCTGCACTGAATAATGCTGCAACTTCATTATGCTCTTCATCTGTCGCGTATGTATTTATAATAGACGCCGGATTAACATATCCCTCATCAAACTGTGAGTATAGCTTGTCTGCAACATCCCTTAAAAGTGGGTCGATAAAATCTGATGGTTCTATATATTCCTTAACTTTTTTAAATATCTCTCCATCATCTATCATCCATGTAAGCAGAATTTTTTCTGCCTGACGCACACCGCTGTCCCTCTTCTTTTTTGCTGTCTGCTGCATGGAAACTCTCGGTCTTTCATCCTTTCTTTCAAGAATTCCGCTTTGGTTTCCATAACTTGCCACAAGTTCCCTCATTCCATCCATCTGTATATTAAACTTTCTGCATACAGCATTAAGGTAATTATCTCTCTCAAGTTTCTGTGAAAAGCCTGTGAGTTTTCTTGCTACCTCACGTTCAAATTCAGTTGAACTTTCAGGGTCACTTCTGTCATATTTTTTCTCAATAACGCCAATTTCATACATAAAACTGTTTGATGCATTATCAATCCGCTCCTGAAATGCCTCTGCCCCAAGAGCTTTTATAAACTCATCAGGGTCTTTATATGGCTGCATATTAATAACCTTTGTTGACAGTCCGGCCTCTTTAAGAATCGGAATTGCCCTCATCGCTGCCTTTGTTCCTGCCTCATCACTGTCATATGTTATTAACACCTGATCTGTATATCTTTTCATCAGCCTGGCCTGTCCCGGCGTAAGTGCGGTTCCAAGCGAAGCTACAGCCTGATTAAATCCAGCCTGATGCATAGATATTACATCCATATATCCTTCACATATTATCAGATTATTTTTTCTTGCCGTTCTTGCAATATTTAATCCATAAAGATTACGGCTTTTATCAAATAATTTTGTTTCCGGAGAGTTAAGATATTTAGGTTTTGCATCCCCCATAACTCTTCCACCAAATCCGATAACTTTATTATTGATATCCATTATCGGAAACATGACTCTGTTCCAGAATTTGTCATTTATACCACGTTCATATGTAAATAATCCGCTCTCTTTAAGTAAATCATCATCATATCCTTTATCTTTCAGATACCGGTATAATGCTTTACTGTTCTGTCCGGAATATCCCAGCCCGAAACGGTTTATTGTCTCATCAGTTAATCCTCTTTTTCTAAGATATGACAATCCAACTTGTCCATTTTCGGATTTCAACTGATGATAATAATACGTTGCCGCTATTTTATTTATTTCCAGCAGTTTTGTTTTTAAATCCCGCTCCTGCTGCTCTTTTTGTGAATAACTTATCTCAGGCAGTTCCATGCCCACCCTGTCGGCAAGTGATTTTACTGCCTCAAGAAATGTAAAATTTTCATATTCCATAACAAATGTTATTACATTGCCACCAACTCCACATCCAAAACAATGGTACAACTGTCTGCTCTGTGAAACTGAAAATGACGGTGATTTTTCATTATGAAAAGGACACAATCCCACATATGAACTGCCATTTTTCTTTAATTTTATATATCCTGAAATGACATCTACTATATCATTTCTTGATACAACTTCCTCAATCAGATCACTTGAATACATTTCTATCTATACCTTTCATATTCTCGTTGCATCTATACTTTCCATGATGCCGGTACAAATATTTCCTCAAACTTGGCAACCGAATACTGATCACTCATTCCTGCAATATAATCACAGACCACACGTTCAAGTGGTTCGTCCATTTTTTCAATAAACATTTTGTAATTATCAGGTAATGCATCAATATTATTCATATAATACTCATACAATTCTGTTATAAGTTTATATGCTTTTACTTCCTCACTCTTCGCTGTAGGATTCAGATACAAGCTTCCAAACATAAACTGCCTGAGGCTTTGCATTGCATCTCCAATTTCCTCTGACATTACAATATCGTTTTTGTCCATACTATTTAATACAATATCATTAATCATTGTATTAAGTCTGGTTTTGGTGCTGTTGCCAAGAATTGATGTATAAATTTTAGGTATATCATCCTCACTGAATATCTTTGCACGTATTGCATCATCTATATCATGATTAATATATGCTATTTTATCTGAAAGACGAACAACTTTTCCTTCTAATGTTGATGGATTGCCCGATGTCCTGTGATTAACTATCCCATCACGTACCTCTTTTGTAAGATTCAATCCCTTTCCATCTTTTTCGAGAAGTTCTACAACACGTATACTCTGTTTATAATGACTGAATCCAAGCGGACATATTTCATTCAATGTTCTTTCACCTGCATGCCCGAACGGCGTATGCCCCAAATCATGTCCCAGTGCAATTGCTTCAGTCAGATCTTCATTTAACCGCAGTGCTCTCGATATGCTTCTTGCTATCTGCGAAACTTCAAGCGTATGAGTAAGCCGCGTTCTGTAATGGTCACCCGTTGGTGCAAGAAAAACCTGTGTTTTATGTTTTAAACGTCTGAATGCTTTACAATGCAGTATCCTGTCTCTATCCCGCTGATAAATTGTACGCATTTCACATTGTTCTTCAGGTCTGTCTCTTCCAAGTGATTCGTCACTAAAACTTGCATATCTGCTCAAATACTCATGCTCACGTCTTTCCTGTTCAACTCTGATGTTCATTTTTTATCATTCCCTTCATTAAACAAGACCAGTATGTATATACCTGACCAGGCATTTCTCCATAAAATTGCCTATATTTTTATATATTCAACAACATCTAACGATTTCCTTTTTTATTTTTTAATTTTTTTACGTTGCAGTAAAATTTTATACAATGTATTTTATATTTTACAATTCATTATTATGAAGAAAAGAAAGAGCCGGCACATCCTGAAGTCACACATATCAATGCTGTTTTAATCATATCGTAAATATTAATTTCATCTACATTGCCTACTATAAACGAAATAAGTGCAAGAATCATAAAATATAAAAAGCCTGTTAATGCACCCCAGAGAAGTCTTTTGTTTTTTTGTCTCGAGCCAATCATAAAGCCACCAACTGCAGACGAAATTATATACGTAATTATTATCCCCGCTTTTATCTGCCATTCACTCAGATTAAATTTGTATAAACCAAATGATAACCCTAGCAGTATAATTGCCGTTATAACATAAATAACTGCAATCGTTTTTATCATGTTTAATATTTTTACTGTCATACTTCCTCCAATTTTATTTATTATCTGTATCATATTTTATGAATCCATTTTTTCTTATATGTGTAAAAAAAATGTTTTTTTATATATTCTTGACTTCCATCATCTTTTTTTATAGAATTGAGAGTAAATATATTTTTATAAAGGAGTGATTTTTTGGATACGGACAGTATCATACAAATTATTGCAATTATTATTCTTCTTGTTATGTCAGCATTTTTCTCATCTGCTGAAACTGCTTACATGACGGTCAACAAAATCAAGATTCGTTCTCTTGTTGGCAAAGGTAACAAACGGGCAGCTATTGTTGATAAAATTATAAACAACTCAAGCAAAATGCTAAGTACAATACTTATTGGCAATAACATTGTCAATCTTAGTGCATCAACAATCCTTACTACACTTGTAATACATCTTTTTGGAAATTATGCAACAGGTATTGCAACAGGTATAATGACTATTCTTGTACTTATATTCGGTGAAATTTCACCAAAAAATGCTGCCACGGTTCATGCTGACAAAATAGCACTTGCTTATGCACCTGTTATCAATCTTCTTATGTACTTATTCACACCAATTATTTTTATTGTTGATAAGTTATCAGGCGGCGTACTTCGTTTGTTAAAAATTGATCCTAACAATAACAAAAAAGCTATAACAGAAGAAGAACTCCGTACTTTCGTAGAAGTAAGCCATGAAGACGGCGTTATTGAATCTGACGAAAAGCAAATTATAAATAACTTGTTTGATTTTGGCGATACACAGGCAAAGGATGTCATGATTCCAAGAATTGACATGACTACCGCTGCTGTTGATTCCGACTATAATCAGATAATTTCATTATTCAGGGATACACAGTATACAAGACTCCCTATTTATGAAGAAAGTGCTGATAACATAATCGGAATATTAAACATCAAAGATATTATACTTTCACAGTCAGAAGAAACATTCTGCATAAAAAATATTATGCGTGAGCCTTTTTTTACATATGAACATAAAAATGTCTCTGAATTATTTAAAGAAATGCAACGTGGCTCACATAGCATTGCAATAGTACTTGACGAATACGGCAGTGCTGCCGGCATGATAACAACCGAAGATTTACTTGAAGAAATAGTCGGTGAAATCCGCGACGAATATGACAAAGACGAGACTGAACCTTTTGTTAAACTTGCAGATAATGTTTATCGTGTATCAGCTTCATACAAACTTGATGACATAAATGACGCAATTGGAACTAATCTTCATTCCGATGAAAATGATTCAATTGGCGGCTACATCATTGAACAGCTCGACCGCTTTCCTAAACGTGGTGATCGTTTAAAAACCGGTAATATTGAGTTTATTATTGAACATGCAACAAAGGCTAGAATTGTATCAATTATCATGAAAATAAAACAATCATAAAATTTTTTTAAGAAGAAGCCCGCTATATGGGCTTCTTCTCATTTTATTCTCAAGCTGTCACCACTGCTGTTAATTTTCCATACCTGTATACATTCATCGGGCATATAATCTTTAAGTTCTTTAACCTCAAGCTTTCCACTCTTCTTGTACCACTTATCGTCCCCAAAAGTTCTTTTTACCATTGAACACCCATGAAAGCTTGAAGCTATTTTTATTATTTCCATTTCAGCCGGCTCTACATCTGCATATTTCCATACAGCCGATATAATTGTATTTTCTGATATATCAATCCTGTCACCGGGATTAAATAATTTATCTCCTATTCTCCATCCTTCAAGTTCAAAAAAACAATAATTTCCGCCTTTTTCCATCTGAGGACTTCTCGTACAATCCGGCAATGTAATAATTTCCCCTCTTGTTTTGTTTAAATCAAATGAATTACGATAAACCGTACATAACAATTCTTTGGTTGAATCGCATGCTCTGCCACCATTCAATTCAAATGTCACCCTTGCTTTTGCTTCATATACTGCATAATAAAAAATATCATCATACACCTGTATATTATCATGTGCAGCTATCTTTGCAATTCTTCCTTCTGCTTTATCTATATTGGTACATGTTGTCCAACCAGACGGAATAATATTTTCTACATTTTCCCAGTCTTTAAATTCACGTATTCCAGGAGCTTCAATATCACAATATTTTTCATTATTGTATATACTCACATCTATATTTCTTCTTCCATTTGCATCAATAAACCCGGCACTTATATTTTTTCTGAATAATGCATATAAATGCATATCCTCACGTTCAACAAATAATTTTTCAATCATCTTTCTGCTGTTATTTTTTGTGCTCCATCCATTAAAATCCCATCCATCCTTATATGCTTTCAATGATAAGTCAATAGGATTATTTACTAATTCATATTTTGTATAAGATACATTTGCTCCATCCTGCCAATGCCCTCCATTATAATTTACATCATATATAATCTTATATTTATTATAAGCATCCGTCCTATAATATATTTTGTTAACCGTCTTTCCCACAACTATATATGACGGATTATCTGTCATTATCGTTCTTCCGGCACAATCTGTTTTTTCATAATAATAATTATCTTTTATATACTTCTTTACATCTATATAATACTCTTTTCCATATGATACTTTTTCTTTATCTGTTGCAATCAGCTTATAAACAGCTTCTCCCATATCGTCGATTCCGTTCTGCATATAATATTCATTAAGCTGTTCATATTGTGAATCAAACATATTAACACCCAGAATATACGAAAATGTTATACTCTCACCCGGATTTATTCTTCTGTTTTTCCATGCTATAGACATTCCGACATCAATACATCCACTACTGCCCATCATCGCACCATGCCTTGTATTATTTATAACATTAAAACTTCCTAATACATTATTACACCACGCATTTTGCTTTCTTTTTTTCCATTCGCCAATATAAACACAGTCAGCATCCGTAACACCGGCAATTCCATTAGTATACACATTTAATGCTACTGACGGAATATTTCCTCCCTGTGCATCCGAATTATCTGCATACATGTTAGACATTGTAAATCCATTTCCTATAAACCGGCAGAATGCATTATCATCATGCCCGACTTCAATATCACTTGTCGTAGCAAGACTGAATACCTTGGAAATCTGATTAGTATTTTTCAGTACAATATTTACCTGGGTAAATTTGTTTCCGGCTGCATCTTCATAATTATCATTAAACCAGATGTTATCCAGTTCAATCCCTGAATAGCCATAATATATACTGTCATATTTTTCGTTATTTTTATAATGGCTGTTTCCAAGCCACACTTCTTTCCCATCAACTTTTAATAAAATCTCATATCCTGCACTGTCTCTTCCATTAGTATCATTAAATGTAGTTGGATTATATGTATCATTTATATTGTAATTAATATCATATATAGAAATTTCACTTCTGCCAAACGAATCCCATAATTCATTAAACTGTGCTGAATAATGATTAGAATATTGTCTTTCAACCCTGGTTCCTTTGATATCCTTAATCTGTGCAGCTGATGTCATATTAACAAACATAATTGATATTAACATAACTGACATCAACATAAATATTATTATTTTACTGTGTTTCTTCAATAAACATCACCCCATTATTTTTTTAATAAAACTGCTCTCTGACATACACATATTCCTTTCTTTTGTCCAAATGAATATGTATATTCCTGCTTTACAAGAAAATCGAAACGTCCATCATCCACGTCTGCTTCTGCCAATGACACTGTTATATCACCTTCTGTTTTAACTGCACTATTCAATGTCATGCAAAAAAATTCCATCAGCTGTGTAATATATGTATCATCATTATCATCGGCCTGAATATATCTATAATAAGATGAACATACATCTATTGCATAATCTGTAGCATTTTCCAATCCACGATTAATCTCATCCTCTCTTACAGATTTATTTATAACGGACGTATGTATAACAATAATAAGTGCCAATAAAACTGCAAGCGAACTTCCCCCAATTATAACCCTCATACAAATTTCCTTTCTAAGCTTTACATTTTACAAGACATTCTGATGTATATAACCTGTTTAATGACATAAGTTTTATACCTATATTTTTTGATACGCTTACTCTGTAATACTTATAATTTTCTGTCTGTGTTTCATATTGGCATGTCACCGACATTCCCCTGTCTTTCGCAGCATTATATATGGTATCAAAAACTGCAGAATCAAGTTCATCATTATTTTTCTGTGTCTTTCCATATATCTCTATATAATGTGAAACATATTGCTGCATCTTTCCCACATCTGCAATCTCAGTATTCATTATTATAAATTCTAATGATATATAACATATAATTGTCATAATCAGCAGATAACATGATGTTTCTATAATGTTTTTCATATTCTCTCCTCTGATATTACATACTAATGTCAATAACTATCTGTATATAATCTGATTTAAAAACGCCAGGATAATATCCTTGTATTCTGTCATTATATTTACAAACAGTGTAATAACTGCTACAGCACATATTACAGATATTATTGCATCTGAATATACTTCTATAATATCTTTCATAAACACTCCCTAAATCATTACTTTAATAAGAATTTTTAAAAATACTCCTATAATAATCCCCGAAAATAATAACGAAATTAAAATATTACCATACTCTTCTATCAATCCATCCATATACCTGCTCCCTGCGTTTCTTCGGTAGTGTCACCTCTGACACTCCTTTTTTATAAATATCCAGTAATAACCATAAGCATATCAGCTGCTATTTTTAATGAAACAAATATCATTGGTATATATTCCGCAAACCTTAATGCACTTAAATTATTCTGATTTTTATTTTCTTCATATTTGTCTACTATTTCATAATTTCTTTTTATAATTGTATTCATCATCTCATCTGCCTCGTCAACATCAAGCTCGGACACTGAATAAAGCATTCGCACTGTTGATGATATATCAAGTATTCCAAATTCACTCATAAATTCATAGTATGGTTTTACTGATGATGGCGTTTCTTCCAGTTCATATATAAATCTTCCCAGAGATTCTTTCATCACAACAGGACAATCCTTATATGTTTCCCTTACCGCTGCCTGAAGAGGCTCGTCCTGCAGATGAATCACAATATCCCTCAACCACTCTGAAAATGATATATAGACATCATTCTGGATTCTTGCTAAAGCCTTCTTACGGTTAATCACCGGCACAAAAAGCATATAAATTCCTGCCAGCCCAACTATTACTGCCGTCGGAACATTTTTAGCAAACAGAAAAACAAACGCTGCTGCTAACATTATTCCAAACGTAATAAATGAAAATATTTTTATGCTTTTGTTATCAGAATCAGATATAATTCTCATATCTTTTAATATTTTCTTCTCCGTTCTGTCCGTATTAAGCCATTCTCTCCCATATGATACATTTACAAACACAAAATAGATTATATTTAATAATATAAATATAAGTGAAACAACCTGATATAATAAAGTATTAGTTATACTTATATCTATTCCTGCTGTACCTTCAAGAATACGGCTTATTATCACTGATACAGAAGCGAGTACAAAACTTAATATAATTCCAATAAATGAATTTCTTTTTATCTGTTTTATGTCATCCTGATATTTGTAAACTCTTTTAACCCAGCAGTTAAAATCATCCAGAAGAATTTCAAGTGAACGATAATATTTTCCGCCTCTTTGCTCAATATCAACTATAAGCTTATGTAATGTTTTTATTTTGGGGCAGTTATACTCATCTTCTATAATTTTTAATGCATAATTATATACTTCTGATGATGTTTCCGTTTCAAGCCTCTTTATTGACTTTATCACAGTCTTTTTTGCCTTTCCCGTAAGTATCTGTGATGTATCTTCTAAAGCCACATTCACTTTTGGATTTCTTTGAAATGAATATGCCATCTGATGTATATAAACATCCACATCATTAAATCTTTTATCTTCCTGCTTTTGCAAATAATAATAAAATATAATTGCAGGCATAAATATAATCACTGCAATTTCAGAAATTGCAAAGCATATTATATTCATCTTATAAAAAACACATATACAGCCTAATACAAAAAATGCCGCAGCTGCAATTCCTGTTATTTTCCAGAATGAATATGATGTTTTACTCTCATATGCCATATTCTTAATATTTCCAATATTTTTATAAGCTTTTTTTATTCCATACTGCATAACATACCCCATTTCCTTTATTGTATTGTTATTTTCATGTGCTTACGCATATGGATTGTCAATTCCATAATTTTTAAATCTTTTCATTATTTCCTTAGGAATATCATTGGATGTAAACTCACAATTTTCATATATAACAGTACATTTGTTAATTCCATCCTCTCTGTCAAAGAAAGCAAGCTCCTGTATTTTTCTTCTTTCATTCTTATCACATGTAACAAGAACGCCTACATCAATATACTTATATATACTATTAATAAACCTGTCGGTTACACTGCTCTCTCCAAGCATGTTATACATTCGGTCCGGCAGTCCACGTACATTGTCAAGATGCATAGTCGTCATGCAGCTTGCACCTGTTGACAGTGAATTAAGCAAATCAAGAACCTCTGTTCCTCTTGATTCTGATAAAAGCATCCAGTCAATGTTGTGTCTTAATCCTGCCTTTATAATCTGTGAATAGGTAAACCTGTCATCAACAAAAAACTCTACACATTTTTTCCCGGGATTTATCATTCTGTAATGTATCTCCTGGTTATCTTCATATACGCCTACCTTTTCATATGAAGATATAAAAGTTGACATATATTTTAACAATTCTGTTTTTCCTGCATGTGGCTGACCGCCTATAACACAATTCATATGTGCTTTTGTACAGTTTTCAAGCAGGTTTATTAATGTCTCTGGTGCATAACCGCTGTCAAGAAGCGATTTGTGGTTAAATCTTATGTATATTGGAATTTTTCTAATTGCAATACTTTTCTTTCCGCATCTGGACTCATGCCAGATAGAAATTCTTAAATCTTCAGTATTTGCTTCAAGAACAGGTACTGACCTGTTAAAAGAAACCATCATAATGTTGGCAAGACGAATAGATAAATTATCAACAAAAGCAGCTGTAAGCTTCTTCTTGGATAAATAACTTCCATTATCAAGATGTGTAATCCATAGATTATATCCATCCCATTCTATATCTGTTATTCTGTCATCAGCAATCTCTTCCTTGAGCTCGCTAAACAATTCACTTCTGTGACTTGCAATAAATTCTTCTACATGCGAATCTCTCAATCATTCCCAGCCCCCTCTATAGCATCTGTTATCTGCTTTTCATAAGAAATGTTTTCGACCGCTGTCGTTGTCTTCGTATTAACTATGCCAACAACCGCAACAGTTAAAAGGACAGCGGCAAGAACGCCTGCAAGTGCCACAACTACTTTACCATAATGTTCAATAATATCATTCATATTATTTTCCTCCTTTAAATCAAAAGCTTTTATTTACATTTAGTATAGTAGCATATTATATTTTATTTGTAAAGTGTTTTTTATATTTTTTATATATTATTTTATTTTTTCATAAAATGTATCCATAACCATCTGTCTTAACTTTTCAAAATCAATATGATATTCCTCATATTGTTTTCCGTATTTAATTTTTCCCGGAAGTGTCTTTATTTCTGCAAAAGAAAAATCACACTTCATAACTTCTGAAATTACATATGTAATCTCTGACATATTTTTTAAAAACCCCCATCAGCCTCTTATCAGCCGATGGGGGATTAATAATCTTTATTTCTGTTTTGTATATGTTACCGATTCATTATTTCTCGTCATAGTAAGGACATCACCGTCTATACTATATGTATATTCCTGTTCATCCTTCTGTCCAAGTATTTCAGTTACAATCTTTAATGTGTTGTCGTTCGTTTCATATGTGAACGACTTTGAAACTGTTGTTCCAATTGAAATTTTACCAGTTCCGTCTTCATTAAAAAGATATACTGTCTCACTTCCACTGTCAGCACCCCAGCTTCCAGCTATGGAAACTTTCTTTGCTTTGCCACATGATGCAAGCATAATCACTGCTACAAGTGCCAATATCGTCAACGAAATTTTTTTCATACAGATTTCTCCTTTTTAAGTAAAATGTGTTCTCTGAAGTAAATAAAAACTCTTCTTCTCTACAATTCAAGCTTTTCAAGGAAGTCAACAATTTTAGTAAACTGCATTCCATGTGATGCTTTGACCAATATATTGTCACCTTTTTTTAATAATTTTGAAAAATCTTTTTCAAGCTCATCTTTCGTATCATACGAATGAACATCACAGACAGAAACAGTTCTTACGCCTGCTGCAATATTTTTAGAAAGCTCACCAACTGTAATAAGCACGTCTATATTTTTATCTTTAAAATATTCTCCAACTCCATAATGAAGCTGTTTTTCATTTTCTCCAAGTTCAAACATGTCACCAAGAATTGCTACTTTGCGGCCTTTAGACGATGCAAGCACATCTATTGATGATTTCATTGAAACAGGATTCGCATTATAACAATCATCCAGAATAAGAAGACTGTCAGTCCTTATAATATGATTTCTGCCGGCAAGAGTCTCCATATTGGCAATTCCGTCCGCAATCTCTTTTGATGTAAGTCCGAATACAGCACCGACTGCCGCAGCTGCCATTGAATTATATACCATATGAATTCCTGCAACCGGAATATGCACATTGAAATTTCTTATATTATCTGCTGTATTAACATTGCATATACGTGCTGTCATGCCTTCCAGACCATTATTTACAATATTTCCTGCATATATTCCACATTTATTTTCAATTCCGAAAAATACAGGCTTTTTATCATAAACATCCTTAATTGTAATAAGCTTATCATCATCACCATTAAGAATAACTGTTCCATCAGGATTCATAGACTTAAATATTTCAGTCTTGGCTTTAAGAATTCCGTCTCTTGTTTTAAGATTTTCAAGGTGGCACCATCCGATATTTGTAATCACACATACATCCGGACACGCAATTGCTGTCAGCCTTGTCATCTCACCAAAATCACTTATTCCCATCTCAAGCACTGCAATTTCATCACTTTCCTCAAGCGTAAAAACAGTAAGCGGAAGACCTATTTCATTATTAAAATTCCCTTGTGTTTTCTTCACTTTATATTTCTGTGCAAGAACAGATGCGATTGTTTCTTTTGTACTTGTTTTTCCGACACTTCCTGTGATTCCGACAACTTTAATATCAAGCTGCTGTCTGTAATAAGCTGCAAGCTGCTTTAATGCTGTAAGTGATGATTCAACCTGTATATATGGTCTGCTTTCTCCAGGAAGTTCATGCTCTGAAATACAGCACAATGCACCGTCATCAAAACATTTTCCTATATAATCATGTCCGTCGCTTTTCTCACCGCATATTGCAATAAACATTCCATTTTTCTGAATCTTACGGCTGTCAGTTGTTATCGCTGATATTTCAATATCAACTGCACCTTCATCACCATGATATATGCCATGACAAGCCTGTGTCATGGCTCTAATTGTCATTCCCTTCATATTGACTCCAATCAGTTAATAATTATTCATATTTAGCTAATGACAACTCAACAAGTTTCTGTGTAAGTTCATCATATGAAATTCCAACTACCTGTGCTTCCTGGGGAACAAGGCTTGTTGCTGTCATTCCCGGAAGTGTGTTGATTTCAAGGCAGAATATCTGTCCATCTTCATTCATAAGTTCATCTACTCTCGCAAATGCCTTTATTCCTGCCGCCTCACATGCCTTTTCTGCCCATCTTTGCATTCTCTGTGAAGTCTCTTCATCAACTTTGGCAGGACATGTCTCCTTTGTAGCACCGGCACTATATTTATTCTTATAATCATAGAAACCATTCAATGGCTCTATCTCAATTACAGGAAGTGCTTTTCCGTCAATTACAGCTACAGAAAATTCTCTTCCTTTAACATATTCTTCAACAATTATTTCATCTTCAAGCGAAAATGCCAAATCCACTGCTTCTTTGAATTCAGCTTCATTTTTTGCAATTGATACACCGACACTTGAACCGCCGCAGCATGGCTTTACAACACATGGAAATGGTACATATTCAAGCTTATGGCCTTTTTTTAATGTTATTCCCTTAGGAACAGGTACCCCTTCAGTTGCAAGCATTTTCTTTGTAAGATGTTTATCCATTGAAATAGCACTGCTTAGATAGTCTGTTCCTGTATATTTTATTCCAAATAAATCAAATGCTGCCTGAATTTTACCATCTTCACCATTAGAACCATGAAGTCCTATATATACAATATCCGCAGCCTTACATACATCAAGAACCATAGGTCCGAAGAAGCCTTCAGATTTTTCTTTTCTTTCAGTCTCAATCTCTTTAATCTTCGGGCTCATCTTTCCAAGCTCTGAAGCAAGCTCCTCTAAATCATTCTTATCATTAAAGAAATCCTGTACATTATCATATTTATCACTTCCAAGAAAAACATCAATCATATTGGCATTATGACCATTTCTTCTAAGTGATGCACATATAAGTTTACCTGATGAAAGCGAAACATCTCTTTCAGTGCTTGTACCGCCTGCTATTACTGCTATATTCATACCCATTTTCCTTTCCTGTCAAAACTGCTTATCGTTCGCTTAAAGGAGTGTATTCATTATGCGGGCTTATACTCTTATAAGCCGGACGAATAATCTTTCCACAGTTAATAAGTTCTTCTATTCTGTGGGCACTCCATCCCGAAATTCTTGCCACCGCAAAAATTGGTGTATACAACTCATGCGGAAGGCCTAACATACTATACACGAAACCGCTGTAAAAGTCCACATTTGCACTGACACCTTTGTAAATTTTTCTCTCTTTTGCAATAAGTCCGGCAGCAATCCTTTCAACATCAGACATAAGCTTGAATTCTTTTTCCCTGTGTTTTTCCTGCGAAAGCTGTTCTACAAAACCTTTGAACACTCTTGCTCTCGGGTCTGAAAGCGAATAAACGGCATGACCCATACCATAAATAAGACCCGTTTTATCGAATGCTTCTTTGTGAAGAATTGCATCAAGATATTTAGTGAGTTCTTCTTCATCATCCCAGTTCTTAACATTATGCTTGATATCTTCAAACATCTTTACAACCTTTAAATTGGCACCACCATGCTTAGGTCCCTTTAATGATGCAAGTGATGATACAACTGCGGAATATGTATCTGTACCTGAAGATGTAACAACATGTGTTGTAAATGTTGAATTGTTACCGCCGCCATGTTCTGCATGAAGAACAAGTGCAATATCAAGAATCTCTGCCTCAAGCGGTGTAAAATTGCCATCATCACGCAGAAGATGAAGAATATTTTCAGCCGTAGACATCTTAGGATCCGGCTCATGTATTATAAGGCTTCCTCCTATGTGTGAATGTTTATACGCCTGATAACTGTAAACAGCAAGAAGTGGAAGCTGTGAAATAAGCTGGATTGACTGACGTACCACATTAGGAATGCTCACATCATCTGCCTTATCATCATATGAATAAAGCATAAGCACACTTCGTGCCACAGCATTCATAATATCGCAGCTTGGCTTTTTCATTATAATATCTCTTACAAAATTAGGCGGTATACATCTGTAATATCCAAGAAGCTCTGTAAAATCTGCAAGCTGTTCATCATTTGGCATCTCACCAAAAATCAGAAGATATGTAACTTCTTCAAATCCATATCTTTTGTCCTTTGTAAAACCTGCAATAATTTCTTCAACATCATATCCACGGTAATAAAGCTTTCCGTCACATGGATGAGATATCCCATTCTCATCTGTTTCTGTAGATTTTACTTCTGAAATTTCAGTAAGTCCTGTAAGAACACCTTTACCATTCAAATCCCTAAGTCCTCTTTTTACCTCATATTTATCATACAAATCAAGACTTATTCTATTATTCTCCCTGCATTTTTCAGCGAGACTTTCAATCTCAGGTGTCACCTTTGTAAAATTCTTTTCTTCCATAAAAACCCTCCTGTTTAATTATAATATATTACATATTGTTATCTTAACCTCGTACATTCATATTTTGCGTGTGCCTGTATGCAGTGTCTAAGCGATGCATATCTTTCGTCAATGGTTCCCGGAAGCACCTCTACATCCATTGAAACCGCCATAGCATCAATAAGCTTATCATCAAGATTATCTCTTAATTCAGACAGCACCTCAAGTTTCTGTGCATACCCTTCTGCATCAAGAAACTTCATAAGTCTGTCATCAACAGCCTCGGTCTCTTCATCAAAAACCGGTAGAATCACCGGTTCATTATCCAATGAATCTTCATTACCTTTTTCATCAACGCTTACATATCCGCTGTCTTCATCGAAAAACACCTGTTCAAACCTGTATCTTTGCTTAACATCCGGATATTTAACATGGTCAACCTCACTCATAAACATATCATATGGTCTTACATATACTGCAAAATCTCCATACAGAGCCTGATATACTATCATCTTTTCCTTCGTCTCGGAGTGAATTGCAACAGCTTTTACCTGATATAGCTTATTTTTAAAATGTCTGTACAGACCTCCAATAACAGGTTCCCGTTCCTGCATAAAATCTCCTCCCTTCATGCAATCCCAATAATAATCTTATTATTTTAAAAACTATGCCACATTCGGGCGTAGTCTGTTAATATAACCATAACTTCTGTTTTCAATAAGAAGCTTTAATATTCCTCCGACAATTATATGGCACATCGCGACTATATATATACAGTCGTTGTTTACTGTACTTCTTCCGCTTACATATTGTGCGTGCAGATTCTTTATGAGCCTGCAAATATCTTCAGGCTTCCTAAAACTGTCTATAAGACTTTTATTAATATAAATCTGTTCACTGTCAATATAACTTTTCAATGCTTCTTTCAAATTTTTCTCATATATGCAATGGTCTTTTATATTACCATCAAAAACTTCATTATGCGGATATGTAAAATAATCAGCTACATAATGCGTTACTTCGCCCAGCTTTCTTACATATGCCGTAGAAATTCTTTTGTAATCATGTGAATCTACTGTAAGTTGTGAAATAAAATCCGAAACCATATCAAATGTTTCTTCCATGTTATGTTTCGTAGTTACAAATGACGGACGACAATCCGGCAGGATACTTCCAAGCAAAAATGCCTTCCTGTGGTTAATCAATAAGCTGCTGTCCATATTATCAATAAGATAAACAGCTAATGATAAGTGTGACTTTTTTCTCATGTTACAATGCCTTTCAAAGTTTACTATTAATACGTAACATATTTTATTTTAAACTTAAACGTGGTAAAATACAATAAAATTACTGTAAAATATTCGCAAAAACAATAATGTGCAATCCACTTTATGCAATTGGATTCTCATTTTAACAAAAAGGAGGATTTATGAAATCCATAGACTTACATGTTCACTCAACATATTCAGATGGAACACTCACGCCATCTGAGCTGGTTAAAAAAGCTTTCTCAATAAATCTTGCTGCCATGGCTCTCACCGACCATGACACTATTGACGGGATACCTGAAGCTGTCAGCTGTGCCGCCGATTACGATATTGAACTTATACCCGGCATAGAATTAAGCACTTTCTATGACAAAAAAGAAATACACATAGTTGGTCTATATATAGATTATACTGACAAAAATTTCAAAAAAGAATTAGAATCTTTAAAACAAAGCCGTGAAAAACGTAATGAGAAAATTGCTGCCAGATTCTGTGAAATAGGAATTCCTGTATCTTATGATGAAATGAAAAAGATGTATGAAGGTGCTGTTATAACAAGAGCTAATTTTGCCGACTACCTTGTAAGAAAAGGTTATGTAAAAAGCCGCAATGAGGTATTTGACCGGTATCTTGGGGACTCAAAACCATGTTATGTCCCTCGCGAGAAGATGCTTCCCGAAAAAGCTATCAAAATGATAAAGTCAGTCGGCGGCGTACCTGTTCTTGCACACCCTGTCCTGTATCATATGGGAAATGAACAAATGAACAAACTGATGGATTATCTGTGTCAACATGGAATTGCCGGACTTGAAGCCGTTTATTCAACCTATACAATGGGTGATGAGCTTGAAATGAAACATATCGCCAAAGAACGAAATCTTTTAATAAGCGGCGGTTCAGATTATCATGGTGCAAACAAACCCGATATTGAACTTGGTACCGGACGCGGACACCTTTTTGTTCCCGAAGAAATTCTTACAAAAATTAAAGAATATAAAAATAACATATAACAGCTATATTCATAAATCAACCATGACCTGATATCTGCATAAATACAAAAATCCCGAAGACTTTCAGCCACAAAAGCAGCATATGAAGTTCTTCAGGATTTTCTTTTTATACCAGTTAAAAATCTGCCTGCAAATTAGTGATGGAATAATCTCATTCCTGTAAAGCACATTGCAATATTTCTCTTGTTACATGTCTCAATTACATTGTCATCACGGATTGAACCACCCGGCTGTGCAATATATTTAACACCGCTCTTGTATGCTCTCTCAATATTGTCACCAAATGGGAAGAATGCATCTGAGCCAAGTGCAACATCTGTATTTTTATCAAGCCATGCTCTCTTTTCTTCCTTTGTAAATACTTCCGGCTTTTCAGTAAATACTCTTTCCCATTCACCATCAGCAAGAACATCCATGTAATCCTCACCGATATATAAATCAATTGCATTATCTCTGTCAGCACGACCGATATTTTCTTTAAACGGAAGACTTAATACCTTTGGATTCTGGCGTAAAAACCAGTTATCTGCCTTTGAACCAGCAAGTCTTGTACAGTGGATTCTTGACTGCTGTCCTGCACCGATTCCGATTGCCTGTCCGCCCTTTGCGTAACATACGGAATTTGACTGTGTATACTTTAATGTAATTAATGCAATAATCAAATCAATCTTTGCCTGCTGAGAAATCTCTTTATTTTCTGTAACTACATTGCCAAGAAGTTCTTCATTAATTACAAACTCGTTGCGTCCCTGTTCAAATGTAACACCATAAACCTGTTTTCTTTCAATTGGTTCAGGCTTATATGAAGGGTCTATTTTAATGATGTTATAATTGCCTTTTTTCTTTGATTTTAAGATTTCAAGTGCCTCATCTTCATATCCCGGTGCAATGATACCATCTGATACTTCATGCTGGATAAGCTTTGCAGTTGCAACATCACAAACATCTGAAAGTGAAATAAAATCACCAAATGATGACATTCTGTCAGCACCTCTTGCTCTTGCATACGCACATGCAAGTGGAGAAAGTTCTCCAATTGACTCATCTACCCAGTATATTTTCTTTAAAACATCTGTGAGTGGAAGACCAACTGCTGCACCTGCAGGAGATACATGCTTAAAAGAGGTTGCAGCCGGAAGTCCTGTCGCTTCTTTTAACTCTTTTACAAGCTGATAACCATTAAATGCATCAAGGAAATTAATATATCCCGGTCTGCCATTTAGGATTTCAACCGGAAGTTCACTTCCGTCTGCCATAAATATTCTTGAAGGTTTCTGATTAGGATTGCATCCATATTTTAACTGAAATTCGTTCATTTTATATCCTTTCTGTAGATAAACATACATCGTAAATAGTATTGCTGTTTCTTAACCTTAAATTACTTATTCTTATTGATAATTCTTGTCTCATATTTTCCAGTCTTAATATCAATAAAACGAACAAATAATGAAACTTTGTTATCCTCATTTAAGTTATTCCAGAGCATATCTGTAAATGAATCAATATCACCTGAAATCTTTACCCATGCAGGTTCTCCCTCGAAGCTTGGGAGTGGTGAGCCATCACCCATATATGTATGAATAAAACGTCCTTCACCTGCAAGTGGTGTCTCATATGAAAATGTGTATCTGTTACATGCTGCACCATTGCCGTTATTGCTCTTTAAAATTGACATTGCATAATCAAATTCACCATTTTCAAAATTAAGTATTCCTGAAATTCTAGGTGTAAAATTCGGTTCATCAGGCTCAAATTTTCTTGTTCTTAAAGACTGTTCAAATGTCTTTCCGGCTTTCATCAAATCATAAATTGTATCTGTCTGGTCGCCGTTTGTAACGATTGTACTGTTGTTAAGGACTCTTACAGGTGCATAGATGATAAGGCTCGGATCTTCAAGCTTGCTCTCATCAAATGCCTGTGTACGGATTCCTTCTCCATCCTCGACAAATACTCTGTTGCGGCTGTTAGCACTTCTACCCATAATGAAATAAGCTGTTACAGCCTTTGTGCCGTCTTCTGACTTTCCGATTACAATTCCTCTTCCCGGATAAGCACATCCTGATAATTCATTTTCTAATAATTGCATTTCCATAAACAGTACCTCTTCTAAGTTTTATTTTGTAACCTTTTCCACACGCAAAAATGCCGGCTCACCCGGACAACCTGATTAAAAAGGTCGCCCAGGCGGTCGGCATTTAAAAACTGCTATGTTCCCTGTGAGTAATCTCACTGTATGTAAAAACATACATTTCCGCCAGTCACACAGCTTATATATTTACCATACACTATTTATTTTAAAAATGCAACAGCTTAAATTAATAATTTTTTAAATAAATTGTTCACATGAAAGATTAATAATTTCCAAGAAGTTTTATCGCTTTAGCTTCTTCCTGTATTCCACGAAGTGCATTCATAACAGCCGGGTCATCAATATTCCCCTCAAAATCTATGAAAAATCTGTATTCCCAAGGTCTGCCTTCTATTGGTCTTGACTCAATCTTATTCATATTAAGTCCATTATATATAATATGGCTTAAAAGGTTATAAAGGGTTCCGGGTTCGTTAGCTGTCTCAAATACAATACTCATCTTCTTTGCATTTTTTACAAATTTTCTTGTATTTGTAACTATAACGAAACGTGTTGTATTGTTATCAAGGTCATTAATCTTTTTGGCAAGAACTGAAAGATTATAAACTTCAGCTGCTTCTTCACTTGCTATTGCAACGTGTGTCTTATCATTTTCTTCAAGCACTTTCTTTGCACTTCCGGCTGTATTTGCCTGGCTTATCTGCTGCCAGTCCTTATGCTTTGAAAGAAACTTCTCACACTGCATAAATCCCTGTGGATGAGAATAGACTGTTGTCACTTTATCAATGTCTGTTCCTTCAAGTCCCAAAAGTGCGTGCTCAACTTTTACAAATGTCTCTGCTATTATGTAATTATCATATTCCTGAATAAGGTCATAAACATCTGCGACACAGCCAGCCGTCGTATTTTCTATTGGAAGGACAGCATAATCCGCTTCACCGTTTTTTACTGCTTCCATTGCATCACGCCATGAAGGCACAGCAAAGTTATTAACGTCTTTTCCAAAAAATCTTCTCATTGCAATATAACTGTATGCACCCGGAACTCCCTGATATACAACACGGCAGTTCTTTTTATCTATCTCATCAATTGCTTCATATGGCTCTCTTAATGTCTGTGTAGTCTCTTCTAAGAGTCTGTATTGCATCTTTCTTGAATTAGCCATAATCTGCGAAAACAAATCATCTATGGCATGCACATTCTTAGGATCTTTCACCATCTTACTGACAGCCTCTATCTTTGCTTTTTCCCTGTCTGTATCAAGCACTTTCTTGCCTGTCTCAATTTTATATTTGGCAACATCTGTACAAAGCTGCATGCGTTCTTCAAACAAATCTACGAGCTGTCTGTCAATCCCGTCAATCTTATCTCTTATCTCGCCTAAATCCAACATTACTTTCTCCAATCCATATATCCAATAGTCCATTGCATATACAAGCATTTTATGTTATTTTACTATATTATAGGTTGAATAACAAGCACGATTGGAGATTAGCATGAAAAAAATAATAACAATCATTGTCAGTATAGTTGCTGTCATTGCACTCGCAGGAGGGCTGACTTTTTCTTATTTTTCAACAAGATTTAAGTACAACTCCAAAACTGCCGTTGGAAATACTGCCGGAAACCTCAACAATAAAGGACGCTTTTGCGAATATGACGGCAAAATTTATTTTGCAAATCCATATGATGACGGACGCCTTTATGTTATGGATTCTGACTGTTCAAATGCCAGAGCCTTAAACACAGATTCGGTATACTATATCAACGTCTGTGGCAATTACATTTATTATGTAAGAAATAATCTTTCTTCAGCAAAAGAAAATTCTTTTACAGGTCAGATGTTTGGTGTTTATCGTACAGACCTTGACGGACAGAATGCGGATACAATTACAACTACAAAATCCGGTATTGCCACCCTTTACGGCAATGACATTTTCTATCAATATTACAATGCAAACGAAGGAATGTATGTATACAAAGCCGGAATAGACGGAAAAGATGATAAAAAATTTTCCTCAAAAGTATATAATCTGGCAAGCGTATACAATGGCAAATTCTATTTTGCAGATACATATAACAAGAATTATATAAGCACGCTTGATGCATCAACCGGAAATGTAAGTGCATATTTTAATGTAAATGCATATCTTGTAGATGCTGCTGATAATTATATTTATTATATTGACCTTGACAAGGGATACGCCCTCATGCGTCTTAATACATCAAATAAGACACTTGAACAGCTTTACAGTCCTGTTGACGGTGGAAAAGTCATCAATTACAACCGCTACGGCAACAAAATTTTCTTTCAGGTTGAAGGCACTAACACAGGTCTTTACCGCATGAATGCCGATGGAACACAGATTGAATATATTGCTGCTGGCAATATTTCAACAATAAACTGCACTTCACAGTATACATTTTTCCAGTATTATGAGGATAATGAAACTTTATACAGAATTCCGACTGTAAACCCTATTACAAAAGTCGAGGAGATTACAATTAAGACTGGCAAATAATAAAAAAGCACATCATAGTTAGTTACCTTGCAGTATGTTACAGTAAAAACAGGCTGAGCTTTTAGGAAGTGGATTACCTCTATCACTATGATTATTTTTTATGGCGTACTCTATCATATATGGCGTGAGCGTTATCAGATTAAAGGCCATAAAGCAACTACAGCAGCTATTTATGGTCTTGCAGGATTAAGAATTATTTTGTGTATGATGCCTCAGAATGCCTGGCTCAGTGCATCCGCTCCGCTTTCCTGGGGAATCTATCGAAATATAATCTTAAAACAAGCAGCATGTGAGCATAAATCCAGCCACTCCCACAGCTGCTTGTTTTATATTTATTGATGCTGACTTCCTATTTTCCTGCCAAACGCCTAACGTTCGTCCACAACCTGGAAGATGTAAAACTTCAAATAAAGTGAAGAATCTGATGCCCAAAGTACAGGATGGTCAGGTGCCTGTGTGCGGAATTCAATCTGACGCAGACGTTTATGTACATTTCTTGCCGCCTCGCCGATTGTCTTTGTAAAAAGTTCTGTATCCATAAAATGTGAGCATGAACATGTAGCAAGGTAGCCGCCGTCTTTAACAAGCTTCATCGCACGAAGGTTAATCTCCCTGTAACCTTTTACGGCATTTTTGATTGAACTGCGTGACTTTGTGAAAGCAGGCGGGTCAAGAATTACAAAGTCAAACTTTTCGCCCTTCTTTTCAAGTTCAGGCAGAAGTTCAAACACATCACGGCATACAAATGAAACTCTGTCCTCAAGTCCGTTAAGCTTCGCATTTTCGCGTGCCTGTTCAACTCCAAGTTCTGATGCATCAACTCCAAGTACACTGGCTGCCCCTGCCATTCCGGCATTTAAGGCAAATGAGCCTGTATGTGTAAAGCAGTCTAATACTTTTGCACCCGGACAAATCTTCCATATTGCTTTTCGATTGTACTTCTGGTCAAGGAAAAATCCCGTCTTTTGTCCATCCTGAACATCAACGTAATACTTTACACCATTTTCCTCTATCATAACTTTTGTATCAAACTCTTCGCCAATAAATCCTTTAAAACGCTCAAGCCCTTCATTCAGACGTACCTTGGCATCGCTTCTTTCATACACACCACGTATATTCATACCATTTTCATCAAGAACTTTTTTAAGTTTATCAACTATCATTGGCTTGAATCTGTCTATTCCCAACGCAAGAGACTCTACCACAAGAACATCTGAAAACTTGTCAATAACAATTCCCGGAAGGAAATCAGCCTCACCAAATACAAGACGGCATGAAGACATATCAACTGTATGTTTTCTATACTCGACACAGTCACGCACTCTCTGCTCAATAAAATCCTCATCAATAACATGCTGATGTCTGCTCATCATCCTGACTGTAAGCTTTGACCTTCTGTTAATAAAACCTATTCCCATAAAATATCCGTCAAAATCATGCACTTCAACAAGTGTTCCATCAGGAGCATCTCCCATGATGCTTTCTATCTCATTATCATATACCCACATTCCGCCGGCTTTGATAGTACGTCCCTCACCTTTTTTCAAATTAACAATTCCGCATATTTTAAATAAATCTTCCATGTACTCTCCTTTACTAATATGAATTTAAATTATTGTATATTTTTATTTACATATGATTTTACTCTTTTGAATTACCACACATACTAAATATTACTACACCTGTAACTGCAACCGCAATGCCTAACAGCTTTATCCATGAAAAATCTTTTTTCTCACTTCCAAAAAGCCCGAACAATTCAATAATGTAGGCAACCGCAATCTGGCTGATAACAATAGTAATCTCAGCTTTTGCAACTCCAAGATCAGACATAGCCTTTACAACCGTATATGTTATAAATGCACCAATAACACCGCCCAGAAGCGATATCTTCGGCGACACATTAAACAGACCCATTATCTGCGGTCTTCCGTCAACAATCCACATCACAGCACATGTAAGAAATGCTGTAATCTGCACGAATCCAGCTGCTACCCATATACTGCTGCTCTTTGTAACTCCCGTATTAAACACTCCCTGGATACTCATTAATGCACCCGATAAAATTGCAATCAAAAAACCTGCCATCAGTACCTCCTAAAGAATTAAATTTACTATTATTTTCAATCTAATACTTAATTATGTACTCATAACAGGTTTTTTATTCTTTATTTTTATTGGACTTTTAATTCAGATAAAAATGAATTTACTGATGTTTCTATATCAGTTCCATCCCATACCTGATGAAGCATTATATCAAATTTTGTATAAAAATATGCAGCTCCCATAAATTTTGCTTTGTCATCAGCCTTTGAATATATTTCATATATTTTCCCATATGTATCCTTATATTCTTTGCTGTTAATGCTTATAGTTCTTGAACTTAAAAGCCCTGTTGTGCTGTTTACAGCAGCAGCATAATCATAGCTCATAGCGTTGGCAACTGCCTTTGCAGTCTGGACATCGGATGAATACGGATTAACAAATGCACATAAATTTTCGGAAATATTTTCAATCTGCATATCATCTGAAAGTGCCGGAATATTACATACACCATATGAAATTCCTGACTCCGCAATTGTATTAAGATGCGAAACATCTGTAATTGTATATGCAAGTTTTCCCTGTGCAAATAAATCAGCACATGAATCAAGCGTTGTCTCGGCACGCACAATACCAAATTCGTCTCTTAATTTTACAAATTCAGTCAGCGATTTTTTAAGTAAATCTTTGTCAGCACTGAGCTTTGTATTATCATCTCCGCTTTCTCCGCCTATTTTAACCGAACCACACACAAACCCGTAATTAACAAGCATATCTGAGACATCCCATGATACGAGCTGCTCAACATTCTGATTATCATCATTAACTGTATAATTATGACAATAATCTATAAGCTGTGAAAATGTTTCTACAGAAGATGCAGCATTTTTATTGTATACAAGAAATGGAACATCAAATGTGACAGGATATCCATAAAGTTTACCTTTATATGATGCTGCTTCAATTGCACTGTTTCCATAATTTTTTTGTGTATACAAATCAGAATATGTACTGTTCTCAACTGTAAGACCCATCATGCTTGCTTTTTCAAGCTCATCTGTAAGCATAAGATATACATCTGCCACGTTACCGTTTCGTACACTCTCTTCATATATATTCTCAAGATAGTTATCAGAATCAACCAAAACCGGTTCAATTGTAACAAGTTCGTTTGCAGAATGAAATCTATCCGCAACAAAATTCAGATAATCTGTATACCTGTCGTCACAATACCATACTCTTATATTCTCTGCCTGCTCAATGTGAAGATTTTTTGCCGTTTTATCAATATTGACACCACCACACGCAGCAAGCGAAAAAATCAGACAAACTGCAAGTAAAACCGCCGCTGCTCTCTTTAACTGCTTCATATAATAATTAACTCCTTGTTTCATCAAGGGCTTTTCTTAATTTAACTATCATCTCATCAACATCTTTTTCTGTTATTACAAGAGGTGGTACAAATCTTATAACATTTGTGCCTGCTGAGAACAGAATAAGACCATTATCAAGTGCATTGGAAATCACATCTTTAGGATTTAATGACAACTCAATTCCCTGAATAAGACCTACGCCCCTGTGCTCAATTACTATATCATAATCCTGAACAATCTGCTCTAATTTTTTAGCCATATATGCACCAACTTTTTGTACATTTTCAAGTACATTGAGTTTTTCAAATAATTCAAATACTTTTGCTGATGCCGCACACGCAAGCGGATTGCCACCATATGTAGTACCATGGTCTCCAGGAACAAGTGCTTTTGCAACATTTTCTTTTGCAAGAAATGCACCAATAGGAACGCCACAGCCAAGTGCCTTTGCAACTGTAACAATATCAGGCTTCACACCATACTGCTGATATGCAAACATAGAACCTGTACGTCCCATGCCACACTGGATTTCATCAAGAATAAGAAGAATTCCTTTCTCATCGCAGAGTTTTCTTACACCTTCGATAAATTCTTTTTTGGCAGGATATACGCCGCCCTCTCCCTGAACTGTCTCGAAGATAATGGCACATGTCTTATCATTCACAAGTGACTTGACACTTTCAAGATCATTGTATTTTGCAAACTTTATTCCCGGAATCATAGGACCAAATGCTTCCTGATAATGACGGTTGCCTGTTACAGCAAGAGCCCCCATGCTTCTTCCGTGGAATGAATGTTCCATTGCAATAATTTCATGGTCTGTTGAGCCATCCTTTAAATATGCATATTTTTTGGCAAGTTTTATAGCTCCCTCAACTGCTTCCGTACCGCTGTTCGTAAAAAACACTCTGTCCATGCCGGAAGCCTTTGTTACGGCCTGGGCCGCCTTTACTGCAGGCTCATTGTAAAAATAATTTGATGTGTGGATGAGCTTGTCAACCTGAGCTTTTACTGCATCATTGTATTCTTTATTATTATATCCCAATGCAAATACCGCAATTCCGGCACCAAAATCAAGATATTCTTTTCCATCTGTATCATAAAGTCTTACTCCATCACCTTTGTCAAGTACAATCTGGTAACGGTTATATGTATGAATAAGCTTTTCTTCAGCTGTTTCAATAATTGTCTTTGTATCCATCATTTTTCTCCCTTAACTAGATATTTGTATCAAAAAATTTCTCTGCTTCTTTACTAAGAATAGCTGTACCAACACCCTTATTAGTAAATATTTCAAGAAGAAGACAATGCGGAATACGTCCGTCAAGAATATGAACTCTTGAAACGCCATGCTCTATCGCATCTATACAGTTATTTAACTTAGGAAGCATACCACCTCCAATTGTTCCGCCAGCAAGAAGTTCTCTTGCCTCATCAGTTGTAAGTTCAGAAATAAGAGAAGACTTATCTTCATAATCTCTGTATACACCCTCTATATCAGTAAGAAATGCAAGTTTTTCAGCATTGACAGCTCTTGCAATTGCACATGCCGCATCATCAGCATTAATATTATATGAGTGAAATGTATCATCATATCCTATAGGGCAGATTACAGGTATAAAATCATCTTTTAAAAGTGAAGTTATAATTGTAGTATCTACATCTTTTACTTCACCTACATAACCTATATCTTCGCCACCTGAAAGCTTCTTTTCAACCTTTAACATGCCGCCATCCTTACCGCTGATACCACACGCTTTGACACCAAGTTCTTCTATAAGTGCAACAAGACTCTTATTTACCTTATTTAATACCATTTCAGCAATTTCCATTGTAGGTTCATCAGTAACACGTAGGCCATTGATAAACTGAGGATTTCCACCTGTCTTTGATACCCACTTACTGATTTCCTTTCCGCCGCCGTGAACGATAATAGGCTTAAATCCTACCAGCTTTAACAACACAACATCCTGAATTACTTTTTTCTTTAATTCCTCGTCAACCATGGCACTTCCGCCATATTTTACAACGATTATTTTTCTGTTGAATTTCTGTATATAAGGCAGTGCCTCAACGAGAATCTGTGCTTTTTTTAATTCTTCATTCATTTCCATGTCAATAATTTCTCCTTAAAATTCTTTCTTATTTAATTATGAACGGTAGTCTGCATTAATTTTTACATAATCAAATGTAAGGTCACAGCCCCATGCCGTTGCGTTGACATCACCCTGCTTTACATCAGCTATAGCCGTTACAGGATTCTGCGAAAGAATCTTTGTTGCCTCTTCTTCACTATAATCAGTTGCCTTGCCATTTTCAACTATCTTTAACTTTCCAGCACTGCTCTCAAAGTAAATATCAACTTTTTCAGGTTCAAAATCTGCTCCGGAATATCCCATTGCACAAAGAATTCTGCCCCAGTTGGCATCATGTCCAAAAATAGCTGCCTTTGTCAGACTTGAGGTAACAATTGATTTTGCAAGTGTTCTTGCCTGTTGTCTTTCTTTTGCATTAATTACTTTTACTTCAAAAAGACAGGTACAACCTTCACCATCTCCTGCTATCATCTTTGAAAGCTCTGTAAGTATATATGAAAGTGCTTTAAAATATTCATCGTACTCAGGTGTATTTTCCTTTATACATTCATTTTCTGCCATTCCGTTTGCCATTACAAGAACAGTATCATTAGTTGATGTATCGCCATCAACGGAAATCATGTTAAATGAATCATCTACTATTGCACTTGTCATCTTCTGAAGTGCACTCTTTTCGATATTTGCATCACTTGTGATAAAACAAAGCATTGTTGCCATATTAGGATGAATCATTCCCGCACCCTTGCACATGCCGCCTACTGTAACTTTCTTTCCTTTTATGTCAACTGTCACGGCAACCTGCTTAGATCTTGTATCGGTTGTCATAATTGCCTCTGCAGCCTGTGTTCCCGCTTCCTGTGTATCAGCAAGCACTGATGGAAGTGCATTGATTCCCGCTACCATTGTATCCATAGGAAGCTGCATTCCGATTACACCTGTTGATGCAACAAGCACAGAATTTTCAGGAATCCCAAGTGCCTTAGATACTGCCTGTGCTTCCCTAAGGCATGCATTGTCGCCCTCCTCGCCTGTGCAGGCATTGGCAACACCACTGTTAATAACAACAGCCTGTGAATATTTACTGTTATATACAATATTTTTATCCCACTTTACAGGAGCTGCAAATACTTTATTTGTTGTAAATGTACCTGCTGTAACACATGGTTTTTCAGAAAAAATCATTGCCATGTCTTTTTTTGTCTTGTTTTTGATTCCGGCATTCATACCTGCCGCCTTAAATCCTTTTGCGGCTGTAACGCCACCCTGTATAATTTCCATATTGATTAATCTCCTCACGCTGAATTTATTACGGTGTATTTATATTGTGTGATTTATTTTTCGTTGCTGTCCGGTTAATCCCACAAAATATCTACTATTATGGGAACATCGGTGCAAGCTGCAGTCCTTCATTTTCAGGAAGTCCGAATAAAAGATTCATATTCTGTACCGCCTGACCTGCAGCACCTTTAACAAGGTTATCCAAAGCACCCATCATAATGAGTCTGTGTGTTCTAGGCTCTACCTTATATCCTATATCGACAAAATTGCTTCCCTCAACCCATCGTGTCTCAGGACATACACCTTTATCCAGAACTCTCACAAAATACTCATCTTTATAATATTTATCGTATACAGCCTTTACATCATCATCTGTTACATCTTTTTTAAGATTTGCATATGCTGTTACAAGAATTCCTCTGTTCATAGGAACGAGATGCGGTGTAAATATAAGCTTTAAATCATCTCTTCCGCATGCATATCCGAGCTGTTCTTCAATCTCAGGTGTATGTCTGTGTGTTCCGACACCATATGCTTTCATGCTCTCGTTTACTTCACAGAAAAGATTGGCAACCTTTGCACCTCTTCCCGCACCTGAAGTTCCACTCTTTGCATCAATTATAATTGTATCAGGGTCAATAAGTCCTTCCTTTACCATAGGATAAAGTGTAAGGATTGAAGTAGTTGTATAACATCCAGGGTTAGCAACTATTCTTGTATCCTTTGTAATCTTGTCCCTGTTAATCTCACAGAGTCCATAAACCGCTTCATCTATGTACTGGGGAGCTTTATGCTCGATTTTATACCATTTTTCATAAATATTTACATCTTTGAGTCTGAAATCAGCACTCAAGTCAATTATCTTTACCTTATTTAATATGTCATCATTAACAAGTGATGCACATAATCCCTGTGGAGTTGCTGTAAATATTACATCAACCTCATTGGCAAGTTCTTCCATATTATCATCCATGCAGACATCATCTACAAGCTGAAACATATTTCTGTATACATCTGCATACTTCTGGTCGATATAACTTCTCGAACCAAACCATACAATCTTTACATCCTTATGTCCAAGCAATAATCTTACAATCTCATTTCCGGCATATCCTGTCGCTCCGATAATTCCTACTTTTATCATATACTTCCTCCAATCGCATCTGCATGCATTTTGTGTATGTTTTTTATTATAGCAACTTTTTTTCTTATGTAAAGTCTTATTTGCATATTTTTTATATTTATGCATGAATTATGTATTTTATTCACATTTTTCTGCATAAAAATAATTTTGCCTATTGCTTTTTTATTATGATTGGATTATTATAAAACACATGAGATTCACAACACGAGGAGAACAGATTTCTGTCGTATATTTATAAATGCGGCATTATTTTCCCCGCAATAATAAGGAGGATTTATTTATGAAAGAAAAAGTTGTTTTAGCTTATTCCGGCGGTCTTGATACTACTGCTATTATCCCATGGTTAAAGGAGAATTTCGATTACGATGTTATCTGCGTATGTGCAGACTGCGGACAGGGCGAAGAACTTGATGGACTTGAAGAACGTGCTATTTCATGCGGTGCTTCTAAGTTATATATTGAAGATATTACAGATGAATTCTGTGACGAATATATTGTTCCTTGTGTAAAGGCACATGCTGTATATGAGAACAAATATCTTCTTGGTACATCAATGGCAAGACCTCTTATTGCTAAGAAGCTTGTTGAAATTGCACGTAAAGAAGGAGCTGTTGCTATCTGCCACGGTGCTACAGGTAAAGGTAATGACCAGATTCGTTTTGAACTTGCAATCAAAGCACTTGCTCCTGATATTAAGATTATTGCTCCTTGGAGAAATGATAAATGGGGTCTTGATTCCCGTGAAGCCGAGATTGAATATTGCAGACAGCACGGCATACATCTTCCATTCTCTGTAGATACAAGCTATAGCCGTGACCGTAACTTATGGCATATCAGCCATGAAGGTCTTGAACTTGAGGATCCAGCTAACGAGCCTAATTACAAACATCTTCTTGTTCTTGGCAATCGTCCTGAAGATGCACCTGATGAAGCTGAATATGTAACAATGACATTTGAAAAAGGTGTTCCTACATCAGTCAACGGCAAACAGATGAAAGTATCTGATATTATCCGTGAACTTAACAGACTCGGTGCAAAACATGGCATCGGCATTATCGATATCGTAGAAAACCGTGTTGTAGGCATGAAATCACGTGGCGTTTATGAAACTCCCGGCGGAACAATTCTCTACGAAGCACATCAGCAGCTTGAAGAATTAATTCTCGATAGAGATACAACAGCGTTAAAACTTGATATGGGCAATAAATTTGCACAGATTGTATACGAAGGAAAATGGTTCACACCTCTGCGTGAAGCTGTTCAGGCTTTCGTTGATAAAACTCAGGAATATGTAACAGGTGAAGTTAAATTCAAGCTTTACAAGGGCAATATCATCAAAGCAGGTACAACTTCTCCATATTCACTCTACAACGAATCAATCGCTTCATTCAAGACAGGTGACCTCTATGACCACCATGACGCAGAAGGATTCATTAATCTTTTCGGTCTTTCATTAAAGGTTCGTGCTATGAAGCAGGAAGAAGTTAAGAAAAACAATAATACAAAGTAAAATAACAAAAATTAATTTTGTACATAGCAAAAAAGAGCTGGTCGCTTTAACGATTGAAAATCGTAAAGCCACCAGCCCCTTTTTTATTTTATTCTTTCTATTTTTCAGTTAAATTAATACAACCCCCCCAATCTTTACAATGAGCAACACAAAGCCATAACTATGAGAAACACGCTCCGCGAGTTTCTCAAGTTATCGCGGCAGTCGCCAAGGTCTCGTGCAAGCACGGACTTTGGCTCGTTACACGCGTAAATTATATAACAACAAGCCGCAAAACATTATCTGTCCTGCGGCTTGTTGTTATGTATGTGTTATACAATTTTTTATTTAATTATTCATGAAATTGAATTATTCATAAAGAGGATACTTGTCTGTAAGTCCCTTAACAAGTTCCATAGCCTTTGCCTGATTCTTTTCAACATCATCAACAAGAAGAGCGATTGCTTCTGCAACAACGTCCATATCTTCTGTATTGAATCCTCTTGTTGTTACTGCTGCTGTACCAAGACGGATACCGCTTGTAACGAAAGGCGAAGCAGGATCGTTAGGAATTGTATTCTTGTTACATGTGATGTTTGCAGCATCAAGAAGCTTCTCAACTTCCTTACCTGTAACACCCTTATTAATAAGATTTACAAGCATAAGGTGATTGTCTGTTCCTCCTGAAACAATATCAAAACCTCTGTTCATAAGACCTTTGCAAAGTGCATCTGCATTATCAACAATATTCTTTGCATATACCTTGAAACTTGGATCTAATGCTTCTTTTAAGCATACAGCCTTACCAGCAATTACATGCATAAGAGGGCCACCCTGTATACCAGGGAATACTGACTTATTGAACTTGAACTTATCTGCGTTTTCGGCTGAACTTAAAATCATGCCGCCTCTTGGTCCGCGAAGTGTCTTATGTGTTGTTGTTGTAACAACATCAGCATAAGGAATCGGGCTTGGATGCATACCACCTGCAACAAGACCTGCGATATGAGCCATATCAACCATAAGATAAGCACCAACTTCATCACAGATTTCTCTGAACTTCTTGAAATCGATTGTTCTTGCATATGCACTTGCACCTGCAATAATCATCTTAGGCTTACATTCTTTTGCAATTCTTAACACTTCATCATAATCTATAAAACCTTCAGAAGTTACACCATAAGGAACAATGTGGAAATATTTACCTGAAATATTAACAGGTGAACCGTGTGAAAGATGTCCGCCGCAGTCAAGGCTCATACCCATAACTGTGTCGCCCGGCTCTACCATTGCAAAGAATGCTGCAAGGTTAGCCTGTGCACCTGAGTGTGGCTGAACGTTTGCATACTCACAGCCAAAGAGCTTTTTAGCTCTCTCAATGGCAAGAGTCTCAACAACATCCACATATTCGCATCCGCCATAGTAACGTTTTCCCGGATAACCCTCTGCATATTTATTCGTAAGCGGGCTTCCCATAGCTGCCATAACGGCCTTACTTACAAGGTTTTCTGATGCAATAAGCTCAATGTGTGTTCTCTGTCTTGTGAGTTCGTCCTCCATAGCTTTCGCTACTTCAGGGTCGTAATTTAAAACTTCATCAAATGAATACATTGTGCAACCTCCGTATAATTATTAATTTTTTGTATATTCTATTATAATATAATCAAATCTTAAACAAGTCAATAGCATTTGCCAAAGCTGATGAATTCTGGTTAAGATTCTGTGCTGCCTCATTAAGTGCTTCAACCTGCTGAAGCTGACGGTTAGCTGTTTCTGTTACCTCTTCTGATGCCGCAGCAGTCTCCTGTGACACAGCTGAAATACTCTGAATTGCATCTATTGTCTGTGCCTTTGCATCCGCTATTGTATCAATACCGTTTGTAATTTCATCAAGATTACTTATGAGTTCTGTAAACTGTTCCTGAATCTTGTCAAATACATGCTCAGCATTCTGAAGCGATTCGCCCTGTATTTCAACAACATCTTCTGCTTTCTTTGCAATATTGACTGTATCATTAGTCTTTGCATTAATATCATCAACAATCTTACGGATTTCATTTACAGAATCCACAGACTGTTCTGCAAGCTTTCTGATTTCATCAGCAACTACAGCAAAGCCTCTTCCTGCTTCACCGGCTCTTGCAGCTTCTATTGAAGCATTGAGAGACAAAAGATTAGTCTGCTCTGCAATTTCATTAATTGCACCAATAATATGTGCAATTGACTTTGATGAATCTTTAAGTTTTGTAATTTCTTCGATAACCTGATTTGTTATCTGAACTGTACTTTCCGCATTGCCTTTAAGTTCCTGTATTGATGTCATTCCGCTTTCAACGATTTTTGATGTATCATCTGCAATGCGTGCAATCTTGTCTGAATTATCAGATACAAGATTAATCTTATCTGAAAGATTATCCATCTGTCTTAAACAATCCTCAGAATCTTCTGCCTGTTGGACAACACCATGTTCAATTTCCTGAATTGCAACAGTAATCTTTTGTGTATCATCAAGAAGCTGCTGTGCATTCTGTGCAACGGTTTCAACGGAATTATCAACCATGCCCGATATATTCTTTGTCTGTTCAATAAGACTCTTTACGTTGCTAATCATGCCGTTTGTACTCTTTCCGAGTATTGCAAATTCATCATGCCCCTTAACATCAACATTTATTGTAAGGTCACCAGCCGCAGCTTTTTCAAGCCTATCCATAATATGCTTGATTGCCTTGATAATATTTGTAGAAAGGAAACCGGCAATTATAATTGCAATTATAATTGATGCAATAACAACACCTACAGAAACATATTTTATTGTATTTGCCTGTGCAAGAATTGTACTCTGAGGAATCATTGCACATACCATAAATCCGTCATCTGTCACGCTATATACGAAAAGCTGGCGTTTCCCGTTATATTTAACAAACTTGCTTCCGCTCTTTTCCTCACCATTAACAGCTGTCTCATAAAACTCTTTGTCAGATATATACTTTGCATTACTGTCTGCATTATCCGTTGCACCTATCTCACCGCCATCCGGAGCAATAAGAAGTACCATGCTGTTCTTACCAAGATCAATATCTTTAAGTGTATCTGATACATAATCTGTCTTTAAATCATAGAATATGTAACCTACACCCTTTCCTGAATTACCGGAAAGCTGACGTCCAAAGCTTACAGAATAATCTTTTGCACCCTTTTGGTCGATGTAATCTCTTGATGTAAACCATGCTGATTTATTTTTATCAATTGTCTGTCCCTCTGATGCTGCCTTAACACTGTTATACTCACCAGTAGGATCCATTGATGTGGCACTTGTAAAAATATTCTTTCCGTTTTTACCAATTACATATACCGCCTTTACAGCCTTATTTCCAAGTGCTGTAGATGACAGATTAGTATTAAGATTATCATAAACATTTTTCTCATTAAGCGGGTCTGATGCAAGCGAACCTGAATAATACGATCTAACATCGGCATTATTAGCAAAATCATTTGCAAGTGCCTTAATATTAGAAAACATCAAAGTATAATAATCTGCTGTTTTCTGTATCGTTGACACTGAAGTTTCCATGAAGCTTGACTTTATGGCATTTGCTGCTGTCTCATACGAAACCACACCAAGAAGCACTATAAGAAGTACCGGAATTATAAATGCACTAATAAGCTTAAACTTTATGGATATTCCATTTTTAAAGCCAGCCGAAAGCTTGAATTTTCCAAGATTTTTCATTAAATCTTCTGTTTTTTTGCTTTCTGTTTTTGCTTTTTTGTTATTCTTGTTTTTTCTCTTCTTTTTCCTGCCGCCAGAAGTTTTATTATCTTCTTCAGACTGCAAATCATTTTCTGCAAATAAATCCTGCATGACATCGTTACTGTCAGCAGTTAAATCATTACTACTGTCTTCTGTTAAATCATCCTGCAAAATATCATCATCAATATTATCTTCTGGTTCAGAAGATTGAGATGATTCAGACTCATCTGACTGAACATCTTCAGATATAACATCATCGCTAACATTTACATCATTACCTGACTCATCATACTGTTCAACAGCGGTCTCTGCGTCAATCACGTCGATGTCATTGTTGTAATTCTCATTAGCTGTTTCTTCTGATGATACGTCTGTTATTAAATTTTCGCTTTCCTGATTTTTTTCTTCAAAATCTCCCATACACGTATACCTCTTTCTAATGCTCTTTCCTTTTGCAACAGCAACACAGCACTTTTAGTATCTCTTTTTATTTATCGTCTTCTTCAACATCTATATTTATTGAAAGTTCCCTTAACTGTTTCTCATCAACCACATCAGGTGCATTTGTAAGAAGACATGATGCATCTTTAACCTTTGGAAATGCTATTACATCACGGATGCTGTCTCTCTTTGCCATAATCATTACAAGTCTGTCAAGACCATATGCAAGACCTGCGTGTGGTGGTACACCATACTTGAACGCATCAAGAAGGAATCCGAACTTTTCATATGCCGCTTCATTTGTAAACCCAAGTGCATTAAACATTCTCTGCTGTACATCTGCCTGATGAATTCTTACTGAACCACCACCGATTTCTGTACCGTTAAGTACAATATCATATGCCTTTGCACGTACTGCACCAGGGTTAGTCTCAAGCATATCAAGATCTTCATCCATAGGCATTGTAAACGGATGATGCATTGCCACAAATCTGTTCTCTTCATCAGACCATTCAAACTGAGGAAATTCTGTTACCCATAAGAATCTGAATTCATTCTTGTCAAGAAGTCCAAGCTGGTCTGCAAGTTCAACTCTGAGTGCACCAAGAACATTCCATACAATCTTATTCTTATCTGCCGCAAAGAGAAGTAAATCACCATTTTCTCCATCCATTGCCTTGATAAGTGACTGCATTTCTTCTTCTGTCATAAACTTCGCAAATGATGATTTAACTGTTCCATCTTCATGAATAGCAATATAGGCAAGTCCTTTTGCACCATAACCCTTTGCAAAATCAACAAGTGCATCAATCTTTTTACGAGGCATTGCACCCTGACCCTTAACATTAATACCACGTACTGAGCCACCATTTTCAATAGCACCTGTAAATACTCCGAATCCACAGTTTTTAACTATATCTGTAACATTTTTAAGCTCCATGCCAAATCTCAAATCAGGCTTATCTGAACCGAATCTGTCCATGGCCTCCTGCCATGTCATTCTCTGGATTGGAAGCTTAACTTCAACTCCAAGAACCTCTTTAAAAAGATGTGCAAGAAGTCTTTCATTTACATCAATAACATCATCTACATCAACAAAAGAAAGCTCCATATCTATCTGTGTAAATTCAGGCTGTCTGTCTGCACGTAAATCCTCATCACGGAAACATCTTGCAATCTGCATATATCTGTCATAACCTGAACACATGAGCATCTGCTTAAAAAGCTGTGGTGACTGCGGAAGTGCATAGAACTTACCAGGATGAATACGGCTAGGTACAAGATAATCTCTTGCTCCTTCCGGTGTACTCTTTGTAAGCATTGGTGTCTCTATCTCAAGGAATCCTTCATTGGCAAGGAATGCTCTTGTAAGCGTGGCAACCTTGCTTCTCATAATAATATTTGACTGGATATCAGGTCTTCTTAAATCCAGACATCTGTACTTTAATCTCAAATCTTCCTTCGTATTGATATTAGCTTCGATTGGAAATGGTGGTGTCTCTGATTCTGAAAGAATTCGGAGCTGTGATGCAACAACTTCTATATCACCTGTTTTAAGATTTTCATTTACTGCACCTGAACGCTTCTCAACCTTTCCGACTACAGCTATAACATATTCATTTCTAAGTGTATATGCTTTATCAAATCCTTCTTTTCCAACTGAATTTTCATCAAATACAATCTGCAAAAGGCCGCTTCTGTCCCTCAAATCCACAAATATAAGCGAGCCAAGATTTCTTCTTGTCTGAACCCAGCCCATAACTGTTACAGTCTCGCCTACATTGGCAGCTGATACCTCCGTACATCTATGTGTTCTTTTTAAGCCTACCATTGCTTCAGCCATTACTAACTTTCCTCCTGTAAATAACATAATTATTATTTATTATAACATGTTATTTAATTATAACATATTATTGTCAAAAAATATTCTTTTTCTTTCAATCATTTCATCAATTCTTGAAATATAGCTTGTCAGGTCTTTTACATTCTCGACACGCTCTATCCGCGGACTCGGTTGGTCCGCATCAAATACCGCTTTTGTTGATGCACCTGCACCCATGGCTATTATTGTCTGTTTTTCCTCCATAATAAGAATATTATAAATACATTCTTTTCCAGGAACAGAATAACCTACATTTTCAAGATTTCCTGCCATATTTTTCTGACGATACATATAATATGGCATACAGCCGATATCACCGGCATACTTTTGTGCAAGACTCACAGTTTCATCACTGTTTTCAAACTTCAGGTTTTCATATTTTTCACGCCATATATTGAGTGCGGCTGCCCTCTTTATCGCAAGCGAATGAACAGTCAGACTCTCCGGCTTTAACTCTTTTATTTTGTCAAGTGTATACCGCAGTTCATTAATTCCTTCACCCGGAAGTCCAAGAATAATATCCATATTAATATTATCAAAGCCAACGCTTCTTGCAAGTTTAAATGCTTCCTCAACCTGCGTGGCACTATGTCTTCTTCCGATAATTTCAAGAGTCTTGTCATTCATCGTCTGCGGATTTATAGAAATCCTGTCAACACCATGTTTTTTTAACACTTCAAGCTTCTGTACCGTCACACTGTCAGGTCTTCCCGCCTCTACAGTCAGCTCCTTTACGGTACTCATGTCAAAGTCTGCTTCAAGCTCATTAAGCAGCCTGTCAAGCTGTTCAGGTTCAAGAGTGGTCGGCGTTCCGCCTCCAAAATATACTGTATCAAGACGTCTGCCTTTCATTCTGTCCGCAACAAATCTCATTTCTTTGACAAGTGCATCAAGATACAAATCAACTTTGGACCTGTTAGCTGCAAGTGAATACGATGTAAATGAACAATACAGGCATGTTGTCGGGCAAAACGGAATTCCTATGTAAATACTGTAACCATTTGTATAATCAATGTCTTCAAGAATCTTTTTCTCTGTCTTTGCGACCTGCATTGCAAGTTCTGCTTTATCATGAGACACAAAATGCTTTTCTTCAAATTCTGACATGATCTCCTCATCAGAATTACCAGCTTCTAACATTGAATATGCAATTTTACTTGGTCTTACACCTGTAAGATATCCCCAGGGAAGATTTTTTCCCGTATCACCCTGAAGCTTTAAATACAGATTTTTCTTAAATCTGTCATGTGCCTCTTTCTTTGAAACACCTTCACACATTGAAGTATCTGCATATATAACCGTATCCTCATCCGTAAGCCGGGAGTCGTCTTTTAGAAGCGATGTCTGCATTCTAGGATAAAACGACTTTATAAGCACTTGTGCATCATCATAAAAATCAGAATTCCGCAAATCTACATAAATCATATTTTTCTCATTTCTGTTATTAATTTTTATATTGCAGCCAGACAGATATTTTACTGGCAATATGGATTATATTTCTTTTCATGGGCAATTGATGTGCTCTCACCATGCCCCGGAAATACAACTGTATCATCAGGCAGTAAAAACAATTTATCTTTTATGCTTGAAACAATATCTGAAAAACTTCCCGTTGCAAAATCTGTCCTTCCAACTGATTCAGCAAACAAAGTATCACCTGAAAAAAGCACAGATGCATCTTTAACATAATATGACACACCGCCTGATGTATGTCCCGGCGTATGGATTACTTCTATATCTATTCCGGCTGGATTAATATGTTGTTTATCTTTAATCCAGACATCTGCCTCAAGTGTTATCTTAGCTCCCATATGAGCCGAAAGATTCTTGTATGCATCTGCCAGAAGTTCCTTTTCATGCTCACCCGCGTACACTTTTATTCCATATTTAACGGCAAGCTGCCTTGCTGCACCTATATGGTCATAATGGCCATGAGTTATAAGTATTGCACATGGATGACATTTATTTTTTTCAATCAAAGCACTAATCTGTGGCTCATTGCCAGCCGGGTCAATTATAACTGCTTCGTCTGTATCTTTGTTTATCAGAAGATAACAGTTTGTTGAAACTCCCGGTATTACAGTATAATCCATTTTTATATTCATATTATTTCTCCAGTTTTTAATCAGCCTGCTGTTCTTGCTACATCTGTAACGCCTTCGATATTTCTAAGCTTTTCTACAAGCCTGTTAAGCTCATCTTTTCCATGTATGTCAAATCCAAGATTAATTGTTGCAATACCTTTCTTATTAACACGGCTGTTCATAAATTTAACATCTATGTTAGCTTCTGTAAATATTCTTGATATATCTACAATAAGTCCGGTTCTGTTACCTGCAAAAATATTAATCTCAGTGCTGTATTTATCAGCAGATGAATCAACCTGCTCCCATTCAGCCTCAATGAGACGTTCTCTCTCATTTTCAGGAAAATTAATAACATTTACACAATCTGTACGATGTATTGTAACACCTCTTCCTCTTGTTACAAATCCGACAATCTCATCGCCCGGCACCGGATTGCAGCACTTTGAAAATCTTACAGCTACATCATGTATGCCTTTGACTACTATACCGCCACGTGTTTTTTTATATTTATCTTTATTCTTTGCTTCCTGCTGTACAATGCCTTCCAGTACATCATTGTCAGTAACTTCGGCTTTCTTGCGTTTTTCATTTTCCTCAACAAGCTTATTGACAACCTGACCTTCCTTTAATCCGCCATGTCCGACAGATGCCAGAAGTGAATTCCAGTCTTTAAAGCCATACTTGTTAAGTGTCTTTTCCTGATTTTCAGGTTTCATAATATCAGAAAGAACAATGCCTTTTGTCTTACAGTAATTAGTTATAAGCTCCTTGCCCTTTAAAATATTATCTTCTTTTAACTCCTGCTTAAACCATTGATTAATCTTGTTTCTTGCCTGCGTGCTCTTGACAATATTAAGCCAGTCACGGCTCGGTCCTTTTGAATTCTGCGATGTGATAATCTCAACTCTGTCACCACTCTTTAATTCATAATCTATGGTTACAAGTTTGCCGTTGACTCTTGCACCTACCATCTTATTGCCGACTGCACTGTGAATGCTGTATGCAAAATCAACAGGGCATGAACCGGCCGGAAGATTCTTGACATCACCTGTAGGTGTAAAACAATATATATTATCTGAAAAAAGATTCAAATCACTCTTAATAGAAGAAAGAAATTCTTTGTTATCAGACATCTCTGTCTGCCATTCAAGCATCTGGCGAAGCCAGCTAAGCTTTGCCTCTTCATTGGAAGGTGCACCGCTCTTGCCTTCTTTATATTTCCAGTGTGCCGCAATACCATACTCAGCAGTTCTGTGCATCTCATAAGTACGAATCTGCACCTCAAACGGCTGTCCGTTAGAAGCAATCAATGTTGTATGAAGCGACTGATACATATTAGGCTTAGGCATTGCTATATAATCCTTGAAACGTCCCGGGATTGGCTTATACATCTCATGTATTACACCGAGTGCGGCATAACAGTCCTTTACTGTGTCAACCTTGATTCTTACGGCAAAAATATCATAAATCTGGTCAAGTGTCTTATTCTGGTTGACCATCTTTCTGTAAATAGAAAAGAAGTGCTTTACTCTTCCGTCAATCTCTGCCTCAATTCCGGCATTGCTTATGTGCATTCCGACTTCTTTTATAATACTCTTGATAAATGCTTCCCTGCCGGGTCTGTTGAGATTTACCTGCTCAACAAGATCGTTGTATACATCAGGCATAAGATATTTCATTGAAAGGTCGTCAAGTTCAACCTTAATCTTTGAAATACCGAGCCTGTGTGCAATAGGAGCGTATATTTCCATAGTCTCTCTTGACTTTTCAATCTGCTTAGCCGGTGACTGGTATTGCATTGTTCTCATATTGTGAAGTCTATCGGCAAGCTTTATCATAATTACACGAATATCTTTTGCCATAGCAAGAAACATCTTACGAAGATTCTCTGCCTGGACTTCTATTTTATCATGCTCATAGTTGAGCTGTGTAAGCTTTGTAACACCATCAACAAGAAGTGCAACTTCAGAGCCGAATTCTTTTTCTACATCTTCACTTGTCATAACTGTATCTTCAACTACATCATGCAGAAGACCCGCTATAATCGACTCCTTATCAAGCTCAAGTTCTGCAAGTATAATTGCAACACAAAGAGGATGAATTATATATGGCTCACCCGACTTTCTCTTCTGTCCTTCATGTGCCTTGTAAGCGACCTTATATGCTTTCTCAATATCAGATAAATCCGATGACGGATGATATTTTTTAATCTCTGTGATTAAATCCTGATAAAGCACCTCCGGGCTTGTGAAATCCGCAGGAGTATCCACCGGTCTCTCAACTTCTTTTGTTTTAATATTCTTATCCTGTTCAAGTACAATCTTTTCCGGCATACCATTACCTCCGCTTCATCATCAGCTCCAGCTGTGTCTCTTTCTAGTTTTAATATTAATTATATATTCTACCATCTGAAAATACAAGTAGTCAATTACTGTATAATCCCTTGTTTTTCACGAAAACTGAGCATTATACATACTGTAATAGAACTGTTTTTTATCAAGCAGTTCCTGATGTGTTCCCTGCTCTACAATATTGCCGTCTTTTACCACAAGAATCCTGTCTGCATTCTGTATTGTAGACAGTCTGTGTGCAATGACAAAGCATGTTTTATTTTTCATAAGTTTGACCATTGCACCGGATATATCCGCCTCTGTTACTATATCAACATTTGACGTCGCCTCATCAAGTATGAGCATTGACGAATCAAGAAGCATTGCTCTCGCAATCGTAAGTAGTTGTTTCTGTCCTTTTGAAATATTTGTTGCATTTTCAGTAAGCACAGTATCATAACCATCAGGCAGACTTTCAATATATCTGTGAATCTTTGCTGCTTTAGCTGCTTCTATAACCTGCTGCCTTGTAGCATTTTCATTACCATATGCAATATTTTCGTACACCGTTCCGTTAAACAGCCATGTATCCTGTAAAACCATTGCAAAAGATTTCCTTAAATCCGACATTTTATAATCCCTGTAGTTTTTATCATCAATGCTTATCTTGCCGCTGGCAATATCATAAAAACGCATAAGAAGATTAATTATTGTTGTCTTTCCGGCTCCTGTTTCACCTACTATTGCTATTACCTGTCCGGGTTTTGCTGACAGACTTATATCTTTAAGTATTATCTTATCTCTTACATACCCAAAGCTTACATTATCAAAATCAACTTTTCCTTCTACATTACTAAGGCTGACTGCATCAGGCTTATCTACAGGTTCTTTCGGTTCATCAATAAGCCTGAACACCCTTTCTGCCGCTGCAATTGCAGACTGGAATTCATTCAGTACATTTGCTGCCTCATTGATAGGACCTGAAAATTTTCTCGAATAAAGTACAAACGAAGAAATATCACCAATTGAAATCTTAGCTCCAATGTATAATACAGCACCAAAGACAGATATGCATGCAAGCGAAAGATTATTAACAAAATTAACACACGGACCTGTCATGCTTCCGAAATACTCTGCCTCATAATAACATTTTACGGCATCATCATTATTTTCTTTGAACTTGTTAATAGTATTTTCTTCCCTGTGATATGCTTTTATTGTCTTATGCCCGCCTATCATCTCTTCAACAAATCCGTTGAGACGTCCAAGTGCTGCTGAACGCTCCCGAAACAATGGTCTTGTTTTTCCTGTAATAAACTTTGTTATAAGAAATGACAAAGGTATTGTTACAACAAATATAAGTATCAGCATCGGAGATATCGAAAGCATCATAAAGAACGAGCCGACAACCGTTATAACACTCGTGAGTATCTGCACAAGGTCAGTTGAAAGCGATGTATTTACTGTATCTATATCATAAGAAATTCTGCTTAATATCTCACCCGTCTGATGTTTATCAAAATATGATACCGGAAGTTTCATAAGGCTGTCATAGACATCTTTTCTCATCTGGTAAACACATTTCTGTGTTATATGTATCATAAGGACAGAAAGTATATAAGACATTACTGAAGATGCAATATAAAATATTGCCATCAGAATACAGTAATGCGTGACTTTTTTAAAATCCACCTGACCGGTACCGGTTATTGCATCAATCGCCTGACCTGAAAGCTTTGGTCCGATAAGTGCAAAAACATTACCCGCAATTGATAAAAATAACGCTGCTGCCATGAGATATTTATATCTCATAAGGTATTTTGACAGTCTCAAAATAGTACCCTTTTTATTGATACTTCTGCTGTTTTTATATATCTCTTCCGCACTTGTTCCCTTTGCAATCTTTGGTCCCATACGGAACATATCTGCACCTGTTTTTGCCATGATAACACTTTCTCCTTTACTGTGTTATTCCGCTCTGAAGACTGCTTATTCTTGCATAAATTGCACATGTTTTAAGAAGCTTATCATGATTTCCGCATGCTGCAATCCTGCCTTCATCTATAACAATTATCTTATCACAGTCAAGCACTGAACTTACTCTTTGTGCAACTATAATTGTAGTTGTGTTTTTTCCCATTTCATCAATATTTTTTCGTATTGCTGCATCAGTCTTGTAATCCAGTGCACTTGAAGAATCATCAAGCACAAGAATCTCAGGATTTCCCGCAATCGCACGCGAAATTAACATTCTCTGTTTCTGTCCACCACTAAGGTTATTTCCTCTTATTGCAAGAAATGAATCGTATCCTTCATCCATCTGGCTTATATGTGAATCAATACATGATGCTTTTGCTGCTTTTTTCATATTCTCGTCAGTTATATTTCTTCCAAGTTTTATATTTTCCGAAACACTGTCTTCAAATATAATGTCATTCTGAAATACAGCACCGAATTTCTCACGCAGAACACCCACATCATAATCACGAATATCTTTTCCATCAATGAATATCTTTCCTGATGAGACATCATAAAATCTCATTAAAAGATTGATAATTGTTGTCTTTCCAGAGCCTGTTGCACCAATAATTCCAAGCTTCTGGCCTTTTTCCAGTGAAAATGAAATATCAGAAAGGTTATCAACATTTCCATTATATGAGAAACTCACATTATCAAAAACAATATACGGAAGGCTCTCATCACAGCTTTTATTATCATTAGTATCCTGATTCTTAATGTCAGACCGGGCTTGTAATATTTCTTCTATTCTTTCGGCAGACGAACCGGCTCTTGAAAACATAACGAAAAGACGTGTTATTGAAAGCATGGCATTAAGGATTATTGTAAAATATGTAAGAAATGCAATAATTTTACCAGGTGCTGTAAGTCCGGCATTTACACGGACTGCCCCAACAAATATAATCATTACCCAGCCAACATTAAGAAGGAAATTCATAACCGGATTGGTAAGTGCCATTGTTATACCCGCTTTTTTCTCCTTTTCAACAACATCCAGATTGATATTTTCAAATCTCTCACGCTCATAATCACCTTTTGAAAGTGCCTTGATAACTCGTATTCCTGTAATACTTTCACGCACACGGCCTATCATGACATCACTTGCCTTCTGATGCGTGTTATAAAGAGGAATGCCTTTTTTAGCAACATATATGACTACTATTGCAAGAAATGGAAGTGTTGATGCAAGTATTGCCGAGAGCACCGGATCAAGTGTCATAGTAACAATAATCCCGCCAATAAGAAGAATCGGTGCACGCACACCCATTCTCTGCATAGAATTCATAATCTGATGAATATTATATGTATCACTTGTCATTCGTGATATAAGTGTGCTCTGAGAGAAGTTGTCAACCTGTCCGCACGAAAGATTCATAATTGCCGTAAATGTATCATTTCTTAAAACACGCATTGAATCTCTCGCAACTGATGAAGCCATTCTGTTTGCTGTCACATTGCCGAGTACCGCAATAAATGCACAGACAACCATGACAAGTCCCCACTGTACAACTCTCGCAATATCTGCCTCAGGCACAACTTCATCAATAATATATGCAAGTATCCACGGAAGCAGCAGATCCATTACTGTTCCGGAAAATTTAACCATAAACCCCACTACCATGCGTGGGAAGTGGGGTTTCATATATCTGAATATTAAATTCATACTTCGGCGTATGTTCTTTCCATAAATTCTCTTGTTGCGACAGCATTTTCAGGCACCGTATTTTCAAGCGTACAGTGAACATATGGCTTGTATTCTTTTATCTTCTTTAAGAGAAGCGGATAATTAAGGCTTCCTGTTCCGGCAGCAATAGACTTTAACTCATTGCCCTCAACGACATAATCCTTGCAGTGGACTACAGCTATATCATCTCCGAGAAGTTCAAATGCCTTTTCAATAATCTCATCCTGTTTATCGATATTATCAACACAAAGAAGATTTACAGGGTCAAATATAATCTGAAGATTAGGTGAATCAATAGCATCCAGAACTTTTCTTGCTCTCTCAACTGTGTATACAATATGCTTCCACACCGGTTCAATTGCAAATATAACACCAAACTGCTCTGCATATTTTACTATAGGTCTCAGATTTTCTATAAATGTCTCAAGTGCTTCCTCAGAATGATTTGCCGGTTCGTACTTGTATTCTTCGTTAACGGCACCAGTCTCTGTTCCAACAACTCCACAGCCTAAAATACTTGCAAATCTTATATGTGCCTTGTATTTTTCTACTATCTTTTTATGCTGCTCCGGATTAGGGTTGCATAAATTAAGATAACAGCCAAGCACAGCCACATCAACTTTATTTTCAGCACACAATTCCTTGATATACATTGCAAGTCCGGGTGTCATTGTGCTTATCTCCGGCTTAAATTCCTTAATTGACTTGCTTAGTGCTATATGCATGCAATGAAATCCCTGATTATGTATATTTGGAATCAGTTCATCAAGCGGTGCATATTTTACATCATGAGCTCTTATACCTATTCTCATATTATCCTCCATTCCGGCACATATAGTGCATTACCATATAATCAATATTTTAATATTACTACGGTTTTTTGGTCTTTGCAAGACATGGCGGATTAATACAATCCATTTTCTGACAATGCCTTGTAATATGTAATAACAGGGATAAAACTCTGAGCAAATCCCTTTGTGCTTGCACCGGCACATATCACTGCATCATCAACAATTTTCTTGACACCGTTTGTCGTTGCTGCCTTTGAATCAATTGTTTTGTCGAATGTCTTTATTCCTGGTTTAAGATACTTCACATCTCCTGTGAGCTCATAAGCTATTGCAAGAGATTCAAGCAAAAGCGTATTATTACCAAGTCTCTGCAGACTCGGAAGTTCTTTATAATAAAATACTCCACATCCAAGCATACAGTTTTCAATAAGATCATCAACAGCACGGATTATCATATCTTTGATATCTTCACGCGGAAATACTCTGTAATATCTCATAACACTGCCAATCGCAACAGAAATCATAAATCCTACACGTATTGTTGTATTGTCTGTATATGGTGCAAGCCAGTAGCCATATTCTTCTTCCCATTTCTTAAAGCTGTCAACGATCCATTCACATTTGTCAATCCACTTTGATTCACCAGTCTCAACATATAATGCCGTCAGTGCTCTTAGTGCCCAGCCTGTTTCTCTTGCATTTGCCTCACCCGGAACAGCATACATTGGTGTATCAAGAAGCTTTAATATATTATTTCCAATTCCAACAGCCGTAGTTAATGCTCTTTCGTCGCCTGTAAAATGATAATAATCAATAAGACCTTCAACCCACTCATGCGAACACACCATAATACCATTCTTGCAATGTCCTGCCGTATGTTCCCACTGACCGCCGATTCGTAACGGATTATCACTGTAATGGCACACATCTACATCCATCTGATGCTCTGTTGAAACAAGAAGATAGTCAAGGAAACGTCTCACACCGGTTCTTGCATACTCCAACGCACATGAATGTGGATAATCATATTCATTATTACTCCACACTGTCTTTCCGTTGCCTCTTCCCTGCTGTGTATAATTAGAATCCCATGTATCGCCCCAGTTAAGCATGCCATAACATCTTGCATGTTCGTCAGCTCTTCCTATAAGAAACATCTCAACATCATCATTTAACTTATCAGGGAAAATATCCGGCATAACTCCGGCATTTTTAAACATCTCAGGAGAAATATATGGTCTGTCAGGCATCTGGTAAATAAGACTTCTGTTATCAATTTCAAGAATCTTCTCATCCGCAGCATGAAAATGCATAAGCACTTTCTGTGTTCTTGCCATTCCCGGCTGCATGATAACCTTGTCTTCTCCCTCAGGAACAAGCATAACAGCAATACCTTCACTGTCTGACTTTACAGCCTTTGGGTAATTTTGCTGTGCCTGATATACAGTTATACAGAGTCCGCCTTTAGCATCTGTCCTGTCAGCAAAAAATGTACCATATAAAACTTCCGCAAAATGCTCATTTGCCTCTTTCATAAGATAATGTGCATCTACATGACGGTTTACTTCTTCTCCATTTTTTCCTATATAAAAATCTGTCCTATAATTAGAACTTCCCACCATTGTCCTTACATCCAAAACAGGTGCTTTCTCATCAAAAAGTTCAAGTTCATGCGTTCCCCTTGTATGAAAAACAGGTCCGGTACAGCTGGTATTATCTGTCATTATATCGCCACATCCTGTAGAATCCGGCTTCTCATCAAAATTCATAGGTTTCATAATATCACTAAGGCGGCTTGAAGAATCAGCTTTTGCATAAAATACAAGTGATGCTATATCAAGTTCTTCCATGCTTGTGTTTATAATTCTGTATGAAAGTTCAACCCACGGTTTTCCGGCATATGCATTAATTCTTATCTCAAACTCTATCTTTTTATCTTTATCTTTTGATACATTTACGCCTTTTGTACACAAAGACACACACACCTGACCGCACTCTATTATATTCCATTCTTCAAGTTCTATATCATAACTTGTTCCATCAGCTTCTTTAAGATATGGGCCGGCAAAATTTTCATTTGTATATATCTTATTCCCATCATTAACTTCCTTAAAAATGTATGAGGCATAATCTTCAACCTTAAACTTTAACGCACCCGTATCAACTTCTATTCCTGTACTACTCTCAGTACATAAAATGTCCGGATTATCATTGACATCTTTACAATCAAGTTCACAATATACTTTTGTGCCCTTATTTGCCGGCAGATCAGCCATAAACCTTACAAAAAGATATCTTATTGATGTGTCATCATATCTTGATGTAACCTTTGCCTGTGTAGGAACCGGTTTTCCATCCTGCATAACGCATACATTATCTTTAGAATATATTTTTCCTTTTTCTACCGGAATACATATTGTACACGGTTCTGCAATCCTTGGATATCTGTAAAGTTTGTCAAAATTAATCTCTATCATAATGCTGTCTTCCTTTCATGTAAAAGTCTTATTTATGTTGTTATTATTTTAACATATATTCTGTATTTTTCCACTGAACTATAGATATTTATATATATTTTTACAGATTTTTAAACCTATTCAACATACTTTTTTTCTGTTATAATATGTAGTGCTAATTAACGTAAGATTGGAGACTGATCATAATGAACTATGCAGAAATCAAATATTGTGATGTAGCCAATGGTCCGGGAGTACGCACATCTCTTTTTGTAAGCGGATGCAGCCATCACTGTCCCGGATGTTTCAATGAAATCGCATGGGATTTTAATTATGGGAAACCATTTACACAGGATACAATTGATTCTATTATCGAATCTTTGAAACCGGATTATATACAGGGGCTTACACTTCTTGGCGGTGAACCATTTGAATACAGTAACCAGAAAGGTCTTCTTCCTCTTGTAAGACAGGTACGTGAAGTCCTGCCACAAAAAGATATATGGTGTTTTACCGGGTTTTTATTTGATAAAGATATCATAGAAAACATGTGTAAAAGGTGGAAAGAAACCAATGAACTGCTAAGTTATATTGATGTTCTTGTTGACGGACGCTTTGTTGAAGAGCTTAAAAATCTCAATCTCAAATTCAAAGGCTCTGAAAACCAGCGTACAATCCTTGTAAACGAATCATTGAAAAGCGGCAATGTCATTTTATATGACTTTGATAAATAAACCTTTATTATTTTTAAGAATGGAGACTATTAAAATGAAACAGACTGTAAGATTAAAAAAGTTAAGAGAAAATGCCATTATTCCAGCTTATGGAACTGAGTTTGCCGCTGGTGCCGACCTTTATGCATGCATGGATAAAGATATAACTATAAATCCCGGCTGCACCGAATTTATACACACAGGAATTGCACTTGAGATTCCAACAGGCCTTGTCGGTCTTATTTATGCAAGAAGTGGAATGGCTTGTAAACGTGGACTTGCTCCGGCAAATAAAGTAGGGGTAATTGATTCCGATTACCGTGGTGAAATCATGGTTGCTTTATATAATCACTCTAGCGAAGCCGTTACTGTATCAAAAGGTGAACGTATCGCACAGCTTGTACTTGCACCTTTTATAACTGCCGATTTTACAGAAGCTGATTCATTAGAAGATTCTGTCCGCGGCGAAGGCGGTTTTGGTTCTACAGGAACACACTAATCCACAAAACAAATAAAAAACATACAAAAATCCACAGACCATAAACATCTTCGTTTATGTCTGTGGATTATTTTATGCAGACAGCCAATGCCTTGCTGGCAGATGCCTACTTATATACAGCATTATCCATTACGATATCCTGTGCTTTCTGAATAATCATATTCTTAACAATCTTGTCTTTACCATACTTCTCAACAAATGAATCTTTATCAGAATATCCTCTGTCTTTTGCAAACTGAGGAAGCTCCCCTTTGTAATCATAATCTTTAATTGATATATTTTCCTTATCGGCAATCGCCTGTAAAATCATCTCCTGGGCAACAGCCTTTTTAACATAATCATCAAAGCTCATATTAAATGTCTTCTGGCAGTACTCATCAACTGTTATTCCCTGCATCATTGAATAAAACTTAATTGACTGTTCATAATCACTTGTCTTTGTTGCAAGATAATCCTCCGGATAACCTTTGATTGTACATCTTTCCTGAAGCTTTGTAAGAACAGCTTGTTTCTTTGCTTCAGTTACCTTTTCATCAATAGTATCCTGAATCTCATTCTTGATACTCTCTCTGTATTCAGCAACTGTATCATAATTGTAATATTCTTTTGCATAAGTATCTGTAATCATAGGCACATTAGGCTGTGCAACTGTTTTTACTGTAATCTCAAATACAATCTTACGTCCTGCATACTCAGGTGCATCGCTGAAATCTTCTGGAACTGTAAGTGTAACAACCTTGACATCACCGCTCTTTACTCCGTAAAGTTCATCAACAAACCCTTCAACCGTGAATGTATCTTTTCCAAGTACAATAGAGTAATCATTATCACTGAAGCCGGATACCTGCTCACCACCGATTGAGCCCTTAAAATCAATTGTAACTTTATCATCAGCCTGGGCAGCTCTTGTTGTTTCAACATATGTTGTATTACTCTCAAGATCATTCTGTATTCTTGTATTAATAAGATTGTTCTCTATTGCATCAGTATCAACGCTTACCTCTATGCCCTTATATTCTCCAAGCGTAACATAATCTTCCGCATTATAATCATAATTAACTTTAATCTTTGTATTACATGCTGTCATGGAAACCATCATAGCTGCTGACAGCAAACCAATACTTATCTTCTTTAAAATATTCTTTTTCATATTCACTCATCCCACACTTTCATAATCGTGAAAGGTCTCTTCAATCAGAAACCAATCTAGTAGATAATAACATATCTTTCAACATATGAACAGTGTATATATCATTTTTCACATTTATTTCACAAACTTAAAAGAGGCCCGCTTCAACGATATATAACCGTTAAAGCGACAGCCCCTTCAACTTATAACTTAATATATAATTAAGCAACCTTAGACTTTGCTAACTCAGCAAGCTTTGCAAATCCTTCTGCATCATTTACAGCCATCTCTGACAATACTTTTCTGTTAAGGTCAACATTAGCAAGCTTTAAACCATACATAAATTTGCTGTATGATAAACCATTGATTCTTGCAGCAGCATTGATTCTTGCAATCCATAACTGTCTGAACTGTCTCTTCTTCTGCTTTCTGCCCTTATAAGACTCTGTGAGAGCTCTCATAACAGACTGCTTAGCTACTCTATACTGCTTTGATCTTGCACCTCTATAACCTTTAGCGAGCTTTAAAACTCTGTTGTGCTTTTTCTTTGCGTTCATTCCGCCTTTAATTCTTGCCATTTTATATTCCTCCTTCTATACCGTTTATCTGATTAGAGATAAGGCATAATCTTCTTCATTGTCTTAACATTAGTTGCATCAGTCATTGCTGCGTGTCTTAAATTTCTCTTTCTCTTTGTTGTCTTCTTTGTAAGAATGTGGCTCTTATAAGCTTTCATTCTCTTTAACTTACCTGTACCAGTTACTTTAAAACGCTTTGCAGCGGCTCTTTTTGTTTTTACCTTTGGCATAATAAACCTCCTGAATTTTTAACATGTAGTATTTATATTTTAACGTTTTTCAGTTAAAAACATCATCATGCTCCTGCCTTCCATCTTAGGAGCCTTTTCAACAACGGCTATATCACTCAGCTTCTCAGCGAAATCTGTAAGAATGTGTTTGCTGCTCTCTACATGAGCCATCTCACGTCCTCTGAATCTCAATGTAACTTTTACTTTGTTACCCTTCTCAAGGAACTTTCTTGCAGCGTTGCTCTTTGTATTAAGATCATTGACATCAATATTTGGAGAAAGTCTTACTTCCTTCGTCTCTATTGTCTTCTGTTTCTTCTTAGCTTCTTTCTCTTTTCTGATTAATTCGTACTTATATTTGCCATAATCAATCAGCTTACATACAGGTGGCGTTGCAGATGGTGCAATCTTAACAAGATCAACATCAGCCTCTCTTGCAAGTTTCATGGCATCCTTTGCTGACATAATTCCAAGCTGTTCTCCGTCAGCTCCGATTAATCGGATTTCTTTGTCCCTGATTTGTTCGTTAATCATTAAATCGCTAATAACAGTGCACCTCCATAAAAAAAGTGGATAGCAGCAGCCATCCACATACATCACAAAATAAAGACCTGTTATAAGTCATATATTCATAAAGTATAAACCCGAGTCGCCCTTGCGCTAAGGTGAGAGTGGACACTCTGCTTCATTAAAATTCACATCTTTTGTATCTTATCACCATTTGACAGATGTGTCAATAGGATAAATGAAAATATTTTTAATTTACACATTCGCCTATATAGTGATATTATATATATGAATATAAAATATTGCAAGCATTTTTATGTTATAAAACAAGGAGGATTTTATGCGTCAATATCTAATTTCAACCGACACAACAGCGGATCTTACTGATGATTTCGTCCGCGAAAATTCTATCGACATACATACTCTTTTTTATGCTTTCGGTGAGCAGCTCTACGGACCCGGAAACGAAATGCCAGTAAAAGAATTCTATACACGCATGCGTAACGGAGAAATGCCTACTACAATGGCATGTAATCCCGAAGACGTTGCAAAAATTTTCAAAAAAAGAGTTGCGGAAGGCTATGACATCCTTCATATTGCTTTTTCTTCAGCACTCTCCAGCAGCTACAACAACTGCTGCATAGCTGCCAGAGAAGTAATGGAAGAATATCCCGAATCAAAAATTATTGTAATTGATTCTCTTGCTGCTTCAATGGGAGAAGGGCTTACTGTATATCGTGCTATCCAGTTAAAAAACGAAGGAAAATCCATTGACGAAACAGCGGATTACATTAATGCACACCGCCGCAATTTTGTTCATTTCTTCACAGTTGATGACCTTCATCACCTCTACCGTGGAGGACGTGTTTCAAAGACAACAGCTATTGTAGGCAGTCTTGCCGGTATCAAACCTATTCTTCATGTAAATGATGCAGGTCAGCTTATACCTGTAGGCAAGGTCAGAGGAAGAAAAAAATCTCTTCTCACACTTGTATCAAAAATCGATGAACTCATGGGTTCATATAAAGACGAGACAGATGCAATTTTTATCGGTCATGGCGACTGCCTTGAGGATGCAGAATTTGTAGCATCTAAAATAAGGGAAAAATACAATCACAAAATTGTAATAAACACAATCTGCCCGACTATCGGAGCACACTCAGGTCCGGGAACACTTGCCTTGTTCTTCATGGGTGAATCAAGGATTTAATTCCGCAATACCTGAAAGTGCAACATATTTTCCGGAAATCTGGTACCATGTTGCAAAATCAACAACACCAGTCTGAGGCATATCAAATATTTTCTGGAATTTTCTTACTGCTTCCGCCGTTTGCTCGCCGTATATTCCATCCGGCTCAACCGGCGGAATTGCATTATAAAATTCACCAATAAGATTAAGCTGCTCCTGAAGCTGGCGGACTTTTTGTCCTGAAGAACCAATGTCAAGATTGTATCCCGGCCATGATGCAGGAATCCCGCTTATCTCCTCAGCCGTGTTAATATACATTGAATCACCATAATAATATTTTAATATATCTATAGCACTATAATTCTGGTCTCCAAGATATTTGCTTCCCCACTGGCTCATCCAGTCCGGACAGCTCACTCTCTTCCCATCACAATACTGAGTAAGAATCGGCTGTTTTACATTTGGTCTTGAAAGATACTGGTTAAATATGTCATCAACAATATCCGATATGCTTGTAAATATATTTCTTCCGTAAATCCATTTATGGTCAAATGCCGTAGATGAAGTGATTGTAAATTCATATCCTTTATTTCTGTAAAACTCTGTATACACCCTGTTTAATGTAAACGACATAATTGCAAGCACGTTAGCTTTTATCGTTTCAACCGGCCACGTTGAATATATCTCACTGCTTGCCACATTCTTAATATAATCAGAGTATCTCACATAATAATCTGAAGCTGTCGGGTCAGCTGGCACACCATCGTGGACAACAACTGTTTCAGGAACAACAACTTTACTAAGCACAATCTCACCGCTCGTATTTACAGGCTGTATCTCATTTTCAGGTATCTTTGGAGGATACGTTCCAAAAAGAGTATTTGCCGGAATCACAACTACATCTGACGCGGCATCGCTTTCCGTCTGTCCTCCGAGTGATGCCTGCTGTGTACTGCTTTCTCCCGAAAAAATTTCAGAACCCGATATAAGCATATCAACATATCCTGATGCGGTAATTTTTACATTATACTCTGAATATGGCTGTGAATCCTGTGGCTCCATGCTATATTCAACCGGAGGTGCAGGAAGTGCTATTGTCGGTGTAAGTCCACTGTCATCAGTAACCAGTTCCTCAATAATACTGTCCGGCCGGCCTGTATATGAAATTTCCACTCTCGCATTCATAACAGGTCTTTTTGTCCGTCTATCAATTACATTTACTTTGAGATTACCTCTGTCAACCGCATTTTCCGGTCTTTCAAATGTATGCACATAATTAATATTCATAATATTTTCCCATTTATTTTTTATCATTCTATGCTTATTTTTGTCCTACAATGAATCATTTAATCCGATTTGAATATAATAATGTGAATATTGTTTTGTAATAAAAGGGGAAACCATGTCTGATATAACTATTGCACTTGATGCAGGCCACGGTGGAAGTGATCCCGGTGCCACCTATAACGGACGTGCTGAAAAAGATGATACACTCCGCCTTACCCGGGCTGTCGGAAAGATACTTGAAATGAATGGCATTAATGTATATTATGTGCGGGACAATGATGAATATGAAACTCCATTTAAAAAAGCAACCGATGCCAATAATTCAGGTGCCGACTATTTTATTTCAATACACCGCAATTCATCCGAAAAAAACAACCAGTATAGCGGCATTGAATCTCTTGTATACAAAGATTCCGGAATACGCCACACTCTTGCAAAAAATATCAACAAAGAACTTGCCGATGCCGGTTTTGAAGACCTCGGAATAACAGAACGTCCTAATCTCGTTGTCTTAAAAAGGACCCAGATGCCTGCCGTTCTTGTAGAGGTTGGATTTATCAATAGCGATACAGACAATAAGATTTTTGATGAAAATTTCAATGAAATTGCAAGGGCAATTGCCGACGGCATTCTTGAAACAGTCTATTCACAAACTACAAAAACGGATGCCCCCGGCACCGGCTCTTCTCCTGACATTCCGGCAAATTACAGTATGCCTGCAAGTCCCGGTATTTCTGAGAATCCCGGCATGCCCGCATGCCGTTGTGACGAAGAGGGAACAAAACTTTACAGAATCCAGACAGGTGCTTACCGCAACAAAGAAAATGCCGACAGAATGCTTGATTCTCTTTTAATAGAAGGTTTCCCTGCATTCATTATATCCGATGACGGTTATTATAAAGTACAGGTCGGTGCTTTTCTTTACCTTACAAATGCAATAAAAATGGAACAGCGTTTACGGCGTTTCCGATATAATACCTATATCGTATATGACTGAAAAACACGCCATCGGGTTAATTTCCCGGTGGCGTGTCTGCTGCATCATCAAATTTTATATCAGCCGATACGGTAAAATCATACTCTGTTCCGTCATAATCAAAATCAAGCTGGTAATTATCAATTTTTATTCTTTTGAGATTATCTTTTTCACCAATATGGATATCGGCCTGTGCATATGTAAACCGTGCAAGCTGTCTGTCCGTATATCTTTTTAATTTTTCACGGCTAACAACTCCGTATGCCGAAAACATTCCCATATAAACTGACGTATCACTGTTGTCATACAACGCATCTATCGTGCCGGATGCCGCCTTTTTAAGATTTGCCTTTTCAAGTAAAACACTGTATACAGATACATGCGAGCCATTCAGCTCATAACCTTCACCAGGCTTATTTTCATACTTCATACTGTCCGCAAGTGATGCATAATTCTCATAAATGCTGTCCAATGCGGTATTTATAGACTTTGAATACTTTTCAAAATCATATTTTTTAATAAATTCCGGCTTTAATAACTCTGAACTTTCAACCTTGTAAATCTTTCCTTTTTCCTGCGTTGTCTCATAATACAGAATTCCATTATAAAAATAAAAATCTATTCCTGTATTTTCATACACACCTTTATTGTCTGAAACATATACTGTTCCACTTATCTTTTTTCTTATAAGGCTTTCAACAGACTGCTTATCTATATAATCCCTTATAATATCCGCAGCCTCTTTTCCCTCATTTTTCAATGCAGCCGCCGCATCTGGATTGTTTTGTTTTTCTTTTAAAAAAGGTGTTGCAAAATAAGTTCCGGCATAAACTGCCGAAATAAGCAGTGAAAGTGCTGCCAATATAAATATTATTTTTCTGTTTTTATTACTTTTTCTTTTCATACTTCACAAACTCATATACAATATCAAAATACGTTTTTTCTTCACTGTTTGCCGTTATGTGCCACTCACTGTTTTTATCAAGATTTTCAAGATATGTGTCGGCATCATACTTATAATCAATCTTTGTTATATGTGCCACATCGCAGTATGGGAGAAATTCTTTATAGATTTCACCACCGCCTATTACATATATATCATTATCATCATAATCTTTTACTGCATCAAGCACCTCTTCAACACTTGCACAAACAACTGCTCCTTTTGCATCATACGACTTATTTGTCGTAAGCACAATATTTTTTCTGCCATATAAAGGGGATTTTTCTTTAAGGCTTTCAAATGTTTTTCTTCCCATAATGACAACTTTTCCGTTTGTCTCCTGTCTGAAAAGCTGCATATCCTCCGGAATATTTACAAGAAGCCTGTTATTTCTTCCTATTCCCCAGTTTTTATCTACTGCTGCTATAAGTTTCATTTTTCTGCCCCTTTCACTAAAAAATATTATAATTTGTCATATATTTCTTTAGGAACATATGCTTCAACTTCTATTCCGTCCTGCGTATACTCTTCTGAAATAAGTGTACCAAATTCACGTATAAGCTGTATTCTTCCAGCATCCTGATATTTGAAGCATCTGTTAATGTGAATTCTGTTTTCACGAAGAATTTTTCCAAGTTCATCAAGAAATTCATCTATTCCTTCACCTGTTTTTGCTGAAACCCTCATGCTGCATTTTGCACGCATATCCTTTATTGTCTCAGCATTTCCGGCAAGATCTGTTTTATTAAAAAGAGTTATAACCGGCTTATCTCCAACCTGAAGCTCATCAAGTGTCTCATAAACCGCCGCAATCTGCCTGTCCATATCAGGATGAACACTGTCAACAACATGTATTATTATATCTGCATATTTCGCCTCTTCAAGCGTGCTTTTAAACGCCTCAATAAGATTATGCGGAAGTTTTCTTATAAATCCTACTGTATCAGTAAGAAGAACCTTATCCGTGTTAGGAAGCTTTAACACTCTTGTTGTAGGGTCAAGTGTCGCAAAAAGTTTATCTTCAGATAAAACCCCTGCATTGGTAAGTTTATTTAAAAGTGTTGACTTGCCTGCATTTGTATATCCCACAATCGCTGCAACAGGAATTGTTGAATCACTCCTTTTTTGTCTCTGGATTTCCCTGTGATTCTCAATTTCTTTGAGCTGGGCGTTAAGTCTTGATATCCTGTCCCTTATGAGTCGTCTGTCAGTCTCTATCTTCTTCTCTCCGGGACCTCTTGTTCCTATTCCGCCGCCAAGCCTTGAAAGTGTTGTTCCAAGACCTGAAAGTCTTGTCATCCTGTACTTGAGCTGTGCCATCTCAACCTGAATCTTACCCTCGCTGGTGTTCGCTCTTGATGCAAATATATCAAGAATAACCATTGTCCTGTCCATTATTTTAAGATTAAGAACATCTTCAAGATTCCTAAGCTGAGCCGGTGTAAGTTCATCATCACATATAATGCCTGTAGCATCAAGCTCATCAGCCATCAGGCGTACTTCCTCAAGTTTTCCTTTACCTATATAAGTTGCCGGGTGAAAGTATTCTCTCGGCTGTATCAGCCTGCCCACAGTTACGGCTCCTGCTGTCTTTGCAAGCTCTGCAAGCTCATCAAGTGAGCTTTCTGCTTCATCATTATCATCAAGTGCAACTCCTATAAGAAGCACTCTTTCTATCTCTTCATCAGTCTCATAAATCTGAGCCATCATATCCTCCTTGTTTGCGAAGCAAATGCGACTGCCCTTGCAGGAGCAGAGGATTTGTCCTCCTTGTTTTGCAAAGCACATCCACTGCGTTGTTCTTTTGCTGCAATATAGTCACTAAGGTAATTTGCCACTTCTTTTTCAGTACACATTGCCATTACACTTGTCGTAACCTCATCGGCTTCCCTTATGCTCCATGATGCAATGTTTTTTCTTGTCTCAAGCACATTGGATGGAGAAACCGAAAATTCATCAAGCCCAAAACTTAAGAGCAGTGGTATCATACATGGATTTCCTGCCGCCTCTCCACACATTCCGGCTTCTATCCCCACTTTTTTTGCATTTTCAATAATATATTTAATTATTCTTAATACCGACGGATGAAACACAGAGTAAAGATATGCAACATTTTCATTTCCTCTGTCAACTGCCATCGTATACTGTGTCAGATCATTCGTTCCTATCGAAAAGAAATCCACTTCCTTTGCAAGCAAATCTGATATAAGTGCTGCGGCCGGTGTCTCAATCATAATGCCAAGTTTAATATCTTTATCATATGGTATCTTTTGCTTGTCAAGACTTTCTTTTACTTTTTTCAGAAGTGTCTTTACTCTCAGGACTTCTTCAAGCGATGTTACAAGCGGTATCATTATCCTTACTTTGCCAAATGCACTTGCTCTTAATATTGCTCTTAGCTGCGTTGTAAAGACATCAACTCTTCCAAGACAGAATCTTATTGCACGATACCCGAGAAACGGATTAGTTTCTTTTGCAAGTCCCATATACGGAATATTTTTATCGCCGCCTACATCAAGCGTTCTTATCGTAAGTGTTTTTCCTTTTAAAACTATTGCCGCCTTTTTATATGCCTCAAACTGTTTTTCCTCATCCGGCATTGAAACACCATTCATAAACAGGAATTCTGTCCTGAATAGTCCAACACCCTCAGCACCGCTTTTCATACCTTTTACGGCATCATCTTCATTTCCTATATTGGCCGCAAGGCACACCTTATATCCATCAGATGTAACAGTTTCCCTATCAATATATTTTTTTAATTCTTTTACTTTTTTCTGATATTCTTTTTTCTTTTTAGTATATATCTGAACCGTCTTCTCAATAGGTTTTAAGAAAACTTCCCCATATTCGCCATCTACAATAACGCTTTCATTATCGGCAATCTTTGAACATGCATCCTTCACACTTAAAACTGCCGGAATTTCCAGTGCTCTTGCAAGGATAGCCGCATGTGATGTCTCACCGCCTTTTTCCGCAATTATACCCACAACATGTTTCGTATCCATCGCTGCAGTGACAGAAGGATGAAGCTGCTTTGCAACTATTATTGTATCAGGTTCAAGATTTGATAAATCTACTGTGACATTGCCTGACAACATCGATAATATCCTGTGCTTCAGATCTTCTATATCTGCCACACGCTGATTCATAACTTCGCTGTCGAGCGAGGCAAATATATCCGCATAAAGCGAACATGTTCTGTCAACTGCGGCATCTGCACAAAGGTGCTCATTTTCAATAAATCCGATTATCTGCTGGTTCATCTCAATATCTTCTATAAGATAAATCTGATTCTGAAGAACAAGAGACGTCTTATCATTTTTTTTTAACTTTTTCTTTAATTCTTCTATTATATTTTGTGTATCTGCAATAAACTTCTTTTTTACATTTTCATATCTTCTTAATTCAGCCGCCGTGTCACTCACAATCTCAGTCTTCGCCTCTATCTGAGGTTCATCTATTATAAGTGCATGTCCTATTCCTATACCTTTTGAAGTTCCAATACCCCTTATCATACACGTCTCCATTCCGGACATTATGTCTCACTGATTAAATACATATTTTGCCATATTTACAAGTGTCTCACTCGTATCTCTCGAATATATCGTTTCCCTTGCAAGAACCGGGTCATCAGTAATAATATTATCAACGCCTTTATTCGTAAGATTCTTTATCGATGTTGCATTATTAACAGTCCATGCATATACTTGTTTTCCCGAATTATGAATTGCATCTACTATCTGTTTTGAAAGGAATGACGCATTCATACTGAAGAAATCCACATCATCCATACTGTAAAAATCACCATATGCTATAGATAAAATGTAGCCCACCTGTATATCATCCGTAAGTTCTTTTACTCTTTTTAACATATTATAGTCAAATGATGTAATAACGCAATCATTCTGCATATCATATTTTTGTATAAGTTCTGCCACTTTATCAGCCGTATATACCGTATCTCCGCTTTTTAATTCAATATTAAGCCGTGCTTTTCCTTTTACAAATCTTAATACTTCTTCCAGCGAAGGCACTTTTTCGCCTGCAAATTCTTTTCCAAAATATGAGCCTGCATCAAGTTCCCTTATCTGGCTGTAAGTAAGTTCTGAAACCTTTGCATTAACACCGGTTGTTCTGTAAAGGCTGCGGTCATGCATAATAACCGGCACATTATCTGATGTCAGCTGGACATCCAGCTCAATAAAATCTGTCATATTTTCAACTGCAAGTTCAAATGCAGCCATTGTATTCTCCGGTGCTTTTATTGATGAACCCCTGTGTGCCGTGATTTTTGTTTCATGGAATATCGCAATACTCTCAAACGGATTTTTGTTAAACGTCCTGACAACATAAAAACTGTTAAGACCTATTGACATTATAAGTATCAGAAAATATATCATTCTTTGAAGCCTGAAAAACTTTGATTTTATCCTTATAACAACATAATCAATTTCTTTAGGGTCAGAATAATAATAATACATTCTTGATATCATAGTATATGATATTGGTACAGCAAGGTATAAAAGCAGTATTCTTATGCCAATTCTTATATTTTTTAACACTGACAGATATATGGCACTTCCCATATAAGCCATATTAAGAATTTTTACTCCGGCAAACAAAACAGCCGTAATTATTACATAAAACAATATTATAACTGCAAGTATTGCCAGATTATATAATATGAGTGACATTAATGTAGGCAGGAAATGTTTTCTTACTGTTGATGCACTCTGCCTGTATGACGTCCTGAAATTATCACCCTCAAGCACACATATATTAAATGAGTAAACCCCCATTATTACAATTGTATAAACCACTATTACAGCTACAGCCAGCCCAGCCTTTACAATTGCAGGTCCATTAATCACATATATTCTGAAAGCAGTTATTGTTTTTTCTGACAATACAAGGCTGCCAAGCATCGTTACATTAATTGCGAGTATTGAAATAAAATAGAAGAAAATAAGCGGTAGATTCCGGATATTAATAAGCCTTTTCATCCTTTTTAAAGATGTAAATGCTATCTCAAGAACAGATGCTTTACACTGCTGCCGTTTCAATTCAAAGCACGCTGCAAGAAAAGACATCTCATATATACAATAAAATACAAAAATAACAACAGCCGCAAGCATAACTATCCACGAAACAGGATTCTTGAAAATCCGTATTATATACTCATTCGTAAGATACTTTGCTCCGGCTGCTTTCATAACAAGATTTATTATTAAAATTGCAATAGGATAAAATACTGCCGTTGCCGCAAGTTTATATGTAAGTTCAAATACTAAAATGTTTCTTCCACTTCTTCTTAACATCCAGAAGTCATCTTTAATTTTTCTAAACATAAACTGCTCCCAAATTCATAATAATACGGCAGCACATTTTTATGTGTGACACCGGTTATCTTCTTAGAAAACCTTTTAAAACCCCATCATTATTTTCACCTGCAATCTGATGTGCAAACTGCCATGTGAAATCAATAAGATAAGTTATAACAATTATAGTTCCCGCTGCATATGCAACTCTTACATCAAGCATCTTAACCGCACCTTCTACATAACGATTAAAAACACCAAATATAAACAATGCAAGCACGCCCCATGCCAATGTGCTTTCGAGGCACAAAATTCCTTTATAGTTAAAAGGAAGATGTTCATAATTCCACCATACCGAACCAAAAAGTTTTAACATGAGTCTGGCTGTAAGATACTCAAAAATCGTTGCACATACGCATCCTGCAAAATAAAGTGCCACATAATTATGCTCAATCGGAGCAAAAATATTATACGCAATAAATGTGCCAAATCCATATATAACACAGAAAGGCAACCTGGCAAAACCTCTGTTCTCCCATCTTTTGAGCTGGATGCGTATAACAACGCACTCCATTGCCCATCCAAAAAAACTATACGCAAAAAACCATAAAGCAAATTGTCCGAAATTCATTCCGTGAAAAGTATAACCCATAATTTTCCTCATTCAAATATCCATATAAACTGCATATGGTCTTTATATTTTAATATAATATTTTTTCGTTTCTGCCATTTCTGGCGTCAACAATCATTATAATGTATAGTCTTACATACATTACAAATGCAAGCATAAGTGCTCCGGCACATACAAGAAGAAGAATATCCTGAACATGAACCTCCATCTGAGGAAATGCGACAAGTGCAAGCATAACAACATATAAAATTGCAGTACACACTTTGCCGTACCACTTTGCTCCATTAAGTCTCTTTTTCGCAAATTTCATCACAAAAAAACCTGTAACTGCTGATATTACCTCTTTCAAAACAAGAAATATAACCAAAAGGTACATATATTTTACTCTTACAGTAAGTGCAACAAGCATTGCAAGCTGCATAAGCTTATCTGCAAGCGGGTCTATTATTCTTCCCAAATCTGTAATCATATTGCATCTTCTTGCAATCTGTCCATCAAAAAAATCAGTCAGCCCCGACAGCATGACTACAAGTGTTGCAAGATAAAAATCCTGTGGTCTTTCTGCCGTAAAATAAATATGAAGAAAGAGCGGAACCATAAGTATTCTCAAATAACATAATATATTTGGTATTTTAATTAAGTCTCCAAGCTCAAATTTAAATTTCATAACTCATCCTCATAAATCAGACACATGATTATGCCATAAGGCTGTCAAGTGTAGCACGTACTGCCTTTATGAAATCCTGTGTATTTAATGTCTTTGGATTTGGAAGTGTTGTAATAAGTGCCAAATCCTTTGTCATCTCACCATTCTCAATTGTCTTGATACAAGCCTCTTCGAGCTTATCTGCAAATTCACCGAGTGCAGGAATATTATCAAGTTCGCCTCTTTTTCTCAATGCACCTGTCCATGCATAGATAGTTGCAATTGGGTTTGTAGATGTCTCTTCACCCTTGAGATGCTTGTAGTAATGTCTCTGAACAGTACCATGTGCTGCCTCGTATTCAAAATATCCGTGAGGTGATACAAGCACTGAAGTCATCATTGAAAGTGAACCGAATGCCGTAGCAAGAAGATCACTCATAACATCACCGTCATAATTCTTGCATGCCCAGATATAACCGCCCTCAGAACGGATAACTCTTGCAACCGCATCATCAATAAGTGTATAGAAATACTCGATTCCAAGTTCTTTGAACTTATCAGCGTATTCCTTATCATATATATCCTGAAATATATCCTTGAATGTATGGTCATATTTCTTAGAGATAGTATCCTTGCTTGCAAACCATAAATCCTGCTTTGTGGCAACAGCAAATTCAAAACAGCTTCTTGCAAAACTTTCAATACTGTCATTTAAGTTGTGCATACCCTGAATGATACCGTCACCCTTAAAGTCATGTATAAGTTCTCTTGTCTCGTTACCGTTGGCATCTGTATATACAAGTTCAGCCTTTCCAGGTCCTTTCACCTTCATCTCTGTTGCCTTGTATACATCACCATATGCATGTCTTGCAATAGTAATAGGCTTCTTCCATGTCTTAACATATGGCTCAATACCTTTTACAATAATTGGTGCCCTAAATACTGTTCCGTCAAGCATGGCACGTATTGTACCGTTAGGACTCTTATACATCTCTTTTAAGTTATATTCTTTTACTCTTGCTGCATTAGGTGTAATTGTAGCACACTTAACAGCAACACCATACTTCTTAGTTGCCTCTGCCGAATCAATAGTAACCTGGTCATTAGTCTCATTTCTATGTACAAGACCCAAATCATAATATTCTGTATTCAAATCAATATAAGGAGTGAGGAGTTCATCCTTAATCAACTGCCAGAGAACTCTTGTCATCTCGTCTCCATCCATCTCAACCAGCGGTGTTGTCATCTTAATCTTTTCCATGCCACAATTCCCTTTCTTCCCTATTAACATATAACCATATAAAGTGAAATCGCTTTTACAGTTAAATTGTTACATTTTTTGTGAACATTATACTTTATTTTAAAATTTTTGTAAACCCTGCGTGCTCTATTGCTTGTATTTACTTCATTTGTCTGCTATAATTCTCTTCAATGCAAATATTTCGGAAAAACAAGGAGGATTACACATGTGTGGTTTTGCTGGATTTACTGGTTACCTTGAAAACGGTAAAGATGTTCTTACTAATATGATGAACAGAATCGTACACAGAGGTCCGGACAGTGCCGGACAATATATAGATGATAAAGCATATATGGGATTCCGCCGTCTAAGCATTATTGACCTGGACAACGGAAGCCAGCCTATGTTTAATGAAGATAAAAAGATTGTAATAACATTCAACGGTGAGATTTACAATCATCAGGAATTAAGAAAAGAGCTTATTGAAAAAGGACATATTTTTGCAAATAATTCTGACACAGAAGTGCTTATACACGCTTACGAAGAATACGGTGAAGACATGTTAAACAAGCTGCGTGGCATGTTTGCTTTTGTAATCTGGGACAGTGCAAAAGAAACTATTTTCGCTGCAAGGGATTATTTCGGAATCAAACCATTTTACTATGCCGTTGTTGACGGCAATCTCGTATACGCATCAGAAATTAAAAGTATTCTTGAATATCCGGGATATAAAAAGGAAGTAAATGAAGTCGCTCTCGAAAATTACCTCACATTCCAGTATTCCGTGCTTGAAGAAACATTTTTCAAGGGCATATACAAACTCATGCCTTCACACTGCCTTACTTTCCACAACAAAGAACTCAATATCAAAAGATACTGGGAGCCGGAATTTGATGCAGATGAATCAAAGACTCTTGACGACTGGATTAATGAAATTGACGATGCAATGCACGATTCTGTTGAACACCACAAAATCAGTGATGTTGAAGTCGGCTCTTTCCTTTCAAGCGGCGTAGATTCAAGCTATGTTGCCGCAACATTTAATGGCGACAAGACATTTACGGTTGGATTCGATTATGAAAAATATAACGAAATCAACTATGCAAAAGCTTTATCAGACAAGATTAAGATTGATAATTACAGCAAGCTTGTATCAAGTGAAGAATATTGGGCCGCAATTCCAAAAATCCAATACCACATGGACGAACCGCTTGCAGACCCTGCAGCAATTGCTTTGTATTTTGTAAGTCAGACAGCATCAAAGCATGTAAAAGTTGCTCTTTCCGGTGAAGGTGCCGATGAATTCTTCGGCGGCTATAACATTTACCGCGAACCTCACGACCTTGCAGGATTCCAGAAGCTTCCTCTTGGTCTGAGAAAAGGACTTGCTGCATGTGCAAAGCATATTCCTTTCAAATTCAAAGGCAAAAACTTCTTAATAAGAGCAAGCAAGCCTGTAGAAGAAAGATTTATAGGCAACGCATTTATGTTTAACGAAGAAGAAAGAAGCCGTGTATTAAAGAATCCTACAGGAAAATATAATCACACAGAGCTTACAAAGCCTTTCTACGATAAGGTAAAAGACAAAGACGACGTCACAAAAATGCAGTATATTGACATTAACTTCTGGCTTATCGGCGATATTCTTCTGAAAGCCGACAAGATGAGCATGGCTCACTCACTTGAAGTGCGTGTTCCGTTCCTTGACAGAGAAGTATTTGATGTTGCAAGACACATTCCTACAAAATATAAGGTAAATGCACAAAATACGAAATACGCCATGAGAATGGCAGCACACCGCTATCTTCCTGATATGGTAGCAGAGAAAAAGAAACTAGGTTTCCCTGTCCCTATCAGAATATGGCTTAAAGATGAAAAATATTACAATATCATCAAGAAAGCATTTACAAGCGATGCCGCAAAGAAATACTTTAACACAGACACGCTTATCAATTACCTTGATGAGCATAAAGAAGGCAAAGCAGACAATTCAAGAAAAATCTGGACAGTATACATGTTCCTTGTATGGTACAACGATTACTTCGGCGACGGATACAACCCTGAACTGCCGGCGGCATAAGACAGTAAATTCACAGAGCATATCATTGATATATTAAGTTCAATGATATGCTCTGTTTTTCTGTATTTTGTAATATTCGTGTTGTTTAATGTAATTTATCAATAGAAATACGTGTAGTTTAGTGTGATTTTTGTTGAATTTTCGCTTGTTTTTTACGCTTTAATACCACATATCCACAACATCGAATTGATTATTTTGACATTTCAACAAAACTTTAATTGTTTTAAGATTCATGTTTTCTTTACTCATCTCATTAGTGGCAAATGTTACTTTTATAAAATATTCTCCTTCATATTCAACCACAGCAGAATCAAATAACGAAATTGAAGATTCTGCAAACGGAAATTCTGTTATATTATTTTCCTTCATGAATCCTTGGGCTTCCCATTCCTTCATTGTCTGTACTATTACAGCTTCCTGTTCATGTGTGAATGAGATTTTATGGTTATCAACAACAAATGTTGTCATTTTTTCCTGTGAACCTTTTTTGTATATATCTGTCATTTTTTGTGTTGACGCTGTTCCCGTCGTTACGATATATTCAACTGCCAGTTCTTTAATCCCGTCATTATCAATATCAACTTCCGCAAATCTGACATCTGCTTCTCTTCCTTTGGCAACACTTAACCTTGCATTGTCTATTGTGCAGCTTTCGCCTGCATATGTATAATCAACTCTTTGGACATTGGGATTTTTATCCCATACCCTGACATAACTTTCTGTTTCATTATTTTGAATATTATCACCGACGTTATTGGCATTACCGCAACCTGCAAGTCCCAATAAAATAAATGCCGCCATAAAATATACTATTGTTTTTTTCATAAACTCTTTACCCTCTCTAATGTTGCCATTTGCTCACCATCCGTGTAATTATAAATGTCACCGAAAATGTCACTGTACTTATAATAAGCTTAAAAACAATGAGCAGCAAAAGCCATCCTATAACTGACACGTTGATTTTTACGTCACCCATAAATGTAAGACTCTGCACGGGTGCCTGAAAATATGTAACTTTGTAATATCTTATCAGGTTTGTATATTCGATAATATTTACCGCCAGAGTCAGCAATAAAGTTATCAATTCCCCGGAAATCAGCTTCTTTTTGTTGACATACTTAAACCCGCCTGAACTTGAATTAATCAGTTTATCCATTGATGACTTTTTTTCAATATAAACACTTGCAAATGCTATAAGCATAACTGCAAACTGCGTTGACATTAAAAGAATAATTTCACGTACTGTACTTTGTTTACCGAATATCTGCTCATATCCTCTGTCAGACATTATATATCCGTCAATTCCCGTTTCTTTTTTTAACTTTGCAAGATATGATAATTTTTCCATCGGTTCTGCTATTTCAACAGACGAATTTGATACACTGTTATAATTGCTTACCGCAGCAAAATATTCTTCAAAATCGATTTCACCGTTATCATATTTTTTCTGTGCTTCAATTCGTTCCTTATTGGCATTGTCCGTTTTTTCAAGCACAGAATCAACATAATTTTTTATATATGTATAATCTTTTCCTCCGTGTTCTTTATATAATTTGTCATTCTGAATCTGCAAATCATTGAAAGTAACATATCCTGTCGTACTGAAATAAACGGCGGCAAATATTGCAGCCGCAATAAGCCATATTCCCTTTGACGTAAGAAGTGTCTTATGAATTTCCTTAAATAAATTGTTATAATTATTAAAAATTTTCTGATATTCCTCATTTATCTTATCAGAAATTTTTGCCATAATTCCTTTTTCTGTGTTTGGATACCTTTTAACATAAACAAGTACCGAAATCATAAACATCATAACTGACAGTATAATTACTGCTGTAATCAGCACGTATCTTAATGACACAACATGCGAAAACACATTGACATTGATGTACTCCATGTATATAGTATTAATTCTGAATAAATTACATATATTTATATATTTTAATAATCTATATATACTCTGGGATTCCGTATTTATATATATAAAATATTCAATTATTACAAATACACCTGTTCCGATAAATACATTTTTTCTGTTTCTAAACACATTCATCAACATATATATAATTGATGTTGCGACAACTACAGACAAATAAGTCAATAAAAAATCAGCAATCAGATACTCTGCTTTATTAATGACAAGCGTACACTGTCCGAATTCTGATATATTCTGTATCGGATTGTACAAGTCACCAAGCCCGCCAAATAAAATAAATGATGTAAAAGCGACAGTAATATAAAGCAAAAAATGCTGTATTAATGAAACAATAAATATATCTGCAATTCTCACAAGCCCAAGATAAGCACGTCCGTTTTTTGACATATATGTAAGCTGCCACATATTGTTATCCCGTTCTTTAAAAAGATTATTCATAAGAAGCAGCGTCAAAATTGCCGATATTCCTATAAACATCGAATACTTTGATATAGCACGGACTGCTTTGCTGTTATCTGCCGACAAATTAATATTAATCAGCTTCTCATAATCTTTTCCTGTTTTTATTATATTTTTATAAGAAAAAGATTCCGGATTGGAAAACAATCTCTGTTTTTTTAATTTTTCAGCACGGTCCACGATATTCTGTATATTTGATTTATAATTTTCTATATACTCTGTCCTGATTCTTAAATCTCTTTTGCTGTCTTCATTTATTTTATTTCCGCCCGCCGTTGCCTGAAACATAAATAAAATAATATTAAGAACTAATGCTGCACAAACAATAATTATATATTTAATATTAAGTAATCTTTTTAATTCCATAGGCAACCTCACAAAATATTACTTGACATTAATAACAGGCTCATCCACCTTATCTACATAAGCATTAATGTATATCTTATTCTCATCGTAACTTGCTTCTATATACATTCTTTTTGGAAATTCCATTACATAATCATAGTAATCCTGGTCGGAACTTGTATGAATTTTTTTACCTGTAAACCAGGCATATAAGCTTTCTCTGAAATCATTAAGCGTTACCGTATCATTCTGATATTCACCAAAAGCCTCTTTTAATGATAATCTGTCACCTTTTTCAAAAGTTTTTCCGTTAATATAACTTGTAAATGTCTCACAAAAACCATCTTCACGCGTCATATTACTGCTTCTTCTGTTCATTATGTGATATCCTGCTGATTTTGTTTCCAGCTCTGCTTCTTCGTTTTTTTCACTGCCACATCCCGCTGTGAAAATTAGAGCCAATACCATAAATGTCACTATCATTAATCTTTTTTTCATAAAACCACCCCTTTTATATTACTTCTGCCATTCAGATTCACTCCATGTGTCGGCAGTATTAATTTCTGATTTCTTTATATATGCGAGTTTATGCATACTTGCATACTTTACTTCTGTTTTCTTTCCTACTTCAAAAAGCTTATATCTGTCATCACCAAAAAATACGCTTCCCCTTGTTTCCATTGTATTTATTACATTTCCGTCCTTATCAAGAACATATAATGTTATCGTTAAATCTGCGGTTCTTGTAAACAGGCACCATCTTGTATTATCAAGATATATATAATCTTCGTCAAAAGATATATAACATAATGTCGAATTTCTTTCTGCTTTATATATAAGATTTTCTTCTTTATCTTTGATTTTATATTTATATAACCCTTCGTTGATTACATAATAATAAATTATATTATCAGAGGTATCAATTATATAATCGCTTATGTTTTTATCTATTAATTTTGTTGTTTTTCCTGTTGATTCATTGTAACAGTATAAGCCATCACCCGTCATAACATTCTGTTTTGTCTCTTTTTTAAATTCTGTTGTTGAATATGTAAAGAAAACTTTATCACCATATGCCCTTACAGAATTAAATAAAACACTTTGCTCATCACTCGTTATAATATCTTCATTTATTTTATTATCAAGTGAAAATCTTTTTATGCTTATCTGTACTGTCTCAGGCAGTCTGCAATTTCCCGTACGGTTATATACATATACACAGTCATTGTTAAATACAAGACTATAATCGTCCGCACTGTCTATAGGAACACTTCCTATATCAAACAATTCTTTTCTGTCTGTTCCATCGGAATTAATCTGCACAAGTACAGCTCGTCCCTCTGAACTGAATTTAATCATATATATATGATTTTTATAATACCATACTACCTCTGAATAATCAGAAAACACAGCAGGACAATCCGAATTTACGTGATCACACTGTGCATTATTGCACAGAGGGATTAACTCGCATGTTTCATCATCCATATAAGAGAGTATTTTACGCCCACCACTGCCAAATGTAACATAATAATATCCATACTCGCCTCTTGCTACAGAATGCACTGCTGATGAATTCCAATAAGGCTGGCTATCCTCAATATTGCCTGTAAATTCAATATCTTCTATACCGGAAACATTATTTTTTATATCTTCTACTCTCACGCTCTGTGCCGATACAGCGTCAGCCTTACCTTTTCCACAGCCTGTAAGACTCATCAGAATACCTGTAACAATAATAAATGATGCTAATTTTTTCATAGAACCCCTCCACTACACTTTATATACAAGCACCAGCATATTACTTCTGCCATTCAGATTCACTCCACGTGTCGGCAGTATTAATTTCTGATTTCTTTATATATGTGAGTTTGTACAGGCTTGCATACTTTACTTCTTTTTTCTTTCCTACTTCAAAAAGCTTATATCTGTCATCACCAAAAAGTACTCTTCCCCTTGTTTCTATTGTATTTATTACGTTTCCGTCCTTATCAAGAACATATAATGTTCTCGTTAAATCTGCAGTCCTTGTAAACAGACACCATCTTGTATTATCAAGATATATATAATCTTCGTCAAAAGATATATAACATAATGTCGAATTTCTTTCTGCTTTATATATAAGATTTTCTTCTTTATCTTTGATTTTATATTTATATAACCCTTCGTTGATTACATAATAATAAATTATATTATCAGAGGTATCAATTATATAATCGCTTATGTTTTTATCTATTAATTTTGTTGTTTTTCCTGTCGATTCATTGTAACAGTATAAGCCATCACCCGTCATAACATTCTGTTTTGTCTCTTTTTTAAATTCTGTTGTTGAATATGTAAAGAAAACTTTATCACCATATGCCCTTACAGAATTAAATAAAACACTTTGCTCATCACTTGTTATAATATCTTCATTTATTTTATTATCAAGTGAAAATCTTTTTATGCTTATCTGTACTGTCTCAGGTAGTCTGCAATTTCCCGTATTGTTGTATACATATACACAGTCATTGTTAAATACAAGATCATAATCGTCCGCACTGTCTATAGGAACACTTCCTATATCAAACAATTCTTTTCTGTCTGTTCCATCAGGATTAATCTGCACAAGTACAGCCCGTCCCTCTGAACTGAATTTAATCATATATATATGATTTTTATAATACCATACTACCTCTGAATAATCAGAAAACACAGCAGTACAGTCTGGATTTACATGGTCACACTGTGCATTATTGCACAGTGGGATTAACTCGCAGGTTTCATCATCCATATAAGAGAGTATTTTACGCCCACCACTGCCAAATGTAACATAATAATATCCATACTCGCCTCTTGCTACAGAATGCACTGCTGATGAATTCCAATAAGGCTGGCTATCCTCAATATTGCCTGCAAATTCAATATCTTCTATACCGGAAACATTATTTTTTATATCTTCTACTCTCACGCTCTGTGCCGATACAGCATCAGCCTTGCCTTTTCCACAGCCTGTAAGACTCATCAGAATACCTGTAACAATAACAAATGATACTAATTTTTTCATAGAACCCCTCCTTTATACTTTATATACAAACGCCAGCATATGATATATTAAATATATCATATGCTGAGTTATAATTCAATTATTTAATTATGATCCTGGTCAACCAATTTAAAATATCCCTCACCTTCATCATCAGCAACATAAAATGTTCCTCCAGCTACTGTCCATACAGTATTTGGTGCTCTGAATATTCTCTGTCCATATAAATCGTATGCCTGGTCTCTTTGGACATGTAAATCATATTGCTTATCCCACTGGTCAATGCCATAAACATCGACTAAGAAATCGCATCGTACACTTGTATCCAAAGCAACCGTAAGACTTGGACAATAACCATATGATGCCTCAACATCATAGTAATGCTCCTGAAGTCTATAACTTCCACTTCCATATCCTGTAGGAGTTTCAATTTCTAAAATGTACTTATGAAAGTTATTTTCCGTTTGAGGCAAAATATAATCAAAATCTCCAAAATTTTCAAAATCAGGATTACTTCTGGTCTGACTGTACTCTGTCTCACTTTTTTCTTCTTCCTCAGCCGCAAATGTCTTCATTGGCATACACATCAATAATAAAGTCATTAACAGTGCCATTACTTTTAGTAGATAATTTTTCTTCATAGGCATCTTTCTCCTTATTGTAGTAATTATTTGTTTTCTCTTAAATTAACGTTAATTTTGATGTATATATATTATCATAAAAATCTTCCAAATTTTACTAAAAGGAATAACTTACAGTTTTAAAGGAATAACTTACATATTTTCCTTCTCATATTTTATAATTTTGCGAATTTCATCTTTAAAACTTCTTCCAACTTGTATCTCTTTGCCATTTGTCATAATAACATTCTCTAGCGTCATCCTTTTTATATAATAAATATTAACAATATAAGACTGACTCACAAATATAAAGTTATCCGGAAGTCTACTTTTTTCAGCTTTTAAAGAGCCTATAAATCTATGAGTATCCTCATTTTTCACATATATATTTATATACTTTTTATCACTCTCAAAATATAAAATGTCATCATATAAAATTTTATTTATACAACTATTGCTCACATATTTATAATTCTGCACACTAACTTTATCATACAAAATCAATTCTTCTAATATTCTAGTCACTTGTTCATATCCTTTTTTTACATTTAAAATATAATACGGATGTGTTTCAAATATTTTCAAATCAAATTTATCAGCATAAGTAAAATATATAATACTTATACATTTATCATTAAGAACATTTCTAATATACTTTCCTAATTCTGATGTAACTTTACCATCATCTTTCATTTCAATAAATATAATATTATATTTATTATTTAATATTAAGTTATTCTTTGCCACCTCAAATAAATTCCAAATATCAATATCCGGCTTGATTTTTTTACAGCTAAAAAAATCAATTATATTTTTCTCTATTAATGTACAAACATTCATTTGTGTTCCAAAAATACCTATGTGGTATTTCATATCTGAAGCCCTCCTATGTATTTATCTCTTGTTGCCGTTCACAAAAATACTTTTTATATTTATAATTCTTATTAATATATTTTATATATTTTCCATTTATTTATAAATATATCCTCATACATTACTCCCCCTTCTATTCCCCTTATCTTTTTTGCATATATATCATCAGCTTTGTGTGGTTTATAATCATTGACATTCATATAATACAATTCACCTATTCCATTTGTATAAAATATGCAATCATCAAAATTGGAAATAGCATTTACTTTCTCGGAAATTATGGTTTTTTCTGTTATACCATCATATATGGTTACTAACCCCTGTTTTCTTATTACTATTTTATTATTCATTATCAGAAAACCCATAATATAATTATCTGTTTTTGTTATTACATTATCATAATTATGAATTATATCTATTCCGAATAATTTGACTGATTCATCATAATTTTTAGATTTATATATAATTTTTTCCTCATATGTATCAAGTGATTTCTCTACTATATAATTGACATTATCTTTGCTTTCCAAAAAATAAACAATATTTGATTCACTACTTCCAACAAGATTAGTAACTGACTTATTACCTTCATCTATTTCCGGTATTAGTTTATATTTCAAATCATTTTCTTTTTGATTAACATAATAATTTTTGTTTTTAGTAATAATATAATCCTTTGTCTCTACCGCTTCACTAATATCCGACGTACTCCAATATACCTGTCTTATATGCAATTCACAGGATTTGATTCTAATAAATGTACCTGTAAAAAAAGTAACAATCAATAAAACCGCCATTATAGATATTTTTATTTTCTTTGATTTATTCATAATTTATTTCCCTCATATAATGAATAACCATAATTACAATAAGACATATACATATTAAAAAAGCTGTCATCAATATATAAATATGTTCTGATGTCAACATAAACCCTTTTGTCTGCATCATAGATACAGGATACGGCATTTTATATACATCATTGGATTTTCCAAATATAAAATCCAATAACAATATACTAAAAAATGTCAATACAAATCCAAGATATGATTTTTTTGTAAGTTCTGTTAAAAAAGCTGCTATTATTTCCAGATAAAACAAAGCAAATAACCGAACCAAAAATAAAATCACAAATGCTCCCACTATCGTTAAATCATATTTAAAATTTTTCATAGAAGGAACACTCCTTATAGGAGCATTTGCAAATGTAAAATCAAAAAACACCGCCACTCCGGTAAACTCAGCAACTACTGAAATCATTTCAACTAAAAACGATACTATTATCAGACATACAATTTTAGATAACAAAATATAATTTTTTCCATAATGTGTAGTTTTTATAATTTCTTCAAGTCCGCGATAACCGAATTCCGATGAAAAAATCATTGTTCCCGCCAATATTGCTATTATCGTCAATACATAATCTATTTTTTGCAACCCAAATAATATCTGCCAGGCATTAGCTTTTATAAGCCAGCCTCCATTTGACTCATTTTTACAATAACTATAACTTTTATAAAACTGTTCAAATATTGTGCTTTGTTGAATTAACGGAAATGTTTCATTTGTAACTTCCATATATTCTTCCGTTAATAGTTCTCCATTCACTTTCTTTGACATCATATCATCATATTTATTCTGTGCATTCTGTATTTGAACCAGCATATTTTCTATTTCACTGTTTTTTTGACTGTCTAATTCTCCTCCCCACCTGCTGTAATATATATCCATATACATTTTTTGTCTGATATTTTCTTTATTGTGCTGAACTCCGGGACTTGTTACAACGCTTATTATTTTAAAAATAAAATAAACTACAAAAATCAATATGCCTTTTTTCTGTACCATAAACTTATATAACTCATAACCAATACATCTAATCATATACGTTCCTTCTTCATGACTTTTCCCGATTCAGCCTCCAGCCACCACACTGCTGTATATACAGCTATAACAATCAATAATGCAAATATCATATTATAATTTGTTTTCAACATTGGCTTATTAAAAATTCTCACAATATCATATTCTTTAAGATATAGCTGCGGTGTTATCAGACACAATATATCCGTTTTGATTTTAATATTATTGAAAATCACTAATACAATAATAAATATAACCGCCAATACACTTGAAACAAAGTTTGTATCTGACATTGAAGATGCAAGAGCAACTAATGATGAAATCACAATAATTCCTGTAATTTTACATATAAATATATAAATACAAAACTGTAACATACTTACATTTAAAGGACACATTTTAAAAGTTCTTACAGAATATATTAAATTATCAAAACCATGTAAATTTGTCACGGTCATAAAAATAATAAAATCTTCAATATAAAAAACACACGCAATTATTAATGAAACTATTACACCGGCAATAATTTTATCCCTTATAAGATGTGTTTTACCACTTGATGTACTTATAATAAGAACTGCCATTTTTTCTTCTCGTTCATTACAAAATATTCCACAATTGATAAATATAATCAGCATAATTATTATTAAATTTGAAAAGCTGTATTTAAAATATATATCCCAACCTCTTGTATCATAAAATTCATCTATATACCTGTTTGAAAATATGACAGAATAATTTTTATAATACTCAACAAAATATTTATTATCTTTTATTTCATATATTTTTTCACATTCATTCGCTTTTTTACATATATTTTCTGCCTCTGTTTTATATTCTACATTGTATTTAAATTCATCATATATCTCTTTAAATATATTATAATCAAGAAATATATATCCCGAATATGTAGTCTCATCATATTCTTTTGAATAATCACCGCTTTCTATTGTTTTTTTTAATCTTTCATATTCTGTACTTATAAAATCAGCTTTATCCTGTGTTATCTTTCCTTCTATTTTTTTATATATATTTTTTTGACATTCCGACGCATTTTTATACTTTTTACTGTTTATTCTGTCAGCACTATTAAAACAATATATTCCGTTTATAAGCATTGACAATACTACAATTACATATACTATTCTTTTGCATACAAGTTTTTTAACTTCAAATTTCATTTAAGCTACTCTCCATAATAGTATAAAAAAGCATCTTCAAGTCCCGGCAACGACATAACTGCATTGTCGTCAGGTTTTTCATCTGATATAATTTTCAGTTCATATTTTTTATTATCTTCGACCATTCGTATGTTTGACACCATATATCTTACTATATACTCTTCTATTTTACTTTCATCTTCAACCTGTGTAATCCAGACATTTGTCTGCATTTTTCCCGGTAAATCAGAAAGATTATTTATTAATACAGCATGCTTGTCTTTTATAAATATTGCCTTTGAAGCAATACATTCCACATCTGAAACTATGTGTGTCGCTAATATAACTATTTTGGAACTACCAATCTGTGATATTATATTTCTGAATCTTATTCTTTCATTAGGGTCAAGTCCTGCGGTCGGCTCATCCAATATAAGAATATGTGGGTCATTAAGCAATGCCTGTGCTATACCAAGTCTCTGCCTCATGCCTCCTGAAAATGCCCCAATCTTTTTATTTCTTTCATCTCTAAGATTTACAAGTATAAGCAACTCATTGATTTTATTTTTCAGTTCTTTTTTTTCAATTCCTTTTAAAGTTCCCATATATTCAAGAAACTGAGCCGCAGTAAAATTTTTATAAAATTGTGGCATCTGCGGTAAATAACCTATATAGTCATAATATGATTCTTTTAATTTTCTAACATTATGATTATCATATATAACCTCTCCTCTATCAGGTTTATATAATGCCATTATTATATTAATAAGTGTTGTTTTTCCTGCTCCGTTGGGACCTAATAAAGCGGTCACACCTTTCTCAAGTACGATATTTATATCCTGTAAAACCTTATTTTTTCCATATGAAAAATCCACATTTTTTAAAATTAATTCTGCCAATCCCATTCCCTCTTTTAAAATTTATAAAAATATGCTTTTCTGATTCCTTCTTCAAAATATGAATATATAAAGCCATTATATTTTTCTGATATATTTATATTCTGCATTACAGCATTTTTATGTTTTTGTATATCTTTTTTGTATATACACTTATTTTCCTTTATATCATAAATAATAAATGTTGTTGTATCTTTGTCTTTAATATTATTCAAATCACTAAACAGAATATATTTACCATTTTCAGAAACAACAGACGTATATTTCATAATCCATTTATTATCTTCCATATTCAAGACTTCATTTTCCAAATTAACCGAACATAAACTTCTGACTTCATTTATCGTTATAGGATTTTCTAACGGATTTATCACATTTTTTATAATTAATCCACCATTATATGTAAATACCTCACTTGAATTATAATCAAATATTATTTCTTTTACATTACCTTGATTGTCAACCTGTCCATACAATCCATGAGTCTGTTGTCCTTTCCCTGTATTTTCAGCTAAACCGTTCCCATTAAATGAATAACCCTCTTCACCGTGTACAATATTATTTATAACTCTTATATTTAACGTATTCATTTCCGCAACAATTTCATCTTGACCTGTTTCTATATTATATTTTCTTATTTGTTTTTCATCATCGCATAAATAATAATACAAATATTTGCTTTCATAATTATTGGTATTTGATATATTCTTTTTTTCATTTACATCATATGTTCCAAGTACACTTTTTTTAATACTGCCGTCTTCCTGCAACTCGTAAACACTTCTCTCATATGTATTGTCATAATAATCTCTTGATTCAATAAGGACATCCGTTGCAATACCCTTATCACACTGCCATATGCTGTTTACTCTTCCAATTTTACACACATTTTCCTGACTAAATTCAGCCTCTTCAAAATTAATCGGATATATCTCATAACCACTGTCTTTCTTCTCTATTACAATCATTCCTGCGTCAAAAAAGACCTTATATCTTATTATATTATTGTTTTCTACAGCAAATAGTTTTGATATATCATATATATTATTATCAATTTGTGTATAACTATTTTTTATAACCTCTGGAATATTTGCATTTCTTTCCTCATTTGACACCTGATTATTATTTTTTTCCCCACATCCCACTAGTAAAATCATAAATAAACATATACCTGCAATTACTTTTTTCATAAATACCCCCACGTCATTAGAATGCAGCAATCAGTAGACGATTAACGCCTACTGAAACCACCTTCTAAATAGTTTTAAATTCACTTATTGTTATTCTTCTTCTTCATGACAATATACATTAGATGTATAAACAGCTTCTCCAACTTCGTATATAGATTCATGATTTCCATAAACTGTATATTTATTACCGTATGAATCATAATCATTCAAATCGAAAAATTCATAAAACCAATATGTCATACTCTGTCCATATACTGTGTTTGTTCTTTCTTTTCCAACGTAATCACCATTATAATAATCATACACTTCTATATTAGCTCTTATTAAACCTTCTTCCATTGGATTATCCACCTGTACAGTAAATTCCATTTGGTATCTGTCATCATCATATGCTTTCTCAAGCGTTCCTGTTAAAGTCCCAAAATAATCCACATCCTTACATTCTTCAACACGGTTTGACGCAAAAGCAATTGTAAATGACATTAATGTCATTACGACCACTAATACACTTAACACACATTTTTTAGTTACTTTCTTTAACATGTTATTACCTCCTCATTGTTGTTATATAAAATAGTCCTACTATTTAGAAGCTTACTTATATCCAAATGTACACACCCTTATTCTCTGACTTAAATTCTTTTTATTTCCAGATTCAGGAACTGCCACAAAAAACAAACTGTTATATTCATCTAATTTATATTTATTCTTATCTAATTTAGTCAAGTCAACATCAAATTCTTTTTTTGTTATGTATCTTCCTCCCTGAATCTGAAAAATAGCATTAAATATATCTTTTTCCAATACTACTCCGTTTACATATGCTGTTATATTATAATAGTCGTTATTACCTCCACAACCTTCAATTACAAAATTCAACACTCCATTATCTGTTTTTATGTAATTTTGTATTTCCTCATCGTTATTATTTTTCATTACAAAATCTGCTGTATCCAACGTATTCCTGTATTTTCCGTATTTATCATAAACTTTAGAATCATACTCTTCTTGTGTCATTTCTTTACATAATACAATATTTTTTTCTGTACCACCTTTATTTTTACTCTCTACATTCATATGTATATTAATCGGATATACCTGATTCATATTTGTATCATGAGCATATACAAAGCTTTCTTTATCAGGAACTGTATCAGGATTTATCACAAATAAAAATCTTAATGACAAATCATCCCCTTCATTACCTATATCCGGAACAAATTTTATCTCGTTTATTTTTTTTTCGCCGGCTTTTACATCATATATATGATTAATTCCTTCTTCTTTTGTTGAACAATCCTCATAGCTTTGTATTCTTCCGTCTGCAAACAAATATATTCCAATTTTAATATCCGTACTGCAATTCACAAAACTATGTAAACTTACAGGTTCACCGTTATATTCCAATCTAAAATCATTTTGCTTAACCTCTTCAATCCCATAACTAATATTAAAATCTGTACTCTTTGTATTATCCGACATTTCAATTTTCGAATTATTATCAGATTCGCCTTTTCCGTTTTCATTTCCAACTTTCGGACCACAGCCTGAAATTAAACAAACAATCAAAACCAAAAATACACCTTCAATTTTATATCTCACTTCCAACTCCCCTTTTTTATATTCTGATACTTATATATTAAACGTTTTAATATCAAAAGCATCTTTTAATCTTGTGTATATATTCCACACTCAAACATTACTTATAATTTCATTATATATGCCATTGTATTTATGTCAATACAACTTGCCCCAAATGCACTTTTTTTGCCCCAAATGCAAACATTAATTTTTGTTTGACCGTAAACTGTTTAATCTCTGAATAACCGTTTGTTTTTTCTGCCTGCTTAAAGGAACTCTTTGCCCGTTATTTAATATAACCTCATTTCTGATTATATCTTCTATCCAAAGATAATTTGCAATGTAACTTTTATGTACCCTGATAAAACCTTTCGCTTCCAAAGTTTTTTCAAGAATTTCTAATGTAGCTTTTATACGAACCTCTTTATCTTCCAGTTTTATTTTCAATTCGTGACGAAATACTTCAAACATCACTATATCTTTTATATTAAATCTTAGCGGTTTTCTCTCTCCCGGAATCTTAAAATTAATATATTGCAGTTCCTCTTCACTTTTTTCTTTTAAAACTGCAATTACCTCTTTAATATCTTCCTCCAAGTGTTCTTTTCTTATGAATCGATACGGATTATATTTCATAACTTCAACTACTGCATCCAGTTTTGATAATATAAATATCATCTTTGTAAATGTATATTTTTCTCTTATGCATCTTGCCATATCAATACCATTTATATCCGGCATATCCATGTACAGAAACACGCAATCATATACTTTGTCTGATTGCATAAGTAATTTACTGTCTGTATAAATATCCACATCAACACTACCAAGTTTCTCCTCTATCTTTAATTTAATAATTGACGCAAATTCTTTATCAATATCGCATATCGCTATATTCATATGTACCCCCTTATATTTCATAAAATATATTTTAAAATCCCCCTTCATATTTGTACCATATCACATATAATTTTTATGTGCAATAGCCTTGTAACGAACGGTACTGTATTTGCAACCAAAGGTATGTAATTTTACATTTATAAACTTTTTGTGCTATTTATTATATATTATGGATATTTTGAATCGTATAACAGCATCATAATGTTTCTGCTTTTTCTCATCACTGCAATACAAAAAAAGACGCGGAAATTTCCGCGTCATGAATACTCATATTTTCTATATTTATGCTACATTCAAATCTTCTTTCCGGCAAGAACCTCTTTATAATCCTTGTAATTTTCTGCAAGAAGTGTTGGTGTATCAAGACCGTAAGGACAGTGTGCCGAACATTGTCCACAATGTATACAGTCTTCTATTTTTTTCATCTTTGCCTGAACCGCTTCTGTAAGCTGAAGCTCTGATGGTGAACGGCGAAGAAGAAGTGACATTCTTGCACAGTTGTTAATTTCAATGTGAGCCGGACATGTCGGAACACAGTATCCGCAGCCCCGGCAGAAATTACCGGCAAGCTCTTTCTTATCTTTTTCTATAACCGCACGAATCTCATCGTCCATAACAGGCGGATTATCTATATAACTTATAAATTCCTCAAGTTCTGACTTTCTCTGTACACCCCATATAGGAAGAACATTATCATATTCTGCCTGATATGCGTATGCCGCTTTTGAATTGGTTATAAGCCCTCCCGAAAGTGCTTTCATAGCAATAAATCCCATATTTTTACTGCGACAGACTTCTACCAGCTCATGTTCTTTTTCTGTTGCAAGATAATTAAACGGAAATTGCAATGTCTCATATAAGCCTGATTCTATAGCTTCATTTGCAACATTAAGCCTGTGGTTTGTAATTCCTATATGTCGGATTTTCCCCTGTGCCTTTGCTTCAAGCATAGCCTCATAAAGTCCTGTTCCGTCTCCCGGCTTAGGACAAAATGACGGATTGTGGAACTGATAAATATCAATATAATCCGTTTTTAAATTATTAAGACTTGTATTTAAATCTTTCCAGAAATCATCAGAATTCTGTGCTGCTGTCTTTGTTGCAATATAAATATTTTCACGCACATCTCCAAGTGCTTCTCCGATTTTGGTTTCACTGTCAGTATAAAATCTTGCCGTATCAAAAAAATTAATTCCCGCATTATATGCCATTTTAAGAAGTTCTCCGGCATCTTCATGGCTTATTCTCTGAATCGGCAATGCCCCGAAACCGTTTTTATTAACCTTAATTTCTGTGCTTCCCAATACAACTTCTGTCATATTAATTTCCTCCTGCCTGTAATTTTTTAATTATTATTTTTCTTTATAACCTGTGCCACAACAATCATAACCACACCGGCTGCCACACAGATGCCACTGAACAGATACCAGCCATTCATTGAAAAATCAACTGTTCTTCCCACTATCCTGTTACTGAGCCTCATTCCGACATTTACAAACATTTTAGACAGAATAAATAATACAAGGCCTCCTGCTGTCGTTCCAAGTCCCAGACCTCTTATAACTCCTGCTTTTTCTTTGTATGCCGCAAATATCAAAAGTGCGTTAATAACTGTAAGGATTATACATATCACATGAGCTGCAACAGATGTAAACATTGCATATATTTTAATAATCATACGCTGCTTTGTGCTCATTCCATCCACAACTCCAGCCGTATAATACGACACTGCTTCTGTAACTTTCAATGAAACAGACTGTTTTACAGCGTTATATAATGTGGCTGCAATGCCGCTTATATTATTTGCTTCATCTCCAAAAACCTTACTTACAAGATTATCCGTAAATGAAGAGACTGCATTATTCATCTCTGATGTCTGCGTTTCACTAAGCATTTCCTCAAGAGTCTTATCCTTATTTTTATTGGATGATGCAACCTTTATTGCAGCATCAACATACATATCAGCTATTTTTCTTAAATCTTTGTCATTTTCAAGATAATCAAACACTTTATCAAGCTCATCGCCTTTGAGATTAGGATCTACTGACGCAATCGCATCTGTTATCTTATCCTCACTTTTGTATACAACTATATCCGATATTGCTGTCTTACATGTACTCCCCATAAGAAACGACACACCTGTAATTGCAAGCATCAGACAATATAAGCACAGAACAAATCCTCTTAAAACCTTCATAAATCTTCCTTCCTTTGCAAAGCAAAATCCCAATATGCATCTTTGATGCACTATATCCTTGTTTTGCGAAGCAAAATCCCTGAAAACCAGGCATATTATACCAGATTTTCAGGGATAATAATCTTACTTAAAATATGCTACGCCTGATTCAAATATTCTTAAATCCTGCTCGCCATAAATGTTAATTGCAACGCCATCGCCGCGTCTTTCTGAATGTGCCATCTTACCTAAGCATCTTCCGTCAGGACTTGTGATACCTTCAATAGCCATATATGAACCATTGACATTCCACTCCTCATCCATTGAAATATTGCCGTTGATGTCACAATACTGTGTTGCAACCTGTCCGTTTGCAAATAATTTGTCAAGCCATTCCTTAGGTGCAACAAATCTTCCTTCACCGTGTGAAGCAGGATTGCAATAAACACCGCCAAGCTCAGCACCTGCAAGCCATGGGCTTAAATTACTTACAACCTTTGTATATACCATCTTAGATATATGACGGTTGATTGTATTAAATGTAAGTGTAGGTGACTGCTCATTCTGACCTGTAATTGCTCCGTTTGGAACAAGTCCAAGCTTGATAAGTGCCTGGAAACCGTTACAGATACCAAGTGCAAGACCGTCACGCTCATTGAGAAGTTTCTCAACTGCTTCTTTCATCTTTGCATTTCTGAATGCAGTGGCAAAGAACTTAGCTGAACCATCAGGCTCATCACCTGCTGAGAATCCACCAGGGAACATAATAATCTGTGACTGTGCGATTGCTTTCTCAAACTCATCAACAGACTCTCTGATACCTGCCGCATCAAGGTTTTTAAATACCTTTACAATAACATCTGCTCCAGCTCTTTCAAATGCCTTTGTGCTGTCATACTCACAGTTTGTACCTGGGAATACCGGAATAAATACTGTAGGCTTTGCAACCTTATTCTTGCATACATGTACATTTTCAGCATTAAAAAGCTTTGTCTCAATAGAAGTTGTCTCCTTTGAAACCTTTGTAGGGAATACCTTTTCAAGCTTGTCTTCCCATACACTTAATGCCTCTTCTACATTGATTGAAACTTCCTTATATGTAAATGCAGCTTTTTCTTTAACTTCACCAAGCTTTGTATAAGCTGTCTTAATATTATCAAGCTTATCCTTTGCAACCTCGGCAACTATACATCCATATGCAGGTGCAAATAATGATTCTTCTTTCAAATCACTGTTTAATGCAAATCCAAGCTTATTACCGAATGCCATCTTGCAGAGTGCAGGAACAAAACCATTTGCATCACATACATAAGCAGATACGATTGTACCATTTTCAGTAAGTTCATGGATACTGTTGTAGAGTGCCTTAACCTGTTCAAATACAGGAATATCATATTCATCATGTTCTATATCAAACTTAACAAGAACATTTCCCGGAGTCTTTAATTCAGGTGTGATAATGTCGCCTTCTTTTGCCACATCTATAGCAAATGAACAAAGTGTTGGCGGAACATCTATCTCTTCAAATGTACCTGACATACTATCTTTACCGCCGATTGATGGAAGTCCAAATCCAAGCTGTGCCTCATAAGCACCGAGAAGTGCTGCAAATGGCTGGCTCCAACGTGATGGGTCTTCTGTCATTCTTCTGAAATATTCCTGGAAAGTAAATCTTATCTTGTTAAAATCACCGCCTGCCGCAACAATCTTTGCAACTGAATCTGTAACAGCATATATAGCACCGTGATATGGACTCCACTTAGAAAGATAAGGGTCAAATCCATAAGACATCATTGTAACTGTATCGCACTTTCCTTTAAGTACAGGAAGCTTTGCTACCATTGCCTGTGTCTCTGTAAGCTGATACTTGCCGCCAAATGGCATGTATACAGAACCGGCTCCGATTGAACCATCAAATCTTTCAACAAGACCTTTCTGTGAACACTCGTTAAGGTCAGAAAGAACTTTTAACCACTTGCCTCTTACATCTTCTATCTTTGAAGACTTAAGATATGAATCTTCTTTTGAAGGAATATCAACAAGAACAGATGTCTCCTGATGAGCACCGTTTGTATCAAGGAAAGCTCTTGAAATATTAACTATCTCTTTGCCTCTCCACTCAAGTACAAGTCTTGGTTCTTCTGTTACAGTTGCAACTTCAACTGCCTCAAGGTTTTCTTCTGCCGCATAATTAAGAAATGCTCTAACATCCTTAGGGTCAATTACAACAGCCATTCTTTCCTGTGATTCAGAAATGGCAAGCTCTGTTCCATCAAGACCTTCATACTTTTTAGGAACCTTATCAAGTGAAACTCTGAGTCCGGCAGCAAGCTCTCCGATTGCAACCGAAACGCCGCCTGCACCAAAATCGTTACATTTCTTAATAAGCTTTGTAACTTCAGGTCTTCTGAAAAGTCTCTGCATCTTACGCTCTGTAGGTGCATTACCTTTCTGTACCTCTGCTCCACATGTTTCGATAGACTTTTCTGTATGAACTTTAGATGAACCTGTAGCACCGCCACAGCCGTCACGTCCTGTACGTCCACCGAGAAGAATTATAATATCACCCGGATCTGAATTTTCTCTCTTTACGGCACTTCTTGGAGCTGCCGCAATAACTGCACCGATTTCCATTCTCTTAGCTACATAGTCAGGATGATAAATCTCTTTTACATAACCTGTTGCAAGACCAATCTGGTTACCATATGAACTGTAACCATGTGCTGCACCTGTTACAAGCTTTTTCTGAGGAAGCTTGCCGTGAAGTGTCTCTGACATAGGCTTTGTGGGATCTGCTGCACCTGTTACACGCATTGCCTGATATACATATGTACGTCCTGACAATGGATCTCTTATAGCACCGCCAAGACATGTTGCAGCACCACCAAATGGTTCAATTTCTGTAGGATGATTATGTGTTTCATTCTTGAAATTAACAAGCCACTCTTCTTCCTTGCCGTCTATAGTTACAGGAACTACTATACTGCATGCATTAATTTCATCTGATTCTTCCTGGTCGTTAAGCTTGCCTTCTGCCTTTAACTTCTTCATTGCCATAAGGGCAAGATCCATAAGGCATACAAATTTATCTTTTCTCCCCTTATAAATCTCTGCTCTGTCAGAAAGATACTTCTTATATGTATCTTCCATAGGTTTTCTGTAAAAACCATCTTTGAACTTAACATCTTTAAGTTCTGTCGCAAATGTTGTATGACGGCAGTGGTCTGACCAATATGTATCAAGCACTCTTATCTCCGTCATAGAAGGGTCTCTTTTTTCTTCGTTTTTAAAATATTCCTGTATAAAGATGAAATCTTTAAATGTCATGGCAAGTCCAAGTGAATCATATAACTCCTTCAAATCTGCCTCTGCCATATCTTTAAATCCGTCAAAAATAATTACATCAGCAGGAACCTTGAACTCTGTAACAAGTGTATCAGGTATCTTGCTGTCAGCTTCTCTTGAATCAACAGGGTTAATGCAGAGTTCTTTAATCTTTTCTTTCTGCTCATCTGTCAATGTTCCACTGATTACATAAGTTGTAGCTGTCTTAATGACCGGTATTTCATTTTCATTAAAAAACTTTACACACTGTTCTGCTGAATCCGCTCTCTGGTCAAACTGTCCCGGAAGGTACTCAACCGAGAATACATAATCATCACTGCCTGATTCAAACTGCATCTCATACACATCATCTACCGGTGGTTCTGAAAATACAGTTGTAAGTGCTTTCTTATAAGTGTCATCTGACAGATTTTCAATGTCATATCTTATAAGAACTCTTACACCGGTAACAGTCTTAATACCGAGATAATCTGTTATCTCATCATAAAGTTCCTTTGCTTTAACAGCATACGGTTTCTTCTTTTCAACAAAAACTCTCTTAACGCCGCTCATCATAATCCTCCTGCTAACCTTTGTATGATTAGAATATTTATTGCCGGATAACCGATACAATAATAAAATTTATATTAACACATTTATTTGTATTTAACAATCCCACCATTAGTTAGAAATATCAGATTTTATTCATGCATTCTTCGTATAATTTTGTATACTACCTGATTTCCCATAACTGTAGGTGCTGTATGTGCAAAAAATACAATTCCGTCTGTCTGTGATACAATCTGCGACTTCACAAAACCCTCAAACGGATCTATTACTTCACCTATTATATCTCCGTGAAATACCGGATCCCCCGGTGATTTCAGTCTCCTGTAAAAACCACCGTCATAAGTCTTTACAGCAAGAAGCTCATGCTCGTTAATCACGCTTGCTATATAGCCGCTGTGATTATTATATTTTAAAATTCCCATTCTTGTAAGGAATCTAAGAACAGACGATACTGCCTGTCTTGCCGATTTATCATCAATCGTGTCCGTCGCATTGGTATATATCGAAAAGGCATTAGTTCCGTTCATCTGCCAGCTGTAATTAAGCGTAGCCGTATCCATTGGCTTAGGCTTTCTGATAACAACATATTGCAAGCCGAAAAGATTTGCAAGACTTGCACTCTGATACCCCGTCTCCATCATCCTTACATGCGGAATAAAATCACCCGGCATATAAAAACTTGCAAACTGAATACCGTAATTGTATCCTTTAACATTCTCAAACAGTGCTGCAGCAATCTGTTTTGTCGTATCGCCCTGTGCATCTCCCGGAAATGTTCTGTTAATATCAATATTGTCAATAGCCCAGAATCTTTTTCCTACATTCATCGAATATTTATTTACCGACGGAATCACAAGAATCTCATGATTATGTGTAATCGAACCATGTGCCTCAAGTTCTTTTAATGCATTAATAAGAAGAGAACAGATATAGAGCTGCTGCATCTCATTGCCACGCATTGCACCCACTATACATGCTGATTTCTCTCCGCCTCCGAATCTGTATCCTTCTATCTCAAAATCTTCCCTGTATAATCCTTTTAATGTATATAAAACTTCTTTTCTCAAATCTTACTCCTGCTTTCTTCCACCATATACACGGGCAATTAATGCTCCCTTGTAAACAACCGGGTGTTCCCTTAACGAAAATATTATGCCATCAGTAGGCGACTCTATTCGCTGGATTACTTTTCCAGTTATAGGTTCTATAATATCTCCTATATGTGTCCCCATTCCTATCGTTCCCATAGAATTAATGGATGAAACAAATATTCCGCTTCCCGCAGCAGATATGAAACTCACCTGTCCTTCCGTTGAAACTATAGAATTCCTGACATTTACAGGTGCATCATCCCATACTTCAAGCTCTGTCATTAGATTAAATATACCTTCAATAAGCTGCTGACAGTATTCATTATTAATTCTGTGTCCAACTCCCATCTCAGCAACAAGTGTCGGAACTCCCATATTATTAAGGCTGTATGCAAGTGTTGCATCAAGAACTGTCTTAGAAGAATATATCCATATAAAATCAGCATTCAGCTTTTTTGCATATGGCAGAAGCTTATCTTTATTTTCCTCTGTCATTCTAAGCTGTGGCATTTCTTTTAAGAATATATTGCTTGAATGAATATCAAGGCAGAAATCACTGCCTATAATATCATCAATCAGACCGGCAGCAGTATATTCAGCTACTGCACCATTATTATCTCCCGGAAAGACTCTATTCATATCAAGGTCAAACATCGGAATTCCTCTTGAACCCATATCAATTCCCAACGGATTAACATCCGGATATATATCAACTATTCCTTTTAGTTTTTCCGGATACATCTGTATCTTTTTTATTATCTCATAGCAGATATACTGCCCGTCAAGTTCATCACCATGAGTGCCTGTAACTATAGAAATCCTCTTTTCTTTTCCTGTCATATTTTCAGGCTCAAGACGGTTCTTTTTTATAACAAGCCTTTCATGTACCGGCAAATCTACCGAAACTACTTCCTGTATCATATAAACTCCAATTCTGCTGCCGCAAAGCGGCCGTTAATCTTTACTCATCATCGCCCAGTTCAATAATTCTCATTGCATCCCCGCCTCTTCTTAGAAGGATATGGTTCCTTTCCGTCTGGGCATCATATATAACATTTTCCGCATAAATCCTCACGCCCGGATATAATGTCTTATAAACTTTTACTCCCGAAACTGTCGCTTCTTTTATGAGGTCAAAAAGCTGCTTATTTTCTTCCTGAAGTTTGGCTTTCTGCGAATTTTTTATTATCTTTGACTGTATAATTTTATTATAATTTTCCCTGTCAAATCTTTCCGGTGCGGCTTCACGCAGCCTTTCATACTTATGTGTAACAATTTCAAGCGTATCTATCTCAGCTGTAATTTCTTTTAACTTCACAAGCGTATCCTGATAATCTTTATGTACCTGCTTTGCTGCACCTATTCTTACAATCGTAGAAACATTTGACGAGTTACCGATTGATGCTGACTCAACACCAAGCATTCCTGTTACATCACCACCATATATGACGCCTTTGCTCCCCGAAACAATAACCTTTCCTTTTGCTGATATTTCACAGTTAAGAATCGAATTAGAATATACATTGCCATCACAGTAAACACGCAGATTTTCAAGAAAGCTCGCTGTGACATTGCCTTTTGCCTCTATCTTGGCAACGCCTTTTCCGTTAGAGCCTTTCTTTAAAATAATATCTTTATCCGCTTTTATGACAGCACCTTCAACAAAGCCGCCAACCGTAACATTTCCTTTTGCAGTAACAGAAACCCCACTTATAACATTGCCGCTTATTTCAACATCACCGTTAAAATCAACATTACCTATATTAAGATCAACATCACCTTCTATCTGCAAAACCCCAATAACATTAAGGTCCGTATTCCTGTATTCAACTTTTCCGTCAATAGCTGAATAATATGTATTGCCATCCTCCGATACGGTAAATCCTTTTCCTCTTAACTTTGTCTTAGGTTTGCCCGGTTTTGGCACAAGAAGCTTACCCCTTACGTCATATCCAAACACACCTTTTGTAGGAGGTATATATTCTGCAAGCTTGTCTCCTTCGCTCACAAGTTCATAAAGTCTCAGATTATAATAATCGACCGAACCATCTTCACGTATTACCGGCTTGTTACTGACATCTGTATTAAAAAATAATTGATATCTTGCATCTTCACCGTCTTCAACATGTTTTCCTTCTGCCACTGTTTCCATACTGTTATATCTTTTTTCCGATAAAATTCTGTGGATAAGTTCATCATTGATTCCCATTTTTACACCGGCATCTGCCAGTGCTTTTTTAACATCTTCATAACCATAACAGATTTCCGTTCCCGGATTTTTAAGGCAGATATATGCAGTCATACAGTCATCAGCAATAGATACCAGGATGTCTTTATTTAATTGTTCAAGTGAATCTTTACTTGTATTATCCATACCTGCCACCACCTTTTACTTTAAACTCTGTCTTATCTTGCACATCTGCTCTGCACTTAAATTCTTATCAAGAATAGGCGAGACATCAAGATTATCCTCAAGGCCAAGCCTTATCTGTCTCATCTGTTCTGCACTGTAATCTGTATCCGCATACAGGCTTACATCGAGTCCTTTTTCAAGTCCTGCAAGAATCTCTTTTGACTGATTCTCATCCGGCTGTCTCGGTGCTTCAGGAACCTTACCCTCACGCCAGTCTTTTATCTGGAGTGCCTCAACAAATGGGTCACCGTATTCTTCAACATCAAGCCCGTCTTTTAATGCCAGCCTTATCTGTTCCATCTGTGTCGATGAAAATCCCGTCATTGAGTATTTTGAAACATCCACTTTTTGTTCAAGTCCAAGCCTTATCTGCTTCATCTGTTCCCCATTATATTCATGATACAGATACTTATTAACATCGACACAGTGCATAAGGCCAAGCCTTATCTCATTAAGCTGATATTCGTCATACCCTTCCTGAACATAAAAATCAATATTGACATCCGCTTGTGCCGCAAGCCTTATCTGCTTCAGCACCCCGCTGTCACAGCCTTCATCGGCAAATTTTAATATACGCTTCTGATAATCTCCTGCCATTCTTATTTCACGCATAACTGAAAAATCAAACAGCGGATTACATAACTGTGCGACATCCATTCCGTCTTTTATTGCACTCTTAATCTCTTCCATCTGGATATAATCATATTCAGGCTTTGCGAATGCCTCAACATCCATTCCATCCTCAAGTGCAAGTCTTATAGACTTCATCTGTGCCGCATCAAATTCAGGCGAAGCATATTTCAAAACATCAACATGGGACTGTATTCCTTTCTGAATCTCTATTGACTGGAATCTGTCAAAGTTCATCTTTTCAAGTTCCTGTTTGTAAGTACCGTCTTCTATGGCTCTTTTAACTTTTTCTCTAAACTTATCATCCATACAGTTACCATCCCTTTCACCGTATATCTTACTTATGATTATACATTACCATGCATCATAATGCACTATTAAATTTATATAAATATTTATATTTTTTAGTTTTTCCAAAAAATATCAAGCTGTTTTCTGACATTTTCTCTTCTTACCGAAATAACATTTTCCCATTCCCTCGGGTACATTTTCTGATATTCAGGACGAAGAAACCTGTCATCAAGCAGTTCTATCACTCCCCTGTCTTCATCTGTTCTTATAACACGGCCTGCTGCCTGCAGTACCTTGTTCATTCCCGGATAAACATAGGCATATGAATATCCGTCTTTTTCATTTGCATCAAAATAATCTCTTAAAATATTTCTCTCCCTGCATATCATAGGAAGCCCTGTTCCGACAATTACAGCACCTATAAGACTGTCGTTCTTTAAATCAATCCCCTCAGAAAATATACCTCCTGTAACACACATTCCAATAAGAGACCCATCAAATTTTTCTTCTTCAAAAAGTTTTAAAAACTGTTCCCTGTCTTCTTCATTCATTCCGTTTCTCTGTGTCGCAATATATATATTTATATAATCCTTATTCCCACAGATGTCTTCTCCGGCTGTAAAAGCTGTTTCTGCCGGACGGCAGCTGTAATTTTCCATAAACATATTCTTTACATTTTCCATATATCCATATGATGGGAAAAATACCATATAATTACCTTTTTTTGCATTGACAGTCTCATATATATAACGGCAGATTTTTTCGTATTCATTATCATTGCGTCTTGTATAACGGCTGCTCACATCTTTTGAAGCAACTATACATTTTTTCTCAGCTTTGAAGGGCGAATGTGCATATACAGCATAATCATCAATCTCTCCTGACAGCATTTCTTTGTAATAATTGACAGGCAGAAGCGTTGCCGAAAAAAATATTGTACTGCATCCCATGGAAATCCTGTCTGATATATTTCCGGACGGGTCAACACAATACAGACGCAGCACAAAATTCCCTTCATCATCATGCTCGCAATATATTACATATTTTTCATCTGCACAGTCATACATCGCAAGAAAATGTTTTATCTTAAAAAAGAATTCGAGAAGTTCATCCTTTTTTTCAAACTTCTTATTTTTATCGAGAAATGATGATATTCCCATTGAAAGATATTCAAGATATTCCGGCAGTCTTTTAAGTGAAGTTATATCACCAAAAACCCTGTAATCATCACACTCTCTTTTCATTTCAAGAAGACTTTTATTACATTTATCAAGCCATGACACAAGTCTTTTATCTATATACCCTGCATCCGTTGTCTTAAGCAGTTTTTTTATCTCAAGAAAATCTTCTTTTACTATTGATGCACTATACATTTCCCTGGCTCTGTCAACTAGATTATGTGCTTCATCAACAAGAAATATATAATCACCTTTTACTTTTTCACCAAAATACCTTTTCAGTGCAACATTCGGGTCAAATACATAATTGTAATCACAGATTATGCCGTCACACCAGTATGAAATATCAAGGCTCATCTCAAACGGACACACTCTGTGCTTTAATGCATATTTCTCTATGCATGTCCTGTCTATAACTTCATTATTGGATATCGCATCAAAAATCGCATCATTTACACGGTCAAAATGACCTTTGGCATACTCACAGTTTACCGGATTACATTCTCTTTTTTCTGCCATACATATCTTATCTCTTGCTGTAAGCGTAACTGTCCTGAAATGCAGTCCATTTTCTCTTAACAATACATATGTATTTTCGGCAACTGTGCGTGTTATCGTTTTTGATGTAAGATAAAATATTTTATCAGCCTTGTTCTGTCCCATGGCGGCAACAGCCGGAAATATTGTTGCAATTGTTTTCCCGACCCCTGTCGGTGCCTGTATATACAAAGTCTTTCCACGGTTTATCGTCTTGTATACACTGACCACAAGTTCTCTTTGTCCCTCTCTGTATTCAAAAGGAAACTCCAGATTCCCTATTGATTCCTGTCTTAATTGTCTCTGTTCAAATATAAAATCCGTCCACTTTTTAAACTGTTTCATCAGATTTTCATACCACTTATTTATCTCATCATATGAAAAATCTTCTGCAAATCTTTTTATTTCTTCCGTTTCAGAATTGCAATATGTCATCTGGACTGTAATTTTCTCAAGATTATGCTGTGTGGCATATATGTATGCATAGCACATTGCCTGTGCCTTATGGACATATACAGCCTCTTTCATCTTTGTCACATCTGTCTGCATTGTTTTAATTTCATCTATAATAACATCAGATACAGGTGTCTTATTTCCATCCTCATCTTCATCCATATCACAGATTATACCATCAGCCCTGCCCTCAATGCTTATACTGTATTCATCATAATCACATTTATACTTTAAAGGTACTTCTGCGTGATATTTTGCTCCCATCCTGTGCTGAATAAGTCTGTGGATCCTTGCTCCTTCCTGCATCGCTATAACATCTGTGCCCAAACCGCTTCCTGCATCTATATCACCGCCGCGGCATAAAAACTCCACAAGATTTCTTACTGAAATACGCAGAGCACTGCCCTTTATAACATACATATCAATTCCTTTTCAACTGAATAACTTTTAATAAAATTTGCCGTTTTTTCTAAGCATGACAATGCTTGAAATACTGAGTACACCGTCAACTGTAAAGAAAAGTCCGACCATTCTTGTAAAAAGAAGACCTGTTCCAAATGGATTAAGAAGTACGACAATGCCTAAAATAACAGATATAACAGCAAATCCCAATACAAGAAACCATCTGTCATAATTAAATCTTTTAAGATTAATTCCGTCCTGAACTTTGATTAGTCCGCTGAACACAAGTACAATGCCCACTATAAATGGCAGTATTGATATAATTACTGATGGCCTTACAATTGTCACAATGCCGAATACGCATATAATAACCGAAAGAACAAAATCAGGCTCAATATACATTCGATTCATGCTGCCTGTAAAATATTTGATAAGATTTGCAATTGCATAAATGACACATACCGCACCGATTGCATAACATATAACAGTTGTTGATAACTCTGGCTTAACAAGCAGACTGAGCCCGAATACAACGTATGCGACAGCCATAACAATATAGCTCCCCTGCATCTTCTTAAAAAAAGTTCCTATTCCATCTTCATTTTTCTTCATCTCAAACATCCTCCTTTTATTCAACTTCATAAATATACGAATTTCCCTGTTTCCCTGTTCTTTTTACCATTCCCATATAATTAAGGATATTAAGTGCAAGACCTGCCGTGCTTTTATTTATTCTGCACACCCTTGCAAAATCTTTTGATGTAAATCCATCTTCCAGTTCATATGGAACAAACTGCATATAATCCTCAGGCTGTTCAAGCACAACAATCTCCCGGATTCCTACGGGAATTCTGTCATACCGCCACGCTCCTCTTTTCTTTGAATTATCCCAGCCATTGAGAAGCTTATATTCCTCAACATCCATAAGAACAAGCTTTATCGTCAGATTAGGGTTTTTCAGGTATGATTTTATCTTGTAAAGTTCAAAAAAAGAATCATATATTGTAAAATGTCTCGGCGACTTTCTTCGTCCTCCGGTCTCCCCCGTCTCAGGATTTATCCACGAAAGCCATTTGTTAGCCGGCATCGGATAAACGACTGTGACAGGATAATAATTAAGAAATACCGCAAGCTTTTCTCTTAGCTTGTTAAGTTGTCTTGTCTGAATCTCTATAACACCGCTGTCATTGTATATATCAGCAAAATAACCGTTAAGTGCCACTTCATGGCAATCCTCATCGGGTTCAAAAAAATGTTTCAACACACCGTGAACAGTCTTTTCTGAAAGCGTTCCGATTCCTTTATCATTATGCTTTTTACCTATAATCTTTTCTTTTGCCGCATTGAAGCGTTCATTTTCAATATATTCTTCCATAATTTTTACCTTTATATTATTATACTTTCAACGCAGACTTAAATCAAGAAAAGTATTGACTTTAATCTTTTTCGTATGCAAAATAATCATATCAGATACATTTTTGATTAATAAGGAGTTTCTATGATATCTATATCTATGTGTATGATAGCCAAAAATGAAGAATCCGTTCTTAAACGCTGTCTTGACTCATACAGCGGACTTTTTGATGAAATAATAATTGTTGATACCGGCTCAACGGATAACACAAAAAATATTGCTGCCGGATACACCGATAAAATATATGATTTTGAATGGACAGGTGATTTTTCCGAAGCAAGAAATTTTGCATTTTCAAAAGCATCATGCGATTACATTTTCTCTGCTGATGCCGACGAAGTTCTTGATGATTACAACCGTAATTTATTTATGCGTTTAAAGTCAGTTCTACTGCCGGAGATTGATATCGTACAGATGAAATATGTCAACTGTTCACACAATACAGTCTATAATTCCAAAAAAGAACTGCGTCCGAAGCTGTATAAACGTCTGCGTACATTTACATGGATTTCACCGATACACGAAACAGTGCGGCTGCAGCCCGTGATATTTGACAGTGACATTGAAATACTGCATATGCCGCAGTCATCTCATTCAAAAAGAGATTTTTCAATATTCAAAAAATCAATTGATAATGGAACACATCTTGAAAATTATGTTCTTAGAATGTTTTGCAAGGAATTGCTCATATCAGGAAGCGATGATGACTTTGAAGAATTTTATGATATATTTACCAGACGACTCATATACGAATATACAGACAATGACTGTCTTGAAGCAATATCATGCGTCCTTGCCAGAATGTACCGTCTTAAAAATCTTAGCGATGATTTTTTTAAGATTGCACTTAAAAATGTTGCTGTATCACCATGTTCTGAAATCTGTCTGGAAATTGGCGACTATTTTTTCAATAAAAACGACATATCTGAGGCTGTCTTATGGTATATCAATGCCAGCAGTGAAACAGAGAGCGTTCTTGACATAAGAACAAGCGGTGACATTCCATTAAGAAGGCTTGCACAATGCTACACCACTCTTGCCTCAGAAGCTGTTGCACATGGCGATGATGTACTTGCCGATACATATAACAATAATGCCAGCGAATATGAAAAACAGGCTGACAACTGGAAAATGCCGGAAGAACTTTGATGTTCAACCGGCATTTTTTTATGTTCTTTTTATAAATTCAATTCTGCACTTAGGACACTTGATACTAATCCTGCCTTTGCCTCTCGGAACTCTGATTTTCTGTGAGCAGCCCGGACACTTAAATACCCTGTGTGTCTTTCTGTCACGCATCCTTGCCTTGAATCCGTTAAACTTAGCTATCACCTTATATCTGCACTTCAGATATATCTGATTCTCATTATATCTTCTTGAAATGTTACGTGATAACATTCTGAAATATGTATATATAAGCAATACGAGTGCCAAAAAATATATAAATGTATTGTGCCAGAAAATTGTAACAATAAGACATGCAAATGAAATATACATCGTCAGTCTGGCAAGCTGATCTGAACCATATCTTCCCTGCATAAATCTCATCATCTTATTCTTAAACTTATCCATAACCCTAATTATGCAAATTGCACAGCCTTTCTATAAATTTTTCTTATGTTAAATACTGTACCATATGCCCAATTAAAATCAATTAAATATATATAAAATATTATAATAAAACGATTATGATTTTATTCTTCTGTCTTATAAACTTCTCCGTCAAGATTTTTCCAATAGAACTTATCTGACAAAATTATATATCCGTGTTCACTGTTCTCCTTTGGAATTGATACAGAACCCGGATTAACATATGTATATGTACCTCTCTTTTCCCATGCAGGAATATGTGTATGACCGCATACAAGATAATCACCGTCTCTTAATGCCGGAATATTTTTCTCGTCAAGCTTGTGTCCGTGTGCAAGAACAAGATGTCTGTCGTTGACATAAATATGAGCCTGTTCAAAAAGCACATTAAAATCAAGAACCATCTGGTCAACCTCTGTATCACAGTTGCCTCTTACACAGATAATTTCATTTTTGAGCGGATTAAGCATTGCGATTACTTTTTTAGGTGCATAATCTTCCGGCAGGTCATTTCTCGGGCCATGATAGAGAATGTCCCCTAAAAGAACAAGCATATCTGCTTTCTCATTTTTGTAACATTCAAGCATTTTTTCACAATAATATGCAGAACCGTGTATATCAGAAGCAATCATAATCTTTTTCATAACTTTTACCATCCTTATCTCAATCTGTCATTGATTGTCTTTATAAATCCAAGTACATAATACGTCAATATTATATTAATTGGCAACTGGATTATGTTTTTTATAAATCTGGTTATAAAATAAAATGCAAAACCTTTTCCATACATAACAGATACCCAGTATGTTCCAATCAAAACGTTCACAAGCATAGTATCAAATGTAAGCACCAGCGTTACACGGGCAAGAAATCCAAGATCAAGTGCATGTTTATCTGCCATATTTTTAATACATATTCCCATATAAATTATAATCAGGATTACAGCCACATAAAATCCCCAGCCTGCCGTTGTCGTTTTTTTATCAGTATAGATTGCCAATGCTGATGCAAAGCAGCCAAATACAGTTACCATAAGAGCTACGGCATTAATTTTAAATATAGCAAATACTACCATAGCCACTGAAACCGCTATAAGAATAATTCCAACAATTGCACTGTTTCGTCCGGGACCTGTAAATCCATGTTTCACAATATCAAATACACTTCCTGTTAAAATAATCTCCTTTGATGCCTTATCTCTTACTGTCACATATGGTGCTGCCATAAGAAATACAAATACACAGACACTGATAAGAATCTTTGCTGTCATATAAAGCTTTTCAAGCTGACCAAAATTTCCTGTGTCATCTGTTGCTTTTTTTACTTTCTGTGGAAATTTCTTATATAAAAAGGCTCCATAAATAAATCCGGCAAGTGCCGCACTCAGCGTCCAGCCCGGGAAATATGGTCCCGTAGGTTTTAATATAAACTGGATTATATCACCAATTCCACCGCAGACAAAACCCATAACAGGTCCAAAAAGACAGCCTGCAGCCACATTTGCGATAAATGATACTGAAATACGTAATGAATCAGTTACCTGTATTGACAAAAACATTGCAAATACAGTGTGAAGTGCCACAAGAAGTGCAGCCATTATGACTGACTTCAGATTTTTGAATTCTTTTGCAGAATCCACAAAAATTCCAAAAAATTTTTGCATAAAAAATATACCTCCTTTGCAGTAGTTTCGCTCTACATAAGAGGTATAAAAATAAATGACCATGATATGTAACAGCGGGATGCGAATCATGTACCGCAAGAAACCTTTTCGTCCTGATGACAACTCCCTGTTCACCAGGCACTTAACGCACACAATTCTACTCTGCTTTTTTAAATTTCTAAATCATTATATTATTATCTTATTAAGTTGTAAATAGAAAAGAAAAATATTTATAAATATATTTAATGTTTTGCAATTCTTTGCACCGGAGGAACCTTATATCTTGATGCATAACTTAAATATTTCTGAAGTGAATTTTCCACTTTATACATATCAAGTATTTTTTTCATAAATGCAATTGTGCTTTTCTTGTATTTCATATGTTCAAGAACATAAACTGTTCTTTCGTCATTGTATCCGATTGCAAACTGTCTCGCAAACCGGGCGAATTTATATTTATCAATATTCTCTATTTTATAATAATTCTGAAGAATCTCAAGTGCCTCAATAACACGGGCGTTCTCATAATCAAGTTCAATATCTGCTTTTTTCACATGAATATTGTCTATATTACAAGTTTCGTTTTTGATAGAGTTAGAATATAGCCATATTTCATCTGATCTTACATCTGAAATACCGTATTTATTATAAAGCCGTGTCCCGATATACACTCCGTTATCATTATTTTCACCAAAAAAATGGTTCAGCACGTCATCACCTTTCGATGAGGCACTTTTCATATACATGCCTTTTGCAACACGCTGTATTATTCCTGATTTTGCCAGTCTCTCCAACGCCTTAAAAAAGGCCGCCTCTGACATCTTAGAAAATTCCTTTTCATAGAGTTCATTAGCAGCCACAACAACACCGTCAGGACAACCGTCAAAATACGCAATTATTTTATCTTTGTATTTTACCATAAAATCCCGTTATGCCTTTAATCCTCTTTAACTTCTTTAATCTCAAGTTCATCTTCCTGCTCAGCTTCTTCATCTGAATCATTATCAGCCGAAGCTTCCTCATCTGAATCCTGTGCAGGAACATCTTCTTTATTTTCTGCCTCATCAGAAGATTCATCTTCAAAATCATCTTCTGAATCATCAATATCTTCAAAGTCGTCATCATCGATATAGAAATTAACAGGAATAATTTCAACATTACTGCATACTGCTTTACCGATTATATATACTGTATGCACACCATCTTCGTCACTGTTCTCAACAAGATTGCGTACGCCGCTTAGCTTCTTCTCAACGTCGCACGTTACATTAACACCTTCCGGAAGAATAATTGTAACTGTACTTGCATTGCTTGAAAAATTAATATATACATCCCTTTCAAATACTGCAAGTCCAAGGTCGATAACTGCCTTTGAACCGACTGCCTTAACTTCACAGCCCATGAACTCCTCATCTTCTACTTCGACAACCTTCTTTTCAAAAATGGCATTATACTTTTTAACATCATCTTCAGCACTTGCTGTCTCTTCCTTAACAAAATCATCTTTTACATTTTTATACTTATCATAAGCAATCTTTGATGCGACACCGATTGCACCAAGTGCCACAACTACTTTTGCGAATTTACTTTTCTTAGCCATAATAATCCTCCTTGTTTTTACGGAGTAAAAATGCGACTGTCCTTACAGGAGCAGAGGATTTGTCCTCCTTGTTTCTACTTTTTCATTACTTTATTATATTAATTATATATCACTTGTTTTTTCTTTGCAACTGTTTTCATTCTCAGTTTTTGAGAATACGCATCCGCAATAATTCTGTCTGTAAAGTGAATACTCCTTTGATAATTCTATTGAGCGTTTGTAGCCTTCCTTCTTCTTAAAATCGGACAAAAGGTATTCTACTCCATATGTATTGCCAAGTTCATATCCAATCTCATTAAGCTTTACACTTTTCTTCAACGGACTGATTGTAAGCGTCGTTGTAAAATAGTCAAAATTCATTTGTTTTGCAAGCTGTGCTGTCTTTTCAAGACGCATGCGGTAACATATAAAACATCGTTCGCCACCTTCACGGCATTTTTCATAGCCTCGTACATTTTCAAAGAACTTCTGTGGTTCATAATCACCCTCTATAAACGAAACAGGATATTTTGCCGGAAATTCTTTTATAAAACGCTGCTGTTCATGCACTCTTTTGCAGTATTCCTCATCCTGTGAAATATTCGGATTATAATAAAAAACAGTAATATTAAAATAATCAGAAAGATATTCTATTACATAACTGCTGCACGGTGCACAACAGCTGTGTAAAAGAAGTGTCGGGACTTTCTCTTCTTTTTTTATGAGTTCAAGCTTTTTATCAAGTTCTTTCTGAAAATTTCTGTTTTCAAATGAAACAGGCATATTTACTTTTCCTCTTTTATAATTTCTTTTAATGCAGCATATAATTTTTCCATCTGCTCATCTGTGCCGATTGATATTCTTAAATAATTGTCAATCTTTTCTTTATTGAAATATCTTACATAAATTCCACGCTGCTTTAATTTATCAAAAATCACTTTTGCCGGCACACTCTCATGTTTTGCAAATATGAAGTTTGCCTTTGAATCAGGAAATGAAAATCCAAGCTCTTTAAGCTTACTTTTTGCTGTTTCTCTTGTATTAATGATTTTGCTTACACCTGCATTAAAGTAATCTTCATCTTCCATTGCCGCAACACCGCATATAAGTGAATATGCATTCATTGTATATGAGTTAAATGAAAATTTGACATCATTTAATGCTTTTATAAGTTCAGGGCTTCCGAATGCAAATCCTATTCTCACACCGGCCATTGAACGTGACTTTGAATATGTCTGAACAACAATTACATTGTCATATTTATTGACAAAATCTATAGCTGACTTTCCACCAAAGTCAATATATGCCTCATCAATAATAACTACACTATCCTGATTATGGCGTATTATATCTTCAACTTTATCGAGTTCCATATATATAGCTGTAGGTGCATTAGGATTAGGGAATATTATTCCTCCGTTTTCTTTATAAAAAGTCTCTGGAATAATATTAAAATTCTCATCAAGTGCAACTGTCTCATATTTTACTTTATGAACATCTGCCCACACTGAATAAAAAGAATATGAAATATCCGGAAATAATACCGGCTTGTCAGAATTAAAAAATGTCATAAAACACATAGATATAACATCATCAGAACCAACACCGACAAATATCTGATTTTTGTTTATATTGTACCTTTTTGATATTGCTTCTATAAGAACCGATGCTTCAGGGTCAGGATATAGTCTTAATCTGTCAATATCAAATGCTGCAACAGCTTCAAGTGCCTTAGGTGTAGGCGGATAAGGATTCTCGTTTGTATTAAGCTTTACTACATTCACATCCTTAGGCTGCTCACCCGGAACATATGGTTCAACTTTTCTAATATATTTTTCCCAATTTCTCATATTCAGCTCCTATCTGTCCCTTACATTGCGGGGCTATAAATTCATTTATTATTATACAGAAATTTATATAATATGACAATCGCTTTATTTATGTTTAAGAATTATTATGCACGATTCTTTATAATATAAAGTTTCATACTCATCACTCATAATATATTTTCTGCTTTTGCTGTCAAGCTGTGATACATCTATTCCATCCGCATAAATAGTCGAAGACCCGATTCCCCGCAAATCTATTGCCACATAGCCGGTCTCTTTGTCAGTATAATAAACCTCATACAGATATTTTCTTTCTGAAAGATGTGGCACAAGAAATGTGCTTGCAGCAACACTTGCATCATCAGGTATCATATCAAGAGCCTCATTTATTATATTGTATGTCTCTCTCTTTTCAGATGAATCAATTTTGTCTGCAACATTAATCTTACTCCATGAAAGCGATGCAAAAAATATAACTGAAAATATTGCCATAACTGATGCCTTTTTTATTTTTACGGCATCTTCACATTCATTCATATTGCAGATTGCCGCATATATAAGCATACATCCGCTTCCAAATACATACTGGAATCCTATATTATGTGCATAAGCATAATCAGGCAGAAGATTAAACAATATAAATGGTCCAAACAGTATGAGTGTCTGCCACTTTTTTACCGCAAACGGCACAAATGCAAGTGCACCTGCAACTGATATTATGAATTCTATATTATCTTTACTCATAATCTGTGTTATCATGTATGCTGGATTTGTAATAAATGTTCTTATCATTCCAAATACATTGCCGTCGCCTGCCGGTATCACATTATTATATCTGAATGTGAGCGTCCCATCACCATATTGGTTAAGCCATGTAACTGCCAAAATAAAATATAGTGTCGCTGCGATAAATGTTACAATTCCCTTTTTATATTTTTTGTCCGCTAATATCATATATAATGAAATAAATATGACATAGACTGCCGCGTCCTCTTTTATTCCAAGCGTAAAAATGACTGATAAGACAAGAAGCCATGTTTTATCTGTCTCAAAGGCAAGTATAAGCATAAATAATGCAAGCGGCAGAAACATATTTTCGTGTGCATCATAACCACAGCCTGAACTTATAACAGGAAAAAACAAGTATGCTGCACATATAAGTATCGTCACCTTTTTTGAAAAATTATGATTTGAACATATTTTTGCAAGCAGTATAACAGGGATAGCGAGTATTACAGCCTGCATAACCTGAATTGTCACAGGGCTTTCAAATATTGCATAGAATGGAAGTATAAGAAACCACGCTGGAGATATGTGAACTTTCATATGTGACATCAGCATATCTCTTTCACATGTTGTTTTCATTGTAAATGTATGTTTCATATAATAAAACATCTGAGAAAATATGCCAAAATCAAAATTAGGACTTGAATATGTCAGATACCTTATAACTGTATAAGTTCCTATAAATCCTGCCGTAAAAATCATCAATACAGAAAGCAGTGCCACATACTGCCAATTTTTTAAATCTTTTAAGCCGCCTGCCACGTCTTGTTCTTTTACCAGATTATTAAAACAATACATAAGTATAACTGATGTTACTGACGCAGCAAAAAGACCATAATAAACATTATTATATATTCCGGAACTTATGACTGCATATAAAAAAACTGATATAAAAAGAAGCACATTCTGTATATTTTCTGCCCTTTTTCCAAGAACAATCATTAACACAGAAAGTATCAGAAATAATGATAAAACCATTGCACAATGCCCGGCAATGCTGATATTGGAAACGGATGATATATCACTAACAGGATTTATTCCACACGATATGTTAAATGGCATCTCCATAAGACAAATAAAACACCATGCCGTCAAAAGGATGACAGCACAGTGTTTTATATAATAATTTAACCTGAAATCATGAATTTTCATATAAAGCCTCATCATTAATAAACATATTATATCTGACTTATAAAATCAGAAAAGAATGTTAATGCGGCACCTGAATCAGCCTGCTGCTGTGTGCATTTCGCAAAACTCAGATATGAACCATCAATATCAAATGAACATTTGTCAATAAGCATTTTACTTATTATATCTTTGTATTTTCCAAGATATACAGCAACAGGTCCGCCAACAATAACATCGCCATCACTCATAATATAAAGGTTATTAATGCCTGTTGTCAAATCATCAAGATATTTATCAAATATTTTTTTATACTCTTCATTGCCATTTTCAAGTTTGTCAAAGAATATATCAAGTGTAATTCCCAAATCAGTTGATAGACACCTTGCTGACACATAACTCTCAAAGCATCCTCTTTTTCCACAAAAACATGGTCTTCCGGCAGGATAAAGTGTCATATGTCCAAACTCACCATAACGGTTATGCTTGCCAAAACGGATATTTTCCCTGTCAATATAAGAACCTCCGACACCTGTATTTAACATAAGATATGTCTTTCCTTCTCTCTTTTCAGGATTAATATCTTTCTTATCAAACCAATACTCAGCAAATGCACCTGAACGTGCATCATTCATGCCACGGCACTCATAAGGGAGAAGCCTCTGTATATTTTCAAGAGAATAATTTTTAATTCCCATTGTTGGTGCATATACAACAGTTGAATTCTCAATGTCAAATATTCCGGGAACTGTAATGCCTACACCAAGAATAGCCGCTTTATCAATGCCTGTATGTTCAACAAGCCTTGTTACAGTATCAGCCACCATCTCACCATATGCACTGCCTTTCTCATATTTAACAGGAACACGCATATTGCCTATTACATTACAATTCAAATCAAGTATGTCTGCTTTGATTCCTTTGTCCGACAGATTGACACTTATAACATATCTTGCTGCACCGTTTATTGATATAACCTGTGCTTTTCTTCCGCCTGTAGACTCAAAATTACCCTCGTATATAAGAAGGTTCTTCTCAAAAAGAATCTTTAAATTCTGATTTACTGTCGGAAGTGAAAGCTGAAGCACATCCGCTATCTCCTGACGTGAAATTTTTCCTGTAGTATATATAAGCTGGAATATTCTGTTTTTATTATATCTTTTAACATCTGTTGTTGTAATCTTAGAAGTAGTTATCATAATTATTTACCAAATACGGCCTCGTAATCTTTTTTAAACTTATCAATTCCTGCATCTGTGAGTGGATGATGAACCATCTGCTCAATTACCTTGTATGGAACAGTTGCTATATCTGCACCCGCAAGTGCACAATCTGTAATATGTATAGGATTTCTCACGCTGGCACATATTATTTCTGTAGAAATATCATAGTTGGCAAATATATCTACAATATCACGTATAAGATCTATACCCGGCTGTGAAATATCATCTAGTCTTCCAAGGAAAGGTGATACATATGCAGCACCTGCTCTTGCTGCAAGAAGTGCCTGATTTGCTGAAAAAATAAGTGTCACATTTACTTTTATTCCCTCTGATGAAAGAACTTTTGTAGCCTTTAATCCTTCAACTGTCATAGGTATCTTTACAACCATGTTTGGATGTATTGCTGCAATCTGTCTGCCTTCTGCAATCATGCCCTGGGCATCTTCAGTAGTTGCCTTAACTTCACCGCTTATTGGTCCGTCAACTATTGATGTGATTTCTTTGATTACTTCATTAAAATCTCTTCCCTCTTTTGCAATAAGTGAAGGATTTGTTGTAACTCCGCAAATAACTCCCATGTCATTTGCTTTTTTAATATCTTCTACGTTTGCAGTATCAATAAAAAACTTCATAAAGAACCACCTTTCCTTTTAAAAATACAATCTGATAATATTTTATATGCATTAATCGAATTCGTCAAATACTGATTTAAGTGCCGGATAAATTTTTTTAAACTGCTGATATTTTTTCTCATATCTTGCCGCAATCTCTTTATCAGGCTCTATTGTTTCTTTGATTTTTACAATATGCGAAGCTGCTTCTTCTACATTTTTATAAGCACCTGTTCCCACTGCCGCAAGCATTGCAGCACCGAGTGCCGGACCTTCCTCTGTGACAGGAACTGATACCTTAATATTAAGAATATTAGCTATCATCTTACGCCAGAGCGGACTCTTTGCTCCACCACCGCAGATTTTTGTCTCTGTCACATTTATTCCGAGACTTTTAGCGACTTCAAACGAATCACGTATTGCAAATGCAACACCCTCAAGAACTGCCTGTGTCATATCAGTTCTGTCCGTATCCATTGTCATTCCTGTAAATGTTGCTCTTGCCGCCGGATTATTGTGTGGTGAACGCTCTCCCATAAGATATGGCAGGAAAAATACTCTGTTATTTCCAAGCATATCATCTGTAACGGGTTTCTGCTCTTCTGAATACTCTTTTGTTTTTATAATTTCATCCATCCACCATTTATTACATGAAGCTGCACTGAGCATACAGCCCATAAGATGAAAATGTCCGTCTGCATGGTCAAATGAATGAAGGGCATTATTATCATCAACGCCGAATTTATCACTTGAAATAAATATTGTGCCACTTGTTCCGAGTGAAATATTACATTTGCCGTCACCTACTGTTCCGGTTCCGACTGCTGCCGCCGCATTGTCTCCTGCACCTGCTATCACTTTGACATTTTCTGTAAGTCCCATGCGTTGTGCAGCTTCTTTTGTAAGATTTCCTACACATTCATAGCTCTCAAATACTTTCGCCATGCAGTTTTCATCTATGCCACATATATCAAGCATTTCCTTAGACCAGCATCTGTTTTTTACGTCAAAGAGCAACATTCCTGAAGCATCTGAAACATCTGTGCAATGCACACCTGTCATCTTATATGCAAGATAATCTTTTGGAAGCATTATTTTGCTTATTTTTTTGAAATTTTCAGGCTCGTTTTCCCTAAGCCACAAAATCTTTGGTGCTGTAAATCCTGCAAATGCGATATTTGCTGTATATTCTGCTATTTTATCTTTACCTATAGTATTGTTAAGATAATCACATTCTTTTGTTGTTCTGCCATCATTCCAGAGTATCGCCGGTCTTATTACTTCATTGTCCTTATCAAGAATTACAAGCCCATGCATCTGTCCGCCGAAGCTGATGCCTGCAACTTGTGCCGCATCAACTCCGTCTGTAAGTTCTTTTATTCCCTCAACCGCATTTTCATACCAGTCTGACGGATTCTGTTCTGACCAGCCCGGCTTAGGAAAATAAAGCGGATATTCTCTTGAAACTGTCTTAACTACATTACCTTCTTTGTCCATTAAAATCAATTTAACGGCAGATGTTCCCAAATCAACACCTATATAATACATATGCGTCTCCCATCTATAATCAAGAATTAATTTGCAAATGGATTTTCACTCTTGTAAAGCATTCCCGCCGGCTGGTTAAAGCCTATTTCTTCTACTCCGAGATACTTAAATACTTCATAAAGCTGCTTTCCGAAATGGCCGAATGCAACAGCACCATGATGTGGGAAATTCTTTTCGATAAGCCAGTGTCTGTAGAATCTGCCCATCTGTGGAATTGCAAATATACCGATTGCTCCGAATGAACGTGTCGCAACAGGAAGTACCTCCCCCTGTGCCACATATGCTGTAAGCTTGGCGTCTGATGTGCTCTGGAGTCTGAAAAATGTGATATCGCCAGGAATAATATCTCCCTCAAGTGTACCATTTGTAACTTCTTCAGGAAGTGAACGTGCCATAATCATCTGATTTCTCATCTCACAGAATGAAAGTTTGCATGCTGCTGTATTTCCGCAGTGGAATCCCATAAATGTATCTTTGATTGTATATGGGAACTTGCCCTTAATATCCTGCTCATAAATATCTGAAGGAACTGTATTATTAATATCAAGAAGCGTAACTGTATCATCACTTACAACTGCACCGATAAATTCACTCAACGCTCCGTAAATATCAACCTCACATGATACAGGAATTCCCATAGCTGTAAGTCTTGAATTCACATAACATGGAACGAAACCAAACTGTGTCTGGAATGCCGGCCAGCATTTTCCTGCGACTGCAACAAACTTTCTTGAGCCTTTGTGCTGTTCTACCCAATCGAGGAGTGTGAGCTCATACTGTGCAAGCTTAGGTAAAATTTCAGGCTTCTTATTGCCATTTCCGAGTTCTTTTTCCATGCTCTTTACGACTTCAGGAATTCTTTCATCTCCCGCATGCTTATTAAATGCTTCAAAAAGGTCAAGTTCTGAATTTTCCTCAATTTCAACTCCGAGATTATAAAGCTGCTTGATAGGAGCGTTACATGCAAGGAAATTAGTAGGACGAGGTCCGAAGCTTATTATTTTGAGATTTGAAAGTGCATAAACTGCCTTCGCAACAGGTATGAATTCATGAATCATATCTGCACATTCTTCTGCAGTTCCTACAGGATATTCAGGAATGTATGCTTTTACATTACGAAGCTTTAAATTATAACTTGCATTTAACATACCACAGTATGCATCGCCTCTGCCCTGTACAAGTCCGCCATTCTCAGATGTCTCTTCTGCTGCCGCAACAAACATCTTAGGACCGTCAAAATACTGTGCAAGCATAGTCTCTGAAATCTCAGGGCCAAAGTTTCCAAGATATACACAAAGTGCATTACATCCTGCTTTTTTGATATCATCCAGTGCCTGCATCATATGTATCTCGCTCTCAACGATACATACAGGACATTCGTAAATTTCATCTGCGTTATACTTAGCCTTATATGCATTTACGAGATTCTGTCTTCTTGTTACTGAAAGTGATTCCGGGAAACAATCTCTGCTGACTGCTACAATTCCCACTTTAACTGTCGGTTTGTTCATGATAAATTCTCCTATTCTTTGTTATATTTTCTTTCAGACTTCTGGATTTTCCCCGATAAGTCCCTCAAATGCTCCGTCTATATGTGCTTCTTTGTGTGCTATGAGCCATTTATTTGTTGCTGCAAGCAGTCTGTCCTCACCTGTATTCTTCTGTCTTTTTACATCATAATTTGTGCCCTTTGGAAGAACTACCGTACACCTGAAACCTGAATTATTCACGCCGCATGGTGCATAGTGAAGCGTTGTCGCATAAACTTCAACAGCCGTACCCGCAGGTACAAGAAACGCCTCAATATCTGCCGTATCATATGTATAATCTTCCTTTATATCCTGCTGTTTTCCCAGAAGTAAAATCATATCAGTAGCAGCTACATTTATCTCAGAACTTCTATGATATTCCACTGCATTAAGTTTCTGGTTATGTCCGTTACAGTATCCTATCTGAACAGGCATATCACCGTAAACCACTTTTGACATTACATCATACACGTTAAGTGACTCTAATTCTTTGTCGGATGGAACATATATAACATCATCCGGCACAGGTGTCTTTTCCATTGCACTTATAAGTTCTTTTGTATCAAGTTCTGTAAGAACTCTTCCGTACTGTGCAAATTCTTTGTCACAGACACTATGAATTTTCATGCTTTCCTCCATTCCCGCCGGATTATTATATGACTCTCAGTTCCGGCTTATTAAAACAACTTTTATAAAATGTGTTTTTCAAAGTTGTTATCATAATATCACTTCACGCATCATTTATCAACAAAAATATATAAATTTTTATCAAAAAATAAAAAACCGGAATAACGCACAAAACGCTATTCCGGTAATATCTTAAATCAGTCTTATTACAAGTTCAATTATAATTCCTGATACTACACCAAAAGCATATAAAAGACCAAGTATTTTTATATTTTCTTTTATATCTGTATTTTCTTTAAAAAGCACAAGTATGCCGACACCCGAACCGGCAAGCAGTCCTGCCATAGCAGTTCCAAGAGGCATAAGCCCTTCAATATAAAGCTGTGTTATAACAACAGATGACGCACAGTTCGGTATAAGTCCAACAAGTGCTGATACCATCGGTCCGATAACCGGCTTGTCAAGCATGAAGCTGCCAAGTGTTTCCTCTCCTACAAAATGTATTATCGTATTAAGGATAAATGATATAATAAGGATATATCCAAATATAACAAGAGTGTGCCTTAATGAAGACGCAAATATGCTCTTTTCACAGTGACAATGGTCATGGTCACATACATGACCGATTTTCTGTGTTATATCATCCTGATTTCTTGATTTTGCTTTTCTTATTACAAAATCAATTATAAATCCGGCAGCCATTCCGATAACTATTTTCCATAAAATAATTGTAAGTATTGTGCTTGCCGGAACTTTCTCAGATAAAAACACCGGCAGCATCTCATCTGATGTCGAAAGATATATCGCAATCAGCGTTCCAAGCGTAATTACTCTTCCGGCATAAAGATTGGACGCAGCCGCCGAGAAACCACACTGAGGCACAGCACCAAGGATAGCACCTGCAAAAGGACCTGCCTTGCCGGAATTCTTTATCATCCGCTTCGTTTTTGCTGTCGTCTTATGCTCTATATATTCCATCGCCAGATATGTAAAAAACAAAAACGGCAGCAGTTTTACACTGTCAATAAGTGTATCAATTATTACATCTAACATATAAATCTCCATTTTATTTTTTCAGGAATTTCTTAATAAACCCTTTTATATCCGGAAATTTTGAGCCCTTAATTTTTAATGGTACATATTCACTGTCTATGACACTGATATTTCCACTCCTGCATGGCTTTTTTGTCATGTCATGCCCACTCTCATAAGAATTATCTTTGTTATATAAAAGTTCCATAAGCTCATCATTAACCGGTCCGATTCCTCCCACCATAGATAAATACCTCCTAGAAAAATAAATCTGACATTTCTTTAATTATTTGTCTATAGCTATATACGAAATCATCTGCAAAAAAGTTTAACCTGTCATTAATTATTTTTGAAATAACGTTTTATAAGGTGCTCCTTCATCAAATACTTTACGCATCTTTTCTGATTTTTTCATAATAAACTTAACTATGTAATATGAAATAATTCCATAAATGCTTCCCAGTATAAGGCTGACAAGAACATCTGTAGGATAGTGTACTGTAAGGTAAAGTCTTGAAATTGCTATAAGTGCTGCTATAACAATAGCAAATCCACCTTCTTTTTTATACCACATGAAAATGGCAAGTGCTGCCGCAAAAGCTGCTGATGTGTGACCTGAAGGGAATGACCAGTCATCAATTGTGGCAAAAATATTATACAAACTCTCAAATGATGTATCTACATTGAAAGGTCTGACCCTTGCAAATGCATTTTTCATAACTCCATTGCACATTATAAGCGATATTATAAGTGCAAATGCCATTGTAAGTCCTACTTTTCTATATTTTTTAGGTAAAACCGTAAGAGCTGCCAGTGCTACCAGTATAAGAAATATTCCTTTCTCGCCAAGCATTGTTATGCCATACATAATTGGATTGAGAAACGGATTGTGCAGGCTTTCAAACCAATGTAAAATCTGTAATTCCATTTAAAAAACTCCTCTTTAATTTTTATTCTGCCTTATACATTTTATCTGCTAATATTTTTTTTTGCAAGTAAAACATTTTTGTGTTATAGTTTTAAGAAAATATCATTTTTGAACGGAGAGACTTATTTATGTTTGAAAGCTTTAATTCAATCCTTAAAACGATTGATAGTTTCGTTTGGGGACTTCCCCTTATTATTCTTATTATTTCTGTTGGTTTGTTTCTTACAATCCGTCTGAAAGGACTGCAGATTACAAAGCTTGGACTTGCCATTAAGCATACGGTAAAAAATGAAGCATCCGGCGATGGCGAAGTATCCGGTTTTGCTTCACTTTGTACAGCTTTATCAGCCACAATAGGTACAGGTAATATCGTTGGTGTAGCAACTGCTCTTGTTGCAGGCGGTCCCGGTGCTTTATTCTGGATGTGGATTGCCGCCCTTGTAGGTACGGCAACAAAATATTCGGAATGTCTTCTTGCTGTAAAATACCGTGTCATCCAGAAGGACGGACATATTCTCGGAGGACCTTTCTACTATATTGAACATGGAATGGGAAAAAAATGGAAATGGCTTGCCAAGTTATTTGCATTTTTCGGTGTTGGCGTTGGTCTTCTTGGTATCGGTACATTTACACAGATTAACGGTATTACAAGTGCTGTAAATAATTTCTTCGATGCCAATAACCAATGGACGGTAACACTGTTTGGACGTGAATATTCATGGTCTGTTATTATATCCGGCATACTTCTTACAATATTTGCCGCTCTTGTACTCATTGGCGGTCTCAAAAGAATTTCATCTGTTGCACAGGTTATAGTTCCTTTTATGGCTGTTACATATTTTATTGTTACACTTGCTATTCTTGTATACAATTTCAGGGAAATTCCAAATGCTCTTGCAACTATTGTCCAGAGTGCATTTGGTCTGCGTGCTGTCGGCGGTGGTGCTATAGGCTCTATGATGATGGCTATGCAGATGGGTGTTGCCAGAGGTATCTTTTCTAACGAAGCAGGTCTTGGTAGTGCTCCTATTGCTGCTGCCGCTGCCGTTGCTGATGCACCTGCACAGCAGGGTCTTATCTCTATGATGGGTACTTTTATTGACACAATTGTAATCTGTACAATGACAGGACTCACAATTGTTATAACAGGTTCATGGAATATCGGTCTTGAAGGCGTTTCTGTTACAACAAGAGCGTTCCAGATGGGACTTCCTCTTCCGGCACAGTTCTCTTCATTCATACTCATGCTCTGTCTTGTATTCTTTGCATTTACAACAATACTTGGATGGAATTATTACAGCGAACGCTGTCTCGAATATATTATCGGAGATAAGAAAAATGTTATCAAAGCCTACAAATGGTTATATATCTTATGTATTTTCATAGGTCCTTTTATGACTGTTTCAGCTGTATGGACAATTGCAGATATATTCAATGGTCTTATGGCTATACCTAACCTTATTGCACTTATTGCATTAAATGGCGTTGTTGTATCCGAGACTAATAAATATCTTAACAGTCTGAAAAAATAATAACAATCCCGGCATTTACGGAATAAACATGGGTTCTGCTCATTTTCCGTAAATGCCGGGTTATTTGTTTATTGTATGCCCACCGCTTTTTTTGCCAGCCTGTCGGCTTCTTCATTGCCTTCTACGCCTGAGTGACCTTTGACTTTTACAAAATGCAGTTCTATATCATTTTTTACTGACTGAATATAATCGTAATATGCTATAGTTCCGGCTTTATTACGCTTCCATTCACCTGTTGCCCACATCTGGATTCCCATATAATCATAATAAATATCAAGCGACCTGATTCCCAGCTCTATCGCCTTTTTTACTGCCGCCATACTGCCAAGCACTTCTCCTGCAACATTTCTCATTAATGCCATATCAGCATCGTTTCCATTTCCCATAAGTTCATAGCGTTCACCTTTATACTCTATAAATCCGCCATAACCATATACTGATGTCGATGTATTAAATGAACCATCAACAAATGCAAATGCTTCAGATCTGACATGACTGCATTTTGCCGCACTCATATATTCATCTGCATCCTCTCTTGTCGTAAAACTTTTGTACTGTGCTCCTGCAAAGCCATGAACCTGTGTTTTACATGCTTCCCACGACATATATATTCCAGGTTTTCTTCCGGCACGCACTGCGTAAAATTTCTGTGCCATCAAAATTATTTCAGCTTGAATATTTCCTCAAGCTCTTCCTTTCCTTTGAAACCTACAGATGTAATCTCCGGTTTTCCATTTTTAAATAAAATAAGTGTAGGAATACTGACAACCATAAATTTCTGTGCAAGTACCATCTCCTCATCTACATTAACTTTTCCAACCTTAATTTCAGGATGTTCTTTTTCTATCTGCTCCACTACAGGTGACATCATCATACATGGACCGCACCATGATGCCCAGAAATCAATAAGAACAGGCTTATCACTATTTTCAACTTCCGAATTAAAATTATTCTGTGTTATAACCATAATAAAACCTCTTTTCTGAATGTTTTTTGTTTTTATATCTGACAAACCGTTTATATCACGGAATGTATTGTGGAATTATTATACCCATATGGCTGTTATAAAATCAAGAAAATTATATACTTTGTGCCATGCACATTTTCCCCCACCCGGTAACATCATCAGGTATATTCATTCCATTAAGCGGTAATGATCCCTTTATAAGATGTGCCTTTAATTTTTCACCATAAAGAAACAGGTCATTGCCACGCACAATTCCCCATTCCATCAGAAGTGCTGATGCTCCCGTGACAAATGGTACTGCATATGACGTACCGCTTACTATAGTCCTTTCATCTATACGCACATTTTCCCCAGGTGCCACTATGTCCGGCTTTACTGCAATTCCTGATTCTGACTGTGTCACATACCCTCTTCCTGAAAACGGAGATGGCGTGTTTGTCGCTGCATTGTATGAACCAACAGTTATAACATTGGATGATGTTGACGGAACAGTATAAGTAAGGGAAGAATCAGGACGTGTAAATCCTGTCTTAGGATTCAGTGAAGCTGCAGTCGGAAGCCACATGTCAAAGAAGCCGGTTCTTATTTTATCCGGTATGAAATTAATTCTCCACAAGCCTGATGTTATATAATTATTTACCGGAACAATATCTATATATATTTCCTGCCTCATGCTGAACGGAAGCGGCTGTGCATAATAACACAGCACTTTTTCCGTCCCGGTACTTACCGTGTTCAATGTATTATATCGGCTAATACGCCCCAGATTTATGCCAGCCGGAGTTATTACCTCAATATTAAAATCATCCCAATAATCTTTCCATATCTGGATATTAAGTGATGTCTCGTATTCAGAAACAGCTATCTGGACGTATTGTTCCTCTCCCTGTCGAAGCCTGCCTGATGTATGTCCTGCTCCAAGCCCCTCATTGCCGCTTCCGACACATATTGCACATTTCCATGATGCAGAAGCTGTATTAATAAAGCTTTCCTGAATTGAGCTGCCACTGTGATCACCATAATTATTGCCATAACTTATATTTATTGCTACAGGTTTTCCCAAATCTGCAGCTTTTTTTATACAAAAATCAATCCCTTTAATAAGCTGCGTTGTACCAGAAAATGATGTTCTGTCTGTATTTCCCATCTTTACTACAAGTATATCGGATTTTGACGCAACACCTCTGTTACCACATGCAATTCTTGCAACATTCGTTCCATGTCCGCTTATATCAAATCCCGGGGCTCTTTGTGCATGCATCCCTTTTGGATTTTCCCCATCCAAATATCTGTCTATCTGACTGCTGTCATAAAATATATCTCTGTCCTGATCCCATATACCGATAATTCTTGTTGTTCCATTCTCATTTTTAAAATCAGGATTCGTCACATCTATTCCTGAATCTATAATTGCAGTTATAACTCCTTCTCCAAATAATCCGTATGGATTGTCAGATCCTGCCTGTACCGGTGTTATACAGGCAGCTGATTTCTCATTACTCAATTGAAAATACAATCTTTTAGGCTTTTCTATAAACTGTATCTGTTTTTCCTGTGACAATGAATCAATGTATTCTTTTTTTATTTTTATAATTGCATATCCACCCAGTAATTCATATATTTCCATACCCGGATATTTTGCTGAAAATTGTGATAAATCCTGTGTATATTTAACTATAATTTCCCATATACCTGCTTCTTCATCTACTCCTGCCGATAAATCAGGCGATTTGGCCCTGTCTTCCTGCGTTGCCTGCATGCTGACATTTAACAGCGTTTCCAGCTTCTGATTTGCCATATATGCTCCTTTTTTATATTTCATATTATTCTTATTCCGATAATTACAAAATATATCATATCTGCTTTAAATCTATAATATGCAAACATTAAAAAAGTACCTGCCTGATAAACTTCCCAAAAATATACAGAAACTATATGACAAAGGACATGAATAAATGATTTTTTCTACATCAAACTAGAATTTTTCAATTCCATCTGACATATGATCTTTCTCAGTTATTTTGCGGATAACCCGGCATGGATTTCCAGCTGCCAGACTATAGGGTGGAATATCTCTTGTCACAACGCTTCCTGCACCAATTACACACCCTTCTCCTATGGTGACACCACCGCAAACAACCACATTAGATGCCAGCCAGCAATTATCTTTTATAGTTATTGGTTTCGCATATTCAAGATTATAAAAACTGCCATCTTCTCTTTTTCGGATATTGCGTTCTTCGGGTAATAATGGATGCATAGGAGTTGCCAATGTGACATTGGGACCAATCATCACATTATCCCCTATATGTATTTCGCATACATCCAAACATGTAAAATTAAAATTAGCAGAGCTGAATTTTCCAAAGAACGTATTACATCCATAATCAAAATAAACAGGTGCCTGTAAATACGGAAGTTCCTCTGTTGCCGACAATAATTCTCTCAATATCTGCATTTGCTCTTCTAAGCAATCTTCGTCCGTCAAATTATATTTTCTTGATAATTTACGTGCATTCAGACGTAATTGTTCTAATTCCTTATCCGCTGAATCATACAACTCTCCGTTTATCATTTTTTCTCTTTCTGTCATTCCTGATAACCTCCAATCCAAAGTTATAATTAGACGTTTAAAAACGCCACCGGCCGCATAAATACTGCATTTTTTATTACTAAATTAAAATAATTCCTCTCCGGCAATACTTTCGGAGATAATATTTCCTATCGTCTACCTTCACCCTTTGACAGCAATATAACCAAATAATAAATAATTCCAAATACAGCTATACTTCCAATCATAATGCCAATCATCTGATTTACACTTACCACATTTCCATGAAATACCGGATTGCAATCAAGAGTGTCTCTTATCGCTTCAACCATTTCACCCGGATAATGTTTTCTCTCCATCTCCCTGAATACTCCGTGAAGCATATGATTCTTAATCAATGAAGTGGCATATGTACTCGGAAGATAAGACAGTGCCTTCTGAAGACCTGAACCAAAATTTGAAATCGGCATATAAGCTCCACATATAAAACCATATCCTGCACTGACAATTGTACCCACAGCCGAAAGCTGTCCCTGTGTTGTCAATGGAAAGCTAATGATACTTGAAAGCGTACTTCCAAACAGGACGAGCAGTATCATATCAAATAAAACCCATAATACATCTGCTGTATTCATATACCATCCCATTTTAAGCAGATATCCCAGGCATAATACAAACGCAAGTCCATTGACCATCAAAGAATTAGCAACTGTTGAGAGAAAATATCCCAAATAGATTTTTCCCCTGCTGACCGGTGAAACATTAAAATCCTTCCTTGTTCCATTTGCCTTGTCCTGCACCATAGTCAGATTCACACAGAATGTTACAGTGATACAGCTCACTGCCATAAGTGATGCTGTCAGCTGTGCTGCCACGGTTCCATTAATGAGCTCATCCGAAATCGTAATCATATCCGGAATTGCTGCTGTAAAAGAATCTCTGAAAACCTTTGCCAGAAACGTAGCATACAAAACAATCAGAATGACTGGTGTGATCATTGATGTAAACAACATACCTTTATCTTTAAAAAAGAGTTTTCTGTTCCTGTTCATTAATGCCAATACTGTTCTCATCAGCGTTCACCTCCAAGCTTCTTTCCTGTGACTGCAAGAAATACATCATCCATACCGCCTTTTACTACCTCATAATCCCTAAACAGCTCCTGATTTTCTACAATAAGTTCCGTTGCTTCCTGCGTATTTCTTACTTTTATCTGATATCCGTCACGTATTTTTTTATATTCTCTGTTCAATGTCTTTATTTCATCTTCGGAAACACCGTAAACAGACACGATATCCTGTACATAATCATTTTTAAGTTCAAACGGTGTACCTTCTGCTGCAATACTTCCTTTGTCAAGAATCACAACATACCCGGCATTAGCAGCCTCTTCCATATAATGTGTAGTCAGAAATACTGTCATATTTTCTGTTTTCTGAAGTTTCTCAATAACATTCCAGATTAACTGCCTTGTCTGCGGATCAAGCCCTGTAGTAGGCTCGTCAAGAATCAAAATCTCCGGTCTGTGCAATAATGCACGGGCAATATCAATTCTTCTTCTCTGACCTCCCGACAGCTTACCCACAGGCCTGTTTAAAAACTCGTCAAAATCCAGAATCTCGACCAACTCCTGTAATCTCTTATCAAAAGCCTTTCCTGTAATGCCATACAAAGCAGCTCTGCTCATTAGGTTCTCTTTCACCGTAAGCGGTTTATCAAGTGCACTATCCTGAAATACAACACCAATCATCCTTTTTGTCTGTTCACCGGCTTTGTCAGTTTCTATTCCGTTTACCTGAACCGTTCCACTATCTTTTTTCTGCAGTCCACAGAGAATAGAAATGGTTGTACTTTTCCCCGCACCGTTTACTCCAAGAAACGCAAACAATTCTCCTTTTTTCACACGAAAGCTTAAATCATTTACTGCTTTTACTTCGCCAAAGCTTTTATTCAGATGGCTGATTTTAATTATATCTGATTCCATATCATTTTCCTCCTTATTCTAATGTTGCAAGTTCGTTTTCTAAAACTTCATCCGATACAGTTCTATTCCAAGCATTGCATTATACCCTGTCGCAGCAAACACACTGAATCATATTACCATAATGAGCATAAATTGGTGCAGAGCTTTCCGATTTGCCCTCTCAATTTCATTTTTATCCATTATCTTCTTCCTCCTGTAAATAAAAAACTTCTTCCACCGCAACACCGCACACTTTTGCAATCGTTAAGGCAAGGGTAACGGACGGCGAATAATCGCCACGTTCAATCAAACTAATCGTCTGCCTTGATACACCACATAAGCGTCCCATTTCCTGCTGATTAACATTCAATGCAGCCCTGCGTTCCTTTAAACGATTTCGCAGTATCATATAGCACCTCCGTTCGACAATTTTGCTTGTCTATTTGACAATTTTAGTTGTCATAATGTATTATACCCTTGTCATTCTGATTCGTCAATGGTAAATTATTCTACACACAACCCCTCCATCAACTACAAATACTACCTTTCCTTTATCCTTATCTTCAATTTTGTCATATTAGCACATTTTGGTGTTTGATACGGCAGACAATGCTTTACTTAGAAATCCTGGTTCGCATCCACTGTTTCACAGTGACAGAGGATTCCAATATACGAACAGGACATTTCATACAAAACTTGCAAATGCCGGAATAATACAAAGCATGTCGCGAGTTGCTAAATGTATCGACAATGGACCAATGGAAGACTTTTGGGGGATTCTGAAGAGATAGCGATACTATGGAAAAACACGAAATTTACATGCAAGTTGCATAAAAACTGCCAGCAGATAAATTTCTGCTGGCAGGAAAATTTATATTTTTTCAATTGTCTACTTGACAGGGAGCAGTTCATTTATTAGGTACAACAGCCCCTTGATATCTACAGTTTGTTTTTTGCTACACTCTCCCACAATCCTACCTAATTATACACCGACATGCACAAAATATCATTTTCTAATTTTTATTTCAGGATTTCTTAGACTTTTTATATGCCTGTTTGTTTTCATACATATAATAATCTGCCTTATCTAATAGCATCTGTATTGTACACTCACTATCAGCATCTGATATTGCCCATCCACATGCATAGTCGATTGGCATATTATTACCACTGCTGTTTAATCTGTCTTTTTCCCTGCTTAGCTGCTTTAATATATCCTCAATTTCCGTTTTGCTTGTATTGTAGATAACTGCCATGAATTCATCTCCGCCATATCTTCCAACAAAATCTTTTTGTGGAATTACATTGCGTAAAAGCCTGGCAAAGTTCAATATAAGCTGATCTCCCTTTGAATGTCCCTTTGTATCATTAATAATCTTAAGATTATTTAAATCAAACATCATGCACGCTGTATGCTTTGCAACTGTTTCCTTATTGTTAAGAAGCACTTCACAGGCATCTTTATTTGGCAATCCCGTATGGGCATCTGTATATGCTCTTTGTTCTAACAGCTTGTTTAGTACAGACATTTTCATGGCTGCTAAGGTCTGTATAACAATCAATATCACAAGACATAGCATGTCAAGTACTGACAACAGCTCTAAAGTACGGATTTTAACAGCTATCCTTTCTGAATAGTTTTCCGCAGCGGATACTGTTTCATCTGCCATCTTAAAATATATTTCACTCATATTAACAATATCTGTATTTTGATAGCCTACTTCTCTTACTGCTTTGATTTCTTTTTTTAATTCTTCCCAGTAGTCACTTAGAATCTGTAACTTGTCATGATATTCCTTATCTTGAAGATCTACAAGATTGTATTGTCCATTCTGATATTTCAAATCATTAAGAATATCATCAAGATATTTAATTAATTCATCATTCTGGTTTTCTGTAATTTCCAGCTTCACTTCACGCTGCGTAGCTCCACGTACCAGACCTGCATAATTTATTACGCGGGCTGTACCCTGCAGCCTGCTGATATTCACCATAATAAATATAATAAGAACTATCAGTATCAATATTAAACAGCTTTGGATAATTCCTACTATATTCTTACTTTTCTTATATGATTGTTCTTCTTTCTCCATACTAACGCCTCAATAATACACAATTTTATATTTATTGTACATTATTTCATATTATTTTATTTACGCATATTATTTCTAGCTTTATCTATACCTTATTTAATTATATCTATATAATGATGAGAATGTCAAAAGTAAATTTTGCCACTTACTGATGTAACCGGACCGCTTAATTGCTATGTAATTCCCGCAATCCTCAAACACCTTAAATCTATATTATATAATATAAAAATTACATAAATAAGTCAACAAAATAGTAATAATTACTACTTTAGTTATTACTTTATTGTATGTGTTATTTAATAGACTGTATGTCTAGACAGCTTAAGCTGTTGTTCTGTTAACTGCAAACTGCACTTCTATTATTGTTCCTCCTGATGGATTAGGCCTGATTGCAATACTGCCATCGTGTACCCGCACAATTTCATTAACAAGCGCAAGTCCAAGTCCAACACCACCAAGTTCACGGCTTCTTGATTTATCTACGCGAAAGAACGGTTCAAACACACGTTCCTTAAGTTCCTCTGGAATTCCGTTTCCCGTATCCTTTACTGACAGATAAACCTGCTTTTCCCTCTGATATGCCTCTACTGAAACCTGTCCACCTGAATGATTATATTTTATGGCATTCTCAACAAGATTATATACAAGCCTGTATATAAGAATATCACTTCCGACCATATTTACATCCTTACATTTTCCAATAAGCTTTATATTCTTTTCCTGTGCAAGCGGCTCCAGATCCGCCAATACCTCATCAACAAGTGCATTAACTATAATCGTCTCATCACGTCCCACTGTCTGAAGCTCGTGTGCCGCATTCTCAGTAAACTGCCTCTGTATCTTAAATGCCTCCGATAGACGTTCAAGCATCTTATTATACGAAACACTAAGTCTGTTCAGTTCTTTAACCTGGTTTTCTTCTATCTGAGAATCGGACAGATTCTGTAACTGCACCTCTTCAATTTTATCAGAAAACTCACCAATTGGTTTAAGTGCCCGTCCACTTATAAAATATGTAACACCGCCTCCAAGAAGTGCCAGTAACACTGAAATTATTAAACTATTTCTTTTATAATCTGCCTTATTATTGTACACCTGGACAAAAAAATCCTTTGCAAATTCATCCCATTTATCCTCTGGAATACTTATATATATCTGTTCTGAATCATCACCCTTATTATCCCCCTGGGCTTCAACAGCCTCCTGCAATGAATCAATGTAATACACACCATTTCTATATACAAACATTGTCAGACAACCACATATAAGTGCAATATCCCAATGCTCAGCTATCTTGTCGCTTTCTACTCTCCAAAGTCATAGTAAGCAGTTGGTTTATCGCCAAAGATACCTCCTTTTACTGCCAGTACAAAGTTTCGCTTAGCAAGCACTTGATGCGTTTCCTCTATGTATGCATATTGTCAAGTGTATGTGTCATATTTTATATTCAAAATAAAAAAGGCTGCTACTCTCTAAAAAATAACAGCCTTTCTTACTATATCAGCCTTTTGGAATTTGACCATCGACATACAGAATGTGATTAACTAACCACTCTGTGAGATATTTTAAAATCCCCATAATCTGTTCATCTTGATCTTCTACCTCATCATTGTGATGTTCCATAAATTCATCAAGTTTATGTATAAATTCCTGATGTTGAACTTTCTGTGTAAATATCTTCTTATAATTAATAGATTCCATATACTGCTCTTCATCACTAAAGTGTTTTACTGTATAATTTCGGAGATTTTCTAATATTATATCAATCCTATCATATTTATCCGGTGTAAACTCATCATGAAGCAGTTCATATGCCTCATCTGCATATTTAAATAACTGCTTGTGTTCTTCGTCTATCATATCTATGCCGATATAATATTCTGGTTTCATTTCATACATAAATTAATCCTACTTTCAGTTTTATTTGTTTTATGAACCTGTTCTATACGATCTAATCATAATAGGCAAATGCATTAATGCATTTCTCATGAATTTCCTATATTTTCTCTTTTTTAATGTTAGATTCCACCAAAACATTCCCTAATTTTCTTGGAAATATCAGAATCAACAAAACCTTTCTGCACCATGTCATCGAGCATCTCACATGTTTTTTCATGCGATAAACCTTTCTTATATGGTCTGTCCTCGGTTAATGCCTGATAGATATCAATAGCCTCATTTCAAAAGAATTATCACTTAAACACATTCTGAATCGAATAATCCTTGTAAACAATGGAATTTCATTCCACTTTTTTTAAGGACCGGTTCCATCGGCATGTTCATGATGAAACAAAATCACATTTGACACATCTGTTTTAAATGGAATTTTAGTAATATTTTTTTCACCATAAATACAATGAAGATTTGTTTTTTTCTCGGATAAATCTTTTTTACAATTAATGACACTATGAATCATGTGCAATACCGGAAGTCCACAGCCTATCATTACTGCCTTTTTGAATTAATCACTCTCTTCTTCGTAATAATCTCATCTCCTTAATAGTTTTCTTCATGTACTTCAAAATAGCTCTGCGGATGATTACATACCGGACATACCTCAGGAGCCTTTGTTCCTACCACGATATGTCCGCAGTTACGGCATTCCCATACCTTAACTTCACTCTTTTCAAATACCTGTGCAGTTTCAATATTCTTAAGAAGTGCACGATATCTCTCCTCGTGATGCTTCTCAATTTCTCCTACTGCTCTGAATTTGGCTGCAAGTTCAGGGAAACCTTCTTCTTCGGCTGTTTTCGCAAAGCCTTCATACATATCTGTCCACTCATAATTCTCGCCTTCAGCAGCTGCAGCCAGATTTTCCTTTGTATCACCAATTCCTGCTAATTCCTTGAACCACATCTTTGCATGTTCTTTCTCATTGTCCGCTGTTTTTAAAAATAAAGCTGACATCTGCTCGTAGCCTTCCTTCTTTGCTACAGATGCAAAATAGGTATACTTATTTCTTGCCTGAGACTCTCCCGCAAATGCCTCCTGTAAATTCTTCTCTGTCTGTGTTCCTGCATATTTGTTTGCTGCCATCTCTTTTACATCCGTTTTCTTTACTACTTTTTCAAAATCTGATGCCGGGTGCTTGCACAAAGGACATATAAAGTCATCTGGTAATTCCTCGCCTACATATTCGTATCCGCAAATTCTGCAACGCCATATTGTCTGACTGTCCTCTGTTTTTCCAACCTCCTGTGGCTTAGGCTTAATATTATTCTGATAATAATCATATGTTACTGAAGGAACATTGCTTAAAACTTCCATATCGGTTATCTCACCGATAAACATCGTATGTGAACCCAAGTCCTCTGTTTTAGTAACTGTCACAGAAATGTATGCATTTGTACCTTCTGTAATATAATAAATACCATTTGTGCCCCTGGCACACTGCTCAAATGCTTCAAACTTATTGGTATCTCTTCCTGATTGGAATCCAAAATGTTTGAACAATTCAAATTGTGCCTTCTGACTTAAGACTGATACAGTAAATTTTCCGGTTCTTTGAATCATATCATGCGTATAATTTGCCTTATTTACACAGATACTTAACTGGTTCGGTTCCGAAGCTGCCTGAATGGCTGTATTAATGATGCATCCGTTATCTTTTGCTGCTTCTTTAGCGGTCAATATAAACAGTCCATAACTCAACTTATACATTGCTTTCCTATCCATGCTGTTCCTCCTTTACCTTCTCCCTGCATTTCGGGCAAATGCCTTTAAATAAAATATCATAATCCACAAATTCAATTCCATGAGTGTTATGAATTCTTTCCAGCAAATCCGGTATTTGATCCATATCCACATCAAAAACTTCACCGCACTTTATACATCTTACATGGTAATGATTTTTCAATGTAAAATCAAATCGGTTCGGTCCATCCGGAACTTCAACCTTTCTTAATGCACCTTCCTCTACCAATATATCAAGATTTCTATATACAGTTCCTTTTCCAATTGTTGGATATGCTTCTTTTATAAATTCATACACTTCATTTGCCGTAACGTGTCTTCTCATTTCGTATACGGTATTTCTTACAAGATCTTTTTGAATGGTATTTCTCCTACTTGTCATTTGTTCTCCTTATTAGGATTAATTCTTAATAAGGATTGTATACCACTATTATCCTGTTGTCAATAAAAATAGTAATAATTCTCATTATTATAAAATTTTTCAAACTGAGCATCTTTTTCCTGAATAACTATTTTATTTTGCGTTCAAATACATATTCTGAATCTGAAGATAAATCAGACCTAAACAAATATCCTAGTCTGTCAAATTTCTGAATCTCCACCGGATTTTCAATATTATTTTCCGCTATGAATCTGACCATTTCACCACGAGCCATCTTGGCATAGGTACCTTTTGTTACCAATTTATCTCCGGATAACTCACAAAATACAATCGTAATATATCTGTCCTGTGGTGTCAGATACTTTTCTATACATTTTGAGTATTCTTTTGATGCAAGATTAATGATAATCCTACTGTCATCGATTACTGAGCGGTATAACAATTCTCCCCAGTACTCATACAGATTTTTTGCATCTCCAATTCCAACCTTTGCCTGCATTTCAAGACGATAAGGAGTCACACCATCCATTGGTTTTAAAATGCCATAAAACGCAGACAGGATTCTTAAATGATTTTGCAAATACTCAAACTGCTGGATTTCAAACACAGATGGTGCCATATATTGAAATGCAATCCCTTCATATGCTAAAATAGCCGGAGTAAGCCTGTTATAAAGATTCATATTTTCCAATCTGTTAAAGTTCTGCTCTGCAATCTTGTCATTACATTTCCAGATAGCTTTCAGTTCTTCTTTTGATTTGCTTTTCATCCAGTTTAATACTTCTGCTGTCTTATCAATAAAAACAGGCAACTCAACCGGTGCTAAGTTATCGGTATCTACAATCATCTTTTTTGCAGGTGATAAAATAATCTTCATTATGCCAATTCCTTAAGCATATTTTCAGGATCATCTGCCGCCTTGACTTTATCATTTGCCTTTATAATGATTCCCTGCTCGTCAATAAGATATGTGGTTCTTACCACGCCCATAGAGACTTTTCCATAGTTTTTCTTTTCTTTCCAGACATCATATGCTTCAATAACTTTACGCTCCGGATCTGCTAATAGCGTAAATGCCAGTCCGTATTTTTCTTCAAATCTCTTGTGAGACGCTACAGAGTCCTTGCTTACTCCGAGAATAACAGCTCCCTTCTCAGTAAACTGTGGATAACGCTCAGAAAAGCCACATGCCTGCTTTGTACAGCCTGCCGTGTTATCCTTTGGATAAAAATATAAGATTACTTTTTTTCCTGCATAATCGCTTAATTTATGTATTTCTCCATTCTGATCCGGCAATTCAAAGTCCGGTGCTTTTTTTCCTACTTCTAACATATTTTATTCCTCCACTTCTTTCAATTCCATCTGTTTTCTTGTCCTCTTATTGCCAGAAATCATTTTATGACCAGAATAGACTGCCATAATCATGCATATCAGAGAGCCAAATGCAAAGTATTTGTGTGCTGCTTTTAACCCTTTATATACTGTATAAAAAGTTCCAACCATTGTAACTATTGCTCCGATTGACCAATATTTATGTGCTTTCATGATACACCTCCATATTTTATTATCAACATCATAATACAACAATTTATTATTTTTCAAAACCTGCATTTTTCATAGTTTTCTTTTATTTAACAAATCACATAAGATTACTCTTGTATTGTTTTCAACTTCTTTAATCTTACAAACAACCTTATACCCTTCGGACACATACTCCTGCTCACATATTCTGCACCCTTTTCCGAGAACAGTACACTCGTTTATCTTCATACTCCAAGAATGACCATATCTACATTGCCACCATGCTCTCTTTGCTGAATTTCTTGAAACTTCCGTCAGCTTCAACTTATTTAATTTATAATCCCCTTCTGTCAAAAGCTGCTTATCCGTCGTAGCCAAATCATTATATCCGGCAAGTACCTCCCGCTCTGCACAAACAGGGCAGACCGTTCCTTTCACACGAGCATTGATAACCGACTTCCACTAGCTACCGCATCTCTTGCAATGCCACCATACATTTTGCATTGACTTCATCCGGTTGCAGAGGATAGTTTTTCTCTGACCATTCTTTGGCTATCTGTGGGTGTGTACTTTTTAGGTCATTCTTGCCTTTTATAAATATATATCCACTGCAACAAGGACATTTACTGCCGCCTGAGCGTGTAGAGATAAGCGTATTCCATTCATAACCGCAGGTTCTGCACTTCCACCAAGCCTTGCTGTTTGCAAACGCCATAACTTCGGTAGGCTTATTTTCATTCTTATCAGACCATTCGTCTGCAACTTCCGGGAACAGAGTTGCAAGGTCATTAAATCCTGCAATCACTTTATTATGGGAGCAGTACGGGCAACCTGTTTTGTTGATGGTTCTGCTCTTTACAGTGGCTATCCATTCGTGTCCTAATTTACACTTCCATATCACTTTCTTGTGTGAGCCGATAGATACCTCTGTCGGCTTGATTTCATTTTTCTCCGACCACTCCGAAACAAGTTCCGGATGTACTTCCGCTAAACTGTTATTCATAGCCAAACCTCAACCTCCTTGTGCTTAGAGTATATGAAGTTTTGGCTTTATCTTGTAGTTTGCGAATATCCGTACAAATAGAAAAGCCCTTTGAAAAAAGGATTTCTCCTCTCTCAAAGGGTAGTTTAACTTTTACTTAGAATTATCTTTTTTAATAACTAAGTTGTAATTGCTATCATAATACAGTCCAAGTTCTCTACACATTCTATCGTTCACATTATCTAACGCTTTCTTATATTCTGCATACGTTGGAGACAGAACCATCAAATTAGGAATGAATATATCGTTATAGCCTTTATTTTGTAACTTTTTCTGCATTTTTCTCTGTGCAATAAATGCCGGATGGTATTTCATTATACCGTTTTTCATTTTAGCACCTTTCCATACTTTTTCTTTTAGTCTTTCATATTCGCTTTCACTCATATCACGATAATAGGCTATCATCTCATCTGCGGTTCTGGTTTCTTGTGCAATCCCACCTATCATCTTCGCACCGATTCCCATAATAAAAGGAACTTTCAATGTCGTTTCATCGCAATATTCTAATATATTCTGTAGTGCCTGCTTCTGTTCCAAAGTCTTCAACCTTACATTAAGAAATGGTTTGAAATGACTTTTAAAATAATCTCCCCATTCTTTTCCCGGTAGCAAAGACTCAATCGCATTTTCAACGATTTGATAATCAAGTGCCTCATTTGCTCTGTCTGCGTCACCATCATCTATAAATTGCTTCAAAGCTTCAAGTTCTGAGTCCTTTAAAACTTTTTCCTGCACTTTTTCTTGATAAATACGAAGAAGAATACTTTTGTCGCCAGTTTCCAAAAGGCTCTGTATGTCTTTAATACTAATACCGAGTTTTCTATATACTGAAATCTTTTTTAAAGTTTCAACATCTTGTGCAGTATAGTTACGATAACCATTGTTATCTTTATCCACTGACAGCAATCCTTTTTCTTCATAATACTTAACTGCACGCTTTGTCATTCCAACCTCATTTATAATTTCATTCAATAACATCAGATGCACCTCCTTATGATTTATGTTGATAGTATAAGCGTATACGCTGCGTGCAGGTCAAGAGTTTTTCGTCTTTTTTCTAAAAATGGGCAATCCCGATTTCAGGGCTGCCCATTCATTCTGCTAATTATGCAATTTTTTCTTGCTTGCACCGATTTCTGCATCAATTGATGTAAGTTTGATGTAAATCGCTGTTTTTTTAGTTTTTTATCAAATGAAGTATGTCCCGTCTATTTGGTAAAACGGTATATCTTTACTCTTGGACGTTTTTTGGACTTTTGTGCGTCCAAAAGATGTCATTCGCCTTCAACACATTTTTATATTGTACCTTGAAAATTTAACACTTAGATTTGACCCACCTCTCATGAATTAATAAAATACCTTTTTGGTCACTTTCCGAAGCTGACGGTTGAATCTTTCAATGGCATTTGTGGTATAAATCAAACGTCTTACAGCTTCTGGATACTTGAAATAAGTGGACAGTGTTGCCCAGTTATCATTCCAGGATTTATAGATTTTCGGGTACTTGGAATCCCATTTATCTTTGAACAATTCTAACTCATTTAAAGCTGTTTCTTCTGTTGGAGCTGCATATACAAGCTTCAGATCAGCCATCAGTTTTTTGATATCTTTGTAGGAGACAAACTTCGTTGAATTGCGGATCTGATGGATGATACACTGCTGAATCTCTGTTTTGGGATAAACAGCCTCGATTGCCTGTGGAAATCCATTCAAGCCATCAACACATGCAATCAGGATATCCTCGACTCCCCAGTTTTTTAATCCATTCATGATAGAAAGCCAAAACTTCGCACTTTCGTTTTCACCAACATACATGCCAAGGACGTTCTTTTTTCCATTCATGTCAATACCAAGAGCGATGTAGACTGCACGTTTTACAATACGTCCTTCGCTGCGGACATGATAGTGGATTGCATCCATAAATACTACAGCATACACTTCTTCCAGAGGGCGTTCCTGCCATTCTTTTACAATCGGCATGATTTTATCTGTGATCCTGCTGATTGTGCTGTCAGAAATATCAATATCGTATAATTCACGCATGTGAGATTCAATGTCTCCGGTGGTCATTCCTTTGGCATACATGGAAAGTATTTTTTCTTCCATGTCCTGAGTTACGGTATTTTGATATTTTTTAATCAGCTGTGGTTCGTAATCACCGTTACGATCCCTTGGGATCGCCACATCCATATCTCCATAACTGATGTGCATGGTTTTGCTGGAATGACCGTTTCTACTATTGTCTGTTTCTTTGTTACGATAATCATACTTGGAATATCCTAATTCCTCATCCAGTTCTTCATCCAAAGCACCTTCCAAAAGGACAGACATCATGTCACGCATGATGCCATTTACATCGGTGCCATCTTTGACGCTGATATCATTATTTTTCAGATAGTCACGCATCAATTCTCTCATTGCTGCTTTTTGTGGGCTGTCTTTTCTTCTTGCCATAAAAATAACCTCCAAACTGAGTAATTTTATCTTACATCAGTTTAGAGGTTTACACAAACTTTGGGATACTCCCTCCATAACCGTTACATCAATTTTATACTTTACTTCGATTTCAACTTTTTCTGGTGGATTGACTAAAAGCCTGTCAATATCATTTTCCTCAACACCAGCCATTTTTGCTATCGTTAGCTTGGATATGCCATAATAGGAAACAAGCACTTCCAACTAATGCATTGATTTGATATTTTTCTTTTATCAAACCCTCTTATGCCTTAATATCAAAACTTGATCTATCAGGTACAGAAATACTCACAGATCCTGCTACAAGACTTTGTGTCATACTTTTTACATCAGTACCAGTTACGGATAAGGTATAATCACCCGTTTCCTTTCTTTCTGCCGATTTTTCTGCACGTTTCTTTGCAGCTTTTTCTTCCTCTGCTTTTTTAGCAGCTCTTTTCTCTTTTACCTTTTCTTCTGTTTCTCTGTTCTCTTTTGCTTTTCGTTCAGCATTCTCTTTCGCTATTTTCCCATCTGGATCATTTGTACCAGATATTGCCACTGAAATATTTCCGTTTTCATCAACCTTATAACTCAGATTTGTCAAAGTGCCCAAACATCCATTAACCGCACTTTTTGCACAATCTGGAATGGCTGCTAAGTTTTCCTCCAGATACTTTGCTTTTTCCGGATCATTCATACACTTCTGTAAAAATGCACTTGAAACGGATACTGTTGTCGGAACCCCTTGCATTGAAGTCGTTCCCGTATTCATATAATGGTATTTTCCTTGCAAGTATTTTGAATAATCATTTACATTGCTATACCCCGTCTTAATCTGCTCTGTTTTTGTCACACCGGGACGTGATGTTTTTAATTCAACTGTACTTGTTGTCACGTTGCCGTCTTTTGTATTTGTACTATCCTTTTCACTATCTGTTTTTTTAACAGTATTCTTGTAATTTGAAGCATAATACGATGTGCAACTGCTGTTATTGATACCTGTAATTGCCATAATCCTACCTCCCTGTTATTGAAACTTAAAATAATTTCTATTATATTGAACGACTTGGATATTTAATTTCCGTTGATGTAAATTCATCTTCCGCCGAAACATTGATATGCCCACTGCTGTCAATAGCATACTCTTTACCATAAACGGAAAACGTATCTCCTTCTTTATATCCGATTTCTATCCAGTTTATATCATTTAACTGTTTTATCTTTGCGTCAACATTTATGGTCTTTCCTGATTCCTGCAATAAATAAGTGTATTTTCCTGCTCCCGCATCTATAGAAAAGAATCCCGGAGAAATCCCGACTTTCTCACAGACTGACAGTACTTCCTCATTACTGTAGAGATAACCCCACACACTCTTTCCCTGTGCCAGATCAGATAAAATATTACTTGCTTTGCACATTTCCCACTTATAATTTGTCCCTTTTTGATTTGTATTCTCTGCAAGCAACGATTCCGAGGCTGCCCAGCCTATCCTTCCATTGTTGACCGTCCATGTATATTTACCGCCACTTGATGTTGTCCATGAATAATAACTATTATTACTTAATACCAAAGAATTATTTGCAGCACAAATGCCTGACATGGTGCTTGTATTCATTTTCGGTACTGCATAATTAGGTACTACCTGTCTGCTCCCATTAAGGTCAAAGGAAATAACCCCGTACTCCTTAAAATCAGATTTATATCCACAGGAAACATGCTCCCCAAAATTGATTGCATCCAAAATAGCACTTGAATTATTATAGTTTGCAAAATAATAAGCCAATTCACTGTTAGAAATATTCGCATTTTTATCTATCAGTGCAGCTATTGATTGCTTTTTGGTGTATTCCTGCCTCTGCTTGCTTTGAATATGTCAATAGCTGGTTTACTGTGTTTACATCTGTTACTGTCTTCATAATTATTCTCCAAACCCTTTTTTAACATTAAATGCCAAACATATGTTGTAATTTACTCAACATATTATTTACTCTGCTTTCAACAGCTTCTGGCTGATTTCTTAATTCATACCTGCTTCCATAGTAATCATTTAAACGGTCTTTCATTTCATTACAAAATAATTTTTGATCTGTTTTGCTTCCAATTCCAACAACCATGTAATCTGGTGTCATTTTCTCCATGATAGAATTACGTGCCGAATCATTAAAATGAACATATTCGTCAATCATGTCTGAAAAACCTGCTTGTAATTGCTCTGGAACATACATTTCATTTACTTTCCTTAGTCCCGCTTCACTTGCACTTAACAAAAATACGGATTCATAGGAAGTTCCTCTATATCCCTCTTTGGCATTTAAAGAGTCCATATCTGCTGTCATTGTATTAATTTTCTCTTTTAAATCTTTCATTTCATCTTCTGTCAAATATTCAGAAGCATTTTCGTCCAGCCATTTTCCAAAAACCTCTGACTGATTTTCCAAACAGCCTTCAAACGCACTTTGTTCTCCAGAAATGGAAGCTGCTTTCAAATCTAATTTGAATAAATTTTCACATTTGTATTCTGCTGGTATTTCTTTTATCTCTCCATTGATTGACGAAAAATGCATTGCCTGAAAATCTGAGACTTTATCACGAGCAGTCTCAACTAACTTTCTTGCTGAATCACTGATTTTCACATCATCCTCCGAAATAATATTCTGAGAAACAGTTGTTTTCTTCTCAACCTTATTTTTTATCATCTCTGGATTATTAATATACCTATTTCCTTGAACTTTCATAGCAACCTCCTTAAGTTAGTCCACACTTTCTATACTTCTTTATCTATCTTGCTTGATGTCAAAGAAAAATCCGTCTTAGAGTATGTACCATTATTTGTATAGGTTGCACTCGCCCGGTTTGCAGCATTCGATATACCAGTTGCTTTCTGCGATATTTTGCTTACAAAAGAATTATATCCTGTAAAGACCGTTTTCAGCGAACTGATATCTGCCTGCTTTAAAGCATCCTCATCTAATTCCAACTTGTTTCCTTTTCCTATGGTAATACCTATTTTGGCAAGCATATTACTGTTTTTGTCTGTCATTCCAGTCATCCATGAAGCATTTCGCAATACATCCTTTGTATTAGATTCTCCGGCTTCCTTAACTACATCATTATAATCTTCAACAAAAGATTTTACTGCCTTGGTGATTTTATCCCAGTCATAATCCTCTACCTCAATCTCTTCCCCCGTTTTTTCATCTTTCTTTTTTATTTTCTTTTTTTCCCAAAGAGAAGAGTCATTCAAAGCATCTGCTGATTTTTTCAGAGAATCTGCACTTGTTTTCATCAAGGTAAGTTTTTGTGAAGTATCACCTTTTCCCGATAATTTTTCAGCATCCTGTTTTGCATAATATGCTTTCATAAGTTTTCCATAGCTTCCATTTTTGATTGCAGCATAATCAGAAAGCATATTTGTATTGCCTACTGATGAACTATCTGACGTTCCACTAAACAACGCTGAAAAATCTACATTGCTGTTATATTTACTTGTATAATCACTAAAACTTTTGATTTCTGACATAACACCAGCCTCCTTTCCGAACTATAAACGTATATCGATCGGTGTATATACTACCGACTGTCCACTTTCTGATGCTGGATTTTTTATTGTTTCTGCTGTTTCTGTTTTAACATCTGCATTCTCTGATGCATCTGTTGCCGTATCTGCATTTTCCTGTGTATTCTCTGCTTTCTGCGTTTGATCCTTCTTTGTTTCTGCTGCATCTGTACGGTTGTCTGCCTTTGCTGCTTCTTCCATAGATTTATTTGCATCTGAAAGTGAAGACATCTGTGATACTGTTGCAGACTGCACTTTTGCCTGCAAATCTGCCAGTTCTTCTTCTTTCTTTTCGGTATTGCCTTTTCCAGCATCCTGCTTGATTTCAGACTCAAGCACACCGGCTCTTCCTTCCATCTGTGTTGCCATACTACCCTGCACTTTTGCCTGCTTCATAGATGAATCTGCGGAAATCATTGCCCGCATACATGCCTGTGACAAGCCTGTTCCTTTTGCTTATGTGTGATAAAGAAGTAATAGAAGTGTAAAAAATTTTGCCTTTCCTATCCGGTACTTGTCTTTGGTATCGGATAGGGCAGGCGGTCATTCGGGCAAGTCCACCTTGCCGACGAAAGAATAGTAAATCTCAATATCCTGTCTGCGTGTGCCATTTTCATCGTAGCTGCACTCATGCACAACGATTTTCTCTACAAACTCACGTAAGAGGGTGTGGGTCAGTTCTTCAAAGTTCATGTGCTTGCGGACAATGTTCATAAACTTTTCTGCGTTTACGGTAGCTTCCTGTGCTTTGGAAAGCTCCGCCTGTATTCTGGCAACACGCTCTTTCAATTCCTGCTGTTCGGCTTCATAGTCTGCCGAAAGCTCCGTGAAACGCTCGTCAGAAATGCGACCGCTTACGCTGTCCTCATACAGCCGCTTGAAAATAGCGGAAAGTTCACCGATACGCTTTTCGGCAGCTTCCAGTTCCTTTTTCTTGGCGGCGTTCCGGCGTTTGCCGCCGTCCTCGTTCTGCTCGATCAGCAGCTTCATAAACCGGGCTTCATACTTTGCCGCATAGCTCGTCACTTTCCGTAGATTGGAGAGAACGCCCGCAGTCAAAAGGTCGGTGCGGATAAAATGTGCGGTGCAGTCATGGGTGCGCTTTTTGTAGTTCCCGCAGATATAGCAGTCCTGTTTCCGCTTATCGGTCTGGTAACGCTGCTGATACATGACGCTGCCGCAGTCCGCGCAAAAGAGCATACCAGAGAACAAGCCCACTTCATCATAGCGGTTCGGACGCTTGCGCTGTTTGCGTAATTCCTGCACACGCTCCCATGTCTGGGTGTCGATGATAGGCTCATGGTGGTTCTCGAAAATTGCCTGTTTCTCAATGGGATTTTCTATGCTGTGCTTGGTCTTGTAGGACGGTTTCTCCGTCTTGAAGTTCACCAAACAGCCCATGTACTCCCGGTTTTCAAGGATATGCACCACGGTATTTGTCGCCCATTTGCACTCATAGCAGGGGTGATAGCGGCGTGTGCTGCCCGTCCTGCGGTATTCCAGCGTTCCCGGCGTTGGGATTTCCTGCTCGGTCAGCATACGGGCTATCTTGGTCGGACCGTTCCCGGCAAGGCACAGACGGTATATCTGCTTGACCACGGGTGCGGCTTCCTCGTCAATGATGAAGTTTTCGTCCTCGTCCATGAGGTAGCCGTACACGGGTTTGCTCGTAACAGGCTTGCCGCTCATGCCTTTTGACCGTTTTACAGCTTTGATTTTCTTACTCGTATCTCTCACCAGCCATTCGTTGAAAATGTTCCGCAGAGGGGCAAAATCATTGTCGCCCTGTGCGCTGTCTACTCCATCGTTGATGGCGATAAAGCGGACTCCTTTTTGTGGGAAAATCATCTCGGTATACATTCCCACCTGCAGGTAGTTTCGCCCTAACCGTGACATATCCTTTACGATAACGGTAGCCACTTTCCCGGCTTCAATGTCCGCAAGCATGGATTGAAAGCCCGGTCTTTGGAATTTCGCACCAGAATAGCCATCGTCCGTGTACCAGCGCAGATTGGAAAAGCCGTTCTGCTTTGCGTAGGTTTCAAGGATACGCTTCTGGTTGGAAATGGAATTACTTTCGCCTTGCAGCTCGTCCTCATGGGATAGTCTTGGATAAAGGGCAGTGATTTTCTGGGTGGTCTGTCTTAACATAAAATCCTCCGTTTCCGACAGCCAGCCCCACTATTCCGTATTTCGATTATACCACATGGGGCGGCTGTCTGTATAGCGGCTTCTGCTTCTTTACCGCCCGGTAAAATGACGATTTTTCTGTGCGGCTTGTAGCGTTAGGGCGAAAGCTGGGCTTTGTGTCCTGCGGCGGCTTCCGCCTCCAGCACTTTCATCATCTTATCGGCTGCTGTGTCGGTGGTATCTTTTTTGAAAAAGCCGGAAACGACAAGGACGGTGTTGCCCATGCGGATCTCTGTCACGCAGTCCGGGCGGCGTTCCGGGGTGGTGTTCTGCTTGTTCTCTGCCATAGGCAACTCCTTTCATTTCATCAATTCTTTTAGTCTGTTCAGCTTGGCTTGCGCCGTTTCACGGCGGAAGTTCTCTCCCGTAAAGAGGATAGGGGCGCACATTTCCAAAAGGCGGTCATAAATCCGGGCATGGGCGGTGTCCAGCGGATTTTGCAGGCTGTCCAATGTCAGATTGGTGGTAACGATTAAGGGCTTGCGGCTGCGGTAGCGGCTGTCAATCACATTGTAGACCTGTTCTAAACCGTACTCTGTGCCGCGCTCCATTCCAAAATCATCAATGATAAGCAGAGGAAAACGGCAAAGACGCTCGATATACTCGTTGCGCCCCTCAAAGCTGGCGGTCAGGTCATTCAAAATCGCAGAGAAGTTCGTCATGCGGACAGCGACTTCCTGCTCCATGAGGGCATTAGCGATACACCCGGCAAAATAGCTTTTTCCTGTGCCGACCTTGCCCCATAGCAGATAGCCGATATTTTCCTCGCGCATGATTTCCCAATGCTCCACATAGAAGTGTGCAATCTCCATTTGCGGGCATTTCCCGTTGTCGTTGGCGAAAGTCCATTCCTGCATGGTAGGATTGGTAAATCCCCGGCGTTTCAAGTCCTCCACGGTGTCAAGGTGCTTTCTGCGCTGTTCGGCGGCTTCACGCTCCAAACGCTGGGCTTTCTGGCAGTCACATTCTGCCGGGTGGCGGTCACGCCCAAACAGGGCGGCTTGCTTTTCCGGGAAGTAGGCTTCTTTCGGAGTGTGACACTTGCCGCAGTAAAGCAGTCCGTCCTCGCCCGTGTAGTCCTCCGGCTGTGGGGTAACAGCCGCCATATTCAAAACTCGTTCTGTAAACAGATTACTCATAAGCTCTCGCCCTCCTTGCAGGCGTATTCGGGTATGCCCTGTTTCGGGGCAGCCTTTGCGGTATCGTCTGCCGCCCATCTGCGGATAGTGGCGGCGTGGTTTTTATATTTCTTGCCCGTGGACGCGATATAGCCGGAAAGCCGCTCAATGTAGTACGCCCATTTTTCGGGCAGCTCCGCTTGCAGTTCGGAAAGCTCCGTATCAGTCAGAAATACATTCTCATATCTGCCATAGCTGCGGGCGATGGCTTGTCCCTTTAACTCTCCCTCTTTTTCTAACTCTATATCTATCTCTTTCTTTATCTCTATCTCTGGTGGACGAATGTCGGACAAATGTCCGCCATTTGTCCGCGGCGGCAAAAGTGCCTTATTTTCAAGCCTTGCGGCGCGTTTCCGTTCCGCTTCGGTAGAGGATTGACCGATCATCAGCTCGATGTCGGTCATATAAAGCAGCCCGCAGTCAAGCTGCTCCACAAGCCCTAACTGCTGGAAGATGGCTAATGCCCGTTCCACCGTCCCGATTTGGTGACGGGTCAGCGTGGCTATCATCTGGGCGGTATAGGGGATATGCTCGTCAAGCTGCAATCTGCCGCCATTTTTCAGCGATTTTAAGTACAGCTTCAAGAGGATATTGGAATACAAAATCCCGTCTTTCATGTCCTCCAACAGCACAATGGAATCGCTGTCGAAGAAGTTTTCTTTCAGTTTGAGGTAGTAATATTTGCGGTTATCTGCCATTGGCGGTGTCCTCCCTGTGTTTCCATCTCTTAGAGAAATACCGGGGGCAGAGGACGATAATCGCCCGGAAGCTCTGCTTGCAGCCGTGTGTGCAGCCCCGGCAAAGGTCATTGTAGGTAATACGGTTTCGGTGGTTGAGGAAAAAGCTCCATTCCAACCGCCGCTTTTTGCTCATGCGTGGCATTTCTCGCTCCTTTCTGCCGTTTCCGCTGGTATAAGCGGATAGGTCGGTAAAAATGTAGTTTCTCGGTGTCATTTTCGGGGATTTCCTGCGCTGTGCACCCCGTTTCAAAGGTGGGCAGTATTGCGGATAGGGTGCAGGGCATATCCCCGTTTTGGTATCGTTTCGGGGCGGTTTTTAACGCTCATGTTCGTGCTTTTTCTCTCTGTCTTTCTCGCCTTGCAGGATTTGAGAAAGATTGCTTTTCACGGTATGCAGCTCCTTGACACGGGCTCTTTTCTCCCGGTATTCGTTGTAATGGGCGTTCTTTTCGGCGGTAAGCCGCTCGATTTCCGCTTGCAGGGCTTTATGGCTTGGCAGCTTGGAAACGCCATGCGCCCGAAAATAACGGGTGGCTGCGTCCGCTATGATAAAATCGCTTTCGTGCCGTTCCCGGTAGGCGCTGCGGGCTTTTTCCGTTTTCTGCGCTTTCAGACCGTCACGGGCAGGCTTGGTCTTGGCATAGGCAAGCACCTGTGTCTGAAGCTCCTTTTTCTCCCGGATAGCAGCGTCCAGGGCTTTCAGCTTGGCGGTGCTGTCCTGTAAATCCGCATTGGCGGATACAAGGGCTGCGTCCAGCTCCTCCGGCGAATAGCCGTACTGCCCGTAGGCGGCAACGGTAGCCGCCATTTGTTTCAGATTGTGGACTGCCGCCCAGCAATCATAGCCCGCGCCCTTTCCCTCCGCTCGCTTCGCTGCCCGGTCAACCATGCGCTGAATACCGTCCTTTTCCGGGGTGGTTTGGACAGCTTTTTTGCCCTGCAAACGCTCCCTTATGTTGCGGGGGTATTCGGGTACGGTTGCGGTCTGCTCGGCGGCTCTGTGGGCGTTCTGTTCCAAAAGGGCAAGAACGGCAGCGCGGTCAAAATCATCTCCCAGCTTGCGGGCGGTAATGGGCTTTGTCCTGTCCGGCGTGAGGTAGGATAGCCGCCCTCGGCTCTCCTTGACAGTCACGCCCTGTTGCAAGAGAACGGCGGCGAACTCGCCATAGCTTGCGGCAGAGGACAGCGCGGTGCGTATGGTCTGCCGCAATTTTTCCTTGTCTGTTTCAAACTTCGTGGGCTTGGCTGGCTGCTCCTCGGCTGGCAAGGCAGCAGCTTCCTTGTCCAGCTTTGCCTGCCCTTTCCGCTGCGCCCAATACTCACGCTCGGTAATGCGGTTTTTGCTGCCATGCAAAAGGTCGATTTGATAGAGATTTTCCCGGTGGCACAGCTCCATGACTTCGGCTTTGAAGTATTCCATCGCCGCGTCTGTGCAGCGGTGTTTGCACCCGGTGCGGGTGTCTGCCGGTCTGTCCATGTAAGGCAGGAACGGAACTTCCTCTATCCGCAGAGAATTGATAACGATATGCACATGGATATTGCCGCTGTGGTTGTGTCCGTCCGGGTGGGTGCAGACAATGGCTTGGTGTCCGGGAAACTGCTTCCGGCAAAATTCCTCGCCCAACGCCTGCGCCCGGTCTACGGTCAAACCGTTGTCCACCGCGTCCCGTGGGTCAAAGCTGATAATGTAGTGGTGGCTTTTTACATCTTCCCGCTTCTGGTTCTTCCCATAGCGGAGATTGGAGCGCATACAGGCAACGGCAAAATCCTCGTCGCCGCAGTTCAGCGTGGCTATTCGATAGTCCTCCCTGAGCATGAGCCGCCCGTTTTCATCAAGGGTGGGCTTCATGGTAAACTCGTCATGTTCAAAGGTGAGGTACTGCTCGGCTGCGCCATAATCCGCATTTTTAGAGCTGATATGTTTGAATGTTGCCAACAGCGTCACCTACCTTTCGCAGGACTTCAAACTTCAAGGCAGCAAGGTCAGAAATGGCGGCGCGGACTTCAACGGACAGGGCGTTGTATGGTGTGCCGTACTCGTTGAGGGCGCGGGCAATCTGATTGAGGTTGCCACCGATTTTTCCGTATTCGGCGGTCAGCCTGCCAACGGCGGACAACAGTTCATCATTGACCGGGGAAACGGTAACGATGGGGCGAATGGTCGCCCGTGTAATGGCTTGCCGGATAAATTCGGCTTGGCTCATGTCATAGTGTTTCAGCCGCTCGGTAAAGTCGGCGTATTCTTCCTCGGTCATGCGGGTTTTGACCACATGGCAGCGGTGGGGTGTGTTGTATTTTTTCTTCAAGCGTTGACCTCCTTTCTCGCCCGACAGGGCGCATGAGCAGGGTTTGGGGAAGGCACTCCCCAACAAGATTTACCAAAGGGGCAAAACCGCAGATATGCGGATTTTGGCACCGTGGTAGAATCTTGCTCTAAAAAACTACCGCTTTCCTCGGCGGCTCTGGTTTGCGGATATACTGGCTTGCTCCACCAATATAGCGATTGCGGCGGCGTGTTCTGCCCGCTGTTCACCACTACAACGGTGAAAAGGGGGCGTTTTGGCAAACGCAGCGAAAATTTTTTTATTTTCCCTGTCTGCTCCCTACAACAATCCGGCGGTGTGGTTTGCCAAAGATTTTTGAAAATGGGCGCAAAAAAAGCAGTAAACCTTTTCAAGATTTACTGCTTATCTGCCGCTGTGATGGGCGGCGGTATTAAATTGTCAGCCGTTTTTCAAATGGAATTTATCTGCAATCGCTTTCTTTCCGCTTTCCAATTCCTTTTCTGTAATCTTCCATAATCCTAACGCAATGATCTGCTATCTTTTGCATTCCGAGTTCTTCAAAAAAGGCAATTTGTATTTTCATCAGTTCTTCACAAACAGTCAACTTCTGCTCATCCATATTGCTAATAGCAAGCCATGGGAACGCTTTATATTTCTTAGTGTCCCCAATGAGAAAATTGTACCCTATCAACTCATTTTCACGGAAAACGAAATAGAATTGTGGGCCTGAACCTGGAACTGACTTTTCCATAATTTGCTGCATTGTTCTCACGCCGCCGTATGCCGGAAAAAAACCTATTCGCTCAAGAGCATTTAATATGTCAATCCTTTTATCTGTGGGTATGTCTCTATAATTGATAATCTGTTCCATTTGCTCTACCCTCATTGAAGTTTAATTTGTCAGGCTCTAATTATACAACTTTTCTGTTTAGCGGTCAAAGCGGAACTTCAACAGGCTTTCTATCAGTTGCCTGACGATATGCTCCTGCATATCCGTGTTAATCTGTCCGTCCATTTTCGCACAAGAGCGGACATATCCCGCATAATGGGATAGGACGGCGGCAACAGCTTCCGGGTCGCCCTCGCTTGCCTTAACGATTGTCTCATAGGGAAGTAGCTGGCTCATAGGACAAACCCTCCAACTCTGCCCGTAGCCGCCGTAAAATCATCTGAATACGCCGCCCGGTTGTGTTGCCAGCCCGTCCATATCTCCGTCCAATCTCCCTATGCGTCAATCGTTGGAAGTAGTACAAGAAAATGATTTCCTGTTCCATCTGTGATAGTGCGGACAGGGCTGCGGCAAGCTCTGGACTTTCCAAAAGCACCATCTGACCACAGACGAAAAGCGGATAGCTGGTCATGCCGGATTGCTCCGCAAAGTATTTATCTGTGGTACTGAATGGATAGTGTTTTTCTTCTATCAGATATTCAAGCGAGATTTCCCGCTTGCGGCGGCTCCGTATGCTCCGGGCTGCGTCTATGGCAGCGTGGCGAATAACAGTCTTGCAAAAGGCATCGTGTGTATGCCGGATATGTTCTTGATACTTTTCGTGTTCGGTCATGGAAAATCCCCCTTTCTGAATAATGGCAGAGGGCGGCAGCATCTTGTGCTGTCGCCCTCTTGATTACCGAACAGCAAAGACGGGCGGGGCTGTCAACGGCGGCGCATTTGCGCCGTTCATCTTGACCGTTGACAGGCTCGGCTGGGTTTGCTATCTGCTCACGGCAATTCACTCTCATTGATAGGAATTGCCTCAAGTTCCGTATTCAAATTGTTCCAATAAGAGCCGATATCCGCACTTGTGAAATACTTAAAACCGCCTGCTGCTGACTTCAATTCGCCGTTTTTAACCCCATAGCAGGCGTAAATCAAATCGTAGCTTGTTCCATCTGAGAGGTTAAATCTAAAGCTGGTCACATCTGCTCCGGCAGTTTCCTCAGTCGTTTTGTCTTTTAGGGATAAGCCCTTGAACTTATCATACAGGGTCTTTATATCATTTTCAGCAACAACTACTTTCTTTTCTGCTGATGCAGGCACTCCGTCATAGTGGTACATTTCAACGTTTTCGACATCTTCAACCTCAAATGGGAAGTCGATTTTGACAGGCTCATAAGCAATGTTTATAGGTAACAGAAAGAGAGCTGTAAAAATTGCAATGATACAAAGAGCGATGGAAACGAGAACAGCAATCGTTATCTTTTTTCTGCCTCTCTGCTTTTCTTTTGCCTCATGGCGCATAATAACGCTTTCGCTTTCTTCGTGAAGAACATCTTCGCTCGTGTGAGAAAGCAATTTCTGATAAATTGCGTTACAGTCAGCACAGGCGTTCAAATGCTCTTTTACCATCTCTGCGCTTGCTTCGCTGCAAGCATCGTCAACATACAGCGGAAGAATATCTCGAACAATATCGCATTGTTTACTCATGCTTTTCATCCATCCTTTCTTGAATTTTTAGCTTTGCACGATGATAAGTAACTCTCGCCCATGATTCTGTTTTTCCAAAAATTGCAGCGATTTGTGAAAAAGATAGTTCCCCGAATACGCGAAGCTGAAAGACTTCTTTGTATGGTTCTTCCAAACGGTGAAGAACGAGGTGTATGCGGAACGCCATGTCAGAATCTGCAACTGAGTTCTCAACATTTTCATTTGATGGCAAGTCATTGATTTCACTCACATCAGCTACTCGCTGACGGCTTCGCATTTCATCATGGTAAAGATTTTTTGCTATGGAGCAGAGCCATGTCAATTCATCTGACTTACCTTTGAATTGTGATGTTGTAGAAACAGCCTTATAGAATGTGTTCTGCGTGATTTCCTCTGCTATCTCACGATTTTTGGCAAGAGAAATAGTATACGAGTATACCTGTAAATAGTAGGCTTTATAGAGTTTTTCATAGTCCATACTTGTCATCACCTCCTTCAGCTTCATAGGTTAGACGGAGAAATCGGAATTTCGTTACAAAGAAGTTTGAAATTTTTATACCTTTACGCTACTCTTGCTTTGTGCGGACTATTGGTAGACGCGCATTAACGGCAAGTAAAGAGATTGCTGTGTCAGCTTGATATGTTCAAATGCTAATTAAGTATAGCATACAGCTATGAATTTTTCTATTGCGTTCCCCTGACTTCGGAATAGTGGCAGGGCTGGCTATCCTTGTTTTGCTTTGTGCTTCTCTACCGTACATGAGCATTCTTTGCCGATGTATTTTTTGTACCAGCCACCATATCATCCATAGATGATTTTTTACTCTGCTGTTCCTTTCTCTGTTCAATCTGGTGCTGTCTTAACTGTTGATTGAGATTTGTAATTTCCTGTTGTATCTCCTGACGTTTCTTCATCTTATCCTCTAATGACAGTTCTTCATTTGATGATAAGTCCTGCAATTTCTGCTGTGCATTTGCAATCTGATTCTGAATATTTTTACTCACAGAATCATTCGCCTGTGCCATTCCCATTGCTCCTGTCTGCGTATTCGTTTCGTTAAATCCATTAATTTTCATCATTTTAATCCTCCTTGTTTTGCGAAGCAAAATGCGACTGTCCATACAGGAGCAGAGGATTTTACCTCCTTGAGCTAATACTCTGAAATCCGTTTCCTGAAAATCTGTATAACATGATTTCTCTTTATTTTTTCTTTCGGCATATCTTTCTTCACAATAAACTGTGATGTTGTGAACCGCCCTTTTTTCGTTGTGAAGCAGTCTGAAAATGCTTTTCAGACTGTCGCAGTGCTCCTCAAATATTGTTGCAAGCAACATATTTTCATCGCTACCTGCACAAAAAAAGCACTACATATTTCTGTAATTTACAAAATACATAGTGCCAATTTATTTCTTTATTCTACCTGCATCATAATGCTAAGGATTACTTCCTCATTTCCCTGCTCCAAAGATATATCTCCCATATACATCCTGGCAACCCGGCGAATGTTATTCAAACCCATTCCATGTTCCATCCCAGATTTGGTTGTTTCTGGCAAATCGCTATCACCAAAATTAAGCTGACCCCCAAAACTGTTTTTTATGGTTATCATAAAGATACTGTTTTTCCGAAAAGAAGAAATGCTGATATACGGATCATCTCCACTTACATTTTCCATGCAGTTATTCAAGGCATTATTCATGATCACACTCAAATCAAATGCATTTAACTTCGTATTCTGCGGATAATGAAAATCCGACAGAAACCGAATCTGCCTTTCTTTTGCTTCTCTCAGCTTTTCCATCAAAATGACATCAATTACCGGACTTCCTGTCTTTATCTCCGGAGATACCTTGTCCCATTCATTTTTCAGATGTTCCAAGTATTCTGTAGCATCATCCATATTATTATGTGCCACCAGATGTTCCAGTGTCTGTATATGATTTCCCATATCATGGCGCATGGAGCGGATATCCCGATACAACTTTTCGACTTCCTCGATATGCTTTTTCATGTCACTGATCTGATTTAATACCAGCTCTTGTCCCCGCTGTTCTTCCTGCATCTCTTTCCAGTTTTGAAACATTACAATCACAACAAGAATAGCAACTATGGAAATCAGATAGTGTAAAAAGCTTAAAGCTCCATAAAATCCATATGTATCAATCAAGTTCTTTCCAGTATCTCTTTCGTATACCATGAGATAATATTGTAAAATGCCATACCCAGTGACGCCTACAAGTGAAGGTATAATAAGCATTACCATCTCTTTGACGCTCATTTCATCTTTTTTGTATATATACGCTTTATTGATCAGTCCTATTGCAACCGCAATAAAAGCAATACAAAGTACAATATCCAAAACTCTGGTTCCAACATATAGTCCGTATTGCAACCACACTTTTTCTGCACTCATATTCCGAAATACAAGTGCTTTTGTAACAAGATCATCAAGTCTGGCTGCCATTGCAACCGTTAACCATCGGATAGAAAAGAACGTAATTGCAAGAAATATTTTCTGATATATATTTCTTCTGTCCTCTACATACATTGCAAGAAACGCTGCTATAACTCCAATCAGATATGCGGAAAAATTATCAATCTGTGGCGGAATCATATATAAAACAAGCATAATCGTAATATAAACAATACTGACTGCCACAGCCCCTTTTTTCTTTTTTATATAGGGACAAACAAATTTTCCAAAATAGATTCCTGTAATCATAAGGAGTGCAATAACAGAAATTTTCGATGTAACCATCCAGCATTTTTCTACCAAACTCATCCGATTTCTTTTCCTTTCCTCTGATTATATTTCAAATATTGTTTTACAAACTCAGAATAATTCTGTTTTGCAATCAATGCAGTTCCATTTTCCATCGTCACACAATTTGCATCATATTTCTGAACATATTTGAAATGTACGAGGTAGGCTCTGTGTGTACGAAAAAAATCTGCTCCCGCAATTTCACTCAGTTCCTGCAATTTTCCATAATATTCAATATTCGTATCCCGTGTATGGATAATGACTTTTCGATTATATACCTCAGCATACACAATATCCTTCAAAAACACTTTCATATGGCTTCCTCCGGACTGCACCATCATGTATTTTTCATCCGATTGATTTTCAGAATATTTTTCAATGCTTCTGACTGCACGTTTCACAACTTCCTCAAATTTTTCATCTGAAAATGGTTTCACCAGATAATGAAATGCTGCAACATCAAATGCCTGAAAAACATACTCCTCCACAGCAGTTACAAATATCAATACCATTCTTTCATTTTTCTGACGCAGAATCCTTGCCGTTTCCATTCCATCCATTCCTGGCATCTGAATATCTAAAAATAGAATATCCGGCTCACAACCACTTGCAATCAATTCATCACCAGATAAATATTTTTCTATTACTACATCCGGTAATAATTTCTTTATTTTTTCTTCTAATATCAATCCTATAGATTTTTCATCATCGCAGATTGCTATTTGCATCTTGTCACTTCCTTACTCACATACAATTATATTTATTATATCGGAAAAAGTCTTTTAATAGCTAGCCACCATGTTGTGAACCGACCTTTTTTTGTTGTGAAATAGAATATCACATATATCGCTTTATCTGCTTCCTGTTAATACGCAAAAGCACTGTATCTCAAACTCATTGAAATACCATGCTTCCCCACATTTTCTATATCGTCCTATTGATATTATTATTAGATAAATGCATGTAAAACTTCTTTTACATAGCTTAATTGCGGTCTATTTAGCTTGTTTCCTGACTACTCAGGAAAAATATTTCTACCCTCGCCCCACCTGTATTTTCAGAATTTGAAAGTTTAATACCTCCACCATATTTTTCAGCCACAGTTTTTGCAAAAAATAGTCCCATCCCATAATGGGCTTCGCCATTTCTACTTGTGTCATCCATAAAAAACTGCTCTGTGCCATGCAATAATGCTTCTTTTGTAAATCCTGATCCGCTATCCTCCACAATGAATGTCAGCCGGCCATCCTGCTCCTTTGCGTCAATATAAATGATTCCATTTTCTTTTGTATGCTCCACTGCATTCTGAATCATATTCATTACGGCCCGGAACATTGGATCATAAGCAATCGTTACCTTTTTATCACTTTGTCCCTCCTTCCAATCTATTTTCTGGTGATAGATTTCTACCAATCCGAGTGCCTGTTCCTTTATATCTGCGAAAAAATCTTCTAACCTCACCGTTGTATAGGTAACATCACTGCAATTCCATGATTTTGTGACATCTATCAACTGTTTTACATAACTTTGTATCTGTGTTGTGCCGTTCAAAACATAAGTGATATTATTCTTCTGTTCTGTGGTCAGTTCAGTCTCTGAAAGTAGTTCTGCATTTCCCCGTACAATCGTAAGAGGTGTTTTAATATCATGTGCCAAAGCAGACATCTGTTGTTTCTTTTCCTGCTCTGTTTTCCACTGCTTTTCTAAAGATTCTCGCAATGCATCTCGCATATCATCGATTGCCGATAAACAGTCATCAAACTCTTTGATACCGGAACAGGATGTCTCATATTCCAGATTTTGATCCTTTATTTGTCTGATTGCGTCTAATACAGGCTGCATCTGCTTTTTGATTCTTTTTCCAAAACGTATGGACGGAATGATGATAATCGCTACCGCTCCAATCACTGACATAATACTCATCACATTCTGTGGTCCTATAAAATGCTCCCTCAAAAAAGCTGAATGATATTGAGGTGTAAGGCGATATTGCAATACAACATATTCATTTTCCCTTACAATTACTTTATAAAAATATTTCCCGGATGCGTTTCCGTACTTTGCAACATTCCATGCTATCTGTTCGTATTGTTCTGACAGATCTCCACCTATTTTCTCTCCATTCTCTGAAAAGATTACATAATCACAAAGTGCAGGAATCATCTCAGCAGTTACTTTATCCGCACGTAAAATCGTATCATATGCTTCATTAATCTTTTGCTCTGCATAATTCGCCGGATAGATACAGCCCACACTAATCAAAAGGTACAGCAGCAGCCAAGCAACAATCACCAAACCTACTAATGATCCAAGCATGACCAGTACATATCTCATAAAAATCCAGCTGAGTGCATTGCTTCTCTTTACTCTTCCCATTTATATCCAATCCCCCAGACTGTTTTTATCGGTGTATAATCATAATCCGCAAATTTTGCTCTTATATTTTTGATATGCGTGATTATAGTACTGTCATTACTCTCATTGTCAAAGCCAAAGACCGCTTCCAATATCTGTTCCTTCGAGAAAACCTGTCCTCTGTTTTTAGCCAGGAATTCACAAATTTCGTACTCCGCTTTCGTAAGAGGAAGTTCCTTATCATCAACCAATAGTTTCTTTTGAGATATTTGAATACAGACCCTCCCCAAAACCATCCGGACAGAATGTTCCCTGTGCTCTCTTCTAAGATGTGCATTGATCCTTGCCCGAAGTTCCATCACTCCAAATGGCTTTGAAATATAATCATCTGCTCCTAAAGAAAGTCCGTTTACCAGACTGTTTTCCTCCGTTTTTGCCGTAAGAAACAAAATCGGACAATCCACAAGTGCCCTGATTCTTTTGCATAATTCGAAGCCATCAATTCCAGGCATCATAATGTCCAGTAAAATCAGGTCATAACGATGTAATTCTTCCATATTAATTTTTAGTGGATTACTTACTTTGGTAACCAGATGTCCATCCTTATTCAAAATGCTTTCTATCATTTCCAAAATTGCCGGTTCATCATCAACTGCCAGTATTTTTGCCATAGTTTCCCTCGATTCTATTCCGATATTCTGTTTCCTTCCCAGTGGTTTACCCACCAAAAATAGTATACCATACTAATCCCTGTAAATATTAAGCAACCTGGTATGAATGACAACCATTCACCTACACTAGTTTCTCCCAATACAGATTGCAGATAAGTATATGGTACTCTACCCGTCCAGCAGACAAATACATATTTCCACACATAATCTCCAAGTCCGGTAAGCATCAATGCACTAATTAGTCCTGATATAATCCCTGCTCCAATGGATACCCCTTTTCCAAACTGAAAAGCCAGAATCAGCTGCCACAGATAAAGTGGAACACTGCTTCCCCACAGCAGCAATGCTGCAAATATACATCCTTTCATGATTTCGATATCGCTTGATGCGATTCTTCCAAATCCAATTCCGAATATGATTGCTGTCAATAGGATAGAGCACAGACACAAAACCAGTAGCATCAACAGTTTCGATAAAAATGCTGTAAGTTTATCTGGTAAAGACAACAGGTTTTGAAAATTACCTGCATTTTGTTCTTGTTCCATCACACTTGCTGTAAAAATTCCAATAAGTACTGGAAGTCCTGCTCCTATTGCCTGATAAAATGCAATCACTTTCATATTTTCATTCCATGGTGAAAAAAAGTAATATATTAAAAATATAACGCTGGTTATAATCGGAATCAGTAAGTGTGCCAGAATCACAGATGTTCCTTTCATCTTTCGCAAGTCTGCATTAAGAGATCTTCCAATCATCTTATTTCACCTCTCTTCTCTCAAACCATTTCAAAAACAGAACCGTTGCAAGAACAAACCAGATGATTGAGAGGCAGATTCCCGGAACAATAACTCCCGTATCCAAAAGAGGATTTCCGGCTTCTGCTGCAAGACCATTCGGTAAAACATGAAGCAACGGGCACATGATTCGCATAGGGATTGCAGAAACAAGTACATACCAGATTCTGGTTTGTGATATTACCACACCGCTGACGGTAATAAATAGGCAGACGAACAGGTTTACAATCATTCCAAATCGTTCACTTAAAAATAAAGCTACCGGAATCTCCCATAACTCAGAAACCGTCAGAAACAATACTGCAATCAACGCTCCTCCAACTGGAACATGTGTCGTTAGAAGAAAGCCTCCAAGCGTTGCTCCTGCAAACACAATCACATTAGAAAACAAAATCATGTACCCAATATAAATAATTTTCCCCAGCAACAATTTTCTTCTGTCTGTGGGAATAGTCATTAAATGATAGTATTTTATCTTTTTCTCCTGTGCCACAGAAAGATAACAAAATAGAGCAATCATCCCCGGCAGCAAAAGTGTATACCACCAGTTCCAAACACTTTCTGCATAAGCATTTGTCATCCCAAGAGTAAATATAAATGCCATGACAAATGTAAGAAGAGGAAATCCCCAGATAAACTTTTTTCGCATGGTTCTTTTGGCTTTTTGATGTTCTGCTTTTATAATATTAACCATGGATTTCACCTGCTTTCTGGTTTTTTCTTACCACATTCATAAACAAATCTTCAAGATTATCTCCCTGCTTTAATGCTCCTTCGTATCCTAAGATTCCACCTGAAATAATCCCGACTTTATCTGCAAGTAACTGTACCTCTGAGAGAATATGACTGGAGAGAATTACAGTGATTCCCTGTTCCGGAAAAGACCGGATCAGCTCTCGTAATTCCTCGATGCCTATTGGATCTAATCCATTCGTAGGTTCATCCAATATCAAAAGTTCCGGTTCTCCAAGCAATGCCATTGCAATGCCTAGTCTTTGCTTCATCCCCAAAGAAAACTGTCCTGCTTTCTTCTTTCCGGTGTTTGTAAGTGATACAATCTGCAAGACCTCATCAATTCTGTTTTCATCTGTACCAAGCAATAATTGTCTTACCTTCAAATTCTCTCTGGCGGAAAGATTTTCATAAATAGGCGGATTTTCAATTAACGCTCCTATTTTTGATAAATCTTTCCTATCTAAAAGTTTTCCATCAAAGTAAATCTTTCCTGCAGTTGGTTTCATCATACCAGTCAACATTTTCAATGTGGTAGATTTTCCCGCACCATTCGGTCCAAGCAGTCCATAAATCTGTTCCTTTTCGATATTAAGTGAAACATTATTTACCGCTTTCTGCTTTCTAAAATATTTACACAAATTTTGTGTCTGCAACATCATTTCCATCTTTACTATCCTTCCTTCCATATTTCATTTCTTACTGAAATATAACCTAACAGAAAAAAATAAAGATTTGATGAAGATTGCTAAATAATTCGTCTACTCTATTTTTATTCTCGTATGGAATAAACCATCAATTGAATATCATTATCAGAACTCAGCTTTCCACTGAAATCAGCAAAGCTGTTACAAATACGAAGTCCTAATTTACCGAATATCTCCGTGATTTCATCCAAACTATATAACCTTATAGGATTTCCTGCTTTCATTTCAGGCTTATAAAGTGCTTCTCCATACATATAGTCTACCTGCCCATATATCAGCGTTTTTCTATCCTTCTCCCATTCAAAAGCAGATAATGTAACTATTGTATTACCGGAAATAAGCTCTGTCACTGACACCGATAATGCATTGGCAATGGATTCTAATAGTGTGATATCCGGATATCCTTTCGCTGTTTCCCATTTGGAAATTGTCTTTGCACTGACTGACAACTTATCTGCCAGTTGCTGTTGTGTCATGTTTTTTTCCTCACGCAGTCTCTTTATAACTGCACCTGTTACATACTGATTCATGTTCGTTACCTCCATGACACCATTCTATTTCAGCGTATGAATATCCTCAACCTACGGAGAGTAGAGTTTGAATTTGCTCATTTATTTTTCCATCCCATCCAGAAGCTTTATAAATCTTTTATCATTCATCTGCTCATTCGTGACATATTCTCCGTTATAAAACAATGCATAGGTTGTAACCGGTGTCGGAGCATTCTGTGCTTCTTCTTTCGTTTCCAGTCTGATTGCCTGAAACGGAACCTCTCTTTCCTTGGCAACTTCAAGAAGCATCGGAACATATTTTGCATTAAACGGACATTGATTGGTATAGTACAATACATAGCCTGCCTGCTCAATGTGTGGATGCTTCGCACACTCCTTAAATTCAGGCTTAGCCGCATCCAAAGAAAAAGGCAGATACCAAAGCTGAATACCATTATCTGCTTCATCACAGACTGTAAAGTCCTTATATTTCAGGAACTCCGGGTCTGCCAGAAAAGGCTTTTTCTTGGCGGCTGACAGGATACAGATTCCCTTTTTCCCCTTTGCTTTGCTGTCTTCTATACAGGCATTCAGTAAATCAGTCGAATAACCATTGCCTTTGAAAGAACCAGCCACCCACAAACAGTCAATATACATATAACCCTCTGCCATGATTGGATTCCATGCATTTTCTGCCGGAATATACTCGATAAAGCATTTTCCACGCTCTATACTCTTGAGAAATACCAATCCATCATCAAATCGCTCTTTCAGCCAGTTTTTCTTTGATATTACCTGTATATCCCTGTTCCTTGAAATCGCACAGCAGATATGCTCTTTTTCAATATTTTCTTTCGTCACTCTTATATATTTCATGAATTTTCTCCTTATTCTTAAAGTTTAAATCGTCTGACGCTGATTCCGATACGGATTCATCATGTAATGTGCTCACAGATGTATCCAATTCGTCTGCTAGTACAATATCTATTTCCCCCTTTTCTGTTTTGATGCTGGTAACTCCGCATACATAGCATCAAACAATCCGGTCAGGAATTTCTTATTATTCACTTCCTCTACCAACAGCATCCTCTTTGCTCCATCATATGGCAATTCATACGGAGCTGCCGGCATATACCGGACAGCTGATTTTACTGGTTTCACGAGTAATCTATCATCATAGATGCCACCTACGATTTTGCCTCGATAATAAAGAATAAATTCTCCCATCATGGTGCGATATATGATTTCTTCCAATTCAGATAACTGTCCTAAAATATACTCTAAGTATTCATTGTTTGAAGCCATAATTTCTCCTTAAACAGGAATTGATCGTGCTCTGTCTTTCGCTAATGCAACTCCATTTTACTGTGCAAACATAAGTTATGCCCGTCTCAAGATTCGCTTTATATCATCCAGATTTTCAACAAAAAAGATTCCCTCCTGTCGCTCGTTAGAAGATAATCCTTTTTCAATCATATGATTTAGAAGTGCTTTCAAATCATCGTAGTAACCGTTCAGGTTGTAGAGAATGCAGGGTGCCTCCAGATGTTTCAAAGACACATTCGACATTACCTCTGCAATTTCCTCCAATGTTCCCGTGCCGCCCGGGAAGGCAATAAAGGCTTCTCCTAACTCAATCATTTTGTTTTTTCTCTCAGACATATCCTTAGTCACAATCAGTTTTGTCAGTCCATCATGTTGAAACTCATTTTCAATAAAAAAATTCGGCTCAACACCCGTAACATCACCGCCTGCCTTCAATACACTGTCTGCCAATGCTCCCATTAAACCACCTTTAGAACCACCGTAAACAAGTGCATTTCCACTGTTTCCAATCCATGCCCCCAATTCCTCAACTGCTTTTCGTAAGCATGGGTCATTTCCTTCGTTTGCCCCAAGATAAACTGTTATATTCATTAAAAATTTCCTCCTACAACTTTCGATTGAGATTTCACCTGTTTTAAGAGATTTAATAACTGTTATATTTTGTTATCAAATTCTCTGGAAGCCATTGAAAACACTGGATTTTTCGCAGGTGAACTTCCCCTTATTGTTTCCCTTGTGTTATATCGTTCCATCAGTGTTTACGGACTCTGGTAAGGGAAAAAGCAAGGGAAACAAAATCATATAACACAGTATAACACAGAATGAAACTGACATGGTGAACTGATTGAAATGCTTCTGAATTTCTTATTTTGATTAATTGATTTGAAGGAGACACGATATGAATATTATTTACGCAGAATACAATATGTACCGGAATAGCATAGATATTTACACCTGTGCCAGATATATGCTCCGTATTGACTACCACAAGGCAGAAGATGGTATTAAAACTACACCATGCTCTCAGTGTGCATTAAATGCTCTTGCTATTGATTAACCTCTTGAATATGCAAAACTATATCTGGATGGAACTATGCAGATATGGGTAGACGCAGAAGACTCTATTGAACTTTAAGTACACTAAGGGACTGCTACTCTAACAATTAAAAAAGTGCAAGAGCAACAGCCCCTTTGTATTTTTACAAGTTTCGACCTAAAAAACAATTATTTCACATTCGCATTATACAAGTCCATAAAATAAGAATCTGTATGTAGTAGTTCTTCAAAAGTACCTTGTCCAACAATCCTCCCTTCTTTAAAGAGAATAATTCTGTCAAAACCTGCAATGGAATTTAATCTATGTGCAATGGCAATGACAGTTTTATCTTTCATTTTTTGCATAACTGATTTCATTACATTTTCTTCTGTTAAATTATCCATTGCAGATGTTGCTTCATCCAAAATGACAAGTTCGGAGTCTTCAAACCACAAGCGAGCTAATGCAAGTCTTTGTTTTTCTCCACCCGATAAACAAGTACCTTTCTCACCAATTTCAGTATTTAAACCTTCCGCAAGATTTTCAACTAAATGAGATAGTTGCACTTCACTCAATGCCTCCAGCATTTGTTCTTCTGACACTTGTTTCTCAAATACCAGATTTTCTTTTATTGTTCCGTCAAAAACAGGGGCATCCTGTGATAGATAACTAACTCTATCATACAGATTATTAAGACAAATTTCTTTTAACTCCATGTCTCCTAAGCGGACTTCTCCCTGATTATATTTTAGCAACCCTAATAAAATCTTAATCAAGGTCGATTTTCCGGAACCACTTTCTCCTACAAAAGCTATTTTTTCTCCCTTTTGTATTGACAGGCTCAAGCCATCAATAATTTTTCGTTCCTCGTATTGGAATGATAAATTTCTTATTGCAATTTTTCCAACATTTGTATTTATTGCGTTACCGTTTCTTAATTGAATATCGTCTTTTAAGCCTAAAAATTCCTCAAATCTCTTATACGACGCCTTGTCCAATTTATATTGGACATAAAGTACATTAAAAATGGCAATTGGCGTATAAGCATTTTCAATCAGTGCAATTAGTGCAACCACAGAACCTACTGTAAGGTTTTTCGTTTTCCATGCATAAAAAAGAATACCAATATCTAACATTGCCACAAGTAGTGCAAATATTGTGAAGAATGCTTCATGAATCATATTCATTTTTACTTTTGATGAAACAATATCCTCTTTTGCATTACAAGTCTTCTTTATTTCACTCGGGAACTGTTTACTCATACGAAATACCAACATTTCCATATAGCCTCTGACCAAATAGTGATTTAATAGTTCTTCACTATTCAAAATCTTTTCTTTTATTTTGTAAAGAAACTTTAATAGAATGTTGGTTATTATAAAAATAAACGTATAGCCTACAAACAGTACATAAGTGACTTTTTCATCTATTTTCCAAATAAAGTATATACTAAAACCAATGGTAGGAAGTAAGTCTCGAATCAAACGCAACCAGAAATTGAATAATACATTTCTTCCTGCTGTTGAACCATTCTCAATCCTTTGAACAAGTTTGCCTGTACCTATTTTCTGGTATTCTGTATAATCAATTGTGCTTATTTTTCTAAGGGACAAAAGCTTAAAATCCAGATAAATACCATGTTCCAATTTCTTTTCAGGATAATTATCCAAATAATTCATACAATAATTTACCAGCAAAATAAAACCATATGTTGCAACTCCTGCAAATGCAAGTGTTCTATCAGCCAATCCATCAATGACCTTTTGGAAATAGTCAGCCTTGTAATTAGCCATAAATGCATTAAATATACCTAGCCCAATGTAGACTAATACCCATATTCTGTTTTTCTTTAATATTTCTTTTATATAACGCATAACTGTACTCCTTTATAGATTGTATTTCAAGCATCATGGCAGTACAGTCAACGACTACTGGCAAGTTTCTTTTAACCTCAGCACAATCTGCCAACAGTTTACATCAACTGTACTGAGTAGTTATCTCGGATAATTTTCATATCGTTCTCACCTCTTCCTAAAAATTTTCTATTATTATATCATGCTAAGTTCCAATATTCTATCGTAAGTGTCTTTAAATTCTCAAGCGGCTGTGTTACTGCGGAAGTACCTGTACCTGCTGCAAAACAAGTAGTGCTCATAAGCATTACTCCCATAAGTGCCCCAGATAATGCCGGAACGAATCTCTTCTTAAAGTGAATGAATCTGTTCTTCATGCCTTTCTCCTCCATCTGATTATTGTTTGTCGTAATAATCTGTTCTTTTCTCATGTCGTTTATCTCCTTTTCGATAAAAAAATAAGCCAGCAGGGATAATCCATAACCGGCTGTTAAAAGTTACTCTATATGATCAGGCAATGCCTGTTGTAATGATTAAATCGGGCTTTTCTCGATGTGATATGCTTCAACCACCTCCTTTCAAGGTGCAAAAAAGCACCTTAACCTTTACTGGCTAAAGTGCTTGTATTAGTTTAATATTAAATTGTTGTGAGTCAGACAAACTTGAATTTATTGGGTTCTTTACATAGATTAAATATCAATTTATAAATCAAACTCGTCTTCTATCTTTTCCTGTTCGTCTATAATATTCCTACTTTGAAAAATAAAATAAGCCGCTAGGGAGCAAAAATTACTCCTTAACGGCTATGTAAAATCATTCAATATTCAATTATTAAAAGCAACATGAAACTGAAAGTTTCACTTTCTCCACATAACTAAAAATCATTTGTCAATTTCCTTATCATACACCTTTTTCGAATATATAACTGCTACAACCGCTGCTAATAATAAATAAATCAACATAAATATTGTCCCAGTCATTCCACTTGTATATATAGATGTAATGATAGTCAATAGACCGGTAACCATAATACATATTGCACCAAAGCGATTACTCTTTCTCCACGTATCGTCATTATGCATACTCCAAACGGTTCGAAGTCCTACTACCGCATTTCGTTTTGCTTTTGTCATAAAATTTCCTAATACAATAAACAGAATGCCACATAAAATACAGGAAACTTTTGCAATATCAATAGTAGCCTGAGAACTACCCGTATTTGCTTGTATCCATGAAGAGTAAAGAATAAAACAGTGCATAATACCGAACATTATAGCCTGCGAAAGTCCTACAACACACAATACTTTTGCAGAAGATTTTGCTTCCATTTGTTCCTTTTCAGTTTTTGCTGTTATTGATTTTTTTTCAAATACATTGATTAGCAAATACCAAAATAGTGTAATAAACAAAATTATTATCGGAAAAATAAGACTTTCTGTTTTACTTCCCCATCTGTCAGTATTTCCCTCCAAATCATGATGCATAGGTATAACATCCGGCATAAACTGTAGTACCACACTTGTGACTACAACTGGAATCATTGCTACTATCCACATTATTTTTTTCATCTCTTTTTTCCTCCAAACTGATTAACCCATATAATTAATTCATCAAAAACTGTAGTATTGATTTCATAATAAACAAAGTTTTTTTCTTTATATTCAGATACTAAATCGGCACTCTTTAATAGTTTCAAATGATAAGAAAGTGCCGCTGGTGTAATTTGCAATTCTTCCGCAATCTCTCCAGCATTTAATCGTCCATTCTTTAGCATAGTAAGAATATCTCTTCTTTGACTGTCTGCTAACACTTTAAAAATATTTGTTTCTCCCATATCTCTTACCTATTTAAAATTTTCTTTAAATAGATATTAACACGCCTTTCTTTAATTTACAAGAAGTATTTAAAAATATTTTTAAATAGAAAAAACACGCTGAAAAACCAACGTGTCCATTCTATCGATATAAAAAGCAAATAATTAACCAGCTGTTAATTTCAAATTTTCTTAACCTTATTTGGCTAAAGTGCTTGTATTAGTTTGATATTAAATTGTCGTGAGTCAGACAAACTGAAATTTGGAACGTGCTTTATAAATTTTTTCCGATCCCCTCAAGTTCGTTCATGGAATCCTTGTTTTTTTCAAGTTCACCTCTGGCTGTTGCGTAATATGATTTTTTGAAAAGCATATCCCATGAAAGATATTTTGCCATACAGTCAAACTGCTTGTCAATCAGCTCATACTGGATACTGTCTACGGGAGAACCGCCTACAACAATCGTGCCAACTTTTTTATTTTTTAACTGCAATCCACGGCAGTAGCACTTATCAATGATAAGTTTCAATTGTGCTGACATTCCCCACCAATAAACTGGTGTAGCAAAAAGAATCATATCTGCGGCAGCAATTTTATCAATTGTAGGATTTGTATCATCCTTATCGACGCATCCCTTAGAGCATTGACAGACACCACATCCCTTGCATGGTGCAATGTTGAGTTTGTCAGGTTCAATGATTTCAATTTCATTCTTTTCTGATGCTCCTTTTATAAATGCATTGATTGCTGTCAGCGTGTTTCCTTTTCTGGCACTTCCATTAATGATTACAATTTTCATGCTTGTATCCTCCAACTTCCAATTGTTTTAATTCTTCTCAGTTCCACCTTCTTGCCCTTCGGACAAGAAGTATCCTCCGCTCAAAGAGCTCGGTCAATTCAAATCTTCTATTGCTTTCAGCCTCTGCTGAAGACTGAAAGTTACCTTCGCTTTACTATTTCTAATAGTTTTCTCACATAATCATCTGCGTGGTTTATTGAAAACTCTCCATGATACATATTAGGAAGAACTTGTATAAAACTATCCTGCAATTTTTCATGAATGATTTTAGCAGATTTTTTCATTGATTGCTTTTCTTTTTCTCCAACATAAATTTGAACGGTTGCTTCACACTCTCCAATGCCATCTTTTAGTGAATATACTGAGTTTTCCTGTAAAAAGGCAATCATATCACTCTTTCTAATAGCACAAGTATCTTTGTAATATTCATCAAACAAATTCGACTTTATTCGTAGTGATTTGAATTGCAATTTTGAAAACCACTTATACTTTATTAAGCCATAGCAACTTCCAAACGCCGGTTTAATCATAGAATATGTAAATTTTGAAGGTATCACAAGTACACTTTCCACTATTGCATACTTACATATATCTTTGCGTTGAGATAAAATTTCAAGCAAAATCTGCCCTCCAAGCGATAGTCCTCCCATCATTAAAACAGAACCGCCCAATTTGCTATTTACAAATTCTATAATATCCAAAGCATTATTCTCTATCGTTGTAAACTGCTTATCACATCCTGCATGACCATCTAATATAGGCAAAACCACATGATAATCTGTTTGAAGTCTTTCAGCAACCTCTTTGTAATTCCACCATGATAAACCGCCTCCGTGTAAGAGGATAATTACATCGCTGTTTTCTTTTCCATATTCTACATAATTCAACCTCTTTCACCTCGCTGTAAACTTCCGATTTATCTTTTTCTTTCTGAAAATGGGCAATTCCGAACCGGAACTGCCCATATATTTTGAAAATTATGCGATTTTTAAGGCTCTGCACCGTTTCAAGCACCATTTGGTGTAAATTTGGTGTATTTGTGTATTTTCAGAGCTTTTTCACAAATGAAATACATCCCGTTTTGTAGGGTAAAACGGTACTTCTTAATAGAGCTTTGCACCTGCCGGTATATGGTCATCAACCATGAGAAGATGAAGTTCTTCATCCTCTGAATCTTTAAGGTTGTTTACTGCTGAAAGTAACATACCACAAGATTCAATTCCCATCATTGCTCTTGGCGGAAGGTTTGTAATAGCAATCAATGTCTTTCCAACAAGTTCTTCCGGCTCATAGAAAGCATGGATTCCGCTAAGAATTGTACGGTCTGTGCCTGTTCCATCATCAAGTGTGAACTGTAACAGCTTCTTAGACTTAGGTACTGCAACACACTCTTTTACCTTAACAGCTCTGAAATCAGATTTTGAGAATGTATCAAAATCAACTGTTTCCTCAAACAATGGCTCAATCTTCACATTGGAGAAATCAATCTTCTCAGCAGCTTTTTCTGCAACTGCAGGAGCTGCTTCGGAAGTCTTATTTGCCTTCTTGTCAGCGTCTAATGACTTCATCGTCGGGAGCTTTTTCGCTCCTGCTGTAAAGAGCTGTAAGATGATTTACATTTCTTTAAATCATTACAATATTTTCTTTAGCAAGCTGTACTAAAATAACCAAATTTGCAGTCTTTTTTGGTCATATATTAGTCATATTAAATTTTTTTGGTCAATTGCCTAGTCCTCAAATCAGAGGACTCTTTTCTATATTATATCGTTGTTTCTAAAATACATCCATGTTCTTGGCAAGTTTCTCCAAAGCCTCTCTAGTAACCTCTGGATTTGCCTCCGCATAAATGTTCATGGTTGTGCTGACATCAGCATGTCCCATTACTTCTTGAATAACTTTTACATTGGTTTCGTTCTCACAAAACCTCGAAGCAAATGTGTGTCTAAAAATGTGACATGAAAACCTGGGCAACATTATAGGTTCTCTCTTCTTTTTCTTTGCCTCTACCTCTTCTTCGGCATTGTGAGTATCAACGATTCTCTTGATTGCACGATTTACTGCCTGCGGATTATGTGGATTTCCAAACCGATTAGTAAATATAAAGTTTGTCATTCCATCAACCTCTGCAACACAAAAACCTTCTTCCTGCTGACGCTGATATTCAGACTTGAGCACTTCATACACCGGTCCCATCATTGGAATTGTCCTTATTCCTGCTTCTGTTTTAGGTTCTGAAACCCGAAACTCACACTTAAATGAATTGTCAGATCTTGTGTAATAAGTAAGACTATGGTTAATATTGATTGTTCGTTTCTTCATATCAACATCGTCCCATCTGATGCCTATTGCCTCACCGATTCTGCATCCAGTTCCAAGCAGAAATACAAAAAACGGATACCAATGGAAGAAAAACGGATTCTTTGCAACATAATCAATAAATTCTCTCTGTTGCTCTACTGTCAGTGCTCTTCGACTCTTTCTAGCACCACCGTTTCTTTTTTTCACCTCGGCATAAGCTCCATTTACAGGATTTCTTCTTATAATATCATCTCGTACTGCCAGCTCAAATGTAGGTCGCAATACAGTATTGATACTCTCCAAAGTATTTACCTGCAATCCCTTGTTCGTAATCAAATCCGTATAGAAAAATAAGACATCAGAATACTTCACATCCTTAATCTTTTTCTTTCCGAACGTATCCCTGATAAAATGATCCCATGTATATAAGTAATTTGCTTTTGTAGTGCTTCGCAACTCCGTCTTGGTAGAAATATATCTATCAAACAAAAAATTTACATCTGCACTTCCAGCAACATATACATTTAACCCGTCCATCTGGTCACGAACAAGTTCGTCTTCTTTCTGCCTAAGTGTTACAAGAGATTTCGCATATATCGTCCTTTTTTTCCCTAATGGATCAGTATAAATATATGAATACCTGCCATCAGTTTTACGATAATGCTCTCCTTTTCGTAATACTCTTCCTTTACCATCTTTTCTACAAGCCATCTTTTCTCCTTTCTCAAAAAGAAAAGAGCCTGCATTACTTCTGGTCAGCCATTAGTTTCTCTAACACTGCCATTTTAACTACTTGCGTCATAGTCATGTTATGATTTTTGGTGTATTCAAGCAGCAATTCATGTTCTTCACCATTCAGTCTGATTGTAATCCTCTTATCAGCAGGATTTTCAGCTTTTGGTCGTCCCATCTTTGCCAATATATCACCTCCATCTGAACATAGTATACTTTATGTCAGACATAAAGTCAAGTATATTAATGCAAACTCTTTCATATTCTTTTCAATTTATTTGTAGAATTCCTCGTCTTCTATATGAAATGTCTCCAGATATTCATTAAGAATATCAACGTTCACAAGCACCAGTCTATTCATCTTATAACATGCTTTCGCATCCTTACAGGAAATAGTTTTCGGAAAAGTTCAATACCAAGAAGCGATGTGAGCTTATCAAAAACATGAAGTACACTTTGATGAGACTTATCCGGCAAAAGAAAAATCAACATGAAATTGGTGTCTCTAAATAGAATAGTCAGAAGTACCTTTCCACTATTTCGGGCACCGATTACGGTATCCATTTCAACAATCGGGAGTTTCGGATTTTGTTCCATGAAGGAAGTGAAATCAGTGTAAGTACGTCCTTTTCGATACTGATAATCGAACTTCATAAGAACCTCATGAGAATGTCGCTGCTTATAACGAACCTTTTTGGGAAGATCAATATTCCTTACCCGGAAAGCACTCTGGTCGATGTAGTTGTAGATAGTCTTTTTGGAAAGCCTGATTTCATCGGAATGAGTGGCAAATATGTGGTTGATGGATTGTCCTTTATTAACCAGCGGCATTAGTAAATCATTTAGTTCCAATAACCGTTCAGGACTGGTACGAATGCCTTTCCTTGATGAACTTAATTCTTTGACGTATTCAGCGTGCGCCCGATGAGCAGTGTAGTAGGCATGGTTTCTTTTGCATGTCTTCTCATTTGGACAACGAGTGCAAACATAAGGCGGTTTATCCAGCAAAGGACAATGTGCAGAAATGTACTGTGAACATAAGCTTTTACAGTCGAATTCCGTACATGTTTTGCAGCGATGGGAACAAGTGTAAATTGATTCCTGATCGCATATGTTTCTGCGTAAGCAAGAACGATAATTAATGCAGTCATTCGATGTATACCGGAAACCGTTAACAAAGCAACGGTGGTTCTTAATCTCGCGAGAGATTGTGGTTGCTGAGCGGTTCAGTCTTTTAGCAATAAAAGAGAAAGACATATCCTGGGCGAGATATTTTTCAATAATTGCCCGGTCAGTTAAAGTGAGATGTTTACTCATAGGTCTGCTCCTTTCTGGTCAGACAGCATATGAGTATTATCCTATAAAAAACAAGATTTGTAAAAGTAAACGCACGATTGTAAGAGTAAAAGTAGGCAATTTCTGGCGTTAAATTTTACAATTAAAGCATTGCCGATAAAATTGCAAGTCCTTTTTATCGGACACATTATTTTGCATAATGACAATAAGAAAATATCTATAGAACTGAAAGAAGGGATTTTTATGGCGGTTACCAATAATATCAGAGAAATCCGGGAGCAGCGTGGCATTTACCAGAACGACCTTGCCGCTGCTATCGGATACAGCACCAAAACTGTCGGCAGGATAGAGCGTGGGGACAGTACCCCATCTGCCGAATTTATGCTGCAGATATCAAAGTACTTTAATATGCTGGTGGAAGATGTATTCCATGTGGAAGATTGAGTCGGAGCAGCAATTTTTTTGATTCTCCTCGTATGCCTTGTAATTCTTTTTGCGTGTTTCTGCTACTCTCATTCTGACACAGATAGAAGATGCCATATCCAAGAAGCCCCGCCACAGAAAAAACAAATATCACCGCTAATAAAAGTTGCAGAGTCAGGCATTTCCATTTCCATTCCCATACACGCCTTCTGCTTTGATTCCGTCTGTGTCTTTTCTTTCGCCTCTTCCGCAGCGTACACTCCCTGTTGTGTTTTCTTTGAAGAAAAGGCGGACATACATGCCCGCCTTCTCCATGGTTATTTTCTCGTTTTATTTTTTAACTATCGTTTCTATGAATTCAAATTTTCTCTGCGTTTCTTTACGGTAATAATCAATCCCGTTCCGGAAAGAATTGATAGTATAAACAGCCATACACTCGGTGTGTTGTCTCCGGTTTTAGGTGCAGTCACATCCTTCTTATCAGTTCCACTCGATGGCTTGTCATCAGAGGAATTGCTATTGTTATTATCATTCTGGTTGTTATTACTGTTATCAGAGATATTTGCTTTGGTGGTAAATGTGGTGCTTGCAGAACCATCCGTCCAAAGGATTTCAACTGTATGGTTTCCTGCCGAAAGTGTATTCAGGTAGGAAGCTTTCAGTGTGATAATGGTAGAGCCTTCCTTTGCAGTGTAGTTGCTCTTGTCTATCAAATTTCCGTCCACCTTAACTCCGGTAAACTTGGAGAAGTCTCCGTTACCCCGGATGGTGATATTATCATCACTGTCATGCGTCCAACTACTGTTTGCTCCATCAATAATCTGATAGGTGTTATTCGGTATGTCAGGATTATCGGAACCGCCCGCATCCTGTACGGTCAATGTTGCAGAATTACTCTCTACGTTTCCTGCGCTGTTTGAAACAACACACTTATACTTAAATCCGTTGCAGCTTATATTGACTGTGGATGTGGTATAGCTCGTTGCCGTTGCACCGTCAATGTTTACCCATCCTTTCCCATCATTTCTGTCTATCTGCCACTGATAGGTAAGATCTGTACCGCTTGCTGCTATGGTAAAGGACGCAGTCTCACCTACCTTCACTGTCGCATTTCCAGGCTGTGTGGTTATGCTTGGTGCAATCACATCCGGCACATCCGGTGTCTGGCTTTCCTGTTTAAAGGTAACTTCTATGGTGTGATCAGTATTCACATCACTAAAGGTGTAGCTTGTGGTTGCTGTCACTTCCGAACCATCCACCTTTACGTCCGCAATATAATATCCTTCGTTCGCCTTGATTGTATATGTAAGCTGACCTGCGGCAGATACCGTTGTCGTGCCACCGGGAGAGATTGTTCCACCGATACCTGCCGTTGCGGTAATCTTGTAGCTTGCTGTACCGCTCGGAGGCGTTATCGGCGCTGTATCCGCCGTAAAACTCCAACTTCCACGGAATACCACGGTTGTGCCGTTTAGGTTGCCGGCATCCCAGCCCGAAAAAGCCCATGTGCCGTTTTTACCATCCTTTTGTGCCTGAATGCGTGTTGTGGAGGTATATTTCTTATCCACAGCCGCCTTCGCCTGTTGCACACTCGAATAGGAGCTGCTATTTAGCGGCAGCGTTGCGCCTGTCGGGAATACAGAGCCCCAATTGTATTGCACCGTATAATTTTTTGTCACCGGCGGCTCGGGGCGTTCCTCAGACCTTTTATAAATATAACGAATCGTCATACCACTGTTCGGGACAGCATTTTCCATCCCCTCCGCTTTAACAAAAGTGTAGCCGTGCAGTTCCTGCGGCGGCTGCCAATCAACCTTTTTGCCTACCGGAACAGTAAAGGTAGTCGGCATGGTGTTTGGAACATCTGTGCCATCCTCCAGCTGATATTGGATGGTGACATTGACATAGTGCTGCTGCTCCGTATCATCATCAGCCAATACCTCGCCTGTCGCATGATCTACAATCTCAAAGCCGATGGTATCGCCGGATTGCAGAATGGCATTCTCCGGAATCGTGTAAACCAGAGAGCAGTTGACAAGGCCGGAATTAAAGTCGCTGCCCTCGTAATCCAACGCACCCTTTGTCCAGAATTTGCTTTTCTCTTTCCAAACAGGGATGTCAAACTCCTGCGTAGTGAAAACCTGCTCCCCATCTGTCGTGACCGCTTTTTCGCCGTTGGAATGTTCCACCCACAGGCGCAGGGTCACAGTCTTCGCTTGGGTATTCGAAAGATTTTGTATAATGGTGCGCAGCTCAACCTGCTGCCCCTTCATGCTGCTATAATCAAAGCTGTTTTTACTGCCGCCGCTTAATAGACGGCTATTCCTGTCATTTTGATAGCTCGCATATGCGGAGGAATTCGCTGCCTCAAAGGCAGAAGGATCTTTTGTGGGATTTCTGTAACCGCCGATATACTTTTTCACCTCAGGAACAGCCACATAAAGCGCAGGGGGATTTGTAATGAGCTGACTCATGACCTTTATGCCCTGTAGCTTGCACACATCGCAAAAATCATTCTGAAAGGTCTCTCGCATCAGACAATCCCTGCTGGAATTATAGGTATAAGGATAGTAGTCAAGATGCGGGCAGGTATAGGTATTACGGAAGCCAAGCAGCTGCTTCCACTTCACTTTCGTGGGATCTTTTGTTGCAGTCATATTCAGTGATGTAGTGTAATTCCACTCATCTACAGGAACAGTGCTATAATTATATTCATCTCCCAGATGGAACAGACCGTGTCCCAGTTCATGCCGCTGGGTAAACGCAGAATATGCGTTTCTCGCTGACGCAACAATATAGTGAATACCATATTGTTTATTATCATGAGAGCCACCGAAATACTCACCGCTATTCGCCAACACAACGAATTGGTTGATATTTTCATACACATAATCATACTGTCTATAATTATGATCCATCGTGTTTTCGTTTGGATGCGTTTCATTAGGAATATGTGCGTCATGAATCTTCTCGATAAACGCAGGGCCTATGATGCGCTCCAAAACATGGTTGCGCCAGTTCCCTTTGTTAGTAGAAATTCCTCCTTTGGCGGTCGCAGCAAAAAATGTGCTGGTACCGCCATAGCCATCCACCGATGCCGTGCAGAGTGCATAGACATTAAAGCGATCCGCCATGCTGCGATATGGCTCTATCTGCAATACCTCCCCCCACAGCTTTTTTACATCCTCGACAAACTGCTTTTGCTGGCTTTTGGTGTAGCCCTCGGCGCAGTACACAATCACCATGTTCTCCTTATCGCTGCGAGGCTTCTGGATTGTATACACCGGTACGGTTACATTTGCATATGCAGGATCCTCAGTGTAGAGGGTACTCATCTCCAGCTGTAGATACTCATCCGTGTTCACATTCCAGTCACCATTCACATCCTCTCGCACAGCGCCGGATATGCCAATGCTGTCATCCGGCGCATCCGGTGCGGAAACAACATAGGGGTCCTGTGCGCTCTGTCCTGTGCCGGATGATACGGTGTAATTTTCCGTATTCAGATAGAAGGCAGGACGAACGCCGTAATATCCCTTATAGGGTGCGTCACGCAAAATATTCCCTTGAGGGGTCACAAATCGCATATCATGGTTACAGGTTGTAATCGGTGTACGCAGCCAATAGTTCCATGCTACACCGCTTCTGTTTTTTGCGATATGGTAGCCGTTCAGGTTATCATTAACCGTTTTGAGCTGCTGAACATCCAGCAGAAAAACTCTATCCCAAATATATTCATAATGGGCACTGTCATACCCATCCGCTACCGTATCAATTGTGGTGTTATAGGGAAGATCAACACCGGCTGCGTCGATATAACCTGCCGTATACTCCGGATGGGAAACGATAGAACGCTGCTTCACCGTTCGAATCGCTCCCAGCTCATCCGAACGAAAGCTGCGAAGGAAGCCCTCCTTTTGGTCATATGCTGCCGTTTTAGGATAGACAGAATCCTCTGTTGGCGGATTTCCGCAAAGCCATTTCACTTTTCCTGCTTCAGCGTTGGAATTGAGCCAAGAACGTATGTTGCTGTCTCTCCAGTGGTTAGAACCAAAATTATCTCTCCAGCTATTGCGCCGGTGCGAGCCTGTTTCGGCATTTTTGTTGGTTTTTGCATCATAGGGCATGTAATCACACAATACTCTATCCGAAAGCATCAATGGCCCATTGCTATCCTTCGCTACACAACGCCACACAATTGGCACTCCCCCATAAGTACCCATCTGAATGTAGTCACCAATTTCGATGGTTGGCTTGTTATCTGCCGCCCTAACCTGCAAAGGGCATAGCACCAAAATTACCGCAAGCAGCAGAGATACCGTTCGTTTGCCATATTTATGTTTGATAATATTCATAAAGTCCTCCTTTTGTCATTCTCTCCTGAGCGTCATTCACGGTCAGTAGGCTTCTACCCCCCCCCATTTTTGACATATGTCAATTTATACAATTGCTGCATCATCGATATTCACCTCATTTCTACTTGAGTTATTGCAAAAAATAGGTCTTTCTGCGATAACCCCTTGTGCCAAATGCTGAAACACCTTCATAAAGATGTAATAGCTTATTTATTTTAGAAAAGTATCCGACAAAAAACTCTACACTTCCGACAAAAAATATATATATTTCTCAAACCATATCATGGCGATGTACATTTGTCAATGATGTGACACCTCAAGATCACCACAGTCCTGATACTTCTTATACATGTCATTGATATAAATCGTAGGCGAAATATTCCTGCCTTCCTCTCGTAAGATGATGCCATCAAGAGTCACATTCACCTTTTCCACGGGTTCTGCCACAAGCTCCATTCCTTTGAACTTCTCAGGCATATAATCCATAAACTTTTCTTTTACTACTTCCTTAAAAATCTCGTAATTCATCATATTACGGTTCCTCCTTAATCTAAATTGTCATACAAAATCCCTTCATCCTCGGGATTTTTGTGTTCTCTGTAACTGTTGTCTTCTTCGATTCCCATATCAAAAGTGGTATGAGATTTTCTTTTCTTTCTGTAATAATTCTTGAGAAACATGCACTTTCTACAGTCCTCACAGAATAATTCTTCCGGCGGAATGCCAAGTGCCTTTGCAATCCTGTTCAACGTTCCCGTCCTTGGAACTCTTGAACCATTTTCGTATTGGGCAATTCTTACATCACCTCTATTTTCAAAACCACTTTTCTCGCCCAGTTCCCTGAGTGTCATTTTTTGTCGTTTTCTGTAATATCTGATTCTTTCTCCTACCACTGTTTGTCCTCCAAATCAAAAAAAGCAGGGAACATAAGTCACTGGCTTACATTCCCCGCAAGGTTAATTGTTACTGTTTATTCTTTTTCTTTCTTCCACGAAGTCCTACTCCAACACCTGTAATAAGTGCAAGTGCACCAATTCCAAGATAAAGAAGCGGATTTGCATTGTCGCCTGTCTGTGGAAGCTTAGGCTCTGTCGGTACATTGATAAGCTTAAGAGTTGTTACAACAACATCCGGTGCATTGTCATCGTATCGAAGAGTTACATCGTGAGCTGTCTCATCGAGGATATATCCGTCAGCTGCTTTTGTCTCAACTACTGTATAATGGATATCTTCCTTGAATGATTCATCCTCGTTGTAAGTACAGATAGGAAGCTCCTTGCTCTCTGCATGACCATTCTTGTCAGTAGTGAGTGTGTCAAGCACCTTTCCGTCCTTATCTCTTACTTCAAATACAACACCATCGATCGGCTTTCCGGTTACTTTGTCAGTTTTCTCAATGACAATCTTTCCGACTGCCTGCTCGTCCTTCATGGATACCTTCTGGATTTCTGCTGTCTCCTTTAGCTATATATTCAGTTTCCTCAACACTAAATCCATATGCATGAGCCACCTCTTCGACCCTTATGTATCTTTTTATTACCTCCCCACCATGAAGATAAGCCCTAATATCCGGCTGTAATTGTGTTACCATCCTTTTCACCTACTTATAAAATTCATCATCAACTATATGGAATGTCTCAATGTACTCATCAAATATTTTTAAATTCACAAGTACTAACTGTCCTAACTTATAGATTGCTTTGGCATCCTTAGCCATTTGCATAAACTTTGATACGCTCATATGATACATTTCTGCTCCTTCGCTATATCTTACAAACTTTGTATTACCATTCTTCTTAAATTCCTGATATGCCTTTGTGTGTTCCATGCTATTCTCCTTTCGGTATTTCAATTGTTCCTATAACGCAAAAAGAGGACATCTTCTAAATTTCTTTAGAAAATGTCCTCTAAGTAATACAATCTTTAATTTTTCAGACTAAGCAATCTGTACTAACATGTATTGTCGTTTATTTGACTATAAATTTTAGAGTCAAAACTTGGTCAAATGACCTTAACCATGACCAATCATATTTATATAAACTTTATTCTCTTAGTACAGCTTTGCACCTGCCGGAATATGGTTATCCACCATAAGAAGATGAAGTTCTTCATCCTCTGAATCTTTAAGGTTGTTTACTGCTGAAAGTAACATACCACAAGATTCAATTCCCATCATCTTTCTTGGTGGAAGGTTTGTGATAGCGATAAGTGTCTTTCCAACAAGTTCTTCTGGCTCATAGAAAGCATGGATTCCGCTAAGGATTGTACGGTCTGTGCCTGTTCCATCATCAAGTGTAAACTGTAACAGCTTCTTAGACTTAGGTACTGCAACACACTCTTTTACCTTAACAGCTCTGAAATCAGACTTGCTGAATGTATCGAAATCAACTTCTTCCTCGAATAATGGCTCAATCTTTACATTTGAAAAATCAATCTTCTCTTGCTCTGCTTTTACCTCTTCTGAAGTCTTAGAACTTACGCCATTTTCAGACTTTACGCCACCGATGCTCTTCATAGTCGGGAAGAGCAATACATCCCTGATAGCAGGCGAATCTGTAAGAAGCATTACAAGTCTGTCAATACCGTAACCGATACCACCTGTAGGAGGCATACCTACAGCAAGTGCATTGAGGAAGTCTTCATCTGTGTGCTGGGCTTCTTCGTCACCGTTTTCGGCATTCTTATCCTGCTGTGCAAAACGCTCTCTCTGGTCGATTGGGTCGTTAAGTTCTGAATATGCGTTACACATTTCCCATGTATTGATGAAAAGCTCGAAACGCTCAACCTTTTCAGGGTCAGATGGCTTTTTCTTTGTAAGAGGTGAAATTGCAAGAGGATGATCCATAATAAATGTAGGCTGGATTAAGTTCTCTTCACAGTATTCCTCGAAGAAAAGATTGATGATATCGCCCTTTGTATGACGCTCCTCGAATTCAATTCCTCTTTCCTTTGCGAGTGCCTTAGCCTCTTCATCTGTCTTAATTGTATCAAAATCAACGCCTGCATATTCCTTGATTGCATCATTCATAGTAAGTCTTCTGAATGGCTTTCCGAGGTCAATCTCTGTTCCGTTGTAAGTAATCTTGGTTGTACCACATACAGTCTGGGCAAGGTGTCTGAACATACTCTCAGTAAGTTCCATCATGCCTTCATAATCTGTATATGCCTGATAGAGTTCCATAAGTGTAAACTCAGGATTGTGTCTTGTATCAACACCTTCGTTACGATATACTCGTCCAATTTCATAAACTCTCTCAAGACCACCAACAATAAGTCTTTTAAGGTACAGCTCCAATGAAATACGAAGCTTAACATCCTCATTAAGTGCATTGTAATGAGTCTCAAATGGTCTTGCAGCAGCACCGCCGGCATTAGACACAAGTGTAGGTGTCTCAACTTCCATAAAGTTTCTGCCGTCAAGGAAATTTCTGATTTCCTTGATAATCTTTGAACGCTTAACAAATGTATCCTTAACTTCAGGATTCATAATCAAATCAACATATCTCTGACGGTATCTCATATCAGTGTCAGTAATACCGTGGAACTTCTCAGGAAGTACCTGAAGGCTCTTTGAAAGAAGCGTAAGTTCTTCAACATGAACAGAAATCTCGCCTGTCTTAGTTCTGAAAATAAATCCCTTAACACCGAAAATATCACCAATATCAGACTTCTTGAAGTCTGCATATGCTTCTTCGCCGATTGCATCCTTTGAAATATAAGCCTGCATTTTACCCTTGAGGTCTGCAATGTTACAGAAAGATGCCTTACCCATTACTCTCTTGAACATCATACGTCCGGCGAAGCTTACTTCTATAGGAGAAGCATCCATAATAGCTCTTCTCTCATTATAATCAGCATTAACTGCTTCTCTTGCCTGCTGCTCGTCTAATCCTTCAGTATTTACCGCTGGTCTGTCACCAAGAAGTTCCTTCTCATGAGCTTCGTAGATAGCTCTGATTTCATCTGTATGGTGTGTTACATCATACTTTGTAATCTGAAATGGATCCTTGCCGGCATCCTGAAGAGCCTTTAATTTATCCATACGAATCTTAATCTGTTCGTTAACATCCGCTGCCTGTGTATTCTTATTATCTGCCAACTTTGTGTCTCTCCTTAAAATAAATTCGATTAATTAGTCATTGTCTACCGAAATAATCTTATATTCAATCTCACCTACAGGTGCTTCAATCTTAACTGTATCTCCAACTTTCTTGCCAATTAAAGCTGCTCCAAGTGGTGACTCGTTAGAAATCTTATTATTTAAGCTGTCTGCTTCTGAAGAACCTACGATTGTATACTCAATATCCTCATCATATTCTACATCATGAAGCTTTACAACACTTTCCATCTTAATCTTGTCTTTGCTCTTATCGTTATCCTGAATAATCTCTGCATTCTTTAAAATGTTTTCAAGTTCAACAATCTGTGCCTCGATATCACGCTGCTCGTCCTTTGCTGCATCATACTCGGCATTCTCTGATAAGTCGCCCTGCTCTCTTGCTTCCTTGAGCTTCTGTGCAACTTCCTTTCTTCTGACTACCTTGAGATTCTCAAGTAATGCTACTCTTTCCTCATAACCTTTTTTTGTAAGAAACTGCTTCTCTGCCATAATTCCTTCACCTTTCCCATTTATATACTAAAATTTTATTTGTTTATTAAAACCAGTCACAATATTATACACTACACTTTTTCTTCTGTCAATAATGTAAAACCAGACGTTCACACAGGCTTTCAAGCTCCTTAAAGTGTTCCACCTGATTCACTTCATTTCTTAATACTGCCGCATGCTTCATTCCTGCCGTATACCATGCAAAATGCTTTCTCATCTCACGGATTCCTGTATATTCGCCCTTTGCCTCTATAAGCATTGAAGCATGTCTTAAAATCATATCATGAATTTCGTTAATTGCCGGTGGCTTTATTGTTGTCCCATTATTAAGATATTCATTTATCTGATTAAATATCCACGGATTTCCTCTTGCTCCGCGGCCAATCATAACCGCATCACAGCCGGTCTCTTTAAACATGCGTATCGCATCTTCACCTGTAAGTATGTCACCATTGCCTATTACGGGAATTGATACAGTATCTTTTACTTTTTTGATTATATTCCAGTCAGCATGCCCAGAATAATACTGCTCTCTCGTTCTGCCATGAACAGCAACCGCCGCACCACCTGATTCTTCAATAACATGTGCAATCTCTGGTGCATTAAGGCTCTTATCATTAAATCCCGCACGAATCTTTACTGTAACAGGCTTTTTTACTGCCTTTGCCATAGCCTCAACAATCTGGCCGACAAGCACAGGATTTTTCATAAGTGCCGAACCTTCTCCGTTATTTACAACCTTTGGAACCGGACATCCCATATTGACATCTATTACATCAAATGGTCTTTCTTCAAGTCTTTTTGCCATATCTGCCATAATCTGCGGGTCTGAACCAAAAAGCTGTACTGCTATCGGATTTTCCGCTTCAGTCACACGAAGAAGTGCGTCTGTATTTTTATTATTGTACAAAATAGCTTTTGCACTAACCATTTCTGTATACAAAAGCCCACAGCCCATCTCGCGGCATAAAAGCCTGAACGGCAAATCTGTAACACCCGCCATAGGTGCAAGAAATACTTTATTTTCTATATTGACATTTCCTATTTTCATTGTCCGTCCTCGCCGAGGAAAAATACTCTGTAAAACATTTCGAGTGATTCAAGCAGCTCTCTTTTTTCGTACTGCATCTTCTTTATAAGCATTCCGCATGCAATATCATCATATAGCAAATCATTTTCATCTGCATCTGTTCTGAATAAAAGATTACCTTCCTCGTCAAATACAAGTTCAAGTATTCCTCCCACTTCTTCTGTAAAAAGAACACACATTATTTTAAGTTCATTTTTTATATCTTCAGGAAGTCTCGAAAATTCTTCGTTCAGATAAAATTTCTTTTCATATGCACTTGAAGCACATAATACAACTTCTTCATCAAACATATCCATATAATCCTCTCACCGATACTTCACCGGCTATTATTTTCTTTTCCTCACCTGTATCATCCACCTTTACAATAAGCCTGCCTTCATTGTCTATTCCATACGCCTCGGCAGTATATGCATCTCCTCTCTCCTCAATACGCACAGTCTTTCCTGCATTAATAAGCATTTTATTATAATCATCAACGAGCAGGCTCAAATCCTGTGTCTTTATAAATCTATTAAAATATTCCGTAAAATCATGTGCAAACTGTGCAACAACATGGCTTCTTTTTATTCTTACACCTGTCTGTACAAATATTGACGATGCCATATCTTTTATCTCGTCGGCAAATTCAGTCGTATTGACATTTATGCCTATGCCTGTAACAACATAATTGACATGCTCGGGTTCGGCACTCATCTCCGTTAAAATACCGCATATTTTCTTTTTATCAAGAACTATATCATTAGGCCATTTTATTTTGCATTGCTCTATCTTGTTATCCGCAAACGAAATGTCCTTCTCATCAGACAAAATTGCTTTGGCATCATATTTTGTAACCTTTGTTATTGCAGACGAAACAGCCATAGCTGCAACTATCGTAAGCATTGATGCCTCATCCGGTCTTATATCCGGGCGTATAAGAAGTGTCATCCAGATTCCGCTTCCCGGTGGAGAAACCCAGTTTCTTCCTCTTCTTCCACGTCCACCTGTCTGACATTCAGTTATAAAGAGAGTTCCCGATTCTTCGCCTTCTTCCGCAGCCTTTTTTGCACGGTTGTTAGTTGAATCTGTCTCATCAAAAAACACTATTTTTTTTATAATATCATTTTTATCCAGCTGGCTTTCTATTTCTGATTTCGTCAAAATATCAGGATAGTTTACAATACGGTATCCTTTATTGGACACCGCATCAAATTCATAACCTTCTTCTTTCAGCTGATTAATAACTTTCCATACAGCAGTTCTTGATACTCCGAGGCTTTCACATATTGCCTGTCCCGAAACAAAACCGTCTGCATTTCTTAATATTTTTAAAATTTTTGTTTTCATGTGAAGCCACCTTACTATTTCAATACTGCTGCAAAACACATTGCTGACAAAACCAATAATACTACCGCTGTAATTGCCAGAATAACACCTGCCACTTTATTTTTTTCCATAAAACGTTTGGCAGATGTCAATGCATTAACAAGACAGCCTGCAAGAAATATCAATGGAAATATTATTCCGCTGCTGCTTCTGAAAAATAATATCAGGATAAACATTACGCCAACACACACTGTCAGAGCTATATTGGCATAATCTATAATCATTTTTGATTTTCTGTATGCACCACTGGTTGTATAATACATATCAATTCTGCCTCCGCATTATTTTTTATAGTATATTTTATTTGTATGCACCAAGCGTAGCTGCCATAACAGCTTTGATTGTATGCATTCTGTTCTCTGCTTCGTCAAATACCACAGACTGTGATGATTCAAATACTTCATCTGTAACTTCCATCTCATCAAGTCCGAATTTATCATGAATCTGAGCACCGATTGTTGTCTTTAAATCATGAAATGCAGGAAGACAATGCATGAAAATGGCATTTTTTGATGCATTTTCCATAACTGCACGATTAACCTGATATGGTAAAAGTGCTTTGATTCTTTCTTCCCATACTTCGTCAGGTTCACCCATTGAAACCCATACATCTGTATATATTACATCTGCATCCTTAGTTGCTTCCTTCACATCTTCACATAATGTAACTGAACCACCACTTGCCTTTGCCCATTCCTTACACTGTGCAACAAGCTCATCATTTGGAAAATATTCTTTTGTTGTGCATGCAGTGAAATGAAGACCAAGCTTTGCACATACTATCATAAGTGAATTACCCATGTTGTAACGTGCATCACCCATGTATACAAACTTAACACCTTTTAAATGTCCAAGTTTCTCACGAATTGTAAGCATATCTGCAAGCATCTGTGTAGGATGATATTCATTAGTAAGACCATTCCAGACAGGTACTTTTGAATGTTTTGCAAGCTCCTCAACAATTTCCTGACCGAATCCACGATATTCTATTCCATCATACATTCCTGCAAGAACTCTTGCTGTATCGGCAATACTCTCTTTCTTGCCAATCTGGGAACCTTTAGGGTCAAGATATGTAGTGCCCATTCCAAGGTCATGTGCTGCCACTTCAAATGAACAACGTGTTCTTGTACTTGTCTTTTCAAATATAAGTGCAACATTCTTGCCGATTAACGGCTGCTCAACTACACCCTTCTTTTTCTTTTCTTTAAGTTCTCCTGCCAGATTAATAAGAAATTCAATCTCATCCGGTGTATAGTCTTTTAAAGTTAAAAAATCGCGTCCTGTCAAATCCATAGCTATCTTTATCTCCATTCCAAATATACATATTTGTGGTATAGTGTATCATAAATCATGTCTGTGTGCAATATAGAAAGAAAATCCGGGACAGCCTAGCAAATACTCAGTCTGTCCCGGATTAAATATATATAATAATTCAATTTTTATCTTACATCAGCCATATTTATTAAGATGCCGTTAATTATCTTAATAAAAAACATGACCTCCTATTATTGTAAAGCTTGAATATGCATCATAGTTTGCAATTGAAACTGATCTGAATGATGTATATGAGCCTATATTGTTCACACCTGACAATGCTTCCATTGCTGCTTCCAGACACTCCTGTGTTCTTGGACCTGCATCGAGTCTTGCCTGAAATGTTGAACTTGCATTGCCATATCCGTCAGATACACCTGAAAACTGGCTTCTTGCATAAATAACACCTGTGATTGTATTGTCATATCTTGAGTTTCTTACTCTGTTTAATACAACATTGGCTACAGCAAGTTTGCCTTCATATGGTTCCCAGCCTGATTCCCAGTCAATGACACATGCAAGAAGCCATACTTCTTCTGCACTTGCTTCCATTGTCGGATTATATGAAACACCTACATCTGTCATAGCTGCTTCAATTCTGGCAGTTCTTTCTTCTTCGGCTTTTCTTGCAGCTTCACGTTCAGCCTCTTCTGCCTGACGTCTCTGCTCCTCTTCCTCAGCCTTTATATTCTCTATCTCTTCGTTGGTATATCCGGTTCCTGCTGCATATTCTATGCTTACCTGGTCAGCATACACATATGCCTTTGACTCACCGTACTCTACCGCAATCATGCTTCCTTTTTTGCCGACTGCCTTGAATTGTGTTCCGTTGGCTGCAAAATCTGCTGCCTGTGACTTGTCAGCTGTTAAATACAATGCCGCACTGTCAGCCACAACTGTAGCACTCACATCTCCTAAGCTGCTTCCAAGTGCCTGTGCTTCCTCATTAAAACATAATTCACTTGTCTTAACAAATCCTGTAAGATTACCGGATACAATCTTTGTCCATTCTCCGACAATCTCTTCTGCAGATGCAATGCTGTTTTGTCCCATCTGACCTACAACCTCTGAATTCTCATCGGCCATTGCATACACCTGAGTATAAGGATCAGCTATGGCTATTGCCATACCTGCATACATCCCCGTTTCTTTTTCCTCCACATAACCTGTCGCAACGATGTCTGACACATTAACAGTGTAAGACGCCTGTCTCAGTTCTGTATCGAATTGTACTGTACTTTCTGGTTGCTCATAGGTAGTTTTTGCGACTGCCACTTCCGGTACAACCGGCATAAGGAACATAACTACGGCTGCCCCCGTGCAAATTGCCGCTTTGCTACTTCTAAGTTTCATAAAGCTTTCCCTTTCCGGCATTTGTTATGCCTAAACAAAATGTTACGGAATTGTTACATTTTGTTACAGATGTATTGTAGCAAAGTTACGCTTCTTTGTCAAATCTGTTAAAAAATGGCATAAAACAAGGGCTTCCACGTGTTTTGGAAGCCCTTATCTTAAAAATTTATTATTTTTTTATATTTCTAAAATATTTACAAATTAATGTCATTAACTCCGTCTCTGACGCATAGCTTCATATGTAAGCACTGTACAGGCTATTGCAGCATTTAACGATTCAACCTTACCTTCCATATGGATTTTTATAAGATTATCTGCAGCCTTAGAAGCCGCATCAGTAAGTCCATTGCCTTCATTTCCAATAAGAAATGCACTTGACTTTGTATAATCAGCCTCCGTATACTCACAACTTCCGTCAAGATGAGCCGCATAAACATTAATTCCGTTCTTTTTCATCAGTTCAATTGCACCTATAAAATCAGCAGCATAAACAAACGGAACTCTGTATATTGACCCCATAGTTGAACGTATCGTCTTTGGATTATATATATCAACGGCATTAGAACTTATCACAATGCCAGTGACACCGGCTCCCTCAGCCATTCTTACTATAGTTCCGAGATTGCCGGGATCCTGAAGATTTTCTATTGCTATTATAAGAGGTTTTCTGTCAGAACCGGCTTTGATAATATCATCAACACTGTATTCTTTCATATTAATAACAGCCATAACGCCTTGCGGAGTCTGTGTATCAGACATATGTGCAAATACGTTATCTGCAACTGTCTCAACTTTGTCATCACTCATTCCAAGTTTCTTGACAAAATCCTCATTGTCAGTTGCAAATCTTTCTGACATATATATTTTTTCAATACGGTCAAATGGTGCTTCACACACCATCTTGACACCCTCGACAACAAACTGCCTGTTTTCTTTTCTTATTTTTGACTTCTTCTGAAGCTGGATTACACGTTTAACCTGTGAACTTCCTGTACTTGTTATCATATATTTTTCCTGTTTACTTTTTATATTAAAGTCTTAAAACCACTGCTGCACATATTATGCATTATTATTTGACAAATCTGCACAATTTTACTTTGAAAGCAGTGCACTTATATTAAATTCGTACTCATTAATATCTTTCTTCATTGCAAGTGCTTCGTCTATATCAAAATCAACGAATTTGCCATTCTTGTATGCAACAAGACGGTTGCTCTTGCCTTCAACAAGCAGATCAACTGCATATGAGCCCATTACAGATGCATACATTCTGTCCTTACATGTCGGAGAACCACCTCTTTGCATGTAACCAAGTATAGTAGCTCTTGTCTCAATGCCTGTTGCTGCCTCAATACGTCTTGCCATACCTGTTGAGTGGCCTATACCTTCAGCATTAATAATAAGATGATGTTTCTTGCCTTTCTTACGTCCTTCAATAATATGATTAATAATAGCCTGCTCGTCATTATCATATCTTTCCGGAAGAAGAATATCTTCTGCACCATTGGCAATACCACACCAGAGTGCTATATAACCTGCATTTCTACCCATTACTTCAATAATACTACATCTTTCATGTGATGTAGATGTATCACGAATTTTATCAATAGCTTCCATGGCAGTATTTACAGCTGTATCAAATCCTATTGTGTAATCAGTACATGCTATATCCAGGTCAATTGTTCCCGGAAGTCCAATCGTGTTGACACCATTCTCAGCAAGCTTCTGTGCACCTCGAAATGAGCCGTCACCGCCAATTACAACTATGCCATCAATGCCGTGTTTTTTGCATACTTCTGCTGCCTTTTTCTGTCCATCTGCAGTCATAAACTCAAGACATCTTGCTGTGTAAAGAATAGTTCCGCCTCTCTGGATAATATCAGAAACGCTCTTCTTATCCATGTCTATAACTTCATCATTAATAAGACCATTATATCCTTTTTGTATGCCTTTAACTTTAAGCCCTTTGTTCAGTGCAGTTCTGACAACAGCTCTTATCGCTGCATTCATTCCCGGTGCATCACCACCGCTTGTTAAAACACCAATTGTTTTTATTTCCTTTGCCATAACTACTCCTTCCTTTCTGCTCTTCCTATGAATATCTTAAAATAATATTACCGCAATCGCGTCCGTATTTCAACTATGTTGTTTCAACATTTTTAATACCGTACTGTGCCCTGAGTGATGCCAGAATATCAGGTGTAATCCTGATGTTTCTGCTCTGCGGAAGTGCAATCCTCTTATTTTCTTTTGTGCAGTAAATTATAATCGAATCTTTTCCGTCTGAATATTTTAATTCTTCCGCTAAATCCGCCGCTTTTTTTAGATATTCTTCCTCGCTTGCAAATCTTATCCATAATTTTCGCGGAACATCTTCAAAAGGGACTACGCTTTCGCATATAAGCTTCGCATTTTCATCTGCATTAGCATTAACTCTGCCTGTTATGAATAATTTATCAGTTCCTTCTATTATATTCCTATATGTCGAAAATGTCCTCGGAAATACAATTACTTCAACAGTTCCCACCAAATCCTCTATTGTAAGATATGCCATAAGCTGCCCTGTTTTCGTAGGTTTCACCGATTTTGCCATAATCATTCCGCCGATTGTTGCCTTTGAATCCACTTTGACTTTCGGCTCACCTGTCTCATCATCAATCTCAAAATCTGTGGACATTGCTGAAATATGTTTTTTCCACATAGCAGCATATTCATCAAGCGGATGTCCGCTTACATAGACTCCCAGCACTTCTTTTTCAAATGCAAGAATATCTTCCTTTGTATACTCACTTACATCCGGCATTTTTATCTCAAATTGTGATTTTTCACTCTCATCAACAAGGTCAAAAAGCGACATCTGTCCCGAAATCGCATCTTTTCCCTGCTTTGCCTCATTATCAAGCATGCGTGCATACACGCTCATCATCTGGCGTCTGTTATTTCCAAATGTGTCAAACGCCCCCGATTTTATAAGATTTTCGAGCGTACGCTTGTTTAAGTCAGTATACAATCTGCTTATAAAATCCTGCATACTTGTAAAACGGCTTTTATTTCTTTCATCAATTATAGCTTTTATCGTCGGTCTTCCAAGCGATTTTACAGCTGAAAGACCAAATCTTATCGCATTGTCTTCAACCGAAAATTCCATATCCGAAGTATTTACGTCAGGAGGAAGCATCTGTATATTCATCTGACGGCATGCATAGATATAACCCGCCACCTTATCAGTATTATCGACAACCGACGTCATAAGAGCCGCCATAAATTCCACGGGGTAATATGTCTTTAAATATGCTGTCTGATACGCAACAACCGCATAACATGCCGCATGTGACTTATTAAATGCGTACTTTGCAAAGTCAATCATATCATCGTAAATCTTATTAGCCGTTTTTTCATCTATTCCATTACTTATACAACCCGGTACATTTTCCTCCGGATTGCCATATATGAAATTCTGCCTTTCTTTTTCCATGACAGACGTCTTTTTCTTAGACATTGCACGACGGACAAGGTCACTTCGTCCAAGCGAATATCCGGCGAGGTCACGCACTATCTGCATTACCTGCTCCTGATATACAATACAGCCGTATGTCGGCTTTAATATCGGTTCAAGCATAGGACAGTCATACGTAATATCTTCTGGATTATTCTTTCCTTTTATATACTGTGGAATGAAATCCATAGGTCCCGGTCTGTAAAGCGATATTCCGGCTATCAGGTCTTCTATGCTCTGCGGCTTTAATTCTTTCATGAAGTTCTTCATTCCCGCACTTTCAAGCTGGAATATACCTTCACATTTACCGGTGCTTATCATGTCATAGACATTTTTATCTTCATAATTAATATTATCTATTGAAAATTCCGGATTTTTCTTTCTCGCCAGCTTTTCGGCATCCTGAATTACTGTAAGTGTTCTAAGCCCCAGAAAATCCATCTTTAAAAGGCCAAGTTCTTCAAGCGTTGTCATAACAAACTGTGCCACTACAGCACCGTCTGCCCCTGTCGCCACAGGAACATACTCATCTACGGCTTTCTGGCTTATAAGCACGCCAGCCGCATGCATTGACGCATGACGAGGTAATCCTTCAAGTCGTTTACTCTTATCAATTAAATCATGGACCTGTGCATCATTTTCATATGCATTACGCAAATCCGGATTTTCCTGTATTGCTTTATCTATTGTTATTCCTATTTCTCTAGGTACCATTTTTGCAATATTATCAACCATTGCATAAGGAAGATCAAGCACTCGTCCAACATCCTTTATTACAGCTCTTGCCGCCATCGTTCCGAATGTTACAATCTGAACAACACAATCCTTTCCATATTTTTCCACTACATAATCTATAACTTCCTGTCTTCTCTCATAGCAGAAATCCACGTCAATATCGGGCATTGATACTCGCTCCGGATTAAGGAAACGTTCAAAAATAAGACTATACTTTATCGGGTCAATGTCTGTTATTCCAAGGCAATATGATACAATGCTTCCCGCTGCTGAACCTCTTCCCGGTCCTACAGCTATCCCATGTGTCTTTGCATAATTAATATAGTCCCATACTATAAGGAAATAATCTACATAACCCATCTTGTGAATAACCGACAATTCGTACTCAAGACGCTTCTTTTTTTCTTCATCTGCATCCGGATATCTTCGTTTCATGCCCTCATTACAAAGATGATTGAGATATGTCCATGAATCAAACCCCTGCGGTACCTCAAAGTGCGGTACTTTTGTTACGCCAAATTCAATCTCAACATTACATCTTTCAGCTATTTTGCATGTATTTTCAAGAGCCTGTGGTGCATACGGAAACAGTTCTGCCATTTCTTCCGGCGATTTAAGATAATACTGTCCACCGTCATATCTCATTCTGTTTTCATCTGTAACTTTTTTACCTGTCTGTATACAAAGAAGAATATCATGTGCATCAGCATCCTGTGCATATGTATAATGCACATCATTGGTACATACTAAATCAATCCCCAATTCCTGCGACATGCGGATTAACTGGGGATTGACATACTTTTGTTCAGGGATTCCATGATCCTGCAGTTCAAGAAAGAAATTACCTTTACCAAAAATACCTTCATACCGCTTTGCTGCCTCACAACCTGCCTCGTACATGCCTCTTGCAAGATATCTTTGTACTTCACCTGCAAGACACGCACTTAATGCGATAATACCCTCATGAAACTGCTCCAGCACTTCATAATCAACACGCGGCTTATAATAAAATCCTTCCGTGAATCCTCTTGAAACAATTTTCATAAGATTTTTGTATCCGGTATTATTTTCAGCAAGGAGGACCAGATGATAATATCTGCTCTCTGATTCTCCCGGCTGCTTATCAAATCTTGAACCCGGGGCAACATATACCTCACATCCAAGAATCGGCTTTATGCCAACTTCTTTTGCTGCTTTGTAGAAATCTATCACACCGTACATTACTCCGTGGTCAGTTATTGCAAGACTCTTCATTCCAAGCTCTTTTGCTCTTGATGTAATCTCTTTTATCTTGCTTGAACCATCAAGAAGCGAATACTCCGTATGGACATGTAAATGTGTAAATTCCATTATTACCCCTTTTTCTGAAACATATTTTAATTATTTGTACTGTTTTTTGTGTTTTCTGTATCTTGAGAATCTTCCTGTTTTCCAGAATTATTCTCGTAGCTGTTCGATTTATTTTTTCCAACATTATCCCAGAAATCATCTACAGGACCGCTTACAGTTGACGAATAACTTCCGTCTTCTGCAAATGTTACGCTCTCTGCAACTTTTTCTGACTTAGACATTGCACTTGTGTCCACCGGTTCCGGAATTCCTTTTACTTCTCTGTAAATCTTCATAAATTCCTTACCTGTAATTGTCTCTTTCTCATAAAGGAACTTGGCAATTTCATCAAGGACATCCCTGTTTTCTGAAAGAAGCTGTTTAGCTTCTTCAAAACATCTCTTCAATAAATCTTTTACTTCTTCATCAATTATGGCTGCTGTCTCATCTGAACAGTTAAGTCTTGCATTACCGTCGAGATACTTGTTTTCAACTGTCTCAAGACTCATAAGACCAAATTTTTCTGACATGCCATACTGTGTAATCATGGCTCTTGCCATCTGTGTAGCCTTTTCAATATCATTTGATGCACCGGTTGTAACAGTATCAAATACAATCTCTTCTGCAGCACGTCCGCCAAGAAGTGTGACAAGCCTTGCCATAAGCTCATCTTTTGTCATAAGATACTTCTCTTCCTCAGGCACCTGCATTACATAACCAAGTGAACCCATTGTTCTTGGAACAATAGTAATCTTCTGGACCGGTTCAGCATCTTTCTTTAATGCTGTAATAAGTGCATGACCCACTTCATGGTATGCGACAGTTCTCTTTTCCTCACGGCTAAGAATCCTGTCTTTCTTCTCTTTACCTGCAATTACAACTTCGACAGCCTCAAAAAGGTCTTTCTGTGAAACTACATTTCTGCCATCCTTGACAGCTGCAATAGCCGCCTCATTAATCATATTTGCAAGGTCTGAACCAACAGCACCACTTGTCGCAAGTCCGATTGCTTCCAAATCAACAGTATCATCCATAAGAACATCTTTTGAATGAACCTTAAGTGTATCTATTCTTCCCTTTAAATCCGGTTTATCTACAATAATTCTTCTGTCAAGACGCCCCGGTCTTAAAAGTGCCTTATCAAGTACTTCCGGTCTGTTAGTCGCAGCAAGAATAAAAAGTCCCTTAGATGAATCAAAACCATCCATCTCAGCAAGGAGCTGGTTCAATGTCTGTTCACGCTCGTCATTTCCACTGCCATATCTCGAATCACGACTCTTACCGATTGCATCAATCTCATCAATGAAAATAATACATGGTGCAAGCTTCTGTGCTTCTTTAAATAAATCTCTTACTCTTGACGCACCCACACCGACAAACATCTCTACGAAATCTGAACCTGCAAGAGAGAAAAACGGCACATTAGCTTCACCAGCTACCGCTTTTGCAAGGAGTGTCTTACCTGTACCCGGAGGTCCTACAAGAAGTGCACCCTTTGGAAGCTTAGCACCTATTCTTGCATATTTATCAGGATTATGAAGGAAATCAACAATCTCTGTAAGTGATTCTTTTGCCTCATCCTGACCGGCAACATCTTTAAATGTAACACCTGTCTTCTTCTGTACATATACCTTTGCAGTATTTTTGCCGACACCCATGCCGCCCATCATACCGCTTCCTTTTGCAATCTTTCTGTATATGAATGAGAAAAGGAATATCATAAGCAGCAATGGAAGTACATATACAAGAAGGAAATCTATAACAGATGAACTTGAGTCAGGAATATAACCTGTTATTGTAATATCTGAATGTTCCTTCAATGTCTGCACAAGTTCATCATCATTAATATATGCTGTGTAATATGTGTACTTAATCTTTCCCATTGCGGTATCTTCAATCGTATCATCTGAAGGAGTTATTATAATTCTATCCTGTTCAAACTTAACTTTTGAAATCTTGTTCTCATCAATCATATTAAGAAATTCAGAATATGAAATCTCTTTATATGTTGCATTCTTTAACATTCCATTAAGAAATGTGATACCGATAAATGTAACAACACATGCTATCGTAAGCAGTATTATTGTATTCCAGTTCTTTGGCTTCTTCTCGTTATTATTATTTCTTCCGCCGCCTCTGTTGCCATTATTATTGCGGTTATTGCCCGGTCCATTATTGTAATTATTATAGTTGTTATAATTACCCGGTCCATACCCATTAGGTCCTCCCTGCGGTCCGTTAGGCATTCCGTTGTAACCTCTGTTACCGCTGTTATAGCCATTACCGCCATTATTGCCATATCCGCCGTTATAACCATTACCGCCGGCGTTACCCTGTGGATTATATCCGCCATACCCCTGTCCGTTACGGTTATTATTATTATCCGGTGACGGATTACTGCCATTGCCGTTATTAAGTGGTCTGCCATTTACATTATCGCCGGAATTTCTGTTATCATTTTCCCAGTTTCCCATATATTCTCCATTTCTAATTTTATAATAAAACAGCACTTATGTATATTGCTGAGTTTATTATCAAAAAATAATATGATTGTCTTCTTAATTATATAGATTAATATTTTATAAATCAATCAAAAACAACTAATTTTACTTATTTTATACTAACTTTATAATTTTATCATGCCCCTCTGTAATATATTTATCTATTTATTTTGAAAAAATATGTGGAAATTAATAACGACTCGTTGTATAATGGTTTTAAATATTAAATGATTTGTCCCGGTAGTGTTTTATTTTGTGCTGCCGGATATTTATTTTTAATGTATTTTTAATAACAATTTTTTACAGCCGCAACCCGGCAGAATGGAGGAAATAATGCCCGTAAAATATGTATTCGTCACCGGTGGTGTCGTTTCAGGACTTGGAAAAGGAATAACTGCTGCGTCATTAGGACGTTTATTGAAAGCCCGCGGTTTTTCAGTAACTATGCAGAAGTTTGATCCATATATCAATATCGACCCAGGCACCATGAATCCTATTCAGCATGGTGAAGTATTTGTTACCGATGATGGAGCCGAGACTGACCTTGACCTCGGACATTATGAAAGATTCATTGACGAAAGTCTTAATAAAAATTCTAACGTAACTACAGGTAAGGTTTATTGGTCAGTTCTTCAGAAAGAACGCCGCGGTGATTTTGGTGGAGGCACTGTTCAGGTTATTCCTCATATCACTAACGAAATCAAAAGCAGATTTTACCGCGACTACTCAGATGATAAAACTAAGATTGCCATCATCGAAGTCGGTGGTACTGTAGGTGATATCGAAAGCCAGCCTTTCCTTGAAGCAATCCGTCAGTTCCAGCACGAAGTAGGACGTGAGAATGCTATCCTTTGTCACGTTACTCTCATACCTTACCTCAAGGCTTCAGGTGAGATGAAGACAAAGCCGACACAGGCAAGTGTAAAAGAACTTCAGGGAATGGGTATCCAGCCGGATATTCTTGTATGCCGTACTGAGCATCCTCTTGAACCTGGAATTAAGGATAAGATTGCTTTATTCTGTAACGTACCTAAGTCACACGTACTTCAGAATCTTGATGTTGAAATTCTTTATGATGCACCACTTGCAATGGAAGATGAACACCTTGCACAGGTTGCATGTGAATGTCTCCAGCTTGACTGTCCAGAACCGGATCTTGACGAATGGCGTGCAATGTGTAAAGCATGGAAAAATCCTACAAAGAAAGTTACTGTTGCCCTTGTTGGTAAATATATACAGCTTCACGATGCTTACATCAGTGTAGTCGAAGCATTAAAGCACGGCGGTGTATACAATTCAGCTGATGTAACTATCAAATGGGTTGATTCAGAAACTGTTACAGCTGAAAATGCAGCTGAAATTCTTGGCGATGTATCAGGAATCCTTGTTCCTGGTGGTTTCGGCGACAGAGGTATTGAAGGCAAGATTCAGGCAATCCGCTATGCAAGAGAACACAATGTACCATTCCTTGGTCTCTGCCTCGGAATGCAGTTATCTATCGTTGAATTTGCAAGAGATGTAATCGGTTATACAGATGCACACAGCGTTGAATTAAAACCGGATACTACACACCCTGTAATTCATCTTATGCCTGATCAGGAAGGCATTGATGATATCGGTGGCACATTAAGACTTGGCTCTTATCCTTGTGTTCTTGATAAAACAAGCAAGGCTTACGAGCTTTATGGTGAAGAGCAGATTCATGAGCGTCATCGTCATCGTTATGAAGTTAATAATGATTACAGAAAAGTTCTTACAGAAAACGGCATGAAGCTTTCAGGTATTTCTCCTGACGGAAGAATCGTTGAGATGGTTGAAATTCCTTCACATCCATGGTTCCTTGCAACTCAGGCACATCCTGAATTAAAGTCTCGTCCTAACAGACCACATCCGCTTTTCAGAGGATTTATCAAAGCAGCTCTTGATTATCAGGAAAATAAATAAAAATAAATAAATCCCGGTAAAGATCTGAGGTGACACCTCATAATACTACTTTGCCGGGATTTTTCTAATTAAAAATATGATTTGATAACCATACATAAGTATAATAAATTTATTTTTTGACAACACATATTCTATACTCCTCAAATGATTTTTCTATCACATTCAGATTTTTTAAGCCTTGAAAATATGGCTGTTTTAAACATAATGCGATTCCATCACCTGTCATCTTTGAATATGCTTCTTTAAATGTCCATATTTTCAAAAATCTTTCTTTCTGTTCCGATTCCGACTCAGCTATGCACACCCATTCAGCTTCATCTTTATTAAAAAAACGTCTTGCAACGCTGCATACATCTTTTCTGTTTCCTTCCATATCAATTCCTATCGGTTTATCAGAAATAGCACATGCAACATATTTTCCTGAATGTGTAATATTAAAATTCAATTCTTTGTAATCTTTAAAATACGGTTTACCTTTTTTCTGATATTTAATTTTATAATCATATGATTTATCATATCCATCACATGCCTTAATTATGTCCACCATTACAATTTCACTATGATTATCCACTTTTTCTTGTCTTAAAGCATAATTTAATAACAATCCAGCAGCAATACAACGGCATTTATCCTCATTAAATCTCAATTTGTCAGCTTTACAACGTCGCCCTTCAGTAACAATATTATATGCTTTTTTATATAATTTTTCATCAAACACACTATTGCCATCAGCATCCCTATTAAAAAATACTTCTGTTGATGTAATATATATTGTAATTTTATTTAATTTTGCAGCCATACCTATTTCCTCACATATTTTGCTATTTAATTTCATGCCACCGCTGTAAGTCCCGGTACTTTTATCCGGTTTCGCAATTACCTATTTGTTATTTAATTATAACAGACTATCTGTAAAATCAAAATATTTTTACACATTTTCACTTGTAAAATCATTATATATATGTTATAAGTATATTTATAGATATGCATATTTATATATTTTTGTAATTTATACTATTATTATTAAGTCACTTTACATTTTTGACGTGAAAGGAAAAACATCGATGTTAAGGATTTTTATTGAAAAATAAACAAAATAGCTTTTCTTTTTATAACGGCGATAATAATGTCGTTATATCTGATGCAGTGGGCAATTTTGATATGTCGGATCGTCAACATATAATATTTCACGAATTGTCATATAAGCAATAGCTATAGTCTGGCAATATACAATACCAACCCTGACATACCGCAATGAAAATGGCGGTCAAAAAATGACCGCCATAAAAAATAATAAAAATTTACACACTTTACTTGACAAACTCGGGTTGTTAAATTTACGCTTCACCGAGCGTCACATCAAATCCAACTATCTTTTTAAGTATCTTTACTGCATCTCTTGTGTCAACTTTTCCGTCGGCATTGACGTCCGATGCTTCAAGGTCGATTGCAAATCCTGTGAATCCCGCAACGTATTTTTTAATTACTACAGCGTCACGGCTGTCGATTTTTCCGTCACCATTGGCATCACCGTAGGTTATTTCAGAAACTGTCTTTATATTAGTCTCTGTTACAAGATATGTACTAAAATGTCCTGTCTCAAAAATCAGAAATCCATTCTGACAAACTGCATTCATATTAGTAAACTTACCTTTTTCATTCACATAATAAACCTTACAGTTCTCTCCCATGTAACCATCAGGAACAGGTATTTTAACTGTGACTTTTTCGGACGGCTGAACTGTCTGTCCGCTCTCGTTTTTCAGCGAAATCTCATATGTAACAGATTTTACGTTTTCAGGTTTTACATCTGAATCTTCTATTTTTCCTGTAAAATCAATCTTTGAATATTCTTCGTCCGATTCTGTAAGCTGCCTGCTTTCAAGACTAATTTTTTCTTCATTGTCTCCTCCTATTGAAGAATCGTCTTTTGAATATTCTATCTTTATTCCGTCTGTAGTCTCTTTTTCGTTAAGCTCAATAAATCTGATTCCGTTTGCCTCGGCATATTCCTGTGCCTTACTTCCGGCATAGCCTGATATCGTAAAATCATCATATTTTTTATATGTTGCACTCTGTTCATCATAATAATAGCCAAAAGCATAATCCCGTATTGTTGTTACATTTTTAGGAACTGTAATATTTTTAAGATTATCACAATTTTGAAATGCACTTCTTAAAACAGAAGTTAATGTATCAGGCAGTACAATATTTGTAAGCTGCGTGCAATACGAAAACATAAAATCCCCTAAAAACTGCATATTTTCAGACAATACCACTTCCTTCAAATTTGAGCAATACTGAAAAACAGCAGGATTAGGCATTGTTATATTTACGGAAAGTTTTACTTTTTCCAATGAAGTACATTTATAAAATACAGCCTCTCCCATGCTTGTCACAGAATCCGGAATTACTACTTCTTTTAGTCCGCTGCATTCTCCAAAAGCATCCGTGCCAATATTCGTGACGCTGTCAGGAATATTTATGCTCTCCAAAGCCTTTGTGCCATAAAATGCAAAATCCCCGATAGTTTTTACTGTATCAGGCACAAAAAATTCTGTATCTTTAATTCCTGCAGGATAACACAGTATTCTTGTCATAGCTTTATTATATAAAATCCCTTTTTCAGACATATACCTGTCATTTTCACTGTCTACATTAATTGATTGCAAATCATAACAATACATAAATGCAGCCGCATCTATTTTTGTAACTGACTTTGGTATGTTAATCTTTTTTACATTCCCACTAAACAACAGATTACTATCTATTGTAGTAACTCCTTCTTCTATACTGATTTCTTCAACTCCTGATGCAGGAATACAATAAATTGCACTTGTCATAGCTTTGTTGTATAAAATGCCATTTTTTACAGTATAATTGTTATTTGTATCCGAAAGCACTATTTTGGAAAGATTTTTACAACCCCTGAATGTACTGCTTGAAATTATAGCATTATCCGGAAGTTCTACTGATATAAGTGATGTGCAGTTGTCAAATGCACCCGAACCTATTGACATAAGTGATTGTGGCAATTTAATCTGCTCTAGTGACGAACAAAAAATAAATGCCGAACCATCTATCTTTGTAACTCCTTCAGGTATTTCAATGTTTTTTAAGTTCTTACATCTATAAAATGCAGAGTTACCAACAGTAGTTACTGTACCTGGTATACTGATTTCTTCTAATAATTCACAGTCATAGAATGCATACTGTTCAATGCCTGTTATACCTTCATTTAATATAACTTTTTTTAAATTATTGCATTCCCTGAACGTACCATTTTTAATTGCTGTTACACTTCCGGGAACTTGTACCGAAACAAGTCCGTTACATCTATAAAATGCCAACGTCGTAATATTGGTAACACTGTCAGGAATGTCAATATTTTTCAAATTATCAAGTCTTGCAAACGCTTTTTCACCAATGTTTACAACTCCCTGTGGTATTTCAATCTCATAAAGATTATTACAATCAGCAAATGCAGAATAATCTATAGTCTTTGTACATTCGTCTACGATTACTTTTTCTGGTATCAGTGAGTTTACCGCACTGACAAGTATTCCATTTTTCACATCGTATAATATTCCGTCTTTGAATATGAAATTATTATTTTCATCCTCAATCTCAACACTTTGTAAAGCATCGCAATCTCCAAAAATTCCGCCTCCTATTGATTCTACACTTTGAGGTATAAACAGGCCTGTTAATGAGATACAGCCTTGAAAGCAGGTTTTTCCTATAATTTTTAAATTTGACGGAAGCTTGATATTTTTTATTTTTTCACAGTTCATAAATACGTAATTACCCATTTTTTGAACCGTTTCAGGTATAATGACTGTATCTGTTTTTTCAGCATCACCAAATGTTATGTATTCAAGATTTGCATCAGCCCCAAAAAGGCTGTCTGATAAAACAGTAAGATTTGATGGAAGCTTTATCTCTTTCAAATCACCGCAAAATCTAAACGCACCCGTTCCAATGCTTGTAACACTTTCAGGAACCGAAAGACTCGTTATTGACCAGCATTGGCAGAAAGCATAGTTTTCAATCGAAGTAATTCCATCAGGAATTTCTATATTTTTAAGACTTTTAAGTCCATAAAATGCCGAGTTTCCTATAACAGTCACCTTTTTACCGTCTATCTCTGAAGGAATAACAATACTTTCGTCTGTTCCTTTGTATTTTGTTATTTTAACAGTATCATCTGTCAAAATTGTGTAAGTGTACGTTGAATTGCCAACCGTGTAATCATAAGTTATCTGTGCCGCCTGAACCTGCATAAGTCCTGTCGCTGCACTCTCCTGCCATTTACTGTTTCCTGAATTTGCTCCAGCAAACGGAAGTCCTGTAAATACAAGCCCTGCTGACAGTGCAATGCATGCTATGCTTTTACATGTCTTTTTTGTAATTTTTTTTATTCTCATAAACTATCCTCCTGTATTAATTGACATGACGACTCGCAGCCGCCATATCAATATTATTATATTTAAACTTTCATTACGCTTCACCGAGCGTCACATCAAAACCTGCTATCTTTTTAAGTATTTTCACTGCATCTCTTGTGTCAACTTTTCCGTCGGCATTGACATCTGCTGCATCAAGGTCGATTGTAAATCCTGTGAATCCCGCAACGTATTTTTTAATTACTACAGCATCACGGCTATCGATTTTTCCGTCATCATTGGCATCACCGTAGGTAACATCATCTGAAGATACCAAATTAGTCCTAGTCACAAGATATGTGCTGAAATGTTTTGTTGTAAACACCACATATCCTGACTGATACTCCGCATTCATATTGGTAAACTGTCCTTTTTCATTAACATAGTAAACTTTATAATCTTTGCTATTATAATCTGAAAACACTGGTATCTTTACAAGAACACTCCCATCCGGCTGCACTGTCACGCCGCTTTCATTTTTTAATGATATTTCGTAAGCAATAAATTGTACTGTATCAGGTTTTATACCTGTATCTTCTATTTTTCCATCAAAATTAATTTTTGCATATTCAGGGTCACTATTTGAAAGTTCTTTTGTCACAAGACTTATACTTACGTCTTCTTCTCCTATTGTAGTATCATTTGTATATTCAATTTTTATTCCGTCCTCAGAACTTACACTTTTTATCTCTATAAATTCAAAGTTATTATCATTTGCATATCTTTGTGCTGCACTTCCATCTGCTCCATATATTTTAAAATTTTCTTTTTTTACCAAATCTCCATTATCCCAAATATATCCAAATGCCTTCTCGCCAATATCATTAACATCCGATGGTATTGTAATACTTTCAAGATTAATGCAGTCAACAACAGCATAATTACTAATATATTTAACACTTTCAGGAATATTTAGGTTTTTAAGATTATGACAACTCTCGAATGTTTCTGGATATATTTGTTCCAGATTTAATGGCATAATAACATTTTCAAGACTAAAACAGTCACAAAACATGGTATCCTCAAGCACTTTCATATTTGACGAAAGCTTTACATTTTTCAATAATTTGCAATCCAGAAAGACACCCGACGCCATTTCTTGTACTGAATCTGGAATTTCAATATTTTCTAAATTATCACATGCAATAAATGCATTGCTTCCTATGTTTGCCAAACCTTCATTTAGTTTTACATCTTTTAGATTTTTACACCCACCAAATGCCATTGATTCTATTGATTTTACATTTGAAGGAATATCTATTGATGTCATTTTATCATTTCCAGCAAATGCAGAATTTCCTATTGTCACAGTTTTGTCGCTTATAACATACGAATCTGTTTTATTTGCAGGAAAAACAATTAAATTTGACAAGTCTTTACTATATAAAACACCATCAATACTTCTGTATAAAGTATTATTATCAGATATATTTATTGCTTTTAGATTTTCACATTCACTCATTCCATCCGAACTATATATATTATATTTGAAATCTACAAGACTTTCCGGCAATGTAATTATTTCAGTATTTATACAATCAAATAAAATTTGTGCATCTATTTCGGTAACTCCATCTTTAATTATAAAATTTTTCTGTTTGCTTCCAGAAGTATATGTAACAAGATTATTTGTGTTTTTTTCATATATAGCATCATTATCAATAATGTAATTAGCGTTTGAAACCGTCAGATTGATTTTTTCAAGATTAATACATCCTTTAAAAACTCTCTTCCCCATTTTCTCTATATTATCAGGCAGCGTAATCACTGTTAATGATGAACAGCCGCTAAATGCGTAATCCTCTATAGTTTTTACACTCGATGGAAAACTAATATCTGTAAGCGACATACAGTTATAAAATGTACCATTTTTAATATTTGTAAGTTTTGATGGAAGTTTTACCTTTTTTAACCTGCTACAGCCACTAAATACATAATCTCCGCTTATCTCTACTAAATTTTCTGGTATACTTATCTCTATAAGACTACTACAATTTCTAAAAACATAACTATCAATCTGCGTAAGATTTTCTGGCAGCTTAACACTTTCAAGAGAAGAACATCCCTCAAATGTTGAAAAATATAATCTTGTAATATTATCTGGAATTTCTATTTCTTTTAATGAACTACAATTTCTAAATGTTCCATGTCCTATAAATGTTACTGTAGATGGTATATTTATTGATTCAAGGTTCTCGCAAGAATCAAAAGCAAAAGAATCCAATGTTGTAACACCTTCAGGTATACTCACTTTCTCAATTGAAGAATTGTAACTGGTAAAATTCAAACCTATTGTACTTACTTTTTTATCATTAATTTCAGCTGGAATGATTAATTCTTTTGCCGTTTTTACACATTCAGTAAGTTTTATTGTTCCATCATTTAATTCTTCATATTTAAAAGTTGTATTTCCATCTGAATATTGTAATGAATCAGCCGCCAAAACACTTACAAGATTTGTCTCCAATTTTTTTGCATCATAGGAAGCCGTATGTGGTATTCCTGTAAATACAAATCCTGCTGACATTACAATGCATGTAATGCTCTTACATATTCTTTTTAATCTCATTATACATTCCTCCTATGCTTACGCTTCACCGAGCGTCACATCAAAACCTGCTATCTTTTTAAGTATCTTTACGGCATCTCTTGTATCAACTTTTCCGTCGGCATTGACATCTGCTGCATCAAGGTCGATTGTAAATCCTGTGAATCCCGCAACGTATTTTTTTATTACTACAGCGTCACGGCTATCGATTTTTCCGTCACCATTGGCATCACCGTAGGTTATTTCGTTCATTCTGCCCTCAATGAATGTGAATCCGTTATCTTCAGCATATTTTTGTGCTGCTGAGCCTGCTTCACCGTAAATTGTGAAACCATCTGATTTTTCAAAACCATTGTCACCAAATACATATCCAAAAGCATAGTTTTCTATTACATTTACACTTTCAGGTATATATACTGATTTCAATTCTTCACAGTTTAAAAATGCTTCGTAATCAATTCTTATTAATCCATCATTTAATTCTATTTTTTTTATTTTACTGCCTCGAAATCCACCCTCTCCTATAATTTTTACCGTAGACGGAAGAATTACTTTCTCACAGTCAATCGTATTAACATCTCCAATCTTAATTACTTTAAACCCGTTCAAAGTTTCCGGTATATTTAATATCTTACTTCCTATATAATCGCTGGCAGTAATATATGCTCCGTTTCCGGGAATATTATATTTTAAAAATGTATACTCTCCTGATTGTTCTTTGACTGAAAATAATACATTACTACGCATCAGTTTAATACGTTCATTATTTTCATTTAATATGTAATTTCCTTCTTCGTCCTTCAAATCCCATAATAAATCGGAAGAACACGGCTCGCCCAATGTATACGTCCACTCAACACCTGTTTCGTTGTATATATTTTTAAAAGCCGAACTGCATGCAGCAAAAAAAACCTCCGGATATTCATAATACTCAAAATTTTCATATACAATAACCGCTTTAGATATATTATTTTTTAAAAGTTCAATGATTTTATCCGAAACTATTTTTGTTATCTCTTCTTTGCTTAATGTATTTTCCTGTTCCAATGTAATATATACATCATAAAAATTATAATAATCCGAATCGTCGGCATATTCCAATGCTTTAAATGTAAGATTTTGCGAATGTCTCTGTGAAAATGTTTTATATGGCATATTTACAAATGCTGTATTTATGCTGTTCACTCCTGCCGTGTCACTAAAATGATCTTTATCGATTCTTATTGAATCATCACTCCATGTAAGGTCCGATAAGTACCATTTATCATTGTCTAACTTTACTGCATTCCACGCATGTCCGCCGCCATCTGCATATCCTGACAACAATATCGTATCTACACCAATGTAATTAAGATATAGCTGTGCTGCCTTCGCATATCCCTCACATACAAAATCTTTCTTCTCCACACTTCCCATAATACTATGTGTATAATATTGTGTATTTTCATCATCACCGTAATAGTAATCTGAATTCAGACAGATTTCATCAAATACAGCAGTCTGCTTTTCATAATTTGTTGCATATTCTTTTGTCAAATCATAATATTCATGAATTCTTTTTTCTATAAGTTTCCTACATTCTGCTCTTCTTGACTTGTCCCGATAATTTACTGACCACGAATCATCACGGTTTAAGATATATATTATAATATCATCATCATTTTTAATTGTAATTCCCGCTCTTGCAGTTGTATAATCGGTATTTCCGTCTTCATCGTCACCTGTTGAATACATTGAATATAAAAAATAAAATATCGGCATGTCTTCATACAAAGCCGTTTCAACTATTGCGTACTCATCTTCAGTGAGATTATAGTCACTTTTATGCAGTAATTTATCTATACACCACTCATATTCATTATTACTGCTGTCATTTTCATCTTCCCAAAACAAATAATATGTAGCTTCCAGCTCACCATTATAAAAATCCCAGCATATATCCCTTAAATCTTTATAATATCGCTGCATGGTCTCACCAGAATCCCAAGTTGCAAGCTGATTGTAGCAATATAAATAACTTGTGCTTTCAGGTGTTATCTCAGGGTACTTGTTTTCCGTTTCATTATCCGAAATCGTCACTGTGTCATTTTCATGATAAGTGGTTTGTGCCGCATACGCCCTATATCCAATCCCGCCGAATATACCCGAAAATATCAGTAACACTACCATCGCTGCCGAAAGAAATTTAATTTTAATTTCCTGTCTGATACGCATAAATCAATTCTCCTTTTATCTTATAAATACAGTTTTATATGTTATAAATGTTTTTCATTTATGCCGCTCCGAGTGTCACATCAAACCCAGCAATCTTTTTAAGAATCTTAACAGCATCTCTTGTGTCAACTTTGCCGTCGGCGTTGACATCCGACGCTTCAAGGTCGATTGTAAATCCTGTGAATCCCGCAACGTATTTTTTGATTAATACAGCATCGCGGCTGTCGATTTTTCCGTCACCGTTGGCATCACCGTAGGTAACAGGAACAGCAGGTGTATACGCAACCTCAGGAAGTTCAAAAATCTTTGTATTACTTGGGCTGTCAATTTTTATTTTTCCCTGTTTTAATACAAATTCATCAATATAATCAAATCCTTCATTTTCATCGCATTTGAATATAACTTCCGATTCGGATTGATTTTTCATATTGATTTTATATACATCTTTACGCGTTGCAATATACATATAATCATCATAAATATACATACCGATGATTTCCTTAAATGTTTTAAAATCCGTGGCTTCGCTTCCATCTATTTTTGATTTTACAATCGTCTTTGTATTGCATATATAATACCAATAACCATTGTAATAATTAAATTGCTTAGCGTTTTTATTTCTGAAAATATAGCCCTCATATGAATCGCTTTTATCACACTTTACTGTCTCTGACCAACCGTAATGGTTCAATTCTGTAATTTCATCATCACTTTTCAAAAAGTAATCTGTATTATATACACCTTCCCAAAACGAATCTTTTCCCACATCATCCCATGTAGCATCAAGATGATAGTTGATACCATCCAAATTAACTATATTCCATGCGTGATCCAAATCCGATGAAGATGCAATATAATTGGTTATTTTATATTTTCTAAGCATATATTCCATAAAGTCTGCATATCCGCTACACACAGCCAGTCCGTTATAAACCACACCTTCTTTTTGATAACTTTCTGTAGGAATCGTGTCTAAAACAAAATTTTTATAATCATATTCACATTCCCTCATTGCCCATTCATATATCGCCAGCGTTTTTTCCAAATCCGACATACTTTCATCTATCTGTGCCGTAAGGTCTGCTATTCTTTTGTTGAATTTATTATATTTAGCGTAAGATAATTTCTCATCAAATTTGTTTTCTTCGTTAAAAAATTCAGCAGGAACCGTTAATGATAATGCCGCAAGATAATCTTCGTCATATTCCCGTAAAATAAAATTTATGTAAGAATATTGGGGTTTCGTGCTCAAATATCCGACATAATTGTATATATCACCTGCTCTGTCCTTATTTATTTTTAAGTCTCTTAACTGAATAGTATAAACATTATATGGCAAAGCCACCGAATACTTACCTTCAGTTATTCTTTCCTCAATAATTTTCATTTCTTCTCCGTTTTTTAACCGTTTCTGTAATACATCAAAATCATTTCCTGCCTGTTCTTTATTAATCGTCTGATTATTTTCATTTGTGTATTTATCTTTAGCAGAGACAAGCACACTTTTAATATATGTACCATCATCACTGATTTTAACAGAATCAATCCAATAATACTGTCTGTCGGAAACTCTTAAATCATTCAAATATCTATACATTTCCGCAGTTTTTTCTGTGGTGAATCTCCAATCCGAAATATCTATTCTTCCGCATGCTTTATCTATTTCTTCCGCAAGCAATTCTTTCCATTCACCGTTATCAAGTCTTGTATGTAATTTAATATAATCATTTTTTGCTGTTATTTTATCTATTGTATTATCTTTATTTACATATTTATCTTTTACAGAGTACCAAAGAACACTGTTTCCGATAAAATCGCTTATAAAACACAAATTCAGCCAATAATAATCACTCTGCCGCATTAATTCTTCAACATATTTATTTGCCGCATCAATTTCATCACTTTCCAATCCATTAATTATCTCTGTTAAATATGTATTTTCATCATCTGCATCAAATGTATTAATATTGTCTATACATGATTTAACCAGGCTTTCATACCCCTGTGCCGCATGCACTTTTAATACAGATTGGCTCAAAAAGACCTCCGGACATCCCGTAAATACCAATCCCGCTGCCAGCATTACACAGGCCGCACGTTTAATTGTCTTTTTATACGTGTATGCTTTTCCCATAACATTCCCCATTTCAAAAATATTCCTATAAAAAAAAGCGGACGAAAGTTTCCCTCCGTCCACCTGTTTTTAAACATTATTAAGAAACTTACTGTTCTTGTACAGTTTCTTATATTTTTTATTTTCTGTTATTTAACGGCTTTTCTTGACTTTTCAACTATTACTGCTGCAGAAGCCATCATCATTATTACTGCCATAATCATTACATAAATTGATGTATCACCTGTGCTTACTGATGCATTATTATCTGTTGAGGCATCTCCTGATGGTGTTGTGCTGTCATTATTTGTGTTTCCGTTATTTACATTATCAGGTGTTTCTGCCTTTTCTGCTATAGTTATTGCTGTCTTTGATGTGATTGTCACTCCGTCTGCTACCCATTTTCCATCCTTGTAAACTTCACGGTTGTATACAACCTTAAGTTCATAATCACCTGCATTAGCTACTGCAAATGTTGCCGTATACGGTGCAGATGTCCACTCACCGCTCGGATTAATGCTCCATTTTGCAGGTACATATCTCATATCGCCTGCCTGAGGATTTACATTATCCATTCCGATGCCTATAGCAGTAAATGTAATATCTTCGCCCTTTGTATACTGTGATGCCAAAGGATTTTCTGCCTTTTCATCTTTAACTTCCGTTTTTAATGATTCCAGTTTTGGAATTGTTACTTTTTCTGTCTCGCCGCATACAGTACATGTTCTTTCAAGAATACCATCTTCTGTTTCCGTTGCGTCTTTTTTTATAACATAATCGCTATATTTGTGGCCTGTTGCAGGGATTTCTTCTGTTGAAAGTACCTTATCACACACGCTGCACTTTGTTACTTTTTCGCCTGCTGTTGTACATGTTGCTTTCTTTGTTATCTCTGTTACTGCTGTATGTTTTCCTGTTGCCGGTATCTTTACCTCTTCTACCTCGTTACATACACTGCATGTTCTTCTCTTTAATCCGTCTTTTGAACATGTTGCCTCTGTAACTACTTCATACTCACCAAACTTGTGGCCTGTTGCAGGGATTTCTTCTGTTGAAAGCACCTTATCACACACGCTGCACTTTGTTACTTTTTCGCCTGCTGTTGTACATGTTGCTTTCTTTGTTATCTCTGTTACTGCTGTATGTTTTCCTGTTGCCGGTATCTTTACCTCTTCTACCTCGTTACATACGCTGCATGTTCTTCTCTTTAATCCGTCTTTTGAACATGTTGCCTCTGTAACTACTTTGTATTCTCCAAACTTGTGGCCTGTTGCAGGGATTTCTTCTGTTGAAAGCACCTTATCACACACGCTGCACTTTGTTACTTTTTCGCCTGCTGTTGTACATGTTGCTTTCTTTGTTATCTCTGTTACTGCTGTATGTTTTCCTGTTGCCGGTATTTTTACCTCTTCTACCTCGTTACATACACTGCATGTTCTTCTCTTTAATCCGTCTTTTGAACATGTTGCCTCTGTAACTACTTCGTATTCGCCGAACTTGTGGCCTGTTGACTTAACTGTCTTTGTATCAATTAATTCGCCACATTTTTTACATTTTACTTCTGTTACGCCGTCCTTTGTACATGTTACAGCTTCTTTTACAACTTCTTCTGTATCTGCATGCTTGCATAATACTTTTACATAAGAGTTTTTTGAATTTACCGTTATCAAATCACCATTAAAATTAGAAGGTACTAAATCTGTTATTTTTAACTCTGTATTTCCTATTGCGGCACCATCTTTAATTTTAAATTCTACAGTGTACAATTCTCCGCTCTTTTTGTTATCTTTTGCCATTGCAACTGCATAAGATACAAAATTTGTCATTTTTTCATTAGCATTTTTATCTCCCAATATAACTACATCTTCGATAAATACATCTTCCGATAATGTTGTCTTTACTAATTCCAACACATCCGGATCATAATACATTCTGAATTCAAATCCAGCTGTTCCCTGATTATTGTTATATGATACAGTTACTTTTACTGTATCCCCTTCATAGCCCTGTGCTGAAGTTACAGCAAGCTCTCCTACGTTTGCATCGCCTGCAAATGCGTTGCCCGTTGACACAAGAACTGTTGTTGCAATAAGGCATACGCTTAAAAATGCAGCTATAAATGCTTTGCTTTTTCTCTTCATTTTTTAACTCCTCCTGTTTTCCCTGATTTTTTCTTTATTAAAAACAACAATGCCACAATTGCAATTACTACTACAGCTATAACAATTACAATTATTACATTCGTTGATTTAACCGTATCTGATGAATTTACCTCTATTAAAGAAACACTATTTTCTTCTGTACCGTTTATATTTTTACTGTCCGATTTATCCATGCTATCTGATTTATTTATACTGTCTGATTGACCTTTAACTCCAGCCTGTTCTTCCGGCGTATTCTGTAAATTCTGTTTGTTTTGTATATTCTGTGCATTCTTATCTGAAAACTGTACTTTTATGTCTGTATTGACGTCTTCAAGATTGGAATCGCAAGCGTCAAACTCATCAATATAAACCGACTCATAAGTTAATTCTTTCTCATTCTCGCGATTTATTTTAAAGGTTATAGAAAACATAGTTCCCGTGTCTTTACAATCCTTTGCCTGTGCATATGCGTATCCTACAAATCCGTCCCCGTCGGGATTTATAATTGATGATTTAAAACTATCCAAAGTTTCATCAACCGAAACAATACTTAATAAACTGCTGTCATAGCACAGCTTAAACGACATTCCCGCAATTCCGGGATTTGATACCATCTTAAACTTTACATTAACAGTATCCCCTTCATGTAAAATCTCCAAAACCACCGATGCCGAACCTGCTGCTGTCACCGATTTTACAGGTATTGCCATCACTGCCGTGATTACACATAAAACTATCACGCAGATTCGTTCTAACAATCTTTCTAATTTATTTTTAAAAAACATTTTTTCTCCAAAAACAATATTTTATACCAAATTTATTTTACCCCCCCCCCGGTATTTTTCTGTCAATACACTTTTTAATAAATTCAGAATAATTTCTTCCGCAGTTTTTGCTAGATTCATATTTTTTTGCTGTTCTTATTATATATTAAGCAAAAACTAAAATTGTGTAATTCAACGTAGAACGCTGTTTTCACGACGCAGAATGTTTGTTTTTGCAAAAAAAAAAGACAATTATCCTTTTTTTATTGATAATTGTCTTTTTTTATATTTTTTATTTATTTTTATAACTCATACCATCATTCTTCTTAAGCTGCTATATCCGTAACATCTCATGCTCATGAATTTCTCACTATATTTTTCAAAATTAGTATATGAATGTTCAAATTGTCTTGAATAAAGATGTGCAATATCAACCTGCTCGGTCTTTGAAAGTTTTTTGCCATTAGCCGCCCACGCTGCAACATCAAGATGTCGTAATGCTGCATATCCGATTATCGCATTTTTTACTTTAAGCACAATATTAATATCATAAACTGCATCCAGAAAATACCGGTAAATATAGTACATAAGAAGCTGCCTGTACTCAAACTGTCTGTCATTATAATATTCCTCAAACTCAATTACATATTTTTCATATAATGAACCATCATGACAAGATTTCATAAACTTTTCCTGAATATCACAATACTTCAGCCAGTCCGGGTTAATCACTTCCATTCCGTTAAACTTTTCAAAAAATCTGCCTATATCTTTAAAGCCTCTGAATGAATCACATGTTTTCTTTTTCTTTGCATCAGCTATAATCTTATCAAGTATTTTTTCATCTTTAAAAGATTTTACAACATTGGCAATCAAATCGTCCCTTTCATCATCCATATGCTTCTGTATGCGTATAGCATATTCAATAAGTATAAGACAGACTTCATCAGGTGTATATTTTTTATTCTGAATAATATCATATGCACATTTCCTTGCATTACGAAGCTGCATATACAAAAAACCATCTATATCATTATAGCCTGTTAGCGGCTTACCGTCCTCTTCCTCGTCAAATGTCAGAACTTTATCATAATTAAATATTATCTCGCCAGCCGTCTTGCATGATGGTGCAATTCCTATCTCTTTCACACTTCCGTATTCATTAATAAATCGCGGAAATTCCGCACACGTATCACACAGCTTGTCTTCTCCCAATGCAATATACAAATCACACAGATTATTATCGTTAAGAAACGGACATCTTCCGTTTTGAAGTGTAAATGTGCAGCCTCCTTCTTTTTCGGGAACCATGACACTCTTTAACCTTTTGCCAAAATTTCCATCCACAGTCTTATAATATCTGTAGGATTTATCATCTACATCTACGTCCCATCCCGCACAACATGTATCGGTACACGCACCTGCAATGCACTTAAAATCTTTATAATAATGTGGTGTAACTATTTTCATACTTCTGCCTTTCATACATACCATTTATTTCATAAGATTACGATGCCTTACATCCAAATCTTAACTTGATTTACACTATGCAATAATGTTAATATGTTTAGAAGAATATCGCAATACAAAAGGAGGAGAAAATGCGAAAATATATGCTCGCAGCACTATGCTGCATAATGTCGCTTTTTATTCTTACCGGATGTAAATCATCTGTTCCGGAAAATACTGTTTTTTCCGTTGATGACTTATCCGGCAAGAAAATCGGTGTACAGCTTGGAACTACAGGTGACACATTAGTTTCTGACTATGAAGAAGATGGTTCCGGCACAGTAGTTGAACGTTATAATAAAGGTAACGATGCAATCCTTGCATTAAAACAGGGTAAAATCGATGCCGTTGTTATTGATGTCCAGCCTGCACAATCATTTGTCAAGACAAATTCTGAACTTATGATACTTAATGAAGAATTTGTTACAGAAGATTACGCCATGTGTATCTCAAAAAACAAGCCTGAGCTTAAAGCTTCCATTAACGAGGCATTAAATGTAATTAAAGCAAACGGCACTCTTGATAAAATCATTGACAATTATATCGGTGAAAATGCCGGAAAAACACCTTATATTTCACCTGACGGTGTAAAGCGTAACGGCACTCTCGTAATGGCTACAAACGCTTACTTTAAGCCATACGAATATTATGATAACGGTAAGATAGTCGGTATTGATGCCGATATGGCTCAGGCTGTCGCTGATTATCTTGGAATGAACTTAAAGATTGAAGATATGGAATTTGATTCAATCATTACCGCTGTCCAGTCAGGAAAAGCCGACTTCGGTGCTGCCGGAATGACCGTAACAGCCGAAAGACTTAAAAATATTGATTTCTCTGATACATATACAACTTCAAAACAGGTTGTAATCGTAAGAGATAATGATGCCATTAAGAATTCCGGCAATGTAGTTGAAAAATTCAAAAATGATTTCCTTACAGATAACAGATATCAGTTTGTGCTTACAGGTTTGAAAAATACTGTTTTAATTGCATTCTGTGCTGCTCTTATGGGTATCGTGATAGGTTTTGTAGTTGCTGTTATACGTTCAACACACGATAAGACAGGAACTCTTAAAATAGGTAATTTTATATGTAACCTCTACCTTACAATAATCCGTGGTACACCAACTATGGTTCAGCTCCTGATTATTTATTATGTAATATTTGGTTCAGTAAGTATTAACAAAATACTTGTAGCAATTCTTGCATTCGGTATTAACTCAGGTGCTTACGTTGCCGAAATTTTCCGTTCAGGAATTATGTCAATCGACAACGGACAGTTTGAGGCTGCAAGCAGCCTTGGTCTTTCATACAAAAAGACTTTTATATATGTAATACTTCCTCAGGCATTTAAAAATGTACTTCCTGCACTTGCCAATGAATTTATTGTTCTCTTAAAAGAGACTTCAATCAGTGGTTATATCGGTCTTACAGACCTTACGCGAGGCGGAGATATTATAAGAAGCATCACTTATGATGCAATGCTCCCACTTCTTGTTGTAGCATTAGTTTATCTTGTAATGGTTGTAATTCTTTCGGCACTGGTTAAAAAACTTGAAAGGAGATTAAGAAGCAATGAGCGATAATAACTCAAACGATAATATTATCTTAAAAGTTGAAGGCTTGAAAAAAGTTTTCGGCGACCATGTTGTACTTGAAAATATCAATACAACAGTAAAAAAGGGTGAAGTAATTGCAATTATCGGACCATCAGGCTGCGGTAAATCAACATTTTTACGTTCACTCAATCTCCTTGAAAAACCTACAGAAGGCCATATTTATTTTCATGGAACAGATATAACCGATAAAAATGTTAATATTAACAAACTTAGGGAAAAAATAGGAATGGTATTCCAGCATTTTAACCTTTTCCCTAATATGACAGTAAAGAAAAATATCATGCTTGCTCCTGTCCAGTTAAAGCTTATGAGCGAAGAAGAAGCTAATAAGAAAGCATTGGAACTTCTTGAACGTGTAGGGCTTTCCGACAAGGCTGACACTTATCCTAACATGCTCTCAGGCGGTCAGAAACAGCGTGTTGCCATTGCCCGTGCCATGGCTATGAATCCTGATGTTATGCTCTTTGACGAACCAACATCGGCACTTGATCCTGAGATGGTCGGCGAAGTTCTCGGAATTATCAAAGAGCTTGCCGAATCAGGCATGACAATGCTTATAGTTACACATGAGATGGGATTTGCAAAAGAAGTAGCTAACCGCTGTATGTTCTTTGCTGACACCAAAATCATGGAAGAAAATACTCCAAAAGAGCTTTTTGAAAATCCTCAGACACCAAGATTACAGGATTTCCTCTCAAAGGTACTTTAATTTTAACTGTCAGTACTAAACTTCAGGCATAAAAAAACTGCTGACCCGAATAAATAACGGTCAGCAGTTTTTTATGTTCAATTATTTACATTCAATTATTTAATATTCTTCTTCATAGCATCGAGTTCATCATCAATGCTCTTTGCATCATTCTTAAATTCATTGACGGACTTGTTGTTTTTCTTTGAATCGCCATTGTTTTTATTTGATGCAAACAACACTTTGGCAACAAATCCTGCCCCACCAAATATAAGAACAAGAATTAAAACCCACTCATATAAAGACATTGTTACAAGACGGATATCTGTATTAAGTATTACTGCTGCAAGTATAAGAATCACAGAAATAGCAGTAAATACTTTCGATGCAAACGAACTTGTCGCAAACATCCATATAATTCCGATAATAAGCGGAACTATCACAAGACCTGAACTGATACGGATTCCTGCTACTGAAAATCCGCCATAACCAAACCAGCTTGAATGTACAATCACTTTCTGTGAAAAAATAAATAATCCCACAGCAAGCATTACAATCCCTCCAACAAATTGTAACAATTCATTCTTTGTTTCCTTCAATTTTTCTACCCCTTTCAATTTTATTTAATCTATTGTATTATTTATACTAAGATTCTTAATAAATACCCTTCTGCGGCATCTACAACAAAACTTTTGACGGAGGATACCGACATTGAAAAATATACTTAAAAATATCTACAACGATATAATGCACATCAAAACATTCATCATTATATTTATCATTGCATTTATCTCGTTAAATCTATTATTTCATAAAATATGCCTGATTTCAATAATAACCGGATTTCCATGCCCCGGATGTGGTATGACAAGAGCGTTTGTAAACCTTTTGACATTTCATTTCAAAGACGCATTTTACTGGAGTCCATCCATATTTTTATGGGTACCGCTGTTAATTTATGGCATTTTAAACAGATATATTTTCAAGTGCTCAAATAAAATTTTTACAATTCTTTTATGTATAACAGGAATTATTACTATTATTATTTATATTGTAAGAATGATTACACTTTATCCTGACAACGCACCAATGGTTTATTACGAAAATAATATTATGCACTTGCTTTCTTATGGTTTATCACATATAAAATAATACTTCCTGCTACTATAAACAAAGAAATAAACTGTGATGTTGAAAGATTACCAACTGTCCCCCTCACGTCATTTCGTAGAAATTCAACAAGAAATCTTCCTATTCCGTACAAAAACATATAAATGCATCCTATATCTCCTGAAACCATGCCAAATCCCGTTTTTGCCTTCAAACTGCTCTCTTTTGCTTTCTCGAATACAACATCTGCGAGTATAATGAGGATTATCGCTATCGCAAAGTCTCCTACTGCAGATATAAGCTGTGTCGGAATCAGTTTTATTCCTGCCGGTGCAAGACTGTCTTCAGGAAATACCACACCAAACACTGAATCTGTAGGTCTTCCGTAACAACATCCTGCAAGAAAACATCCGATTCTTCCAAAAGCCTGTGCAAGTGCCACTTCCGGCATAACAATATCAAAATAATCCAGGAATTTTAACTTCTTCACTTTGCAATAAAGCATGCAGCAAAGAACACCCGAAATAATTCCTCCATATACTACAAATCCTTCTGAACCGATTACGGCTAGCGGATTTTGCAAAAACTCTTTAAGACTTACAATTATATATAAAATCTTAGCTCCAAGGAATCCTCCGACAGCCGCTATAATTGCAAGATCTATTATCGCTTCTTCTTTCATTCCTTTCTTTTTTGCTCTATATTCTCCCAGAAATAAAGCAAGTATAAATCCAATTCCTATCATAAGCCCGTAGCCGTGAACACTAAATCTGCCTATGTAAAATAAATCTTTTTTCATAAATCCTCCATGTGTGACTATATCTTTATTATTTTTATATAGCCCAGATATTTTATTACTTAAAAATTTTACCGCATTCCCAAATCAGTATATGCTTTCTGGATTCTTTCTCTTACTTCTCTAAAAAATCCATCTGCATCTGATGACATATACGGTGTGACAAAAAATGTTTTTAATGTATACATGCACAAAATTCTTAATTGCTGCTCGTCTAAATTCAATGCAGCACTCTTAATCTGCTTGAGATAAACATGCCATAAAATTATAAATTCCCTGTATGGCTCACCCTCATGCATATCAATCCATTTTTTTACTTTTATCTTAAACAGATTGTCCTTGTTGCACTGTCCTTTTTGAAGAATATATTTAAAATGCGTATCATCTTCCCAATATCTCCCAAGCGGAAACATCCTGCAGACCCCAGGTCTTGCATCATGTATTGCACATCTGTTGTCACTAAGCAGAAATCCACACGCATTAGTATCCGGGTTCATTCTCATATTCGGAAGCATAATACCATCAACAATATTTATCTCTATCTTATCATTAATAAGCTCGTTAAATGACTTTCCCGTCTTTTGTGTCAATCTGTATACATCATATGGGTCAAGCACTATTGAAGCTTCCATTCCCTTACAACATACCTGCCTGCACCCGGCACAATTGCCTGTATCTGCCTTTACACAGTCATTTTCCGAATAAAGTTTTCCGTCAGATATTTCTTCAAGACTTTCCTGTCTAATCATATTCTTTTACTCCGTTTCTTTTGCAAATATCGAAAAGACAGCATTTTGTGCAATGCGGCTTTGTTCTTGCCGTACAGACATCACGCCCGTGACAGACCAGCCTGTGGCACAAATCGCTTCCCTCTTCCGGCGGAACTATCTTCCATAATGCCATCTCAACTTTTTTTGGCTCTTTTTCGTCTTTTACAAGACCAATTCTGTTTGACAGCCTTATGCAATGTGTATCCGTTACTATAGCAGGCTTCCCAAACACATCTCCCATTATAAGATTGGCACTCTTTCTTCCTACCCCCGGCAGATTTAAAAGTAAATCAAAATCATCCGGTACTCTGTCATTAAACTGTTCATGCAGCATTTTCATACATGCACTTATGTCTTTTGCTTTACTTTTGCCGAGTCCGCATGGATGAACTATTTTTTCAATATCATCAACATCTGCCCCGGCAAGTGCTGCCACTGACGGATATTTTTCAAATAATCCGGCAACAACCACGTTGACTCTCGCATCAGTACACTGTGCCGCAAGCCTTACACTTACAAGCAGCTTCCATGCTTCATCATAATCGAGTGTACAGCCTGCATCCGGATATTCTTTTTTTAGTCTATCTATAACTTCAAGTGCTAACTGTTTTTTAGTCATAACCAGTAATACTACTCCTTTATGCGATTACCGCTTTCCTGTCTTTTTAAGTTTATCACGCATATAGATAAAACTCAATAACAAAAGCTGGCAGGTTTTTGATACCTGTACACCGATATCAGAAACCTGCCAGACAATTAAAATAAATAAATTATTTATTCCATTCTGTAACTTTTTCTTTAAGCCAGTTACACCATTCGTCTACTCCCTCACCTGTTTTTGCGGAAATAGGGAATATTTTAAGATTCGGATTGCGTTTGTACGCATACTCACGCACTTTTTCCATATCAAAATCAAAATAATCGCAGACATCAATTTTGTTGATTATCATTGCATCGCAAATTGTAAACATAAGCGGATATTTAAGCGGCTTATCATCACCCTCAGGCACTGACAATATACATACATTCATTGATGCACCTGTGTCAAATTCAGCCGGACAGACAAGATTTCCTACATTTTCAAGGATTGCAAGGTCAAGGTCTTTTGTATCAAGTTCCTTAACGCCCTGTCTTGTCATATCGGCATCAAGATGACACATTCCGCCTGTATGAAGCTGTATTGACTTTGCATTGGTCTTTTCGGCTATTGTATATGCATCTACATCTGAATCTATATCAGCTTCCATAACTCCGATTTTTAAATCTTTTTCAAGACGGTTTATCGTCTGTACAAGCGTTGTTGTTTTTCCGCTTCCCGGTGCCGACATAAGATTTAAAAGAAATGTCTTTTCACTTTTTAACTCTTTTCTCAGCTTTTCAGCATCCGCATCATTATCTGCAAATACACTCTGCTTAACTTCAATAATCTTCATTTTGTCTGTCATTACATATTGCTCCTGTCTGCTGCTGCTTTATAATATCTGAAATCCGTAAAAATTTCACCCTTATACGGATTTGTCTTAGTCTTTACTGACTTATAAATGATGTATGCAAGTGCAATTACATTAACAATGAGTGCTGTAGCAGATACTATTGTCATTGCTGTAGGGTCAGCATTTACTGATGTTCCCGCTGCAATTCCGTTTAATGTTCCGTCAGCATACTGCTTTGTAAGTGTTGCCCATGGATAAATCTGTGTTCCGTCTGACATTGTTTCCTGGAAAAGAGGGAACACCTGTGCAAACATACACCATACACACAATGTGTTTGCCCTGTTCATAATCCAGCCACCCTTGTTCCAGCAAAGTGCTGCAATTGTAGGTGCAAGTAAAAGTGCTACACCACAGAACCATGAATGTGTTGGGAGACAGTTGTATGTATAAGCAAAATTCCATACATCGTAAACAAGGATATATACCCATATCATATCAGGCCATATCATATCTTTTTTATCTTTTGATGAATATACTGCCCACCAGCCAGTCATACAGAATATGTTAATCAGACCTGCAATACCATTCATTACATTGTGCCATCCACCATAAAGCCATACATCTTCTGATGAAAGCCACCATTTATACCATCCGTTGATTGCTGATTCAAAATCACTTGCAACAGCAATAAGAATATTAATTGCAACTATTACAAACGGATATGCCTTAAACCAATGTGTCTTACCGATTCCCCAGCCATACTTTATCATCATAAAACCAATACAACCTGCAAGTGATGCATAAAGCTTCATATAGTGGAACCAGCCGTTCATATAAACATGTGTCTGGTTTTCAACAGCCCATGTCTGCCCTGCTGCCGCACATGCTGCAATGACAATAAAATATATTGTAAGCACAACCGGTACAGCACCAAATATTATAAGGCCACCAAGCTTTGTACGTCTTGCAACCTCATTTAAAAGTATAAGTCCTACAAGGACTAAAATCATTGCTCCCCATTGATAGAGAGCATTTCCTCCGTAAACATGAAATAACATAGATTTCTCCTCCTTTGTTTATCAGCACGCTTCGATTTCTTTTATATTGCACTCATTTCCTACCGCAAGCCACGTATTATAACCTTTACAGTATGGACATTGTCTTCCATATTGCACTGTAGGATAAGTCTTTTCACAGTCATCACAATACGTAACCGCCTCTATTTTTTCAATTATCAACTTTGAGTCTTCAATAAGTTCATCTTTTTTACGGTAGTATTCCCAACAATCTGTGAGATAACTTTCCACTATGCCTGACACTTCTCCGATTTCAAGTGTGACACTGCCGATTTTACTTACATTTTCCTGCAATGCTACATGTTTTAATGTCTTGGCAACATGGACTATAATTCCCAATTCATGCATAAATTTCTCCAATCCGGCACGCTTATGCGTGGCATGCTATACTTGTGTGCACACAAATCCTGCTTGCTTATTTTTTATCTTTGTTAAACTTAATCTTGATTTCTCTCTTAATCATATAAGGAAGAATCTTTTTAAGTTTATCTTCTGATTTTGTCATTCGGCTTGCATCAGGCAGGTCTCTTGAAAGATGTATAGCATCAAATTCGCACTTTGTTGTACAAAGTCCGCATCCGATACATTTGTTAGGGTCTACAACTGTAGCACCACATCCAAGACATCTTGAAGCCTCTGTTTTAAGCTGTTCTTCTGTGAATATCTCACGTAAATCCCTGTATGTTGATGCTGCATCGCCTGATTTTCTGCCCGGTCTTTGTCTCTTTGCATTATCATACTCTTCAATGTCAAGATTATTCTTATCAAGCTCAATGAAATGTCTTAAATCTCTTGCAAGTGTGAGACTATGACCCTTATGTACAAATCTGTGAATTGATACACAACCTTCTTTTCCGGCTGCAATTGCATCTATTGCAAATCTAGGTCCTGTATATACATCACCGCCGACAAAAATATCCGGTTCTGCCGTCTGATATGTAACAGGATCCGCTTTTGCAGTACCATTTTTATTAAGTTCAACTTTTGTTCCTGCTAAAAGATTTCCCCAGATAATCTGCTGTCCAATTGAAAGAAGAACATTATCGCACTCTATTGTAATAGTATCATTCTCGTCATATACAGGAGCAAATCTCTTTTCTGCATTAAATACTGAAGTACACTTTTTAAGAACAACTGCTTTGACTCTGCCATTTTCAGTGATAATCTCTTTTGGTCCCCAGCCGTTGTTAATGCTGATATTTTCTTCTAATGCCTCTTCAATCTCATCTTTTGCTGCCGGCATCTCATCACGGCTTTCAAGACAATACATAGAAACATCATCTGAACCTGCACGAAGTGCTGTTCTTGCAACATCCATCGCAACATTGCCGCCGCCGATAACAACTGTTTTGCCACTAAGCTTCATATGTTCCTCATCTTTATTTACTTTGTTAAGGAACTCTATTCCGCTCATGACGCCCTTTGCATCTTCTCCCGGAACTCCTGCCATTCTTCCGCCTCTCGCACCGATAGCTATATAGAATGCTTTGTATCCTTCATCACGAAGCTGCTGTATCGTCACATCACTTCCGACATCAATGCCAAATCTGAATTCAACACCCATAGTCTTAAGCACTTCTATCTCTGCCGCAATAACATCTTTTTCAAGCCTGAATGACGGAATACCATTAAGAAGCATTCCTCCGGCTTTGTCTTCACGCTCGAAAACTGTTACAGGATAGCCTTTACATCTTAAATAATATGCTGCTGACATACCGGCCGGTCCTGCACCAACTATGGCAATCTTTTCTTCAAACTGTTTACCTTCATGATTTACAGTCTTAGGAATATATCTGTCTTTTTCATTAATCTCTTTTGCTGCGATGAACTTTTTAATCTCATCAATTGCGATAGGCTCATCAATCGTGCCTCTTGTACAGGCATCCTCACATCTTCTGTTACATATTGCACCACATACTGCCGGAAATGGATTTTCATTTTTGATAAGCTTCAATGCATCCATATATCTACCCTGCGATGCCATCTTTATGTAACCCTGTACAGGAAGATGTGCCGGACAGGCGGTCTTACAAGGTGCTGTACCTGTATCATAACAGTTAATCTTTGCATTATCCCTATAATCTGGATCCCATTTTTCTTTGCTCCACTTAACTGCATCAGGAAGCTCCGCCTGCGGATATTTAACCTGACCATCCTTTGTACAAAGTTTCTGTCCGAGCTTTGCTGCTCCTGTAGGACAAAATTCAACGCATCGTCCGCATGCGACACACTTATCTGATTCTACACTTGCACGATATGCTGAACGCGAAAGGTTCGGTGTGTTAAACAGTTGTGAAGTTCTAAGTGCGTTACAGACACCCGGTGCACAGTTACATATTGCAAATATCTTATCTTCACCATCAATGTTAGTAATCTGGTGTACAAAACCATTATCTTCGGCTCTTTGCAATATCTCAAGCACTTCATTGAGGTCTATATAACGTCCCTTTCCGGTCTCAACAAGATAATCAGCCATATCGCCTACACCGATACAAAGCTCACCCTCAATCTCACCGGTACCCTCACCGCGGACTCTCTGCTGTCTTCTGCACGAACATGCTCCGACTGCATATTTATTTTCATATTTCTTTAACCAGTATGAAATATGCTCAACACTTACTGACTGCTGTGTTGCCGGAATAGCCTGTTCAACAGGTATAACGTGCATACCGATTCCTGCACCGCCAAGCGGTACCATCGGTGTGATTTTTTCAAGCGGAAGTCTTGACATATTCTCAAAGAAATCTGCAAGTTCAGGATGTTCTTCAACCTGTTTTTCATTCATCATCATAAACTCAGCACAGCCCGGAACAAACATAGGAAGTATGTACTGCTTTACATGATCTTTATTTTCCCAATTATATTCTATAAGACCTATAACGCTCATTTCCTGTAAAAGTTCTTCTGTGCGTTCCAGACTTTTTCCGCACTTTTTGGCAATCTGTGGTGCCGTTGCAGGTGCTCTTACTTTCATAGAAAGTGCAACTTCTGCCATCTCATCGGTTATAACACCGGCAAGGCCCCAGTATTCAGGGTCTTTTGTCGTAACCTTGACACCGATTCTGTCTGTAATCTTCTGACCCAGCTTCAGAATCAGTTCTCTTTCTTCTGCCATATTTATCCTCCGTTCAGATTGTTTTAATTATAGTACAATTATACTACCCGTTTGTTAAAAAAACAACAATTTATAAACAATTTGATTTACAAATTTAGTCTATTTGATTAACTTTTGTGCATATGCTATTATGATTAAATAAAATAAAGAAAGGACAGGATTAATCACCGTGACAATTGCAGACTACACTCTCGAATATATAAATGGCATTCCTTATCTTATGCCTTATGGACAATCTGTTGCAGATTTAAAAAAATGTGTGAAACTCAATGACACCGGCATTTTTATATGGAACAGCCTTTCCGATGGCTTTGGAAGAGATGAAATTTTATCTGAAATGTGTAAAAAATACAACGCCGTTACTACCGATGATAAAACTATTCTTTCTGACGATCTTGATTCATTTTTAGACATACTTACAGCCTACAGGGTTTTTGAACGTGAAAATGATATTATAACCCTGCCGGATAATTCTAAACCGCATCATTTAAGAATTAATACAATTTCTATATGCATCAATGCACCGGATGAATATGTTTCAGACAATTTTTCCATTTTCCGCTATGATGACAATGAAGATTTGTCATTTGATACATTTAAGGATACAGTGCATGACGATATTACAATTAATATAACGCATTTTATTCCGTTTTTTCATCGTGGAAAAAAACAGGTTTTAAGAACTGATGAACTCACTCTTCTTGAAGATGATTCATTTTACATATGTAGATATAACAAACCATACGGACTGATTGAATGGCATCTTTCAAAGGACGGACGCACATGTAATATGTACTGTAAACGCACATCTGATACAGATTCAGACAAACCGGACATAAGTGAAGAAATATTTTTTGCCATAAGAACAATCTTTCTTTATAATGCTTCTTTTAAGGGAATGTATGCCATACACTCGGCATCAGTCCTTTATAAAGATAAAGCATGGCTGTTTTCAGGTCATTCAGGTGCCGGGAAATCAACGCATACAAATATGTGGAAAGAACTTTTTAACACGCCTGTCATTAACGGTGACTTAAATCTTATAGATATAAATACCACAGATGGAATTCCTGTAGTTATAGGAATTCCGTGGTGTGGCACTTCCGGCATTTATACCAGCCGCAGTTACCCGCTTGGCGGAATAACTTTTATAAAAAAAGACATTACTGACCAAGTTAGGCGAATTGACGGTGACGACGCTGTTTTAAGTATTGCACAACGCATGATATCACCGTGCTGGAATACCGGACTGCTTGAAAATAATCTTGCAGCATCAGAAAAAATAGCTGCCGGAATTACAGTTTTCAGACTCTGCTGCACCAAAAATCCTTCATCCGCATTTTTAATGAAAGAAGAAATCGACAATGAATATCATTAAACATATTATAAGGCGAATTAAAGAAGGCATGTTAAAAGACATGCTCCGACAGACTGTATGGATTTACGGATATGCACGACATTACTGGAAATCTATGATTTTTTATACACTTTCGGGGCTTACCGGAACTGCTATCGGACTGTTATCAAGTATTATTTCCAAAGATTTAGTAGATATTATAACCGGCCACCAGACAGGTGAACTCTTGAAAACCTTCTGCATGATGATTGGTTTTACAATTGGAAGTCAGGCAATATCACAGTTTACTTCATACCTTTCATCAAAGATAAGCATACGTGTTGACAATGAAATAAAAGCCGATATCTACGAGAAAATGTTATCGACTGACTGGGAGGCAATAACACATTATCACACAGGTGACCTGCTTGTCAGATGGAGTTCGGATGCATCCAATATTTCCAACGGAATATTGAGCTTTATCCCGAATCTTATAATTTATCTTTTCAAATTTATTATGGCTCTGGGCATTGTTATTTACCATGATGCAACATTTGCCATATTTGCATTAATCGGCATGCCTGTAAGTGTACTTATGTCAAGAAAACTCATGAACCGCATGGTCAATAATAATAAAAGAAGTGCCGCTCTGAATGCCGAAATGTCTGGCTTCAACCAGGAGTCACTCTCTAACATACAGACAATCAAGGCTTTTGACCTTATAAAATTGTATTGTGAAAGATTAAAAGATTTACAAACTAAATACCTGAAAATGAGACTTGAATTCAACCGCATGTCAGCTGTGACATCATTTATTATGGCTATTGTGGGAATGGCAGTATCTTACAGCTGTTACGGCTGGGGAATTTACCGTGTATGGAGCGGTGCTATAAGTTATGGTACTATGACGCTTTTCCTCTCACTTTCAGGTCAGCTTACAGGAACTTTAAACTCACTTATCTCACTTGTTCCTACAGCAATCAATCTTACTACCTCTGCAGGCCGTCTCATGGACATTCTTAACATGCCACGCGACGATTACTCGCAGACCGAAGAAGTTACACAGCTTTCCGATATGGGAAAAAAATATGGCATACGCCTTGAAATCAGCAATATGTCCTATAAATACAACTCAGGTACAGAAGTTTTTAAAAATGTCTCTTTTGAGGCTGCTCCACATGAAATTGTGGCACTTGTCGGTCCTTCCGGTGAGGGAAAAACCACTATGCTCCGCATTCTTCTCTCTCTTCTTCATCCATACGAAGGAACGTGCCTGCTAAAAAGCGGGGAGAATTACAATAACAGTCTTACACTTTCGCCTGCCGCAAGAGCATTATTTTCATATGTTCCACAGGGAAATACTATGTTTTCCGGCACAATTGCTGACAATATGAGAAGTGTAAAGCCGGATGCAGCAGATGCTGAAATAATTGAAGCTTTAAAGCTTTCATGTGCATGGGAATTCGTTTCGGAACTTCCTGACACAATCAACAGTGAAATAAAAGAACGCGGCGGCGGATTTTCCGAAGGTCAGGCACAGCGGCTCTCAATTGCCCGTGCAATCCTTAGGAAATCGCCTATTCTCCTGCTTGATGAGGCCACTTCCGCACTCGATGTTACAACAGAAAGAAATGTTCTTAAAAATATTATGAAAGATGATTACCCTCGTACATGTATTGTAACAACTCATCGTCCTACTGTTCTTACCATGTGTGACCGTGTATATTCAATCCATGACATGCAATGTACTCTTCTTAATGATGATGAGATTGAGGAAATCACAAGAAATTTTTAAATGTGTTATGAGAATCACAAAAAACCGCATCACCGGCAAAACCGATGATGCGGTTTTTATTATGTTATCTTAATTAATTACGCATTATCTGTCATATAAGCATATGTTACAGATAATCCTGCCTCTGATGTTACAATAACATCCCCCATTCCGATGTTATCCTTTGGATTATTCCAATATGAAAATGCAATCTTAATCTCCGGACCCGATGTAAGTACAGGCGTACCATTAGAACTACTGTATTCTACAGACTGGTTAAATCCAAGCGTTAAAAGCTGCTGGCTGCATGTATGACTTGTATCATGTCTTGCATTAACCTGAATTCTGTAATCGCCCCTGCCAAACTCCGGTCTCTGATGTATATTAGTTGTGACTGTATAACAACCACTCGCTGCATAAACCCCTTCAGCAACATCGTCACAACCTACAACTACAGGTTTCTTGTAATCGGTCATAAAAATCCACCTCCAAAAAAACTAATACCTTCAGTAACTATTATAGTATATCATATGTCAGGCATATGTCAATTTGCATATTTTTTTATTTTTTATTTAGTCATTCTTCTAAAATGTAATAATTTAACGCATTACTCTTGCATGAAATCCAAAAAAAGGATATATTTTAAATATCAATTTTTAAAGGAGTTTTATAATGGAACAAAGAGAATCCCTTGGCTCCCGCCTCGGTTTTATTCTGTTATCTGCCGGTTGTGCAATCGGCATCGGTAATGTATGGAAATTTCCATATATAACAGGACAATACGGTGGCGGAGCTTTTGTTGTTATCTATCTTATATTCCTTATTCTTATGGGTGCTCCCATTATGACTATGGAATTTGCTATCGGCCGTGCCAGCCGCAAAAGCCCTTTTCTTGACTGTAAAGTGCTCGAAAAGCCGGGTACAAAATGGCACTATCATGGTTATCTTGCCATTGTCGGCAATTATCTTCTGATGATGTTTTATACGACCGTAACAGGCTGGATGCTTTACTATTTTTATAAAAGTCTCACAGGTCATTTTAATAATGCATCAGTTGAAACAGTAAGCACAACTTTTACAAATATGACAGCAAACCCATATATCCTTGTCGGATTTATGATAATTACAGTTGTTACTGGATTTCTTGTATGCTCACTTGGTGTACAGAATGGTGTTGAAAAAATTACAAAGGTAATGATGCTTGCACTTCTTGCACTTATTATATTACTTGCAATTCACAGCATGCTTCTCAAAGGTGGTATTGAAGGACTTAAGTTTTATCTTGTTCCTGATTTTAACAAGGTTGCCGAAATCGGGCTGTTTAATGTTATTGTTGCTGCAATGAATCAGGCATTTTTTACATTAAGTCTCGGAATTGGTGCAATGTCAATCTTTGGAAGCTATATTGGAAAAGAGCAATCACTCTTTGGTGAATCAATAAGAGTTTGTATACTTGATACATTTGTTGCTATATTTGCCGGTCTCATAATTTTCCCAGCATGCTCTGCATTCGGTGTTAATGCTGACAGCGGTCCAAGTCTTATATTTGTGACACTGCCTAATATTTTCAGCAATATGGCAGGTGGACAGCTTTGGGGAAGTCTTTTCTTCCTCTTTATGTCATTTGCAGCATTTTCAACCGTAATTGCCGTATTTGAAGGTATTATTGCATGTTTCATGGATATGACAGGTGTTTCACGTAAAAAATCATGTTACATTAATATTATAATTATGATAATACTTTCACTTCCATGTGCGTTGGGCTTCAATATTTTATCAGGAGTTAATCCTCTCGGTGCCGGCTCAACAATCCTTGATCTTGAAGACTTCCTTGTAAGTGATTTAATACTCCCTATAGGTTCACTCATCTATCTTTTATTCTGTGTATGCAAAAATGGATGGGGCTGGGATAACTTTATCAAAGAAGCCAATACAGGAAAAGGCATTAAGTTAAGCAGTAAATTAAAAATATATCTTACATATGTACTTCCTCTTCTTATTATTTTCAAATTCATAATCGGATTAAAAGCCAGATTTTTTTAAATCTGTATTATTCTAAAAAATAATACAAAAGCAGCGGAATCCTGACACATTTCCAAGTGTTAAGTTCCCGCTGCTTTTTTGTTTTTCTTATTTCCATGGTCTGTTTTGTGATTTCTGTGGCTGCCATGAATTTCCGGCCGCAGTAGTCATAAGATTTGCCGTATATGCATCTTCAAGAGCATATCTTAAAGGATAAACTTCTTCTCCTCCGTCAACATATTTTTTCATTCCAGCCAGCACTCTCGCAGCCGCTGTTTCATCTTCACCAAGTCCACATATACCAAAAGGCGGAATGTACAATTTTCTTCCCCGGAAACTTACTGCCAATATTTCTCCTGTTTCCTCATCTTTATAAACATCCATTTTTTCTGATGCAGCAACATTATTATCTTTCAGGAAATATACCATATTATCTGTTATCTCGCCTCTTGTTCCACGAACATTTATAAATCTGTTTCTTATATCACTTCTGTACTGGTCTGACATAAAATCATAAAATGCTGTCTTTTCGTTGTCATATTCCATAATAAGGTGCTTTTCTTCTTTACTTACAACATCACCTTTTGTAAGAGTTTCGTAACGTGTTTTTGTATCAGTGACTTTCATCTGATATGCTTTTCCTATAACATTTACATCATTTATTCCTGTATCAAGAAACTCACGTATTATGCTGACTGCATGATAATCATGCATACATGATATAGTCATTGAAACAGATTCACCTATAAGACCGGATTTTACTATCTGTATTCTTGCATCATATGTCGGATAAAATGCATACTGTTCAGCAACCTGCAGCTTATTACACGTATAATTGTTGTTTTTTATATTTTCCCATACCTGAAAAAGTCTGCCGTTATCGAGCGAAACCGGGGTCTCTGAAAGAACCGGAATTCCGATATTCAGCCATTTTTCAACCGTATCACACATAAGTGTTTTCGTAACAGCTGATACAACAAAATCAGGCTTTGAATTTATCATATCTTCATCTTTACATGTCACAGGAAAATCGAATTTTTCTTTTACTCTGCATGCTGATTCCTCACTATGACAAAGAACCATACATATTTCAAACTGTTCAGGAAGTGCTTTTGCTATTCTGAAATACAAAGAAGCTCTGTAACCTGAACCTAGCACACCAAATCTTATCATATTATACCTCCTTATTTTCTTCTAATTCTGTGAAACTGCGGCTTAATGGTAATTTCCTGTATCACCGCACCGTCCCTGATATTTATTATATATTCAACCGTCTGTGCAACCTCTTGTGGCTCAAGATGTGCCGCCATATCCTCATCTTCTTTAAAATCCGCATTCCTGTATAAATCAGTGCTTGTCATATCAGGATGAACTGACACGACTTTCACTCCATATTTTCTTGCCTCATCAAACAGACTTCTCGAAAATGCCGTAAGCCCCGCCTTTGACGCACCATACGCACATCCATGCGGACTTGACTGTAATGCTGTAACTGATGAAATATTAATTATAAATCCTTTACTTTTCTTTAACTGACGCAGCACAAGCTGCGAAAGAATCATCGGTGCTTCAAAATTAGTTCTTACAATTTCCTTTATCTTTGCCGCATTAAGTTCTTCATGTAAACCATAATAACCGACACCGGCATTATTTATAAGAATATACAATTCATTCTCTGACATGATTTTTTTTAAAATCTGCGTTATTTTTTCTGTATCTGTTATATCACATTCTATCATGTTAAATTGTTCTTCTTTATGTACTTTTGAAAAATCTCTCGCAATTCCAAAAACTTCATATCCGTTTTTTACAAGCATTCTGCTTATCGCAAGACCAATTCCTGATGATGCTCCAGTTACAACCGCCGCTTTTTTCATATTTTTGTTTCTCCAGTCACAATCTATAATTTTATTATTTTTCCTGCCGCTCCCATAAAAATATTTTATCTTTTTCAACGTATCTGCTTACCAGCGATACCATATAATCTTCCATATCTCTCATAATTTCATCCGGATAATGATAATATCCATTATCATTTTTATATGGGAACTGAACAGCTGCACTAAATGGTTCTTCTTTACGCATATTTTTCATGTACTCCGCAGAAATTCTAAATGTTCCGACACTTATATCAAGAAGTTTATTTAAGTCAATTCTGCCTGTTATTTTGTCAAACATATCTGTATAAACACTTTTCCAGTTTTTACAATATATCATTGGGTCAAATGCAATCCGCGTTTTTAACCCCTTATCCAATGCAAGTTCAATACAGCTGATTCTTGAATCAAGAGAGGCTGTTTTGTGCTCGAATTTGGAAATAATTTCATCAGGTGACATCGTAAATGCAAATATAATATTGTCTGATGGAGCAATTTCTTTTAAAAATTTTTCACATGAACTTTTTGTTCTTATCTCAATTTTTAAATCAGTATGTCTTTCTGCAAAATCCACCCATTTTTTTGTATATCCGAAAATATTTTCTACTGCAAGCAAATCTGTATCATATGAAACGCAAAGATATACAGGATGTTTTTGCAGCAATTTATACACTTCATCAAAAATGTCGTCTAAATTAACAAACAGTACGACATTTCCTGATGGATACATGCCTTTAAGATAACAATACTCACAGTCAAACACACAATTCATCATACATGATGTATAATAAAAATGTTCATTTCCAAAGCTCTGGCATACAGGTGCACCAGCATATACAAGATTATTTTCTTTTTTTGCAATTATAAGATTCTGTGTCCTATGCTGCAAAACCGATGACTGCCGGCTTCTGCAGAACACATCTTTGTAGTGGTCGATATATATAATGTGTGACTGTGGAAATTTATTCAGGATTCTTACTGTATCGGGCATATCCGCAACCGATTTTTCAACATATATATGCGAAAAAAAACTGTTATAATAATCTGCTTTTAAGTTGTTCAAATCTCTTTTTTCCTTCTCTCTTATCATTACACGGCATCATATTTTCTTCATACATCTTACACACAACACCATTAATATCTATATTTTCAATAAAGCAATATCTTATATACTGCCTTAATTCATATTCCATCGTTTTTGAACAGCACAAATCCCGGCAAAGCTTGTCTGCAAGCTGCTTTTCCTTTGCTGCCTTTTCATCACCGGCACATGAAATATCATCCAGAATATCACGAAGCCTGTTTATATATTCACCAATAATATTAATATGATTTTCCACAAGTGCAGTTATATAATCCGGCGTTATCCCCTCTGTATCACCATTATCAGAGAGAATTTTTACAAAACTCATCTCGTGCGGTGCAAAAAAGTACGCACCTGCCTGCCATACAAATGCTGCTTCCATATCGTATAATACTGTATCTGATGTATTCTGCGGATTTTTGTCGTTTTTATTCCCAAAAAGAACGGCAGATGTTATAATTTCCGCTTCTTTAAAAGGATTTTTATATATCATATCAGGATAAAATGTACGTTTTGATGATTCATCCGTAATTTTGCTGCATATGTATATTTCATCCGAAGCCGATGCTGATGCTGATGCACAAGTTCCGATATTTACAAGAAAATTTTTGTCTGCTTTCAAATCAAGCTTTGCACATACACCCGCTACCGATGACGCAGCAGCAGCATTACCTGTCCCTGTAATAATTAACAATATTTCTTTTTCTTCATTTGCAAATACTGTAAACGGCATATATGACTCATCTTTTTTTAATCTGTATTTCTCAATCAGCGGTTTTGCCTCGCAGTAAATTGCCATTGCCAAAATTATCATTTTCTGCACTCCGGTCACATTCAATTTTTCATTATTATAGCAAATCTTCCCGTTTTTTTCCTGTTTTTTCTTTAATTTTAATAAATTAATTCACTGTTTAACTTTAAATTCCGTTCTTTATCATATATAATTTTATATAATAACGTATGCAATCTGCCCGCAGATACATATATCCACATAACTATGAGAAACACGCTCCGCGAGTTTCTCAAGTTATCGCGGCAGTCGCCAAGGTCTCGTGCAAGCACGGACTTTGGCTCGTTACACACGTATATAATATGCCACAAAAAATATCTATTGTGGCAGAATGGAGTATTTATGAAAAAATTAGGTTTCGGAACCATGAGACTCCCTCTTATTAATCCAGAGGATAAGACAAGCATTGACCAGAATTATTTTAATCAGCTTGCAGATAAATTTATTGAAAAAGGATTTAATTATTTTGATACAGCATATCCTTATCATGATGAAAAATCTGAAGGGGCAATTAAAAAAGCCCTGACCGAAAGGTATGACCGCAAAGATTACATACTTGCAGACAAGATGCCTACCATTCTTGTAAAATCCGGTGATGAATATCCTATGTACTTTAACAGACAGCTTGAAAGAACCGGTGCCGAATATTTTGACTATTATCTTATGCACAACATGGGAAAAGACAGATATGCAAAGACCACTGAATTCGGTGGATTTGAATTTGCCGAAGAGATGAAAAAAGAAGGAAAAATCAGAAAACTTGGATTTTCATTTCACGATGATGCTGAAACTCTTGACAGAATCCTTACAGAACACCCTGATGTCGATTTTGTACAGCTTCAGATTAATTATTTTGACTGGAATAACAAAATAATACAATCTCGTCTGTGCTACGAAACTGTCGTAAGACACTGCAAACCTATTATTGTAATGGAGCCTGTAAAGGGGGGTACTCTTGCAAATCTTCCAAAAGAAGCTGCTGATTTGTTAAGAGAATTCAATCCAGATGCTTCACCTGCATCATATGCTCTCCGGTTTGCGGCTTCACTTGATAATGTTTTTATGGTTTTAAGCGGCATGAATACAATGGAACAGGTACTTGATAACACTTCTGTTTTTGATAATCTCACACCGCTTAATGAAGAGGAAAAAGAAATTCTTGAAAAAGTTATTAAAATAATTGAAAAATCGGTTGAAATTCCTTGTACATCATGTGGCTACTGTATGGAAGTCTGTCCGAAAAACATACCTATACCACAGCTTTTTGGTCTTTACAACAACTATAAAATTAACAATAATTTTTCAAACATGTACCACAACCGCATAATTTATAACCGTGGAAAATCTTCCGACTGTCTGAACTGCCACCGCTGCGAAAAGAACTGTCCGCAGCATATTGCAATTCCTGACAATCTCAAAAAGATTGCAGCCTTTGAAAAATAATATGTAAAAAATAATTAATTAATAAAAAGCAAAAACCGCCAGATCCGTTATTGCACGGATTCTGACGGTTTTATGTATACACTAAAATTGATTTTTAATTTTAATCAGCCCATCTCTCCACGAATGTCCCGTGTAGGCGGATCCATCGGATAATTACCTGTAAAGCAGGCATCACAGAATCCCGTTCCTCCACAAATCATCTCGCTTAATCTGTCAACTTCAAGATAACCGAGCGAATCTGCTCCTATTATTTTACAGATTTCATCTACTGTCTTTCCTGTAGCGATAAGCTGGTCTTCTGACGGAATATCCGTACCGAAATAACAAGGATGTTTAAACGGCGGTGAGCTTATACGCACATGAACTTCCTTTGCTCCGGAATTTTTAAGAAGGCTTACAATTCTTGCACTTGTTGTACCTCTTACGATTGAGTCATCAATCATAACAACTCTCTTTCCGGCAACTGCTTCTTTTAATACGTTAAGCTTAACTTTTACGCTTGATTCTCTCTGTGCCTGTTTCGGCTTGATGAAAGTTCTTCCGACATAGTTATTTTTTATAAATGCATTTCCGTAAGGAATACCTGATTCAAGTGAAAATCCAAGTGCCGCAGGATTTCCCGATTCAGGAACACCCACAACCAAATCTGCATCTACAGGATGAGTTTTTGCAAGAATACGTCCTGCGTTAATTCTTGATTCATATACACCCATTCCATCAATCTTACTATCAGGTCTTGCAAAATAAATATATTCGAATATACATCTTGCGTTATTTTTCTGACAAAGTGATGTATCAGATTCAATTCCTTTGCTTGTAATTGTTACAACTTCACCCGGAAGTACATCTCTTACAAATTCCGCACCGACTGTATCTAATGCACAGGTCTCTGATGATAAGAAATATGTATTATCTCTCTTACCAATGCAAAGCGGCTTAAATCCAAACGGGTCTCTTGCACCGATAAGCTTTCTCGGACTCATTACTACAAGCGAATAAGCACCTTTTATCTTTAACATTGCATTTTTAACTGCCTCTTCGACAGTTCCTACTTTGAGTCTTTCTCTCGCAATAAGATATGCAATTACTTCTGAATCAATAGTTGTCTGAAAAATAGCACCTGTATATGACAATTCCTCACGCAGCTCAACTGCATTAAGAAGATTACCATTATGTGCCATACCGAGTGTTCCCTTGACATAATTAAGAACAAGAGGCTGTGCATTCTCACGGACACTGCTGCCAGCTGTCGAATAACGCACATGTCCGACACCGATATTTCCTTTTAATTTTTCAAGATTTTCCGGATTAAACACTTCATTTACAAGACCCATATCTTTGTAAGACATTACCTTGCCCTTAGGGCCATTGGTATCACTTACGGCAATACCGCAGCTTTCCTGTCCTCTGTGCTGTAATGCAAAAAGACCATAGTATATTGTAGATGCAACGTCTTCTCCATCAAAATCATATGCACCGAATACTCCGCACTCCTCATGAAGCCCGTCAAAATCGGCTGTATTCATAATATTATTGTTATCCATCAACTTCTCCATACTCTTATTTGTCTAAAATTATTTAGAAAATGGTGTGCCTGTTAAAAGTTCATATGCTTCTTTGTACTTGTCAACGGTCTTTGTTACAACCTCATCAGGAAGAAGTAAATCATTATCAGGATTTGCCTTTAACCAGTCTCTTACAAACTGTTTATCGAATGAAGGCTGTCCCTGACCAGGCTTATAGCCTTCCAATGGCCAGAATCTTGAACTGTCCGGTGTGAGCATCTCATCGCCGATTACCACATTGCCATCTTCATCAAGACCGAATTCAAACTTTGTATCAGCAATTATAATTCCTTTGCTGAGTGCATATTCTGCACATTTCTTATAAAGTGTGATTGTGCAGTCCTTTATTTTTGTAGCATAGTATTCGCCTTTTCCAGGAAATGCTTTTTCAAGAACTTCAATACTTCTCTCATATGAAATATTCTCGTCATGGTCGCCAACTTCAGCTTTTGTACTTGGTGTGTAGATTGGCTCAGGAAGCTTTTCAGACTCCTGTAATCCTTCAGGAAGCTTAATGCCACAGACTGTTCCGTTTTCTTTGTAGCTTGCCCAGCCGCTGCCTGTGATATAACCTCTTACGATACATTCAATAGGAAGCATCTTTAACTTCTTGCACTTCATGCTTCTGCCTTTATACTCATCCTTATGGAAGAATTCAGGCATATCATTAACATCTACAGAAATCATATGATTAGGAACTACGTCCTTTGTATAATCAAACCAGAACTTTGACATCTGAGTAAGAATAGCGCCCTTATCAGTAATCTTGTTCTTCAGGATATTGTCAAATGCTGATATACGGTCTGTTGCAACCATTATCAAGCTGTCACCATTGTCATAAACTTCTCTTACTTTTCCTTCATAAAGTAATTTTAAGTTTTCCATTATAATCCTCCGTTTCTGTACATGTCTGTCCCAGCATAAGGACACATGCCATTATATTAATATTGGTTAAGCATGTCACTTTTTAAAGCAACACAGACAAATTATATAACAAAGAAATGTCAAAATCAATAATCTGTGTGTTTTATGCAAAAATAATATTCATTGTCAGTGTTCTTATATATTACTATGTATGATTTTGGAATCTCACCGTTCTGCGGTTTCTGATATTTTGTTGCACCTTCTATATATCTTGGATAAATAATATAATATGCCAGCAATTCCGCACCAGCTTCAATCATCCAATCCTCATCGAAAATTTTATCCGTATCCGGCTCTGTCTTTTCCTCTTCATAATAATATATCAGACTTCTCATTGCTTTATCCTCTACAACAGTTGCGTTAAGTTCATAAGGATATACCGTTATATTCTGATATGATAATGCCTTATAATCTCCGATTCTGCTTCTGTCAAAAGCATTATCAAGCTTTTTAAGCAATTTATCAGAAGAACTTCCACTTATTTTAAACTTTCCAATATAATCACCAGTATTTTCGTCATAATCAAATCGCACTTTTTTGCAAAACACTGGTATTGTGAAATCTTTTTCATACCACATTATGGTGTGTTTCATTATATACCTGGGACTTTTTATGTAAAATATTCTTCCTGCTATCACCAATACAATACCAGCGAGCAGAATTACTGGTATTATTGTTTTTTTATTTGATTTAATAAAATCACCTCCTGCTTTATCATTTGATTTATGTATTCTTATTCCATTTCAAATTTGGTCCTCCCCAGTCCTCCAATTCTGTATATACAACATGCTTTATGCTTATATAATATTTATTTTGTTTATTTTTATATACTGTCACAAAACTGTCTCTTTCTTTTCCATCATATTGATATAATGTATAATTCAAATATTTATCCGCATATATTTCATATATCGCCAAAATCTCCGCATCAGCCTCCGCAAGCCAGCTTTCTTCAAATAAATCTGCCGAATTTATGTCTTCTCTGTTATATAATGTATTATTTTTTTCTTTATCTTCTAACAACAGCCAATTCCATACCAACGTACTGTTTAATGTGTTAGAATCTATAATTTGTACATTTTTCTCATCAATCCACGGCTTCTTTTTCAAAGAAACATAACTTCTGTCATACAAATAATTTAATTTTTCCAATATTTTGTCTGCCTGTCTTTTGCTGATTTCAAACTTTCCGCAATAGCTTCCTGTTTTTATGTCATATTCAAATCTTATCTGCCTGCAAAATACAGGAATTGTAAAATCTCTTTCATAACGCATTACCGTTCTTTTTATTATCTGTCTCGGGCTTATAAAATACAGAACCACAAATACTATAACAGACAGACAAACCGACAATTTTATTAATATTCTTTTCTTTTTATTCATCTGACCCCCTTATAATTTATGAATTATTACTTTACTTCAAATTAGGCCCTCCACAATCCTCTAATTCTGTATATACAACGTATTTTATACTTATATAATATTTATTTTGTTTATTTTTATATACTGTCACAAAACTGTTTCTTTCTTTTCCATCATATTGATATAATGTATAATTCAAATATTTATCCGCATAAATATTATATATCGCCAGAATCTCTGCATCAGCTTCTGTAAGCCAGCTTTCTTCAAATAATCCCTCTGATTTTATATCTTTTCTGTTATGTAATATTTCACCTGTATCTTCAGATTCCAATAACAAATTCCATATTATTGTACTGTTCAATATAGTTGAATCTAAAATTTGTGCATATTTATCTTCCATTATTTTTTTCTTCCAAAAATAAACATAACTTCTGTCATACAAATAATTTAATTTTTCCAATATTTTGTCTGCCTGTCTTTTGCTGATTTCAAACTTTCCGCAATAGCTTCCTGTTTTTATGTCATATTCAAATCTTACCTGCCTGCAAAATACAGGAATTGTAAAATCTCTTTCATAACGCATTACCGTTCTTTTTATTATCTGTCTCGGGCTTATAAAATACAGAACCGCAAATACTATAACAAACAGGCAAACCGACAATTTTATTAATATTCTTTTCTTTTTATTCATCTGACCCCCTTATTTTATTTATGTATCAAGCATATTTATCAGTTGATATAATCTATACATTTTTCCATCAGGTGCAGCACCTCATTTTGATTTACTACACCATCTCCAGCCAATACTTTTCCTGTGACTGACCTTGCAAATGCCGAGGCTATATTTTCTCCTGCTTTTTCTATTTTCCCTACACTACACTGTAATAAAACAAGTCTCTGTACAGGTTTCTTTTTTAATTTCTCTATATCCTGTATTGACATTCTCATTGGACTTGAACCAACATCACTGAATATTTCCGTTGGCGTACCGTGCATATTCATTATTAACGAATATATATTACAATCTTTTTCATCATACATCCCTAACGAATTCCATGCTTTATCAAATTCATCCTGTGTATCTGTCTTTATCTTCACCACAGCATATATTTTATTTCGAGAATTATATGGATTATTTTCATTATCTCTTATATTTTCCAATTAAATAATAATTTAATTTTTTTCATAACCCTCCTACTTGTCTTTTGCATTAAAAAAATCAGTTATACCAATACTTTAATATACAAAAAACATATATTTTTGTATTTATACAAGTACAGTATAACTGATAAATTTTAGTATGTCTATTAAATTTTAATATTCAAAAATATTCTTATCTGTTTATTCCAACCTTTCCAAGCAACTGCATAACATCACTCTCGCAACCGGCAAAATCTGCTTGATATATAGAAAATCCATCTGTCACCGTTGTTTTCAGCTCAAGATTTTTTATTTGTATTTTCAGTTTTGCCACCGTACGCAGTTAAATTAAATAATGTCATTACCTCCAATACGGCAGCAACTTTTGTATATACAGAACATCAATATATTTTCATTCTTTTTATATGATAACTATATTTTCCCCATTTATCACATTTTCTTTATTAGCTGCAAACACCGAATCTTTTATAGTAATATCGGAAATTGTATTTTCACGGCCACTTATTGGCTCGATTTTTACCGCTGTATCACAGCCGTTACATTCTATCTGCTCAATGAGGATATTTTTGAAATACGGCACATCGCTCTCATCAACCTGTGCAATCGTCTCATTTTTATCAAGTAAATTGAGCACATATCCCATCGTGAGGATTACAGCTTCGTTTTTTATGTCTATCATATTAATATTACGGATTGTAATGTCTTCTACAACACCGCCACGTCCCATTGCACTCTTTATGCGGATACCAACGTCTGTGCCTGCAAATGTACAGTTTTCGACGAGTATATTTTTTACATCACGCGACATCTCACTTCCGATTACGAATCCGCCATGGCCTTCATTTACTATGCAATCATGTATATAAAGATTTTCGCATGGGTCTTCAAATGTTCTCGCCTCAGCATTTTTTCCTGATTTTATGCAGATTGCATCATCACCTGTTTCAAATGTGCTGTTGTATATTTCAACATTGTGACACGATTCAACGTCTATTCCATCACCATTTTGTGCATAATACGGATTGCTTACCGTAATGTCACGCACAGTAAGATTTTTACAGAATATCGGATGTATGTTCCATGCAGGAGAATTCATAAATGTTGCCTGTTCCAGAAGTACATTGCTGCAATTTTTAATTTCAACCATAACAGGTCTGTAAAAATCATAATAATCTGCCGCCTGTGGCAATATGTCATGTGTTTTTCCCTGAATATTTGCCTTGTTTCCAAGATATGCACTTTCTGACGGAAACCATATGCCACCCTCTTTTGTTTCAATAACATAATCGCTCTTTTTAAGGAGTGCATCCCACTGTCTTTCTGTAAGCTTGAACTGTTTTACAGGACGCCATAAATCGCCGCTTCCATCTATAACACCATATCCGCTTATTGCGATATTTTCAGCTCCGTCCGCTGAAATAGGTGAAACTGTTCTTATACATTCCTGACCTTCATAATTAGTAATGACTAACGGATAGTCTTTCTTATTTTTTGTGAATTTAAGAACTGCTCCACGTTCAAGATAAAGACGAACCCCTGATAAAAGCCTGATTGGTGATGTCATCCATACTCCTTGCGGAATTACTACCGTACCGCCGCCCTGTGACGACATACTTTTTATTGCCTCATTTATGACTCTTGCATTTATTCTTCCTGTATCGTCATCATATACATTTTTAACAGCACCATATGCTGTAATTGATGTCTTTCTATCAGGAAATTCAGGAACTGCCACTTTAAAATTTTCTTTTAACATAAATTTCTCCTTATAAAATTTTTCTCATCTAATTATTCTTGATTCTGTACTTACCAAATTTATTTTCTAACAAAGCCGGACTGCATAACCAGCCCGGCTTCTCATGATTTTGTTATAAAAGCTCTTTTAAAATTTTATTTACAAGACCAGGATTTGCTTTTCCTTTCATTGCTTTCATCGTCTGTCCGACAAGGAAACCGATTGCCTTATCTTTACCATTTCTGTAATCTTCAACTGACTGCGGATTGTCTGCAATCACTTTTTCAACTACCGAACGAAGCTCGCCCTCATCGCTCACCTGTGCAAGACCTTTTTCTTTCACATAAGCTTCAGGGTCTACATCTTCGTCAAATATAACGGCAAATATGTCTTTTGCAACAGAACCGTTGATAGTACCTGCTTCTACAAGCTTGATAAGCTTTGCAAGATTTTCAGGTGAAAATGTAATATCTTCAGGCTCCATGTCCTTATCTTTAAGAATTCTCATTGTCTCGCCGAGAATCCAGTTAGAAACTTTCTTTGGCTGATTGCAAAGTGATGTTGTTGCCTCAAAAATATCAGCAAGTTTCTTGGAATCCGTAATAAGATTAATGTCATATTCAGGAATTCCATACTCTGTGGCATAACGTGCCATTTTTTCTGTCTTAAACTCAGGCTGACAGCTTCTGATTTCACCAAGCCACTCATCGCTTATGTTAAGCGGAACAAGGTCTGGGTCTGGGAAATATCTGTAATCCTGTGCATCTTCCTTTGAACGCATTGCATATGAATACGCCTTATTGTCGTCCCATCTTCTTGTTTCCTGAATAACGGCTTCTCCCGATTCAATCAAATCAATCTGTCTGTCACGCTCTGCTTCAATAGCTCTTGAAATAGCAGAAAATGAGTTAAGATTCTTTGTCTCTGTTCTTGTGCCGAATTCTGTACTTCCGACTTCCCTTACCGAAAGGTTTACATCAGCTCTCATTGAACCCTCCTGAAGTTTGCAATCAGATGCTCCGAGATACTGTATTATAAGTCTTAATTTTTCAAGATAAGCAATTACTTCCTCTGCACTTCTCATATCAGGCTCAGATACGATTTCGATAAGCGGAACGCCTGAACGGTTGTAATCAACGTATGAAACATCTTCCCAGTCATCATGGACAAGTTTTCCGGCATCTTCTTCCATGTGGATTTCATGGATTCTTATTGCCTTCTCTGTTCCATCTTCAAGCTTAATATCAACATGTCCGTTACGGCATATCGGAAGATATAACTGTGAAATCTGATAATTCTGTGGGTTATCAGGATAAAAATAATTCTTTCTGTCAAATTTGCAGTGCTGTGTTATTGAACAATTTGTAGCAAGACCAACTGCTGCCGCATACTCCACAACCTGTTTGTTAAGGACAGGAAGCGAGCCCGGCATACCTGTGCAGACAGGGCATGTATGTGTATTAGGTGCACCGCCGAATGCTGTTGAACAGCCGCAGAAAATCTTTGTTTTGGTAGCCAGTTCTACATGAACTTCAAGGCCAATAACTGTTTCGTATTGTTTCGACATATTATTTTTTCCTCCTTACTCAAATTTACCGCGTGCCTGCTCATATGCGTAGGCAGTCTGAATTAATTTCTTTTCGTTAAAGCAGTCACCGATAAGCTGGACACCTATAGGAAGACCGTTATCGTCTTTTCCGCACGGAACGCTTATGCCCGGAAGTCCTGCAAGATTTACGGAAATTGTATAAATATCACCAAGATACATCTTGATAGGGTCTGCAAGTGATGAACCGAGCTTAGGGGCTGTTGTAGGTGCAACAGGTCCGAGTATTACGTCATACTTTGCAAATGCCTCATCAAAAGCCTTCTTTATCATGGCTTTTACACGAAGTGCTTTAAGATAATAAGCATCGTAATAACCTGAACTTAATACGAATGAACCAAGCATGATTCTTCTCTTAACCTCAGGCCCGAATCCTTCTGAACGCGTCTTTTTATACATGCTGTGAAGTCCGTCATAATCTTTTGCACGGAAACCATATTTTACACCGTCGAATCTTTCAAGATTTGAACTTGCTTCTGCTGCTGCTATTGTATAATAAGTCGGAATAGCATACTCTACAAGACTCAAATCAAATTCTTCAACAATAGCACCTTTTGACTTTAAAACTTCCGCTGCCGAAAGAACCGCCTCTTTTACCTGCGGGTCAAGACCTTCTCCGAAATAATCTCTCGGAATACCAATTCTCATTCCAGCAACATCATCTACAAGTGCTGATGTAAAATCTGTATCTTTTCTTTCAACTGATGTTGAATCTTTCTTATCATGTGATGCGATTACTTCCATGATAGTTGCACAGTCCGTAACGTCTTTACAAAGAGGTCCAATCTGGTCAAGAGATGAACCGTATGCGATAAGTCCGTAACGTGAAACTGTTCCGTATGTCGGTTTCATGCCGACAACACCGCAGTATGATGCAGGCTGTCGTATAGAACCGCCTGTGTCAGAACCAAGTGCACAAAAGCACTCATTTGCTGCAACTGCCGCAGCCGAACCGCCTGAAGAACCGCCCGGTACATGCTCTGTGTTCCACGGATTCTTAGTCGGACCGTAAGCTGATGTCTCGGTTGTAGAACCCATGGCAAATTCGTCCATGTTTGTCTTTCCGATGACAACAGCTCCCGCTTCTTCTATTCTTTTTACAGCTTCACTTGAAAACTGTGGTATAAAATTCCCTAATATTTTTGATGAACATGTTGTAAGAACACCCTCTGTACACATGTTATCTTTTATTGCAATCGGCACACCTGCAAGAGGTCCTGTAAGTTCCCCTGCCTCAATCTTTTTCTGGGCTTCTTTTGCTGCCGAAAGTGCTGCTTCCCTGTCAAATGTAACATAACAGTTAAGCTCTTCTTCTTTGCTGTCAATGTTTGCAATAACAGCTTCCATTGCCTCTACCGCTGTGGTTTTTCCCGACTTAATCTGCCCGGCAAGTTCCACTGCTGTCAAATCCAACAATCCCATGGCCGCTCCTTTCTATTCAACAGTTTTTGGTACAACAAATGTCTTGTCTTTTCTTTCCGGTGCGTTGAAAAGTGTTTTTTCGCTTTCATCACCGTTAGTAACAACATCTTCACGCATTACATTTTCAATAGGAAATACGTGTGACATAGGCTCAACGCCTGTTGTATCAAGCTCATTAAGCTGGTCAATATAATCAAGCATGCTCGCCATATCTTTCTTAGCCTGTTCTTTTTCTTCGTCAGAAAGTTCAAGCTTGGCAAGGATACCTACATAATCAATCGTTGCGTCATCAATTACGTTTGCCATATAATCCTCCTTGTTTTGCGAAGCAAAATCCGAGCCCCTCACGGCGAGGAGAGGATTTGTCCTCCTTGTTTTGCGAAGCAAAATCCCAATGTGCGGCACTGCCGCACATTGCTCTCATGCGTATTTTAATCACGGACTTTTATGTGAACTTCTCTAAGCTGCTGCTCTGTTACCTCATTAGGAGCACCACACATAAGATCCTGTGCAGTACCGCTCATTGGGAATGCGATAACTTCACGGATATTTTCCTCATTTGTAAGAAGCATAATCATTCTGTCAATACCAGGTGCCATACCTGCGTGTGGCGGTGCACCGAACTGGAATGCGTTATACAACGCTCCGAACTTCTCCTTTAATACTTCTTCATCATATCCTGCAATTTCAAATGCCTTAACCATTATCTGCATATCATGGTTTCTTACGGCACCTGAAGAAAGTTCTACACCGTTACAAACAATATCATACTGATAAGCAAGAATATCAAGCGGGTCTTTTGTATTTAATGCTTCAAGACCACCCTGTGGCATTGAGAAAGGATTATGTGTAAATCCAATCTTCTTTGTCTCCGGGTCTCTTTCAAACATTGGGAAATCGTTGACATAACAGAAACGGTAAGCATCTTTTTCAATAAGGTCGAGTCTTTCACCGAGTTCTGTTCTAATCTGTCCTGCATAATATGCAGCTCTGTCTTCTTTGTCAGCCATGAAGAAAATTGTATCTCCTGCCTGAAGTCCTGCAAGTTCTCTGATTTCACCCTTTAACTCATCTGGAATAAACTTATCAATTGGTCCCTTATATGAAAGGTCATCTAATACTTCAAGATAACCGAGACCACCCATTCCGAGACCTGTAGCAAACTTGAGGAGCTTTTCATGCTGTCCCTTTGAAAGCTTTGCATGAACATTGATAGCTCTTACAGTCTTATTCTGGAACGGCTTGAAAGTACATTTATTAAAAAATTCAGAAAGGTCTATAATTCTTAACGGATTTCTGAGGTCAGGCTTGTCTGAACCAAACTCAAGCATAGCCTGCTTGTAGCTTATGATTGGATAAGGAGCCTGTGTAACCTTGAATCCCTTTGGTGCAAATTTTTCAAATGTTTCTGAGAGAACTTCCTCACCTACACGGAAAACATCTTCCTGTGTTGCAAAGCTCATCTCAAAGTCAAGCTGATAGAATTCTCCCGGTGAACGGTCAGCTCTTGCATCTTCATCCCTGAAACATGGTGCAACCTGAAAATATTTATCAAAACCGGATACCATAAGAAGCTGCTTATACTGCTGTGGTGCCTGTGGAAGTGCATAGAATTTTCCCTTGTATTTTCTTGATGGAACGATATAATCTCTTGCACCTTCAGGAGAAGAGGCACAAAGAATAGGTGTCTGAATCTCCAAAAATCCCATATCTGTCATTTTCTGTCGAAGGAATGAAATTACCTTTGAACGGAAAATGATATTGTCTTTTACTTTCTGATTTCTAAGGTCAAGATAACGATATTTGAGACGAACATCTTCTCTGACCTCTTTTGACGTCATAACTTCAAACGGAAGTGTCTGATAAACCTGTCCGAGCATGGTAATTTTCTTTGCTTCAAGTTCGATTGTACCTGAAGGAATCTTTGGATTGTATGTCTCCTCATCTCTCTTTTCCATGATACCTTCTATACTGATACATTCTTCTTTTTTGATTCCCTTTAAAAGTTCTGCATCTCTGATAACTACCTGAAGCACACCATACATATCTCTTAAATCGATAAATGATACACCGCCGTGGTCACGGATATTCTCTACCCAGCCCGCTACTCTTAAATTGCTGTCAATATCCTGTTCACTGACCTGATTTAATGTTCTGTCTCTGTAAATGTTTGACATCGTAATCTCCTTTCTTAACTACGCTCTTTTTGAAAAAGCCTTATGTGCGGCAAAATATGTTTTTAATTTTGTCACACACAAAAGCCCCGGAATACATTAATTGTATCCCGGGGCGAATAAACTTATTATCCGCGGTACCACCCGCATCAGATATGCACTTACAAAAATTACATATCTCTCATTAGCACTTAACGCGTGCAACGAAATAACCTAGCCGCCAAATTCAAATCATATCCGTCGGTTCAGCTATCCAACTCCGGAGTGTTCCCTCAATCAATTCCCTGCGGGTGCTCTCAGCCGACGACACCGCTTTCCTGTCAGGTTCCATGAAAAAGAGTCTCTTTCACAGTCTTTATAATATATTCTGTTATTGCCTTACAGAGCTGTCCGCCCACTAAAGACATTTTGATATTGGTATCATAACATACGAAAATATTTTATTCAAGGACTATTTGAAAAATTTCACAGGCTTTCCGGTCCATCCCAATCATCAAAATAAGTTCTTTTTACACATAAATAATATTTTCCTTCTGTATTTTTATATATAACTATATAGCAATATGGTATTTTCCCGTATTCATTTATATCCTGAAACAGTGTCACACTTTCTATATATCTTGGAGATGTCCAATAATACCCTATAAGTTCTGCATTATCCTCCAACATCCAGCTTTCAGGATATATTTTTTCTGAATCTATATTCTGTTTTTCTGCATGATTATCCGAAACTACAGTTGTATTCAATACAACTTCTCCCAATTTTCTTATTGAATCTCCCTGTTGTTGAAAAAATATATACTGCTGCTCTTTGGACCTTTCGTGTGCATTTTCAAGCTTATCCATTAACTTATCTTTGTCTTCCTCATTTAAACAAAATTTTCCTGTATAAGTATCTGTCTCACGGTCATAATCAAACTTCACTTTTTTGCAGAATAACGGTATTGTAAAATCTTTTTCATACCACATAACAGTATCTTTTATTATATGCCTCGGACTTTGTTTGTATATGTTTAAAATTATAAATATAAACATTACAGCTACAATTATTACTAATATGTTTATTAATTTTATTTTAGATTTTTTCATAATTTTTTTAATATAAATCATTCCCCTCTCTCTTTATACAAAGATAATATTTTCCTTTTTTATCTCTGTACACCATAATATGACATATCGGTCTGTGTCCATCAACCAATTCCGAATCGTTAAATAATGCACCATATCCTGTTTGTGGCTGTGTCCAATACAATAATAAAAACTCGTCTTCATCTTCTATCATCCAATTTTCAGGATATATTTCATTAAAATCAATATCATCTCTCTTTTTTACTTTTCCCATATATGTCTTATACATCAGATTGCTAGAAACTGCTGTTGTATTTAATATTTTTTCACTTAATTCACTTATATCATCACACGAATGTTCATTTTGAACATCTATTGAATCACAATACCTTTTCCTTGCACTATTCCATTTATTATAAATCCTATCAGCCTGTTTTTTTGTAATTAAAAATTTACCTGTATATTTACCCGTCTCCCTATCATACTCAAACCTTACTTTTTTGCAGAATAACGGTATTGTAAAATCTTTTTCATACCACATAACAGTATCTTTTATTATATGCCTCGGGCTTTGTTTGTATATGTTCAAACACATTATTATAAAAAACAAGCTTAATATTAATATAATGCCTATTTTTATTTTTGTTTTCACTTTATCACCTTTCATATTTTCTGCTATAACATTGTTATCTCATATCAAGTCCTTTCCAATTAGAATACTCTGCTCTTTTTATACAAAAATAATATTTTCCTTCTTTATCCATATATATAAGGACATAACTAATTGGTACGTTTTCTATATCGCTTTCATTAAATAATCTTGCATATCCATATTGTGGCATAATTCTATATAATAATATCAAATTTTCCTCATTTTCTATCAGCCAACTTTCCGGGAAAATTTCCTGAGAATCAATATCATCTCTCTTTTTTTCTTTTCCCATATATGTTGTATACAACAGATTCTTAGAAACCACAGTTGTATTTAATATTTTTTCACTTAATTCACGTATATCCTCCCCTTTGTACTCATTTTCTGCATGTGTTGAATTTCCTGACCTTGCTCTCGCACTAGTTAATTTCTTTTTAATTTTATCAGCCTGTTTTTTAGTAATTAAAAATTTACCTGCGTACTCTCCAGTTTCATCATCATACTCAAACTTCACTTTTTTGCAGAATAACGGTATTGTAAAATCTTTTTCATACCACATAACCGTATCTTTTATTATGTATCTCGGGCTTTGTTTGTATATATTCCAGCATATTATTATTAGCAACAGACTTAATACTAATATAATGCCTATTTTTATTTTTGTTTTCACTTTATCGCCTTTCATATTTTCTGCTAAAACATTGTTACCAAACATCTGGTCCGTCCCAGTCGGAATAATCTGTTCTTTTTATGCAAAAATAATACTTTCCGGTTTTATCTTTATATATAACTATGCAACACCTTGGCACCTTTCCATTAATCAAGTTACTATAATCGGATAAAACAGTTTCATCACAACTGTCTTTTATATATCTGGGTTCTGTTAAATAAATTGCTATTAACTCATCACAGTTTTCCAGCATCCATTCTTCCGGATATATTTTATCTATCTGTATATCGTCTCTCTTTTTTTCTTTTTTAAAATAATACTTATATAAAAGATTATATGATACCATCGTTGTATTAAGCGTTTTTTTATCCAAATCTCTTAAATTGCCTTTATATTTATCAATACTATTTGTTACATTTACGCTTCTTTCGTTAAATTCTTTTAAATTATCAAATAAGCTATCTTTTTGTTTTTCACTTATTGCAAACTTTCCTGTATAATTACCGCTCTTTTTATCATACTCAAACTTCACTTTTTTGCAGAATAACGGTATTGTAAAATCTTTTTCATACCACATAACCGTATCTTTTATTATGTATCTCGGGCTTTGTTTGTATATGTTCAAACACATTATTATAAAAAACAAACTTAATATTAATATAATGCCTATTTTTATTTTTGTTTTTTTCATATTTCCACCTATTATCTAAACAGAAAACATATTTATTAATTGATATATTCTATATGAATTTCCACTTAATTTTGTATACGTTATACTTTTTTCATCCAGATCATATTTATAAAAATACCAACCATTTCCCACTGCCTCATATCTTACATATATTTCTGATTTTTCAGAAAAAAATTGGTCATTTGCATCATCTCTACTATTTAGTTTATAGTATTTTTTCACATTTACTTCCGCATCTCCTGCCAACACCTGTCCGCTTATTTTTTTTGCAAATGCAGATGCAATATTTTCTCCTGCATAATCTATATTTCCGACCGAACACTGCAAAAGTATAAGTCTTTGAACAGACTTTCTTTCAAGTGAATTAATATCATCAATATTCATTCTCAGACTATAACCTTTTCCGGATCCATTTGATATTTCCGTCGGCGTTCCATGCATGTTCATCATAACCGCATATACGCAACATGCACTCTCATTAAATTTGCCTACATTTTCCCACGCTTCTCTAAACTTTTGTTCATTATTTGTTTCAAACTTAACAACTGCATATATTTTATTTTTATAATTATAAGGATTACTCTCATCCTCTTTTATAGTTATTAAATCAGCCACATCACTTTCTGACTGTTCTTTTCTGTCCTCAATATAAAAATAATATGCAATATTTTTATACTCTTTACCTCTTATGTGCAAACATTTATCGTACTCATCTTTACACACACTGCAAAACATTTTTTCTGTTGTTGCACATATTGTATTTCCGTATATTTGTCCATCCCAATGTGAACACGCTCCATTCGGGTCATAATAATTATTTCCGCATATATTACAGAAAGTTATTTTATTGGCCTCACATACTGTTCCTCCGTAACTATTACCTTCCCAATGCGAACATGCTCCATTCGGGTCGTAATAATTATTTCCGCAAATATTGCATATTGTTGTTGTGCTACATTCTACATCACCATATACCTGACCTTTCCAATGTGAACACGCCCCATATTCATCAAAATAATTATTCCCGCAAATATTACATATTGTTATTTTATCTAATTCACAATAACCCTCATCATACCATGCACCCTCACTGTGCGGACAATCACCGCCCCAATAATTGTCTCCGCAAATACTGCACACATATATTTCTTTCGGAATACATTCTGTTCCGCCGTAATAACTTCCTTTTTCATGCGAACATGCTCCGCCAGCATCAAAATAATTATTTCCACAGATATTACATCTCTCCCACGGCTTACATTCAACCCCACCATATTCAACACCTTCTTCATGTGTACAGTAAACCATATTCTCTCCACATATATTACAATATTTTTCTTCATATGGTTTACATTCGCTTCCGCCATATGACGCACCCTTTGTATGTGAACACAATACACTGTTAAAATCATGACCGCATATATTGCATATCTCTATTTCACTTACAACACATTCCACCTGTTCCAATCCTGCATATGCTTTACTTGTGTTTTTAAACATGCACATAAGAAAAACAAAGCACACTATCATCATTTGAAATAACAATTTAATTTTTTCATAATCCTCCTCTTTTGTCTTATTCACTCATCAGGCATAATTCAAAATAAAAAAACAGTTACGCCTGTACTTTTGTTAATAAAACACATATTTTTGTATTTATACAAGTACAAGTGTAACTGATTAATATTTTCGTGTCAATCACTTTTATATTTTGAATATGCCTACTTTTTCATTTTCAACGCCACCGTCGTTATAAATGCCTGTATAGGAACCGTCAGTATCACGCCGATTGTACCGCAGAGTCCGCAGACTATTTCTGTTATTATGGAATTGTAACCCATAATCTGAAGGTAAGGCATCTCATAAGAATATATCGTAAGAAGTGTTCCCGTTGCCGAACCCGTGTATGCAAGAATGAGTGTATTTGACATGGTTCCCATCATATCGTGTCCGACGTGCATGCCTGACATAAACAGCTCTTTTGCTTTCAAATCAGGTGCCTTTTCGTGAATCTCGGTTATAGCGGCAACTATAGATACGCTTACGTCCATCACCGCACCGAGTGACGATATTAATATTCCCGCATACAAAATATCCGAAACATGCAGTTTTGAACTGTTGGCTATATATATCATTGATTCCGCATCAGACATGTTATATCCGTTGAGATTTGAAAGGCTGCCCGCAATCATTGCAAGGCCTCCCGACAAAACTATGCCTACTGTTGTTCCGATTATTGCACAGACCGTCTTTGAAGAAACTCCGTTTAATATATATATCGACGCCGCAAGAATCACAACCGATGTGAGAAGTGCCGCAAATATCCCGTTCAGACCGATATAAAGAAGCGGAACATACATACATATTACACATATAAATGTAAATATCAGTGCGTAGAGTGCCGCTGCTCCTTTTTTGCCTCCGACAAGCACAAGACAAAGCGAAAACAGCCCAAGCAGAACATATACCATCATTGTCCTGTCATAATTGTACACAGAACCCGTAATCACACCATCTATATCTTTTACTACCGCAATAACCTTTGTTCCTGTCGTGCAGAATGCACCTCTTTGAAATGAATTTGAGTTATCAAGTTCACAATTCTGCCCCTTATACTGACCGCCGGTAATCTTTGCGGATACTTTCTGTGCACCGCCGAATGGCTGTCCGCCCGAATTATCTTCTATAATTTGTGTGACCTTTGCTTTTACATATACAACATTATTATTTGCTTTAATATGAGTTCTCTTAATTTGACAACTTCCGATGATAATCCCCGCAAGAATCACCATCGGAAGAAGTACACGGAGAACTCTTTTATATAAATTTCTCCTGTTATCCATTAAATTATGCCTCTTTTTTCTTTATAACGGTAACTGCCCCGATACCTGCCGCTGACAGTCCAAGAAGCACAAACAGCCATATCTTTGCCCTGTCACCTGTTTCAATCGAACCAATAAGCTTATCAGAATTTGTATTTTCCTGATTATCTGAATCGCTGCCGCCCGTATTGACACTTTCATTTTTCTTTGCTGTCGTAAATTCATATACACCGCTCTTTTCAATATCCGACGCTGTATTGGTTACAACCGCATACCACGCATAATCTGTATTTTCTTTAAGATTTGTCAATTCAAGTACAGCCTTTCCTGTTGCACCGTTTGTTTCTGCATTTACACTTCCAAGCTTCTCATTTGTATACACGTAAGCTGAAAAGCTCTTTTCAAGAATTGTCTGCTCTTTCGTATTAAAATTAACGTCGAGAACCATCTGGTCAACGCCCGTTGCTGATGCACCTTCTACATTTAATGTGTGAAGTTCTGTATCATAATAGTTAAAATCGTCCATGCAAGGAGAATATGAATTCATATAAATCTTGTTATTATCAAGGTCAAAATACAGGAACTTAATATATTCGTTACCGCCTTCAAATCCTGACTGATAATCGGTACAAATCTGATATACTGTTCTGTCATTCCTGCCGTCGCCGTCATCATCAAACATTACAGTCTCATATGATGAGCCGTGATAATGGCCGTTTAATACCGCAAATACATTAGGATTCTTTTCAACAACATATTTCTGTACAAGCTGTCCATAATAATCAAGATAAGTTCCGCCGCTCTGCTTTACATTTGTGTATGTATGGAAGCAAAGGATTGCCTTTCTGTCACTGTACTGTGAAAGGACCTGATTCATCCAGTCAATTTCGTCCTGATAAATATTCCAGCTCATGTATACAATTATAAAATCCTGTCCGCCCTCATTTATCAAATCATAATGGCCTTTATTGTTCTGATATGTTCCACCATATGTAGGCTGTGTCTTAAATCTGTTTTCTCCGAAATATTTGTAATAATTTTCATAATCTGCAAGACCTGCCGCAACATCGTGATTTCCGCCAAGAACACCGTAAGGCATACCTGCTTTGTCAAGAATTCCCATTGCTTCGTCTGCATTTTCCCACTCATAGGTCATATCGACATCATCTACAATATCGCCTGTATGAATAACATACTTAATTTTACGCTTGTCAGCATTATTTACAATCCAGTTATTAATATTAGTAAAATGATGCTGCCATTCCTCCGCATAATACTGTGTATCCGTTTCCCACGCGAAACAGAAATCGTAATCGTCCGGAACATTTGTACCATCCCAGTCTGCATTATTATTTACTTTTTTATCAGTAACTGTATCAAGTTCCGGAAGTGATGAATCAGCAGTACACTGGACAATAATCGTCGCATTTCCGTCTTTTACATGATTTGCAGCTGTAAATCCGGCTTCTTTTATTGTTCCGTTTTCATCTGCTTTTGCGATTTCATCCCATTCATTTGTAGCTGTATTTAACACATACATTGTACTTGCATGCGTATCGTTACTGTTTGAAGCTTCACCGTCCCAGTTTGCGGCAATAATTTCATCATCTTTTACATCAGGTACATTTACCGTGTACTGTATATACGGAAGAATACCTTCTGATGTATCTGTTTTTATACTGTCGGCTTTTATCCTTTCAGCCCTGTAAAATGTTGCCGTTGTATCTGACTTGACATTTTCAAGGTTAAGATAAAGAGAAGCACTGTTATCCGTAATATCCGATGTTAAACCGTCCTTAATTGTTACCTTTGCACTGTCTGCCATAAATACCGCTGTCTTTGTTGTCTCATTTCCTGCAGCATCTTTTGCAAATGCTGTAATTGTATGCTGTCCGTCGCCCAAAGCAAAAGAGGTTGTTTCATATGTATCATTAATCTGCTCGCCGTCAAGAGTCACAACGAATTCTTCCAGTGTATTTGCTTCTGTAACTTTAGGACTGAGTGTAATATTTCCACCCAAAATGTCACCATCTTTTACACCAAGCTCAATCTCAGGAGCTTTGTTATCCACAATAAAAGTAACTTCTTTTGTATTTATGCCGTCAGTTACCTTTAAAGTATGTTCACCTTCTGAAAGCTTTGTTGTATCCACCTGTGTACCAACTGCAGTAACTTCTGTAGCCGGAACTGTAAAACTCACATCCATATATGGACACATACCAGCTGAATCACCAATATAATGAACTGTTTCATAATCTGTGCTAAGATTTGTCTTTGCACTTGTAGCTGCATCATCCGGTCCGATTGACACCGGATAGTAAACGTTTCCATTAATAAGTTTTAATGCAAGATTTTTAACTGTAAAATCTTCTCTGTTCGCATCCGGCATAAGATATTCGTCACCTGTCGTGCCATATGTACCAGCCCAGAAACGGAGTGTCACATCATAAGCTGCCTTTTCTTCGTTATATTTAAAATATCTGTTATCAATATGTAGTGCCTGACCATCAAGTATTTGGTACTGCCACTTTCCTATTGAAGCAATTGTTTCGTTATCTGTTGTTGTAACAGCATTTCTGAAATAGCTGTCCCTGCCGTCAGCATGGAATGTAAAATACGCTCCGTCTTCAAGCATTGGCGTTGTTGTGCGTTCAATATCATCAATATATATTTTTGATGATAAATTATTGCCTCCGTCATTAGCTGTCATTGTTACGATTCCACTGACTTCCTCTTTATCACCTATATTTGTTCTGATTCCGTCAGTTTCATTTAATTTGTTAATTTCCACCTTGTAAATATTACTTAATGTGCTGCGGTATCTGTTATCCGCACTCACGTAAAATTCAACATAATCATGTGAAAATAATTCATCCGCTGGAATCAATACTTCATAAAGATTAGGAACTCTCCTGTTTACTTCTGTTGTTTTATTCCAGCTTCCTGTTCCGTCAAATCTGTAATATGTACTGATACCTGTTCTTGCAAGATTTCCTGTCTGCTCAAAATGGAAATCAACTCTTAACTCATCACCCTGCATAATAGATTTTGGAACAGTATCATTAAGCTGTAAAGTCAATGCTGAACCATCATCTTTTGCATATGTATACTGTTCTGTGCTTGCATTTCCCATTGAAGTTGCTGCATTTGCTGTTTTAAGAAGCATTTCAGGTCCTTCTGGATTTACCATAAGTTCAGCCGATTTGTTATCCTTGCAGTCAGAATTACCAACATAGCAGTAATTTGACACAAGTTTTCTTGTTCCGTCAGAATTTTTCTTATAAATCTCAACTGCACGGTTTGTATTGTTCATACCATTCTGACCCGTAACAAGATAAACCGGAACATCTTCACTTATTTTATAAGCATCACGGAATTCTTTCTCTGTAGGAAAACTTGTATAATTTTTCAGAAAATTAATTCTGTAAAACCATATTACCGCTGTTTTTCCTGCCGGAATAACGCAGTTATCAGATGAACCTATACCCGACTCTGTATTTTCATCATAACGGCTTACATCAAGAATTTTTCTGCTGCCCTCTTTAACTTCATATCCAAACTGATATTCGTTATTCAAATCAACATCATGGTCTGTTGTATTGACAACTTCGACACATTCCATCAAATCATCACTGATTCCATATACACTGCTTCTGTTTATATCATTCGGTCTTACTTCCGTAATAAACACACCGTTGGCAATCTGTGAATCAGGAACTTTAGCCTTTACAAGACCATTAAGTTGTCCTGAGTATACATATCCCGGTGAAGGCTCACACATATCGCGGTATACTTCCATTTCATTTCCAATATCGGGAATTGAAAGCTCAACCGAAAATCCGTCCATTGTATTAACCTTATCCGTAGCCGTAAATGTTGAAACCACATTATTGCCAGCTTTTGTTTTTAATGAAAATGTTGATGTAACGCCCCAGTTCACACCACTTGTAACTTTAAGAACAACTGCATCGTCAGGAATTCTCATCTCTTCCCTGAATTCTGCTTCTGTAGGAATCGTAGTTGTGACATCACTTCTATAATTCCACAGTACAACCTTCTCTTCCGGCTGTATTACAACATCAGCATTATCATCCATTGTTGTAACTTTTTGAACTGTATCGTTATATACAAACTCATATGTATCGTTAAAATTAACAGGATTTTCATATGTACTTGTAATCTCGACAAATTCCATCAAATCGGTTGTACTTTTATATAACCTGATACTTTCGTAACCACTTTTTTCTCTTGAATTATTCTTCACACTCCGGTCTACGTCATTCTGATAAATCTCCGTAAGCCAAAGTCCCTCTTTGTTAAAACTCTCATTTACCGAAACATCTGCACCGCCTGTCTCGCTCGCAATAAGCGGTGAAATATTACCTAAGATACTGCCTGCTATCATAACAGCAGCCACAGTTCCCGCTACAATCCGTTTTTTTCTCCTTTTCATGACGTTCTCCTTATTAGTATAATTGCTCAAACATTTGAAAACGTCATAATTATAGTAATGTCATGTAAAATCCAATATCACAATTTGAAGAAATTTATGTAAAACTTTGTAAAATTTTTCAAAATATAATAATAGATTATCACTGCTTATTTTCTTCTTTTAATTCTTTCTCCTTAAACTCCCACTCTCTTAATGTATAATCCCAGTTCCTGTATGCCCACCTTTTTATACACAGATAATATTTATCATCTGAATTTTTATATATAAGTATAAAATTCTTTGGCACAACATCCCTATCTTCATCTGTTTCAAAATCCTCACTAAACAGCTTAGTTCCTGTTACATAATATCCTATAACATCAGAATCTTTATCAATCATTGTCTTTTTATCATGTTTCCATATATCTTCTTGTATTATTCTATTGCCGGATTTCTTATAATTATAAAATACCGTAAGGTTATATACTCTTGTGGTCTTTTCTAATTGCTCTCTTTCTTCATCACCGCCATTTTTGCTATTTTCAACCGCTGTTAAATATCTTTGTCTGTCACTATTCAACTGATTTACCATATTGGCAGCCTCTTTTTTGCTTATTTCAAATTTAGCCGTATATACATTAGCATATTTGTTATATTTTATATTAATTTTTTTACGTTCAAATATTATTTTTTTAACGGACTTTGGCATTGTAAAATCTTTTTCATATGGCATAACTGTATTCTTTAAAATTACACGCGGTGATTGTGCGTAACATAATAATCCCGCAATCAAAACAACATACGCCGCTATCACTAATGTTAATTTCTTCTTCATTCAGTCTCCCACCTTCAACAATAAATTATAATTTTACCAATCTTGTGGCTTACACCAATCTCCTCGTACATATCTGCATATACGAAAATAATATTTGTTATTTGTATCTTTATAGACAATCATATTACAAGCTGGTGCTTGACCCTCAATAGCATTTCCATCTTGAAACACAGAACGTGTTGGTCTTTTTTTATCTTCATAGCCACAATTTGTATCCCAACGTTGTGGCTTAGTATAATAGTATCCTAATACTTCAATATTTTCACCCAAATTCCATGCAGCACTTGTGGTTATACTTTTCGTTTCATCAGAATAAACATATTTACTGACATTTGTTGTATTCTTTTTTATTTCCAATTCTTTATATGACAATCCCTCTTCAGATTGTTTCATAGAATTTTCAAATCTTTCCAAAGCATCGTCTAACTGTTTAACGATTTTCTCTGCCTGGTCTTTACTCACTTCAAATTTACCATTATATAACCCTAAATCATACAACTGCTTAAATTCTACTGTTTTACAAAATATGGGTATTGTGAAATCTTTTTCATACCACATTGCTGTATTTTTTATAACTGTTCTTGGACAATATATATACGTTAATATTCCTGCTACCAGCAGCATATACGCCGCTATTGCTAATGTTAATTTCTTCTTCATTCGGTCTCCCACCTTCAACAATAATTTATAATTTTACCAATTCTGTGGTTTACACCAGTCTCTTAGTACATATCTGCATATGCAGAAATAATATTTGTTATTTATGTCTTTATAGACAATCATACTACAATATGGCATTGCATCATCAATCCTATTACCATCATAAAATAAAGACCTTGGCGGATGACTTCCATCATCACAATTTACTTCCCAAATTTGCGGAAATGTATAATAAAATCCTATCACTTCGATATTTTCTTCCAAATTCCACACATCACTGATTACACTATCTTTTTCGGTTATTAAGTTTGTTCGGTTTCTCACATCTGTTGTATTTTCCTTTATTTCAATTTCTTTATATGTTAATTTTGAATATGACTGCTTTTTAGACATTTCATATCTTTCCACAGCATCATCTAACTGTTTAATGATTTTCTCTGCCTGGTCTTTACTCACTTCAAATTTACCGTTATATAACCCTAAATCATACAACTGCTTAAATTCTACTGTTTTACAAAATATAGGTATTGTGAAATCTTTTTCATACCACATTGCTGTATTTTTTATAACTGTTCTTGGACAATATATATACGTTAATATTCCTGCTACCAGCAGCACATACGCCGCTATCGCTAATGTTAATTTCTTCTTCATTTGTTCTCCCCTTTCTTATACATTCAACATCTTTATCAACTGATATATTCTATACATATTATCAATTTGTGGCGGTGCCATGTATTCATATCTTATAACCTCTTCATTCCAGTTATATATATACTGATACCAACCTCGTCCGTCAGCATAATATGTCGTATAAAATTTTTGATTTTCCACATAATATATCTTTACTTTTACATTAGAATCATCAGGTTTAACTTTATAATTATGAACTTCTTTATCCCCTGCAAGCACTTTGCCTGACACTTTCCTTGCAAATGAAGATGCAACATTCTCTCCTACATAATCAATATTTCCTGCACTACACTGTAATAATATTAACCGCTGAACTGGTTTTCTTTCTAAGTCATTAATGTCATCCAATGTCATTCTAAGTGAATATCCTTTCCCTACGCCATTTGATATTTCTGTTTCAGTTCCATGCATATTCATAATAACAGCATATATGCAGCAATCCTCTTCTTCATATACTCCGTCATTTTCTTCTTTGTATATTCCAATAGAATCCCATGCAGAAATAAAATCATTTACATTATTTGTTTCTATCTCAACAACTGCATATATTTTATTATCCTGATGATATTCGTTATTTTCATTATTGCGTATCGCACCTAAATCATTAATATCTTCTGTAATCTGTTCTTTTCTGTCTTCTATGTAAAAATAATAAGCAATATTTTTATACTCATGTCCTATTATATGTGCACACTCCGAATACCAGTCATTACATACACTGCATACCGTTCTGTTACTCGTTTCACATACTGTATCGCCATAAATCTGTCCAGTCCAATGTCCGCATGCACTTGGATCATTATAATTATTTCCACACAAATTACATATCGTTATTGTATTCGATTCACATACCGTACCACCATAACTATTACCTTTCCAATGAGAACAAGCACCTCCTGCATCATAATAATTATTTCCGCAGATATTGCATATTGTTATTGTACTACATTCTATCTGATTATATATTTCCCCCTCCCAATGACTGCACGCACCATTTGGGTCATAATAATTATTTCCACAAATATTACATATTGTCATTTTATCTAATTCACAGTATCCTTCATCATACCACGCACCTTCACTATGAGGACAATCTCCGCCCCAATAATTATCACCACAAATACTGCATACTAATATTTCATATGGCAAACACTCTGTTCCTCCATAATAATTACCTTTCCAATGAGAGCATGCACCTCCTGCATCATAATAATTATTTCCACAGATATTGCACTTTTCCCATGGATTACACTCTACACCTCCATATTCAACTCCTTCTTCATGCTCACAATATCTCATATCCTCACCACAAATATTGCAATATTTCATTTCCTCCGGAGTACATTCATTTCCTTCATACGTTATTCCCTTTGTATGGGAACACATCTTACTATTGTAATCATGACCGCAGATATTACATATTTCTATTTTATATAATACGCATTCCACCTCTAACTCCCCTGCATATACTTTCTCTGGTGCTTTTATAAAACATAAAATTGCCAAAAGTACAATAACTAAAATCTTACCCAACACATTATTTTGCTTCATAATCCTCCTTTGCATGCACATATAGCCCCAATACACTTTACAGTTTTTGCTCTAATTGGCAGTCATAATAGCAAAAAAACAGCCATGCATGTACCATTTGTGCATAAATAACATATTTTTGTATTTATACGGGTACAAGTATAGCTGTTTTTTATTTTTCTGTCTACAATTTTTATATTAATTGTTAAATATTTTTTCTGAGAGTTCAATTACAATTTTCTCATCTTTGCTGCACGAAGAAGATGCTTTGCAAGAACTGAAGTTGTTACTGAACCAACACCACCAGGTACTGGTGTTATAACCGATGTCTTTTCTGCCACGCTGTCAAAATCGACATCACCGCACAGATTTCCGCTTTCGTCCACATTGATTCCGACATCTATTACAACCGCATCATCAGCGACATAATCAGGCTTTATCATTTTTGCAGAACCCGCCGCCGCAACAAGCACTTCTGCATTACGGCATGTTCCTGCCATATCTTTTGTCTTAGTGTGGCATACAGTAACAGTCGCATTTTTTTTCATAAGCATCATTGCAACAGGTTTTCCGATTACAAGGCTTCTTCCGACTACCGTAACTCTCTTTCCTGTCAGGTCAATCCCGGCATAATCAAGCATTTCAATTACAGCTTCCGCCGTACACGGTGCAAAACCGTTTACATCGCCTGCGTATACTTTTGCAAGATTAATCGGAGAAATTCCGTCAAGGTCTTTTACCGGGTTGATTCTTTCTTCTATTGCTTTTTCATTGATGTGCTTAGGAAGCGGTCTCAAAAGAAGGATTCCATCTATATTATCATCATTATTAATCTTATCAAATTCTTTCTGGAATTCCTCATCTGTTATATCCTGAGGAAATACATATGATGTGCAGTCAAATCCGACCTTATCCATCTTTTTTGTCGCACCGCGTTCATACGAACAATCGTCGGGACGCTCTCCCACACGGATAATCGCAAGATGCGGCTTGATACCAGCCTCCTGTGATTCTTTTATAAGTTCTTCATTAATAGCCTGTGCAACAGGCAGACCCTTTAAAATTTCCATTTTCATACTCCCTTGTACTTTTATGCTCAACCTATGCCAAAAAATCCCGTACATTTATGCCAATATTATTGTTATTTACCTTACCTTGTCCATTACAGTCTCATAAATGCTGTCCGCAAGCTCATTTCCCTGTACCAGCATTTCATCAGCACGCATATTCATATCATCTGCAACAACCATATTTTTCATAAGCTTTGTATTAATAAATACGTTAAGAGACGCACCGTTTAAAGCAGCTTTTGCCATCTGTATGCCTACACCGACATCACTTATTGCAAGTGTACTTCCTATAACAGAAAGTCTTTCAAGAATTTTCATTGATTCAAGAATTTTCTCCATTAATTCAAGAGGTGTTTCGCTTGCTGCCACAAGACACTTTTCAAGGACTTCTTCTCTGTGTGTTTTCTCTTCTTCTGTATCTTTTGGAAGTCCGTATGCTTTTGACAATGGTTCAAATGCAACTGCATCTTTTTGCATATAATCCGCAAGTTCATCTGTGAGCTTCCCTGCTTTTTCGATTATCTGCTCAATTTCTTCCTGATACTCGGCATATTTTTTCTTGCCTGTTGTAAGATTGGCAACCATTGAGCCAAGCGACATGCCAACTGCTGCCACATATGCACTCGCACCTCCGCCGCCGGGAACAGGTGCCGAACTTGATAATGTTTTTAAAAATGTATCCATACTCTGCTGTGTCATAATAATACGCCAATCCTTTCTTTATTTACATCTACTCATCAATCTCTCCCGTGCAGATTGTCACTGCCGGACCTTCAAGATATACTGTGTTATTTTCTCTGTCCCAGTTAATTTTCAAATCACCGCCGAGAAGGTGAAGTGTCGCTTCGTCATCGCACATTCCATTCAAAACGGTTGCTACAAGACTTGCACATGCTCCCGTGCCGCATGCAAGTGTCTCGCCTGAGCCACGCTCCCATACACGCATGTTAAGATTCTTTCTGTCAACTACCTGAATAAATTCAGTATTTACCTGCTCTGGAAATGCTTCATGTTTTTCAAAACCCGGTCCGATTTTTTCAAGTTCAAACTTCTTTATATCTATATCGTTGTCAAGATAAACTATCGCATGCGGATTCCCCATTGAAACACATGTCACATTGTATGACTTTCCATCAACTACAAGAGGCTGATTAATAACTGCAGTCTCTCCGTCTGCCGGCTTCAAAACAGCTGTATTTACAGGTACCTTTTCTGCCTCAAGAATAGGTGCTCCCATATCAACTTTTACAGATTCAACCTTTCCGTCATCCCCAAGCTTTAATTCAAGAGTCTTTACACCTGACAGTGTATCAACTTTTACTGTAGTTTTATCGGTAAGCTTATTGTCATATACATATTTTCCGACGCAGCGTATTCCGTTACCGCACATCTTTCCCTGCGAACCGTCCGCATTGTACATTTCCATGAAAAAATCAGCCTTGTCTGATGATTTTATAAGAATCATTCCGTCAGAACCGATTCCGAAATGTCTTTCACTTACCTTAATTGCCGTCTTTGACGGATTTTTTAACAACTTCTTGGTGCAGTCAACATAAATGTAATCGTTTCCCGCTCCCTGCATCTTTGTAAACTTCATAAATTTTTAGCCTCCTTGTTTTGCGAAGCAAAATGCGACTGCCCTTGCAGGAGCAGAGGATTTAGCCACCATCATATATGCTTATCACCATCTGTGCAGATTCTACCATAGTATTTCCGCTGTCCATGCTGCACTTCTGTATGTATCTGAATGCTTCCGGCTCTGACATGTTATTTCGTTCCATCAATATCGCCTTTGCATCATCTATTATTTTTTGTTCCTGCGGGCTTCTCCTTCTTGGCTGGCTGCGAAGCTTTCTTCTTCTCCTGACCTGTGCCTGAAGCATCATCTCTATTGTGGAACATAAATCATTTACTTTTATAGGCATTGCAGCACAGACAATATCATTATCCTGACAATCTCCCCAGAGGTTTCTCGATGCCACAAGAAGCATCTCAAAACTTTTTGGCTTATATTCGTTTAATTCCGTGTAAATCATGTTGTCCGACAGCTTATAACCACAGATAATAATTCCATCTGAAAGATTATCTGCCTGATTGATAACCTGTGCCCCCGTTATACACGGAATTGCAACTTCATATCCTTTTCGTACCAGAAGATTGCGGACTGCTTTCGCCTCCTCAATCTTTGGAAATGCCACAATTAAAGTTGACATTAATTACACTTCCTCCAAATTAGAATTTCGCAAGATATTCGTCAATTTCCCACTGGGAAACTCTTGTACGGTAATCTTCCCATTCTTTTAACTTGGCTTCGGTATATTTTTCTACTATATGATCACCTAAAACATCACATACAAACTTATCATTTTTCATACACTGGACTGCTTCATAAAGATTTTCAGGAAGTGTCGCAATACCGGATGCTGCTCTCTCTTCATCTGTCATCTCAAATATATTGCAGTCAACACTTGCAGGAACCTTTAACTTTCTCTTAATTCCGTCAAGCCCTGCTGCAAGGCAGAGTGCAAGCACAAGATATGGATTAGCCGATGGATCAGGATTTCTAAGTTCAACCCTTGTTCCATTTCCTCTTGATGCCGGAATTCTTATAAGCGGACTTCTGTTTGTTGCAGACCATGCAATGTATACAGGAGCTTCATATCCCGGAACAAGTCTCTTGTAAGAGTTTACAAGTGGATTAGTTACTGCTGCCATTCCCTTTGCATGCTCTAAAATACCGGCAATAAAGTGGTACGCATCTTCTGAAAGTCCCAATTTATCTGAATCGTCAGCAAAAATATTCTTTCCGGCCATTGTGGCAAGAGACATATTAACATGCATACCGGAACCATTAATTCCATACTTCGGCTTTGGCATGAATGTGGCATAAAGACCGTGGCGTTTTGCTATAGTCTTTACTGTAAGCTTAAATGTCATTATATTATCTGCTGTGATTAAAGCTTCATCATATTTAAAATCAATCTCATGCTGTGCAGGTGCTACTTCATGATGTGATGCTTCAATCTCAAATCCCATATCTTCAAGTGTAAGAACCATATCACGTCTTACATTTTCACCTAAGTCTGTAGGACCTAAATCAAAATATCCCGCTCTTTCATGTGAAAGTGTCGTCGGCTGTCCATTATCATCAGTATGGAAAAGGAAAAATTCACATTCCGGTCCAACCTCAAATAGATAGCCCATATCAGCAGCTTCTTTTATGACTTTTTTCAAAACATTTCTTGAATCACCCATAAATGGTTTTCCGTCGGGTGTGTATACATCGCATATAAGTCTTGCAACTTTTCCCTGCTGCGGTCTCCATGGAAATATCTCGAATGTATCATAATCTGGGTAAAGATACATATCTGATTCTTCTATTCGTACAAAGCCTTCTACAGATGAACCATCAAACATGCATTTGTTATCAAGAGCCTTTGCTAACTGGCTTGATGTAATTGCAACATTTTTTAATACACCGAATATGTCAGTAAACTGAAGACGGATAAATTCAACATCGTCTTCCTCTACCATTCTAAAAATATCTTCTTTAGAGTATCTTCCCATAATCTGCCTCATTTCTTCCGCAAAATGTGCGGCGTGATATATTTTTATATAATTTAATCTTTTATATAATACAACATTTTTAATTCGTTAGTAAATACTATCTGACTTAATTTTATTTATTACTTGAACTAACGTCCACATTTTAGTAATATATGTGATGTACATTAACTTTTTATGAAAGGGATAAAAAATGGATACGCAAAGAAAAAAATACAAAATTAAAAAGAAGAAAAAACAGATTAATTATCTGCCTGCCCTGATTGCTCTTGTTCTTATTTTATGTGTGAGCATCTGCGTTGTTGTTTTTGCTGTTTCACACTCTAAGAAAAATAAATCAGATATTGCCTCTTCGGACAATGCTTCAGGCAATATAGAAATGACAACTGTACCGGAAACTACAACAAGTGAGCCGGAAGTTGAAATTAATGTGTGTATGATTGGCGATATGCTCATACACGAAGGTGTATACAAAACCGGTCTTGAAAGTGATGGAAGTTATAATTTCGACCATCTTTTTGCAAATATTTTGCCTGATCTGGCAGCTTCTGATATGAATATTGTAAATCAGGAAACTATTCTTGGCGGTACTGAAATGGGTCTCGGCGGATATCCCGCATTTAACAGTCCACAAGAAATCGGTGACGCTGAAGTCAAAGCAGGATTTAACATAATTCTCCATGCAACAAACCACACACTCGACCGTGGTCTTTCAGGCGTCAACAATACTATTGAATTCTGGAAAACCAAACATCCGGATACAACATATCTCGGAATCCACGACAGTGAAGAAGATGCCAAAAATATTTATGTATACGAAAAACAGGGCTTTAAGGTTGCTGTTCTTAACTATACATACGGAACTAACGGAATTGCAATTCCTTCATCAGCACCTTACTGTGTTGACACATTTGATGATGAGGCAAAGGTAAGAGATGATATCCGCAGGGCCCACAAGCTTGCTGACATGGTTATTGTATGCCCTCACTGGGGTACCGAATATGTATATGAATCAACTTCTTATCAGGATCAGTGGACTAATGTTTTCCTTGAAGAAGGCGTTGATGTCGTACTCGGAACACATCCTCATGTAATTGAACCTGTAAAAGAATTCACAAGAGAATCTGATGGTCACAAAATGGTTGTCTACTATTCTCTCGGCAACTTTGTTTCAAATCAGGATGAAATACCACGTATGATTGGCGGTATGGCAAAACTCACTCTCTACAAGAAAGGTGATAATGCTTCTATCAAATCTTATGAATTTGAGCCTGTCGTAACGCATAAACGCTACGGCTACAAAGAAATCACTACATATAAGCTTTCTGATTACACACCTGAGCTTGCAAGCCAGAACAAGATTCTTTCAGACCCTACATGCTGTTATACAGGTTACTTCGGATGTATATGCGGTGCTACATTATTTGATTATCCTACACACGGTCCAAGAAATTTCTCAGTTGACTACTGTAAGCAATTCTGTAAGGCTGTTTTAGGCGATATTTATAAAGACGAATAAACAAAACAGTTTGGACAATTTCGTAATGGCCATATGAATACACAACCCCCGATGCCATAAATACTGAGGTGTCACAAAAATTATACTTTTGTGTACATCCCACCGGCAACGGGGGTTTTCTGTATCTTTTATACTATATTTTTATTCTACATTCTTCAATGCTTCATCCATTGGAATTTTTCTTATTTTCTTATATTGCAATGCACCTATTATGGAATATGCTGCAACACCTATCACAAACATTTCCACAAGGACATACGACGGTGCTTTATATGCAAGCCATCCTGGGTATGTCCCCATAATTGCTCTCCACAGAAATCCTATTGTAAAATCGGACAGTGGAACACTTATAACAAGTGAAATAAATACGACTATCGCCGTAGCTGCAACATACAGCCTCATTATCTCATTTCCCTTATAACCGAGAATCTTGACTATCGAAATTGCATTGGAATTCTTCTCAAGAATAATCTTTGAAAGAAGATAAACCATAAGCATATAAAGTGCTACGGCAAATACAAGCCATATATAAAACATTCTTCCCATTGAATCTGTAAGCTGGTCGGCAACTATTGTCATATCATTTTGTGTAAGCTTCGTAGCAACATATTTTTCATCAATATCAAGTTCGTTGTCAGTAAAATATCCCGAATAATACGTATCCGGTTTATCAAAATCATCACGGAATCTGTCTATGTCCATAAATACCGCCAGACTTGACGGATAGACATAGCTTCCGGCAATTTTATAAGTATATTCTTTATCCTCATATTTTTCTTTTAAAGTTATTGTATCACCCTTTTTAAGCCTGTATTTATCAAGGACTCCGTCAGAAACATATATTTCATTATCTTTTAATCCCGAAAAATCAATATCAAAATACTGCGAGTCTTCATTTAATCCATATACCGTAAATTCATCATTCAGACCATTGTCTCTTTGCATTTCAAGCTTTGTTATGGCATATTTTTCCGCTTCATTATATTTAATTTCCACAGGCATTTTTAAAATATACTGATATTTGCAAGGCATATTATCAATAATTGTCTTTTTATAGTCATTAAGAACCGGCTGCATAACAAGTCCGAACAGCAGCATTATGCTTGAAAATGCAATTCCTATAAGCATTATTATGTAACTCGAAATATTCTGGAAAATTATTCTTGTCCTGAAACGTGTAAAAAATTTCCATTCAGGAATCTTAACAGCCTTTCTGTTTTTGCGTTTTTTCAAATCACGCCTTATAAACTTCAGAGGTGACAATTTCAGCATTTTTGTAAGCATGAAAAGATTAATCACAAACATAAGCACACAAGGAATAATTGTTGTCATAACAAATGCATAAGGCGACCATATTGTCGTGTATACAGTAAGGCTGTAACTGTTATAGTAAATGGCAGCAACTATATCTTTAAATATCGTATATCCAAGTATATTGCCGATAATCGCACCGATAAACATAATTATCATCGGCAGTTCCATATAATGTATAACAAGCTCTTTACGTGTATATCCCGATGCGCGGAGCGTACCGATAACCGTAGATTCTTTCTCAATTGTACTTATTGATGTAACCGCAAAAATAAATGCCATGATAATTATTACAATATATAAAAGCACCATTACCATTGCTGTATCCGAGCCCATATCGTCACCCGCAAAATGAATCGCCTGATTATCAGGCTCCGGTACAAAATCAGTCATCACCGCATTTTTTGCAAGGAATGTTTTAATATCGTCTGATTTATCTTTTTTCTCTTTATCTGTCAGCGATGTGTTGTCATATTTCCATGCATAACAATATTTTAAATTATTATCGCTTATTCTGTTAAATGCTTCCGGTGTCACAACAGCAACTGTAAAATTTTGTGCATCAAACATTAAATCCGTATTGCTTCTGAATAATGCACTGTAGTCAGATAAGGCAACCAGCCCTGTAATCTCATATTCTTTTTTATCAAGAGTTACTTTATCGCCCACTTTTAAATCTGCACTGTCAGCAAATTTTCTGTCTATTGCAATCTCTCCGTCTTTTTCGGGAATTCTTCCTTTGTGTACGCTCACACCATCTATATCTTCACGATTTTTATAAATTCTGTAAGTGTGCTCTCCCTCTTCTTCCTCTTTGTAAAAAAGACTATAAACAGTTATGTCCTCTTCATCTTCAAGTTTGTTTTGCAATGTCCCGGTAATCTCATCATTTAAAATAAAATGTCCGTCTTCGATATTATATTCTTCAAAACTATCATTGTATGTCTTTACCATACTTTTTCCGGCGACGAGAAATCCCGACACCAGACCAATCGTAAGTGTCATAAATAAAAATATCACAAGATATTTTCCAAATTCGTCTTTAAGCTCTCTTGGGAGTCTTTTTCTAAGCGGATTTTTCATATTTAACCTCTACTTTCCATTTACCATTCAAGCTGCTCGGCCGGAATTTTATTTTCATTATCATATTCTTTTCTTATTCTTCCATCATGCAGATGAACTACTTTATCCGCCATATTTTTTATCGCATCATTGTGAGTTACTATAATTATTGTATTGCCATACTGTTTATTTACTTTTTCAATAAGTTGTAAGATTTCTTTTGATGTATTGTAATCCAATGCTCCTGTCGGCTCATCACAAATTAAAATATCCGGATTTTTTACGATAGCTCTTCCTATTGCCGTTCTTTGCTGCTGTCCTCCGGATAACTGGTTAGGCAGCTTATCTTTATGTTCCCACAATCCCAGCGTGTTAAGAAGCTCATTCAAATCAAGCGGACTGTCGCTAAGATACGCACCGACCTCAATATTTTCTTTTACCGTAAGATTAGGAATGAGGTTATACATCTGAAAAACGTATCCGAGATGCTTTCTTCTGTATAACGAAAGCTGTTTTTCTTTCATGTCTTCAAGCTTTGCACCATCAATTATTATGTTGCCGCCGTCAGCCTCATCAATTCCGCCTATAATATTAAGAAGCGTTGATTTTCCCGAACCAGATGGACCCAGAAGCACACATATTTTTCCTTTTTCAACCCCGGTTGTCACATCCTTGAGGACATGATTCCTGTTTTCCCCCTCACCGTAATACTTGTTAATCTTTTCAATCTCTAAAAACATAAATCCTCCTATCTTGTTTTGCGAAGCAAAAACACTCTGCAATTTTATATTTATAACTTTTGTTAGTTTTCACTAACCCAAGTTTAAAAATTTAGTCTGTAATCATTCACGTTATATGCCATATGACATTTTTATGCGATACAACTTACCTACCGCGAATGTATTACAGACTTAAAATCCCGTCAGATTAACTTTTCGAGACTCTTTAAACTTATTGCTATTGTTGATGTATTATGTAACAGTGCTGATGTTGTAGGTGGAATTATACCCGCAACGCCAAGTACAATAAGGGTTGAATTGATACCCATAATCATTCTGTAATTCTTATGGATACGTTTCATAAGTGCATTGCTTATATGTTTTAATGCAACCAGTTCATAGAGGTCATTTCCCTCAACTGTGACATCTGCAATTTCTCTTGCGAGCTCTGCTCCATCACTTATTGCTATTCCTACATCTGCTGCAGAAAGTGCCGGTGAATCGTTAATTCCGTCTCCAACCATGATTACTTTGTGTCCAAGCGATTTTTCTTTTTCAACAAATTTTGCCTTATCTTCCGGCAGAACTTCTGAATAATACTCATCAACACCTATTTTTGCAGCAACAGCTTTTGCTGTACGCTCACTGTCACCTGTCATCATTACAGCTTTCTTTATTCCCGCTTCTTTAAGCTTCTTTATAATATCTGCTGCTTCTTCTCTTATAGGATCCTCTATACAGATTACTGCCGCAAGTTCATTTTCGATTGCCATATACAATCTTGAATATTCATCCGGCAGGCCATCAAATAATTCCTTCTTATCATCAGGTATAATGCATTTTTCATCTTCAAATACAAAATGATAACTTCCGATTATTACTTTTCTGCCTTCTATCTGTGATGAAATACCATGTGCAACTATGTATTCTACTTTTGAATGCATTTCCTCATGCACAAGATTCTTATTCCTTGCAGCTCCCACAACAGCCTTAGCCATTGAATGAGGAAAATGTTCTTCAAGACATGCTGCAATTCTTAAAAGCTCATCTTCTCCAAGTCCATTAAATGAAACAACCTGTTTAACTGTAGGTTCTGCCTTAGTAAGTGTGCCGGTCTTATCAAATACTATTGTATCTGCCTCAGCAATGGCTTCCATATACTTTCCGCCTTTTACAGTTGCACTATATGTTCCTGCCTCATTAATAGCACTTAACACTGACAAAGGCATTGAAAGCTTTAATGCACATGAATAATCAACCATGAGTATTGATAACGCCTTTGTCACATTTCTTGTAAATAAATATGTGAGTGCAGTTCCTGCAAGTGAATAAGGTACGAGCTGATCTGCAAGATGTGATGCTTTGCTCTCAACTGATGATTTGAGCTTTTCTGATTCTTCTATCATATGAACAATATTCTCATACTTGCTTCCACCATTAGTAGAACGCACTGAAATTGTAATCTCGCCCTCTTCAATTACTGTTCCGGCATATACAATCGCAGATTCACCTTTTCTTACCGGCATTGATTCACCTGTCATTGAAGCCTGATTTACCATTGCTTCCCCGGAAACTACTTCGCCATCAAAAGGAATTACATTGCCGACTCTTATTCTTACATTATCGCCTGCCTCAATTTCATCTGATGGAACAAGTATTTCCTGTCCGTCTTTTACAAGCCATACCTTTCCTATATTAAGAGACATGCTTCTGGCAAGGTCGTCTACGGATTTCTTATGTGTCCACTCTTCAAGAATTTCACCTATGCCAAGCAGAAACATTATTGAGCCTGCTGTTGCTGTATCATTTCTTAAAATAGAAACTCCAATTGCTGTCGCATCAAGAACCGGAACCTCAATCTTTCCTTTTGCGAGAGTTCTTATCCCCTCCCAGATATACTTGAACGACCTTACTATTGTAATGCCTGCCCTTATAGGAAGTGGTACGAAAAGCTTATTGCCAACTCTCAAAACAACCCTGTTTATAAGCTTTTCCTTGTAATAATTATTAAGTTCCCTGCCTGAATTATCAAGATATGTCTGTGGAACATCCACATTTTTATAATTAAACTGCTGTAACAGTTTAATCACATGTGACCTGCTGCCGCTGTAACAGATAACTACATCATTAACTCTTTCATTAACTTTAACTTTTGTGACACATTTCTGTCCATCAAAGTAATATTGCAAAATGTCTGCCTCACGGCAAGTCATCTCATTCTGCTTTACCCTGACACGCATTCTTCCTCTAATCTCATCTTTAATAACAAATTTCATAAGATTGTGCCTCTGTATATTTCTAAATTATGTAATACTATTTATACAATAATTATTGTTCACTGCATCCACAGCCACATTCAGATTCTTCTGACTTAGCTTCTTCTAACTCTACATCCTCTGTAGCAGATTCATCCTCGTACTCAGCTGCAGCTGCCTTACGGTCATCATTAATCTGAACTGCTCCTGCATAAATGTCCTCGCAATTATCCTGTACATTTGCTGCAATCTTCATAATACAATCTTTCATTCTAAGGACAGCTGCTGTGCATCCTGTATATACTTTCTTGGCATCTTTACTTGAAAGAAGTTTGATTCCTGCTGTTCCAAATAAAACGCCTGCCGCAAAAAGTCCTGTTTTCTTTCCGTCAAATTTTACTGCCATAATTATTTCCTCCTTGTGTTTACGGGTTAATTAATTTCCTGTTTTTCCCATATTTTTAACGAAATATATCTCGTTCAATTTAGTTTACACCTGAAAAAAATCAGCCGCAACAAAAATATCCTTATTGATATTTCTTTATCAATAAGGATATTTCATCAATTTTTATTATATATAATCATTTTTTTATATAGAAAATCATATTATGTTTAAACAACATATTTTAGTTATAATTCCACAATCTATGCATGGAGGTAAACATGAAAAAATCTATATTTCAATCAATTATCCTGCTCGCACTTATAATGGTGCTTGCCTGCTTATTCTATCTTACCCCCGATAAAAAAAGCAAAAATTCCCATCCCGTATCATCAGGAAGTGTCTCTTACATAAAACCCGGAAGCGGAATAGGCGGTGGCGACATTAACGGAAATGCTGTCGCCGGCAAAAAATCACTTCCTATTTATTGTGTAAAACATGATGACAGTGAAAAATGCATTTCTATATCATTTGACGCTGCCTGGGGTGCCGACGATACAATAGAAATTCTTAATACTCTCGATAAATATAATGTAAAAGCAACATTTTTCATGACCGGCGGCTGGGTTGACTCTTATCCAGACATGGTAAAAGAAATCTGCTCACGAGGCCATGACCTCGGAAACCACAGCCATAATCACAAGCAGATGAGCAAGCTTTCCGCATCTGAACAAAAAGACGAAATAATGTATGTAACAGACAAAGTCAAAGAACTTACAGGATATGATGTATTTCTTTTCCGTCCTCCATACGGTGACTATAATTCAACGTTGATTAACACTGTATATGGATGTAACCATTACCCTATACAATGGAACGTTGACAGCCTTGATTGGCGTGATTATGGAGTTGAAAACATAATAAAAACCGTCACCAATCACAAAGCTCTCGGTAACGGTTCTATAATTCTTATGCATAACGGTGCAAAATATACTGCCAAAGCTCTCGGCACTGTAATTGAAACACTCCAGTCACAAGGATACACCTTCATTCCAATATCAGAAATGATAATACGTGATAATTTTCACATGGATGGAACCGGAAGACAGATTGCAGATTAACCACGCTTTTTCATACCGACATTCACAGCTGCCATAACTAGCATACCAACTGCATTAAATGCAAGCACAAGTATTGCTGCTGTCATTCCTATTCTGTCTGCAAGAAAACCAACTATCTGCGGCGTAACTATTCCTCCAAGTGCTGCTATGGCAAGAAAAAGTGACATTCCTGCCGTAGAACCTTTGATAATGCTGCCGACACTTGATACTGTTGTCGGATATATTCCGGCAAAGAAAAAGCCAAGTCCCGCAATTGCCACAGTTATTACCGGAAGGCTGTGCGTCGCTGTAAGCAAAAAGAAAAATATTGTTGTAGCAACGCAATATGCCAGAATAAGTTTATTTTTATCAACTTTTGATGATAATTTTGCTGTTAGCAGTCTTCCAAGCATTACCATAACCCATGTAACTGATACAAGATTAGTCGCATATGCACTGCTCATTATGTTCATACTCTTAAAATATGTTACAAACCAGCCATTTACACAGTTTTCAAGCCCAAGATATAAGAAAAGCAGTAATCCACAGACATAAAATACAGGACTTTTGTAAAATGGCTGTGCCATGCTGCCCTCATTCTTACCCTTCTTAGACTCAACAGGCCAGTTGTAATCTATTTCCATCCATACATATAAGATAACAGACAGTGCTGAACCGGCAATTATAGTATAAGCCGGTGCACGCCATCCAAATCCGTTTCCTATATAAAGCGATGTTATAAATGGTGCAAGAAATGCTCCCGCTGCAAATGTCATATGTAAAAGGTTAAGTGCCGTCGGCTTGCCGTTTGAATTATCATTGACAACAGCATTATTGATAATGCTGACAGAACCTCGTCCGATTCCGACAAGAACAAACGCTGCATATATTACCGGCACCGGTGGAAGAAGTGTTATAACAAAAAGCATTACCGGTATTAATGCAGAAAATATTATTATAGTTGCTTTTCTTCCTATCTTTGATGCCATCGGCGGATTCACAAAGCTTGCAATAAGATTACCTATTGCAAATGCAGATAAAAATCCACCGGCAACACTGTAATTAATTCCTGCTTCTTCTATAATATAAGGAAGAATTGCACCAACTAAAAGTACCATTGCACCATTTACAAAAAATGAAAAATAGCACGGAAAAAACAATCTGAATTTTGATTTCATTTTTACCTCCAAAAATATGCATACAAAATGGCACGAAGCTAACGATTAACTTCGTGCCATTTATGCGGATGACAGGAATTGAACCTGCACGTCTGTTGACAATAGAACCTAAATCTATCGCGTCTGCCAGTTCCGCCACATCCGCAAGCGATATATATATTATCACAAACAGATTTAAACTGTCAAGTTCATCCATTCAATCACTTTATTTGTACGCATTTCCCATTTATGATTTTCTACACATATCTTATATGCATTTTCTGCAATATGTTCCAATTCGTCGTGATTCGTCAGCAGTCTTTTAATTTTATCAGCCGCGGCATCAATATTTTCAAGATTATAAAAAATAATATTCTCTCCATCAATAAAATTATCTTTCAGATATCCGCTTGTATCCGTAACACAGACAGCACCGTTTAACATTGAATTAAACACTCTGTCGTGTGCTCCCTGTTTAAACCACGGCATTACATTTACTGATATTTTTGAGCGGCTTATCATGTCAAGACATTCCTGTGACGAAACATTTCCGGCAGTAATAATATTTTCCGGGTGACGACATTCAAGCATATCCCAGCCGGCACCAAATGTATGAACCTTTATTCCACTGTCCGCAAGCCTTGCAATCACTTCTGCCCTGAAATAAAATCTTACAGACAAATCAACAAACATCAGGTTAGGCATTATCTGTTTTAACTCATCGTCCGTAAATTGAATACCCTGATTCTTTAGTTCTTCTTCGGCTGCATCTTCAACAATCATTTCAGGGTGTTCTATAAGCTTTCTTACAAGTCCTCTGTAGAATTCCTGATAATCACTGTCAAGATGTGCTATAAACCTGTCAAAAGAATTTACAGGTGTATAATTTCCCGTAAATATAACATCAATGTCACGCTTATCTACTGGCAGAAATTTATCTGAAAGAATATCTCTTTTTTCATTAAGTTCAGTTCCGCCAAGCACAAGAAATCCGTCATCAGGTGCAAGCTGCACACCAGGAAAAAACCTTTTCATATATCTTATATGGTTCTTGTCAATGCTTATCTGCATATAATTTTCCGGACGCAGCGGCAGATATTTATGATAATACAGCGGATGGTCAACAACCATGTTATAAACGGGAATTTTCGTTTCATTCCAGAAGCTTCCGCCTTCAAATGATTCGTCATAAAGCCCGTCTTCGCCTGCAATACCATTAAAATTAAATGTGAACGCCATGAATTTTTTTGATTTATCAGCCTTATAAAAATCACAGAGCTGTTTTGCTGACAATCCGCTTAATACAAGGTCAAACCAATATATTTCATATCCGTGTTTTTGAAATGTTTTTGACATCTCAATACTGAAATATTCCTGTGTCTCCACTCCACCCTTAAATAAAATGACGACTTTATCCATTTTAACAGTTCCTTATTGCCTCAAATATATTATCGAGTGCGGAAACGTCAAGATCTTCTGCAAATCCGCCATCCACTTTTGATGCTGCCTCAGGATTTATCGGAAGCTTAGCAACCGCCTTAATATCATGTTGTGCAGCAATCTCATCAATATGGCTCTTTCCAAAGATTTCATGTTTCTTACCGCAGTCAGGACATTCAAAGTAAGACATATTTTCAACAATTCCAAGTACAGGAATATCCATCATATTTGCCATATTAACCGCCTTTTCCACTATCATTGAAACAAGCTCCTGCGGAGATGTAACAACAACAATTCCTGCAACAGGAAGTGACTGGAATACCGTAAGCGGAACATCACCTGTTCCCGGCGGACAGTCAACAAACATACAGTCAATATCTCCCCATTTTACATTTTCCCAGAATTCCTTTACTGCACCGGCTATTACTGGTCCTCTCCATATAACAGGGTCTGTCTCGTTATCCATTAAAAGATTCATAGACATTACCTTGATTCCGCCATTCGTAACTTCAGGATAAATAACTGTTCCTTCTTCATCACACTTTGCCTTCTCTTTAAGTCCGAATGACTTAGGAATTGATGGACCTGTTATATCGGCATCCATGATAGCAGTTTTCAGACCGTTTTTTGCCGAATTAACAGCAAGAAGCGATGTTACCATAGATTTGCCGACACCGCCTTTTCCGCTCACAACCGCAATTACTTTCTTTACTCCCGCATAGTTATCTTTATTTTTTTGCTCCTCTACTCTTTCGGCACAGTTAGAGCCGCAGCTTGAACAATCATGTGTACATTCTTCACTCATTATATATACTCCTTTTCCCTTCTCCCAAATGTTGGATGTTTCTCCCAATTATAATATATTTTGGGAGAAAATCAAACTAATCGGGAGAAAAATAATTTATTATATTATTCTAACCACTTGTACCGTTTTAATTAACGGTATCAACCATAAAAAGCTGCACCTTAACGTTTTTTACCCGTCAAAGTACAGCTCTTTTCATTACACAGATTATTTCTATGGAATATTTAATCAAATCTGTATATTTTTTACATTTAACTTACATCGATAAAATCATTTTTTACCTGCAAATACAGGTGTTGAAAGGTATCTGTCTCCTGAATCAGGAAGCAAAACTACAATTGTCTTTCCTTTATTTTCAGGTCTTTTTGCAAGAATGTCAGCAGCCTTTAATGCAGCTCCCGAACTTATACCTACAAGTATACCCTCTGAAAATGCAATGTTTCTCATTTCTTCAAAAGCATCATCATTTTCAATTTTTATAATCTCATCATATACTGATGTATCAAGAGTTTTTGGAATGAATCCGGCTCCGATTCCCTGAATTTTATGAGGACCGGCTTTGCCTTCTGAAAGTACAGGGCTTGTGGCAGGCTCTACTGCTACAATTTTTACATCAGGCTTCACACTCTTTAAATATTCACCTACACCTGATATTGTTCCGCCAGTCCCTACTCCGGCAACAAATATATCCACCTTGCCTTCTGTCTGTTTCCAGATTTCAGGACCTGTTGTCTTGATATGTGCCTTTGGATTTGCCATGTTATCAAACTGTGCAAGAATAACTGAACCCGGAATCTGCTCATGAAGTTCCTCAGCTTTTTCAATTGCGCCCTTCATGCCCTTAAATCCATCAGTAAGTACAATTTCAGCACCGTATGCTTTTAAAATATTGCGTCTTTCTATTGTCATAGTCTCAGGAAGAGTAAGTATTGCCTTATATCCTTTTATAGCCGCAACTGATGCAATTCCAATACCTGTATTTCCTGAAGTCGGCTCTATAATTGTAGCTCCCGGCTTTAAAAGCCCTTTTTCCTCGGCATCTTCAATCATTGATAAAGCTACTCTGTCTTTTACAGAACCTGTAGGATTAAAATATTCAAGTTTTGCTATTACATTTACATCACTGATTCCAGACTTCTTCATATATCTGTGAAGAAATAAAAGTGGTGTATTTCCTATTAAATCCGTTGCACTATGATACATATTCTCCATTTTCTTACTCTTTCTCCATTTCTTAAATGTTTCTGAGATATTCCATAACTGAATATATCGCATTGGCACCGTCTGCCGCAGCAGTTACAACCTGTCTTAACTGCTTTGTGCGGACATCACCGGCTGCAAACAGGCCATTTACTGTCGTCTTTGTATCTTCCGATGCCTTTACATAATTGCTCTCGTCGAGCACGCCGAACTCTTTTAACAGTTCTGTCTGGGGAATCATTCCGACTGCTGCAAAAAGTCCGCTTATATTAAGCTTTGTTTTATTGTCAAGAATTATACCGTCAATTTTTTTATCTCCGGTGATTTCCTCAACTCTGGCATTCACTATAATTTCTAGATTTTCTTTTTGTTTTAACTTCTCAAGTGTTGTAGCAGAACCTCTGAAAAATTCACGTCTGTGGACAAGGTATACCTTTTCACATATGTCAGAAAGATACATTGCATCATCAAGTGCAGTATCACCGCCGCCGATTACTGCAACTCTCTTTCCTTTATAGAAAGCACCATCACATACAGCACAAAATGACAATCCTCTGCCATAATATTTTTCTTCACCCGGTACGCCAAGTGGTCTGTTTTTACAGCCTGTGGCATATATAACCGCTTTACTTTCAAGCGTTATATCTTCATCACAGCCTATTATCCATATCCCGTCTTTTTGCCCTAAAGACAAAACCTGTGCTTCCGTGAATTCGACGCCGAGACTTTCTGCATGCTCACGGAACTTTTCACCGAGGCTGTAACCGTCGATTCCCGGAATTCCCGGATAATTGTCAACTCTGCTGCTCTCTGCTATCTGACCTGTTCCAAGATATTCTTTTTCCACAACTGCAACATTAAGATTAGCTCTTTTGGCATAGATTGCTGCGGTAATACCCGCAGGACCGCTTCCTATAATAACAACATCTAACATATAACTAATTCTTCCTTTGTCGATACATCGCCCTCAATGTGAAATGAATTAAGCACCGGCTTTTCCGGCTCCATTAATGAAAGAATCATATAACTTGCCTTGCTGTCATATGCAAGACGTTTATCTTCTTCTGAAGGTCTTGAAGGTGATTCCGGATGTGAATGCCAGTTGCCAAGCGGAACAAGACCATTTGCCCTCATATCCTTAACTGCTGCAAGCTGCTCTTTCGGGTCAAGTGAAAAATGCTCATTTGAATGGTCAATATTTGTAAGAATATATACTTTTTTAATCTCTTTATCACCGCCATTCTTAACGCCTGCAATAAGTCCGCATGCCTCTTCCGGAACGCATGACTTTGCATGTTCTAAGATAAGCTCATAATCTTTTTTTGTCATCGAAATCATAATCTGCTCCTTTATTGAACATTATTTTTTCAGTAGTTCATTGCACTTTATTTATCAGTACATTCTACCTGTTCGTAGTCGATAAGTTCTGTTATTGTAGGATGACTTCCGCATACTGCACAACCATCTGTATTTGATGGAAGTTTAATCTTGTGGAATTCCTGATTAATTGCATCGTATGTGAGAAGGTAACCTGTAAGAAGCTTGCCTACACCTGTTATGTATTTGATAGCTTCCATAGCCTGAAGACTTCCGATTACACCTCCCATGGCACCGATTACACCAGCCTGCTTACATGTAGGAACTGCATCCTTTGGTGGTGGATTCTTGAATACACATCTGTAGCATGGTCCTTCTCCCGGAACATAAGTCATGAGCTGACCCTTGAATCTGATAATTCCGGCATGTGAAAATGGCTTCTTAGCCATAACACAGGCATCATTAATAAGGAATTTTGCAGGGAAATTATCTGTTCCGTCAATTATGAAATCATAATCCTTGATTATGTCCATGATATTTTCACTTGTGAGGAATTCTCTGTATGTATTAACTGTAACATCAGGATTCATGGCATTGATTGTCTCTTTTGCAGACTTAACCTTTGCCTTGCCGATATCAGCTGTCTGATGAATAATCTGTCTCTGAAGATTGCTTAAATCTACATCATCGGCATCAACAATTCCTATTGTACCTACACCTGCTGCTGCAAGATACATTGCTGCCGGTGCTCCGAGTCCGCCGGCACCTACGATAAGTACCTTCGCATTAAGAAGCTTTCTCTGGCCTTTGGCACCTACTTCTTTTAAAATGATATGTCTTGAATAACGTTCAATCTGTTCATCAGTCAATGCCATAGCTTCCACCTCCCATGAAGTAAAGGAATTCTACATTATCGCCATCCTTTAATACTGTGCTGTCCTTTGCTGCACTTTCAACAAATTCTTCATTAATTGAAACTGTTACATACTCCGGTGTCTCAACATTTTCCATTTCGATAAGTTCCGGTAATGTAAGTCCGTCTTTTACTTCTTTTTCTGTTCCTGATACTGTAATCTTCATATTTTCCTCATTTCCGCCTGCCGGCTTTTTATTTTATTTATTTGAGATTTTCCTCAATCCATTCTACAAGCTGTGGTTTTCTTACAGCTCCGCTCTGTCTTGCCTTCTCGCTTCCTTTGTTAAACAAAAGAAGTGTTGGCACAGACTGTACATCGTAACTTTCTGCAAGCTCTGTATCAAAATTAATATTAACCTTGTATACTGCAAGTTTTCCTTCCATATCATCTTCTACATCACCGATAACAGGTGTCATCTTTTTGCATGGAACACAGCTGTCTGAATAAAAATCAACCAGAACGGGAATATCGCTTTTTAATACCTTGCCTTCAAATTCATCCTTATTAACTCTTGCTGCCATATATACCTCAATTCCTACGGGATTCCGTATTTATTCTTCTACCTTTTTAACAATAAGGTTATATGTACCGTCTTCATTATTAACAAGTTTAAGTATCTGATGTCCTTCTTCTTTAATGCTTCTTGGTACATTCTGGACAGGTTCTCCGTCGTTCATTCTTATCGCAATAACTTCGCCGTCGTCAAGCTCATCAATAGCAACTTTTGCCTTTACAAATGTAAGTGGGCAAACTTTATCAGTTATATCAACTGTATCATCAATCTTAATTCCTTCAATTTCCATTCTCAACCTCATTCCTGGCCCTTATAAGCCGCCTGTATTTCTTTTCTGAATTCATCTTCCCCAACTCTCTGAAGAAGAAGTCTGAATCTCTCGCCCGGATTAGCATTCTTTTCAAAAAAGCCAATCGCTGCATCTGTTACTCTGAATAATGTATCTTCATCTGTTATAAGAGGGAGAATTGTCTCGCCCTTGTAAATATGATTGCCGAAAAGACCGCCGAATGAAACAATATATCCACTCTTGCCTTCCCATGCATCTGTCGGACAGGATTTTACGCATCTGCCACAGTTATTACACTTTGAATAATCAACAGTAACCTCTGTGCCTGTGCACTTGATTGCACCTGTACGGCATGCCTTTTCACATACACCGCAGTTGATACATTTATCCTTTACCCATGTAACTTCCATGCCGCCTTTGATACCTATATCATTTTCCTCTGCTTTAAGGCAGTTATTCTGACATCCTGTAACACCAAATTTGAACTTATGCGGAAGTTCTCTTCCGAAATAATGTTCGTCAAGCTTCTTTGCAAGTGAATATGTATCTATACATCCGCTAGGACAAATCTCAGAACCCTGACAGGCTGTAACTGTACGAACTCTTGGTCCGCACACACCCGGATTAACTCCGCCTTTTGCAAGCTCTGCCCTTACTGTCTCGACATCTTCAAAATTAATGAAAGGAATTTCAACTCCCTGTCTTGATGTCATATGAACATAACCTTTTCCATATTTCTCAGCAACCTCAGCAACTGCCTTGATATTTTCTGCTGTAAGATTACCACCTACAACCTGAATTCTTAATGAAAAATAACCTTTCTGCTTCTGTCTCATGAAGCCGCCTTTTTTTAATGATGCATAATCAATGTTTGCCATAATCGTTTTCTCCTTTTAGCTTATTAGTAAACATCCTTAACAGACTCTATAGCTTGTTTGAAATCATCTATCAAATCTTCAATGTCTTCAATTCCGACGCTTATTCTTATCAAATCGTCAAATACACCGGCTGTTTCTTTTTCTTCCTGTGTGCTATGGACATTAAGTGTTGATTCAGGGTGAATAACAAGTGTTTTTGTATCACCTATGTTTGATACTATAAGTGGAAGCTTTAATGCATCAATTATTCCGAATGCTCTCTTCTTGTTTCCTGTTCTTATTGTTATTATTCCACCGAACTTATCGCCAAACTGCTCTGTTGCTATATTATGCCATTTGCTGCCTGCAAGTCCCGGATAATTCACTTCAATATCACTATATTCTGTAGCAAAAAATTGTGCAAGTGTTTTAGCATTATCACAAACACGTTCCATTCTAAGTCCGAGTGTTTCCATTCCTATGCTGTTATAAAAAGCATTCTGTGGCGAGAGACAGGCTCCCGTATTTCTGAACAACCCGTTTCTTAACTTCGCTGTATAAGCAAATGGTCCAAATTTCTTAAAATCTTTCATGCCCGGATACTTTTCTGTATCCCACTTAAATTTACCGCCGTCGGTTATAACTCCTGAAATTGCACTGCTGTTCGCATTAATATACTTTGATGTAGAATTGACAACTATGTCTGCACCGAGGCTTAACGGCTTTACAAGATAAGCTGTCGCAACTGTATTATCCATAATGAGCGGAATATCAAAGCTATGTGCAAGTTCTGCAAGTTTCTTTATATCGGTAACATCAAGTCTCGGATTGCCTATTGTCTCCGCAAAATAAAGTCTTGTATGTTCATTGGTTGCAGCCCTGAATTCCTCAAGATTGTTATTTTCAACATATCTTGTCTTAATTCCGAAGCTTTCCAGATCCCTGAATAAATCAATGCTGCCACCGTAAAGACTGGCACTTGATACAATCTCATCACCGGCACAGAGTATATTGCAGAAAGCGTTATACAATGCAGCCATTCCTGAGGCACAAGCAACACTTGCAACGCCTCCCTCAAGTGCAGTCATTCGTTTTTCAAAAGCATCAATAGTCGGATTGCTTATTCTTGTATAAGAAAATCCCGGTGCTCTGTTATTAAATATTTTTTCTAATTCCTCAGCCGATTCATGCTCAAATGCACTTGACTGGTAAACAGGTGTAAGAGTTGCACCCGTGGCTTTATCGCCTCTAAAATCTCCATGTAATAACGCTGTGTTAAATTTCATATGTGACCTCTTTTTATATTAATCCTATCAACTTAATATGATATTATCATACACTTATTTTGACAAATGTCAACCATAAATTCATATAAATCTTATTAATTTAGTATGATATTGTTTTTTTTCAGTGTTTCTGCTACAATAACGACATTGGACACCTGCCAGTCCACTCATAAATTTTACGTATTAAGGGATAATTTTATATGACTAAAAAGAAAAAGATAAGTATATTTATTTTACTTGCAGTAATACTTGTTATTATGATGTTTTTAAGTATTCTGTCGGGAAGTGTATATATAAAACCACACGATGTTTTTAATGTATTAACAGGAAACGATTCTTCCTCAGTAAATGCACTTCTTATATTTAATATCAGGCTGCCGCGTATGATTGCCGGTGTTTTTGCAGGAATGGGACTAGCCTGTGCGGGCGTGATTCTACAAAGCGTTATGAATAATTCGCTTGCAAGCCCGAATACAATCGGCGTCAATTCAGGTGCAGGATTTGCCGTAATGCTCGCACTCTTTATTTATAACGGAAGCTCATCACACTCCGCTGTTTTTGCATTTGCGGGAGCTTTAATTACGACATTTCTTGTATTTGGAATCGCATATCTTGGCGACAATTCAAGAACAACAATAATTCTTGCCGGAATAACTATTTCTTCTTTGTTGAGTGCCGGAATCAACACAATAAAATTAATAGACAGCGACATAACAATCAATATAACAACTTTTATGATAGGAACACTCAACGGAATCACTTCAAAGGCAATCATTATTCCGTGTATCGGAATTGCCGCCGCTGTTCTTGTTTCAATATGTTTTTCACGCCACTTAAACATACTTAATCTCGGCGATGACATAGCACGTTCACTCGGATTAAATGTCGGTGTGACACGCCTTATTCTTATGACTCTTTCAAGCATTATGGCTGGCTGTGTTGTAAGCTATGCCGGACTTTTAAGCTTTGTTGGGCTTATCGTGCCTCATATTGGAAGAAAACTTTTCGGAAACGACGCACGCATATTGCTGCCGTGTTCTGCACTTCTCGGTGCGATATTTGTAATCTCATGCGACCTGCTCGGCAAAATAATCGCAGCTCCGTATGAACTCCCGGCAGGCATTATCATGTCATTTGTCGGCGGACCGTTTTTCTTATATCTTTTACTTAAAAAGAAAGGAGGACGAAGAGTTAATGCTTAGTTTTAAAAATGTTAATGTATCTTATCACAGCGATACAATATTAAAAAACATTTCACTTGATGTACCATCAGGCCGTATAACAACTATCATAGGTCCTAACGGCTGTGGAAAAACAACACTGATATCAAGCCTTAATAAAACCGCTGATTTGACAGAAGGTTCAATCGTACTTGAAGGCACCGACCTTTCAAAAATAAGTTCAAAAGAACGTGCAAAACTAATTGCATTTCTTCCGCAGATACGCCAGGTAATCCCTGCAATTCCTGTAAAAGTGCTTGTAGAACACGGAAGGTTTCCACATCTTGGATTTTCACGCCGCAAGACAAAAGAAGACACAGACATTGTAAATAAAGCGATGGATTTTACAGGTGTCACAAAATATTCCGATATGTATGTAAACACTCTTTCAGGCGGTGTAAGACAGCGTGTGTTTTTTGCCATGATACTCGCACAGGACTGCGATACAATTATTCTTGATGAACCTACAACCTACCTTGACATTGAAGGCCAGCGTAACTTTTACAACATGATTCTGTCTTTAAAAAAACGGGGAAAGACTGTGCTTCTGGTTTTGCACGATATATCAAAAGCACTTGAAATATCAGATAAAATCGTAGTTATGAACAATTCAGAAATCGTCTTTGACGGCACACCCGCAGACTGCATCGAAAGCCATATTATCGAAGACGTTTTTTCGGCATCATGCCGCCGTCTTAAAGATGAAAAAGGTGAATATTTCCTGTTTGAATAATTTCCTGCATCCACGGACTTTGACACATTCCCCATAAAGAACAATTGTTATATAAGGCTTAAAACCTTATATAACAATGCTGTCATTTCCTGAATAAATACTGTTTTCTCTTGAAGACGCCTTTGTATCGTCAATCTCAAATACTTTTCGTATAAATACCTTTACATTTTCCCCCTGTATAACCTGTTTTTGTCCTACATTCCTGTAAGCTGTTATCTCACTTCCTTTAATATTTAACTTTAATTCAATAATATTTCCTTTAAAAACAACTTTTGAAACTACCGCATCATCAACCGATGCCGCATGTTCTATAGATTCATCTTGAGCATATACATTCACAAATTCGGGGCGTATAACTGCTTTTCCCGGTATTCCTTCAAATCCCTTAAATTCACTGATATTTTCAATCACAGAATTATCGCCGAGAAATGCCGCCGCAAAAGGTGTCTTAGGATTATTGTAAATATCTGAAGGTGTTCCTGTCTGCTCTACTTTTCCGTGATTCGTAAGTATTATCTCATCTGCAAGTTCTAACGCTTCCTCCTGGTCATGCGTGACAACTATGCTTGTGATTCCGACCTCGTTAATAAGTTCACGAAGCCATCCTCTTAATTCTTTACGCACTTTTGTATCTATAGCTGCAAATGGTTCATCAAGAAGAAGAAGCTGTGGCTGTGTTGCTATTGCTCTCGCAAAAGCAACTCTCTGACGCTGTCCGCCCGACAACTGTCTCGGATAACGTTTTTCCATTCCTTTAAGTCCCACAAGCTCAATCAGTTCATTCACTCTCTTTTTAATATAATTTTTGTCTCTTTTTTCTATTTTTAATCCAAATGCAATATTTTCATAGACCGTTTTATAACGGAAAAGTGCGTAACTCTGGAATACAAGACCTATTCCTCTGTCTTTTGGCTTTACATCATTCACTCTTGTACCGGCGATATAAATATCTCCTGAATCGGCATTTTCGAGGCCTGCAAGCATTTTTAATATTGTTGTCTTTCCACTTCCCGAAGGACCTAAAAGTGCAACAAGATGGCCTTTTTTGATATTTATATTTATATCCTTTGACGCCTCAAATCCACCAAATGATTTATTTACATTTTTTAATTCAACATAGCTTTCCTTTTTTTCACTCATCTTTTACACTCTCCTCTTCGCTCTTTTTTCCGTAATACTCTAAAATATTTCTTGTGATTAATATAATCAGTGCCATAACCACAAGTATTGATGACATAGCGAATGCACCTGTGAAATCAAATGCCTGATAGGTAACTTCTATGTGAAGTGGCATTGTATTCGTCTTTCCCCTTAGGTGACCCGATATTACCGAAACCGCACCGAATTCTCCCATTGCCCTCGCACTGCAAAGCACTATTCCGTATAGCAATGCCCACTTTATATGTGGAAGCGTAACTTGTGTAAATATCTTAAAAAATCCAGCTCCCATAAGGGCTGCTGCCTCTTCCTCGTCGGTTCCCGCCGCTGTCATTACCGGTATTATTTCTCTTGAGATAAATGGAAATGTCACAAATATTGTCGCAAGCACTATTCCCGGCACCGCAAAAATTATTTTTATTCCCATTTTTGTAAGATATGGATATAAAAACGAATTGCGGCCGAATGTCAGTAAAAATATAAGTCCGGCAATAACAGGAGAAATAGTAAGCGGCAGATCTATCAACGCCGATATTATTTTTTTACCTTTAAATCTGTATTTTGTTATTGTCCATGCCGCAAATATTCCAAAAAATGTATTGACAATAACCGTTATTACCGTAACTTTTAATGTCAGTAATATTGATTTTACTGCATATTTATCTCCAACCGCTTTCAAAAAAGCCGAAACACCGTCCCTAAAAGCTGTCGTTACCACATATATTAGTGGCAGTATCAGCATAACTGTCAGAAAAACAGCACACAGCGTTATAAGCAGCCATTTTATAATTTTATTTTCCTTTTGCATAAAACATCATCCTATTCCACTGATAATTTTTGATGAACGGCTCTGAATAACCGCATTTATAAGAAGTATTAAAAACGCTGCAACAAGCATTACTAATGCTATTGATGTCGCTGATGCATAATCGTACTCCTGTAACTTTGACATTATAAGAAGCGGTGTGATTTCTGTCTCATATGGCGTATTTCCTGCTATAAACACAACACTTCCATATTCCCCGAGGCATCTTGCAAATGCCATTGTAAATCCCGCCACAAGTGATGGTACTATCTCGGGAAGTATTACTTTAAAAAATGTCTGTGCACCCGATGCACCAAGCATCTGTGCCGCCTGTTCATATTCTTTGTCGATTTTTTCAAGTACGGGCTGGACACTTCTTACCACGAAGGGTATTCCTATAAAAATAAGTGCTGTCGTTATTCCAAGCCTCGTATATGCTATTTTTATTCCAAAATGGGCAAACAGCCTGCCCACCCAGCCGTCAGAAACGGTCAGGTGAGTAAGTGCTATACCTGCAACTGCTGTTGGAAGTGCAAACGGCAGTTCAATTATTCCGTCCATAAACCGCTTAAACGGAAAATCATATCTTACAAGCACCCATGCAAGAACTGTTCCCATGACAAGATTTACAAATGATGCATAAAATGCTGTCGTAAAACTTACCCTGTAGCTTGCAAGCATTCTTGGTTTTGTCACTGTTTCAATAAATCCCGCAAATGACATTTTAGATGAATATACAACGAGTGAGCACAGCGGAATTATTACTATAAATCCGAGTATTGCCATTGTTATGCCAAATGAAAGTCCGAATCCCGGAATTACGCTTTTATTTTTTCTCGTAAATCGCATCGAATACACCTCCGTCTGAAAAATGCTTCTTTGTTGCTTCGCTCCATCCTCCAAAATGCTTGATATCTGTCAAATCAATATTTGTCACAATCCATTTTCCGTCAGACGGAATCTGTGTTATTGTATTTGAATTTCCCGTGTATACATACTGCGAAAGAATGTCTTTATTTGAAGGGCGGTAATACCATTTTGCCTCTAGTTTCTGTGCGTCATCAGAATAAAGATATTTCAGATATTCTGTAGCAACATTTCTTGTGCCTCTATTGTCAACAACTTCATCAACTACGGCCACTGTAGGCTGGCATAATATTGAAACAGATGGAACAACAATCTCATATTCGCCTGGATGTTCATCAAGTGAAAGAAATGCCTCATTTTCCCATGCTATAAGCACATCACCCTGACCGTTTTCAACAAATGATGTTGTTGCACCTCTTGCCCCCGAGTCAAGTACAAGAACATTTTTATAAAGTGTCTTCATATTTTCCTTAATTGTGCTCTCCAGCTGACCCTGTTTTTCAAAGTAATACCATGCCGCAAGATAATTCCATCTTGCTCCTCCACTCGTCTTCGGATTAGGTGTTATCACACCGACATCGCTTCTTAATAAATCGTTCCAGTCGTTGATATTTTTCGGATTTCCCTTTCTTACAAGAAATACTATGCTTGATGTATAAGGCGAACTGTCAAGGTCGAATTCATTTGTATAACCTTCCTCAATCAGCCCCGCATTTTTGACTGCATCAACGTCCCCCTCAAGTGCAAGTGTAACTACATCAGCTTCAAGTCCGTTCGCAACTTCAAGTGCCTGTTTGCCAGAACCTCCGTGTGACTGTGTTACTGTTACATCCTGTCCGTTCTTGTTTTTCCAATACGTTGCAAATAAAGAATTGTATTCCTTATATAATTCTCTTGTCGGGTCATACGATACGTTCGTAATCTCAACGCCCGGCTGGCTGCTTGTATCTGCTGCCTTTGAATTGCCGCAGCCTGTAAGCACTCCTGCTGCTACAACAAATGTTAATCCTATTGCCAATAAACTTCTCTTTCTCATATAAAATCCTCCTTGTTTTGCGAAGCAAAATCCGAACACCTGTGAGGAGAGGATTTAGCCCCCTTGTTTTGCGAAGCAAAATCCCAATGTGCATCTTTGATGCACTATGTCTCTGTGAGGAGAGGATTTAGCTTCATTGTTTTCCTAGCTTTTAACTAGGATTTATATGAATTATATTGCCATATTTGTTTATTAACAACGTACATTTGCGAAATCGTTTTCATTTATTAGTATGTATTTTGTAATTTTCTGTTATTATGAGCTTGTAATTCAGCTTGTTTTCATAACAGAAAATGCTTTTATGAAATCGTTTACACCCAGATATTTTCTGGTTCAAACACCATTTCACAAAAGCATTGTTACGTTTATATTCAGTTTTAATGATATTTTTTTGATTTTTATATGTAATACTCTGTAATATACGTCTCATCTGCTGGTGCACAACTGTTTCTTACAACAAGATTTCCCTCTATTTCAAGACGTATTACATTCTTATGCCTGCCTGTAATTCTGTCGATTAACAGCTCAACACCGAATCTTCCCATTTCCTCTTTGGGAAGATTGACTGTCGTCAGCATCGGTTGTGTATACTGGCTTTCTTCAATATTGTCACTTGATATTATAGACGGTATGTAATACCTGTTTCTGTAATGATTGAGACATTTTATAAGTCCTATCGCCGTAATATCATTGGCACAGTAAAATGCCGTCGGTTTATCATCATTTTTCAATACTGATTCCATAACCTGGTATCCTTCCGCCTCTGTCTGATTTGTCTCATACACATAATCAGGAACAGCCTCTATGTCATACTTTTTAAGTGTCTCAAGATACCCGGTATAACGTGCTTCATTTCTCACATGACCGACATAAGCAATATTTGTGTGTCCCAGCTTTATAAGATGTTCTATCGCCGATGAAGCTATTTTTGTGCCGTCACACAGCACCTCGTCAACCTCGTAATTAGTTGAATTACGGTTTACAGAAACAACATTTTTAAAACGTGTTTTGAGTTTTTTTAAAGCTTCTTTGTTACATCTTCCTATAACAATCAGACCGTCGCATTTGCCGCCTGTCTGTGCGTACATCTCATCTGTCAGCTCATCGCACCTTGCTCTTGCTGACTTCTTATCGTCAGAAAACACAGAATTGTACCATACAGCAGACAATATACATGATTTCTTGTGAATTTCAGATTCTATTACTCTTAAAACCTCATCAAAAAATGGGTCTGAATGTGTATGGTCTGAACGCGTGATAAGTATATTAATAAAATAATTCTTTGTGCCGTAGGCTTCACCTTTTTTCAGACTTCTTGCAGCTTCGTTAGGCGTATAATTAATCTGTGCGGCCGCCGCCCATATTTTCTCCCGCAGCCCCTTTGTTTTGCACTTGTAATCAGGATTATTAAGAACCCTCGAAACTGTTGCTGCGGACGCACCTGTCATCTGCGATATTTTTTTAATTGACATAAAATATCTCCCTCATAAAATTATCGGGGCTGCCACACCGGATTGGTGTGGCAGCCCCGCATTTACCTTAATTCCAGATTTCGTCCTTAAATACAATCTTTCTGTATGTCTCGAATGTAATCCATTTATTAAAGAATTCACTGCTTATATTACCATTCTGTGCATTAAGCTCAGAAAGAAAAGCTTTCAAATCTTTCTCATCCGCAATCTTAACAGCAAAACCGCGTCCGTTGATTACAGGAACATCTGAATATCCATACTCGTCAAGGCTTCCGATTCCGACAACCATACGGTCGCGAACCTTAACTGCAACTTTATCACGAAGAACCACAATATCAAAATCATCAGGATAACTGTAACTTTCACCATTTACAGGAATCTCGTCACCGACTGTATATGTCTTTCCTGAAGGTCTTACCTTGTTAATTGTCATACTGTCGAGATTATAATAGAACTCCTCAAAAATATCACCGTTTGCCTTATATGAACCATATACAAACGCAGCCTTTAAATCCTTGCTGTCATCAACCTTTGATGTCTCTACAACACCGCACGCAGATGTCATGTTTGTAATTCTGTCGATAAGAATAAGCTCGCCGAGTGTCTTATGTTTCTTGAACTCATCAATAACAATTTCTTCCTGAAGTGCAATATCACATACGGCAATCTCATTTTTCTTTAATACATTGGCAGCAATATACTCACCTGTATTAACATCAATCTTATACTGTATATTTTTAAGGATGGCTGGCATCTGCTTTGTTCCGAGTTTTACAATATAATCAGTTCCCGGCGTAAGCTCGTTATCGTCCATCCACAGAATTGTTGCAGTAAATGACTTGCTTATAGGAAGATTGTTTCCTGCCGCAAGAACACAGCCTCTTGAAACATCAACTTCCTTATCAAGCTGGATTGTAACAGGCTGACCCATAAATGCACTCTGTGAATCCTTGTCACCGACAAGAATACTCTTAACATGTGCATGTTCTTTGCTTGGAAGTGTTACAATGTCATCACCGACTTTGATTTCACCTGATTCAATCTGACCCTGGAATCCTCTGTATGTATGGTCAGGACGGCATACACGCTGTACAGGCATATAGAAGCCCTCTTCCTGCTTCTTTTCAGTAACATCTACATTTTCAAGATATGTAAGAAGTGCTTCACCCTTATACCAAGGAATATTGTCTGATTTCTTAGTTACATTATCGCCCTCTGTAGCTGATACAGGAATAATGTATACACTCTCAAGCGAAAGTTCTTTTGAAAGCTCATCTATCTGTGATTTAATCTCATTAAACCTGTTCTCGTCATAACCGACTAAGTCCATTTTATTTACTGCAAATACAAAATACTTAATTCCCATAAGTGCACAGATTCTTGCATGTCTTCTTGTCTGGACAAGAACACCCTGCTTTGCATCGATAAGAATTACGGCAAGGTCTGCAAATGAAGCACCGACCGCCATGTTTCTTGTATATTCCTCATGTCCCGGCGTATCGGCAACGATAAAGCTTCTGTTATCTGTTGTAAAATATCTGTATGCAACATCAATAGTAATTCCCTGTTCTCTTTCTGCCATAAGACCGTCAAGAAGAAGTGAATAATCAATAGCACCGCCGCGGCTTCCGACTTTACTGTCAAGTTCAAGTGCCTTTTCCTGGTCGGCATATAAAAGTTTTGAATCATATAAAATATGACCTATAAGAGTTGATTTTCCGTCATCAACGCTTCCGCATGTAATAAATTTTAATAAACTTCTCATCCTAGAAATAACCCTCCCTTTTTCTTCTTTCCATGCTTCCTGCCGCCTCGTTATCAATAACTCGGGTTGTTCTCTCGGAAGATACGGCTGAAAGTGTCTCATCAATAATTTCATCAAGTGTCTTTGCTGTAGATTCTACACCGCCTGTAAGAGGATAGCATCCAAGTGTACGGAATCTTACGCTCTTCATCTCTACCTTCTCGTCCGGTCTTAATTTCATTCTGTCATCATCAACCATGATAATATTGCCGTCACGGTATACAACAGGTCTTACATCTGCAAAATAAAGAGGTACAATCTCAATCTTTTCTCTCTTTATATACTGCCATATATCTGCCTCTGTCCAGTTTGAAATAGGGAAAACTCTTATGCTCTCGCCCTTGTGGATTTTTGAGTTATATAACTTCCACATTTCAGGACGCTGGTTCTTAGGATCCCATGCATGGTTTTCATTTCTGAATGAGAAAATTCTTTCCTTTGCTCTTGATTTTTCCTCATCTCTTCTACCACCGCCGAAAGCCGCTGTAAAACCGTATTTGTTTAACGCCTGCTTTAAAGCCTGTGTCTTCATGATATCTGTATATGCAGAACCGTGGTCAAATGGGTTGATTCCCTGCTTTACGCCATCTTCATTGATATATTCAAGCATTTCTATTCCAAGCTTTTTAGCCTGCTCATCCCTGAACTTAATCATTTCTTTGAATTTCCATGTTGTATTTACATGTAAAAATGGAAATGGTGGTTTTTCCGGATAAAATGCCTTCATTGCAAGATGAAGCATTACCGAGCTGTCCTTTCCTATTGAGTAAAGCATTACCGGCTTTTCACACTCAGCTGCAACTTCACGGATTATGTAAATTGCTTCTGCTTCAAGTGCATCAAGATGTGATAATTTTTCCATTACATTTTTCCTCCATTCACTTAATATTTGTTAGATTCTTTTTTATCTATAATTATTGTTTCTGTGCTTCCGTCTGTTTTATGGATATTCCAGTCAAGGAAATGGTCTCTTGATTTTACCGTCATACTGCTTCCCATTCCTCCTATATCCGCTCCGAGATAAAGTCCTATGGCATCAAACTGACACTCCTTTATACATGAGCAGCACCCCCAGCAATCCTTAGGATACTTAATAAATGCCTTTCCATCCTCATCTTTTTTGATAAGGCTTCCGGGACAGACCTGCGTACATTTGCCGCATTTTCTGCATTTTTCTTTATCAATTATTATGCTCATAGCTCTCACCCCTTCCCACAAGCTGTCTTGTGATTATCTTTATTTCTCCGTCAACTTTCTTTGAATTGACGTATTTGAGCCATTCATCACTCTTTTCAGGGTAATCAAGATTCTCATCAAAACTGTGCCACCGTGTCTCTTTTCTCGCTTTAAGATGCTCTATAAGTGTAAGGCATACTGTAAGTCTTTCCTTTAACTCATATGCAAACATAAGCTCATGGCAGTCATCAGCACTGACATTTTCAGCAAGTTCCTGCAATTTCTTTATCTTTTCTTTTGCAAGTTCAAGCTGTTTTTCATTGAACTGATAATGGCTTCCGATACCTCCGGCATAAGCATCCATAACCTTCTGCATGGCATCTTCAAGCTGTTCTGTCGTGTATACACAATCTTTATTATTTAAAATTCTGTTATACTCGTTTACTTTTTCATCAAAAGCTTTATCAATGCCGCATACGACATCATTTTCATTATTTACCTTTTTATCTTCTGTTGTTTCGCTGACCTTTTGTGCATCAAGCTCTTTTACCATAGTTTCCGCAGCAATCTCACCTTCAACCATAGCCCCCGTAACATACTTCTGAGGACAGCCGCCTGCCACGTCTCCCGCTGCAAAAAGATTGTGAATTGTAGTTCTTCTTTCCGTGTCAACCCAATAGCCGCTCGCTGTGTGTCCGCCTACAACATAAGGTTCCGTTCCCTCAATCTCAACATTCTGCTCACTTGGGTTCTTTCCCGATTCAATCCACTTTAATGTCTGGCTCGGTGCCATGTTCAGATATGCTTTCTTTAACGATTCATCCTGTGCTTTGCTTATTCCTTCCGTTCTCAGATAACAAGGGCCTCTTCCCTCAATATTTTCCATGACAGTTCCGTATACTCTCTGTGAAGTTGTAAGACCATATTTTGTCTCGTATATCTCGCCCTTTGAATTAACCTGCTTTGCACCGACACCCTGTGCTATCGTTCCTGTCGGAGCTATCGTATCTTTACATCTGAGTGCTATAAAACGCATTTCAAATGTTGTCATCTCAGCTCCCGCATTTATTCCCATTGCGTATCCCGCTCCCGTATTAAACGGCGGATACCACATTTTGTGTCTTGAAAATCCCGGATTGTTTGGTCTGTAAAGACCTGCCGCACCGCCTGTCGCACAGAGAACTTTCTTAGCCTTTATAAGATATGCCGTTCCACTTTTTTCTCCGTTTTCTTCCGTTTCATCTATACTGAATCCGTATGCTCCGCAGATTGTATTATTTTCAACATAAAAATCCGTGATATTTACCCTGTTAAGAATTGTGCAGTCCGGAAGTGCTTTTACCGCATCTGCAAGAATCGGCTTGATATTCTCACCGTTAATTTTTATGTTTCTGTTGCCTCTTGCGACATATTTGCCGTTCTCATCCTTTAAAATGACAAGTCCAAGTTTTTCCATCTTTTCCGTGACACGGTTAAGTCCCTCAGACATTGTAAGAAGCAAATCCTCTCTTACAATTCCGTCTGCGTCTTTCTTTGCGTAATCAACATAATCTTCAGGCTTTCTGCCCTCAACGATGTATGCGTTGATTGCATTTACTCCAGCTGCAAGACAGCCGCTTCTTTTTATATTGGCTTTCTCTGCGATAAGCACAGAATATCCCGATTTTTCTGCAATCGTCAACGCAGCATAACAGCCTGCTGTTCCGCCGCCGATGATAAGTATGTCTGTATTAAGTGTCTCTCTTTTTTTAATCTGCATAACACATTTCTCCAATCCCTAGATATAGAATACGTCATCTTCCTGCATTTCTTTATTTTCACACAAATATGCTTTCGTGTCGTCCATTACATAGATTCTGTATATTAAAAGATTAACTTTTTCGCCAATCTCAAGTGAATCTTTCTCAAGCGACCACTCGCCTGTGATTTTTATTCCATGGACATCAATCGTAACGTCAAGCCTGTTGCCACGGAAAACAACGTCCTCGACAATTCCTGTCTCTGCCGCACTCATGTATCTGTCGAGCTTTCCAAACTTTGAAATTTTGACAAATTCAGGTCTTATAACCGCCTTGTCCGCTCCCTCTATCTTGTCAAAGCCGTTCAATGTATCATAATTATGTACTTCTGACGGCCTTCCGATAAATTGTGCAACAAATGGTGTATCAGGTGATTTGTAAATCTGTGACGGCGTTCCCATCTGCTCGATTTTACCGTGGTTCGTAATGATAATCTCATCGGCAACCTCAACAGCTTCGTCCTGGTCGTGCGTTACAAATATACTCGTAATTCCAAGCTGTGTAACCATGCTTCTAAGCCACAGTCTCAATTCAGAACGAACCTTTGCATCAATGGCGGCAAATGGTTCATCAAGCAGAAGCACCTGCGGATTCGGAGCTAATGCTCTTGCGAAAGCAACTCTTTGTCTCTGTCCGCCTGAAAGCTGGTTCGGATACCTTTTTTCCATTCCCGAAAGCCCTGTTATCTCAAGAAGTTTCATAACGCGTTCTTTTATTTCGGCTTTCGGAACCTTCTGTAATTCAAGTCCAAATGCCACATTATCGTATACCGTCATATATCTGAATAATGCGTAACTTTGAAATACAAAGCCGATTCCTCTCTTTGATGCAGGAATATCATTAACACGTTTTCCGTCTATAAAAATATCTCCCGCATTAGGAGTCTCAAGCCCTGCAATCATTCTAAGAAGCGTTGTCTTTCCGCTTCCCGACGGTCCGAGAAGTGCGACAAGCTTACCTTTTTCAATTCCGAAACTCACATTGTCAGAAGCCCTGAAATCGCCATATTGTTTATAAATATTTTTCATTTCAACATACATATTTCACACCACTCTCAAGAAGCTGCCTGCTCCTGACCTTTCTTTTTCGCCCTGTATTCAAGTATATTTCTAAGCACAAGCACAACAACCGCAATAATAACAAGTATTGAAGATGCTGCAAATGCCGCCGTAATCGAGTTTTCCGTTCCAGACATATACAATGCGTCTATTTCAAGAGGAAGTGTAAATGTCTCGCCTCTCGTCTTTGATAATGCATTTACCGCACCAAACTCGCCGAGTGCTCTCGATGTACAAAGAATAATTCCATATATTAAAGCCCATTTTATCTGAGGAAACGTAATCTTAAAAAAGATTTTGAATCCGCCCGCTCCCATAAGAGCCGCCGCTTCCTCCTCGTCTTTTCCCTGTGCATTAAGCACCGGAATAATCTCTCTTGATACAAACGGAAATGTTACAAATATTGTCGCAAGCACAACTCCGGGAATTGCAAATGCGATTCTTACATTCGCTCCGAATACCGAATTAAACCATCTTATAACAGGATAAAACCAGCCGAGACGCCCGAATGTCATAAGAAACGCAAGTCCAACGATAACGGGTGATATTGAGAACGGAATATCAATAAGTGTCGCAAGCACCTGTTTTCCCTTAAATGAAAACTTTGTCGTAACCCATGCCGCACACAATCCAAAAAATGTATTGATAACAACCGCAATAACAGTTGCAAACAAAGTAACCTTCAAAGCACTGACAACATATTTTGACGATACCGATTTAAAATAAAATCCAAGTCCCTGCTTGAGCGAGCTGGATACAATACAAAACAGCGGCATCACAAGCATAAAAAATACAAATAAAACGCTTATTGTTATAAGAACATATTTAGTTATCTTTTTTCTTTTTTCAAATTTTTCCTGTTCATTCATAACTTTTCCCATCCTGTTTTTATCATCCGCCATTTTAACATTGTATGATTATATATTATTGGTTCTTTTTGCCTGCTTCATCTGGATAACATTTATCGCAAACAAAAGCAGAAATGATATTACAAGCATCACAAGTGCTATAGCTGTTGCCGACGCATAATCAATATAACTTAACTTCTGCATTATTACATACGATACAACCTGTGTATGCTCTTTGGCACTGTTGCCCGAAATGTAAATAACGCTTCCATACTCACCGATTCCTCTTGCAAATGCAAGCCCAAAACCTGTAAGTATCGCAGGTCTCAACTCGGGAAGTATTACCTTAAAAAATGTCTTTGACGGCGACGCACCAAGTATGTAAGCTGCTTCCTCATACTGTCCGTCAAGTTTTTCAAGCACCGGCTGCACATTTCTTACTACAAACGGAATTCCGATAAATATAAGTGCAACTATAATTCCAAGATGTGTGTAACTTACCTTAATTCCTATTGCGGCAAGCGGTTTTCCAAGTATTCCCGTATCCGAATACATCTTTGAGAGCGTTATGCCCGCAACTGCTGTCGGAAGTGCAAAAGGAAGCTCTATAAATCCGTCAAGAATACGCTTTCCGGGAAAGTCATATTTTACAAGTGTCCATGCAAGAATTACTCCAAATATTACATTTATCACCGCCGCTATAAAAGAACAGACAATACTCGTCGTAAATGCGTAAACTACATTCTGCTTTGTAATCAGTTTTATAAATTCCGACGGTGGCAGTTTCAGCGAATATACCATAACCGATGCCAGCGGAATCAATACAATAAGTGAAAGCATCGTCACCGTAATTCCCATTGTAAGCTTAAAGCCCGGAATCACTCTGGTTTTCTTTGCTTTTTTTAATTTTACGGTTTCTTCCATACTTATTTTTCCTTTCCGCTTTTATTTCTGTGTATATATAAATATAATTTTCGCACAACTTCATACCCTATATAAATACAACTTCATATCTGCACTTAGTTACACAGCTTGTCAAACAATGCACCGTCATCAAAATACTGTTTATACGCATTGTCCCAGCCGCCGAAATCATTAATTGTTGTACATTTTACATTCAGATTAAATTTATCCGAATATTCATTAAGGATTTTTTCATCACTTGGGCGATATCCGTAATCAGCCACAAGTCTCTGGGCATTTTCCGAATACAGATAAGAAAGATATTCTCCTGCTGCCTGCCCTGATTTATTAACTTTTACATTATCATCAACAACCGCAACGCTCGGCTGTGCAAGAATACTTACTGACGGCGTTACAATCTCATATTGCCCCGGATAATTGGCGACTGTCATCATTGCTTCATTTTCCCATGCAATAAGAACATCGCCTTTCTGATTCTCAACGAATGTTGTCGCTGAACCTCTCGCTCCCGAATCAAGAACTGATACATTAGCATACAATTTTTTGATAAATTCATTCTGCTTAGCTGTATCCGTATATTTCTCCCTGGCATAACTTAATGCCGCAAGAAAATTCCAACATGCACCGCCGCTGCTTTTCGGGTCCGGCGTTATAACTTCAACACCGTCTTTAATCAAATCATCCCAGTCTTTTATATTTTTCTCATTTCCTTTTCTTACAAGAAAGACCATTGTTGAAGTGTATGGTGCGGAATCATTGTCATATTCCTGCTTCCAGCCACTGTCAACAAGTCCGGTTTTTTCAATAAGTGAAATATCATGTTCAAGTGCAAGTGTGACAACATCTGCATTACAGCCTTCAACAACTGACCTTGCCTGACTCCCGGAACCGGCATGTGACTGTATTACATTCACCGGCTCACCATATTTTTCTTCATAATAGCTTTTGAAAATCTCATTATAGCTTTCATAGAATTCCCTTGTGGCATCATATGAAACATTGGTGATTGTCATTATATTCGATTTTTCACGGCCGCATCCCGCAAGCCCCGTAAAAACACATGCAGCTAACAAAACTGCCTGCATTTTATATATTTTTTTCATATGGTTTACCACCCATTCCTACAGCTTAAAATTCAAATAATGATGTCGATAAATATCTTTCTCCCGTATCAGGAAGGAGAACAACTATATTCTTTCCTGCATTTTCAGGCTTTCGTGCCTCCTTTAAGGCTGCACAAAGAACTGCTCCCGAAGATATTCCAACAAGCAGGCCTTCTGACTTTGCAACCTGTCTCGTCGTCTCAAACGCCTCGTTATTTCCTATAGTTATAATCTCATCAACTATACTTGTATCCATAACCTCAGGTATGAATCCGGCTCCTATACCCTGTATCTTGTGAGGACCAGCACTACCACCGGAAAGAACCGGTGAACCCGAAGGCTCCACGGCAACTATTTTTGCATTAATTCCAGCTTCTTTAAGACCTTTTGCAGTTCCCGTTATAGTTCCGCCTGTTCCAACTGATGCAATGAATATATCAACCTTTCCGTCTGTCGCTTCTGCGATTTCCTTTGCTGTTGTAACCCTGTGAATCTCAGGATTGGAAGGATTGTCAAACTGCTGTGGAATAAATGCGTTGCCGTATTCTTCCTTTAACTGTTCAGCCTTTGCTATTGCACCTTTCATTCCGAGTCTTCCCTGTGTGAGAACAACTTCTGCTCCAAGTGCCGTTACAATCTTTCTTCTCTCTACACTCATAGTGTCAGGCATAGTAAGAATAAGCTTTAATTTCTTTGCGGCACACACACCAGCAAGTCCTATTCCCGTATTGCCGCTTGTAGGCTCTATAATAACCGTATCTTTATTAATCTTTCCCTGTTTGATTCCGTCTTCAATCATCGCATATGCAACTCTGTCTTTCACGCTGCCAAGCGGATTGAAATATTCAAGCTTTGCTATTATGTTTGCACTAACATTATTGTCCTCTTGAAAGTTACATAACTGCAACATCGGAGTACGTCCAATAAGCTCTGTTATCTGTTTTGCTATCTCTGCCATAATAACCCTCTTTTCTTTTTAAGTTCTGCAACTTTTATTATAATACACTACTATTCATATCGTTTCAATAGGATTTAAGAATTTATTTAAAATTTTTTCCAGTTCTTCATCATCCGGAATGTTTCTCCGGCTGTATGTAAGCTCTGCCATATATGAAAGAAAACGTGCCCTTAGCACATCATTGCTTATCTTTTGTTTAGCGTAAGGACGCAATTTTTCAAGGTAATCAAGTATTTCTTCTATATTGTCAGGCAGAATATTGTCAATTTCTCCGGCAAGAAGTGTTGTGATTCTTGGGCTTGCACCACTTGACGATATTCCTATTTCCAGCTTTCCGCGGCTTACAACCGACGGGAATATAAAATCACATTTATCTTTTACATCAACTACATTAATAAGTATTCCTTTATCGTTACAAAGACTTGTTATATGCTCATCAAGTTCTTCATCACCTGCCGCTGCAATAACAAAACGCACACCTTCTACGTCGCTGTCCTCAAACTCTCTTTCTTCCCACTCAACACCTTTAATATTTTTAATTCTCTCATCAACCTTTTTGGCAACAACCTTTATCTTAGGTCCATAATCCAGTATTCTCTTCACCTTGTGAAGTGCAACCTTTCCGCCGCCAACAATAAGTACCGAAACATCCTTTAATTCTACATAAAATGGAAAATATGCCATAATTGTCCACCCTCCTCTAATACAAAATATCCGCAAGTTTCTGATAAGCCTCACCCCAACGCTCATTAGGCTTAAAATTGTAAAGACTCTTATCAAGCACATAATATCTGTTATTTTTTACTGCTGTAAGACTGTTCCATACAGGATTGCTCTTTAAAAGTGTGTCAACATTCTTTAATGCCGCCTCAGTATTAGTTCCCTGAATTGTCACAAAAATAAAATCGGGGTCTTCCTTTACAATAGCCTCGAGACTCAGGTCATCAAGCAAAGAACTGTCGCTGTCGGCAATATTTACACATCCCAAATCTTTTAAAATCTCGCCGCTTACAATTCCATCGCTGCCCTTCGCCTTGATATTTTTGGAAGCTGCACGAAGAAGCAATATCTTAGGATTGCTGCCGTCAATCTGTTTTTTTGCATTTTCAACTTCTGTCCGCACAGAAACACCATTTTTTTCATATAAATCCTTGCGTCCCGTTATATCTGTGCATATATCAAGCATTGCTATATAGTCTTCATAATTATTAACATCAAAATATGCAACTGTAATTCCTGCATTTTCCAATGTTGCAAGCATTTCGACATCAGGCTTTGTATTGGCACTGGCAATAACAAAATCAGGCTGTGAAGCTATAAGAAGCTCTACATTCGGTTCAAGTATCGCCCCAAGCTTGACAACAGAATCGTCGAGTCCCAAATCAAGGCTGTCCCACGCATCATTAACCGAAGCCACAAGCTTTCCGCCCGCAAGAAGCCACACATCAGAAAAACTTCCGAGAAGCGAAGCCGTTCTGTCTGCCGATTTTACGGTAACACTTCTGCCCAGTGCATCTGTAAATGTAACACCGTCCTGCACATCAGCATTGGCATTATCAGAATTTTTCACTCCGCATCCTGCAAGTGCAAATATTGAAATTAATGTTGTAATAATTAGTACGTCTGCAATTAATTTTTTAACTGTCTTCTTCATATTCTACCTTTCCTACCGTATTACTATGTTTTATTTTTCATAGCGTACTATAATTTCATATAAAATGCAACAAAAATATGCTACAATTGTTTGAGGTTTATTATTGAAAATATGGAAACGGAGGATAATTATGTATTCAAATTATTTTACTGAAATAATACCCTATGCCGGATATGATATAAAACAGATTGCATGGCACGAATGTATGGCATGCGGCAACGGACACATAGGCGTTCTCACATCTGGTGCCCCCAAAAACGACAGCTTTATTTTTCAGAATACTGAATTTGTAATGCCATCAGACGAGCCAAGATGTGTTCCCGCAGAAGTAACAGAACAGCTTGACGAAGCAAGACAATCTGTAATAAATATGGACGACACATGGAATATACATAACAGAAAAAGAACCAATATGTACTGTTATCATCCGGGCCACCAGTTAAGAATATCTTTAAAAAATGCCTCAGATATTACAGACTTTGTGCGTTCTACAGATTATGAAACATCTGAGCTGGTTTCATCGTATAACATGTCAGAATACAATACATATGCAAATCATATAAAAAAACGTACCTTCGCATCATCTGTTGACGATGTAATAATCACAGAAATATCAGGTAACAGTTTCACTGTTGACATATCAATTGATGATTTTGAATCAATGCACAAATTTGGCAGACAAAAAAGCGGTGACGCACCCGAATTAAATATGAAATATACGCGGTTTGCAACTGATGGATTAATCGGCTTTTGTGCATTGTATCCGCAATACGAAGAAAGTGAATTAAAAAATGGAGGATTTGCAGGCGTAACACGCATTATCCCTTATGACGGAACAACTTCCCTATCTTTTACGGACACTGATATGCGTGCAAAATCATGCCTTGACCCCAAAAATCCCATCATAACATTTTCAGGCAAAAAACTTGTTCTTATAACATACCTTGACTGGACTTATAAACAGCCTGATAAAATAACCGCAGATTTTTTCACAATTCCACTTGTCTCACAATGTATAAATAAAATTAATAAAACATTAATAAAATACGCTGACGCAAGTTCTTTATTTTCATATGAAGCTGCACTAAAGCCTCATATAGAAAAATACAGCAGTATTTTTAACCATGTCAGCCTGAAACTTAACAACGCCGATAAAGCTCTCAGCAACGAAGAATTATTACAAAAGCAGAAAAAAACTGATTACATACTGCCTGAACTTCTGAAACGTGTATACAACCATGGCAGATATGCAATGTATTCCTGTGCCGGACATACTGCACCTCGTCTTTCGGGGCTTTGGACAGGCGAATGGAATATGCTGTGGAGAAGTGCCTACACAATGGACGCCAATGTAAATATTCAGGTATCAGGCATGAACACATGCGGAATGTATGATGCAGGCAAAGGTTACATCTGGTTTGTGTTAAAACAGATTCCCGACTGGGAAATCAATGCCAAAGCCGTTTACGGCATGAAAAACGCTGTCCTCACCCCCGTAAATACCGACGGTCACCGTGCAATGATGGTTGAATATGACATCAATTATCCATTTCAGTACTGGAATGCTGGAGCAAGCTGGATGATTATTCCGATTTATGAATTCATGCAAGTCTATGGCAACGTCACAATCACAACACACGATGAAAATATAATACGTATATATAATAAAAACATTTTCCGCATTAAAGAAGACATTCTTCTTCCTTTACTTGCAAAAACATTCAACTTCTGGGAACAGCTTTGTACTCCCGAATATTTTACAGATTCAAACGGAAATGCCCGCTTTGTAAAGGGAAAAACATCATTGGAACCAGATGAAAAATACCTTATAATACCATCGTTTTCACCCGAAAACAAACCGCTCGGTTATAAAAGTGCAATCACTGCCAATGCGGCTATGGATATAGCTGCTGCCGTTGATTCTCTTAATATGTACAAAAATATACTCTCAGACATAAAGCCTAATGGTTATCAGAAAACCCTTGAAAAAATCACACATCTGATATCGTGCCTGCCTGTATATATGTTTGATAAAAGCGGTGCAATAAAAGAATGGTCCATGAACGAATACAAAGAAAATAATGCCCACCGCCACATAAGCCATCTTTATTGTGCATGGCCATCATCAGAAACACAGCACAATCACGCACTTGCATCCGCATGCCGTCAGGCAATAATTAACCGTAACCGCGAAAACACGGGAAAAGACGACACCGCATCACACGGCTGGATTCACAAAGCTCTCGTAGAAGCCCGCCTCAAAAACCCGGAAGCTGTATATAATACGCTTTTGCTGCTTTTTAAAAGCGGCATATTTTACAACACATTTTTTACAGACCATAATACAGACCGCTCAAAAGGCGTATTCTGCACAGACACTCTTCTCGGAATAGTCGGCATCATAAACGAAATGCTGGTGTACTCTGACGAATGTACGGTCGAACTGCTCCCTGCATTAAACACAGGTCTTATTAACGGCGAAATATGCGGTCTTCTCACAAAATGCGGCATAAAAATAAACCGCCTGTTATGGAATAATAACAAGCGGTCTGTATACATAGATATATCTGCATTACGTGATACATCATTCAATCTTATATATGATAATGAATCAATACACCTTGATATGAAATCTGGCGAACAGACATTACATAAATTCCTTCATTGATGTATACACATGGAAACCTTTATCAGTCAGATACTTTTCAACTTCAAAGCTGTCTTCTGTTCTGAATACAATAACAGGCTCCTGGTTATGGCTTACAAATGTAAAAATGCAGTCCAGATTAGTACGTGCATTTTTAAGTTCCTTTAAAAAATCAGACATATTTGTAAATCTTTCCTGGAGTCTGACTGCTATTACGAATCTTTCAAGTACAGTATATCCCTTTGAAGAAAGCACATCATTACATCTGTCAGGGTCGTCCACTATCATATGAAACACACCAAAATCCGTAGCATCATATGTTGACAGTCCATAACATTCAATATTATTTTCCTTTAAAATTTCAACAACATTAAATAAGTTACCCGGATTGTTGGAAACAAGTACCGATAATTGCTTAATCACAGATTAGCCCTCCTTTAATTTTAAATACAATTATTGTATTGTACCACCTCTGTATGACATAAGCAATGTTTTAATTATTTTATTCCTCTAAAAGCCATTTCCATGCAGGAACAACATCAATTATATCAACTATATCATCTTTGAAGTTACTGTCTGATATTATATTTTTTCTCAGTTTTTTCACGGCGTATATCCATCACTAATAAGCTGCCATTTCCCATTTTCATCTTTTTTTTGGAATATCCATTTCCAGTCATTATATGTTGTATTTCTGTTCATTTTACCTATTTTTTTGTTTCCGGTAATAATTTTTGTATGCAATGTTATTTTACTGTCGGACGCAGTCTTATAATTTTCCCCACCTGTCTGCGTATACCACATATCTGATATGCTGCATCCAGCATAAGATTTTTCAAAAATACTTTTAAGCTCACTCATTGCCTCTTTAACTTCAAGTGATGTAAAAGGAGCCGAACCATTAACTATTCGTCCCTCTTCAATACATACACCGCCTTTGGATGTATTAACAATATTTTGTATAATAAATACTATAATTACAGCAATTATTAATCCACTCACTGCTATCACTATTTTTCTTTGTTTTTTCATTTTACACCCCCGCTTTTTCTGCTATTTTCTTATAATTCCATAAGCTGAATATCCTGCATATTGTTCCCAAGGATTACTTCTGAACTCATTACCTAAAACAATACACTGTCTAATTTCATATTACATAATCTGACACTTTTTTCAATAATAACTCTGTGAACAAATAGTATAACCCTTTTTGTGTATATTTTTCACACAATTCAAACTGTTATTTTATTATAATATTGGGGATTTTATTAAAAATAATATTTTAAGACTTCTTTTAGATATTCTCTCCTATGTAAAGCTTATATTCTAATCTCTTTGCAAACTCAGCAATAACAAAGCCACATAATCAAAGAGCATACCAGCCTAAAAGCAACTTGACTCTGTCATTAATTGTTCCATGAAATTTGTCACTGGATTTCTCATAAACAAAAAATTAGACTGCATCACAAAACAACCAATGTTACATAAAATATCAACTATATTATCTTTGAAGTCACTGTCTGATATTATATTTTTTCTCAAATTCTTCTTCAGGTACCGGGCGTGAAAAATAATATCCCTGAAACATCCTGCAGCCCATCTGTATAAGCATTGTAAGCTGCTGGGATGTTTCAACACCCTCTGTTATAACTTCCATTCCGAGTTTCTGTGCAAGGAAAATAATACTTTCAAGAATATCCTGGCCTTTCAACTCATTCTCCGTGGCATTTAAAAATCCCATATCAATCTTTAAAATATCAGCACTTATATCTTTAAGCATATTAAGAGAAGAATATCCGCTTCCAAAATCATCAATTTCAATCTTAAAGCCATAATCCTGAAGGCATTTTATAATTTTAATATTTCTCTCAAAATTATCCATAATAGTTGTTTCAGTTATTTCAAGCTTTAACTTTTCCGGATTAATTCCATTTCTTTCAACAATATCTACAAATGTTTCATAAACATCAACAAGATAAAAATCTTTTGTAGATATATTAACAGATATATGATACTGTTCTTTTCCCAGTTCTTTCCACTCTTTTAATTTAGCTGCCGCTTTTTCCCACATATATTTGTCAATTTTGTAGATAAGTCCTGCCTTTTCAAGCACATCAACAAATACTGCCGGAGATAACAGGCCTTTTACAGGATGTCTCCATCTCACCAATGCTTCAGCACCTCTGGCAACTCCCTTAAAATCAACCTGCGGCTGAAGATACATAACAAATTCTTCATTATTTAACGCACGCTCAAATTCACCAATAATACGTCTCTCTTCAATTGAATTTTCAAGCATTGCATTATTATAATATGCTATATAACTGTGATAATCATTTTTAATTGTATCGCCTGCAATATTAGCCTTATCGCACATTATACTGACAGGCTCATCCAAATTTTCAATATCATAAACCCCTATAAATACATGCATTCTGAATGCATTATTATCAAACTGTTTTTTAAATTCATTCAGTCTGCTTATAATCGCTTTTTCATTGAATTTTTCTTTTGGCATACATAGTGCAAACCTGTCATTTTCAATTCTTGCACATATTGAATCATCTTCCAGATATTTATTAAGAAATTCTCCTACTTTAACAAGAACTTCATCACCTTTTTTCAGTCCAAATAATTCATTAATAAATTTAAAATCTTTTATATTACTGCACAATATACAATACTGTATGCCACTGTTTTTATTTACGATTTCATGTACATGGCTATAAAAATATTCTTTATTATATAATCCTGTAAGGCTGTCGTGTGATGCTTTATACTTTTCAATTTCAATCGACTTTATATCTTCGGTCTTATCATTAAATACAAAATAATCGCATATAAAATTATTTTTATCATCAAATATACGTTTATATATCACATCATAATTTTTACTTTCACCATCAACGACTTTCACAGCTGAATACTCAATATTATTTTCTCTTTTATCTGCAATTTCCTCAAGCCATCTGTGATATCCCGTTTCCAACTCACTATACTCATCACACAAACTAAATACTTTTTTTATATAATCATTACAATGTATACATTTTCCCCTGTTATCAAAACATATAATTCCGCTATTCATATCTTTTATAACAAGTGAAAGCGTATTTTCAATCAGTTCCTCAGGAACATAACTCAATGTAAAATAATATATAAACACTGACATCAACCCAAATGCTACAACTGAAATGTCATAAACAGAATTAGATTTAAAGAAAATAATATCTAATACAGCTGCTATAAAAAGTGATGCAAAAATAACTTCATATCTTATTCTGTAAAACTTGGAAGATTTCATTATCATAAACATGTATGAAACGAGAAGAAGAAGCACAACTGCAAAATTATATATAAAATGTATTTTTACAAAAATACTGTCTGTAAATCTTAAATGTAACTCGGCATCTGTAATAAATTCTACTGAAAACATCTGACCTGTCCATATATTGGAAAATAATAGTACAGTATCAAACATACCATATATAACCATAGCTTCTTTAATAATTCTGACTTCATCAAATAAGCCTGTATAATATTGTGTATAATACATCAATAATATAAGAAGCCAGTCATATCCTGCAAACATAAGACCACGGCAAAAAGTTACTACCTTGATATTATTGGAAAATGTAAATATCATAAATGTAATACCAAATAGTACCGCACCTGTTTCATACAAAAACACTATTCTGGCAAGATTCCCTTTTTTATTCTTTGCCTTTAACGCACATGCTCCAAGTAATATTATAAGCAATATTATAATGATTCCATAAATTATTTTCATAATATCTCCACGTTATTAAAACAATGTTTATAGTCCCATTTTTAATTCAACCGATTATACTTTATTTTATAATTTCATGTAAATAGTGCTATTGTTGTATTTTCTGTTTTTCATTTAGTACATGGTACCTGTATTACAACTTATTTTGTTGTTGCAATCATGTCGGCAATAGCCCAATTTCCCTGGTATTTTACAAAATAAAATGTTGAATCAATAACATCTTTTCTAGCACCGCCGGATGTAAGTGTCATATTCTTGGTAAATGCAATATGACATGAATAACAGTTATCGTTATATTCAATATAATTATCAACTACCACACCTGTATAAGGATTACCTGAAAGTACATGGTCACTTATAAATGTAATATCAGGACTTACCGAATAGTCTTTTGCAAGATTCCAATAATATGAATCCTCAATAAGATATTGCTGTACAGTTGCAAGACCGTGACCTGCACCGCTTAAATCATTAGTAAGGAAATTATCCCATATTTTTGCCATGTTAAGAGCCTCTTCTTTTCTGTCTGATGGCATATCAGATGAATCCCATCCTGCACCGGCTGTAATATTGCCCTTAGAATCTACATTGACAGCGACTTCACTTCCTGCCGCACTATAAATCTTAATTTCAGGTTTGTTTACAAATCCTGTCAGCTTATATTCTACAGATTTTGGCATATCAACATACTTAGATACATTAACAAAATCAGGATTTTCAACCATTTTGCCTGTTTTATAATTATCTGATACCTTAATTCCATTAACAGTAACTGTGTAATCCTGTGGAATCAAAACAGTATAGTCAGTAGTTTTAGCAGAAAATGCCGGCTCGATTGACTTGATTTTCCAATCAAATACTGTAAGAATCCCAAGAACAACATGCTGATTTTTCGCTTCAAGTGTCATCCTTGCAGCCAGTTTGTCATCAGCATATATATCATACTGCGGCTCTTCTGTATTATAACTTCCCTCTGACTTCTTATATGTATATCCGGATACACCATCAAATTCTGACATATACATATTGACAAATGTATCTTTCCCTTCAAATTCACTGCTTGCAGGAAGCTCTATATTGTCCGCAAGAGTCTTATCATCAACCATTTTTTCAAAGTCTTTAAGAAATCCATCCATAACTTTATCTGACTGTGAATTCTCATATTTCTTAACGCATGATCCTGTATATATATATACGCAGATTCCTATAATTAACAAAACAACAGCATATATGATAAGCCCTGTCCAATAATTTAATTTTATATTAAATTTTCCTGTTTTGTTTTTAGTATTGTCTTTCATTATTACAATTCTCCTCCCTCGTCTATTTAGGCATTACAACAAACGCTGTTGGCAGTTTCCATGACGAATTCTGATAATAAAATGTCACACTCGTCATCTCATAGCTGCCATTGTAAACCATAGTTGAAGAACTGCCGCCGTCAAGATTTGCTGCATTAACAGCACCGTATTCCTGCATGACTGAAATAAGGTCTGATGCCGTTGCTCCAAGATGTCCTGAAGCGCCTCTTCCATCTGTAACCAAAAGAAGAATTGCACCGTCTGCTCTTTGTCCTATAACTGTTCTTGGATTAGCTCCACTTCCCTGACCCTTTAAAGCTCTAGCCTCATTATTAATTATAAGTGAAACAAAATGATTATTTGCATCAGAACTTTCTTCCTGGAAAGCAACCGCATCCCTGATTCCGGCTTCCGCTACATATTTTTCAAAATCTGCTGCCGACATCCCATCTATATCTTTGATTACAAGAAGATTGTCCTTATTAAGCCCGATAAGGTAAAGTCCTGTCAGCGACGAAGGACTATTATATGTAATATTTCCATCCTGTACAACTATTCCAAGTGGTGAACCCCCTCTGTTTCCTGATGAAACATAAAGACCTCCGTTGACACCGGCAACTGCACCTGCACCGCTTACAATCTGGTCAAGTTCTTTACCATAATCTCCCCATGGATATGTAGTTCCTACTTTGACCTGTGAAGTATCCTTTATAATAAGCATTTTACCAAAAAAAGATCTTCCTGATATCTCTACCATTCTTATGCCATTCTCATCAAACTGCTCCGCTTCCTCATTATTATCCTTTACTGACTCATCCGAAGCAGATATATTAATAAGTGATGTATCAATATCCGAATCAAGAGTTTCCATCTTATTAGCATTAATTACCTCATTAATCTGATCATCTGTACAGAACCATGATGCAAGAAACTTCATCTGACCAGATTCAAGAACTGTTGATATAAAAAGATTTCTTGCTGATGGTGCCGAATTACTGCATATCCGTTTAATCATAAAAAATAAAGTTCCTACAAGCATTATCACTGTAACAAGAATTACTAACAATACTCTGACTATGTTTCTGGCTATTTTCTTCTTCATACTAATCTCCATTCTTTGAATTCTTTCACCATTTTATTTATTAATCAGTAATATATTTTTATAAGTCAGAAAATAGATAGCCTTTTTCTTCAGACTATCTATTTTTATCTTTAAATCTTCTCAGGAATTATCAACCAATTCATATTCCAACATCACATTTTTATTTATTTTAACATAAAACATAAAAGAATAAAAGGATAATTGTCATTTAATTCCACTTGTTTATGCACGCTTATAAACAATTGGTTCATCATATCCAAAAGTTCTTTTTCCGTTAACTTCCATGCTTTCAGATACTTCCAGACAGCTATCCGAAAACCTTTCCCAAAGCTTAAATGTCATTACCGGAGAAAACTGGCTTGTGCTGCCTCCCTCCCAGACACCATTCTTTTCATGATAAAGTGCCGGTATAAATTTTTCAGATTTTTTCAGTTCAGTATAATCAACATTCTTCATGGAATTATATGAAAATGTATTCTTATCTTCTCCTGCCGGAATTTCATATGATGAAAGACTAATTCCATCCTCAGTTTCTGTAATAAGAAAAAGATGTGGTGATGCATGTCGCTTTCCATTGATTTCATAATAACTTTCTTCAACAACAAATTTTCCATTAAAATCCACAGGAATATTTTTTATTTTATCATTACATATGGTATTGATGTGTTCTGCGTAAGGATATATTTTTCCTGTCTTCTGCATCATATCAAACTGCTCTTTGTTATCAAAATGTCCTGTCATCATTCCTATAAAATTATCAAGTTTCATCTTGTTGCCTCCATCTTAAATTTATATACAATTAATCCTGCAATGTTTTATTTTTCAGTTGCAGCCCCGGCAGTAACAACACCATTTCAATGTTCAACCGCCACGATGAGTGAACCAAAATCCCACCATCTGTGTTCTCAATTCTTTGTTCAGAACCCCTTTTACATATATGCACCAAATTGCCCAACCTGTCAACAAATATTTCCAATATTTATGCGGGTTTTCAAAATCACAATAATTAATGCATGGAAATAATAAAGAATGAATTTCTTCATAAGACGCCCGTTCCCCTCCTAGTCAGTAGGCACGAAAAGAAAAAAGGGAATGGTCAACCAACCATTCCCTTTGCAATGAGCCCACCGGGGTTCGAAGCCGTGAGACCGCTTGAACACTGGTTTTCTTCTGACTCCTTTATGGCACTAGTCCAGTAGGAGCCGATAGCATGTGTAATGATTTTTATGTAATGCTTATTGATGAAATAAGTGCCGGAAAAGTGCCTGAAATATTTTCAATTATTCTTACGTGATTTCAAGCATCATATGATTAGCTTATATGTAATGGCTAAATCCGTACCTTCCAACATCCTGTAAGTTATAGTCTTTAGTCTGCTCTTATTAGAATTAGCATTCACCAGAGTATAGACAATCCTTTCCTTTAGCTTCTCCAAATTGATTTCACAATCAAACTTAGGAAACAGGCTTCTATTAATCACATTACAATCTCATCAACTGATTCACCAGTCCAGTAACATATCTTTGCAACATTCATATCTTTTTTCCTGACCTGAATTCCTTTCAGTTTTGTGTCATTATTCTTCATAACTTCAACTCTTTTCACCTCATATTCTTCTCCAAGTCTTTTCTGCACTTCATCAATCACATCATTCATTTTGTCATCCATAACAACCTCGTATTATATAGTAGTAGTTTTTAGAGACCATCTCCAAAGTCTTAATAACTGTTAAATCATAGTCTCTTCTTTACCTCTTCTGTAGGTTCGACTATGATATATAAGATACTGTGGATTGGTTGTAATCACCTACCACCCGATGGTTTTAAGGAGGCTC
>NZ_JACOPD010000002.1 GCF_014287955.1 Lachnospira hominis (ex Liu et al. 2021) | reverse complement strand
AAGGTATTGTTCAACTATTTTTACCTTTTCTGCTGAATTGATTTTACTTTTTCTAGACATGAAAATACCCCCATATAGGACTTTTATATTTCATTGTCCTATATGAGGGTAGCATATCAAAGTGGCTGGTGGGGAATTTTTATTGTGGAGAATAATTATATACTATACAACACAAAAATATATAATATATTAAATAAACTATCAGACAAAAGAGTTGCACCTGTAATTACAATGGTGCTATACTTTGGAATAGATAAAGAAACAGTGGAAGTGGCATTGACATGCTTATAAATTATTGTTTGTATATGAATATGTAATATAAAAGGAAATTACAAATGTCATTATTTAAAAAAGATATATCAAAGAAAGAGCTTGAAAAAGCATTTAATGAGATTCAGATGAATCTGGAAAATAATTATAAAGATTTGGCGATAAAAGCATATAAAGACGCTGATTTAATGCTGAATAATTACCATAAAGAATCAAAGATTGATGAGAAAACATATACCAAATTCAAAGCAAGACTTGATATTTTTGCCAAGAGAATGGAAGGTTACAGTCATCGTCTTAATGTTAAGTATTAGAAGTCGGTTAAAATGAAGATATATGTGAAAAAGATATGTAAATTTGTTAAAACAGATACAGTGCTTGTTGTATCAATTGTATTAGCAGTGATTTCAATGCTTGCAGTTAAACCTGACAGACAGTATTTAACATATATAGATTTCAGGACACTTGCAATACTTTTTTGTCTTATGACGATAGTGGCAGTATTCAGACAGGAGGGGATTTTTGATTTTATTGCAGATAAAGTGTTAAACAAAGTAAGAAATACATCTTCAATTGTACTTGTATTGGTTCTGTTGTGTTTTTTTATGTCTATGATTATTACGAATGATGTTGCACTTATTACTTTTGTTCCGTTAGCGATTATAATACTTAATAAAACAGAGGAATGTGTGCGTGAAAAATGGATTCTTAATTGTGTAGCAATGCAGACGGTAGCGGCAAATCTTGGAAGTATGCTAACGCCGATAGGCAATCCTCAGAATCTTTTTTTATATGGTAAACTTAATAGCGAATCAGCCAATACAGGTGTACTGGGTTTTGTGAAATTAATGCTACTATATAGTATTGTTTCGTTGATTCTGCTTATTGTATGGGTAGCAGCTTTAAAAATAATATTGGAAAAAAGAAGTGACAACAGAAATGAAAAAAATCAGTATGATACGGGAAATATAAGAAAAGTATATGGTAAAACATTGAAAAATGTTAATAAGGCATATTTAATAAATTATTCAGCTTTATTTTTGATAAGTATTCTTGCTGTTGCACATAAGGTACATTATATAATTCCGCTTATACTTGTATTATTGTATTCAGTTATAAGAAATAGAAAAGTATTAACGAAAGTTGATTATTCTTTACTGGCTACATTTGTTGCATTGTTTGTATTTATAGGAAATGTGGGAAGAATTCCGTTTTTCAGTCATGCCCTTATGAGAATTATAGGCGGTAGGGAAACTATTACTGCTATAATTGCAAGTCAGGTTATAAGTAATGTTCCGGCTGCTATTTTACTTGCTGGTTTTACAGATAATATTTCCGCATTAATTGTAGGTACAAATATTGGAGGACTGGGAACATTAATTGCATCTATGGCAAGTCTTATCAGTTTTAAATATATATCAAGAGATAAACCTGATTTGAAAAAGAAATATTTTATTACATTTACTATATCAAATATTGTATTTTTGATAATTCTCGTTGTATTATATTATCTGAGTTTATAAATTTAATCTAAGGATGACTGTTAAGTTACAGAATAATCATAACCTGTTACAGCCAATGCATCAATGTTGGAACCGTTATTAACATGAACGCCTATTGTACATGAGGAAGCTTCGGATGCATTGAATGTTATTGTTGCAGAACTTCCGGAAACACGGCTGTTAGCTGATACACCATCAACTTCTACCTGATCAATAGTATTATTAAAATTGATTGTAAGAGAAACTGTTCCATTGATTCCTGACCACGAAGCAGAGATAAGTCCTTTTCCACCGCCATTCCATCTGTCCCAGACATTGAGAGAACTAACAGTCATATTTCCAGAACCGCTTGCGGCATAGATGCCTTCTGCTGATTCAGGTATAACAAAGGCAACAGGTCTTTCATAATTATTATTCATAAGACAAACCTCCTGTCATAAAAAGCAAATTAAAAGGATATAGTTGAATGTTACTCATTCTGTAATATATCATACATGAGAATCAATCAACTCGACACAAATATATTATATAGTTATAATGCACAAAAAATCAATAGTAAATTTATGACATTTTTTATTTAATATTTTATATCATTTCTTTGTAATCTTTTTTAATGTTTCGTATTACAAAGAATGCAACGATGCAAGATAAAATAGTTGTAAGTATATTACTTAAACACATTACGATTCCGACACTTTCACTTCCGAGAGTTGTAAAGTTCTGTAATGCCCAAAGAATAGGGATTCTGAAAACAAAAACACGGCAGAAATTACAAAAAAGAGTGAGCTTTGTTTTTCCAAATCCAAATAAAAGTGCCATGACTGCTGCATTTATTCCGAGAGGAACACATCCGCCGAGTGAATCGTAACGGAAAACTTTAATAATCATATTCTGGAATTCCACATTATATCCATCCTGGCTGTTGGCAAAAAGGTATGTTATTGGACCAGCAAAAATATTTAATATGATATACATAATTAATCCAAGTGATGCTTCAATAATCACAAGTCTCCAGAATGTTCCAAGAGCACGTTTGATGTTTCCGGCACCACGGTTCTGGCTTATTATTGAAGCACCGCCATCCTGAAAACCATTTTGCATCTGGGTTGTAATTCCGTTGATGTTATTTGATATTCCAAGTGCACCGACAGTTACAGAACCATAGTTTTTACTCATAGAATTAATTACTGTTTTTCCCATTGCAAATGCAACTTTTTCCACAATGACAGGGAAAGAAAGATTAAGCATAGGATTAACAACGTTTTTCTTAAAGCGGATACTTTTAAAGCTGAATGTAAATGCATCGTTGCCTGAACATAAATTATGTATTGCCATTACAAAAAGAAATGCCTGTGAAATAACACTTGCAACGGCAATCATTGTAATATCGGCGTTGAGTCCATAGATAAAATATGCTGTGATTGAAAGCTTTAATATGATTACAAACATATTAAGGCGGAGGATTCTTTTAGAATTGCCGCGTGAACGTTCAATGGCTATGTATACATTATTAAAGAAACTAAGTACTGTTGAAAAAAGTGTAATTATAAAATACTTTGTTCCTACATTAATAAAATCCTCGGGTGTTCCACATAAACGCAGAAGCACAGGAGTAAAAGGAAGTATACAAAGAACAACTGCTGAGCATATGCCACAGATTGTAATTAACGTACTTAACCGTTTTTTAACCATGTCATAATCACCGGCACCATATGCCTCACTGATTTTTAAGGAGCTTCCTACTGCAAGACCTGTACCAACGGCACTAATCATATTTTGGAGCTGTGAAAGATATGCAACTGCCGAAACAGCTATAGCACTTACATGTGATGCCATCATAGTGTCAAGAATGTTAAAAAGGTGGTTTATAAGCTGAAAAACGGACAGTGGTATACATACGTAAAATATTACTTTCCATAAATTACCATTTAATGCAAAGTCCCTGAATTTTTTGTCTTTTTCAGATAATTCAGAACCGGATGAATTGATATTGTTTTCTGCAGCCATTAAAAATGTCCTCCATTTAATTAGTAATCAGGTATTAGTTTAAAAAAATAATGCTGTAAATGCAATGATAAAAGTTACTTTTATTTAATAAAATACAGAAAAAAAGCATTACTTCAATTTATTATGATGGAAAATGCAACTGCAATATGGTAAAATAATTAACATTAATTACAGAAGTTAATAATAAATTAAAGATGAAAGAGAGGCAATACCCCGTGTCTAAATTTACACAACAGGCTATTATTGATACTTTTTTGAAAATGCTTGCATGCAAATCTCTTGACAAGATAACTGTAAAAGAAATTGTGAATGAATGTGGAATTAATAGAAACACATTTTATTATTATTATAAAGATATATATGATTTGCTTGAAGATGTGGTAAGCACAGAAAGCAAGAAAGTAATAGAAGAAGATGGAAACAGCAAGACATTTTATGATGAATGTGTGAGAGCATTTGATGTAATGATGAAATATAAAAACGCATTGCTTCATATATATAATTCACGAAGCAGAAGTGTAATTGAAAAGTATTTAATGGCTGTTACACCTAATTTTATAAGGCGTTTTGTTACGCTTAATTCTGAAAATATTGAAATAAATGAAAAAAATATTATATTTATCTGTGATTTTTATAAGTATGCTGTAACTGGATGTACTATAGAATGGATTCGGAGTGGCATGCCTGAAGAACGGGAAGAATTTGTAAAGAAAATTGCAGATATATTTGAGGCGACCGTGTCCGATGCGGTTAAAGCATTTGAAATAAAAAAGAATTAAATATACTTGTTAAAAATTAGACATTTTCAGACAAGTGACTGAAATTTAGACAAAATGGCCTATCTGACTGTGTGAAGTTATATTTTATAAATATATAATGCATTTAAGTTTAAGAATTTAAACGCAGGAGGAATATTTATGGGTACAATGACACATATAGCAGGAAGAGCTGCATTTTCAAAGGCAGTTGATATTGTTTTAAAGAATGCTGATAAGGACAGAGAGAAAGAAATTACAAAACTCGTTGACCTTATGGAAAAATATATGGGCTCAGAAAAGATAGATGTTGATTATAATAAAGTAAAAGAACTTATTTGTGATAAAGACAAAACTTTAAATAAATATATTAACAGACTTCTCGATGAAATTAATCCGCATGTCTTAAAAACAACGGCACTTAATCTTGGTTACGAAGCATTTTTCCATGGAACTAAGACTATAAGAAAGATGAGAGAAGTACATGACTGTAATGTGCCATGGCTTATTCTTATGGATCCTACAAGTGCATGTAATCTGCATTGTACAGGATGCTGGGCGGCAGAGTACGGCAATAAACTTAATCTTACATTCGATGAGATGGATAGTGTTATAACTCAGGGAAAAGAGCTTGGTATATATCTTTATATGTTTACAGGTGGAGAACCGCTTGTACGCAAGGAAGATATTATAAAATTGTGTAAAAAACATAGTGATTGTGCATTTCTTGCATATACAAACGGTACTCTTGTGGATGAAAAGCTGTGTGAGCAGATGGTTGAAGTCGGCAATTTCTATCTTGCAATAAGTCTTGAAGGCTTTGAAGCAGTTAATGATCTGAGACGCGGTAATGGTGTTTACGGAAAAGTAATGCATGCAATGGAGCTTTTAAAGCAGTATGGACTTATATTTGGTACATCAATATGTTATACATCAAAGAATATTGAAACAGTTACAAGTGATGAATTTGTTGATTTGATGGTCGAAAAAGGATGTCGTTATGCATTTTATTTCCATTATATGCCGGTTGGCAATGATGCAGCAGTTGAACTTCTGCCAACAATGCAGCAGCGTATATATATGAAAGACCGTGTAAGGCAGATTCGTAATATGAAAGACGGCAAAGGAATATTTACAATGGATTTCCAGAATGATGGTGAATATGTTGGCGGATGTATTGCTGGAGGAAGAAATTATTTCCATATTAATGCAAATGGTGATGCAGAACCTTGTGTATTTATACATTATTCAGGTGCTAATATACGTACGCATTCATTGCTTGAAATATTGAAACAGCCATTATTTATGGCATATCGTGACAGACAGCCGTTTAATGAAAATCATCTCCGCCCATGTCCGATGCTTGAAAATCCGGAGATTTTGCAGCAGATGGTAAAAGAAACAGGTGCGAAGTCAACAGATTTGCAGTCTCCGGAGGATGTAACGCATCTATGCGGTAAATGTGAGGAATATGCAAGAAAATGGAAGCCTTGTGCAGAACGTCTCTGGGCAGAAGAAAAACATAAAAAACATTCTTACGAAAATTATAAAAAGAAATAATGTATGTGAAAATGCACAAAAATAGTGCTGAACATCTGTTGAATATATAAATATTGACTATTTTCATAGATATGATAAAATACAAAATAGAGTTTGATAAAACTCATATTATGTAAAAAGGGAGTAAATTTATGAAGAAGGGTATTTTATTCAGATGCAGGAAGACTGCGGCTGTAGTGATGGCGTTTGCAATGACGCTTTCATATCTGCCACAGCAGGGGATTTCTGCATATGCAAAAGACGGTTCTGCGGCATCACAGTCACAGGTAACTGTGAGCAGCAGAGAATGCAGCGGATGGTACGAGAGTGCCTATGTTGAATGGCAGCCTGTAGATGGGGCAAAGTCTTATAACGTCTATATCAAGGGCGAAACAGAAGCAGATTCAGCTTACAAAAAGCTTGACGATGAGCTTATAAGACAGTATCCGGATTACTGGAGAGCTGATGCACCCGGCCTTAAAGCGGGAAAATATATGTTCAAGGTTGAAGCTGTTACTGACAGCACAACAGCAAGCATTGTTACGTCTGCTGTTGAAGTAATGTCATATGACAGAAGCGGTTACGGATTTGTCAACGGAACATCATCAGGTGCATATAACGAGGACGGAACATTAAAAGACAACGCAGTTGTTTTATATATTACAGAGAATACAAAGGATACAGTGTCCCTTGATGTTGTGACAGGCTCAAAAGGAGAAGTTACTTCATACACAGGACTTCAGGCAATACTTTACGGATTCAAAAAAGGCAAGGACAGCAGACCACTTGATGTAAGACTTGTCGGCAATATCACTGATTTAAAAAGCATGGATAAGGGTGATATTGTAATAGACGGATGCAAAAACGGTATCACATTTGAAGGTATCGGCGAAGATGCAACGGCAAACGGCTGGGGACTCCGCGTTAAAGGATCTTCAAATGTTGAAATAAGAAACCTTGCATACATGAACTGCGACAGTAACGAGGGTGATGATGTAGGCCTCCAGCAGGACAATGACCATGTATGGGTACATAACTGTGATTTCTTCTATGGACATGCAGGTTCAGACGCAGACCAGAAGAAGGGTGACGGAGCACTTGATACAAAGACATCAACATATGTCACACACTCATATAATCATTTCTATGATACAGGAAAGAGCAATCTTCAGGGAATGAAGAGTGAGACGACATCAAATTACATAACATACCACCACAACTGGTATGACCATGCAGATTCAAGATGTCCGAGAATCAGGACATGTACGGTGCATGTATACAACAACTATTATGATGGTAATTCAAAGTACGGAATCGGTGCAACAATGGGAAGTTCCGTATTTTCAGAAAATAATTATTACAGAAACTGCAAGTTCCCTATGCTTATGGCAGGACAGGGTTCAGACACAAAGTATGCCGAGACTGTAAAGGGAATATTTTCAGGTGAAAATGGCGGCGTGATCAAAGCATACGGCAACCACATCGAGGGAGCAAAGGCGGCGGTCACATATCAGAAGGATGCAGCAGGATTTGATTTCTATGAGGCATCATCAAGAGACGAAGTTATTGACTGTTCTGCATTAAAGGGCGGTTCAAAGTACAGCAATTTCGATACGGCAGCTGATTTTTACAAATACAGTGTACAGTCAGCAGAGGATGCGAAAGATACAGTCGTAAAATATGCAGGACGCATGAACGGCGGGGATTTCAAGTGGACATTCGACAATTCAGTTGATGACGAATCATATGCGGTTAATGAACCATTAAAAGCAAAACTTATGTCATATAAGACAACACTTGTATCTGTAGGCGGCAGTGTTTCAGGCACAGACAGGCCCGGCACAGGAGAGACACCGGGAACAGGTGAAGACAAACCGGGAACAGGCGAAGATAAGCCGGGAACGGGCGAAGACAAACCGGGAACAGGTGAAGATAAGCCGTCAACGGGTGAGACAGCAGCTTCAGCTGTACATAACTTCACAACAGATTACACAACAGCAGACAGTTTCTTTACTATTTCAGGAAATCTTACAGATAAGAAGGGAACAAATAAATATAACGGACTTAATCTTACAAAGTGTCTTAAAATGGAAAGTTCAACATCAGTCACATTTAAGGCGGCATCAAAAGGAAAGCTTGTGCTTGTAACAGAAGCGTCAAAGAAGATCAAGATTGACGGAAAAGCTGTCCAGGCAGACGCAGACGGTGTCATTTCAATGGATGTTGAAGCAGGTGAACATAAGATAGCAAAGAAGGATGCAACAATCCTTTTCTATATTTCATTCACGGGAGACGGCAGCCAGACACCGGGAACAGGAGAAGATAAGCCGGGAACGGGCGAAGACAAGCCGGGAACAGGCGAAGATAAGCCGGGAACGGGCGAGGACAAACCGTCAACAGGCGGCGATACAGACAAAGGTGACAAACCCGGTGAAAGGGTTGACAATGAAGTGCGTGAACAGGCACCGGGCTTCAAGGATGGAGATATATATGTATCTGCAAAGGGAAGCAGCGAGGGTGACGGTTCATATGAGAAACCGATGGATTTCGTAACAGCCCTTAACACGGTAAAGCCGGGAAATACAATCTGGATGTTTTCTGCAACATACTATGTATATGACATGTATAAGGCACCTGTTATCATTTCAGAGGATAACAGCGGCACAGCAGATGCTTACAAGACAGTAAGCAGCATCAATGGAAAGCCTGTAACAATCAACTTTGACGGAATGGCAGAAGAAGGTTCCAACAGGGGAATAACACTTGACGGTTCATACTGGCATTTTTATGACATTGACATCTGCAATGCAGGTGACAACGGAATGCTTCTTTCAGGTGACCATAATGTGATTGAACTCTGCCGGTTCTATGCAAACCATGATTCAGGTCTGCAGATAAGCAGATACAATACATCATATAATTCAATAGAACAGTGGCCGTCATACAATACAATCCTTAACTGTACGGCATATGACAACAAGGATATCAAAACATGTGAGAATGCGGACGGATTCGCAGCAAAGCTTACATGCGGCGAGGGAAATGTATTTAACGGATGTATTTCATACTGCAACAGTGATGACGGATGGGATCTGTATGCAAAGCCTGCAACAGGCCCAATCGGGGTGGTAACAATAAAGAACTGTATAGCATTCGGCAACGGCAAGCTTACGGATGGCTCAGGTTCAGCAAACGGCGACATGAACGGTTTCAAGCTTGGCGGAAGCAATGGGGCATGCCCTACACCGCACGTTGTGGAGAACTGTCTTGCATTCAATAACGGTGCGACAGGATTTACGGATAACGGCAACGGCGGAGCTATAAAGATGAGCAACTGTATTGCCGTAAACAATGGCATTTACGATAAGACTAAGGCAAATTTCATGTGCTACAGGACATCAGAAGATGCAGAATATACGAATATCGTATCGGCAGCAGCATCAAAGAATGCAGCGACAGACCAGTTCAAGGGCAAGTTAAGCCATGTGCTTTATAATTACAAGGGTGTGGGAACATACTGGGTAAATGAATGGACCTGCAAGGACGGAGCAAAGACAAAGTACACAGGCTCTGAGGCAAAAGATTATACAGTTGCACTTAGTGATTTTGTGAATACAACTATTCCTGGATACAATGCATCAAAGGGATCATATGCAGCGGATTACCATGAGGTATTCAGAAATGCAGACGGAAGCATTAATGTAAACCAGCTTTATGAATTAAAGAGCGACAGCAGGATTTATGAAGCAGGAGTAAACGGTTCCAAGATTGGATGCTCATTTGAAAAACAGGTTGAACCGGGCAAGACAGAAGGTAATGTTGAAAGCAAGGGTGATGCACCAAAGATTGATAATGCTGAGGATACAGCAAAGGAAATTGAATCATCAGTTGAACTTACTGATGAAGAAAAAGCTTCAATTGCTGCAGGAAGCAATATTTCTGTAAGTCTTGTTATTAATGATGAAGTTAAGACCGAAGAGAAAGAACTTGTAGAAAAGAATCTTTCATCACTTGTTGAAAATGGTAATATCGGACAGATTTTTGATATAAGCATTATTAAGAAGATTGGTGATGGTGAAGCAGTAAGTGCACAGGTTAATAAAGAAGTGACATTACAGATTGCAGTTCCTGAGAAGCTCCTTAATAAAGATAGCAATATTGAAAGAACATATAAGATTATAAGAGTGCATAATGGCGAAGTTACTGTTTTGGACAGTGATAAGTGTCAGTTTAATGAAAAAACAGGCGTTATTACATTTAAAACAGATAAGTTTTCAACATATGCCATTGTATACACAGATAAGGCTAAAGAAGTAATATCTGGCGGTTCTGAAGCGGGCGGTAAAGATAACACAGATAATGGAAACAATGCCAATATTGATGTTAAAGAAGAGCCGGTTTTGGGAAGTACAGCGGATGATTCAGTAAATACAGGTGATAATTTCAACCTTTATATGTATATTATGCTTCTTGCAGTATCAGGTGCGGCATTATTTTTATCAAAAAAGAAAAAATGTAAAAATAATTAATTAAAATAAGTTTGTTCACTGCATTACTTTTGATAATAATCAAAAAATTAAAATTTTTATTAAAAAAGTGTTGACATCTTATAAACGGAGTGCTATAAATACACGTAAACAGAAAGTTAAATGCAGTGAACAGAACAGTTTATCCAAGATGTTTGCATTGCAGAGAGTCATCGGTTGGTGTGAGATGATATGTGATTTTGGATAACATCATCTGCGAGCAGTGCACTGAAATTAGTCAATATTGATTAAGATTAAGTGTCACCGGTATTCTACCGTTATATAGAAGCTTATTAAACGGACGATTTAAAGTCTCCGTCAGATGAGGCAGAGTGGTCACGTAAGTGGCAATCAAAGTGGTATCGCGGAAGTTTTAGCTTTCGTCTTTGAGTATGCTGTAAGGCATATTTTAAGACGAAAGCTTTTTTTTATAAATAGGAAATTGCGTAGAACTTTCTGAATAAACATTTATACATAGACGGTTATAGATATTCCGTCAGGGAAGGAGAAACAAAATGAATGGTTTAGTTATTGTTTTAATCGGAATCGTTTGTTTAGGAGCAGGTTATCTTTTATATGGTCGTTGGCTCGCTAATAAGTGGGGACTTGACCCAAAAGCAAAGACACCTGCATTCACTCATGAAGATGGTGAGGATTATGTTCCATCATCTAAGTTTACAGTATTTTCACATCAGTTTTCATCTATCGCAGGTGCAGGTCCTGTAACAGGTCCTATTCTTGCTTCGGTATTCGGCTGGGTACCTGTTTTACTCTGGCTGATTGTCGGCGGACTTTTCTTCGGTGCCGTTCAGGATTTTGGTGCTTTATATGCATCAGTTAAGAATGAAGGCAAGTCAATGGGTATGATTATTGAGAAGTACATAGGTAAGACAGGTAGAAAGTTATTCATGCTTTTCTGCTGGTTATTTACACTCCTTGTTATTGCGGCTTTCACAGATATGGTTGCCGGTACATTCGTAGCAAAGGGTGTTGAAGGAATGACAGAAAAGACTGCTAATGCAGATGCTTCTGCTGCTTCAATTTCTATGTTATTTATCGTTGTTGCTATTATCTTTGGACTTGTTCAGAAGTCAATTGCAAAAGCTGGTAAGAAGATGAACGAATGGGTTAAGGCTATCGTTGCAATCGTGCTTTTGGTTGCTATGTTCGCTGTAGGTATGGCACTTCCAATTTATGCTACAAAGTCAGCATGGATTTACATCATCATGGCTTACCTTTTCCTTGCATCAGTTATGCCAATGTGGTTATTAATGCAGCCTAGAGATTATATGACAACATTCATGCTTCTCGGTATGATTATCGGTGCTGTGCTTGGTGTTGTTGTTGCACATCCAAGCATGAACTTAAATGCGTTTAACGGATTTACATTAGGAAGCGGTGCTTCAAAACAGATGCTCTTCCCTACATTATTTGTAACAATTGCATGTGGTGCTGTTTCAGGTTTCCACAGTCTTGTATCTTCAGGTACATCATCAAAGACAATCAGCAATGAGAAAGATATGCCTATGGTTGGTTACGGTGCAATGGTTGTTGAATCATTACTTGGTATCGTTGCACTTGTAGTAGTTGGTGCTGTTGCTGTTAATGGTACAAAACCAGCTGGTACTCCATTTGCTATTTTCTCAACAGGTGTTGCCGGATTCCTTGAAAAATTAGGTGTTCCTGTTCATGTAGCAACAGTATTTATGACAATGTGTGTTTCAGCTCTTGCTTTAACATCACTTGACTCAGTAGCAAGAATCGGACGTATGTCTTTCCAGGAGTTATTTTATGGAGACAGCACAGACCCAGCTACAATGACTCCTGTACAGAGAGTTCTTACAAATAAGTATTTTGCAACAGTTATCACATTGTTCTTTGGTTACCTTTTAACACTTGGTGGATACAACAATGTATGGCCATTATTTGGTTCTGCAAACCAGTTGCTTGCAGCTATGGTTCTTATTGCTATAGCAGTATTCTTAAAGACAACAGGAAGAACAGGCTGGACATTATATGCTCCTATGTTCATCATGCTTGCGGTAACATTTACAGCTCTTGTTCAGAAAGTAATCGCTCTTGTAGGCAATGTTGTAAATGGTAAAGCTACATTCCTTGTTGATGGTTTACAGCTCATCGTTGCAGCAGCACTTATGGTACTTGGTGTATGTGTTGCATACAGCTGCTTAAAGAAACTCTTCACAACAAAGAAGAATACAGAGCAGGCTTAATTAGAATGTTAAATTAATAAAATATATTTAAAATAAAAACGTTTTCTGTTATGATTATTATATAAACATAGTGGAAAACGTTTTTTATTTATGCTGGCAAAATACAATGTCCCGGTGCAGAAATGCATTTAGGGTGAATCTGCCCAAATTACGTAAATATGAGAAGGGACGGAGTGTATGAAAAATTTATATTATTGGCTTGCAATATGCATCGGATATTGTTTTGGAAGTGTTCTTTATGGATACGAAATTCCGCGTATTGTTAAAAAGATTAACATATGCGAATTGTCGGATGATGGTAATCCCGGAACATATAACGCATTTAGATACGGCGGATTTATTTGTGGTATAAGCGTCCTTATTGCTGAACTATTAAAAGGATTTATACCTGTATTTTTCAGTGCAAAGTATATTGGCAGAGAGTCAGTTTTGTTTGCATTTGTTATGGCAGCTCCCGTTATGGGGCATGCTTTTAGCGTTTATTATTTTTATATGAAATTCCGTATGAAATATATTAATAGAGAAAAAAATATGCCACGGGTATTTGCAGACGGAAATACAGGCGGCAAGGCAATTGCGGTTTCATTTGGTGTCATGTTGGGGCTTTATCCTGACACAATGCCGCTTACGATTCTTATTGCATGTTATCTGTTCTTTTCTTTGATATTAAGAATAAAGAGTCATGCAAGAAGAACTATAATAACATTCGGAAGTGTAATAGCATTGTCTTTATTTTTTGTCAAAGAAAAAAGCGTAATATTTGGAATAATAATAATTTCTTTTATTGTAATTTATAAACATGTAATATGCACAGAAAAGGAGAAAATATGCGAATCTTGATTTTATCGTGTAATACCGGTGGTGGCCACAATGCTGCCGGCAGGGCAGTTAAAGAGATTTTTGAAAAAAACGGGGATGAAGCAGTCGTGCTTGATTATCTTTGCCTTGCGGGAAATAAAGTTTCAAAGACGGTCGGAAATGTATATATAGAAACTGTAAAAAATGTTCCGGGACTTTTTGGTGCAGTATATAAACTCGGGATGGGAGTCAGCAGAATATGCCACAGGTCTCCGGTTTATTATGTGAATTCAGTTATGGCAAAATATATAAAACAATATCTCAAAGAAAATCCTGCAGATGCAGTTATTATGCCTCATCTGTATCCGGCGGAGACGATAACTTACATGAAAAGACATGGTATGAAGCTTCCGCTTACAATAGCTGTGATGACAGATTATACATGTATTCCGTTTTGGGAAGAGACTAACTGCGATTATTACATAACACCGCATGAAAGTTTGAACGGTGAGATTATAAAACGTGGAATTAAGAAAGAAAAGCTTAGAAGTTTTGGTATTCCGGTTTCGCTTTCATGTAATGATAATATAGAAAAAAAAGAGGCAAAAAATATCCTTTCGCTTGACGAAAATAAAAAATATATACTTGTGTCAGGCGGAAGCATGGGTGCCGGTGATATTTCAAAACTTGTAAAAAAACTTTCATATGCTTTAAATGATGATGAGGGGATAATAGTAATATGTGGAACTAATAAAAAACTGTATAAACAGCTTATAGATGAAAATATACCGCATGTAATAATAAAAGGACAGGTTAACAATATGCCTGTTTATATGAAAGCATGTGATGTCATATATACAAAGCCGGGAGGACTTACATCAACAGAGGCGGCTGTCTGCAATATTCCGATTATACATACAAAGCCTATTCCGGGATGTGAGACACAAAACAGCAGGTTCTTTGTGAAAAATGGCATGAGCATAAGTGCAAAAACAACGGACGGACTTATAAAACAGGGAATAAAATTGTTTCGTGACGATAAGCAGAAAGATATAATGATAAAAAATCAGTCAGATATAATATCAAAAAACAGTTCAATGAATATATATAATTTAGTGAAAAATAATATGGAAAAGTGAGGCTGACATATGGGTGATAATTTTTTGAATTGTTCTATAGGCCTGCTGATACCATTTGTGGGAACGTCACTCGGTGCAGCATGTGTGTTTTTTATGAAAAATAATATGAAGGAAATGACAACAAGAGCATTGACAGGATTTGCTGCGGGAGTTATGGTTGCAGCATCAATATGGAGCCTGTTAATTCCGGCAATGGAGCAGACACAATCACAGGGAATGGGAAAAATGTCATTCTTTCCGGCATTTATAGGATTCTGGATTGGAATATTATTTCTTTTGTTTCTTGATAATGCAGTTCCGCATCTTCATATGAACAGCAGTAAATCAGAAGGACCAAATAGCAGTCTTGGGAAAACACAGATGATGGTACTTGCAGTCACTATACACAATATACCTGAAGGAATGGCAGTTGGCGTAGTATATGCAGGTTATCTTTTGGGAAATTCGCAGATTACGCTTATGGGTGCACTGGCACTGTCTATCGGAATAGCCATACAGAATTTTCCAGAGGGAGCGATTATTTCAATGCCGCTTCATGCACAGGGAGAGAAAAAAGGAAAAGCATGCTGGTACGGTATACTTTCAGGAGCAGTAGAGCCGGTGGCAGCAGCTTTTACCATACTTTTATCAAAATTCATAGTTCCAGCGATGCCGTATCTTTTAAGCTTTGCCGCGGGAGCAATGATATATGTTGTGATTGAAGAACTTATACCGGAGATGTCAGAGGGTAAACATTCAAACATTGGAACAATAGCATTTGCTGTGGGATTTTCGATTATGATGACACTTGATGTAGTTCTTGGATAATTATTATTTTTCATATGGGCATGGATTAGGAAAGAGTGATTCCATAACTTTGATTTCATGGCGGCGGGCCTCGGTGCTTCCGCCATCGGCACCGGTATTAAGGCAGAATAAATCATAATTTCCAATTTCGGCAGTGCATCTTTGTATACTTGAAATTCCGTATGAAAGTGAACTGTTGATTTTTCTGTTTTTTGCGTTGACAAAGTAAAAGCCGTAAAGATTCTGAAAAGAAGGCTGTACTGTCTCATTTGTTGTGCTTGAAAGACAGACATCTGCATATCGGTAATATTTTTTTACTATATTATAGCATGTCTTTATCTCGGATAATTTCAAAGGAATTGCATTGTGCAGTGTGTTTAAAGGACGTTTCGGAAATGTTAATTTTTTTTCTTGTAAAGCCGCACATGTTATGCTGTGGGCAGAAAGCACCCTGTAATAAAAACCATACATTGTATTTGGATTTGCTTTTTTAAGAAATTTGTCGGCGATAAAATATTTTGTCATTATAGAATGACGCATATCAGAGCCTGTCTTGTCCTTATATAATGTATAAGGATACACGATTCCCGCATCTTCGTAGAAAAAATCTTCTTTTTTCAGAGGATTTCCGAAAAAGTTATCGTCGTTAGCGTATATAATGTGCTCTGAGCAGCCAAAGTCTTTCAGACGCCAGAGATTGTATTCAAAAGTTGTCGAAGACGAGCTGTCAAATCCGAGTAAATCATTGTCTTTAATATATTTGATACGCTGTGAAATCAAATCGGCAGATTTTAGAAAACTTACACGCTCATTAGGCATAATGATATAAATGTACCGAATCCATGGAATATTTTTCAATGCTGAGCGGATAGAATACCGAAGTTCGTTATTGTCAAAATCTTTGCGGACAGAATCTGTGCGGTTAAGAGCCGGATCGCTCAAATCAATATATTTATAAACTAAATCAACAGGTGTATTATTTAAAAGAGATAATTTATTCACGATAACCCTCCGGGGACTAAAATTACTACATTTTATTATATTATAATGTTGAAAAATGTGCAAGAATGGAGAAAAAATGGAAAAGGTATCAATTATTGTTCCTGTATACAATGCTGCTGAGTATGTCGGAAAATGTCTTGAAAGTGTTGCTTTGCAGGATTATAAAAATATTGAAATTATCGTTGTGGAGGATGGTTCGGATGATGAAAGTCCGGATGTATGTAAGGAGTATGCCCGCAGATATGACAATATAAAAGTATATCATGATAAATGTGGTACTGCAGGAGCTGCAAGAAATTACGGAATGAGTAAAGCGGCTGGCGATTATGTTATGTTTGTTGATGCCGATGATTATCTTACTGATAATTGTGTTGTATCTGAACTTATAAAAAAAATGGAGAATGTGGATATAGTAGTTGGAAACTACCAGAGATTGTGGAAGAACAGGCTTTTGGATGCTTCAAAAAACAGTGGATTTGCAGGATTAAATATGAATTCAGTGGATTTTGCTTTTGGTGGATTTTTTTCAATAGGGACATTGTCGTATGCATGGGCAAAGTTGTATAGAAAGAGCTTTCTTGACAGCAATAAGATTGAATTTGGTGATTACAGATATGCTGAGGATAAGATATACAATTATTTTTGCTATATTGCAGGTGCAAGATATGCATTTATAGATAAAAAAATTTATGTATACAGGAGAAATGAACAGTCAGTTTCCAATACATACCGCAAAGATGGTGATAAAGACTGGATGAGGATTGCACAGGATCTGCAGGATAAAATTGACAGCTTGAATTATGAAAAAAAACAGTACAGTCAAGATGAAATTGAAAATTATGAAAGTATTGTTGCATGGACAATATATTTTGCTGCCTTTTTTGATGGAAAAATGGAGTATGAGTACAGTACAGGAAAGATAAGAGCTGTAATAAATCTTTTAAAAAGGTATGCATCATATGATTTGACTAAAAAATATTTAAAAAATCCATTAAGATATACAAAAAAAATACCAGCATTATCATATAAAATAATGCTGGGGGGATTTGCTTTTTTGATGAAATGTAATATGTATCTACTTCTTTCATTAGGAATAAAGCTTCTTGTTGATTGCCATATTGACGAAAGGCTGTCTGATACGGGCAGAAAAGAAGATTAATTCAGACACATATATTTATTTTCAAAATCACTGACAGGAATAGGGCGGCTGTAATAAAAGCCCTGAATCAGGTCACATCCGTATGACTCGACAAGCTGCTTTTGCTCAAGCGTTTCTATGCCTTCAAAGACAACATTATAATCAATCTGGTGAAGCAGATTGATTAAAGTGCGGATTAAAATACGGCCTTTGTCAGTGCACAGTGATTTGCTGGCAAATATATGATCAAGTTTAATTGTATCAGCAGGCATATTGGCAATCTGGTTAAGTGATGAATATCCGGATCCAAAATCATCGACACTTACAAGAAAACCATATGAACGGAGCTGATTTGTCGTGTTGACAATAGTGTCGGTATTTTCAATAAAAACAGATTCAACAATCTCAAATTCAATAAGGAATGGTGGAATATTATATTTTTTCTGAAGAGCAATTGCCATATCAGTGAAATCACCTTTTGTAAAACGCTGCCGTGATACGTTGACTGAAATTGTAAAGACTTCCCGTCCTTCGTTAATCCAGCGTCTTTGAAGTTCAAAGACTTTTTCAATCATTATGTTATCAAGCGTGTCTATAACACCTGTACTTTCAAGCACAGGGATAATCTGGGCGGGCGGAATAATATTACTATGGTCATCCAGAATACGAACAAGGGCTTCAGCACCGACGATTTTATTTTTGGAAATTGAAAACTTGGGCTGCAGATACATTAATAAACGACCTTGTCTGCAAGCGTGGATAAACATGTTAGACATACGCATGTTATTGAGCATGGTTGTCATATCATTTTGGTTATATACCTGAAACTTTACATCAAACTTCCCTTTTGCCTGCTTTTTTGCAATATGAACACGGTCAAGAGCAGTGTCAGTATCTTCTGATGAATCGGAGATAAAGTAAACGCCTGTATATACATGTATATATACATTAGGATACTTTTTATTCATCATATCTTCAAAGGCCGTATTCATATCAGCAATCCGTTCGAGTTCCCTGTCATGGGAAAAATCTCCCAGGTCGTAAAGTCCACGAAATTGGTCACCTTCTTTGCGGTAGGCAACAAGACAGCGTGGATTATCTTTATAAAAGTAATCAGCCATTGTTTTTATAAATTCATCACCTGTATCGCGTCCGTAAAACTCATTGATATACTTGAAATTACTCACATCACTGGATATTAAAACGAGTTTTTTAGAACCCTCTTTTATATATTTCTTGCATGTATCATGGAAATCTTGTTTTGAAAGAAGACCCGTCAATGTATCATATTGCATAAACTCCATACCTTCCCTGTTCTGCCTTACAGAAAGAACATCGTAAGACGAATTAAAATTAAATCACGAAAAAAGCTATACTTATTATATTACAAAAAAACTATATATGCAACCGATTTACAATTTTAATATTGTTTTTTTACAAAAGAATAATTCTACGAGGCTGATAAATAGGTTGAAGTGAGGAGGTATAAATGGTATATTTTAATAAATAAATCTAATGGTCTGTGAGGCATTTATGCCGGAAAGAAACAAGCAGACAGACAGGAGTACAATATGCTGACAAATGACGCAACAATTTTAAAAATCAAGCATGAAGTATTATATGAAGTAGCAAAACTAGCTTATTCGGGTGAGTTTGACGACAAAAAAGAAGATTTACCATATAAAATGATTCCTGGGCTGAAGCCTAAGTTTCGCTGCTGTGTATACAAGGAAAGAGAAATCGTACGACAGAGAGTAAGGCTTGCAGAAGGACTTTGTCCTAACGATAATGGCCAGCAGGAATCAGATAATGTAATTCAGGTAATAGAATCTGCCTGTGCAGACTGTCCGCTTTCACACTATATTGTAACTGACAACTGCCGTAAATGTATGGCAAGAGCATGTCAGCAGTCATGCAAATTTGGTGCGATTTCGATGGGGCGTGACAGGGCATATATTGATCCTGATAAATGTAAGGAATGTGGAATGTGTGCAAGAAACTGCCCATATAATGCGATTGCAGACCTTATAAGACCATGTAAAAAAGCCTGTCCTGTGGGTGCAATTACTATGGATGAAGAGACGGGAATCTGTCTTATTGATGATAGTAAGTGCATCCGCTGCGGTAAATGTATACATAGATGCCCATTCGGTGCAATTGGTTCAAAGACAGCAATAGTTGATGTTATTAAATCTATTATTTCAGGAAAACAGGTATTTGCAATGTTTGCACCGGCTATGGAAGGACAGTTCGGAGCAGATATCACGATGGCAAGTATCCGTACAGCATGTAAGAAACTTGGTTTTACTGATATGTATGAGGTAGGACTTGGAGCTGATATGACAGCAGCATCTGAGGCAGCAGAGTGGGCAGAAGCATATGATGAAGGCAGAAAAAAGACTACATCATGCTGTCCGGCATTTGTTAATATGATTAAAAAGTGCTATCCTGAACTTATTGAGTGTATATCAGATACTGTTTCGCCGATGTGCGGAATATCAAGAATGATAAAGAAAAAATATCCTGACGCCATCACGGTGTTTGTAGGACCTTGTATTGCCAAGAAAGATGAAATCAAGGATAAGTCAATTGAAGGAAATGCAGATTATGTTCTTACAATAGGTGAGTTCCGTGCAATGATGCGTGCTAAAGAAATAGTTTTTGAACCTGAGGAAAATACAGCACAGCAGTCAAGTGTTTATGGCAAGCGTTTTGGTAACGGCGGAGGTGTTACGGCAGCTGTTTTAAAGAGTATGGAAGAATCAGGAGTTGATACATCAGATTTCAAGATTGAAAAGTGTGCCGGAGCTGATGAATGTAAGAAAGCACTTCTTCTTATGAAAGCAGGAAAGCTTGATGTTGATTTTATAGAGGGAATGATGTGCGAGGGCGGATGTGTAGGCGGTCCGAGCAGACACAAGGCAGAGCAGTTCTTTAAGAAAGACAGAGATAAGCTTATACAGGAAGCCGATGAGCGTGGAGTTCATGAAAATCTTGATAAATTTGATGCTTCAAAGGTTGGCATGCACAAATAAATTGTATGCTGATACTAAGAATAAGGCAGGTAGCAGATGTGGAATTTAATGGAATAGAAAAGGTGCATGAAGGTGCATTTATAAACAGGTATAATCTTACATATACAACAAAAGATAATAAGAAAAAAGTATATGAGATGATAAGCAGAAACCGCAATATTGACAGTGAAGATCAGATTAGAAATCCAAAGACTGACGGAGTTGTCATTATTATGACTGATGAAGATGACGAACATATATTGTTAAACAGGGAATTCAGAATGGCTGTTGATGATTATGTATACAATTTTCCGGCAGGGCTTGTAGATGCAGGGGAGACGCCGGAACAGGCAGCGGCAAGGGAATTAAGAGAAGAGACGGGACTTGAACTTGTAAAGGTTGAAGACAAACTTATTAACAGTTACAGTGCAATAGGTTTTTCTAATGAAACTAATGTTGTAGTAATCGGAAAAGCAAAAGGAAGATTTGCACCAAGTTCATCAACACTTGAAGAAATACAGGCAGCATGGTATACAAGACAACAGATAAGGGAACTTCTTAAAAACCAGCCATTTGCCGCGAGAAGCCAGGCATATTGTTATATGTGGTCAAAGCAGAAGTAAAATGGAGGAAATTAATGTATACATTTATAAGTAAAGTTGGCAGAAAAGTATGTGTTATGTTTAAAAGAAATATGTCAACTGCGGTTTTGTGTTACCTTGTAATGATGTGTGGGCTTGTTTTGGCAGGCTGTGGAAAAAAGCCGGGAACACAGATGTTTACATATGTGAAAAAAGATGATGCGACAATAGAAATTACCGGATTTACAGATGCGGCAAAAGAGCAGTCATCATTTATCATACCAACGGAAATTGATGGTATTAAAGTTACATCAGTTGCAAGAGAATCGTTTAGGGATTGTGCAAATATTAAAGAGATTTCGATTGCCGAAGGTGTTGAAACGATAGGTGAAAATGCCTTTTTAGGATGTTATAATCTTGAAACTATTAATTTTCCGTCAACAATAGAGTCGGTTGGAACTAATGTTGTAAAAAATACAATATGGGAAAAGAATGAATATGAGCAGTATGGAGCTGTAATAATTAATAACATTCTTTCTTCTGTGCAGAATGTACAATCAGAATATAAGCTGCCTGATGGTATTAAAAAAATAGCTTCGGGTGTATTTTATGGCAATACACAGCTTACAAAGATTGATATGGGCTCATCACTTGAAGAAATAGGAACCTATGCATTTGCAGGATGTACAGGTATTACAGAATTAAGCATTCCGTCAAGTGTAAAAAATATCGGATATGGAGCTTTCAGCCAATGCACCAATCTTACTGTAAGTGTTCCTGACACAGTTGGACAGGTAGGACAGGAAGCTTTTTATAAAGTTAAATTTGTAGAATATAAAGGAAAGCTTGGCGGTGCTTATTGGGGAGCTGCCGCGGGCGGAACGGAGAAACAATGACAGAGACATCAGCTGGAAAAATAAAGAAAGAAGAACATATATTTAAATCAACAAGCGGCGTGTGTGATATACATACTGTAATATGGTATCCTGATAAAGAAAAATATGAAAATCCTTTAGGTGTGGTTCAGATTGCACATGGAATGATTGACCATATAGAAAGATTTGAAGGACTTGCATTATATCTTACTGAACGTGGATTTGTTGTGGCTGGAAATGACCATCTGGGACATGGAGATTCAGTTAATGATAAAAATGACTGGGGATATTTTGCAAAAGGAAATAACAGCGGACTTTATCTTGTTAAAGATATGCACAAGCTGACAATTATAATGAAAAAGCGTTTTCCTGAACTGCCATATATTCTTATAGGACACAGCATGGGCTCATTTATGACAAGACGTTATCTTATGATGTATGGTAATGAACTTGATGCGGCTGTTATATTAGGAACCGGCAACCAGCCAAAGATTATGGTTGACGGAGGACTTTTAGCTGTAAAGTTCACAAAGCTTTTTCATGGTGACCATTACAGAAGCGAAACGCTTAACAGGATGATGTTCGGGACATACAACAACCGTATAGAAAATCCTGTTACAGATTCGGACTGGATTACAAGAAATCCTGATATAGTAAATGATTATGTAAATGATGAAAAATGCAGTTTCCTTTTTACGGTTAATGCGTATGAAGGTATGTTAAAAATCATCAGATATGTAATTAATGATGCAAATATCGAAAAGACACCAAAGGAGCTTCCGCTTCTTATCGCATCTGGAAATGCGGATCCTGTAGGAGAATATGGAAAGGCAGTAGAGCGTATTTATAACAAATATAAAAAACATATGGATGATGTTGAACTTAAGTTATATGATGGCTGCCGCCATGAGCTTCACAGTGAAATAAACGCACAGGAAGTGTTTGAGGACATTTATAACTGGATAGTTGAGAGAGTAGGATAAAAGTAATTGTTTTATGAATACATTTGTTGCTACTCGATAGCAACTAAAATAAGGTCGGGTTCAAATGTTATGAGACTTCATTCGAGAGAGTGAGGTCTCTTTTTTTATCGGTTATGATTAACCTAAAAGTTATTCCTGTATTCCCTCGGTGACATTCCGTAAATTTTTAAGAATGTCCGATTAAATGTGCTCTGGCTTGAAAATCCGGAATTGAGAGCAATGTTTGTGATTGAATCGTCGGTGCTTAAAAGCTGCTCTGCGGCGTATTTTGCACGTATGGATGAAACGTATTCCGACAGACTGACCTTTAATTTTTCGGAAAATGTATGCGATATGTAAAATTTGCTGACGCAGAATTCTTTTGCGAGCAGGTCAAGTGTGATATTTTCTTTGAAATTAAGAGAAATATAAGTTGTGATTTTTTTGGTGAGTCCGGCAACGGGAATGGACTGTTTGTGGGTCAAATTTAATTTTTTTATTAATTTTGAAAAAATAAGCATTGTCCAGGCGACCTGTTCGGTGAAATCAGTACAGCTAAGAAGTTCTTTAAAGGCGAGCTTTACAGAGCTGTCAATGTCGGTAATCACAGGACTTTCGGGTTGTACGTCGAAAAAATTTTGAAATAACCCTTTAAATATACCGGGCAGAAACAAAAGACAGATTTCATCTGTGTCACGGTAAACTTCCCTGTAATAAGTGTGAATGGTGTTCGGAAAAATAATTGCGGCTTCTCCCGCATTGATTTCATAGTCTATTCCGTCGATGTTGATATGCTGGCTCAAATCAAATATATAAAGAATCTCCATATGTTCGTGAACGTGTGTCGGATAGTTTAATTCTCTTTTGTTATGAATTATCTTAATGTCCGAACGCTGAATTTCATAAAAAGGGACCATGTCATAACCTCCTTTTGCTGTATGAATTACTGACTTTTGTGAAAATAGTAGTGTAAATTTTATAAAAATTCAAAATAAATACAGCAATTTTTGAGCAATTCTATGCTAAATCTGACTATTATTCTAAAGTATATTCATATAAAATTCAAGAGTAGAATATACAGAGATTTATATTCTATAAAAAATATTCAGTTAGAAGTAAATGTAATTTGGTAAGGAGGATTTTTATGAGGTTAAAAAGGGGTCTTGCCCTGGTAATGTCGGTTTTATTGGCAGTGCCGGGCATTGTTATGCCGATTGGTTCGGTGAGTGCGAAAGCACAGACGAAGATTGCCGTGAATAAGGCGGAGGAGATTCTGCCTTATCAGGATACGTCGCTTTCTTTTGAAGAGCGTGCGGCAGACCTGGTATCAAGAATGACACTTGAAGAAAAGGTGGCACAGCTCGGATATAAGGCTGCGGGAATCGAGAGACTCGGCGTTGCACCGTACGATTATTGGAAAGAGGCTTTGCACGGAGTTGCAAGACAGGGCACAGCTACAAGTTTTCCGACAGCTCTTTCAATGTCGAATACATGGAACACGGAGCTTATATATAAGCTTGCCGACGCGACATCTACAGAGGCGAGAGCAAAGAATGACAGATATAATCTTTCATATTGGTCACCTACGATTAATATGGCAAGAGACCCGAGATGGGGAAGAAATGAAGAGAGTATGGGAGAGGACCCATATCTTACGGGTCAGCTCGGTGCGGCATTTGTAAACGGCATGCAGGGAAATGATACGACTTATTTGAAGACAATAGCAACATTAAAGCATTTTGCTGCCAATAATAATGAAGCAAAGAGAAGTTCCGGTACATCTGTTATGACGGAATTTAATATGAGAAATTATTATACAAAGGCATTTCAGAATATTACGGAGTCATCAAATCCGGGTTCTGTAATGTCATCTTATAATGCAACAACAGTAAGCAGAAACGGTGAATATATATATAATTTCATACCGTCTCTTTCAAATTCATATCTTCTTAAAGATTTGTTGAGAAGAAGCTGGGGATTTAAGGGATATGTTACAAGCGACTGCGGTGCCGGTGAATATATGCTTAACAACAGCACCTTTAAAATCGGAATGCTCGGAAACGATAAACTTCCTGATGAACAGTATATCGGTACGGTTTATAAGTCAGGTCTTAACCTTGAATGTAATCTCGGCGGCGGTAACAAGTCTACATTATATGGTGTGGCTGCCGTAATGAACGGGTATCTCAGTGAAAAAGAACTTGAGCATACAGTATACGAGTTGTTTTTAAAAAGATTCCAGGCAGGTGAATTTGACGAGAAAACTCCGTACACGGGAACATCTTCTGATGTAATCGAATGTGACGAGCATGTTGAAATCGCTGAAAAGACAGCAGAGGAATCATGGGTTCTTTTAAAGAATGACAATAACACACTTCCGCTCGGAAACAGCGTAAAGAAAGCGGTTGTTGTCGGAAATATGGCAAACACACTTGCTTTGGGCGATTATTCAAGTACACCGACAAAAACGGTTACGCCTATTCAGGGTATTACGACAGAACTCGATAAAAAGAATATAGATGTAAATCATCTCGGTGTAGTATCTGATGATGAACCTTTATTTAATATAAAGAGCATCAATCTGATTTTAAAAGATGGAACAAAACGCAAAGTTGATTTGTCAAAAGCAGAAAAAGTATCGGGAATGACACTTTCAAACGGAACGTTTACAGATGTTACGACAAAAGCTGTTGCGGTTATTTCCAATGTTGATTTTCTTGATGTTGTTTCTGTTGAAGCTGAAATGGCAACAGGAGGAAGAAAAGGAGGTTCGTTAAATATTGCATACGGAAACGGCGGACCTACTGTGGCATCTGTTTCGACAGAGGTAACAGAAAGCACTTCTTCATACATGGCATGTAAGGGTGAATATACAGGTGCGGACGGCGGTTACAACGGAAAAGCCGATATGTATATCAGTGCAAGTGTTTCTGCTAAACCGTTTTCTGTTGAAGCATACAAAACGGAGCTTGATAATGCAGACGTAATTATTGCATATGCGGGAACTGTTCCGAAACAGGCAGGCTTCGGTACGGCAGATTCGTCTGAGTCAAAGGACAGAGCTTCTATAAATCTTCCTGATTCACAGTCACATGTACAGGAACTTGCAGAAGCATATCCTGAAAAGACAATTGTTGTAATGCAGACTGTAGGACAGATTAATGTTGAACCTTTTGCCGATAAGTGCAAAGCAATACTGTGGACATCTTACAACGGACAGACACAGGGAACAGCACTCGGAAAAGTCCTTACGGGGGAGGTAAATCCTTCAGGAAGATTATCGACAACATGGTATAAAAATGACGATGTCAACAAGATGGAGCTTGTCGGAACAACTAAGACTATAGGCGGAATAACAGGCTCATACACGGATTATAATATCCAGGCAGACGGAAATAATCCGGGACATACATATCAGTATTATACAAATACTCCTGTATATCCTTTCGGTTACGGTTTAAGTTATACGAATTTCCAATATTCGGATATGTCTGTTGACAAAACAAAAGCAGATGCAAACGATAAAGTAACAATTTCGGTTAATGTTAAAAATACAGGTTCAGTATCAGGAAAAGAAGTAGTGCAGTTATATGTTTCACATCCGGCGGCAGGAAAGGGAACAACACCGGCAAAGCAGCTTAAAGGTTTTGAAAAGGTTGAGCTTGCTCCGGGAGAGACAAAGAAAGTAACATTTAATCTTAATGTTGCTGATATGTATCTTTTTGACGAGGCAGCACAAAAGGACATTGTTCCTACAGGAACATATACGGCTTATATTTCATCAAATGCAGATGATACAGCAAATAAAAAGACATTTGATGTTACGGGAACACTTAACAGTGTTTTGAAAAATGTTACGGCAATTCCTGACGGAGTTTCGGTTGACGGTCTTATTTGCGAAGATGGCAGCGGACTTGAAGCAGCTTCTGTAATCAAATCAAATGTAACGGCTGTTATGTCTAATGAAGTTATGGTTGATTTGACAGATAAAAATACAGTTGTCTCTTATAAGAGTGCCGATAATGACATCGCTTCGGTTGATTCTGATGGAAATGTAAAATCAGGAAAGAAAGAAGGTGTAACAACGGTTACTGTTTCTGTTACGGTAGACGGTGTTACAAAGACAGATTCTTATCCTGTTGTAAACAAATTACAAATCAAACCTTATCAGTCTGAAATAGATAATGCAAAGGCTGAACTTAAAACGGCATTTGACAGACTTCCAAAGTCAGCTTATTCTGAGAAAAATTACAGTGAAGTGACGGATATATACAATAAGGCCGTTGAAAATCTCGGAAAAGTTTCAACAAGAGACGAGCTTGACAATGTTCTTTCAAAAGCTGTAAATGACATGAATTCCGTAGATATGGATAAGCTTGAGTCTGTTTACAATATCACTTCGGTAAATCCTGAGATTATCAAATCTGGTGTGATTGATTACCGTGATGGCGGAATTCCTGAATATAACGGGGCAACAGGCACAATTACAAATGCGTCACCTTATACGGGAATTGCGTTAAGCGTATCGGATAAAGACGGAAAAATAATAGACAATTCAAAACTTACATGGAAAGTTCAGAAAACAGACGATTCTGTACGTAAGACCGCATCTGTTGACGAAAACGGAAATCTTACGGTATACGGAAACGGAATAATCCAGATTACCGCAACAGACCTTGAAAATATGATTTGCGGAAAAATTACGGTTCATGTAAATACACAGATAGAAGCAGAGTATGCGGATAACGGCAACGGTGCCAGCCTGACGGATTCACAGAAAGGAAGCAGCGGCGGCTTTAATGTCGGCAGTGCCGGAGATACATGGATTGAATATAAGGATGTAAAATTATCAAATATTGACGGTATCACTGCAAGATATGCCGGTAAAAACGATTCGGTAATCAATATAAGTCTTGATAAAAGTGCATTGCCTGATAAGCTCATCGCATCTTCACAGGCAGCAGCAACAGGCACATGGGATACATGGGCAGATACACAATTTACGATTAACGAGGATGTAGTATACAATGCACAGCTTAACGGACTGCTTGATGAGAACGGCTGTACGACGGTATATGTACAGACAAACGGAAGCAATCTTGATTATTTCAGATTGAATTACATAGAAAATAATGATGATTTGCCTTATATCATAAGTAAGGTTGCCAACAGGACAAACGGAAGAGCGAAAGTTACTATTAAATATCGCGGAAGCGTAAAATCATCAGATGTCAAGCTTACGGCACAGGTATTAAATGAAGATTCGTCTGTTAAGAGTACAGTTGAGACTGTTGTATCAGGAACAGGTGAATATGAGATTGAAACAGGAGCGGTTTCGGGTGATATAGTTAAATTTGCAATATATGATGCAAACGGAAAACAGCTTTCCGATTCATATAAAAAGATTTACAAGACACCTAAGGACAGTGAAATTGTAGTTTACAACCTTGAAAATAAGGAGTTTGATTATACAAAGCTCACAGGAGGTACAGATGGAACTGTTTATGCGGACACGGTAAACGGTCTTTGCGGATACGGTTCATGGACACTTGCCTCTAAAAAAGGAACATATACCTATACAGATGCAAATGATAAGACATATGAGTATTCATTTAACAAAGCATGGCAGGCAGGTTCGGGAAGCACGACAAAGAGAAGCCTTTATTTCACACCGAAAGCACCATGTAAGGTAACGGCTGTATTTTTGGGCGGTGATGCTGCAAGAAGCATGACTGTTTATCAAAGCGAAGATAATAAGGCAACTCAGCCGGGTACGGGTTCTGTGGCTTCTGTAAGTCTTGAAGTAAAAGATACACAAAATCCTGTATACATTTACGGCGGCAGCAGCAATAAACAGATATTTGCTGTAATAGTAGAGTATTATGCCGACGGTGCAGGCGATTCGGAAGATGAAATAAAAGATATTGACACACCTGTTCAGTTTGTTGACTGGGGCGGTGCAAAAGCAGTTCTTACGAAAAATGACCTGACCGACAATACAAAAGTATGGATACAGGACAGCAACGGCACAATGACACAACTTAGTACGGAGTATTTTGCCGAAGCAGATGTTGCATACAATGCAAACGATAAGTATACAATAAATGCACTTGCTGTATATAAAGACAGATTATACGCATCATGCGATAACGGACTTGTGATTGTTTTTACAAGCTGTCAGAAGTGTTACAAGCTTAAAAAAGTCAGTGATTTCGATAATAAGATAATGACTATAGAAAATGATATTATGACTGTCAGCGACGGAACAAACAAAAAAGAAATCGAGATGGGAAGCATCGGAGGAAATTCGATAGAACCTGACGAAGCTAATGTTCTGCTCGCAAACGGTGCAAAGCTTATTGATGTAAGAACAGCGGAAGAATTTGAAGAAAAATGGGCAATCGACTCAATTAATATTCCGTTGGATACATTGGAGACGGGACTTAGTATTTATGACAAGAGCACACCGCTTATCTTTGCGTGTGCATCAGGTGTAAGAGCCGAAAGTGCTGTTAAAAAGGCAATGGAATTAGGATATACGAATGTATACAATCTTGGAAGTTTTGAAAAGATGCCTACACAAGAAAAAACACCGGACCCAACACCGACACCGGGCCCAACACCGACACCAGACCCAACACCGACACCGGACCCAACACCTAATCCGACGCCGGGAACAGATGATTCAAACGGAAACGGCGGAAACAGCCAGGGAACAACAGATGACACCAATACGGATGAATCTAAGACAGAACAGTCCAAGACAGAAGAAGCTGTTGCAACAGGTGAAAGCGGATTATTATGGTATTCAGTAAGTGCGGCTGTAACAGCACTTGGTGCGGGATTTGCACTTACAGGCAAAAAGTGCAGAAAAGATGAAGAGTAATCAATAATTGCACAAAAAAATTATTTGCGGAATCAGTTCCGACGAATAGAAACAATATGCTCCTTTTCGGGCGGACAAGTGAGAAGAAACAATCACTTCACGCACGGAAAGGAGCGTTTTAATTTACATGGAAATATCGTGTTTTATGATTTCGGAAGATATTTTAAAAGTTTAATGTAATAGCTATAAAAATAGGTTATATTTATCCTAGAATATGTGTACAATAAAAAAGAGAGGTGTGTATTGTGACAGTAGATACAAATACAATGATTTCTATAACAGAAGCTAATCAGAATTTTTCAAAGGTTGCAAGAGTTGTTGACGAATATGGTGCAGCGGTTATTCTTAAAAACAATGTACCAAGGTATCTTGTAATTGACTTTAGTAAAGCGGAGAAAGAAAAAATAGCATCTGCAGAGGACGTATATGTTATATCAGAGCGTCTTATTAAGCAGAATATGCAGGCTTATGAGGTGCTTGCTGAATGATAAGATTAAGCAGAGAGCAGGTTGTTGCACTTCACGAAAGGCTGATTGAAGCTACGGGAGGCAGTAACGGTATTCGTGACTTGGCATCGGGTAAAATCGTTACTGAGGATATGTTAAAATGGATTATTAGTCATGAGAAATAATTATAAATATTGTTTTGTAAAATTTAATATGAAAAATAAAACACGGTATTTTTTGAGTATTGACACGAAGTGTCCGAATCAAAAAATACCGTGTTTTATATTTTACAAAATATGCGGGATGTTAATTATATAACCCGCATTTTATATTATAATGTACATTCACGGTGTAAATTTAATACTGTATAATTCCTACAGCAGTGTTTCATACTTAGGCATAATACCGATTCCGATTGTTGTAGGACCTGTGTGTACGCCTGTTATTGAGCTTACACGTAAGTCAAAACGTTCACGGCTCTCGACACATTTGATTTTGAAATCTTCTTCAACCTGACGGCGGAGCTCGTCACATTCGTCCGGCGTAGTTGCCGATGCAACCGAAATATCGTAAGTATTCGGGTCAATGTTTCTGCTTGTGAAATATTTTTTGCAGCTTTCAAATACGTTTGCAACCGATTTTTTGCGTGTACGGCAGAGACCGCTTACGTTTACCTCACCGTTTTTAAGGAAAAGACTTGGCCTGATATTTAAAATTCCTGTTACCATAGATGCGAGTTTTCCAAGACGACCCCCTTTTTTGATATAATCAAGAGAGCCGATTGTAAAGTAAACTGTTCCGATGTCTGTCATTTTCTGAAGAATAGATACCGCTTTTTCATAAGGAATGTTATCGCGGTTCATACGGATTGCTTCATATACTAAAAGACCTTCAGCAGCAGATATGAACTGAGAATTGATTACTGTGATTTTTGCATCCGGATAATCTTCCATAACCTGCTGTGCTGCCATTCTTGCAGAGTTGACTGCACCACTTAAAGCAGTAGAAAGGCATATTGTAACAATTGGAATGTTTTCCTTTACGGCAGGAAGATATGCGTCTATATAATCCTGGACACTTGGAAGAGATGTTCTTGGATATATCTTTTCCTCTGTTATGCGTCTGTAGAATTCATCAGTTGAAAGCTCAGTTCTGTCTTTGTAATAAGTTTCACCGTCAAATGTTATATAAAGCGGAATGAGTGTGACATCTACGGAAGCTGCATAATCCATAAGAAAATCGCATGCTGTGTCTGTAATTATTTTAAACATAAAATTAAATCTCCAATTTCTATTACTTATAATATTTTTCCTATTACCTTTATGAATGGTTACTTTAAATGTTTATCACGGAGCATAAAGACGCAATAAAATATTTACATTAATATATCACATAGTATTAAAAACTACAATACATAAGGCTGGGAATTGCAAGTTAAAATATAGATGTATGCAAAAATAAACAATTTAAAGTAAAGTTGCATAAAATAATTGACGTATATATAAAAAAATAGTAAAATTTATATAAATAATTCAGTGCGATGTGTGTAAGCCTGATTGTTAATTAAACAAAAAAGAGGAGAAGATTAATGGCAGCTTTATTAATTTTAGTCATTGTGGCAGCACTGCTGGCACTTGGATATGCGGCATTTAATTTTATCGGCGTCAAAAAGCTTGATGAAGGAACAGACCGTATGTCAGAGATCGCGGAAGCTATCAGAGTTGGAGCTAACGCATTTATTACTTATGAGTATAAGATTATAGGTATTGTAGTGGTTATTATTGCAATTATATTTGCAGCAATTTTTTCAGTCCAGTATGGAAAATTCAGCTGGGAGCCATCAGTATGTTTCATCATCGGAGTTGTGATGAGTGCATCAGCAGGATGGGTAGGAATGAAGATTGCAACTTATGCAAATGTCAGAGTATCTAATACAGCAAGAAAGACTAAGAATATCGGTTCAACACTCAAGGTAGCATTAAAGGGTGGTTCTGTAATGGGATTATGTGTAGGTGGTTTCGCACTTCTTGGTTTATTCCTTGTATACATAATTTTCGGTTACGGTCTTAATATGATTTCAATCAGTGCACTTCGTGATGGACAGCATATTTTCACACAGTGTCTTTCATGTTATGCATTGGGATGTTCTATCGTAGCTATGTTTAACCGTGTCGGTGGTGGTATTTATACAAAGGCGGCAGATATGGGTGCCGACCTTGTAGGTAAGACGGAAGCACACATTCCGGAAGATGACCCTCGTAACCCGGCAACAATAGCAGATAACGTAGGTGATAATGTAGGTGATGTTGCAGGACTTGGTTCAGACCTGCTCGAATCGTTTGTAGGAGCTATATCATCTGCAATTATTCTTGCAGTAAGCTTATTCCTTTCAAATATCGCAAATAAACTTACGGTTTCAGATACACTTCTTATGAAGATGATGTATTTTCCACTTGTTTTTGCGGCAATTGGCCTTATTGCTTCGTGTCTTGGCATCGCATATGTTCTTATTAAGAAAGGCTCAGATAGTCCTCACAGGGATTTGAATATTTCAACATGGAGTGCAGCCGTAATCACAATCATAGGCGGCTTTGTTGCGACATATTTTATGTTTAAGCCTGAAACTAAAGCGGTACTTGATGTTGCAGGATTTAAGACAGGATATACATCACCTTGGATAGCAGCGTCACTTGGTGTTATTAGTGGTGTTATTATCGGTGCAATAGCAGAATATTATACAAGTTATGATTATAATCCGACTAAGAAGATTGCTGAGAGTGCAAAAGAAGGAGCAGCACTTACAATTACACAGGGTCTTGCAGTGGGCATGAAGTCTTGTATGCTTCCACTCATTATCCTTGGTATAACAACATACGTTTCATATGCTGTGTCCGGAATGTTTGGTATTGCTATGGCAGCTGTTGGCATGCTTTCATTTGTATCCGCAACAGTTTCTGTTGATACATATGGACCTATTTCAGATAATGCAGGCGGAATTGCTGAGATGTCAGAACTTGAGCCTGAGGTTCGTGAGATTACAGATAAACTTGATTCAGTAGGTAATACAACAGCAGCAATCGGCAAAGGTTTTGCCATTGGTTCTGCTTCATTTGCCGCACTTTCACTTATGGTTAGTTTCCTTTATGCATTCCAGCCTGAAGGTTCACAGCTTGAACTTAACTTTACAAATCCGCTTATTCTTGCTGGTGCCTTAATCGGTGGTGCACTTCCTTTCCTTTTCTCAGGAATGCTTATTGAAGCTGTTGCCAATGCGGCACGTAAGATGGTTGATGAAGTAAGAAGACAGTTTAAAGAAATTCCTGGAATTCTTGAAGGTAAAGCAAAACCTGATTATAAGACATGTATAGAGATTTCTTCACAGGGAGCTTTAAAAGAGATGAGAATGCCGGCTATTCTTTCAATTATTTTCCCTGTAATTTCAGGTTTCCTTTTCGGACCTTACTTTGTAGGCGGACTTCTTATCGGTGCAACACTTTCAGCTATTATGCTTGCAATATTTACAGGTAATGCAGGTGGTGCATGGGATAATGCAAAGAAGTATATTGAATCAGGTGCTTTTGAGGGACAGGGCAAAGGCTCTCCGGCACATGATGCGGCAGTTGTAGGTGATACAGTAGGTGATCCTCTTAAAGATACAGTAGGACCATCACTTGATATTCTTATCAAGATTATGTCAACAGTTTCACTTGTTGCAGCAGTTCTTTTCTACAACTATAACCTGTTATATCTCATTTTCGGAATCAGATAAAATATTTTTGTATTAAATGCACATACTTATAAAAATTTAAGAGGTACAGGGCGTGAAAAAGCGTTCTGTACCTTTTTGTTATAGATATCTATTAAGAATAGGTATTGGACATAATAGATATCATAATTTAAAATAAAAATTGTAAATAATAAAATTATAATTTTTATTTGAAAGGACTGATTTTGATTATGAAAATAAAAAATGCAGCGGCAAAAATATTACTGCCTGTAATGATATTATCATTTCTTGTGTCATGTGCATCAAAAAAGTCAGGAAATACTGATATAAAACAAGATACAGCACAAGGTACAGCACAAAATTCAGATGCCATGGATGATGATATTCCAAGAAATCCATATGGTGACACGGATTTTTCAAGACCTCAGGGATTTGATGAAAAAAGAGATGGTGTTGATTATGGATACATGAATGACAGGGTTATTTATTACAGTTCAACGATAGGAAAAGACAAGATGTGCGGCGTGCTTTTGCCGGCAGGATATGATGAAAAAAAGAAATATCCGGTTGTTTATGTGCTTCATGGATTTGGAGGAGACCATTTTGACTGGAGCCGTGATGACAGTTATCTTGATATTGTTTATGGAAATATGCTCGTTGACGGTACTGCAAAGCCTATGATAATAGTCACTGTTGATATGTATACATCGGAAATTGCATCAAAGGAGACAGCTACAGGAGAACAGTCAAGAACAGCTTATGATAATTTTGTCAATGATTTGCAAAATGATTTGATGCCGTTTATAGAAAGAACATATTCTGTAAAAACAGGGCGTGAAAATACCGGAATAATAGGAACATCACAGGGTGGAACAGAGTGCCTTGCAATAGGATTTATAATGCAGGATAAAATAGGATATATAAGCTCTCTTGCACCATGTCCGGGCGTTATACCGACACAGTTTAATGCAGGCTCATTCTGGAACAAGCCGATTCTTGAAGATTTTGAGATAAAAAGTGAAGAGACAAAGCCGGTTTATCTGTCACTTATGGTAGGCAGCCGTGACCCATGGTGTCTTGATTCTACCAGATATTATCATCAGAAACTTACGGAAGAAGGAATAAAACATGATTATTTTGAAGTCGAAGGCAGCGGGCATGACGATGATGTCTGGAAAGCAGGATTATATAATTTATTCAAGAGATGTTTTTAAAAATCATTTTATTAAAATTAACGTAACATTTATGTAACATTTACCATAAAACATATTGAAAAATCTGCGTTATTAGCGTACTATAAATATGTGGTGTTATATGACCACGGAATGGAGATTAGTATGAAAGTTACAGCTTTTTTGACAGACGGATTTGAGACAGTTGAAGCACTTGCTGTTATAGATATTTGCAGGCGTGCAGGAATAGATACAGATACAGTTTCAATTACAGGTGATAAAAATGTTATAAGTGCACAAAATATACCTGTAAAAGCAGATTATTTTTTTGATGAAGTTAATCTTGAAGAGTCAGATTTATTATTTCTTCCGGGAGGGCCTGGACATAAATCATATATGGAAAATGAAAAACTTCTTAATGCATTAAAGGAGCATGATAAAAAGGGAAAAAGGATTGCTGCGATATGTGCAGCTCCAAGCATACTCGGAAGAATAGGGCTTTTAAAAGGAAAGAAAGCAACATGTTTTCCTGGATTTGAAAAATATCTCGATGGAGCACAGGTACTTTTAGCACCTGTGAGAGTTGTAACTGATGGAAATATTACAACCTCAAGAGGAATGGGTACTTCTGTTGACCTGGGACTTGAGATAGTAAAGCTGCTTATAAGTGAAGAAAAAGCCAAAGAACTTGCTGCTTCAACACAGTATGCAGACTGATTATTTGTTATGAATGGGGAATATAATGGGAAGTTTATATGATAACTCTGGTGAAGATATATATGCAAGGCGTGATATTGAGAAAAGAAGAAAGCATGCCATGGCAATGAAGAAAAAAAGAAAACGTCAGATATTGAAAAGAAAAATTATGCTTTTTACGGGAGCTGCAGCAATACTTGTGGCATCATTGGGGCTGACGGCTGCTGTGCGAAAGAATAATACGGCATCCGGAAGCAGTCTCAATCCCAAAGAGACACAGCAGGTTGCCATAGATGCCAATGCTGATGCGGCAAATGATGATAATATTGATAAAAAAGATGAAAAAAAATTTGTATATGCACAAAAGAGCAGCGATTATAAAGAGATAACAGATGCAACAGTAAGAACGCCTTATGTTGCACTGCTTGATGTAAATAATAATAAAATTATAGCAGGACGTGAAGCAGAATCACGTATTTATCCGGCATCGATGACAAAAGTAATGTCACTTATTGTTGCAGTTGAGAATGTTAAAGATGTGACGAAGATGTATCAGTTTACTAATAAACTTTTATATCCGCTTTATAATGCACAGGCTTCAGTTGCTGGATTTGGAACAAATGAGATTGTGCCTGTATCTGACCTCTTTTACGGAATGATTCTGCCTTCAGGAGCTGATGCAGCAGCGGCACTTGCAGAGATAGTTGCAGGTTCAGAAGAACAGTTTGCGGTTCTTATGAATAAAAAATGTGAAGAACTTGGATTGAAAAATACACATTTTGTCAATTCGACAGGTTTATATGATGATGAGCAGTATACAACACCATCAGAGATGGCAATGATTATGAAGTATGCAATGGAGAATTCCGAATGTGCAAAGGTTTTATCGACATTCCAGTATACAACAGAAAAGACAACACAGCATCCGGATGGAATACTTCTTACAAATACTATGTTCAGCCGTATGTATGGAACAGAGGTTGAAGGTGTGACAATTACAGCCGGTAAGACAGGTTATACGGATGAAGCATTAAACTGCCTTGTAAGTTATGCTGTAAAAGGTGACAAGAGTTATATTTGTGTTACTTCGCATGCACACAACAAATGGCATTGCGTTTTTGATTCTTTTGAAATTTACGGGAATTATTTGCCATAATATTTTTTGTGAATGTTGAACATAATAACATCAGGATAGCAGCGAGAGCTGTTATTCAAATTCAAAACAGATTATAAATGTTTGCTATGGAGGTGTTTTTATGAACAATTCAACAGCGTCAAGCAAGACAAAGAAAGAAGCACAGAGTGCATTAGACAGATTTAAGATGGAAGTAGCTTCAGAAATCGGTGTAAACTTAAAAGAGGGTTACAATGGTGACCTCACATCAGCAGAAGCCGGTTCTGTAGGTGGTAACATGGTTAAAAAGATGATTAAGAGACAGGAAGAGCAGATGTCACAGGGCAACTAATCTGACTGCCTTATGACGGCATTGAAGACAGAAAAATGAGTCGGGGCTGCTGTCATTAAGTATAAGAGAAAAGAAGAGACGGGAGGTTTAAAACCCCTCGTCTCTTCTTTGCTTTCTTAATTCAATTCTTTTTTCAGCAGCATCCCATTTGGCCTGTTCATCGATAGTCTGTATTTTAAGACGTGGAACTTCGACAGGTTTATTGTTTGCATCAAGTGCAACCATAACAAAAAATGCTCTGTTTACAGGATGTCTTGAACCATCAGGACGCTCAACGTATGTGTCAATTCGTATTTCCATAGAACTGCGTCCTACATGTGTCACATAACCGATTATTACAATTACGTCATTTTCATAGCAGGGCTCTTTAAATTGAAGATTATCAATACATGCAGTTGTAAGATTGCCTTCACAATGTCTTCTAGCAACAATGCCGGCAACTTCATCTATCCACATGAGAAGCTGTCCACCGAATAATCTTCCGGCACTGTTCATGTGTTTGCTGAAAAGAAGGTGTGAAACCTCAGTTTTTGAATCTTCAACTGTTTTTATTTTTAATTCTGACATAAATCCTCCTTACGTCTCCACTTTGTGATTATACAGGTGGGGCAGATGTTCTGACAACAAATATAATTATAAAATATTATGCCAATTTAATAAAGTTTTGTAAAGTGAAAAATTTTGCTGGTAATATCAAAATATCTATGATATAATCCATTAGTATGTACGTTGTACGATTGAAATATTTTACATATATTTAAGGAGGAAATTTATAAAATGAGTTTCAAAGTTGAACAGTTAGAAGAAAAGAATATGGTTAAACTTGTGATTGAAGCTTCTGCCGAAGAATTTGAGGCCGGCTTGAACGCAGCATACAATAAGAACAAGAACAAGATTAGTGTACCTGGTTTCAGAAAAGGTAAAGCACCTCGTAAGATGATTGAACAGCTTTATGGTTCACAGATTTTCTTTGAAGATGCAGCTAATGAGATTATTCCTGATGCATATGCGGACGCAGCTAAGGAAAGTGGTCTTGACATCGTTTCACAGCCAAAGGTAAGCATTGAGCAGCTTGAAGCTGGAAAGCCATTTATCTTTGCAGCAGAAGTGGCAGTAAGACCAGAAGTAGAACTTGGCGAGTACAAGGGTGTTGAAGTAACTAAGGCTGATGCAGAAGTTACAGATGCTGATGTTGAAGAAGAATTAAAGAAGGTTCAGGATCAGAACTCAAGAACAGTAAGTGTTGAAGACAGAGCTGTTAAAGATGGTGATATGACTGTTATTGATTTTGAAGGATTTATTGATGGAGAAGCTTTTGAAGGTGGTAAGGGTGAGAATTATCCTCTTACAATCGGTTCACATTCATTCATCGATACATTTGAAGAGCAGATGATTGGAATGAATATTGGTGAAGAAAAAGAACTTAATGTTACATTCCCAGAGGATTATCATGCTGAGAACTTAAAGGGTAAGCCAGCTACATTCAAGGTTACTGTAAAGGAAATTAAAGAAAAGCAGCTTCCTGAACTTGATGACGATTTCGCTCAGGATGTATCAGATTTCGATACACTTGCTGAATACAAGGATGATTTAAAGAAGAAGATTGCAGAACGCAAGGAATCAGAAGCTAAGGCTAAGAAAGAATCAGAAGCTATTGAAAAAGTAGTTGAAGCAGCTAAGATGGATATTCCACAGGCTATGATTGATACACAGGTAAACAGAATGCTTGAAGATTTTGCTATGAGACTTCAGCAGCAGGGTCTTTCTGTTGAGCAGTATTTCCAGTATACAGGAATGACAGCAGATAAGATTATGGAAGAGATGAAACCTGAAGCAGTTAAGAGAATTAAGAACAGCCTTGTTCTTGAAGCTGTTGCTAAGGCAGAGAATATTGAAGTATCAGAAGAAGAATTTGAAGCAGAACTTCAGAAGATGGCTGATATGTACAAGATGGAAATTGAAAAGATTAAAGAGTTTATGCAGGATGCAGAAGCTAAGCAGATGAAAGATGATATTGCTATCCAGAAGGCAGTTGAATTAATCGTTTCTTCAGCAGTTGAAAAGTAATAAACTGAATTGATTTTTATTGGCATAATGCACAAAGAAATGGAGGGAAATTATGAGTTTAGTACCTTACGTCATAGAGCAGAACAGCCGTGGTGAGAGATCATATGATATTTATTCACGACTTTTAAAGGACAGAATCATTTTTCTTGGAGAAGAAGTTACAGATGTTTCAGCAAATATAATTGTTGCACAGATGTTATTCCTTGAAGCAGAAGATCCAAGCAAAGATATTCATTTGTATATTAACAGCCCTGGTGGTTCAGTATCAGCAGGTTTTGCTATTTATGATACAATGCAGTACATTAAATGCGATGTTTCAACCATTTGTATGGGTATGGCAGCAAGTATGGGTGCATTTCTTCTTTCCGGCGGTGCTAAAGGCAAGAGAATGGCTCTTCCTAATGCGGAAATTATGATTCACCAGCCATCCGGCGGTGCAAGAGGTCAGGAAACTGAGATTCGTATTGTGGCAGAGAATATTTTAAAGACAAGAAACAAATTAAATGAGATTCTTGCTGCTAACACGGGCAAGTCTGTCGAAGAGATTGCAAGAGATACGGAACGTGATAATTATATGACAGCACAGGAAGCACTTGCATATGGACTTATTGACAGTATAGTTGAAAAGAGATAATATGTGCGAAGGGCTGTCACTTATGTGGCAGTCCTTTGTTGTTTAAGGAGGAGTTATGGCAGGCAAAAATGTAGACGATAAGCTTAGATGTTCATTTTGTAATAAAACGCAGAATCAGGTTAAAAAACTTATTGCAGGTCCAAACGGAGCATATATATGCGATGAATGTGTTGGCATATGCAGCGAGATTCTTGATGAGGAATTTCTTGATGATGATAAGATGGACGAATCAGATGCCGGTCTTGATATAAATCTTTTAAAACCTAAGGAAATTAAAGAATTTCTTGATGATTATGTAATTGGACAGGATGATGCAAAAAAAGTTCTTTCAGTTGCAGTTTATAACCACTACAAACGTATTTTGTCAGGAAAAGATCTGGATGTTGAACTTCAGAAGAGTAATATTCTTATGCTTGGACCTACAGGTTCAGGTAAAACTTTTCTTGCACAGAATCTTGCAAGGCTTCTCAATGTTCCATTTGCAATTGCAGATGCAACAACACTTACAGAAGCTGGTTACGTAGGTGAAGACGTTGAGAATATTCTTTTGAAAATAATACAGGCGGCTGATTATGATATAGATAAGGCCCAATATGGTATTATTTATATAGATGAAATAGATAAAATAACTAAAAAGTCTGAAAATGTTTCAATAACAAGAGATGTTTCGGGTGAAGGTGTACAGCAGGCACTCTTAAAGATTCTTGAGGGTACAGTTGCTTCAGTTCCGCCTCAGGGGGGAAGAAAGCATCCTCAGCAGGAGCTTATTCCTATAGATACTACAAATATATTGTTTATCTGTGGTGGTGCATTTGACGGACTTGAAAAAATTATTGAATCAAGAATGGACAAGAGCTCAATCGGATTCAATGCAGAGATAAAAGAGAAGACAGATGCGGATGTAGGAGAGATGTTTCATAAAGTTCTCCCTCAGGATTTAATTAAGTTTGGTCTTATACCTGAGTTTGTAGGTCGTGTACCGGTTGTTGTTGCACTTGACTCGCTTGATGAGGAGGCACTTGTAAGAATTCTTCGTGAGCCAAAGAATGCTATTATCAGGCAGTATCAGGCATTGTTCTCGCTTGATGAAGTAGAACTTGAATTTACTGAAGATGCAGTGCGTGAAGTGGCAAAGAAGAGTTTTGAGAGAAAGACAGGAGCAAGAGGACTCCGCTCAATACTTGAATCTGTTATGAATGAAGTTATGTTTGAAATCCCTTCTGATGATACAATTTCAAAATGTATTATTACAAAGGAAGCTGTAGATGGAACAGGAAAGCCTGTTATCGAATATAGAACTGAGCAGGTAAATAAAGCACAATAATATGGAGAGTTGTTGGATTATGAAAAAGATGGTATTACCAACAATTGCATTAAGAGGTATGACCGTGTTACCGGACATGGTCATACATTTTGATATAAACAGGAAAAAATCAATTCATGCTGTAGAAAAAGCCATGCAGACGAATGAAACAATCTTTCTTCTCACACAGAAAGATATAGATACTGCAAATCCTGTGCAGGATGATTTATATTCTGTAGGAACTGTTGCGAAGGTTAAAGAGCTGATAAAACTTCCAAAGGGCATTGTAAGAGTTCTTGTGGCAGGTAAGTATAAAGGAATGGTTAATACAGTTAGTGAATCTGATGGAATGCTTATATCTGATATAGTTACTGACAGAGACTGGTTTTTAGCACCTGATAATCTGACACAAATAGCTATGATAAGATCACTTAATGAGCTTATATGCAGATATGCAGCAGTTAACCAGAGATTCAGCAAAGATATTTTAAAAGAATGGCTTATTGCCAAAAATCTTCAGGAAAAAGTCAAAAAAATTCTTGCGGATTATCCGGTTGATTATACTGTAAAACAGAAGTTCCTTGAGATGAGTGATGTTAATGAAATTTATGAACAACTTGCAAGGATGTTTATTGAGGATATCAATATTTTTGACATAAAAAAAGAACTCGAAGATGGCATAAAAGAAAAAGTAGAGAAAAACCAGAAAGAATATTATCTTAGAGAACAGCTCAAATATATTAACGAGGAGCTTGACGGTACAGATGGCTCATCTGAAATAGATGAGTATATGGAAAAACTTGAGAGTCTTAATGCAGCTGATGAAATAAAAGAGCAGATTGAAAAAGAAATACGGCGTTATAAAGTGCTTTCACAGGGTTCGTCAGAAGCAAATGTTGAACGCGGCTATATAGAAACGCTTCTTTCACTTCCATGGGAAAACAGTTCTCAGGACAGCGATGATATAGAAAATGCGGCAAAAATTCTTGATGAAAATCATTATGGAATGAAAAAAGTTAAAGAGAGAATACTTGAGACGCTTGCAGTGAGAAAAGTATCAAATAATGCTGATGCACCGATAATCTGTCTTGTAGGACCTCCGGGAACAGGAAAGACAAGTATTGCACGTTCGGTTGCACAGTCACTTAATAAAGAATATGTACGTATATGTCTTGGCGGTGTAAAAGATGAAGCAGAAATCCGTGGACACAGAAGAACATACGTCGGTGCAATGCCTGGTAGAATCATTGACGGTCTTAGAAAAGCAAAAGTTAAAAATCCTCTCATGCTTCTTGATGAGATAGATAAAGTAAGTAATGACTATCGTTCTGATACATCATCGGCACTTCTTGAAGTACTTGATGGAGAGCAGAATTCGCATTTTGTTGATCATTATATTGATATGCCTGTAGATTTGTCGGAGATTCTTTTTATTGCTACAGCGAATGATTTGTCAGATGTGTCAAGACCTCTTCTTGACCGCATGGAAATTATAGAAGTAAGCAGTTATACAAAAAATGAAAAACTGCATATTGCAAAAGAACATCTTGTGGCAAAACAGTTAAAAAAGAATGGACTTACAAAGAAGTCAGTCCGATTTACCGATAAGGCACTTGCAAAAATAATAGATGGCTATACAATGGAGGCCGGTGTAAGAGAGCTTGAGAGAATGATAGCTGCTGTTCTTAGAAAAGTTGTAAGAAAGAATTACACGGTTGATGGCGTAAATATTGAAAAGCAGATAGTCATTACAGATAAAAATCTCAGTGAATATCTTGGAAAAGTTAAGTTCATTAAGGAAAAGGCATCAAGAAAAAATGAGGTTGGCATTGTACGTGGACTTGCATGGACAGCAGCTGGCGGTGATACTCTTGAAATAGAAGTAAATGTTCTTGGTGGTAAGCCTGAACTTATTCTTACAGGAAATATGGGAGATGTAATGCGGGAATCTGCACAGATAGCACTCTCATATGTCCGCTCTGTTGTAAGAAAAAACCAGATTTTTGAAGAGAATGCAATACATATACATATACCTGAAGGTGCAGTTCCCAAAGATGGACCATCAGCCGGAATAACAATGGCGACAGCCATTTATTCCGCAGTTACAGGAAAGCCTGTAGATGCCTCAACAGCAATGACAGGAGAAGTTACATTAAGAGGCAGAGTAATGCCTATAGGCGGTCTTAAAGAAAAACTGCTTGCAGCAAAGACAGCCGGATTAAAGAGAGTGTTAGTGCCGTTGGAAAATAAATCTGATGTAGAAGAGCTTGAAGAAGAAATTGTACAGGGACTTGAGATTGTATATGTAAGCGATATGAAAGAAGTCCTTAAACTTGCCATTGTAAAATAGGAGAAAACTATGGTTATTAAAAAAGTAAATCTTGATATTGTAATTGGTGTTACAAGTCAGGTGCCGGAAACAGACTTACCGGAAGTTGCATTTGCAGGCAAATCTAATGTAGGTAAATCATCACTTATAAATGCCCTGATGAACAGAAAGTCATATGCAAGGACATCATCACAGCCTGGAAAGACACAGACAATTAACTATTATAATATTAATGATGCAATGCTTCTTGTTGATTTGCCGGGTTACGGATATGCTAATGTAAGCCAGTCCGTAAAGGAAAAATGGGGCAAGATGGTAGAGAAATATCTGAAGAAATCAAGTCAGTTAAAACAGGTCTTTCTTCTTATTGATATAAGACATGACCCATCTGCAAATGATAAGATGATGTATGACTGGATAGTTTCTAATGGATATCATCCTGTCATAGTTGCAACAAAACTTGATAAAATAAAAAGAAGCCAGCATGCCAAACAGATTAAAGCTGTAAGGACAGGGCTGGGTCTTTCTGCTGATGATATTCTTATCCCTGTTTCATCACAGACAAAACAGGGAATCCCTGAATTATGGGACGTTATAGAACAATTTATATAATTACATAAGTTTATTCATTACAAAATCATATATATCCTGGCTGGCGTCACGCCATCTGGCACACATTGCGTCAGCCTGTGATTCGAGAGGAACGGCAACATTTAATTCTATAAGATTAGTGTTGCCTTCTTTTACCTGGCAGTGAACAATAAAATCACCGTTTGTCGATTTATAATAATCAGAAGTTGTTCCCACTTCACATTTTAAATCATATTTATTATCTTTGAGATATTTGTCAATATCATCACGTATAGCTTGAGAAATTTTATTATAGAAAAAAGAAATTGTATCAATTCCTTCTTTAGTAAGCTTATATTGCGTGCTGCTTCTGTATGTGAGAATCTGCACAAAACCGTCGCTTGCAAGTGAACTTAATACTTCCTGAAGCGTAAAATAATTGGTATATTGTCTGTCTAACATAAAATCAGCAATCTGGCTGTTGGACAGAGGAAAATTAACTTTATCTAACATATATAAAACCATCAGTTTATAGAGGGTTGTTGCATCCGTACTCATTCGTAGTTCCGTCCTTGAATAATATTGTTGTTTGTAAAATATTGCATCAAACTGTTATGGACACGCTTTTTATCGGCACTCCATAAAGGTGCAATGAGAATTTTTTTTGGACCGTCTCCTGTAAGACGGTGTATAACCATATCGGGTGGCAGGAGTTCAATGATTCTTCCGATAAGCCTGATATAATTGTCCATAGTCATAGTTTCAAACAGGTGATTGTTATAATCATCAGCCAGATCAGTTCCTTTAAGGACATGAAGCAGCTGCAGTTTTATTCCCCAGGCACCGCTGTTTGCGATAAAACGTGCGGTATCAAGCATCATTTCATCACTTTCGCCCGGAAGACCAAGTATCATGTGGACAATTACTTTTATATCTGAATTGTTAAGGCGTTTAACGGCATCGGTAAAAATGTCAAGTTCATAGCCACGCCTTATGTAATCAGAAGTTTTTTTGTGGATGGTCTGTAATCCGAGTTCAATCCATACAGGTTTAATTTTATTGAGTTCGTCAAGCAGAGTTATAACACTGTCGTCAAGGCAATCGGGTCTTGTTGCGATTGACAGTATCTTAACATCAGGATTATTAATAACAGGCATAAACAAATTTCTTAAATAGCTGACATCTGCATATGTATTGGTATAGGACTGGAAGTATGCAATAAAATTATTTCCTGTATATTTATTTGATATAAGTTTTTTTGCATCGTCAACATTAGTGCATGCAAAATCACCGGAACCTCCGGCACTGCAAAAAATACATCCCCTTGTGTCAATAAGCCCGTCACGGTTGGGACAATTCATCCCACCGTTCAGGGCCAGTTTATACATTTTGACACCATAAGTGCCTTTTAAATATTCATTTACCGAGTAGAAATGTGGAAGCATAATTATTTAATAAGAGCCTTTATAGCCTGGCTTACAACGTCAGCAACGCGTGGGTCGAAAGCTTCCGGAAGAATATTTGTGTCACTGAGTTCATCATCAGGAACAAGATTTGCGATGGCAAGAGCTGCAGCAAGTTTCATTTCTTCTGTAATCTGTGTTGCACGTCCTTCAAGAGCACCCTTGAATATGCCAGGGAAAGCAATAACATTATTTACCTGGTTAGGGAAATCAGAACGACCTGTACCGACAACCTTTGCACCTGCGGCTTTTGCAACATCTGGCATGATTTCAGGAACCGGGTTAGCCATTGCAAAAAGAATGGAGTCTTTGTTCATTGATGAAACCATTTCTGCTGTAACGATGTTAGGTGCAGAAACACCTACAAAGATATCAGCACCTTTAAGTGCATCAGCAAGTGAACCGTGTTTTTGTTCAAGATTAGTAACATTCATCATAGATTCCTGCATCCAGTTAAGTCCTTCGCTGTTTTTTGCAAGAATGCCTGACTTATCACACATTGTAACATTTTTAAAACCATATGTAAGAAGGAGCTTTGTTATGGCAATGCCGGCAGAACCTGCACCATTTACAACAACACGACATTCTTCTTTAGTTTTTCCTGTAACCTTTAAACCATTGATAATACCTGCAAGCACTACAATAGCTGTTCCATGCTGGTCGTCATGGAAAACAGGAATGTCGAGGAGTTCCTTTAATCTTTCTTCAATTTCAAAGCATCTTGGTGCAGAAATATCTTCAAGGTTAATACCGCCAAATGCAGGAGCAATGTTTACTACAGTTTTGATGATTTCTTCTGTGTCCTGTGTGTCAAGACAGATAGGAACAGCATTGACGCCACCAAAAGACTTAAAAAGAACAGCCTTGCCTTCCATAACAGGCATAGCTGCATGTGCACCGATATTTCCAAGTCCGAGAACGGCACTTCCGTCAGAAACTACAGCGATAGTGTTGGCTTTTATAGTATACTTGTATGCGGCTTCCTTGTCTTTCGCAATAACCTTGCAAGGTTCAGCAACGCCGGGTGTATATGCGAGAGCGAGATCCTCTCTTGTTGAAATATCCATCTTTGGAGTGGTTTCAAACTTTCCATTCCATTTTTCATGTAAAGCAAGTGCTTTTTCTGCATTTGTCATGGTCGAGTCCATCCTTTCAAAAAAACATATTTAATTAATAATAACACATTACAGTGTTAGCGGCAAGGATTGAAATTATAACAAAATGTTTGAAATAATTTTAAAATAGTGTATAATAAATATATGTTAATTCTAAATTCTTGGATGAATCAAGATTCTTATCCGCAATTTGTATACATTTGTTATCTGCGGTATAATTCCAGAACATTAATTAAAAAAATAGGAGTGAATAATTTATGAGAGAAAAATTACAGACATTGCCACTTACTGTTTTACGAGAGTTTGCAAAGGACAAACATATTAAAAATATTACTGTAATGAGAAAAGCAGACCTTATTGAGGCGATTATCAAGGCAGATGAGGAAGAAAAGGCAGCTAAGGACGAACAGGAAAAAACAGTTAAGGCAGAACCGGAACAGCCAATAAAAAACGTGCAGCCTGTAAAAAATGAACATGAGCATGCTAATATAAATCATAATGACGGATATGTGCCAAGAAACAGACAGAACGTAAATAATGATAATGTTCAGGACAGACCTGAAAAACAGGAGATGGCAGATGGTATTCTCGAAGTTATGCAGGAGGGATATGGATTTATAAGATGTGAGAATTTCCTTCCGGGAGACAATGATGTGTATGTGTCACCATCACAGATAAGAAGGTTTAATTTAAAAACAGGTGATATCATAAGAGGACCTAAAAAAGCAAAAACACAGGGGGAAAAGTTCTCTGCACTTGTTTATCTTGAATCAGTCAATGATGAGGAGCCTGCAAAAGCGGCAAAAAGACCTTCATTTGAAAGTCTTACACCTATATTTCCAAATGAGAGAATTCATCTTGAAAAAAACAGCAATACAGTTGCAATGAGAATGGTAGATTTAATTTCTCCAATCGGTAAAGGCCAGCGAGGAATGATTGTTTCACAGCCAAAATCAGGTAAGACAACTCTTTTAAAGCAGATAGCCAATGCCATAACAAAAAATAATCCTGAGATGCATCTTATAATACTTCTTATTGATGAACGTCCTGAGGAAGTAACTGATATAAAGGAATCAATAGTAGGTGATAATGTTGAGGTTATTTATTCAACATTTGACGAACTTCCGGAGAGACATAAAAGAGTATCCGAGATGGTTATAGAGCGTGCAAAAAGACTTGTTGAACATAAGAAAGATGTTATAATTCTTCTTGACAGTATCACAAGACTTGCAAGAGCTTATAATCTCACTGTCCAGGCAAGCGGACGTACATTATCCGGTGGCCTTGACCCTGCAGCACTGCATATGCCAAAAAGATTTTTTGGTGCTGCAAGAAATATGCGTGAAGGAGGAAGCCTTACAATACTTGCAACTGCACTTGTTGAGACAGGAAGCAAGATGGATGATGTTGTATTTGAGGAATTCAAAGGAACAGGTAATATGGAACTTGTGCTTGACAGAAAGCTTTCTGAAAAGAGAGTATTTCCTGCAATTGATATTGCAAAATCAGGAACCAGAAGAGAAGACCTTCTTTTAGACCCTCAGGAACTCCAGGCAGTTGATATAATGAGAAAGGCACTTAATTCGCTTAAAAACGATGATGCGGCAGAAAGAATTCTTGAATTGTTTGTAAAGACAAAAAATAATAAAGAGCTTGTTGAGACAGTGTGCAAGAACAGATATATCTGATGTATACTGTAAAAATATAAAAAGGTTTTAAAATATTGTTATAATTTTGAAAAAACACTTGCATTGGTATAACCGGTATGTTACAATATCAAAGCTGCTTATCAAAGACAAAGAAACACTTTGTGAGTTTAAGTCTTGCAATTATAATAAAGATTATATAAAGAGGTGAAAATCATGAGAGAAGGAATCCATCCAGCATATTATCAGGCAAAGGTTGTCTGCAACTGTGGAAATGAATTTGTTACAGGTTCAACAAAGGAAGAAATCCATGTTGAAATTTGTTCAAAGTGCCATCCTTTTTATACAGGACAGCAGAAGGCAACTTCAGCACGTGGACGTATTGATAAGTTCAACAAGAAATACGGCGTACAGAACAATTAATTTTAGCTATTTACAAAGGTTGAGGCTGTATGCCTCAGCCTTTTTTGTTATGGAGAGAATATATGAAGACTTCCGGTATTGGTGGCCAGGCTGTTATTGAAGGAATAATGATGCGTAATAAAGATAAATACGCAATAGCAGTGAGAAAGCCTGACAATGAAATTGAGCTTTCTGTAAGAGAGAGCAGACTTTTAACTGAAAAATACAAATGGCTTAATTTTCCTGTTATCAGGGGTGTATTTAACTTTGTTGATTCACTTGTAACAGGAGTTTCTACAATTACATATTCAGCATCATTTTATGATGATCCGGCAGAACAGAAAAAGACAAAGGCTGATGAAATAGGAAAAGCCATTTTTAAAGATAAACTTGAATCAGTGCTTATGGCAGTTACAATTATTATATCTGTAGCATTGGCAGTAGGTCTTTTTATGGTTGTTCCTTATTTTGTATCAAGGCTTCTTGCCGGAGTTGTTACATCACAGTTCCTGCTTAACTTTTTGGAGGGTATTGTGAGAGTGGTTATTTTTCTTTTGTATCTTGTTGCAATTTCGCATATGAATGATATAAAAAGAACATTTATGTATCATGGGGCAGAACACAAATGCATTAACTGTATAGAGCATGGTGCTCCGCTTACTGTTGATAATGTTATGAACAGTTCAAGACTGCATAAAAGATGCGGAACAAGTTTTATGTTTCTTGTAATGTTTATAAGTATTATATTTTTTATTTTCATCCGTGTAGATAATACGATATTACAGCTTGTTATACGACTTCTTCTTATTCCTGTGATTGCAGGTGTATCTTATGAGGTATTAAGATGGGCAGGAAGAAGTGATAATGCATTCATTAATGTAATAAGCAAGCCGGGTTTATGGATGCAGAAACTTACAACAAGAGAGCCTGACCGTGATATGGCAGAAGTTGCAATTGCAGCGGTTGAAGCTGTCTTTGACTGGAGAGCATTTCTTGATGAATATTATGCAGATTTAGAGAGCGAAGAAGCAAGAAATGAAGCTGTAAAGGCATCTGAACAGGCTCTTGCTGATGAAGCAGCAGCAAGAGGATATAATAAAATTAAAGAACAGGTTGAACTTAATGCAACTTCAGCAGACTCAGAAACAAGAAAGATTAAGCCGTCAGAGCAGACAGAAGCTGTAGCAAAGGCAGCAGCACAGGTATCATCTGATGAAGGAATAAAAATAGAAGAACCTGAAATTCCATCTGAGGTGTCATCTGTAAATGTGTCTGATGCAGGCATTAATGGATCAGAAGATGGTATAGAGTTAGAAGACGATATAGAATCAGAAGACGGCGAGCAGATTGAGGATGATACACAGACAGAAGACAGTCTGCCTGATGAAGATGTGCAGGATACAGAAGAAGATGAACTTGGTGGAATAGAGATTGAGGAGCCTCAGGAAAGTGGCGAAGAAATAGAAAATGCTGATGATGTTCCGATATTTAAGAAAAGAGATTCAGAATGACCAACAAAGAAGCAATAGACAGTGCAGCTGTCAGGTTAAATCTTAATAATATTGAAAATTCACTTTATGACAGCAAACAGATGTTTATGGAAGCTTCCGGCATGAGCACAACGGATTATCTTATGCATATGACTGATGATATAAGTAACGAAGTTCATGAAAAATTTGAGAACATGGTTCAAAGAAGATGCAGCCATGAGCCGCTTCAGCATATATTGGGAAAGGCATATTTTTATGGACACGAATTTATTGTAAATAAAAATGTGCTTGTTCCCAGACCCGATACAGAAATTCTTGTTGAAGAATCATTAAAAAGGCTTAAAGGTGTCAATAATGCACATGTGCTTGATATGTGCACAGGTTCAGGATGCATTATAATAAGCATATTCCTGTCATGTATGGCAGACAGGGCTGTAGCTGTTGATTATTCGGAAAAGGCACTTTCGGTGGCAAAACAGAATGCATCATTAAATAATGCTGATATAGAATTTATTTACAGTGATTTGTTTGAAAATGTAAGTGATGATGAGATATTTGATATGATAGTGTCAAATCCACCTTATATTGAGACTGATGAGATTGAGACATTATCAGATGAAGTGCGTCTTTTTGACCCAATGATGGCACTGGACGGCGATAAAGATGGTTTGAAATTTTACAGAAATATTACTGAACAGGCTGCCGGATATCTTAAACGTGGTGGATGGCTCATGTATGAGATTGGATGCTCTCAGGCAGTGGCAGTAAGCGAAATTATGCACAAAAATGGGTTTGCAGAAGTGACGGTCATTAAAGATTTGTCCGGACTTGACCGTGTTGTGTGTGGAAAACTGATGTAATATAGAAATGGAGAGATAATATATGGAAATGTTTGATAAACTAGAAGATATAGTAAACAGATATGAAGATATTACAGCTGAATTAAGCAATCCTGATGTTGTTAATGATCAGGACAGATTCAGAAAGCTTATGAAAGAACAGAATAATATTCTTCCGATTGTTACTGCATTTACTGAATACAAGGACTGTAAGAAAAATATTGAGGACAGTCTTGCAATGCTTAGTGAAGAGAGCGATGAGGAACTTCTTGAACTTGCAAAAGAAGAGCTCAATGAATCAAAAAAACGAGTTGAAGAACTTGAAAATGAATTAAAGATATTACTTCTTCCTAAAGACCCTAATGATGATAAAGATATTATTGTTGAAATCCGTGCCGGTGCGGGCGGAGACGAAGCAGCATTGTTTGCAGCTGAACTTTTCAGAATGTATACACACTATGTTGAGTCGAGAGGCTGGAAAATTGAAGTGGTCAATGCTGATGAAACAGGAATTGGCGGCATGAAGGAAGTAGAATTCATGGTTAAAGGACAGGGTGCATATTCTGTTATGAAATATGAGAGTGGTGTTCACAGAGTGCAGAGAGTTCCTGAGACTGAATCAGGCGGACGTATCCATACATCGACAGCATCAGTCGCTGTTATGCCTGAAGCAGAAGAAGTTGATATAAAGATTGATGAAAAAGATATACGTATTGATGTAATGCGTGCATCAGGAAATGGTGGACAGTGTGTCAATACAACAGACTCAGCGGTTCGTCTTACTCATTATCCTACAGGAATTGTTATTTATTCACAGACTGAAAAATCACAGATTCAGAACAAGGAAAAAGCTTTTGCATTACTGCGTGCAAAATTATATGATATGGAATGTCAGAAAGCACATGATGCTGAAGCTGATGCAAGAAGAAGCCAGATTGGTACAGGTGACCGTTCTGAGAAAATCAGAACATACAATTTCCCACAGGGACGTGTTACAGACCACAGAATCGGTCTTACATTATACAAACTCGATAAAATTATGGATGGCGACATTCAGGAGATTATCGATGCATGTATTATAGCAGACCAGAATGCAAAGCTTGCAAAGATGAATGAGAATTAATAATAATAAAATTGAGAAGGACTTGTTTTTGTGGCAGGTCCTTTTTTATATAAAAATAAACGATTGAAAAAGTATATAAATATGATATAATATAATTTACAATTATGAATGTGAGGTAGCGATGTATGGATAATTTAAATAATATAGTTTCACAGCCAAAGCTTCTTTTATTTGATGTGAATATTTTTAAGGCGGATAATATTAAAAAAGTGTGTGAAAGTCTTGGCATAAGTGTAATTTGTGTGGATAGATGCGATTATGCCCAAAAACTTGGTGCAATTGCAGGAATTGTAGGCTTTGGAATGGTAAACATAATATATCTTGGAAGAGGTCTTTCAGACGAGATGATGGTATTTTCTGGAATAGATTCTGAGCTTCTTGATAAATTCCTTTCTGAATACAAGAAAAATGGTATTGAGCCTATTAATTATAAAGCGGTTTTAACAGTGAATAATATTTTCTGGACTCCAGAAGAGTTATTTGCTGAGCTTAAAAAAGAACACAGAAAGTTTTCAGGAAGATAATACGGACAGGGTTCTGGTTATAAAATAAAAAGAGAAAATATAGAAAAGAGGATAAGAAAATGGGAATGAATCCAGCAGCGATAATGAAATTAATGAGTGCGAAAAATAAATTTACTTCAAATCACCCAAAGTTTTCTGCATTTTTAAATGCAGTGTTTTCAAGAGGAATTGAAGAGGGAACAATTATAGAAATAACAGTTCAAAGACCGGGAGAACAGCCGCTTACATCAAATATAAAAGTGCAGCAGAGTGACATCGAACTGCTTGAAAGTTTAAAACAGATGGGAAATTAGTTATGTATACAAAGAATGATTTAAAAAATCAGCTTAAAAATATGGGACTTACAGGCAATGAGACAATTCTTATTCATTCGTCAATGAGGTCAATTGGCGATGTACAAGACCGGGCGGAAGGCGTACTTGATGTATTGATTGATTATTTTAAAAATGGATTGTTGCTTTTTCCTACACATACATGGAAAACAGTAAACAGTGAAAATCCTGTATATAATCCGTATGAAACGCCGTCGTGCGTTGGAATTCTTACGAATTTATTTATGAAAAGAGATGACGTAGTACGTTCACTTCATCCAACTCACAGCATGGCAGGAATCGGAAAAGATGCAGCTTTGTACCTTGTAGGCGAAGAAAACTGTAATACACCTTGCACACCTGGTGGATGCTATGACAGATTAAGGCAGCGTAATGCAAAAATACTGCTTGTCGGTGTAGGACATGAAAGAAATACTTTTATTCACAGTGTTGAAGAAGTTTTAAATATTCCTAACAGACTTGCAGACAAACCGATGGAGCTTTATATTGTAATGCCGGATGGCAGTAAGAAAAAAGTATATGTAAGAAAACATTTTAATCCGGATCAGCCACATATATCTGAGGATTTTGTAAAATTAAATCAGGCTTACATCGACTGCAATGCGGCAAAAGAAGTGAAATTCGGTGATGCAGATTGTATTTTGTGTGATGCAGCAAAGATATTTGAAGTAACAAGACATGTTCTTGCACCGAATCCTGAATGTATAATTACAGAGCAGTTTATAGATACGAGCAGATGGGAGGATTTTGTTTGAAAAAGGGAAGAATATCGGCTTTACTGCCTATATTAGTTTTTTTGGTGTTATATCTGGGGCTTGGTATAACATTTGAATATATAATGAAAATCCCTATGGGATTCTATAATGTTCCTATTATAGTTGCATTTCTTGCATCAATCTTTGTTGCAAGTATACAGAACAGAGCTGTGTCTTTTGACGAAAAACTTGAGATTATGGCTGGCGGACTGGCAGATAAAAATATTATCACGATGCTTCTTATATTTCTTACAGCAGGAGTATTTGTCGGAGTTGTAGGAAGAAGCAGTGCTGAGAGTGTTGCATATTTTATGCTTTCGATTATACCGGCACGATTTTCAGTTGTAGTGCTTTTTATAGTTGCATGTTTTGTATCTACAGCTATGGGAACGAGCGTAGGGACAATCACGCTTATTACGCCTATTGCGGCAGCAGTTTCTTCAGCGTCAGGATTCGGGCTTCCGTTATGTGTTGCATCTGTTATGGGAGGTGCAATGTTTGGTGACAATCTTTCATTTATATCTGATACTACGATTGCTGCATGCAACGGACAAGGCTGCAGGATGAAAGATAAATTCAGGGAAAATTTCCTGATAGCATTTCCGGCAGCAGCTGTAACGCTTGTTATTATTCTTATTATGTCATTTAATACAGAAATTAACGGACTAGTGTATAATGATTATAATCTTGTTCAGATAATACCTTATCTACTTGTACTTATCGGAGGTATAGCAGGATTTAATGTTTTTCTTGTTCTTATAACAGGTATTGTTTCAGGAATGGTTATTATGACATTCACCGGACAGATAACGGCCATAGGACTTATAACTAATATTGGTTCGGGAGTATCGGGAATGTTTGAGACATGCATGGTTGCTGTGCTCGTATCGGCGATGTGTGCCCTGATAAGAGAATACGGCGGTTTTGATGCACTTTTGTATGGAATAAAAAAAGTATTTAAAGGTAAAAAAGCCGGACAGCTTGGAATGGGACTTCTTGTGGGAACTATGGACATTGCAACTGCCAATAATACGGTTGCGATTGTCATGGCGAATCCTATAGCCAAGGAAATGGCAGAAAATTATGGAATAACACCGAGAAAGACGGCGTCACTGCTTGATACTTTTTCATGTATATTCCAGGGAATTATACCATATGGTGCACAGATGCTTGTTGCAATATCGGCAGTATCGGAGCTTGGATACAGTATATCGGCATTTCAGATATTGCCAAAGCTTTTTTATCCGATGATGCTTATGTTAAGTTCAATAATCTGGATATTTTTAATTCCTGAAAAACGAGTTGGTAAGGAGAAATAATAATGATACGTCTTGCAAAGACTGAAGATTTGAATAATATAACAGATGTTTATTCATATGCCAGAAAATTTATGGCTGAAAACGGAAATCCGACACAGTGGGGAACAAACTATCCTTCCGAACAGCTGATTGAAAATGACATAAACAATAAGAAAATGTATGTAATTGAAGAGGAAAATCAAATTCATGCGGTATTTATGTTTGACATCTGTGAGGATGAGACATACGAGGTGATAAAAAACGGGCAGTGGCTCTCGGATGAGGAGTACGGTGTCATACACAGGGTTGCAAGCGACGGAAAAATCAAAGGAGTATTAAATAAAGCTGTTGATTTCTGTTCAGCAAAAAAAGCACATCTTCGCATTGATACGCATAAAGATAATAAAATAATGCAACATCAGATTGAAAAAAACGGATTTAAAAAATGCGGTATTATTAAGCTTATAAATGGTGACGAGAGAATCGCATACGAGAAGATATAAGTTCACAGGCATTATAAAATAAATATATTACAGACAATTTTTCTGTATTCCATGCTATTAATCGCTAGAAAATGCAATTCTATTGCAGTATTATTATAAATAATAGATATGGAAATTTTGTTTTATAAAAGGAGCAAAAGATGTCAGGTACACAAAAAAGTAAGATTGATATGACAACAGGTCATATAATGAAAAATATTATACTGTTTGCGATACCAATTATTATTGGAAATGTTTTGCAGCAGTTATATACTACGGTTGATGCAATTGTAATAGGTAAATACTGTGGCGATACATCTTTGGCTGCTGTAGGAACAAGTTCACAGCCGGTTGAAGTATTATTATGTGTTTTTTTAGGAATAGGAACAGGTGTGTCTATTCTTATTTCACAATATACCGGGGCTAAGGAATCGGAAAAGGTTGTTTCAGTATGTGGAACTTCAATAACATTTATATATATTATAGGTATTCCGATTGGAATTCTTGGATGGTTTGCAGCACCGTATATTCTGGAATTTATGAAAGTGCCGCAGGATGTGTGGAATGCTGCATTAATCTACACAAGGGTTGTATTCTTAGGTACACTTGGTAATCTGGGTTATAATATGAATGCCGGAATTTTAAGAGGACTTGGAGACAGTAAGGCTTCGTTATGGTTTCTGGTTGTGTCATGTGTTTCTAATGTAGTATTTGATTTATTGTTTGTTGCAGGGGTTGGAATGGATGTAGCCGGAGCTGCACTTTCTACAAGTATTGCCATGTTTATTTCATGGATTGTAAGTATTGTTTATATAAGAAAGAAGTTTCCGGAGATACAGTTTACATTTTTGCCGAGAAGATTCTCTGGTACAATGATGAAAGATATTCTGGCTATTGGTTTGCCTGTTGGACTTAACAATTCGCTTTATTCATTAGGGCATGTTGCATTACAGACATTTAATAATTCACAGGGTGCTATATTTATGGCCGGAGGTGCAGTAGCAGGAAGAATCACGGGATGCTCTAACATAGCAATTACAGGATTGTCTTCGGCAGCCACTACATTTTCAGGACAGAATTATGGTGCGAAGAAATATGCAAGAATTAAAGAGGGACACTGGAGGATTCCATTGTGTTCAGGTCTGATTACATTAGGTTTTGGATTGTTTTTTATAATGATACATAAACCTATAATCCGTTTCTTTTCATCAGATGAAATGGTATTGATGTATGCGAGCAGACATGTAGTTGTCATGTTGCTTTCACAGTGGTTTTTTGCTATTTTTAACTGTATAATATCTATTGTAAACGGAACTGGAAAGGTGCGTTATACTACAATTGTTAACATTCTTATGCTTTGGGCAGTCAGAATTCCAAGTGCCTATATTATTAACAGATATTTTGATGGAACATGGGTAATGTTGTGTTTCCCAATATCTTTCAGCTTTGGAATGTTTGCAATGATAGGTTATTATCTGTTCTCGCCGGCATGGAAGGAAGTTATGAGAATGGCGGAAAAAAATTCATAATGCAAGTATAATATAAGGGGCTGCCGCACTAACGATTTGAAATTTCATTTCATTAGTGTGACAGCCCTTTTAATATAACAAAAAGTTATTTCAGAATAATTACTGAAGGAAGGTAAAAAAGTATTTCATAAAGCTGTCATGTAAAATTTTGTAAAAATAAAATTAAAATGTGTTACATTTTGCGGGTGTGGATTGTATTTATTATGAAAGGAAAATGATATAATAAATTACATTTCAATGAATATATGGAGCACTACATATGGAAAACGAAAGTAAAACTGAAAATGAAAGTCAGGCGGCACGTCTGCTCGAAAAACATGGCGACAGAGTTTTTCGCACTGCATTCATGTATTTGAAAAATTATCAGGATGCGGAAGATGTGTTGCAGATGACATTTGAAAAGTATCTGATTGCAAAGCCGCTGTTTAAAAATGATGAACACGAAAAAGCATGGTTTTTGCGGGTCGCGATTAATATAAGTAAAAATCTTGTTACAAGCGGCTGGAAGAGAAAGGTTATATATGACGATGAGCAGTTGAGATTGTTTGCAGATGAGGCTGTCGCACAGGATAATACAGGTGACAGTGATGATAACAGTGAGGCTGTATTAAAAGCAGTGCTTGCACTGCCAAAGGACCTTTCGGTTGTAATACAATTATTTTATTATGAAGAATATTCGGTTGCACAGATTGCTGATTTACTTGAAATAAGTGTCGGCAATGTGACAACAAGGCTGAACCGGGCGAGAAAAAAATTAGAAAAGTCTTTAAGGGAGGTCTGATTATGGATATTGAAAAGTATTTAAAAAAAGAAAAACTCGAAAAATCTGTTTCCAATCTTAAAGCAAATGACTGGGTAAAGCAGAAAATACTTGATGAGAGTAAAGATACAGATTATGAAAAATGGCTTTTTTCATTGGAACGTAAGTCACTTGTTAAAAAGAATATAAAGATTGTAATTGCGATGAGTATTGTGGTGCTTTTTTTAATATTATTGATGCTGTATACAATTTTGAGTAACAGGTTTATGGACAAACTTGTCCAGTCTGATAATTGTATTACACTTGAATATAATCCAGATACGAAAACATATTCTTTTAACGGAACTATCAATCATAAAAACATAAATTTAACATGCGGAAAGAAATGGTATTATGTTACCGGGTATGATTTTATGAGAATGTATTATACAGATGGAAATGAAGCTGATGCGATACCGGAATTTGTATATGAATACTGGCTGATAAGATATATATTTATTGCGGCGGCACTTTTGGCGGCAATATTTATAATATACAGGTCTTTAAGAAAAATTTTAAATATAAGGAGGATATATTATATGCCATTTGGAGATTATGACAGTTCAAACAACAGTATGGATTTGCTGGGAATGCAGGCAAATAAGGATATGTATGAGGACATGGGAGCAAACAGCAAAAACTCAGACAGAGAGTTTAAGAAGTCAAAAACTAAGAAAAAAGTTGATGTAAAGAAAATTGTGATTGTTGTTATTATTGTTGCTGCATGCATCGTCGCATTTTTCGCAAGAAAAGTGTATACAAGAAATTATTATACACAGGAGTATACGGCAGGCACAAATGGAATCAAAGGTAATGTCAATGTCAGCAAATTTACCGACATAAGTGAAGATTTTGCGATTGGTGCAAATTCAAACGGATATGCAGTATTCAAAAATCCATCGAAAGCATTTAAGACATTTGAAAAAATGTATGCTGATGATATCCAGAGTCTGAAAGATGAATTCGGATTAAAAGACTTCAACAAAAAAACATATCATGATTATATGACATATGGCTGGCAGTCTAATGTAGGAACAGATGAAGAAAAGCAGAATAAGAAATTTATTTCAAGTTTTCTTGATATTTATGAAAATTCAGAGTGGAGATGAAATCAGATAGATATACGGTGAATTAGTAAGTAAGGTTTCCCGCGGGCACAATTTTCACATTGGGATTATAAATCCAATATGTGAAAATTGCACCCGTGGGAATATACATATTAAACAATATACATCTGATTATAGTTCTGCTAGTTGCAGTAGCACGGAGAAAATATACAGATTTATTTTATACAGCCTGACGCAGGCATGTTTTTATATCATCTTCGGCATTGCTTATAAGCCTGAGGTTAAAAGTGTCGGTAAGATATTGAAGAACATTTGGGCTTATGAAAGCCGGAAGCGTCGGACCAAGGTATATATTTTTGAAACCCAGACTTAATAATGCCAGCAGGTCGGCAACGGCTTTCTGTTCATACCATGATATGATGAGTGACAGGGGAAGACCGTTTATGTCTGTTTCAAAAGCATCGGCGAGTGCAGTTGCAATCCGGACAGCAGAATATGCATCGTTACACTGACCAATATCAAGCAGACGAGGGATTCCTGCAGCTTCACCGAAATCAAGCTTGTTAAAACGGTATTTTCCGCATGCAAGAGTCATGATAATACAGTCATTGGGAACAAGTTTTGCAAATTCTGTATAATAATTACGTCCGGGTCTTGCACCGTCACAGCCTCCGATAAGGAAAAAGTGTCTTATATGACCTGATTTTACGGCATCTACGATTGACTGGGCGTTGCTTAATACCGCCTCATGTCCAAAACCGACAAGTATATTATGAGGTTCAATATCTTCTTTAAACCCTCCAAGTTCAAGTGCCTGTCTTATAACGGGAGAAAAGTCCTTTTCACCGTCAGATTTTTTCTCAATGTGTTTTACGCCTTCCCAGCCGACAACATTAGTTGAATAAATTCTGTCCTTATATGAGTCTCTCGGACGCATAAGGCAGTTGGTTGTCATTATGATACATCCGGGTAAGTTGTCAAATTCTTTTTGCTGGTCTTGCCATGCACCACCAAAATTGCCAATAAGATGAGGATATTTTTTTAATCCTGCATATCCGTGGCTTGGAAGCATTTCACCGTGAGTATATATATTTATTCCTGTGCCTTCGGTCTGTTTTAATAACATTTCAAGGTCTTTTAAATCATGGCCGGAGATAATTATAAATGGTCCTTTTTTGATATTCACATTAACGGTGTGAGGAGAGGGGTTATCATAAACAGATGTGTTGGCATCGTCAAGCTGTTTTATTATTTCAACAGCCATTTCACCTGTACGCATAGTAAGTCGTATAAGGTCTTCAACTGTAAGCCTGTCATCTGTTACGGCTTCAAGAGCTGTAATATAAAAATCGTCAACTTCATCGCTGTAAAATCCGAGCTCGCGTGCCTGATGTCCGTATGCACTGATACCTTTAAGACCGTATACAACAGTCTGTCTCAGTGAACGTATATCGGGGTCAAGTGATGAATCATACATAATGCCTGCGATATAGGCATCTTTTAGCATCTCATTTTTATCGTTTGGAAGTTTGTAAGTGGCATGATATGTCGGATTGTTTATTTCACCGACACTGCTTTTTAAAGTTTCTTTGATTTCCTGTGACTGACGCAGCAATTTTACATGAGCATCTGCATCGAAATTGACATTTGTAAGAGTAGTAAAAAGAGCGTTTTCGATAAATGTTACGATTGATTTATCTACGTGTTGTTCTTGTTCAATAAATGTTTTTGCATAACAGCTTATGCCCTTTATCTGAAAAATAAGTAAATCCTGCAAACCGGCTATTTCGGGAGTTTTACCGCATACACCAAGTTTAGTGCAGCCTTTGCCTCCGGCCGTCTGTTCACACTGATAGCAGAACATTTCATATCCGAGTTCCATATTATTCCCCATAAGTTCTCCTTCTTGAATGAAAGATGTATCATCCATTTGATATTGTGCATTTAGAAAGCACTGTCTTTATGATTGACATAAAATCCGGGAATAATACGGCTTTTTGTTAATTTTGTCCTTTGGAAATTATAATATTGATTTCTTCTATGCTTTTTTGATTCCGTTATGATCAGATCCTTTAAATTCACGTTCTAATTCGGAAGCAGCTTTTGGTTCCATTCCATAAAAAGCGGGGATACATGATATAACTATATTGGTCAGTATAATTCACAAACAATGATTTTTCAAGAATTAAAATATAAAAAGTATCTAAAATATAATTTAAGTATAAAAAATTATATACTGAAAAAACTTATCATTTTACTGCACAATTTTTATAACAAAATGATTGGATTTATAAAAAAAATAAATTATTATATTTTAGAGTCAGATAAGACTAATAAAACAATGAAGATATGAAATATAATATTAATTTGGAATATAAATATAAAAGGAAAGTGTGGATAAATATGTCTGATACAGCAGAAATATTAAGATTAAGGGTGCTGCTTGCATTTTTACAGCTTGAGCGTGAGTCATGTACTGTGATGAATATGTCAAGAATGCTAGGAGAAGAACATTATGCAATAAGCAGAACAATTAACGGACTTGAAAAAGAAGGGCTTGTGAGCCGTACATCGCCAAGACAGCCGGTACTAACGGAAAAAGGAATAGAGGAAGCGGCGTTGACCAGATTCTTCATGGGAGTATATGCCTTAAAATGAAATGTTCGGTAGGACTTATGCACATGCCGGAGTCAACTGCCATATTTACAGTATTAATATAGAATAGAAAAATGTATAGATAGAATCTATAATAAATACAGCTTGGTATTATTGTATAAAAAATACATTTGTAGTATTGACAAGTATATTAAATTGTGATATTAATATATTAAAAGAATTAAGAAGACGATTCTTTTATCTTGGGCTGAATGTTCATTCAGTTTTACCCATGTGACACACATTTATATAAAGCAGGCTTGTATTTGATTTTTTTTAATGCTAATATACTCTTATAAAAACATAAAAATAGTATATGTGCACACGGATATCAGCCTGCAAAGAAGAGGAGGATATCTATGGCAGAGAAGAAAGACAATGTAGCAGTTAAGTTTAAGGATAATGTATTTTGTATGATTTACAGGGATAAGAAAAATCTTCTTGAATTGTATAATGCACTCAACAATTCAAATTATGAAGATGTGGATGCTTTGGAAGTTACAACATTAAACGGCGGCTCATATATGAAATATAAAAATGATGCGTCATTTTTACTTAGCATGAATTTATATATGTTTGAACAGCAGTCAAGCAAAAACCCCAATATGCCATTAAGATTTTTGCACTATTTATCAGACGTATACAGGGAAATGTATAGTAATGATTTGCTTCATAGAAGGAGTATGATAAAGCTTCCGGTTCCACATTTTATAACATTTTATAATGGCAGAGAAAAGTGGATTGATAATGAGGAAATAATACGATTATCTGATATGTTTGAAAATTATGTAAATAATCCACAAATAGAACTTAAAGTACGTGTTATAAATATTAATGGAGATGCAGCGATTCTTGACAGATGTAAGAGTCTTCGTGATTACATGACATTCGTTGAAAAGGTGAGATATAAGACTGATTTTGAAAATATAGATATCAGGACTGCAGTAATGACAGCAATGGATGAATGTATGAAAGATGATATACTTGTTGATTTCTTTGAGGAGCACAGAGCGGAGGTAATTGAAGTGAGTATATATGATTATGATGAAGAAAAGGTAAGAAAAATATTGGCTGAAGAAGCAAAAGAAGAAGGAAGAGAAAAAGGAAGGGAAGAAGGAAGACAAGAAGGAAGGGAAGAAGGAAGACAAGAAGGAAGACAAGAAGGAAGGGAAGAGGGAAAAAAAGAAGGGGAAAAATTGGCTAAGATTAATCTTGTTATAAAGAAAGTTAAAAGGGGCAAGCCATTATCAATAATAGCATCTGAGCTTGAGGAAGAAGAGGATGACATGAAGCCAATGTATGATGCGGTAACAGCTTCGGCTCCAGAGTATAATATAGATGAGATTAAAGAAAAACTTAAAACGAACTGATACAGACAAAGCAATGCCGGCGGGATATACCACTGGCATTGCTTTTTTATAAGCTGTTTTATAAATAGACTGTACAAAATAATGGTGCAATATTGCACGAAAGATATGGAAAACAGGCAGATACTGCATTTAAGTTAGAGATAATTAACAGGAATTAGTCGTAATCTAACAACGCAATAATTAGACATTTAAGGAGGAGAAAGGAATAATGGTAAATGTCAAAGTAACAACAAAAAGATGTGTTTCGGCAGTAATGGCATTTTTGATGGCTGCTATGCTTGTACTAGGAGTAAGTGCAAGTCCTTTAACACAGGTTTTTGCAGCATCTGCAACTAAGAAATTAAAAAGTGGTGACGTTACCGTCGAACTGGATAAAAGTTGTGCAGCAACGAATGTTTCTGTAGATATTAAGACCGCAGCAGAAGGACTTCATGATTTTACAGATGATCCATATGTGCATAATTATCTTGATTATATGTTTGGTGATAACGGCTTGTCGGGAATAATCAACTTAACAGATAAAGATGGAAATAAGGTTGAGTATACAGGAACAATCAAAGTTACATATACACTTCCTGACGATTGGAATCTTAATTATGGAATTAAGGCATTGACGGTATCTGGATCATCGCTTGGGGATTATAAATTTTTAAGATGAAGAGAAAGTTCGGTGGGCATTGGAAATAACCAATACATATAAACATAAAGATAAAGCTGTAGCCAATCTTTCAGGAGGGCAGAAGCAGCGTGTATTTATAGCGATGGCACTTGCACAGGACACAAAAGTGCTCTTTCTTGATGAGCCGACAACATATCTTGACATAAGATACCAGCTTCAGATATTAAAGCTTATACGACGGCTTAACAAAGAATTTGGCATGACAATAGTAATGGTTTTTCATGATATTAACCAGGCTCTTTATTACAGTGATGAAATTGCGGCAATGAGAGATGGACAAATTGCAGCAAAAGGAAAACCGGATGAGATTATAACATCAGAGCTTATAAATAAAGTATACGGTGTTAATCTTGATGTTGAAATCCATAATAATAAGCCGTTTGTAATATCATGGAATTAAGATAATTACAGGTGTAAAAGATAATGCGTTTGGTATAGTCTGAAACTATGTCAAACGCATTAATTTATGTATTATACAAATTTGAATTACGATGTTAGCATAAAACCAATGACACAAAACAAGGAGGCTAAAATCCTCTCCTCATCATAGGATTTGGATTTTGCTTCGCAAAACAAGGAGGCTAAAATCCTCTCCTCATCATAGGATTCGGATTTTTGCTTCGCAAAAACAAGGAGGATTTTATGAAGGCATCGGTAATTGGTTTTCCACGAGTTGGAACATTAAGAGAGCTTAAATTTGCAACAGAAAAGTTTTTCAGAGGAGAGATAAATGAAGATGAATTGAAGCTGACATCTGGGAAGATAAGAAAGAACCAATGGCTGTTACAGAGCAGCAAAGGAATTGATTATATTGCGTCAAATGATTTTTCATTTTATGATAACCTGCTTGACACAGCAGTATTATTTAATATTATTCCCGAAAGATATGTTAATCTTGATGTATCACCTATGTGGAGATATTTTGCAATGGCGAGAGGATATCAGGGCGAAGCCGGAGATGTAAAAGCACTTGCAATGAAAAAATGGTTTAATACCAATTATCATTATATGGTTCCTGAAATTGAGGATGATACACAGATTAAACTTGCAGGAAGCAAGCCGTTTGATGAATATGAAGAGGCAAAAGCGGCAGGGGTTAAGACAAAGCCTGTTATTGCGGGACCATTCACTCTTTTAAAGCTTTTAAAATATACAGGAAGTAAAAAATGTGATGATTATGTAGATGAATTAATTAATGCGTATAAATCGTATGTCAGCAAATTTGAAAAGCTTGGAGCAGAATGGATTCAGTTTGATGAGCCATTTCTTGTACATGATCTGACAAATGATGATGTAGCATTATTTGAAAAAATATATAAAGAACTCCTTAAATGCAAGGGGAGTATAAAAGTTCTTTTACAGACATATTTTGGAGATATAAGAGACTGCTATGAAAATGTAGTAAAACTGGATTTTGACGGAATCGGACTTGATTTTATCGAGGGCAGAAAGACAATAGAACTTGTTGAAAAATATGGTTTTCCAAATGATAAAGTTTTATTTGCCGGTCTGGTTAATGGAAAGAATATATGGAAGAACAATTATAAGAAGACACTTGAAACAGTTTCTGGATTAAAAAATGCAGGAATCAATGTTGTTATCGGTACATCTTGTTCACTTCTTCATGTACCGTACACACTTGAAAATGAGAGCAGGCTTTCAGAAGATTATACAAAGCATCTTTCATTTGCAGTTGAAAAACTTACAGAACTTTCACAGTTAAAGAATCTTGCAGATAATAAAAATCCTGAAAGTGAAAAGGCATATAATGATAATATTGAACTTTTTAGCATAAAAAGAGTGAACAGTTTTAATGATAAGGTAAAAAAGAGAGTAGCTGATATTAAGGAATCGGATTTTGTGAGACTCCCGGCATTTAACGAAAGGGAAAAGATACAGAAAGCTGAATTCGGACTTCCGATGTTTCCTACGACAACAATTGGTTCATTTCCACAGACAGCTGATGTAAAAGCTAACAGAAGTGCTTATAAGAAAAATGAGATACCAAAAGAAGAGTACGTTGATTTTAATAAGAAAAAGATTGCAGAATGGGTAAAAATTCAGGAAGATCTTGATATAGATGTACTTGTTCACGGCGAGTTTGAAAGAAATGATATGGTTGAATATTTTGGTGAGCAGCTTGATGGATATGTGTTTACTGAAAAGGCATGGGTACAGTCTTATGGTACACGATGTGTTAAGCCGCCGGTAATCTGGGGAGATGTATCAAGAAATCATCCTATGACGGTTGATTGGTCCGTATATGCACAGAGTCTTACAGACAGACCGATGAAGGGGATGCTTACAGGTCCGGTTACAATTCTTAACTGGTCATTTCCAAGAGAAGATGTTTCAATAAAAGAGAGTACATATCAGATTGCACTTGCGATAAGAGATGAGGTGCTTGACCTTGAAAAAGCAGGAATAAGTGTAATTCAGGTTGATGAGGCAGCACTTCGTGAAAAGCTTCCGCTTAGAAAGACTGACTGGTACAGCCAGTATCTTGATTGGGCAATTCCATCATTCAGACTTGTACACAGCGGTGTAAAAGCAGAAACACAGATTCATACACATATGTGTTATTCGGAATTTACAGATATTATAACTGCTATTGATGATATGGATGCAGATGTTATAACTTTTGAGGCATCACGTTCAGATTTACAGATACTTGATTCTCTTAAAGAAAATAATTTTAAGACAGAAGTAGGACCTGGCGTATATGATATTCATTCGCCAAGAGTGCCTTCAACAGATGAGATTAAATCAGCTCTAAAGAAGATGCTTGAAAAAATAGATGCAGATAAATTATGGGTAAATCCGGACTGTGGACTTAAAACAAGAGGGGAAAAAGAGACGCTTGCAAGTCTTTATAATCTTGTAAAAGCAGCAAAAGAATTAAGAGAAGAATATAAGTAGAATTAACTGGTCATGGTAAAGTAGCAATAAAGGACTATATAATATAATGAAAGACTTGTAAATCATTTTTTGTTGACAAAAATTTGATTTTTGCAAGTCTTTTTTTAACAAAAATGGTACAAAAATACATTTTGATAATTGATAAAATTGTATGAAATGCACAAATCTAATTTCTAATGTGAAAAATTTATCAATATCGCAAAAAAAGGACTTGTAAAACATTTTCGGAGTGATAAAATAACCACGATTGGAGTTAATATATTACAATCTGGAGGTGATAAAACAAATGGGCAATTTGACAGAGTCTCTGATGGAAGAGCTGAATTGTGAAACAGTATTCACTATTCCGATATTTGGAGGTATTGGTGTATCTGAATCTGTTGTTGTAACGTGGATTATCATGGCAGTTATGGTGCTTGTAGCATTCATACTTACGAGAAATCTTCGTATTGACCACATCAGCAAAAGACAGGCAGTGGCTGAGACAATTGTTACCAAGCTGACAGGTATGGTTGAGGACATGACAGGTCCTGAGGGCAAGAGATATGTACCGTATCTTACAACTGTGCTTGTTTATATCGGATTAGCCAATATTATTGGTCTTTTCGGTTTCAAATCCCCAACTAAGGACTTGAATGTAACAGCAGCATTGGCAATTATGAGTATCGTCTTAGTTGAAGGTGCAGGAATATATCAGAGAGGTGTTAAGAAGTGGTTACATAAGTTTACAGAACCGATAGCAATCGTAACACCAATTAATATTCTTGAGGTCTTTACAAGACCATTATCGCTTTGTATGCGACTTTTTGGTAACGTATTAGGTTCTTACGTTATCATGGAACTTTTAAAAATCGTTGTTCCTATCGTGGTTCCGGCAGCATTCTGCCTCTACTTTGATATATTTGACGGTTTGCTTCAGGCATATGTTTTCGTATTCCTGACTTCGCTTTATATTAAAGAAGCAATTGAATAAAGCAAAACAATTTAATTAATGATTTTAAACAAAACAAATTTTTGCATCGGTTACAGATAAGTGATGCATTTGAATGAATGGAGGAAATTATTATGAATACATTAATAGCAATTGGTGCAGGTATTGCAGTTTTAGGCGGTCTCGGTGCTGGTATCGGTATCGGTATTGCAACAGGTAAGGCATCAGAGGCAGTTGCAAGACAGCCGGAGGCAGAAGGTAAGATTAGTAAGACATTGATTCTTGGTTGTGCTCTTGCAGAGGCAACTGCTATTTATGGTTTCGTTATCGCATTGATGATTATTATTATGTTACAGTAATTTGAAAGGCAGGTTGGTAAAATGCTCCGTTTAGATTGGAATTTATTATTTACCGTAATCAATCTTTTACTGCTTTTCGTTTTGATGAAGATATTTTTGTTCAAGCCGGTTCAGAAGATTATAGCTGCAAGACAGGCAGAAGCTGACAAGCAGTTTGATGAAGCTGCTGCAAAACAGGCAGAAGCTGATGGATTAAAGGCTCAGTATGCAAAGTCAATTGCAAGCGTTGAAGAAGAAAAGAGCAAGGCTATGCAGGAGACAATGAAAAAAGCTGATGCTGAATACCAGAGAATTGTTGGTGATGCAGAGAGCAAGGCTAAGCAGATTAAAGAAGATGCGGCTGTTGAGGCTGAGAATCAGAAGACTCAGATATTAAAGAAAGCTGAGAAAGAGATTGCCGATATGGTAGTTGATGCAGCGGTAAAGGTTGTTGGAAAGAACAGTGGAGCTGACGTTGACAGTTCTCTTTATAATGAATTTTTAGATAAAGCAGGTGATAAACAGTGACACAGGCAGCGATTGATTATGCGACAAGTTTACGCAAAACAGAAACTCCTAAGGAATTACTGCAGCAGGTAAAAGACGTTCTCGAGGCTGTGCCGCAGGTACGTTCGGAATTTGAAGATCCAACAGTATCTATTGAGAAAAAACACCTGATTATTGACAGAGTATTTCCTAAGGAAATCAGAGATTTTTTAAAGATATTATGTGATAACATGGATTTCGGGCTGTTTGATGAAATATGCACAGCTTATGATGAACTTGGAAGAAAGCCTGAAGCAAAAGAAAATCAGGCACAGTTAATCTATGTTACAGCTCCAACAGATGAGCAGTTAGAAGGTATTAAGGCATTTCTTGCAAAAGAATTCCACAATCCTGATATGGAACTTACATTAAAAGAAGATAAGTCTATTAAGAGTGGTTTCGTACTGCGTGTCGGAACAAGAGAGTTCGACTGGAGTGAAAAAGGAAGAATTGAGCAGCTTGAGAACAGAATAGCAAAGGCTGTTAATTCTTCAAGAAATACTACATTTAGTGAAGAAAGCATCGTTTCTATACTTAAAAGTTCTATTGATGATTTTGAACTTGAAGCAAAAGACAAGGAAATTGGTGTTGTAAACTGGGTTGGTGATGGTATTGCCAATGTTGATGGTATTGATCATGCATTTTACGGCGAAATTGTTGTATTTGACTGCGGCGTAAAAGGAATGGTACAGGATGTAAGAAGAGATGAAATCGGTGTTATCCTCTTTGGCCGTGATACAGACATCAAAGAGGGAACAAGAGTTATACGTACAGGTAAGATGGCAGGTATTCCTGTAGGCGAAGCCTTCGAGGGAAGAATTATTGATGCACTCGGTGCACCACTTGACGGACAGGGTGATATCGAATCTGTAGGTTTCAGACCGATAGAGTTTCCGGCACCAAGTATTGTTGACAGAAAGTCAGTTACTGTACCAATGGAAACAGGTATTCTTTCAATTGATTCAATGTTCCCAATCGGACGTGGACAGAGAGAGTTAATTATCGGTGACCGTCAGACAGGTAAGACTTCTATTGCGATGGATACAATTCTTAACCAGAAAGGTAAAGATGTTGTTTGTATTTATGTTGCAATTGGACAGAAAGCATCTACAATAGCAAAGCTTGTTAATACATTAAAGAAAAATGATGCAATGTCCTATACAATTATTGTATCAGCTACAGCATCAGACCCGGCTCCGCTTCAGTATATTGCACCATATTCAGGTACAGCACTTGCAGAGTATTTTATGTATCAGGGCAAAGATGTATTAATCGTATATGATGACCTTTCAAAGCATGCGGTTGCATATCGTGCAATTTCATTATTGCTTGAACGTTCTCCGGGACGTGAGGCTTATCCTGGTGATGTATTCTATCTTCATTCAAGACTTCTTGAACGTTCAAGTCGTCTTACACCGGAAGCAGGTGGTGGCTCAATCACAGCACTTCCTATAATAGAGACACAGGCAGGAGATGTATCAGCATATATTCCTACTAACGTAATTTCTATTACAGATGGACAGATATTCCTTGAAAGTGAGCTTTTCTTTGCAGGTCAGAGACCAGCCGTTAATGTAGGTCTTTCAGTATCACGTGTTGGTGGTGCTGCACAGACTAAGGCTATGAAGAAAGCTGCCGGAAGTATCCGTATCGATTTGGCACAGTACAGAGAGATGGAAGTATTTACACAGTTCTCTTCTGACCTTGATGAAAGTACAAAGAAACAGCTTGCTCACGGCAAAGCTTTGATGGAATTATTAAAACAGCCGCTCGGACATCCAATGAGCATGGCAGAACAGGTTATAACTCTTGTTGCAGCAAATGCACACGTATTCAGTGATTTGGAAGCAGCACAGGTTAAGCCTTTCCAGAAAGAAATGCTTGCAGATTTCAATATGAATCACACTGATATTATTAATCAGCTTGAGACAACAAAGTCATTATCAGATGATATAAAAGATTCTATCGTAAAAGCAGCAGAGAGTTTCAAGGCTGTAAAAATGCCTAAGAGTGTGGAAAGTGAAACAATGACAGAGTAATACGGAGTGATGTGTTATGGCTAGTGCAAAGGAAATTCAAAACAGAATAAGAAGCATTCAGGACACAATGAAAATCACAAGAGCAATGTATATGATGTCTTCAATGAAGCTTAGAAAAGCAAAACAGCAGCTTGAAGATACAGAACCGTATTTCTTCGGTTTGCAGGAACAGATTTCAAGTATACTTTATCACTTTCCGGATATGGAACATATATACTTTGATAACAGAAGCAAAGACCAGCATGAAGTTGTCAAGAAAAAGGCATTTATAGTGCTTACAGGCGATAAGGGTATGGCAGGTGCTTATAACCATAATGTTATAAAAGAAGCACAGAGATTGTGTGATGAGTCGGATGAATATAAATTATATGTTGTCGGTGAATTGGGAAGACAGTATTTTGCAGGACAGGGTTATCCTGTGGATGCCGATTTCCGGTATACGGCAACTAATCCGTCAGTTCATCGTGCGAGAGTTATATCTGAACTTATTGTTGAGCTTTATAAAGAAGAAGTATTTGATGAGGTATACGTTATCTATACAAAAATGGTGAGCAGCATCAGCGAGGAAGTTGAAGTACAACAGCTTCTTCCGTTAAAACCTCACCAGTTTATTAAGCAGGAAATGCTTGATAGTGCAATGAAGAAACGTGGTAACAGTTATAACAGTAATGAAAATCCAGATGTTAAATCATCAGAAGATGACAGCGATGATTATAAAAAAGGAACTTATGAAAATGATGGCGATTTCTTTATATATCCATCACCTAAAAAAGTCCTTAAAAAACTGGTATATAACTATGTTACAGGATTTATGTATGGTGCTTTAGTTGAGGCTTCAGCCAGTGAGGAGAATGCCCGAATGATGGCGATGCAGTCCGCCACAAACAATGCCGAGGAAATGTTAAAAGAATTATCGGTTGAGTATAACAGAGTAAGACAGGCTGCAATTACACAGGAAATCACTGAGGTAATCGGTGGTGCCAAGGCTTTGAAAAAGAAAAAGAAGAAGCAAGTGAGGTGAGACTTACAACTATGGAAAATATAGGTAAGATTGTACAGGTTTCAGGACCTGTAGTTGACGTAGAGTTTAGTGATAACAATCTTCCGTCTATCAAGGATGCACTTTATGTTATTAACAATGGTAAAAAGTGCGTTATGGAGGTATCACAGCATATAGGACATAATACTGTTCGCTGTATTATGCTTGCAGCCAGTGAAGGTCTTTGCCGTGATATGAAGGTAGTAGCTACCGGTTCTGCAATTGAAGTCCCTGTAGGTGAGAAAACACTTGGAAGACTTTTTAATGTTCTCGGTGATACTATTGATGGTGGTGAGAGTCTCGAAAATGAGACACATTGGTCAATCCACAGAGAACCACCTACATTTGAGGACCAGAGTCCGGTAGTAGAGATGCTTGAGACAGGTATTAAAGTTATCGATTTGCTTGCCCCTTATGCAAAAGGTGGTAAGATTGGTTTGTTCGGCGGTGCCGGTGTTGGTAAGACAGTTCTTATTCAGGAGCTTATTCATAATATAGCAACTGAGAGAGGTGGATATTCTATATTTACCGGTGTTGGTGAACGTTCAAGAGAGGGTAATGACCTCTGGACAGAAATGAAAGAGTCAGGAGTTCTTGATAAAACAGCGTTAGTGTTTGGTCAGATGAATGAACCACCTGGAGCTCGTATGAGAGTTGCAGAGACAGGTCTTACAATGGCTGAATACTTCAGAGATGTTAAGAAGCAGGATGTGCTTTTGTTTATTGATAACATCTTCCGTTTTGTTCAGGCTGGTTCGGAAGTTTCAGCACTTCTTGGACGTATGCCTTCAGCCGTTGGTTATCAGCCTACACTTGCTAATGATGTAGGTGAACTTCAGGAGAGAATCGCTTCTACAAAGGATGGTTCTGTTACATCAGTACAGGCTGTCTATGTACCTGCCGATGACCTTACTGACCCGGCTCCTGCAACAACATTTGCACATCTTGATGCAACAACAGTTCTTTCAAGAAAGATTGTAGAACAGGGTATTTATCCTGCTGTTGATCCACTTGAATCATCATCAAGAATTCTTGAAGCTGATGTTGTCGGTGAAGAACATTACAATGTTGCAAGACGTGTTCAGGAGATATTACAGAAGTACAGAGAACTTCAGGATATTATTGCAATTCTTGGTATGGAAGAGCTTTCAGATGAAGATAAGCTTACTGTATACAGAGCAAGAAAGGTTCAGAGATTCCTTTCTCAGCCATTCTTTGTAGCAGAAAACTTCACAGGTACTCCGGGACGTTTCGTTCCTGTTAAAGAGACGATTGAAGGATTCAAAGCTATTCTTGATGGTGAGATGGATGACTATCCTGAGGCAGCATTCTTTAACGTAGGTAATATTGATGACGTTAAGGCAAAAGCTGAACAGATGGCTAAGAATTAAGAGAGGTGTCATGTATGAGCACTTTTTCATTGAAAATAGTAGCCTGCAATAAGGTTTTTTATGACGGAGAATGTGAGATACTTATATATCCTGCTTATGATGGTCAGATGGCAATCATGGCAAATCATGAGCAGATGACATCTACAGTTGAAATTGGTGAAATCAAATTCAAGCTTCCTGACGGAACATGGATGAATGCTATTGTTTCAGATGGACTTGTTGAGGTTGACCATAACAAAGTCGATGTTTTGGTATATTCGGCAGAAAAGCCGGAAGAAATTGATAAATTCCGTGCCGAAGCAGCGTTGGAAAGAGCTAAGGAACAGCTCAGAACAAAGCAAAGCATAATGGAATATCATATTTCGCAGGCATCGTTATCAAGAGCTATGGCACGATTAAAAGGTGCACGCGGCTACAAGTAAAATCAGATTAAACAGACTGTAGCAGGCTGTTTGTGAGAATAATCCGGGACATGTGTTTATACATGTCCCGGATTGTTTTCTGCTTTCATATATTTTCTGTAGCGAAGCGGCATGTTACTCTGTTGAAGTTTTGGATTGCATCGCTCTTTTATAGCTATAGTGTCAAAAAATGTTTTCCAAAGATTCTGGAAGCCTTTTTCTGTGTCTGATAATACAGAAAAATTTGCAAGTTCACTTTCTGTGAGATAAGAAAAAAACACAGGCTTTGAAGCTTCATGTATGGCAGCGAAGTTTCGTCCGGTATCAAGTATTATCCAGTTTTCACAGTGTAATCTGTCAGCAAAGTGCTCACTTATAAGAGGAATTATATTACTCTTTGGTTCTATGCGGCTTACAAGTACACTGTTGGCAAGTTCTTCAAATCGTACAAATTCCAAAAAGCTATGTGACTCACGTCCGACCTGTTTATCAATATTAAATATCTTTAGTACATCATCATCGTGGAGCATATTTATAATAGCCGGACCCGTTTTAAAAGCCTTTTTTAAAAATGAGTATATATATGAGGCACGTTCTTCTTCATATGAGAGTGCGGTTCTGTATATATAAAAATAAATATCCCAAGACAGCTTTCTGATTATAGTATTATGTACTTTTAATGCAAGTTCATAGTCAGTGTCTGTCTCTACATAGCTTTCAAAAAAAGACAATGAAGATGAGCTGCTGCGGATTCTTACATCTGTTGTTTTGGGGTTATTATCCCATGCCTTGTAAATTGCAGTGAAAATGCCTTCTATAGTGTCATCACAAAGATAAATAGTTTTATTGGTAATATTTGTATTATTCATAAGATTAAACTCCGCTTTTTATATTATAATCATCAAATAAAGACATCTGTCTGTAAGTATCATGGCTGCTTATCTCATAATTCTTACGTTGTTCAGAACTTATAAGATTGTTGGTGATAAAGTTCTGCTCAATGTGCATATTTGTATACATCATGTGTCCCTGACAAGTTATGAAATATATGGCACGTTTAAGCACAACACCGATTTTTTTCAAATCGTTAAAATCAAGCTTTGCACTGCGTCTTGCACGCACAATACGTCTTGCGGAATTGACGCCGATACCGGGAACACGCAGAAGTGTATAGTAATCAGCACGGTTAATCTCGACAGGAAAATGTTCCAGATGCCGTATTGCCCAGTCACACTTAGGGTCAATGAAAATATTAAAATTAGGCTTTTCGGGGCTTAAAAGTTCAGCTGACTTAAACCCATAAAAACGCATAAGCCAGTCAGCCTGATAGAGGCGGTGTTCGCGAAGCAGCGGAACGTCTGACGAATCATTCTGGATTGGAAGAGTGTCATCATTATTGACATTGACAAAGGCAGAGTAATATACACGCTTTAAATCATATTGTTTATATAATGCTTCTGCTATAGTGACTATATGATAATCGCTCTCAGGTGTTGCACCTATAATCATCTGTGTGCTTTGTCCGGCGGGAACAAATGAATTGTTTACCGGTCGGACTGTAGAAAGATTGCGTGTGCTGCTGCCTGATATGATGCCTGGAGCATGAAAACGGTCTGCTGTGCTTATGTGGTTATTATAAAAATTACTGTCAGAATTATCAGGAGTGTTATCGTTAGTACTGCCGGGAAGAGAGGCAGTCTTATTATCAATAAGAGGAAGCTCACGGCTCTTATATATGCCATTCTGAATCTGACGCATAGGAGTGAGAATAGTTTTGCGGCTCTTGTGCGGTGCAAGTAAGGCAAGTCCGTCAGCAGTCGGAAGCTCAAGATTAACACTCATTCTATCAGCATACATACCAGCAGCTTCAATAAGGTCAGCCGCTGCACCCGGTATGGCCTTCAGGTGTATATATCCGCCAAAATGGTACTTCTCGCGTAAAAGATAAACAGTCTCTACAAGCTGGCTCATAGTATAGTTGGGATTGTGCGTTATGCCGGAACTTAAAAAAAGACCTTCGATATAGTTGCGGCGGTAAAACTGCATTGTGAGAGTGCATACTTCCTCAGGCGTAAAACTGGTGCGTACAGTATCATTATCAGAGCGGTTGATACAATAGCGGCAGTTAAAAATACACTCATTAGTAAAAAGGATCTTCAAAAGAGAGATACAACGTCCATCAGCAGCAAAACTGTGACATATGCCGCATGCTTTGGAATTGCCTATTCCTTTGCCGTTATTCTTACGGTCAACGCCGCTTGAACTGCATGATACATCAAACTTTGCGGCGTCTCCGAGAATTCTTAACTTTTCTGTCAAATCCATATCATATTGAATAACCATCATGCTGCCTCCGGTAAAATAAAAATAAAACGAACGTTTGTTTGATATAATAATAACACACGAACATATGTTTGTAAATATGCAAATTAAAAATTAAGTATAAAAATTTTATTTTGGAACAATACTGTAATTGTTCGTGATAATAAATTATTGGGGAGGCATATATGGCAGAGTTATCAGAAAAAGAACTTTCGGCAATAAATGATTGCCTTAAAGAAGAAGAACTTCTTGTAAAAAAATTTAAAATGCTTGCAGAGCACGCGGAAGATGACAAAGTAAAAAATTGTTTTAAAGAAATTTCCGATAAGCATCAGGGACATTTCAATATGCTTTACAATCAACTTTAATAAAAAGGAGGCAATTTGACATGGAGACAGTTTACGGCGAAAAAGAAGCTCTTGATGATGCACTTACATCAGTAAAAACAGCGACAGGTAATTACAACACATTTTCTAATGAATGTGTGCATGAAAATGTAAGAAACGTAATGTTAAAGATATTAGAGCAGGAGCATGAAATTCAGGATGATGTTTTTAAGATTATGCATGATAAAGGTTTATATCCTACTCCAGAGGCGGAGAGCAAGAAGGTAGAACAGGCAAAACAGAAATTTGCATGCTCTTATAAAGAGATATAGGAATGGAATAATAAGTTCTATTAAAAATTTATTAATTACCCTATAAAAATATTGAGATTTTCAAAATATTTGATATAATTAACTTTAATGTTTAAGCGGCAGTCCCGAACCAATGAATGAGCTTTGGCTGGCTGCCGCAATAATAGTTTATGAAAATGGAGAATATTTTATGAAACCAATAGGAGTAGTTACAGACAGTCATAGCGGAATATCACCGGAAGAAGCTGAGCAATTGGGAGTAAAAGTGCTTCCAATGCCTTTTTATGTGGATAACCGGTGTTGTTATGAGGGGGTGACATTCACAAGGGAAGAATTTCTTGAAAAACTGAAAAATGGAGCAAAGGTGAGTACATCGCAGCCGTCACCGCTTGAAGTGATGAAGTTCTGGGATGAGGCATTGACAGAATTTGAGCAGATTATTTACATACCGATAAGCAGCGGACTCAGCGGTTCGTGTTCGACAGCATCAATGCTTGCTTCAGACGAAAAATATGAGAACAAGGTGTTTGTAGTAGATAATGGCAGGGTTTCAGCACCGCTTCGCCGCTCTGTTCTTGATGCACTTGAACTTATAGAAAAGGGATATGTAGCACCATGGATAAAAAAGATGCTGGAATCATCAAGGTCAGATATGGTTATATATGTCGGTGTTGAAACGCTGGAAAATCTTAAACGCGGTGGAAGAATATCAGCTGCTTCAGCGGCACTTGGCACAGTTCTGAATATTAAGCCTGTCCTGAAATTTGATGTAAGTACGCTTGATGTGTATCAGAAGTGCAGAGGTTTTAATAAGGCAAGAAAAGTCATGATAGAAGCAATGAAAAATGACTTGAATACAAAGTTTGAAAAATGGTATAAAGCAGGTAAAGTCAATCTTCTTGCAGCATCAAGTGCATCGCCGGAAGTTACAAAAGAGTGGGAGGCACAGATTCGTGAAGAATTTCCGGGAATGGATGTAAGATGTGATGATTTATCAATGGGAGTTGCATGCCACATTGGATATGGCGGACTCGGGATAGGATGTTCATGCTGTCCTGATGCAGCATTGGACTAAATTAAATACCAATGTTAAAAATGCCTTAAAAGAGTTGAAAATGTAAAGTATTTGCTTTATAATTTAACGGAAAATGCAATTAAATTTATAAACTATACTTTGCGAAAGAAGGCTAAAATATGGCAAATAGAAAAGGCGTTAAAGTAAAACGCAGACGTGATGTTCAGATTAAAAAAGTGAAAAAATATATATCAAAGCATATATATTCATTTGTATGCGGAGGTGCTTTGCTTCTTGTACTGCTTATTGTGATAGCAGTTGCAATAGGAATTAGTCTTCATAAGACAGTCAATGCTAATTCTGATTCGGCAAATAATGCAGGAACACAGAAGACAGAGACAAAAAAGGATAGTAAAAAAGAAGATAAACGTGATTTGACAGCTCCTGTTATAAGTGGAGCTGCAGATAAAACATTCACACTTGGAGATAAGATAGCATATCTTTCGGGTATTACAGCAACAGATGATGTTGACGGTGAAGTAGATGTAGAAGTTGATAAGTCAGCGGTTGACACAGATACTCCGGGAACATACGAAGTAACATATAAGGCGGTTGATGCGGCAGGCAATGTTGCAACTAAGACTGCAAATATTACAATAGAAAAACCGGCACCCGTTGCTGGCACATATCAGGCACTTGCAGAGGAAATACTTGGAAATATTACCACATCTTCCATGTCTACAGGACAGAAGTTAAGAGCTATATTTGATTATGCACATAACAAAATCGGTTATACAGGAACACCCTATGACGGTTCTAACTGGGAAAATGAAGCATTGCTTGCACTTACAGAACTTAAAAAGTCTGATTATACAGGAGGCGACTGCTTTACTTACACATCAGTAGACAAAGCACTTCTTGAAGCATTAGGTGTTAAGACAATGTGGCTTGAAAATGAAAATTCACCTACAGGTGATCATGCATGGCTTTTAGTTGATGCCGGTACAGGCTGGTATCATTTTGATTCTACAAGAATGCGTTCGGGATTTTCATGCTTTATGAAGACAGATGCAGAGATTCAGGCATATCTTGATCAAGGCAATTATAATTATGTACGTACAGTATCAAAATATCCGGCGACACCTACGACGCCGTATACTTATTAATATGTGCACATTAAAAAGAAAATGATAGGAATGGAGAATATATGTTATTTACATCTGTTAGTTTTGTGATATTTGTGGCTGCAGTACTCCTCATGTATTACATTGTGCCTAAAAAGTGGCAGTGGATAATGCTTCTGTGTGCGAATGTCTGTTTTTATCTTCAGGCAGGAGTGCGTGGTGCGATATTTATGATTGCCACAATTATTTCAACATATTTTTGCTCACGAATGATAGAAAAGGCTTTTGACAGACAGAAGCTTGCGATGGAAAAATTAAAAGACCTTATGACAAAAGAGCAGAAGAAGGCTTATAAGGCAAAAACAAAAAAGAACCAGAGAATGTGGATGGTTTTATGTATACTTTTTAACTTTGGAATTCTTGCGGTATTAAAGTATACTAATCTTTTTATCAGTTTTACATCATTAAAGCCGGTTAATTTTATATTGCCGATGGGTATCTCATTTTACACATTTCAGTCAATGGGATATATAATTGATGTATACAGAGGCGTTACAGAAGCAGAAAACAATATTTTTAAATTTGCTTTATTTGTTTCATTCTTCCCGCAGCTTATGCAGGGACCTATCAGCCGCTGGAAAGATTTAAAAGAGACGTTGTTTGAGGAACACTCATTTTCGTGGGAGAGATTTGAGTCGGGAATCCAGAGAATCATCTGGGGTTACTTCAAGAAAATGGTAATTGCGGACAGGGCTGCAATCGGTCTTGCGACAATTACAAGTGATTTTTCAAAATATACAGGAGCATATGCATTTCTTGGAATGTTAATATATGCTGTTGAGCTTTATGCGGATTTTACAGGTGGTATTGATATAACAATAGGTATCGCTGAACTTTTTGGAATAAGACTTCCGGAGAACTTCAGACAGCCATTTTTCTCAAAGAGTCTTGCAGAATATTGGAGAAGATGGCATATCACACTTTGTGCATGGTTTAAGGATTATGTATTCTATCCGATTTCCATGTCAAAGAAGATGAACAAAGCTTCAAAGTGGCTTAAAAAGCATGTTTCAACAGGAATAGGACAGAGATTTCCTATATATACAGCAACAATAGTTGTATGGTTTGTTACAGGTATGTGGCATGGTGCAAGCTGGAACTTTATTGTATGGGGTCTTTTAAACGGCATAATAATGCTTGCATCACAGGAACTTGAACCTGTATATGCAAAAGTTGACGGAAAGCTTCATCTTAAAAAGTATACAGCATATAAAGTATTTGAGATTATAAGAACAACAGCTATTGTCTGTGTGCTCCAGATGCTTGATTATCACAGAAATATAGCAGATGCGTTCAGACAGTTTATATCAATGTTTACAACAGCTAATTACGCAAGTGTTTTTGGCAGTGGAATGTTTAATATAGGACTTTCTTTGCCGGATTATATTCTTTTACTTGCAGGTGTTATAATTATGTATATTGTAAGCTTTGCAGGACGTGAAGAATCTGTAAGAGAACGTCTTTCAAAGAAAAGCTTTGCATTAAGATTTACTATATTCCTTGCGTTATTCCTTGGAATAGCAGTGTTTGGTGTGTATGGAATAGGATATGAATCAAGTCAGTTTATTTATAATCAGTTTTAGGAGGACGTATTTATGGGAAAGAAAATTATACGTGTAATAGCAGTCGTCCTGATACCGGTTGTATGCCTTTATCTTCTGACACTGCTTCTTACACCGAAGTATGTTAATGATATACCTGAAGGCTCTATGATAGCAGAATATTATAAGAGTGAAAAAAATAATGATGTGCTTATTCTTGGTGACTGTGAAGTGTATGAAAATATTTCAACAGTCAAGATGTGGGAAGAGTATGGAATTACAAGTTACATAAGAGGAAGCTCTGAGCAGCTTATATGGCAGTCATATTACCTGCTTGAAGATACATTAAAACATGAGACACCAAAGGTCGTTGTTCTTAGTATGCTTGCGATGTCTGAAGCTGATGCGAAGAGCGAAGCATATAACAGAATGACGCTTGATGGAATGCGTTGGTCAAAGTCAAAGTGGAATTCAATAAAAGAATCAATGACAGAAAAAGAGACGATGGGGAGTTACATTTTTCCGCTTTTGCGTTATCATTCAAGATGGAGTGAATTGTCATCTGATGATATAAAATATATGTTTAACAAACCTAAAGTCACAAGCAACGGTTATCTTATGCAGGTTGGTGTACGTCCGGTGACTACGGTTCCGAAGGTTTCGCCGCTTGCCAATTATACATTTTCAGACAGAAATTACGAATATCTTGATAAGATTAAAGATTTATGCAATGAAAAGGGTATAAAACTTGTTCTTATAAAAGCACCGAGTATTTTCCCACACTGGTATGATGAATGGGAAAGTCAGATTCAGGACTATGCAAATGAAAATAATCTGTTATACTTAAACATGGTCGATAAGGCAGATGAAATAGGACTGGATTATACAACGGATACATTCGACTACGGTCAGCATCTCAATGTTGACGGAGCGGAAAAGACAGCGGTTTATCTTGGAAATATTTTAAAAGACCAATACAGGCTTACTGATCACAGAGGCGAGAGCGAAACTGCATCACAGTGGAACAAAATTGTATCGGATTACAACAGTCTCAAGACAAAAAAACAGGAAGCATGGAATAACAGCTTAAATGGAGGTTCACAATGAGAAAGAGAAGTTTAATAGCAGCAGGATTAATGATTTTATGCGTAGGTCTTACAGCCTGCGGCGGTTCTAAAGGAACAGACAATGGCAGCACAACACAGCAGCAGAGCCAGAATACATCCACAGGTTATGTGTTCACTACAAATGGTGTTAATATTGCAATAGACGAAAAAGTTGAAGATATTACATCAAAGCTTGGCACTCCAAAGGGTGGTTATTATGAAGCTAAGAGCTGTGCATTTGACGGAATGGACAAGTTCTGGTATTATGACAGCTTTACACTTCAGGGATATCAGAAAAATGGCGTAGATGTTGTATATTCAGTAACATTTATGGATGATACAGTAAAGACAAAAGAAGGAATCAAGATTGGTGATTCAAAGGATAAAGTAACATCTGCTTATGGTTCTTCATATAAGGAAGAAAACGGACAGATTAAGTATGAATCCGGAAATATGGTTCTTAGTTTTGCAATAAAGGATAACGCAGTAACAAGCATTGTATATTCAGTAAAATAATTATTTTATGAAAGGCGGAACATTAAAAAGTGTTTCGCCTTTTGAAAAAATATAGAGGTGATATCTATGAGTAAAAATTTATGGGTTGTCGGAGATTCGACACTTAGCAGCTTTGAGGATAAGTATTATCTGCCAAGATATGGTTACGGTACAAAGCTTCAGGAATATCTTGATGATGAAATTATAGTTAAAAATATTGCACTTTCAGGAAGAAGCAGCAAGAGTTATACAACAGAACCTGAATATCAGACATTACTTTCAGGAATGAAAAAAGATGATTATCTGATTATAGGATTCGGACATAATGATGAAAAGACTGAAAATGACAGATACACACAGGGTGAGGGTGATTATCTTACACAGGGAACATTTGCTTTTTCGCTTTATAATAATTATATCAAAAAGGCTCAGGAGGCAGGATGCACACCGATTCTCTGCACTCCGATAGTAAGAAGAAGCCCTGATGGAAAATGGAACGGACAGATGCTTCATGTAACTGCACCTGTAGGTGAATATAAGGGTGGAGATTATCCGAAAGCGATAAGGGATCTTGCAAGGCAGCTTAATATAGCACTTGTCGATATGACTATGATGACAAAAGAAATGTATGACAGACTTGGTGCAGATGAAACACTATATCTTCACGCATGGCCGTCAGATAAGGCGATAAGTGTTGATAACACACATACAAATGTGTGGGGAGCAAGAGTTAATGCATATCTTTGCCTTTCAGAGATAAAAAATATCGGTGTTGAGGGGCTTTCAAACCATATTACAGGACTTGAAAATGATGCTCCGATGCCTTCAAAGAAAAAGTATTTTAAACCATCTGAAACTTATAAACCTACTGTTTTTGATTCAAATCTTAGTGACAGTAAAATATGGGAAAAATCAGGAATATGGAAACCATCGGTATTTGGAGATATTATGGATATGCCGACAAAAGACACATTTACGCTGGAAGCTCTTTCTGATAACAGTTTCCATATTGCAGTCTGTGGAAATGTGGGAAAAATATCAGCTGTATCTGATGGTATAGCAGTATACTATACAAAAGTACCTGTAAAAGATGATTTTATATTTTCAGCTTCAATGAAAATAAACAATTATTTCCTGAATGACCAGGTATCGTTTGGGCTTATGGTAAGAGATGACATGTATATTGACAAAGTAACACCTGATATATTGGGAGATTATGTTGCAGCTGCACCTCTTCTTTTAACGCATGAAAATGCACCTGCTAATTGTTTTGCAAGAAAGAGCGGAAAGCTTGTATATGGAGGCACATGCACAAGAGGTTATAAACCGGGCGAGACAGTAAAAGTACAGATAGAAAGCACATCTGACGGATATGCGTGTACATTTGGAGATGAGACAACAATTACAGGTGGATTTGATTTCAAACTTACTGCGTTAGACCCTGAAAATGTATATCTTTGTATGTTTGCGGCAAGAAATGCAGATGTGACATTTTCTGATGTCAGATTAGATATAAAGTAAGATAATCAGGAAGATATTTACAGGTCTGCCGATGGGATATGTGAGGAGAAAATGGAAAAATTAAAGAAAATTTTAAACAGAATATTTATTGACGGTCTTGGCGGAATGGCACTTGGCCTGTTTTCAACATTGATTATTGGAACGATAATCGCACAAATCGGAACGTTTATCGGTGGTGACATAGGAAGCTATATCAATGGTGCTGCCAATGTTGCCAAAACACTTACAGGTGCCGGCATCGGCGTTGGAGTTGCTGTAAAGCTCGGCTCAAGTCCTCTTGTTACGATTGCAGCAGCTGTTTCCGGCATGATAGGAGCATTTCCGACAGTAAATTCAATGTCTGCATTTGCACTCGGAAAGCCAGGCGAGCCACTTGGTGCATTTGTTGCGGCATATGTTGCAATTGAAATCGGAAGACTTGTATCGGGAAAAACAAAAGTTGATATTATTGTGACACCATTTGCGTGCATAGCATCGGGAGCAGCAGTTGGATATGTAATCGGACCGCCGATATCAGCATTTATGATGTGGCTTGGCAATCTTGTTAATATTAATGTCGAACAGCATCCGGTAATTGGCGGAATACTTATATCGGTTCTTATGGGAATGATTCTTACTCTTCCTATAAGTTCAGCAGCAATAGGTGTTTCCATGGGAATAACAGGTGTTGCCGCCGGAGCGGCGACGGTTGGATGCTGTTGTCAGATGGTTGGATTTGCGGTTGCAAGTTACAGGGAAAATAAAATGGGTGGTCTTATTGCACAGGGAATCGGAACATCAATGCTTCAGGTTCCTAATATTGTAAAAAAACCGCTTATCTGGATACCGCCAATCGTGTCAAGTGCGATACTTGGACCTGTATCAAGTGCAATTCTTAGAATGACAAGCACTCCGACAGGTTCTGGTATGGGTTCAGCCGGATTTGTGGGACAGATTATGGCATGGCAGTCAATGACACAGACAATGTCAGTTCCTGTTGTTGCAATAGAAATCATACTTATGCATTTTGTCCTTCCTGCACTTATAACACTTGCTGTTTCAGAGTGGATGAGAAAGATGAAATGGATAAAAGACGGAGATATGCTTTTAAGGTTGTAAAGGAAAATATATATGAAGATAACGAAAGAGCAGTCATTTGAAGAAAATAGAAAATTTCTTGGATTTATAAAAGAATGTCCAACATCATACCAGACAGTAAATACATTGAAGAAAATATTTGATGAAGCAGGTTTTGTCCAGAAAGAAGAGTGGGAATACGGCTTCTGGAACAAGGATGATGCATTTGGAAGCCCTGATGGAGAATATAAGGGGTATGTTATAAGAAATGACTCATCAATTATTGCTTTCCGTGTACCGGCATGCAAAAGCCCGAAAGGATTTAAAATTGTATGTTCACACACCGACTCACCGATGTTTAAATTCAAAGATAATGGTGAATACGGAAATAGTGATACATGTTTAAAACTTGATGTGGAAAAATATGGTGGAATGATTACACAGTCATGGTTTGACAGACCTCTTGGTGCTGCCGGAAGAATAGTATGTGACGTTGATGGCATATTGGACAGTATACTTGTCAATATATCTGAGCCGTCTTTTATAATTCCGTCACTGGCAATACACATGACAAGAGGAAATGATGCTTCAAAGACGGGTATATCTGTGCAGAAAGAAATGCAGCCGGTTGCAGCAGACAAAGGTTTATATGAATTGATACGAAAAGAATTTGGAATAAAGCAGAGTGACATTCTAGGAACGGATTTATATCTGTATAATACTCAGGAAGGCTGTATTATGGGTGAGAATGCCTCTTTGATATCAGCACCGAGAATAGATGACCTTCAATGTGTTTACAGCACTATGACAGGCTTTATACAGACCAGATGTCAGGATAAACCGGAGAGAGATGAGTATATAAAAGTATATGCGGCCTTTGATAATGAAGAAGTAGGAAGCCTATCAAGACAGGGGGCGAGCTCTGATTTTCTGCCTGTTGTGTTAAGAGAACTCGCATCAGTTAAAGATATTACAGGAAGCGGATTTAACCGTATGCTTTCAAAAAGTTTTATGCTAAGTGCAGACAATGCACATGCCATGCATCCAAATTATTCTGAAAAAGCGGATGTTATCCATAGACCGGATATGAATGGTGGAGTTGTAATTAAGTATCACGGCGGACAGAAATATACAACAGATGCATGCACAGGTGCATTTGTAAAACAGATTTGTAAGAAAGCAGATATACCATATCAGACATATTATAATAATTCAGATGTTGCCGGAGGTTCCACACTTGGAAATCTTGTAATGTCTAATTTGTCAGTAAAGGCGGCAGATATAGGTATTGCACAGCTTGCAATGCATTCTTCATATGAGACATCAGGAGCATACGATACAATTTATATGAGTGAGTTTGTAAAAGAATTTTATGGAAAGGAAACACAGATATGATAAAGGAACTTGCAAAGAAAAACCGTTCATACAGAAGATTTTATGAAAATAAAAAGATAACAGAAGATGAACTTAAAGAACTTGTCGATACAGGAAGAAATACGCCGTCAGCAGCTAACAGACAGCCGGTAAGATATAAACTTGTATGTGATGAGGTAATGAAGGAAAAAGTATTTGAATGTCTTGGCTGGGCAGGATATTTAAAGGATTGGGCAGGACCTGTTAAAGGGGAAAGACCATCGGCCTACATAATTATGGCTACAGATAAAAATGCAAAAGCGGAATGTGATGAGGGAATTATCGGACAGACAATTCTTCTGGCAGCAGTTGAAAAAGGAATGGGCGGATGTTTTCTTGGCAATGTCAACAGGGCAAAGCTGGCTGGTGTTATTGGTCTTTCGGATGATATGAAGATTGATTACTGCATCGCACTTGGATATCCGAAAGAAGAAGTTGTGCTTGAGGATATTCCGGCTGGAGGAGATATAAAATATTACAGGGATGCGAATCAGGTACACCATGTTCCTAAGATTAAACTTGATGATTTGATATTATAAAAATATCTGAAAATCTACTTGATATATTTTATCATTAATGATATTATTTAAAAACGTAATTAATTCCCTGAGGGAGTAATCGGCATAACATAAGTTGTGTAGTTATATCGACATAATGGTTTAATACCCGGTATTACTGTAAATGATGAGACTCGTGGATAGCTTTTAATACAAAGCTGTCCGGAGTCTCTTTTTTGTTATGCCGGCGGGGAAAATATATAAAAATTACAAAAGAAATGGAGATTAATATGAGTTTAATTGAATTGTTTATTCTGGCAGTTGGTTTGTCAATGGATGCATTTGCTGTTTCAGTCTGTAAGGGGTTGTCACTTGGAAAGATAAAGCCTAAGCATATGTGCATTGCAGGTGCATGGTTTGGTGGTTTTCAGGCACTTATGCCTCTTATGGGTTATTTTCTTGGCAGCTTTTTTGCTGATAAAATAACTAAATATTCGCATTGGATAGCATTTATTCTTCTTGTGATTATCGGTGCTAATATGGTGAGAGAAGCATTTGGCGAAGAAGAAAGATTAGATGCCAATATGAATCCGGCATCAATGTTTCTGCTTGCAATAGCAACAAGTATAGATGCACTTGCGGTAGGTGTTACATTTGCATTTCTTCAGGTTAATATAATATATGCTGTAATATTTATCGGATGTGTCACATTTGTCTGTTCGGCAGCAGGTGTAAAAATTGGAAGTGTTTTCGGTGAAAAATATAAGTCCAAAGCAGAGATATGCGGTGGGATTATACTTATTCTCATAGGCATTAAAATTCTTTTCGACGGATTAGGAATTTTATAGGAATTTTAGTTGAAAATTAGCCTTGTTTATCATAAAATTGTATTATAAATATACGTTAAAAATATAAACTGAAAAGAGGGATAGTTATGAGACTTAATTTTTTAGGTGCTGACCATGAAGTAACAGGAAGCTGTCATTTTCTTCAGGCGTGTGGTGTGAATATACTTGTTGACTGCGGTATGGAGCAGGGGAATGATGTTTATGAGAATCAGGAACTGCCAATCCCGGCATCGGAAGTTGATTATGTATTACTTACACATGCACATATTGACCATTCTGGATTGATTCCGCTTTTGTATACAAATGGATTCAGAGGCAAAGTTTACACAACAAGACCAACTGTGGATTTGTGTGAGATAATGCTTAAAGACAGTGCTCATATTCAGGAATTTGAGGCTGAATGGCGTAACCGTAAAGCAAAACGTTCCAACGGTACGTTGAAAGAATTCGTGCCGCTGTATGATATGGATGCGGCTGTTAATGTTATGAAACAGTTTGTTGGCTGTCCATATTCAGAAAAGATTGATTTATGCGACGGAATTACAATAAGATTTATAGATGCCGGACATCTTCTTGGTTCAGCAAGTATTGAAGTCTGGATTGATGAAGATGGCATTTCAAAGAAAATTGTATTTTCGGGAGATATAGGTAATGTTAATAAGCCTATTATAAAAGACCCGGAATATATAAAAGATGCAGATTACGTTGTTATGGAATCTACATATGGCGACAGAAGCCATGGTGGAACGCCTGATTATGCGGCAGAACTTGTAAAGGTGTTTACGAGAACATTTGAACGTGGAGGTAATGTTGTAATTCCTTCATTTGCAGTCGGAAGAACACAGGAACTTTTATATTTTATACGCGAAATTAAAGAAAAGAAGCTTATTGACAGACCATTTGATGTATATCTTGACAGTCCGCTGGCAATTGAATCTACTAACATATTTGGTAAAAATACACATGAATGTTTTGATGAAGAAGCAATGAAATTTATAGATGCAGGAATCAACCCGCTTGTATTTGAAGGGTTGAAGTTTGCCACAACAAGTGAAGCCTCAAAGATGATTAATTTTGATAATAAGCCAAAAGTAATTATATCTGCATCAGGTATGTGCGAGGCCGGACGTGTAAGGCATCATCTGAAACATAACCTTTGGAGACCGGAGTGTACGATACTTTTTGTGGGATATCAGGCAGTCGGAACAACAGGCCGTGCTATTGTTGAGGGAGCCAAAGAAATTAAGCTTTTTGGTGAACCGATACAGGTAAGTGCTGAGATTGCACAGCTTCCTGGAACAAGCGGACACGCAGACAGGGAAGGTCTGGTAAAGTGGATTAATTCATTTGAAAAGAAGCCACAGAAGGTATTTATAGTTCATGGTGAAGATTCAGTATGTGATAGTTTTGCGGCATTACTTCACGATGCGTACGGATATGATACACTTGCACCTTACACCGGAGCTGTTTATGATCTTGCCGGTAATGTTGAGATTTCACATGGTAATGAACAGAAGAAGTCAAGAAGGACAGTTGTTAAGCGTAATCAGGGCGTATTTGCAAGACTTGTTGCAGCCGGACAGAGACTTATGACTGTTATAACCCACAATGAAGGAGGGGCAAATAAAGATCTTGCAAAATTTGCTGACCAGATAAATGCTTTGTGTGATAAGTGGGATAGATGATAATAAGCACAGGAGAGTTTATGAAGAAGTTATTATTTGTATTTAATCCCAATTCGGGTAAGGCACAATTAAAGAATAAACTTATGCAGATAGTACAGATATTTTCAGAAGGCGGATATGATGTTACGGTATATCCTACAAAAGCTGCCATGGATGGATATAATTATATTATAGAAAATGGCTTGTCACATGATGTCATAGTGTGCAGCGGTGGCGATGGAACGCTTAATGAGACTGTTGGTGCGGTATTGCATCTTGATGAAAGAATTCCTATAGGATATATTCCAAGCGGTACAACTAACGATTTTGCCAGGAGTCTCGGAATTCCCAAAGATATGATTGAAGCAGCTAAGGTTATTGTAAAAGGAAGAACATTCAACTGTGATATAGGAATGGTTGACGGACAGAGAAGTTTTAATTATGTTGCTGCATTCGGGGCTTTTACAGAGGTTTCATATAATACTCCGCAGCAACTGAAAAATGTACTTGGACATCAGGCATATATAATTGAAGCTGCTAAGCAGTTTATGACATTAAAGCCATGCTATGTAAGAGTAAAAAGCGATATAAAGAATGTTGAAGGAAACTTTGTATATGGAATGGTAAGTAATACAAAATCAGTTGGCGGCATGAAGTTTCTTGTAGGTGGTTCTACTGATTTGCAGGATGGTCTGTTTGAAGTGACACTCATACGTGAAATAAAGAATCCTATGGACCTGCAGCAGCTTGTCAATGCTTTTATGACACAGAAGTTTGATGAGACGGATATGGTATGTTCATTTAAGACCAATCATGTTGAATTTGAATCTCCAAATGAAATAGCATGGACTCTTGATGGAGAGTTTGGAGGTTCGCTTAAAAAGACAGTATTTGATGTAATGCCCAAAGCGGTGGATTTCATTGTCAGAGGAAAAAAGAAGAAAAGTTAGATGTGTATAACTTTATAAATTTAAGAAAAAATAGAAATTAGTTTATAATTTTAGGCTGGTTCGCTGAATTTTAAAATAAAATTTTGCGAATCAGCCTTTATTTTTTAGATTCAAACATAATATCGGACAAAAAACAAGCGATTTGCAAAACAAACAGTAAAAAAGATATGAACAATTCAGACACAATTTAATGATTGATACATGTATAATATAAATTATGAAAAATAAAATTTAAATTGATTTCGTGAAAAACTAATAAAATTACATCTAAACTGTAATAAATACTAAGAAAAACAAGTAAAATTACAGATAATATAATAAAATTAAGCGAAATGATAAATAATCAGACAAATATTTAAAAAAAGATATTTACACGCATATAAAAATGGCGTATATTATAGGACAAGAAAAAACCATTGCGAAAGGATGATAACGACTTATGGAAAAACAGAGCAGACAGCCGGGACTGTACAGTCCGAGCTTTGAACATGATAACTGCGGTATCGGTGCCGTTGTAAGCATCAAGGGAATTAAGACACACCAGACAGTTTCAGATGCATTAAGTATTGTTGAGAATCTGGAACACAGAGCCGGAAAAGATGCAGAAGGAAAAACAGGTGATGGTGTTGGTATTCTTCTTCAGATTTCACACAAGTTTTTCAAGAAGGCGGTAAAACCACTTGGAATCCAGATTGGTGAAGAGAGGGAATACGGCGTTGGTATGTTTTTCTTTCCACAGGATGAACTGAAGAGAAATCAGGCTAAAAAAATGTTTGAAATCATTGTTGAAAAAGAAGGTCTTGAATTCTTAGGCTGGAGAGAAGTGCCTACTTATCCTCAGATACTTGGTAAGAAAGCAGTGGATTGTATGCCTTACATTATGCAGGCTTTTGTGAAGAAACCGGCAGATGTGGCTAAGGGAATAGATTTTGACAGAAAACTGTATGTCGCAAGACGTGTTTTTGAACAGACTAATGAAGATACATATGTAGTTTCACTTTCAAGCAGAACTATTGTATACAAGGGTATGTTCCTTGTAGGACAGCTACGTCAGTTCTTTGGTGATTTGGAGGACACAGATTATGAATCAGCAATCGCAATTGTCCATTCAAGATTCTCTACTAATACAAATCCTAGCTGGGAACGTGCTCATCCTAACAGATTTATTGTTCATAATGGTGAAATTAACACAATTAAGGGTAATGCCGACAGAATGCTTTCAAGAGAAGAGACAATGTATTCGGAATATCTTGAATCAGAGATGGCAAAGATTACACCTGTTGTAAATACCAATGGTTCGGATTCAGCTATGCTTGATAACACACTGGAATTCCTTGTTATGAATGGCATGCCGCTTCCTCTTGCTGTAATGATTACAATTCCTGAACCATGGAGCAATAACAAAGCAATGGCACAGGAAAAGAAAGATTTTTATCAGTATTATGCAACTATGATGGAACCATGGGATGGACCTGCATCAATTCTTTTCTCTGATGGTGATATAATGGGTGCGGTTCTTGACCGTAATGGCCTTCGTCCTTCTCGCTATTATGTAACTAATGACGGTTATCTTATTCTTTCTTCAGAAGTCGGAGTCCTTCCGATTGCTGAGAGCAGAATCAAGGTAAAGGACAGATTAAGACCTGGTAAAATGCTTCTTGTTGATACAGTAAAGGGCGAACTTATAGATGATGATGAGTTAAAAGAAAAATATGCAACAAAGCAGCCTTATGGCGAATGGCTTGATAACAACCTTGTACAGCTTCATGATTTAAAGATTCCAAATCAGAAAGTGCCAATGCATACAAAGGAAGAGAGAGCAAGACTCCAGAAAGCATTCGGATATACATATGAAGATTTGAAGACATCTATTCTTCCTATGGCACTTAACGGTTCAGAGTCAATTGGTGCGATGGGTATTGATACACCGCTTGCAGTGCTTTCAAATAAACATCAGCCATTATTTAATTATTTTAAACAGCTTTTTGCACAGGTAACAAATCCGCCTATAGATTCAATCCGTGAAAAAGTTGTAACATCAACAACTGTTTATCTCGGAACAGATGGAAATGTCCTTGAAGAAAAAGCAGAAAACTGTAAACAGTTAAAGATTAATGACCCAATCCTTACAAATACAGACCTTTTGAAGATTAAAAATATGAAGGTTGACGGATTTAAGGTAGAGACAATTCCTATTATTTATTATAAGAATACATCTCTTGAAAAAGCAATTGACCATCTCTTTGTAGAGGTTGACAGAGCACACAGAGAGGGTGCAAATATTATAATTCTTTCTGACCGCGGTGTTGACGAAAATCATGTTGCAATTCCTTCGCTTCTTGCTGTATCTGCACTTCAGCAGTACCTTGTACAGACAAAGAAAAGAACTGCAATGGCTGTTATTCTTGAGAGTGGTGAGCCAAGAGATGTCCATCATTTTGCAACACTGTTAGGATATGGTGCATCAGCAATTAATCCATATCTTGCACAGGAGAGCATTCAGGAATTAATAGACCTTAATATGCTTGATAAAGATTATTATGCTGCTGTAGATGATTATAACAATGCGATACTTGGCGGAATTGTTAAAATTGCTGCAAAGATGGGTATTTCAACAATACAGTCATATCAGGGTGCTAAGATTTTTGAGGCAATAGGTATTGATTCAGATGTTATTAATAAATATTTCAAGGGTACAGTGAGCAGAATTGAAGGTATAAGCCTTAAAGATATCCAGGAGGATGTTGAAACACTTCATTCTAAGGCATTTGACCCATTGGGACTTCCTACTGATACAACACTTGACAGCAATGGTGCACATAAGTTAAGAAGCGGAAAAGAAGAGCATCTTTACAATCCGCAGACAATTCACCTTTTACAGCTTGCAACAAGAACAGGTGATTATAAGATTTTCAAGGAATATACAAAGCTTGTAAATAAAGATACAGGTGCCATGAATCTTCGTGGACTTATGGACATCAGATTTCCTAAGAAAGGAATTAATATTGATGAAGTTGAAAGTGTTGATTCGATTGTAAGAAGATTTAAGACAGGTGCTATGTCTTACGGTTCTATTTCAAAAGAAGCACATGAGACAATGGCAATTGCAATGAATATGCTTCACGGCAAGTCAAATTCAGGCGAGGGCGGTGAAGATGAGGACAGACTTACTGTAGGATCTGACGGATTAAACAGATGTTCAGCAATCAAGCAGGTTGCGTCAGGACGTTTCGGTGTAACATCTAAGTATCTTGTAAGTGCACAGGAAATACAGATTAAGATGGCACAGGGTGCAAAGCCTGGTGAAGGCGGCCATTTACCTGGAAAGAAGGTATATCCATGGATTGCAAAGACACGTCTTTCAACACCGGGTGTATCACTTATTTCACCTCCACCACATCACGATATTTACTCTATCGAGGACTTGGCACAGCTTATATATGATTTAAAAAATGCGAACAAAAATGCACGTATTTCAGTTAAGCTTGTATCAGAGGCAGGTGTTGGTACAGTTGCTTCTGGTGTTGCAAAAGCAGGTGCACAGGTAATTCTTATATCAGGTTATGATGGCGGTACAGGTGCGGCTCCGAGAAGTTCTATCCACAATGCCGGACTTCCATGGGAACTCGGACTTGCAGAGGCACATCAGACACTTACTATGAACGGACTTCGTAATAAGGTAATTATTGAGACAGATGGTAAGCTTATGAGTGGCCGTGATGTTGCGATTGCAGCTATGCTTGGTGCTGAAGAATTTGGTTTTGCAACAGCACCGCTTGTAACAATGGGTTGTGTAATGATGAGAGTATGTAATCTTGATACATGTCCTGTAGGTGTTGCAACACAGAATCCTGAACTTCGTAAGAGATTTACAGGAAAACCTGAATACGTTGTCAACTTTATGAGATTTATAGCAGAAGAACTTCGTGAATACATGGCAAAACTTGGTGTGAAGACAGTTGATGAACTTGTCGGAAGAACAGATTTACTCGAACAGAGAGATGTTCCTGGCAGCGGACGTTCAAAGAATGTTGATCTTTCACAGATTCTTGATAATCCATATATTAAGGAAGCTGCAAAGATTCATTACGATAAGAAAAATGTATATGATTTCCAGCTTGAAAAGACAGTTGATGAGAAAGTTCTCTTGAAGAAATTTGCAACGGCACTTGATGAAAAACAGAAGAGAAGTGTTGAGGTAGATGTAACTAATACAGACCGTGCAGTCGGTACTCTTCTCGGTGCTGAGATTACAAGAAGATTTGGTGAGACACTTGATGAAGATACATTTACAGTAAAATGTAACGGTGCCGGCGGACAGAGCTTTGGTGCATTCATACCTAAGGGACTTACGCTTGAACTTGTCGGCGACAGCAACGATTACTTCGGAAAGGGCCTTTCAGGCGGTAAACTTATTGTATATCCGCCTACAGGATGTGCTTATAAAGAAGATGAAAATATCATCATAGGTAATGTTGCACTTTATGGAGCTACAAGCGGTAAAGCATTTATCAATGGTGTTGCCGGAGAGCGTTTCTGCGTAAGAAATTCAGGTGCTACAGCGGTTGTAGAGGGTTGCGGTGACCATGGATGTGAATACATGACAGGCGGCCGTGTGGTTGTACTTGGCAGAACAGGAAAGAACTTTGCAGCAGGTATGAGCGGCGGTATCGCATACGTTCTTGATGAAGATACAAGCCTTTATAAGAGAATGAATAAACAGCTTGTATCAATTGAACCTGTAACAGATAAGTATGATGTACTTGAATTAAAAGATTTGATTACAGAACATGTTGCATATACAAATTCAAAGAAAGGCAAAGAAGTTCTTGATAATTTTGGTGAATACCTTCCAAAGTTCAAGAGAATCATACCTCACGATTATAAGAAGATGTTAAATACAATAGTCCAGATGGAAGAAAAAGGACTTAGCAGTGAGCAGGCTCAGATAGAAGCATTTTATGCGGCCACAAAGTGATGTGCACAGACGAGGCACACATCACATCGGTTCGTTTGATGGAAAGGAGATACGTATGGGAAAGCCAACAGGATTTTTAGAATATGAGCGAAAAGAAGCAAAAGCTGTTTCGCCAAAAGAGAGAATAAAGAATTTTAATGAGTTTCATACACCACTTTCAGAGGCAGAGCAGAGATGTCAGAGTGCAAGATGCATGGACTGCGGTGTTCCGTTCTGCCAGTCAGGAATGAATATTAAAGGAATGACGTCAGGATGTCCTTTAAACAATCTTATTCCTGAATGGAATGACCTTGTATACACAGGAAACTGGGAGCAGGCATATAACAGGCTTCATAAGACAAGTAATTTCCCTGAATTTACAAGCCGCGTGTGTCCTGCACTCTGTGAGAAAGCATGTACATGTGGTCTTAATGGTGATGCAGTCTGCACGAAAGAAAATGAAATGGCTATTATTGAACATGCCTATGCTAATGGCTGGGCAGGTCCAAAGCCTCCAAAGGTAAGAACCGGTAAAAGAATAGCGGTTGTAGGATCAGGTCCTGCCGGACTTGCAGTTGCAGACCAGCTAAATACGAGAGGACATAATGTTACAGTATTTGAAAGGGCTGACAGAATCGGCGGACTTTTAAGATATGGCATTCCTAATATGAAGCTTGAAAAACATATTATAGACAGAAAACTTGAAGTAATGAAAGCTGAAGGAATTGAGTTCGTAACAGAAGCAAATGTCGGAGAAAAAATCAAGGCAAAAAAGCTTGTTGATGAGTATGATGCAGTTGTACTTGCATGCGGAGCTTCTAATCCAAGAGATATCAATGCTCCGGGAAGGGATGCCAATGGAATTTATTTTGCCGTAGATTTTCTTAAAGCAACTACAAAGAGCCTTCTCGATTCTGATTTGAGCGATGGCAAATTTATATCAGCAAAAGATAAAAATGTTATTGTAATAGGTGGCGGTGATACAGGCAATGACTGTGTCGGAACATGTATAAGACATGGCTGCAAATCAGTTACACAGCTTGAGATGATGCCTAAGGCACCTGATACAAGAAGGGAGAGTAATCCATGGCCACAGTGGCCGCTTGTATGCAAGACTGATTACGGTCAGGAAGAGGCAATAGCGGTATTTGGACATGATCCACGAATTTATACAACAACAGTAAAAGAATTCAAGAAAGATAAAAAAGGAAATCTTGAGAAAGTTGTTGTTATAAGCCTCGAGTCCAAAGTTGACGAGAAAACTGGAAGAAGAATGATGGTTCCTGTAGAGGGAACAGAGAAGGAACTTCCTTGTGAGCTTGTTCTTATTGCCGCAGGATTTCTTGGAACACAGAAATATGTCACAGATGCATTTGGTGTTGAACTTACTGAACGTACAAATATCAAGACAGAAGAAGGAAAGTTTGCAACAAATGCAGCGGGTGTATTTACTGCCGGTGACTGCCATACAGGTCAGTCTCTTGTTGTAAAGGCTATCCGTCAGGGCCGTGATTGTGCAAGAGAGGTAGATAAATATCTGATGGGATATACAAATCTTTAAAAATTAATATAGCAAAACAGATGCTGCCGCTTTGATAAAAAGTGGCGGCATTTTTGGATTAATAATATAAAAATCTGCCAGGGAGTGGAAATAAAATAGAAAAAATGATATTATAAATATTAATCAGAGCAATTAGTCAGATAGAGAGTTATAGTGCAAGAGGTATTGAATATGAAGAAATCGACACAGAAACTGAAAAAAATAACAAGAGTTCTTTTTGGACGTACAGCATTTGTAATAATTGCAATTCTGATGCAGTTTGCATTTTTCTTCATACTTATCAACTGGCTGTACAGATATTCTGTGCTTATACATTTATTATTTGTACTTCTTGGTATGTTTGTTGTCATACATATTTTTAATGAGGATACCAATTCGGCGTTTAAGATGGCATGGATTATACCGGTGCTTATAATACCTATATTCGGAACCATGATATATGTATTTGTTAATCTGCAGCTTGGCACTAAGATTATGAGGTCTAGACTTGCATCGATTGATAAACAGCTGCATGAGAAAGCCAAAACAAGTGATGCAGTGCTCGAAAAGCTTAAAAGTGAGCTGCACGGAGAACGAGGGCTGGCTTCTTATTTACATAATGCCGGTGACTTTCCGGCGTATTATGATAATGATATTGAGTTCTTTCCGCTTGGCGAGTTCAAGTTTGAAGAGATGAAAAAGCAGCTCATGGCTGCAGAAAAGTTTATTTTTATGGAATATTTCATAGTGACTGACAGCTATATGTGGAGAAGCATTCTAGATATATTAAAGTTAAAGGCTTCACAGGGCGTAGAAGTCCGTTTTATGTATGATGGAATGTGCTCGCTTGCATTGCTTCCATATGGATATTACAAAGAACTTGAAAATATGGGAATAAAATCAAGACCGTTTTCACAGATAAAGCCGGTCCTTTCTACAGTACAGAATAACCGTGACCACAGAAAAATACTTATAGTTGACGGCAAGACTGCGTTTACAGGAGGAATTAATCTTGCTGATGAGTATATTGATAAACTTGACAGATTCGGACATTGGAAAGATACAGCAGTTATGGTAAAAGGCGATGCTGTAAAAAGTTTTACGTACATGTTTTTGAAAATGTGGAATGTAGCCGGTAAGAAGGACAGAATTGAACAGGAAGAAATTGATAATTATATTATTAATTTTGATAAGGATGAATGTCTGAATGATTTTGATTTGAAAAATGAACTTATCCGCAGTAATGGATATGTCATTCCATATGGTGACAGCCCATTTTCATCTGAGAGAATAGGAAAACGTGTATACATTGACATATTAAACAGGGCACAGCGATATGTTCATATTATGACACCATATCTTATATTGGATGATGAGATGATTGCCGCTTTGAGATATTGTGCAGCAAGGGGCGTTGAGACAACTATAATCATGCCGCATATCCCTGATAAGGTTTATGCATATCTTCTGGCAAGAACATATTATCCGGAACTTATAAAACATGGCGTTAATATATATGAATACACACCTGGATTTGTCCATGCAAAGGAATTCATAAGTGATGACTGCCGTGCGACTGTTGGAACTGTTAATCTTGATTTCAGAAGTTTATATCTTCATTTTGAGTGCGGAGCATATATTTATAAAAATGATGTTGTGGCAGATATCGAAAATGATTATCAGAAAACACTTGAAAAATGTCAGAAGATTACAGAAGAAGATTGTAAAAAATATCCGTGGCATAAAAAACTAATAGGACAGATATTAAGACTGCTTGCACCGCTTATGTAATATATTTTACAATTTTGCGTGAAATTTAAGGCGTTTCGGTTGTTTTTAATTTTTAAATGTAGTATTATCGGATTATCACAAACTAAAGTAAAAAACAGAAGGTACATATTTAAAGGATAAAAGTTCTTATGGTACCTGGAGGAGGATGAATATGTTTACAGTGACAGTAATGTTGGATTCAGTTGAAAAGGTGCAGAGATTTGTTAGTGTAATAAGCAAGTATTCTTGCTCGTTTGATATTGAGTCTGAACACAGTTGTGTTGATGCTAAGTCAATTGTAGGTTTATTCAGCCTTGATATCAGTAAACCTCTTCATCTTACAATACAGGATGAAGGAGCAGAACTTGAAGATATTTTGAGAGATATCCAGGAATTTATGGAATATTAATTGTAAATGTAAATTGTATATAAATAGACAGGAGTGAATTATTGAAGGTTTTAAATGCGAAACTTCGTGAGAAATTTATAGAAGCACTTAAAGCTGTGCTGCCTATAGTTGCAATTGTTCTGATTTTGGGATTTACAATCGCCCCGGTTACACCGAGTGTACTTCTTTGCTTTCTGGTAGGAACTGTAATGGTAATGGCTGGAATGATGTTTTTTACATTAGGTGCGGAGATGTCAATGACGCCGATGGGAGAAAAAGTCGGTGCATGTATGACAAAAAGTAAAAAAATAATATTCATTGTTATCATGTCATTTGTACTTGGCGTGATAATTACAATATCAGAACCTGATTTACAGGTTTTGGCTTCTCAGGTTCCATCCGTTCCCAATATGACACTTATATTGTCAGTTGCGGCAGGAGTAGGAGTCTTTTTGGCGATAGCTCTTATTCGTATGCTAATAGGAATTGCACTTCCGCCATTGCTCGCATTCTTTTACATTATAGTATTTATTCTTATGGCTTTTGTGCCTGAAAGCTTCAGGGCAGTAGCGTTTGATTCCGGTGGTGTTACAACAGGACCGATGACGGTACCATTTATAATGGCATTGGGAATTGGTATTGCTTCCATAAGAAATGATAAACATGCAGCGGATGACAGTTTTGGACTTGTTGCGTTATGCTCTATCGGACCTGTTCTTGCTGTAATGACACTTGGCATGATTTACAGACCGGCTGAGAGCAGTTACAGTGCTGCTGTGGTACCGGAAGTGGCTGATTCTGTGGAATTATGGCATCTTTTTGGGAGTGGTATGCCATCTTATATAAAAGAGATAGCAATATCAATGCTCCCTATTATAATAGTATTTGGAATTTTTCAGCTGGTTTCATTGAAACTTACAGGCAGAAGTCTCTTGAAACTCGTGATAGGACTTTTGTATACATATATAGGACTTGTACTTTTTCTTACAGGAGCAAACGTAGGATTTATGCCAGCGGGTAATTATCTTGGAAAGGTACTTGCGTCCCTTAATTATAAATGGATACTTGTCCCGATAGGTGCGTTGATTGGATATTTTATTGTTAAAGCAGAACCGGCGGTATATGTGCTTAATCATCAAGTTGAAGAAATTACAGATGGTGCAATATCAGCGAAAGCAATGGGAATAAGTCTTTCGGTCGGCGTTGCGTTGTCAGTGGCACTTGCTATGGTGAGAGTATTATGGGGGATTCCTATAATGTATTTTCTGATACCGGGATATGTGCTGGCTATATGGATATCATTTTTTATACCAAAGATCTTTACGGCAATTGCATTTGACTCGGGAGGGGTGGCATCGGGACCGATGACAGCAGCATTCCTTCTTCCACTTGCACAGGGGGCATGTGCAGCTGTCGGAGGCAATATTGTTGAAGATGCATTCGGGGTTGTTGCAATGGTTGCAATGACGCCTCTTATTACAATCCAGATTCTCGGCGTTGTATACAAAATTAAACAGCATACGTCTAAAGGTGAAGCAGTATATGCTTATGAAGCCATGGATGAAGATGCAATTATTGAACTTTAGAAATGCACAAATAAGATTGACGGAGTGTAAATATGAGTGAATTATATCTGATGGTTACTATTATCAATCGTAATCTTACAAAAAAGTTTATGGATTTTTATACAGATACCGGACTTGAAGTATCCATGACGGCAGCGGGCAGCGGAACAGCCGCCAATGAAATACTTGATTATTTTGGGCTTGAAGGCAGTGAGAAAAGTGTATTGTTTCATGTTGTGACAGATGGTAAGTGGAGTGAAGTGAAGCGAAAGCTTTCAAAAGAAATGAAGATTGACATTCCCGGAGTTGGGATTGCATTTGTAATCCGGATAAGCAGTATAGGGGGCAAGAAGGCACTTAACTATCTGACATGCGGGCAGGAATTTGTGAAGGGAGATGAATCTGTATTGAAAGAGACAAAGTATGAACTTGTTGTAGTTATTGCAAATCAGGGATATTCTGAAGATGTCATGGATGCGGCAAGGAAAGTGCATGCGGCAGGAGGAACAGTTATTCATGCAAAGGGAACCGGTGCAAAAAAAGCAGAAAAGTTTCTCGGAGTTACACTTGTTCCTGAAAAGGATATGATATTTATTGTTACAAAGACAGAGAATAAAAATGATATTATGAGAGCAATAATGGATGAAGCGGGATTTGAGAGCAAAGCCAAAAGCATTGTATTTTCAATACCGGTTACAGATACGGCAGGCATGAGGCTTATGGAAGAAATAGAAGAAAGCATGCACTTGACAAATAATAATACATAATATACAATATTATGAGTGCTTTGATGTTAATAACAGGCATTGGTTGTATATTTGCGGAAGTGTCGGAATGGCAGACGAGCAAGATTCAGGTTCTTGTGTGGATTATCCACGTGTGGGTTCAAGTCCCATTTTCCGCATTAATAATGTTTTGAGAAAGTCCCGTTAAGGGGCTTTTTTCTTATCACCGGGATGGGAAATATTAAAAAATAACATTGAATTGGTGGTGCATATGGCAGTTGATTATTCGAAGATTATTACGGATATATGTAAAGATATATTGAAACTGACGGATATGTTTCCTTATTTTATAATTGCAGCAGTTCTTATTACATGTTTTATATATACGATATTCAGATGGCATAAAAAATTAAAATTCGTATTGTGGTGTCTGTTTATATTTTATATTGAAGCATTATTGTGGATTACATTCTTTTCAAGGGAACCCGGAAGCAGAAGGGCAATTGATATGACATTTCTGTATACATGGGGATATACGGCTCAGGAACATGCTTTTTTTATAGAAAATATAATATTATTTGTTCCATTTGGCTTTATGATGCCATGCATTTTCAGAATGTTCAGGAAGATGCCGGTATGCGTTATGGGAGGATTTATATTCTCGGTTATGATTGAAGTTGTGCAATATATAACACAGAGAGGATACAGCCAGCTCGATGATGTTGTTACTAATACGGCCGGTGCACTGGCAGGCTGGATTGTGTGGGCTTTGATTGCAGGAATTATATATATGATAAAAAGAGTAATAAGAATATTGATGGGAAATATGTACAGCGTACATTCGCACAGAAATTTCAGAAGATATTAGGTACTTTTTACTTAACAGGTTTAGTAAAATTAGCACTTATTTACGTGCTGAATATGGCAGAAGTGCACAAAAATCAAAACAATTTTGATATATTTTCACGATTTTATTGACACATTTTTCTAAAGGTGGTATCTTAGTAGAGAACTAAAAAATACCATAAGAAAGGGAGATTTTATCATGAAGATTAAAAAGATTTCAGCTTTAGTATTATCTTTAATGCTCGTATTTGCTATGTCAATTTCAGCATTCGCAGCTTCTAAGGATGATATTATCAGCAAACTTCAGAGTGCAGGCGTTGCTACAGAGTATGTTAACGCTGCAAAGCAGTTCTTAGCAGACAACACAGTAAGTGATGAAGATGCTGCTTACGTTATCGCTAAGATTGATGCTGCAACAGCTACAGCTAATGGTGTAAAGGATATCGCTTCTCTTACAGCAGACCAGAAGTCAGCTATCATGGCAGATATCAAAGATGCAGCTGCTAAGCTTGGTGCTACAGTTTCATTTGATGCATCAACTAACACAATCACAGCTGTTAAGGATGGCAAGTCATATGTTGCTGCTCCTTCTGCTAAAGTAGTTAAGGATACAGGTTTCACAACAGCTGCTACAGTTGGTGTTGTTGCTGTATTAGCAATGGGATTAGTTGTTTGTGCATTCGTTAGCAAGAAGAAAGTTGCTTAATTGAATAATTATGCATAAACGTAAAAACGTTAAAAGAATACTGGCATATATCTATATGCCAGTTTTTCTTTCTTTAATTGGTTTTTTATTAGTTTTCATTTGCTTGTCACCATATATCAGTGCGGTATATTCAGTTATGTCGATTCTTTCAGGAGAGACAACTGAAACGACTGTTGATGTGTCAGGTGTTCCTGATTTTAAATTAGAGAATGCACAGAATCAGGAAGAGGAGATACCTTATTCATCTGATATGTATCCGGCTCTCGGTGAACTGTATGCACAGATTACATGTGAGAGACTTGGAATTAAAGAGAATATCTATTTTGGAGACAGCAGAACAGAATTAAGGAATGGTGTCGGTCAGTATGCCGGTACACCTATATTTGGTTTTGGTGCACCTATTCTTCTTGGCGGTCATCATGCCACTTCGTTTGCTCCTTTGGAATATGTTGAAATAGGCGATGTTTTTACAGTAGTTACTTCTTATGGAAAGTATACATATGAGGTATATGATACAAGAATTGCAGACCAGAATGACAGGTCAGCATTTGGTTTTGATAGTAATGAAGAGATTATAACGATGTATACATGTTATCCATTTACTCCGCTTACTTCATATACCCAGAGATTGTATGTATATGCAAGAAAAACATCCGGACCTAAGCTGGTATATTAGGAGGAGGTAGCATATGAAGAGAAAGTCAGAAAAGAAATCTAACTCAAAGAGAAAGTTTTATCCTTTGAGCATTATATTATCTTTTATATTAGCTGGTCTTCTTGCGATTGCCGGTTATCTTGTCGGAGCAAGCTTTGGAATATTCAGAAGCAATATCTTCCTTGAAAGTGCTGCAAAGACAGGATATTATGAGAGTGTCCATGAAAAATTCATTGAAAACGCAATGGATTTAGGTAAGCCGATGATGCTTCCTGATGAAGTATTTGAAGATATAGTGGATGTTGACAAGATGACATCTGATATAAAGCAGGTGTATAATTCAAGAATAGATAAAAAAGATATATCTGTTGACACAAGCAGTGTCAAAAAGAAACTTACAGATAACATATATAAATATGCACAGGATAATGATATTGCAATAGGCGACGAACAGAAGTCTGCTATTGAAGAATTTGTTACATCTATTGAAAAAGAGTATAAGACAGATGTTGATATAACATATATTAATTATTATGTCAGCTTCAGAAATATGTATAACAAGTTCTTTATCATACTTATTGTAATTCTGTTAGTGCTTGCTGTTGTAGACATAGTAATTACAATAAAAGACCATCATTATGTTCATAGAGGTCTTAGATATGTAACTTATGCTACGCTTGCAGCAGCTATAATGACAGGTGTGCTTCCGCTGTTTTTGTTTATTCAGGGCAGATATAAGCACCTTAATATCAAACCTGTTTATTTCTATAATATGTTTGTTGATGTTATTAATAAGAGTCTTTACTCATTTATGGCTGTATCAGTATTTTTTATACTTGTATCAGTAGGTTTGATAATAGCAACTGTTGTATTAAGAAAAAAAGCAGAAAAAGGACATAATTAATAAAATAATAAATAACAAGAGCCGCACGGTATGATTGAATAATCTGCTGTGCGGCTTTTCTTTGTAAAAAAGTGTCGTTTTTTTAATCAAATTGTCTTGCGTTACGGGTTTATGCAGACTGTTCATTTACAGACATGAAGGATTTGAAAGTCATATGACGGTCGATAATATTTCCGGCAATGCTTATGCCTTTGCCCATTGTAAAAGCTGCGACAATTGTTCCGATTCCAAGACCGTCGATGTGTCTTAAAAAGTAGCCTGTCATAAATGCTGTTGTTAAAAGGCATGTAACATCAAACCCAATTTTTATCTTTGAATATCTGACACCTGTTATATCAGCCATTTCGCGTGGAAATAAATCAGTAGGAACGATAGGAAGCTGACATCTGTTAGATAAAGCAATTCCGATGCAAAGAAGAATATAACTTATTACAAAGTAAAAAACACATGTTGGAATTGATTTTGGGAGAATATTAATCCACAATTCGTAAAAATCGAGCAGTTTTCCAAATACAAATCCGACAACAAAACTGAAAAGATATTGTGGAACGAATTTTTTTCGTAAAACCATAAGAGTGATGATAAGAATTCCCTGAAAAATATAAGTCCATGTACCGAGAGATATATGCGGCAGCACTTTTGAAAAAGCATAAGGTACACTTGAAATTGCCGAGATTCCTGCACCCGAATAAAGCATTAATACAACACCAAAGCTGTTGATAATTACGGCTGCCAGCAGGGCTAATTCACCCCTGAAAAGAAATGTCTGTTTTTTGTTTTCTAGATTTTCCATGATTTCCTCCTTAATAGAACGCTTTTAAATTTATCGCAGTGTGTGTTATTTTTCAAATAAATAGTTTTTATAAAACTATAGATAAAATCTATATAAAATGATATTATTTATTCGTCATTTTATGGAAATAAACAGGAGGGTAACTTCGTGAATCTTTTTCACATAAGATATTTTGTTAAGCTTGCCGAAGTAGGGCATTATACAAAGGCGGCACAGGAACTGCATATAACGCAGCCGAGTCTGAGCCATGCAATATCGCAGCTTGAAAATGAACTTGGTGTTCCGCTTTTTGAAAAAAATGGAAGAAATACAACACTTACAAGATTTGGGGATGAATTTCTGGCATGTGCAAAACAGACTATTTCAACACTTGACGGAGGTGTGGATTCCATACAGAGAGAAGCCAGAGGTGATGGTGTTATAAGGGTAGGGTTTCTACGTGCATTTGGAACACAGTTTGTTCCGCAGCTTGCGTCACAGTTTTTAAAAGAAAATAAAGATAATGAGATAGATTTTACATTTCATAGCGGAGCGACCAGAAAGCTGCTTAACGAGCTTGAACAAAAGAAGTATGACCTTGTATTCTGCTCAAAACCGACGGCTGAGTATAGATTTACAAGTGTTGCGGTAGAAAAGCAGATGCTGGTACTTATAACGCCGAAAAATCACCCGCTTGCGGCGAGAGAATCGGTTGAATTAGCGGAACTGATATCATATCCGATGATATATTTTACGAAAGAATCAGGTATGAGGGATGTTGTTGAACAGCTATTTGAGGCGGTAAAAGATAAGCCGAAGATAGCTTATGAAACAGAAGAAGACCAGGTTGTGGCGGGGCTTGTTGCACAAGGATTCGGAATCGCAATAGTTCCGTATATGGAATTGCTGCATAAACTGGATGTGAGTATAATACAGATAAGTTCACATCCATACAGCCGTGACTTGTATATGGTGAGTAATGAACAGATATATATGCGTCCGGCAGTAAGAAATTTCTATGAATTTGTACTTGATAAATATAAAAAACATGAAAATTAAACTTTTTGCTTGAATAACGCATAAAAAGGTGGTAAAGTTTATTTTAAAGGAAATGAAAAGAATTAAAAATAAACTTTCTGATATAAAAATAAACTTTTGGAGGGCATTATGGCTGACGGAACACAATTTACAGAACGCTTTAATGAACTTTTAAAGCAAAAAAACATGAAGCAGGTGGATTTGCTTACTGCGGCGGCAAATGAAGGAGTTAAGTTGTCGAAAAGCCAGATAAGCCAGTATGTAAGCGGTAGAGCAGTGCCGAGAAGAAATATTGGTGAATTTATTGCGATGACATTTGGTGTTGATGCTGATTGGCTTTATGGAGAAAAAATAGCTGAGAAAGGAAATATTAATATGCGTGAATTCAAGAAATCATCAAAGTTAGATAATGTCTTATATGATGTGAGAGGTCCTGTTGTTGATGAGGCAAACAGGATGGAAGAAAATGGTACACATGTACTCAAGTTAAATATAGGCAATCCTGCACCATTTGGATTCAGGACACCTGATGAAGTTATATATGATATGCAGAGACAGCTCACAGATTGTGAGGGATATTCAACTTCAAAAGGACTTTTTTCTGCGAGAAAAGCAATTATGCAGTATGCACAGCTTAAAAATATACCTAACGTTTCAATAGAAGATATATATACAGGAAATGGTGTAAGTGAGCTTATAAATCTTAGTATGTCAGCATTGCTTGACAATGGAGATGAAGTGCTGGTTCCAGCTCCTGATTATCCGCTATGGACAGCATGTGTAACACTGGCCGGTGGCAAGGCTGTTCACTACATTTGTGATGAGCAGTCAGAGTGGTATCCTGATATTGATGATATTAAGAAGAAAGTTACTGACAGGACAAAGGCTATTGTAATAATCAATCCAAATAATCCGACAGGTGCGTTATATCCAAAAGAAGTTCTTGATCAGATTGTTGAAGTTGCAAGAGAACATCAGCTTATAATATTTTCAGATGAAATATATGACAGACTTGTCATGGATGGCGAAGAACATATTTCAATTGCATCGCTTGCACCGGATTTGTTCTGTGTTACATTCAGCGGGCTTTCAAAGTCGCATATGATTGCGGGTTACAGAATCGGCTGGATGATTTTAAGCGGCAACAAGAGCATTGCAAAAGATTATATGGAAGGTCTTAACATGCTTTCTAATATGAGACTTTGTTCAAATGTTCCGGCACAGTCAATAGTACAGACAGCACTTGGCGGACATCAGAGTGTCAATGGATATATAGTTCCGGGTGGAAGAATTTACGAGCAGAGAGAATATATTTACAAAGCACTTAATGACATTCCGGGAATCAGTGCAGTTAAACCCAAGGCAGCATTTTATATTTTTCCTAAGATTGATACAAAGAAGTTTAATATATATGATGATGAGAAATTTGCACTTGACCTTCTGCGTGAGAAGAAGATTCTCATAATTCACGGTGCTGGATTTAACTGGGGAGAGCCGGATCATTTCAGGGTTGTATATCTTCCAAGAATTGAAGTTCTTAAAGATGCAGTAGATAAGATGGAAGACTTTTTAAAGACTTATAAGCAAAGATAATACAGATTTTAATATGCTGTAAAAATATATTTATTTTAATTGCAGTGTGTATATGCCATATGGGTGTATGCACACTGCTTTTTTGCTGTATTAACAAATAGCTGAATTAACGGATATTAAAGGAAGTAATGAAAAAACTATAAAATCACTGCCAATTGGTATCTCGGATTATGTGCGTGCACAATCGGAATATTATTATGTTGTAAAGAAGCTGGCAGAAGATTTAAGGGAGAATTATTATACAAGGAATCCTTTTGAATTAGCAGAAAAGTACGGAATAAGAGTAGTTGTAAGTAAAATGCTTCCGATAGACAGGAAAGCATATACGATAAGGTCGGATAATTATCCAACAATTATAATTATTAATGGAAGATATGAGCATAAAAGCCAGCTGGTTTTGTGTGCACATGAATTAGAACATGCACTTCTTCATTCAGATGATATTAATAATTTTGCGGTAACAAGTAAAAATGCATTTAAAAATGTTGAATATGAGGCTAATCTTTTTGCTGTATCGCTGCTGTTTAATGAAAATGATTTTAATATGAAAGTCTTAAATATGAGCAATTATCTGCTTAAGCAGGTACTTGATTATAATATTGCGGTTGAAGAGTAGGGGAAGATATATGTATGAGGTAATGTCAAAAAAACTGCTGGTTATTAATATACTTGATATTCTTAACAAATATTCAGATGCTGAACACAGACTGAAACAAAAAGATTTTATTGATATTCCTAGAAAAGAATATGGTATGGAAGTAGACAGGAAAGCCGTAAGAAGAAATCTGTCATATCTGTTGGAATGTGGATATGATAAGGATGAAGAAAGTTCTCGAAAAAAGAAAATTTTTCAAAGAATTATTGCAATACAGAATATTATAAAAGCAAGGTTAGACGGAAACATAAAAAATGAATATACATATTCTGATTTCAATGAAATAAAAAAACAGATAGCATTTATGAATATTAACAAAAGAGGTGGTTCATCTTCTACTGATTTCAAAGAACTTAATAAGTATGCTGAAAAATACAAAGAATTTATAAAAAGAGAAATAGAAATAATTAATCCTGATTATATTATATGTTGCGGCTCATATTGGCAAATTATTGATCATGTATATGATTATTTTAAAAGCAAGAAAGAATGGGGAAATAGGAAAAAATCGGAGCCAGATATAGATATGTATTATAAACTTAATATAAAAGGAAAAATAGTTCCAGCTTTTAATGTATTTCATCCTTCTGCAATAAAACGTAATCAGGAATATGAAGACTTAATAAATAATATATTTGACAAATTATGATTGCACAAAACAAATACTAAGCAATAGCATTCATGTACTAATATAGTCCCACGCCTTTTATATAATTAATAATAGATACGTAAGTTATTAACTATGGGAAAGGTGTGGGATTATGTTATTTTATGAGGCATCTGCCAAGATTCAAAGTTGTAGAATTGTAGAAAAATATTTGAAAAATAGTAATGGTGAACGAAGTATCCATGATCAGGATGAGAGAATCGGGTGTGATCTTGAGGATTGTGCAATAGAGTATTCGGGTGAGCATGAGTATAAGATTGTTGTATTTGTGTGTTATATAGATACGAATATATCTAATGGAAGAGTAGAATTCAGGGTTATTTCTAATAATTATAAGGAAAATGCGATGGAGCACATATATGGCTATATCGAAAAATGCGGTATAAAAATATATGATTTTATTATTACAGTTAATGGAAGAAAAGATACTGTTACTCTTTCATATGAAGAATACAAAAAAATGAAAGCCCACATAGAATTATTGGAACTACTGGCAGAAGCTGAAGATGATGTAAAAAATAAAAGAATGGCACCAATATCTGAAACATTTGATGATTTACTGAACATGCTTCAAGGGTAAATATGATATATTTTTATTGTTTAGAATTGCTTTAAATTAACGTGTCATTAAATTATGTACTTTGCCCACTGGTCCTCTATGTTACTATACATAGTGGGCTGGTGGGCATTTTTCGCATTATAAAAAATTCTAATTAAATGTCATCTGTTTGATGCTTACCTTTTAGGTGTCCTTACGAAGGATATTAAGATATTCAATATATGAATAAATCTTAGCCTTTCCCGATTTATCTGTTTGCTCCAATATTTCATCATCAATCAGGATAGAAACCACCTTTGCCACAGTATTATACGACATTTCAAGTGCAGTAGCGGTTTTCTGAATATCAATAATAGGATTAGATTCCAAATAGGCAAATACTTTAAGGGCACTGGTACGCTGTCTCTTTGTTAAAGCATCAAATAACTTTAAGTTTTTATCGTGTAATTCAGTAAGTTGGTCAATTGTATGGATTGCATCCTCCGCAGAATCTGCAAATGCCTGAAGGAAAAAAGAAATCCATTGCTCATAATCACCAGTACGTCGTACCTGAGTCATACGATCATAATATTCGATACGGTTCATCTTTAAGTAATAAGAAATATAAAGTGCCGGAGTTGACAAAATACCTTTTTCCATCAAGAAAAGAGTGATGAGAAGTCGTCCTACACGTCCGTTACCATCAAGGAATGGGTGTGTTGTTTCAAACTGGTAGTGAATTAAGGCAGCCTGAATCAATGGATCGAGGGTATCATCACTATTTATATACTTTTCAAGTTCAGACATAGCAGTTAACATATCTTCCGGGTTTGGTGGAATATATCTGGCGTTCTTAAGCGTACTTCCTTGACCGCCAATCCAGTTTTGCGAATATCGGAATTCCCCGGGATTTTTTTCCTGTCCTCGTGCACTTTCCAAAAGAACTGCGTGAGTCTCTTTAATTAAACGGTTGCACAGAGGCAATGTTTTTAGTCGCTCAAGTGCAAATTCGGTTGCACGAATATAGTTGACAACATCAGAAACATCTCTATTAGTGTTATTTTCAATAAGAGGATTCAAGATATCCTCAAGAGTACACTGTGTGCCTTCAATCTGCGAAGAAAGAAGTGCTTCTTTTCTAACATACATGGAAACGAAAAGCCCCATGTTAGGTATACGAGATGATAATCCTTCAAGTGTTGCTATTTTCTTATTAGCATCAATAAGTTTCGTAAGAAGCTCTCCAGATACCTCAATAGGAGGATTGGGTGGAAGAGGAGCCGGGCGAAAAGATTCATAAGCCATTTCGCCTGATAGATTACTTACAAATGTTCCAGCTCTATTTGTCATGATTGTTTCCTTTCCTCCGAAAAACGGAAAATGAAATTTCTAATGTTATTTTAGCATAGAATTTTCACTTTTTCAAATTATAATGAAAATATATTGTGATAGAAATTTCATAAAATTGCATTTTTATGAAATTTCATAGATAAAACTGCACTGGAAATTTCAAGTTAATAACTTATTTATTATTAAATCCTATCTGGATTTAACACATAAGTTCTTATCTATTAATTATAATCTACCATATTGCATTGAAAATACACCCTTTATATAATTAAATTATATTAGATTCTTAATTGGGTGGCATTTTGAAAGTTGTTTATAATAACATATAGATAAAATACCGCAAAGGATAAAATTGTGAAAGTTCAATATAAAAACTCCATCACAATCTAATTGATTTTAATCATATCTTCTTTTAAAATTATAAATAGTTTCACATATATATTTGTTGTATTTATATTAATCGAATCAATAAACCCTCTATGATTAGATTTTCATGTGCATATAGTTGCTTATCAAGCAAATTATTCATATTGACTCAATAAATTCCAATGAAGGAAAATATGAGATTGTAAATAAGTATCTTACAGTAATTTTAACTAATTTTGAACAAGATTGTTTCATGATTAAATCTGAATTAGGATTCACAAATATTGATATGCCAATAGAATATGTTTTTTCATATATAACTGATGAAGAAAAACTTCTTATTGATCAACTTATCGAAAAAGATATGGGAATTATGGCGATTCCAGAGGCAACAAAAATCAAATTATCCAAATTGAACAGGGTTGTTATTAATAATAATGTATGGTCTGGAATAAGTACCGATACCTTAGAAATATATAGAAGCACTTTGGATTTATAAGCAAAGTGGAAGACAAACCACATGTCAAAAGAAACTATGCCTGCTGTCTTTAGGAGGTTTCTATGAAAACTATGACATCAATTATTAAAGAAGACGGCAGCCCGGTACAGGTTACTATTCAGGAAGGGAATAATAGAAAGAATTATCAGGTATGCTACGCAAGTCGCCGTCTTACGATTATTCATATGCCCTGCTTATAAAAAATATTGATAAGCAGGTTACGATTGGCGGTGACCGTTACAATTATGCAACCGAATATTATTCAGGAAAAAAGATTATGTTTACAGGTGACTTTACAAAAATGTTAAACGGTGATTCGGCGATAATGTTTGGTATATACAAGGGAACAGATATTAATGATATTCCCGGATTTGATGCTTATTTTTTGGAATTTCATAACGGAGATTTCTAGAAACTATGCAATTTTGTAAGATTTTTTGTGGAATTATACATAATGATTTGAAGGGAGATACATATGATTAAAAGAAAGTTAATCAGTTCCGCATTGATATTGGCTCTTGTTATGACTGTTGCAGGATGTGGTAATGCAAAAAATAAAAGTAACAGTGAACAAAATAATTCACAGATAGCACAGGAAACGACACAGGCGGCTGCTGAAACAGCAAAGGCAGAAGAAAAGACTACCGGAGAGACAAAGCCGTCGGTTGATTATTCACCATATGATGAATTGATAAAAAAAGCTGCCAATATACTAAAAAACGGTTATTCAAGTCAGGATAAAGTTGATATATCACCTGTGTTCTTTTATAAGCAGTCAGGATATGAGACACTTGGATATATCAAAAAAGACCTTGATAATGATGGCATAGATGAGTTGATTTTTGGCGGAACAGTGAATGAAGACGGAACCACAATAATCTATGATATATTTACAATTCAGGATGGCACGGATGTTCATGCAGTTGCAGGCTGGGAACGCAATACATATTATCTGTGTACAGACGGAACAATCGCTAATGAAGGTTCAAGCGGTGCCGCATATTCCAACTGGACATATTTTAAGTATTCCAATGCAAAGCTGGATATGAAAGAAACTGTGTATACAGATGACAAGGTGCCAGGACAGAAGTATTATTATGCTACTGATGTTGCTTTAAAAACAGAAAAGCCTATAAGTGAAGAGCAGGCAAAAGAAATCAGGGGAAAATATACATACGAAAAGCTTCAGTTTACTCCGTTTGTAAATTAATTTAAAACTAAATATTTAAAGATATTGTAAAACGATATAATAAGATATGCGGGATATTCACGGCTGTGAATATCCCGCATATTTTTTAATATAACTAATTATAATATAAAATATGAGAATTTATCTCAAATATATGTTGTAAAAATGAGAAAATGGATATAATATATTATATAAGTAAGAAGTTTTGATAAGTGGAGGTAAATAATATGTTATGTCAATTTACAGTGAAAAATTTTAAGAGTATACGGGAAGAGATAACGTTTGACATGCAAGCTGCTGCGATTTCTGAGCATGAAGACAGAGTTATAAATTGTACAGATGGGGAATTATATTTGCCGGTATCGGCGGTATACGGTCCGAATGGCGGTGGCAAATCAAATGTTTTGGAAGCATTGCATAGTCTGGTTATGAAAGTGTTGAGACCATTATATGCGACAAGTAATAATGAAGATATTGCAATAAGGATGAAGAAGCTTATTATAGAGCCATTTGCTTTTGATAAAGAGACAATTAATGAGCCTACAGAATTTGAATTGTTCTTTAGAACTGCATTGGCTGAGTATAGATATGAATTAATTGTAAAAAAAGAAGTAATCGAATATGAAAGATTGGATCGTATAAAATTAGAAACAGGGCGAAAATCTGCACTTTTTGAACGGGATAAAAAAGAAATTAGATTAAAAGGTACATTTGCAAAGTTAAAAACAAGTGATGAATTATCAGACACATTGCCATTGTTATCTTATCTGGGAATAACTTATAGTAAAAATGATGTAGTTCGGGATGTGTTGGGCTGGTTTGATGAAGGAATTGCTTTTTTAAATTATGGAAATCCTATGCAGGAATTGCGTATGGCTGTATCAAAATCTGAAGATGTAAAAAGACTAATGCTTCAGATGATTCAGGAAATGGATTTGGATATTATAGATTTTCGTGTTGAAGAAAATGAAAATGACCGAATTGAGGTTTTTACAAAGCATATAGTAAATGACTATGAAGCTGAATTGAATTTATTTGATGAGTCAAGTGGAACAAAAAAATTATTTGGTCTTCTTCCTTTTATTGCAAAAAGCCTATTGAGAGGAACAACACTTGTAATTGATGAACTGGATGCAAAGATACATCCGGTATTGTTGAGATATCTTATTATGACATTTAGCGATATGGAAAAGAATAGGAATGGTGCACAACTGATTTTTACATCACATGATTTATCTACTATGAACAGCGAAGTATTCAGAAGAGATGAAATATGGTTTGTTGCTAAAGGCCAACGTCAGAATTCAAAATTGTATTCTCTTGTAGAATTTAAGAATAAAAAAGGAGAATCAGTACGAAAAGACGCTAAGTTTGATAAGCAGTATCTTGAAGGAAAATATGGTGCCGATCCTTACTTGAAAAAAATTATAGACTGGGGGAAGGTAAATGGCTAAGAGAGGTGGACAGAAAAAAGAAAATTGGAAGAAAAAGCGAAAACAGGAATATTTGGAAAAGAAGGAGTTTAGATATTATATCTTCTGTGAAGGTCAAGCAACAGAACCTAAGTATTTTCAGGGGTTTAAAAGGTATATTGAAGATAATCCAATTTATCGGGATATGGTTTTGATTGAAATTGAAGGATGTCAGGCTGAGACAATGCGGGTAATTGGAAGAGCCGAAGAGTATGTAAGTGATAATAAAATTGCCAAAGGGGAGATATGGTGTGTTTATGATAAAGATAGCTTTCCTTCAAGTGATGTTAATGGAGTCGTTCAGAGAACAAAAGCATTAAATCAGAAAAATCCCAATATTCAGTATCATGCAGCATGGAGCAATGAGTGTATTGAGTTTTGGTTTATGTTGCATTTTGCATATTATACATCAAATAATCACAGATCAGAGTATGTGAAATTTTTAAATGAAAAATTTCAGGAACTTGGGATCGGTAAGTATGAGAAAAATATGAATAATATATTTGAAATATTGATGAAGTCAGGAAATCCGAAATTGGCAATTCGATATGCTAAAAGAATTATTGAGAATGGAGTGGGAAAAACACCTGCACAGATTGCACCGGGAACAAAGGTGTATGAACTGGCAGAAGAATTAGCAAAGTACTTGCCGGAAGAAATACAAAAATATTTTTATTAGTTTTTCCCTAAAATTCCCACCCATTTTTATAAAATATTAATTTGAACAGATGTAAGTTATATGATATATTTATTAGTGTAAACTAACAAAAGTTCGCTGCAAAAGAAGAAAGGAAACTTACATTTATGATGATTAATAAAAGGCTGATTGGTACAGTCAAAGAAAGTAAAAAGTATATAGCACTCAATGTTGCGATACAGTGGTGCTCGCTTGCTGCCAATGTTGTCATGATGGCGGCAATATCCGTGCTTCTTGCATCTATGGCAGAAAAAAATGTCACAAGGACAAGAATCTATACAACTATAATAATAGCGGCAGCAGCGGTTGTCATAAGATTTCTGTGTGCGGTCGGGATGTCCAAGATGAGTTATCTTTCATCAAAGGCAGTAAAGAAAACACTGCGTGAAAAGATATATGAAAAGTTATTAAAGCTTGGAACTTCTTATCAGGAAAAGGTTCAGACATCAGAAGTTGTACAGGTTGCGGTAGAGGGTGTTGACCAGCTTGAGACATATTTTGGTGCGTATCTGCCGCAGTTTTTCTATGCAATGATTGCACCGCTTACTTTATTTGTGATTTTATGTTTTATAAATGTTCCGTCTGCGGTTGTACTTCTTATATGCGTTCCGCTTATACCTGTTGCGATAGCGGCTGTGCAGACATGGGCAAAAAAACTTCTCAGTAAATACTGGGGCAGATATACGGCACTAGGCGATACTTTCCTTGAAAATCTTCAGGGACTTACAACATTAAAAATCTATCAGGCAGATGAATTCAAACACAAACAGATGAATGAGGCATCTGAAGAATTCCGTAAAATTACTATGAAAGTGCTCACAATGCAGCTTAATTCGATTACGATAATGGATTTAATCGCATATGGCGGTGCGGCACTTGGAATTGTAATGTCTGTTACTCAGTTTAAGGCAGGGCATATCGGTCTTGCCGGGGCGATTTTTATAATACTTCTTTCGGCTGACTTTTTCATACCGATGAGACAGCTCGGAAGCTTCTTTCATATTGCAATGAATGGTATGGCATCAAGCGATAAGATATTTAAACTTCTTGATTTGCCGGAAGATAATAATGAAAACGGAAAAGAGTGTCCGCAGGATGGAGATATAGTGTGCAAAAATCTCGCATTTTCATATGATGATGACAGGGAAATATTGCATGGAATTGACATGGTATTTAAAAGTGGCAGCTTTACAGCTGTTGTCGGTGAGAGCGGCTGCGGAAAGTCAACAACTGCGGGAATTATTATGGGACATATGAAAAATTATACGGGAAATGTGACAATAGACGGCAATTCACTCTCGCAGATAAGCGAAGCAAGCCTTATGAAGCATATTACATATGTAGGGCATAACAGCTATCTTTTCAAAGGAACAGTAAGGCAGAATCTTCTTATGGGAAGTCCGGATGCCAAAGATGACAAACTATGGGAAATGCTTAAAGAAGTTAATCTTGCAGATTTCCTTAAAGGCGAGGATGGACTTGATACTAAGCTTCTTGAAAAAGCATCTAATTTTTCCGGCGGGCAGTGTCAGAGACTTGCACTTGCAAGAGCATTGCTGCATGACAGTCCTGTATACATTTTTGATGAGGCAACGTCTAATATTGATGTTGAAAGTGAAAATGAAATAATGGAAAGAATATACGAACTTGCAAAGACAAAGACAGTAATTCTTATTTCACACAGACTTGCAAACGTAACAGGAGCAGATAATATTTATGTTCTTGAAAGCGGCAATGTGGCAGAGTGCGGAACACATGAAGAACTCCTTGACAGACACGGAGTTTATGAGAAACTCTGGAATGCACAGCAGGAACTTGAAAGTTTTGGAAAGGAGACAGCATGAATACACATAAAAAAAGAAGCGGATTTAAAGTCATGACAAATCTTATCGGACTTGTTAAACCGATGACAGGATATATGATTCTTGCAATTCTGATGGGACTTATGGGACATCTTTGTGCATCATTTATAACGATTTCGGGCGGATTTGCAATATTAAGTGTCTTAGGAAAAAATAGTCTGCATCTGGCTGTTATATTTGCAGCAATGGCAGGAATGGCGGTACTCAGAGCTGTGTTAAGATATGCGGAACAGTCATGCAATCATTTTATTGCATTTAAGCTTCTTGCATTAATAAGAGATAAGGTATTTGGAGCATTGAGAAAGCTCTGTCCGGCGAAGCTTGAAGGACGAGACAAAGGTGATTTGATTTCTGTAATTACATCTGATATAGAACTTCTTGAAGTATTCTATGCACATACGATTTCACCTGTTGCGATAGCAGCACTTTTTACGGTGATAATGTGTATTTTTATCGGAAGCTATAATCCTCTGCTCGGTGTTATTGCACTTGCAGCTTATATTACAGTAGGTGTTATAATTCCACTTGCAGTTTCAAAGTTAAGCGGTGACATGGGACTGGTTTTTCGTACAAAATCAGGTGAATTATCAGCATTTGTGCTTGACAGTCTCAGAGGACTGCCGCAGATACAGCAGTTTGGAACAGGCAGAAAACGTCTTGCACAGATGAATGAAAAAATGGAAGAACTCAGCGAAAATGAAGCAAAGATGAAGTGCTTTTCGGGAAGGAATACAGCAATTACTAATACAGTGATTTTGTTTTTTGACGTATTAATACTTTTTGCAAGCGGAATGTTATTTGTAAACGGAGCGGTTGAATTTGATGGTGTGCTGATTCCTGTTATTGCACTTATGAGTTCTTTTGGGCCTGTTGTTGCACTTGCAGCACTTGGAAGCACATTACAGAACACATTTGCAGCAGGAAACAGAGTCCTTGATATTCTTGAGGAAAAGCCGGTTGTAGAAGAGGTCAGCGGAAAGCAGAATATAGAATTCAATGGGGCATCATCAGAAAATGTTACATTTGCATATGGAGATGAGACAATTCTTGATAATGTGTCAGTTGATATACCGAAAAATTCTGTTATAGGAATTGCAGGACGAAGCGGAAGCGGAAAATCGACATTTTTGAAGCTTTTTATGCGTTTCTGGAATGTGGATAACGGAAGCATCAATATTTCCGGGAAAAATATTAATGATGTAAATACTTCAAATCTTCGAGATATGGAGAGCTTTGTTACACAGGAGACACATCTTTTTGCGGACAGCATTAAAAATAATATTAAAATAGCAAAACTTGATGCAACAGATGTGGAAGTTTATGAGGCATGTAAAAAAGCGTCTGTGCATGATTTTATAATGGGACTTCCAAAAGGATATGACACACCTGTAGGAGAACTTGGCGGAACGCTTTCAGGTGGCGAAAAACAGCGAATCGGGCTTGCAAGAGCATTTTTACATAATGCGGATATGATGCTTCTTGATGAACCGACAAGTAATCTTGACAGCCTTAATGAAGCTGTAATTCTTAAATCTCTTCATGAAGAGAGAAATGGAAAGACAATTGTGCTTGTATCGCACAGAAAATCAAGCATGCGTATGGTTGACCGTGTATACAGCGTGGAAAACGGAAGGATGAGCTGATGAAAGATAAAGAAAGTAAAATGTCAGCAGAAAAAATACAGTCAAAAAGGGAGCAGGAAAAAGAGGTTGTCTCCCTTATGATTGGTTTGTACTGTAAAAAGAAACATAAAACAAAAGGCGTGCTTTGTGATGAGTGTAAAAAGCTTGACGATTATGCAAAGTTAAGAAGTGACAAATGCCCGTTTATGGAGACAAAGACATTTTGTTCTAACTGTAAAGTTCATTGTTACAAGCCGGAAATGAGAGAAAAAATACGTGAAGTTATGCGTTTTTCCGGTCCGAGAATGATTTTTTACCATCCATATCTTGCAATAAAACATGTAATAGAAAGCAAAAAAGAAAAAAAGCGGCTTGAGGTTGACGAGTTTAACAAGATAAAGTAAAATAGAAAGAAGAATTTTTAGCTTTTTTTCTTTGCACCATTAAGGCGGCATTGAATCAAAACAGGAATGGAGGAAATTATGGCTAAAGTTGGTATTGTTATGGGAAGTGACTCTGATATGCCTGTTATGGCAAAAGCAGCAGACATCCTTGAACAGTTGGGTATTTCTTATGAGATGACTATTATCTCTGCACACAGAGAACCGGATGTGTTCTTTGAGTATGCAAAGACAGCAGAGGAAAAGGGATTTAAGGTTATTATTGCAGGTGCAGGTATGGCAGCACATCTTCCGGGTATGTGTGCAGCAATATTCCCTATGCCGGTTATCGGTATTCCGATGCATACAACATCTCTCGGAGGCAGGGATTCACTTTATTCAATAGTACAGATGCCATCAGGTATTCCTGTTGCAACAGTTGCAATTAACGGTGGTGCCAATGCAGGACTTTTAGCAGCAAAGATTCTTGCAACATCAGACCCGGAACTCCTTGTTAAGTTAAAGGATTACAGCAAGGGCTTAAAAGAGAGCGTACAGAAGAAGGACGCCCGTCTTCAGGAAGTAGGATATAAGAATTATTAATTTCTTTATGTGTTAATTAATTTTAATTAAAAATAAAATAAATTTTTGCATGAAATGCATAATATGGAGGAAAAAATGGATTACAAAAAAGCTGGTGTAGATATTGAGGCAGGTTACAAATCGGTAGAGTTAATGAAGGAACATGTTGCAAAGACAATGAGACCTGAGGTACTTACAAATCTTGGTGGATTTTCAGGTGCGTTTTCTATGGAAAAGTTCAAAGGCATGGAAAAGCCTACACTTGTTTCAGGTACTGATGGTGTTGGTACAAAGTTAAAGATTGCATTTACAATGGACAAGCATGATACAGTAGGTATAGACTGTGTTGCCATGTGTGTAAATGATATTGCATGTGCCGGTGGCGAACCTTTATTCTTCCTTGATTATATTGCCTGTGGCAAGAATGAGCCTGAGAAAATTGCTCAGATTGTTAAGGGTGTTGCTGACGGATGTATTCAGTCAGAGTGTGCGTTAATAGGTGGCGAGACAGCAGAGATGCCTGGTTTTTATCCTGTTGAGGAATATGACCTTGCCGGTTTTGCAGTAGGCGTTGTTGATGAGAAAGATCTTATAACAGGCAAAGATATCAAAGCAGGAGACACTCTTATCGGTATTGCGTCAAGCGGTGTCCACAGTAATGGATTTTCACTTGTAAGAAGTGTATTTACTATAACAGAAGAATCACTTAATACATATTATGATTCACTTGGAAAGACTCTCGGTGAAGCATTACTTGCTCCGACAAAGATTTATGTTAAGACATTAAAGGAAATCAAGAATGCAGGTGTTCGTATCAAGGGATGCAGCCATATCACAGGCGGCGGTTTCTATGAAAATGTTCCTAGAATGTTACCAGAAGGTGCACATGCTGTAATTAAGAAAGACAGCTATGAAGTACCACCAATCTTCAAGATGCTTCAGAATGACGGTGAGATTGAAGAAAAGATGATGTATAACACATTCAACATGGGTATCGGTATGGTACTTGCAGTTGACAGTGCAGATGTTGATAAGGTTCTTGCAGCAGTAAAAGCAGCCGGTGAGACAGGTTATGTAATCGGTGAAGTAAAGGCTGGCGAGAAGGGAGTTACAGTATGCTAAGAATTGCGGTGATGGTATCCGGAGGCGGAACTAATCTCCAGGCAATTATTGATGGTATTAAGGATAAGACAATTACCAATACGGAGATTGCTGCTGTAATAAGCAATAATGCAGATGCTTACGCACTTACAAGAGCAAAAGATAATGGAATAGAAGCAATATGCGTTTCTCCTAAGTCATACGAGACAAGAGACGAGTTTAACAAGGCTCTTCTTGAGAAGGTTAATTCACTTAATGTTGACCTTGTTGTTCTTGCAGGATTTCTTGTTAAGATTCCTGAAGAAATGGTACATCAGTATTCACACAGAATTATTAATATACATCCATCACTCATACCATCATTTTGCGGAGTTGGTTTTTATGGACTTCATGTTCATGAGGCTGCACTTGCAAAAGGCGTAAAGGTGACAGGTGCTACTGTTCACTATGTTGATGAGGGAATGGATACGGGCGAGATTATATTCCAGAAAGCAGTTGAAGTTAAAGAGGGCGATACGCCTGAGATTCTTCAGAAAAGAGTTATGGAAGAAGCTGAGTGGAAGCTTCTTCCGGCTGCCATTAATATGATTGCCAATAAAGAAAGGAATTAGATATGAAAGTACTTGTAGTTGGAAGCGGCGGACGTGAACATGCTATCTGCTGGAAGATTTCACAGAGTCCTAAGGTTGATAAGATATATTGTGCTCCGGGTAATGCAGGAATTTCACAGATCGCTGAATGTGTTGACATCAAGGCGATGGAATTCGATAAGCTTGTTGCATTTGCTAAAGAAAAAAATATTGATTTAACAGTAATTGGTATGGATGACCCACTTGTCGGCGGTATTGTCGATGTATTTGAGGCAGAAGGATTAAGAGTATTCGGACCGAGAAAGAATGCGGCTATCCTTGAAGGCTCAAAAGCATTTTCAAAAGATTTGATGAAAAAATATAACATTCCTACCGCAGCATATGAGACATTCACATCTGCCGATGATGCAAAAGCATATCTTGAAAATGCAGAGTATCCTATCGTATTAAAAGCAGACGGACTTGCACTTGGTAAGGGTGTTCTTATCTGCCCTACAAAGGAAGAAGCACTTGCTGGAGTTGATGAGCTTATGCTTGATAAGAAATTCGGATCTGCCGGAAATACAATTGTTATAGAAGAGTTTATGACAGGACGTGAGGTATCTGTATTATCATTTGTTGACGGTAACACAATCAAGATTATGTCATCTGCACAGGATCACAAGAGAGCAAAAGATGGTGATCAGGGGCTTAACACAGGCGGTATGGGTAACTTTTCACCGAGTCCTTTCTATACAAAGGAAGTTGATGATTTCTGTCAGAAATATGTATACCAGCCTACGGTTGATGCCATGAAAGCAGAAGGAAGACCATTCAAGGGTGTTATTTTCTTCGGACTTATGCTCACACCTAAGGGACCAAGAGTCCTTGAGTACAATGCACGTTTCGGTGACCCTGAAGCACAGGTTGTTCTTCCGAGAATGAAGAATGATATAATTGATGTATTTGAGGCCTGCATTGACGGAACACTTGATAAGATTGACCTTCAGTTTGAAGACAATGCATGCGTATGTGTTGTTCTTGCTTCTGACGGATACCCTCTTTCTTATGAAAAAGGATTTGAGATTACAGGTATGGATAAATTCCATGATGATGAAGGATATTTCCTTTTCCATGCAGGAACAAAGTTTAATGAAGAGGGCAAAGTTGTAACTAATGGCGGACGTGTACTCGGTGTTACCGCATTGGGCAAGGATTTAAAAGAAGCCCGTGCAAATGCGTACCGTGCTACGGAATGGGTTGATTTTGCAAACAAATATATGCGTCACGATATAGGAAAAGCTATAGACGAAGCAGACGTTTAAGATATTATGAGAAGCATGCCCATATGTGTGTGCTTCTCATATTGTATAAATAAGAGGCTGCGTTATCGTAACACCGTTTTTTGGCAGTAAGTGCTGCAATTTTTAAATTATTATTAAGTAAAAGGAAAGTTTGAAAATGAAAATAACATCAGTAAAGGGAACTAACGATTATCTTCCTAACGAAGTGGAGATTCGTGATTATCTTCAGGAAAGAATTCTCAGTGTATATAAGGAAAATGGTTTTGAACATATCATTACACCTGCAATAGAAGATATTGAAAATCTTGATAAGAGTGACGGCGGTGAGAATCTTAATCTTATATTTAAGATTATGAAGCGAGGAGATAAGCTTGACAAAGCACTTGCTTCAGGAGTTACTGCTGCAAATGAAAATGAACTTGCGGATATGGGCTTAAGGTATGACCTTACACTTCCGTTGAGCCGTTATTATGCCAACAACAAAGATAAGCTTACACTTCCAATGAAGTGTATACAGATTGACCGTGTATACAGAGCCGAGAGACCTCAGAAGGGAAGACTTCGTGAGTTTATTCAGTGCGATATTGATATTATCGGTTCAGAGTCTACGGATTCGGAGATTGAACTTATTCTTACAACAACAAAGGCTCTTGATGCAATCGGTCTTAAAAATTATAAGGTTAAGTTAAATGACAGAAGACTTTTACGTGCTGTTCTTCAGTCATTTGGATTTGCGGAAAATGATTTGGACAGTGTATGTATCACATTTGATAAAATGGACAAAATCGGTCTTATGGGAGTTGTTGAAGAACTTACAGAAAAGGGTTTTGAAAAGGATGCTGTCGATAACTTTGAAAAGTTCTTATCAGAGGGCGATTTTACTCTTGAAAGCTTAAAGTCACGTCTTGAGGACAAAACTCCGGCAGAAAGCCTTGAACATATCATTGACACTGTAAATGAACTTACAGTCAATGCGTTTGAACTTGTATTTGATTTGTCACTTGTAAGAGGACAGGGATATTATACAGGAACTGTATTTGAAGTTGAAAGTATTGATTTCAAGGGAGCTGTTGCAGGCGGCGGAAGATACGACCACCTTATCGGCAAATTCCTCAATGAAGATATTCCTGCTGTAGGTTTCTCAATCGGTTTTGAGAGAATATTCGGAATTCTTATGAATAACGGAATCAGTATTGAACAGAGAGCCGACAAGATTGCGGTTGTATATGAGGACGGACAGTTAAAAGATGCTGTCAAGGCGGCTGATGCTTTAAGAGCACAGGGGAAAATCGCGTCATTATACATCAAGCCTAAAAAGCTTGGCAAGTTCCTTAACAAACTTGAAGAACGCGGTTACGACGGATTTCTTAATGTCGGCGTGAGCGAAGAAGTGAGCATGTTTGAGAAGTAAGTTTTTTATCAGATGTTTTGTCAGCGTTGAAACAGAAGAACATATTACCGGGGCGAATATGAATACAGGCTTAAATAGTACCACATTTTTAAGATAAGAAAATTTTAAGATAAGTAAAACAGTGCTGCCACATATTAAAGGACGTTAGTCTTTAGATATGCGGCAGCACTGTTTGTTAATTTATGTGGACAATATTACAAAAAGTAAACTGTATTTATTTTTATATGAAAAATAATAGACATATGATAAAATATCAGTTATAATTGTGCTTGTATAAATACAAAAATATGTGAAGTTTGCAAAAAGATATTGCGGAGTATGATTTATCTTTTTGATTACTGCGTATATTGATGCAAAAGAAGAGCAGGAGGGTTATGAAAAATACTAAATTATTATTTGAAATGTTACTTGTAGGATTGATTTTTGTTACATGTCTTTTTAAAAGCAGGGAAAGAATTTGTGCGGGAGAGCTTCAGGTTGAATGTGTATTACATAAAATTGAGATATGTAATATATGTCAGCATGATTTTAATAGTTCATTATGTTCACATTCAAAGGGAGTATTATATGGTGGAAATGAATGTACACCATATGAGGAAAGGTATTGTAATATATGTGGTGAAAATATAGTTTATTGTGAGCATGAAGAAGGCGTTGAATATGGAGGTACAGAATGTAATCCGTGGGAAAGGTGCAATATCTGCGGAAATAATTATTATGATGCCGGTGGTGCCTGTTCACATTGGAAGGGCGAGTATTATGGCGGTGAGGAGTGTTCGCCATATGAAATTTATGTATGTAATATATGTGGTGAAAATTATTGGGGAGGTAGCTGTTCGCACAGTGAAGGAGCATGGTATGATGAAGGATATTGTGAACTTGATAAATTAACAATATGTAATATCTGTGGAAATAATTATTTCGACCCTGATGGTGCGTGTTCACATTGGGAAGGTGAAATGTATGGACAGGTGGAATGTACAACAACTACAATATGTAATATTTGTGGGAATAATTATTATGATATTGATGGTGCCTGTTCACATTGGAAGGGTAATTATTACGGAGGTACAGTATGTGAGTATAATTATTTGAAAATATGCAACTTGTGTGGTAATAATTATAATGACCCTAGTGCATGTGGACACTGGGAAGGGCAGAGTTATGGAGACGAAGAGTGTAATCCTACAGATAAAATGATGTGTAATATATGTAATGACTGGTACATGAATTGTTGCCATATAGTTGGACGTGAGTATAAGAATATAGCATATTATTTTTATATTGAGAGTAGATATGACCAAATGAATAGTGATGTATCAGATTTAGAAAAAATAGGAAATGATGAGAATAATCCATATAATGATTCGAATAAAATATATGCTGTGGTAAAGTATGAAACAAATAGTAATGAACAATTTATTAACGCATGGAATTCGTTAGGTATATATGATGAAAAAGATTGTTGTATATATACAGTTATAATGAATATGCATGGTAATGAATACGAGATATCAAATGGTGTCGGAAAAGGTTACAGTTTTAAGTTAGATACAAGTGATATTGAATCATTAAAAAAGAAACCGGTACAAAGACTGGTTTTGTTACAATGTTCGGTCGGAAAAATAAGTTCAGCAGGAGAGAATATTGCATCTTCATTTGCAAGAGTTGTAAGCGGACGGGTTTTGGCAGGAGATGCGGAAGTGAATAATAATAAAATAGAGGGTGAATATATGGGACAGTTCCCGGATGAAGATAATTTTACATCAATAAATATGAATACATATGTGAGATATTATGTAAAAGAGGGAAGTAACGGATGGTTTATATACAAATATGATTGGAATGAGCGTAAAATAAAATATGAATATATGGCGGAGGCTGTTAAGAAGTTTAGGATATATCAGCTTTTAGCTTTTTTTGATTAAAGGATATAATAGATGAAAAAAATAAGTATAAGAAGGATATTCAGTCTTATTCTGATAGTTTTTGTTATCGGAGGAGTATTATATATCAACAGTCCGAGATATATAATAAAGCGGACGGTAATGTGGTATGAAAGAGATTTTACAATACCTGTATTTTGTAAAAAAGTAAGGTTTGAATATGACAGGAAAACGGGAAATTATACGGGAAAGTTTAAAATCAGTGAACATCAGGCACAAAAGATAATAGAAAAATTAGATTACTGTAAAGAAAGAGGATTAAAAGCATATGAAAAGAATTCTATAGTAAATGAAGAAAATTTAGAAAGCCTGAGTCCGGGTATTCTTAACTGTACGTATGTATGGACTCTTATGTTAAAAATAAATTATGAAAAACATGAGTGGGAAAAAAGAGAATATGTTGACGGGAAGAAATTATATCCTGAAGAGTGGATGATAGAAGATGACGCACAGATATTGGAAATCTATACAAGCCATCCGCAAAGATGGGGAAAGTACACGTTGTATAAGGGAAAAGATGTTACGTCATATATAACAATATATAAAAATTCAAAAAATGAGTATTATTTCTGCATAAAATATACAGATTTTTCTGATTGGGACGGGATAAAGATGGATTAAAGGATATAATAGATGAAAAAAATAAGTATAAGTAAGAAGGATATTCAGTTTTATTCTGATAGTTTTTGTTATCGGAGGAGTATTATATATCAACAGTCCGAGATATATAATAAAGCGGACGGTAATGTGGTATGAAAGAGATTTTACAATACCTGTATTTTGTAAAAAAGTAAGGTTTGAATATGACAGGAAAACGGGAAATTATACGGGGAAGTTTAAAATCAGTGAACATCAGTCCGAAAAGATAATAGAAAAATTAAATTATTGTCAGGAAAGAGGGTTAAAAGCACATGAAAAGAATTCTATAGTAAATGAAGAAAATTTAGAAAGTCTGAATCCTGATATTCTTAACTGTACATATATATGTACGCTTATGTTGAAAATAAATTATGAAAAGCATGAGTGGGAAAAAAGAGAATATGTTGACGGAAAGAAGCTATATCCTGAAGAGTGGATGATAGAAGATGACGCACAGATATTGGAAATCTATAAAAGTCACCCGCAAAGCTGGGGAAAGTATACATTGTATAAGGGAAAAGATGTTATGTCATACATAACAATATATAAAAATTCAAAAAATGAGTATTATTTTTGCATAAAATATACTGATTTTTCGGACTGGAAAGGAATAGATTATAGTATATCAGGAAAATAATACAGCCGCGATATCCTTTATAACCAAAAAGGAGGATTGTTAAATGGGCAGAAAAAAGAAAAATATAATTATTATAATATGTGTATTGAGCATAGTCATTGTATATTTTTTAATTAACTTTCTGATATGGGGGATTGTACCGCCTAAGAAGAAAATATATTTTTTAAACAATGAAGTGTCATTAAAGTACGAAAGAAAAAAACGTAATAATGGAATTATATCTGTTGTGTATAAAGATTCTGCGGGGAATGATTATATATTTGACAGAAACGGGAAATTGACGGGATATTACGATGTCGGCGGAGGAGCTGATTTTCCGGGTTATGATGCGGCTGAAATAAATCCGTCTGATGACAGTGATGAAGCATTGATATATTCTTTGGGACAGAAAGCGAAAACTGTTTTTGAAGAATTGATTATCGATAAGAGCAGAATTTCACAATATGAGTTAATTACTTCCGAAACATTTACTTCATATGGGGTGTGCCAATTCTCGTTTGTGAAGAGTATTAACGGATTTAATACTAATGATACGTTAAGTATTGCGATTGACAGAGACGGAAAGATAAAATCATACACAGGCAGTCGTCAGGGGATATTTGATAATCTTACAGTCAATGCAGATAGGTCTGACATAGAGAAATTTATAGATGAAAAAGTGAATTCGCGGTATAAAAATCAGACTGTGAAATATAACGTGAACAGCATGACTATAGATAAGAAAAAGAATAAGTTTTATATCAGATGTTTTGTCGGCGTTGAAACAGAAGAGTATATTACCGGGGACGAATATGAATACAGGCTTAAATAGTGCCACATTTTTAAGATAAGAAAATTTTAAGATAAGTAAAACAGTGCTGCCGCATATTAAAGGACGTTAGTCTTTAGATATGCGGCAGCACTGTTTGTTAATTTATTTCGCCCCTGTTACAACAGCTTTGTCAAGGGCGTTTTTTATGCCGGAGAGAATCATGCTTGAAGTGTATTTGCTGTCGGCACTGTAAGTTATATTCTGCGTGCTTCCGTTTATTTTTACGGCAGAAGCGATTTCTTCAAAATTATCATTTAACATAGGATACATTGTTGTTACGCTGTCAGACAGATTGACAAGCTCTATATTATTAATATTATTTTTATCAAGAGTTACTTTTATATCTACAGGATTTCCATCAAGCATGATAGAAGCAGTGTATACACCGGGTGTGTAGGTTACCGGTGAATTTTTGTATGTAGAATTCCTGACATCTGAGGAATCAGTATCCGCAGCGGATTTTACATCGGTAGATGTCATTCTGGCATTGCCGGATGATGAGCCGGAATCATTTTTTCCAATATTGAAATATAATACAATGCCGGCGATAAGGACAATTGCGGCAATAACGGCGATGATAAGCCATTTCATACGGATTACAACAATTTTTGTCTGAGAATTCATAGTCATTTACCTCGTTTTTTGTTATTATAAAGATATGCGGAATCAGTATGAAATATGAATGGAGGAAATAAAATGTCACTTCAGATTGTAGCAGGTGGTTCGGGGGCAGGAAAATCAACATATATATACTCGGATGTAATTGAGAAATCCATGAAATATCCTGAAAAAAACTATATTGTCGTAGTTCCTGAACAGTATACGATGGCAACACAGAAGAAACTTGTTGATAGCCATCCGCGAAAAGGAATTCTTAATATAGATGTTGTGAGTTTTGAGCGTCTTTCTTATAAGGTGTTTGAAGAAATAGGCGGACAGAATCATCCGGTTCTTGACGATACAGGTAAAAATCTTATTGTCCGTAAAGTCCTTGGCGATAACAGGGATAAGCTGAGATATTTTGGCAGCAATATCAACAAGACGGGATTTGTCTCAGAATTAAAGTCGGTTATATCGGAATTTCTTCAATATGATATAGACGTAAAAAGACTTGGTGAAATTCGGGAAAGAGTGGAAGACAGCAGACAGCTTTCAGCCAAGCTTGATGACATTTCGGTTGTATATTCTGCATTTAAAGAATATCTGGCTGATAATTATATAACTTCAGAAGAGATATTATCTGTTCTTTGCAGTGTTATTGACCGTTCGGAAAACATAAAAAGAAGCGAAATTATACTTGACGGATTTACAGGATTTACACCGATACAGTACAGGCTTATTGAACTTCTTCTTATATATTCAGGTAAAGTTATAGTTTCAGTGACGGCAGATTCAAGAGAAAAGCTTAATGTCAATGAGGGGGTACAGCAGCTTTTCTTTATGAGTAAAGAGATGGTATCAAAGCTTTATAGAATCTGTGATGTAATACATGTTGACGTGTTAAATCCTATAATACTTGACAATGAAAAAAATCCGAGATTTGTTTCGGATGAGATAGCTTTTCTTGAAAAAAATATTTTCAGAAATAATAATCAGTCATATAACAAAAAATGTGAAGATATAAAAATTATTACTGCACAGACACCAAAGGAGGAACTGAATTACTGTATCAGTGAGATTTTAAGGCTTACAAGATACGAAGGATACAGATATCGAGATATAGCGATAGTTTCGGCTGATATGGCTTCATATGGAATTCTTGCCGGAAATATATGCAGACAGAACAGGATTCCGTGTTTTGTCGATAACAAGAAGCCTGTAACCGACAATCCATTTGTCGAGTATATAAGAAGTGCACTTGAAATAATTGAAAAGAGCTTTACATACGATTCGATGTTCAGGTATCTGCGTTCGGGAATGTCGGGAATAAGCCGTGAAGATGTTGATTTGCTTGACAATTACTGCCTTGCAGTCGGTATACGTGGTTCAAAGCAGTGGCATGGCACATGGGTAAAAAAAGGCAGAGGCAGAAGTGCATATCCGCTTGATTATCTCAATGAACTTCGTGAAAAGATTATGAAGCCGCTTGAGATACTTGAGAAAGCATTAAAAGACAAAGATTCACTTGTAAAAGATTATGCAAGAGGGCTGTACGAGTTTATAAAAGCGTCCGATTGTTACAAAAAGATTAATGAATACGCAGATATGGAAGATACGGGAGCCGAGTATGAGCAGTTATATAAAAAAGTTATCGATTTTCTTGATAAAATAGTCGAACTGCTTGGTACCGAAAAGATTGCAATAGCTGAATTTAACAGGATTGTTGATTCTGGCTTTGCTGAGATAAAAGTCGGACTTATACCGCCGTCATCAGACTGTGTCCTTATCGGTGATATAGAAAGAACGCGTCTTGATGATGTAAAAGTCATGTTTTTTGTCGGTGTAAATGATGGGCTTATACCAAAATCAAATGACAAAGCCGGGATTTTGTCAGAGACTGACAGAGATGTACTTGAAAATGCAGATGTGACATTGTCACCCGGTGCAAGGCAGAAGGCTTTTGTTCAGCGATTCTACCTTTATATGATACTGACAAAGGCTTCGGACAGGCTTTATATAACATATTCATCAAAGGGTGATGACGGAAAGGGCAGACTGCCGTCATATCTTATAAGAAATATAAGAAAGCTGTATCCGTCGATAGGTATTTATCCTGCATCACAATTTACATCGCAGATGTCATATATAAAGATTCCGAAAGCGGAAATTGTATACAGTGATGAAAATTATATAAAAGTGCTTGGTGAAAATATTGCAGCGTCACTGTTTGGCGGTGAAATTACAGGAAGCGTTTCATCATTTGAGACATTTGCATCATGCCAGTTTGCATATTTTCTAAGATATGGACTGGGACTTGAGGAACGTGAAAAGTATACATTTGAAGTCGCAGATTTTGGTACTGTGCTTCACAGTGTGCTGGAAAGAATCAGTTCACATTTAAAGCATGAGAAAAAGCCGATAGCAAGTCTTTCTGATGAGGAGAGAAGAAAGCTTGTATCGGAGACACTTGGAAATATCAGTGCGGATTATGCCGATACAATCCTTAAAGATTCTGGAAGAAATGAATTTCTTATAAGAAGGATGGAAGATCTCGCTGACAGAACTTTGTGGGCTGTCGGAAAGCAGCTTGAAAAGGGGGTATTTGCACCTGACGTATTTGAGATGCCGTTTATCATAGATGAACATGAGATAAGGTCCGGCGAAAATACCGGAAGAATGGTGATAAAAGGAAAGATAGACAGAATTGACATCTGTGAGGATGATGACAATGTCTATGTAAGAATTGTCGATTACAAGTCAGGAAAATCTGATTTTGACCTGCTTAAAGCATATTACGGAATAAAGATGCAGCTTGTTGTATATATGCGTGCGGCAATGCAGATAGAGAAAAAACGCCACCCTGACAAGAATATTATTCCGGCAGGACTTTTGTATTATAATATTGACAATCCGATTGTGGAACTGGACAGCACGGCAAGTGATTTGCCGGATGATGGGACATCAGTTGAAAAGATGATATTTGAAGCACTTGCAATGAAAGGTGTTGTCAACTGTGACGGTAACATAATTAAAAATATGGATAGTTCTGATGTGAAAAAATCTGATGTTATTCCTGTAAGTTACAAAAAGGATGGCACAATTGATTCACGAAGCCATATTTTAAATACGGATCAGTTTATTTCACTTGATAATTATATTGCAAAGAAAACTTCTGATGTGGGTAAAAAAATATATTCGGGAGCTGATAAGATAAATCCGTATAAAGATGGCAATTACAGCTCATGTTCATATTGTCCGTATAATGAGGTGTGCGGATTTTCACAAAATCTTGGTAATATAAAGTTCAGGCAGATTCAGAAATTTGATGATGCACAGCTTTGGGAAAATATAAAGGAAGGAGTTGACGAGGATGGCAGCAAACTGGACTGATAAACAAAAACAGGCCATTTACGTTTCGGGCAGAAGTTCACTTGTGGCTGCCGCCGCAGGCTCAGGAAAAACAGCTGTATTAGTTGAACGTATAATAAAAAAAATTACAGATGAAAATCATCCTGTCGATATAGACAGGCTTGTTGTTGTTACATTTACAAAAGCGGCAGCAGCCGAGATGAGGCAGAGAATCCGTGAAGCACTTGATAATATCCTTGAGAGCAGCCCGGGAAATGAAAATATCATAAGGCAGCAGTCACTTATACATAATGCAAAGATAACGACTATTGACAGTTTCTGTCTTAATATTGTGAGAAATTATTTTTCGGATATTGATGTTGACCCGGGATTTCGTACTGCGGATGATGGCGAAATCAAGCTCCTTGAAAATGATGTCATGGATGATATGCTTGAAGAATACTATTCTTCCGGAAATGAAGATTTTCTTCAGTTTGTCGATGCTTACGGAACAGGCAGGGATGATTCTAAAATTGTTGACATTATAATGAAAATATATAATGCGGCAAGAAGCTGTCCGTGGGAAGATGAGTGGTATGAGGAATGTCTTGAAAATTATCTTGTGACAGAAAAATCAATGGACTCCAATCCTTGTATACAATATTTATTTAATGATTTAAAGAAAAGTCTTGAAGATTTTGACGGTATATTTGATAAGCTTGAAAAAATATGTCAGAGTCCGGATGGACCTGCAGGCTATCTTGCGACAGTAAGCGAAGACCATCAGCTTATAAAGATGCTTATCAATTCTGAAAATTTTGAGATGCTTGTAAAAAGGATAAATCTTTCTTCATTTGGAAATATCGGAAGATGCAGTAAAGGTGTTGATGAAGAAAAGAAGAATTATGTGAAACAGGAAAGGGATAATTTCAAGAATTTCCTGACAAAAGATGTTAAAGGAAAGCTGATAACGGGGGATATTAATAAGATTTATAAGGATATTGTGGATAACACTCCGGCAGTGAGAATGATGGTTCATCTTGCTCTTGAATTTTCGCAGAGGATGAGCGGGGAAAAGAAGAGAAGAAATGTTATTGATTTTAATGATATGGAACACATGGCTCTAAATATTCTTATAAAACGTGAAAACGGACAGAAAATCCGAACTGATGCGGCTAAGACACTTGCCGGCTTTTATGAGGAAATACTTATTGATGAATATCAGGACAGTAATCTTTTGCAGGAAGTGATTCTTACAGCTGTTTCAAAAGATGGACAAAACATTTATATGGTAGGTGATGTCAAGCAGAGTATCTATAAGTTCAGAATGGCATGTCCGGAACTTTTTATTGAAAAATATAATTCGTATGATGTATATAACAGCGATTCGCAGACTGATTCTGCGGAATCTTTAGATGCAGTAAAAATAGAGCTTCAGACTAATTTCAGAAGCCGCAGGAATGTACTCGAGTGTACGAATGATGTATTTTACAGGCTTATGAATGAATCATACTGCGGTATGGCATACAATGATGAAGTAAGGCTTAATACAGGACTTGTATATCCCGAGTGTCCGCCTGATGTTATTATTAATGCAAAAAAATATAAGACAATGAATTTTGGCATGGATGATAAGACAGAAATATATGCTTTTGAATCTGATGATGATACGGATTCGGGCAGTCATGAGACTGAGGCGGGAGCTGTTGCTGATATTATAGAAAATCTTATGAGCTGCAAAAATGGCAGAGTGTATATGGTGTATGATAAAAATGCTGATGGCAGATACAGACCTTTAAGATACAGTGATATTGTTATTCTTACAAGAACTGTTTCCGGATGGGCGGAAAGTTTTGTCAATACGCTTATGAGCAGGGATATTCCGGCATATTCTGACACATCACAGGGATATTTCAGTGTAAGGGAAATACAGATTTTAGTAAGTTTTCTTACAGTAATTGATAATCCGCTTCAGGATATACCACTGTCGGCTGTTATGCTTTCGTATTTTGGAAGATTTGATACGACAGAACTTGCCGCTATAAGGCAGACTGATAAAAAGACAAGGCTTTATAATCAGCTTACATCATTGGAAAATAATGAAAAGGTTGCGAAATTCCTTAAACTTCTTAACTCATACAGGGTAAAAAGTGAGATTATGTCTGTGTATGATCTTTTATGGGATGTTATTTACAACACAGGATACTATGATTATGTAAAGACAATGCCGGCCGGGGAGAGAAGGCAGGCAAATCTTGATATGCTTCTTTACAAGGCTGCACAGTTTGAAAAGACAAGTTACAGTGGATTATTTAACTTTTTAAGATACATAGAGCGTATGAAAAAATTTGAAGTCGAGATAGGTGAAGCATCGCTGCTTGGCGAAAATGATAATCTTGTGCGTGTAATGAGTATCCATAAGAGCAAAGGCCTTGAGTTTCCTGTTGTTATTCTTACGGGAATGGGTAAAAAGATAAATAATAAAGATGCTGCCGGAGATGTTGTAATCGACAGGGAACTTGGAATAGGTACTAATGTTGTGCGTGTTAAAGAAAGAACAAAGAGCCAGACAATTATAAAGAGTGCAGTTTCTAAAAAGATTATCCGTGATAATATAAGCGAAGAAATGAGAATTCTCTATGTTGCGATGACGAGAGCAAGAGAGAAACTGTTTATCACAGGAACTGTAAAAGATGAAGGAAAGGCAGAAGAGACATGGCATAGCAAATCCATATTTCTTGCTGAAAAAGGGATATTTGACTATGCTGATGATGCGTCATGCCAGAATTATTTTGATATGGTAATGCCACAGGCACTCATGGATGAGAGTGTTAATAATGGAAGATTTTTTGTCACATTTGGTAAACCGCAGGACTTTTTTGATACAAGCGGGGCTTCATATATTGATGACTTTGTGCAGACAGATGATGTCACACAGACAGATGCTGCTGTTGTGGTGGATGAATCGATAGAAAATGATTATGATGAAAACACACAGGAGGATTTTGAAACACAAAATCAGGAAATTGTGGAACTTCCGGAATATCCGTATGAAAATGATACTGAAAGAAAAGCAAAAGTTACGGTATCCGAACTTAAACAGATGCAGCACGATTCGGATTTTGATGAAAAATCACAGATGCATGAATCTATTGCAGGTATTACGGATACAGAGGAAGATGATGAGCCTGTTCCGTCATTTATGAGTGATGAAGAAGCGGTTCTTAAAGGAAGCAGGAGGGGAAGTGCATATCACAGGATTATGGAATGTATTGATTATGGTAAACTTCCTGATAATGAAGATGAAATGATTGATGCCATAAAAAGTGAAATCGCAGACATGCTTTCTGATGAAAAAATTGACAAATCACAGAAACAATGCGTAAAAGTGCGGGATATTGCAGCATTTTGCACTTCACAGATAGGAAAACGTGTAAAAAATGCGTCAATGGCAGGCAAGGTCTGGCGTGAGCAGCCTTTTGTGTTTGAGATGACTGATGAAAATGACCAGGCATTTGGACAGCTTATACAGGGCGTAATTGATTTGTATATAGTTGAAAATGATGAGATTACAATAGTCGATTATAAGACAGACAGAGTTTTAAAAGGCAAAAAGGGCGAAGAGGAACTCAGAAGCCGCTACAGTATACAGCTTGATTATTACGCAAAAGCATTAAGCCGTCTTACAGGATTAAATGTAAAAGAAAAAATTATATATTCATTTACGCTTGGATATGCAATAGATGTATGATTTTTAGTTAAATAATTGTTGCCCTGTTGATAATATTGATATATAATACAATATGTATTCGTGCGTAAATCAGTTACATGGAGGAATAGAATCATGGTTAGAACTTATAGTGTTAAGTATAAGAGCAAGAGCAAAATGCTTACAGATGCAGAAAAGGTTGAAGCAGCAAAGAAAGCTATTTTAGATGAAACAGTAGCAAAGTCTGTTGAGATCAAGGATGATGGACAGATTGTAAGTATTGAAGCTGAGGAAGATGAATTCACTGAAGTTATGAATACCGTAGTTAATGTATTCAGAAAAATTGATGATAAGTCAGAGGTTTCATATAAGTTTGCACTTAATATGAACAGATAGTCTTTTTAAGACGGTTGTGAGAAGCCTGTGATGCAGCCGCATCATAGGCTTCTTGCTGATTATTATGATGGCAGGTCAAAGCCTGTGTCTGCACGAAAATAATCAAAGTACAGGATGCTTTGTAAAAATATATTTTATTATAAAGATTTATAGTGAGGAAAATTTAATGCCTGATATTAAAAGTGAAATAGAAAAAAGACGTACATTTGCAATCATATCCCACCCGGATGCCGGTAAGACAACACTTACAGAGAAGTTTCTTCTCTATGGTGGTGCTATCAATCTTGCCGGTTCTGTAAAGGGCAAGAAGACGGCAAAACATGCAGTTTCTGACTGGATGGAGATAGAAAAAGAAAGAGGTATTTCTGTAACTTCTTCTGTTCTTCAGTTTAATTATGGAGGATATTGCATTAATATTCTTGATACTCCGGGACATGAGGATTTCTCGGAAGATACTTATCGTACACTTATGGCTGCCGATTCAGCAGTCATGGTTATTGATGCATCAAAGGGTGTTGAGAAACAGACAATTAAGCTTTTCAAGGTATGTGTAATGAGACATATTCCTATTTTTACATTTATTAATAAGATGGATAGAGAGGCAAACGACCCATTTGAACTTCTTGATGAGATTGAGAGCGTGCTCGGCATAAGCACATGTCCTGTCAACTGGCCTATCGGATGCGGCAAGGAATTTAAGGGCGTTTATGACCGCAATGAGAGAGAAGTTTCTCTTTTTAAGGCGGCAATGAATGGTCAGAAAGAAGTAGATACTAAGAATATGAGCATAGATGATGCTGCTTTAAAGGATGAAATCGGACAAGCTTTTTTTGATAAGCTGAATGAAGATGTAGAGCTTCTTGATGGTGCAAGTGCAGAATTTGACATTGAAAAAGTGCAGGCCGGTGATCTTACACCTGTATTTTTTGGTTCAGCACTTACTAATTTTGGTGTTGAGACGTTTTTACAGCATTTCCTTAAAATGACAACTCCTCCGCTTCCAAGAAATTCTTCTGAGGGAATTATTGACCCGGTAAAGGAAGATTTTTCGGCATTTGTATTCAAAATACAGGCCAATATGAATAAAGCACACCGTGACAGAATTGCTTTTATGAGAATCTGTTCCGGCAAATTTACGGCAGGCATGGAGTCATTCCATGTGCAGGGAGGCAAGAAGATAAGACTTTCACAGCCACAGCAGATGATGGCACAGGAAAGACATATTGTTGAGGAAGCATATGCCGGTGATATTATCGGTGTATTTGACCCGGGCATTTTCTCAATAGGTGATACAATCTGCAATTCCAATAAAAAGTTTGCATTTGAGGGAATTCCGACATTTGCACCTGAACATTTTGCGAGAGTACGCCAGATTGATACGATGAAGCGTAAACAGTTTATAAAAGGTATCAGCCAGATTGCACAGGAAGGTGCAATTCAGATTTTCCAGGAGTTCAATACAGGAATGGAAGAGATTATTGTTGGCGTTGTCGGTGTTCTTCAGTTTGAAGTATTAGAGTACAGATTAAAGAACGAGTACAATGTTGATATTAAGCTTGAACCGCTTCCATATGAGCATATCCGCTGGATTGAAAATCCTGAAGAAATCAATATGTCAAGAATTGTTGGTACTTCAGATATGAAGAAGATTAAAGACCTCAAAGATAACCCGCTTCTCTTGTTTGTAAACAGCTGGAGTGTTAATATGGTATTAGAGCGTAATGAAGGACTTAAACTTTCTGAGTTCGGTAAAAATAATTAGTTTTTACCGTAAGATATATGAATTAAGGTGGTTTAATGAATAAAGATAAAAAGATACTATTTTCATGGAAAAGAATAATTGCGGTATTTATGCTGTTCACAATGCTTGCAGCATCAATTGCCGGAGTGTCGCAGTATTTCGGACCTGTTGCTGTAAGGGCCGAAAATGCAGTCGCCACGGGACATGTGAATTCAGGTGTTTCCGGGCTGCGTGTGCGTACACAGCCTGATACGCAAACAGGACAGATTATAACGGTTGTCGATGATTCTTTTACATTTGACATTTATGAAACAGTATATACAAGCGATACTTATTATTGGTACAAAATAGGCTTTGACTACAATGGTTCATATACTTATGGTTATATAAGTGGTGAATATACTTCAAAAGATAATTCTTATTCGGAAGATATGGATTTTGAAAGCTATCTTAATGAGCAGGGATTTCCGGATTCATATAAGGATGGGCTGCGTCAGCTTCATGCAGATTATCCTAAATGGGTTTTTGTTGCAGATCATGTCGGAAAAGACTGGAATGAAGTTATTGACAATGAGAATGTTATAGGACGAAGCCTTATATATGGCAGTGCAAAGAGTTCATGGAAGTCTGTTGAATCAGGATGTTATAACTGGAATTCGGGCGAGTGGACAGAGATGGACAGCGGTGGCTGGGTTCAGGCTTCAAGAGAACTTATCGAGTATACTATGGACCCTCGGAATTTCCTTTCAAATCCATATATATTTATGTTTGAAAGTCTTGCATATGATTCTTCTTTGCAGAACGAATCCGGTGTAGAGCAGATTATATCAGGAACATTTATGGAAAATTCGAGCCATGATTTATCTTTTGAAGGAAATGATTATACATATGCGTCCGGACTTATGCTTGCGGGCAGACAGTCAGGTGTGAGTCCTTATCATCTTGCAACACGTATTTTACAGGAGCAGGGAAATACGGGATACGGTTCATGCATTTCCGGTAATGTTGCAGGATACAGAGGATATTATAATTATTATAATCAGGGAGCTGTAAAGAGCGGAAATATTTCAGCTGTTGTAAATGGCATGATATATGCAAGCCGCTCGGATTCTGATTCGCTTCGTCCGTGGAACACACGAATGAAATCAATTGTCGGCGGTGCAAAGATGATTGGCAGCAGTTACATAAACCGCGGACAGAGCACGATTTATTATGAAAAATTTGATGTCGTTTCATCGTCACCATACTGGCATCAGTATATGACTAATGTTATGGCACCTAGAAGTGAGTCGCAGAAAGCAGCAAATGCTTATTCAGACAGCACAAAATATAATACAGGTCTTGTATTTACAATTCCTGTATATGATAATATGCCGCAGGAGACATGTACAGCACCTGATGGCGACGGAGATCCTGGTAATCTTTTATCAGATATGTATGTTGACGGACATTCAATTACACCGTCATTCAAGAAGTATACTCAGGATTACAGCCTTATCGTTGACAATAATGTTGACAGAATAAATATTAATGCATCTGCAATATCAGGTTCATCATGGGTTGACGGAGCAGGCGAACACAGGCTTAATGTCGGTGAAAATAATATAGAAGTTACGGTACATGCAGAAAATGGTTCTGACAGGACATATTATCTTACAGTAGTAAGAAAAGAGCCGTCAGAAAATCCAAATCCTCCATCACCTGATCCGGCACCGGAAAATCCGTCATTTGATACAGGATATAATCTTGACAGTGACAATATGTATATTTCGGGCGTAAAAGCTGGTGACAATGCAGGAACTGTTCTTGGTAATGTGAGGACACAAAATGCCACAGCTTATATCTGTAACAGAAATGGAGACAGAAAAGGCGATGGCGATATAATTGCAACCGGCGACCATCTTGTCATAAATGATAATTCAGGTAATGAATATGCTTCTTACACATTTATTGTCTATGGAGATATCAATGGCGATGGTGAGATTGACCTTATAGATATTGTTAAGATTAAGAGACATATTCTTGAATTATCACAGCTTAAGGGAGAATTCCTGCGTGCTGCGGATATTAATAGGGATGGTGAGATTGACCTTATAGATATCGTTGCTGTAAAGAGGCATATTCTTGGAATGAAAGAGATTACACAATGATTTTTCTGAGAGATTGGAGAATGTTAATGAATAAGATTAAAAAATATACAAGTCTGGCTGTCGTTATGATTGTTATAATGACACAGCTTCTTGCATTTAACCAGAAAGTTAATGCAGCACCTGCTGTAGGCACAAGTGTCAGCTCAGCAAGCGGAAATGTCGGTGATGTAGTAAGCGTTACAGTAAATATATATGCTGATTTTAAGCTTGGTGCATCAAGAATGTACTTGAGTTATGATGCCGATATGCTTGAATATGTAAGCGGTGCTGATGCCGGTGGTGCAGGAAGCGTTAATTGGCTGGATACAGGTGATAATCCTGTTAGTAAAACTATTAATTTTAAGATTATAGCTTCCGGTTCTTCTTCAGTGAGTGTAATAGGTTCATCTTATGTTGTTGGACTTGATGAATATTCGGATGAAAAGATTCAGGTAACAGGCTCTTCCGGAACTGTTTCAGGAAAGGCAGGCGGTAATTCCGGCAATAATGATAATGGTGGCAATTCCGGCAGTGACGATAACGGTGGCAATCAGGGAGAAGATGATAATAACGGCGGTGAAAGCTATTCGTCAGATAATTATCTTTCATCACTTGAAATAAGTCCGGGAAGTCTTTCTCCGGCATTTTCAGTCGGAAGAACATCTTATTCGGTTTCAGTCGCAGATGATGTTACTAAGCTTATTGTAAGTGCCGATACAAGAGATGGTAATGCCAATGTGAGAATTTCAGATACAAGTCTTTCAGTCGGTCAAAATACGATTTACATAACCGTTACAGCCGAGAATGGCGATGAGAGAACTTATACATTGAATGTAACAAGAGGTGGGAACCAGGAGTCATCATCTGATTCGGAAAACAGCTCAAATCAGCAGAATGAACCACAATATACAAAAGTGACAATGAACGGAACGGATTTTGTTATTTCTGATGATTTTGGTGCATATCCACTTCCTGATGGATTTGAAGAGACAGAGATTGATTATAACGGAACAAAAGTTAAGGCGGCTAAAGGTTATGCTGGAAAAGTTACTATAATGTATCTTGATGCTGTGCTTTCTCCTGAGAAATCAGGATATTACATTTATGACAGCGTTACAAAGACATTTTCAAAATATATCCAGATTGCACAGCCTTCAATATCATATGTGATATTAAATATCACATCTTCAATGGAAATACCGGCAGGATATAAACTTAGTGAAGAACAGATAAACGGTATGGATGTGATAGTGCTTAAAGGAAGCAGTGACCAATACTGCCTGTTTTACGGAGTGAGCAGTGACGGTGTGACAGGCTGGTATTGTTATGATTATAAATATCAGACAATCCAGAGATTTTTTGCACTTCCGGATTCTGTAAAAACTGTTGCCGGTGTATCTGAAAATGTGTCAGGCGGCACGTTTTCATCAGGTACTTTTATCTGGAAGATTATAAGTGCGGTATGTGCTGTTGCTGCAGTGGCGGCTGTAATCTGTGCAGGTGTATTTGCTTCCAAATCATCTAAAAATAAAAAAATTGCAAGAGAGCTTGTCGGAAACCAGTTTGATGAAGATGAATTTGATGATGAAAATGAACTTGAAGATGAAAATGAACTTGAAGATGATGAAGAAGATGAAGATATGCCTGATTCTGACAATGACAGCATTGTCATAGATGACGATACTGTTGAGACGCTGGATATTACAGAGGTTATGGATTCGGATGATGATAAATAACTGACATAATAAGTTTAACGATTTTACTTGAAATAATTTAATAAATGAAGTAATATTATATTATTAAAAATCTTGAAACTAAAACTAAGGAGATTCACGTTATGTTTGGACAATTATTTGGAAAATATCTTGTAAAAGAAAATATTCTGGATGAAGAGACACTCAATAAGATTTTAAGTGCACAGTTACAGATAAGAGTTAAGCTCGGAGTTATAGCTGTTGCTGACAAGCTTCTTACAACTGAGCAGGCAGATGAGATTAACAGAATCCAGCAGCAGGAAGATAAGAGATTTGGTGACATTGCTATCGAAAAAGGATGGCTTACAGATGCACAGATATCTGAACTTCTTGAAAAACAGGGTAATCCATATATGCAGTTTTTACAGGTCCTTGTTGAAAACAGCAGCATTAAGATATCTAAGATTGATGGATATATTGATGATTTCCAGAAAGAACTTGGACTTAATGATGAACAGATGGCTGCACTTAAAAAAGATGATGTTGATGGCGTTGTGGGTGCATTTACAAAGGATGCACAGGGTTATGCGGCTAAGATTGCAAGCCTTGTATTAAGAAATATAACAAGATTTGTAAGTAATAATTATTACATTGATAATATGAAAAAGATTGACCACCTTGATTACAGATGTATGGCAGCCCAGAAGAGCGAAGGTGCACATGATTTCTGCATTGGTTTTGCGATGAAAGATATCAATGAAACATTTATTAAGGTTGCAGAAGGATATACAGGTGAGCAGTTTAATATGACAGGTGTTGAAGTAAGCGATGCAGTCGGAGAATTTGTCAACTGTATAAGTGGTCTTTTTGCTACAGCAATGGCAAAGGATGGCATGGAATTAGAGATTCTGCCACAGGTTGCATATGAGAATCAGGTTGCCAAGGGTGAAGCATATGTTATGCCTATATTTATTGATGGTGAGGAGCTTGATTTGTATGTTGCAATTGACAGCAATGCACAGCCGGGCAGCATGCCTATCATTGGAAAGATGAGGGTAAACCAGACGCAGTCAGATATAAAAGATGCAAAGGGTACTGTAGTTATTGTTGATGACTCAGGTATGTCAAGAAAGATGCTTAGAAATATTCTTGAAGGGGCAGGATTTGCAGTTGTTGGCGAAGCTTCTGATGGAATAGAAGGTGTTCTTGCATACAAGCAGTTCAGTCCGGATGTAATTACACTTGATATTACAATGCCTAATATGGATGGTACGGAAGCATTAAAGCAGATAAAAGATTATGATGAAGATGCAAAGGCTGTTATGATTACAGCAGCCGGCCAGCAGAATAAAGTCATAGAAGCATTAAAGATTGGTGCAGAGAAGTTTATAACAAAGCCTTTTGATAAAGAAGAAGTTGTTAAAGCGGTTACAGAACTTGCAGCAGAATAATAATAAATAACAATGAGCTGTTCGCTTGTATCATTAAGATTTGGCGTGACAGCTCTATTATTTTGTGCATAATATTATGTATGAATGACAGATATATTAATGATTTATGAAAATTACAAAAGCAATACAATAAAGATGATATATTCGTATGAAGAATTAAAAGAGAATTTATAAATTACAAAAAATTATAAAAAAAAATAAAAAAAGTGTTGACAGATGTCACATATAATGATATTATAACTAAGCGTTGTGAGTGCAACGGCAAAACAAAATAAGCAGTCGTGGCGGAATTGGCATACGCGCTAGACTAAGGATCTAGTCCATATTGCTTGGGTGCGGGTTCAAGTCCCGCCGACTGCACTGAGTAAGAACGGTAGAGCATTTTGCTTTACCGTTCTTTTCATATATACAAATAATAATGTGTATATAATAATCCGGTATAAAAATATTTTTTAAAAAATAGTAGACAAAACACAAATTATAGTGTAATATATCATTTGTTGTTACGAAACAGCTTAAACAAAGGTTTTGCTGTGAAACAATTTAATGAGCAGTCGTGGCGGAATTGGCATACGCGCTAGACTAAGGATCTAGTCCATATTGCTTGGGTGCGGGTTCAAGTCCCGCCGACTGCACTACTGTAAGAAGCGGTGAAGCATTTTGCTTTGCCGCTTTTTTATTTTGCAGGTGGCTGGCCGGAATTCATGAGAGCATGGTAAAACTGGTGAATGCCGCGAATTAAAAAGGAGGCTATATGAAGAAAGTTTTAACAATTGCCGGAAGTGATTGCAGCGGCGGTGCCGGAATACAGGCTGACTTAAAGACTATGATGGCACATAAAGTCTATGGGATGAGTGCCATTACGTCACTCACAGCACAAAATACTACAGGCGTATATGGAATAAGTGATGTGACACCTGATTTTCTTGCAAATGAACTTGAATGTATATTTGATGATATATTTCCTGATGCAGTAAAAATCGGAATGGTATCCAATTCAGAACTTATAAGGACTATTGCCGATAAATTAAAAAAATACAAACCGAAAAATATCGTTTTGGATCCGGTTATGGTTTCAACAAGCGGATCAAGGCTTTTGGAAGAAGAGGCTAGTGCATCATTGATTAACATTCTTATGCCGCTTGCAGATATAATTACGCCCAATATACCTGAGGCTGAGGTTTTATCCTCAATGAAGATAAGCAAGGCAGAAGAAATGGTGGAAGCTGCTAAAGTTATAAGCGATAAGCTTGATGGCAGGACAGCGGTGCTGGTAAAAGGCGGACATGATCTTAATACGGCGAATGATCTGCTTTATTGTGACGAAAGAGCAGTCTGGTTTGAGGGTGAGAGAATAAATAATGATAATACTCATGGAACAGGCTGCACATTATCATCTGCGATAGCATGTAATCTTGCAATGGAAAATGATATGGCATCTGCTGTAGAAAATGCAAAGAAATATATATCAGGTGCTTTAAAGGACGGACTTAATCTTGGAAAAGGCAGCGGACCTTTAAATCATGCTTTCTGGCTTGATATCAACAGATAATAAAAAACAGAGGAAAATAATATGGATAGTTTTATATACAGCATTAATTCAACTGTTCCGATATTTCTTGTCATGATACTTGGATGGGTTATAAAACGGCTTGGTATAATTGATGACAATTTTGCTTCTAAAGCAAATAAATATGTATTTAAGGTGGCACTACCGGTGCTTTTATTCCGTGATTTGTCAGCTACGGATTTTAAAAGCCAGTTTGATGCAAAGTTTGTGATTTACTGTATGGTGGTTACAATTCTTATGTTTTCAATAATATGGATTTTAACAGAGATTTTTATGAAAGATGAATCTATGAAGGGGGCATTTGTTCAGGCATCATTTCGAAGCAGTGCGGCAATTCTTGGCATGGCTTTCATACAGAGCATGTATTCAAACACAGGAATGGCACCTCTTATGATTGTTGCTGCCGTGCCGCTGTTTAATATATTTTCTGTTATTGTTCTTACATTTAAAGCAGTACCTGAGAATGCAGATGGCAAAGCAGCTGAAAAAGATAGTGCATCAAATATAAAGAAAGCATGTATTAATATAGCCAGAAATCCGATTATTATCGGTATTGTACTTGGATTTCTTGCGTCGGTTGCAGGGCTTAAACAGCCGGTTATCATGCAGAAGACGATTCAGTCGGTTGCCCAGACAGCGACCCCGGTTGCTTTAATATGTATCGGTGCCGGATTTGAGGGCAGCAAGGCTATAAAGAAGATAAAACCTACGCTTATAGCAACATTTATCAAATTGGTAGGAATAGCGGCCATAGCTATACCGGTGGCAGTTATGATGGGATTCAGAAATCAGGAACTTGTCGCAATTCTTATAATGACTGCCTCTCCATCAACAGTAACATGTTATATAATGGCAAAGAATATGGATAATGATGGTGTTCTTTCTTCAAGCATTATTGTTCTTACAACGCTTCTTTCAAGCATAACATTGACAGGGTGGATTTTTGTGCTTAGGAGTTTGGGCTTGATTTAGAGAGACGGACATGTTATAATTATCGATAGTTTAAAAACAGAAGGAGGAATTGTCGTGAAGCATATTAAGACAATCAGCAATCGTGTATTAAAAGATACAATGAAGCATGGCGGATGTGGCGAGTGTCAGACATCATGCCAGTCAGCATGTAAGACATCATGTACAGTCGGCAACCAGAGCTGTGAGAATAAGAATAACTAAGTAACAGTTGTTGTGTTACAGCAGTAATCAGTAGAAAAGGAGAGCGTGTTAAGCATTTTCGACACGCTCTTATTTTCTTTAAAAAAGATTTGGACAGGAACGGAGAACAAATGGTACACCAGTATAAAAATAACGGATATAATATTGTTCTTGATGTAAACAGTGGTTCGGTTCATGTTGTAGATGATATGGTATACGATATTATTGAACAGTATGAGAACCATTCATTGGATGAAATCATAGAACTTCTGGAGAATAAGTATCCTGAGAGTGATGTGCGTGAAGCATATAATGAGATAGAGCAGTTAAAAGAAGATGGACAGCTCTTTACAGAAGATATTTATGAACCATATATAGATTCATTTAAGGACAGGCCTACAGTTGTAAAGGCATTATGCCTGCACATTGCACATGACTGCAATCTTGCCTGTAAGTATTGTTTTGCCGAAGAGGGAGAATATCATGGAAGAAGAGCTATGATGAGCTTTGAAGTCGGCAAGAAAGCACTTGACTTTTTAGTTGCTAATTCGGGTTCAAGACGCAATCTTGAAGTTGATTTCTTTGGCGGCGAGCCTACAATGAATTTTGAGGTTGTAAAGCAGCTTGTAGAGTATGGAAGAAGTCTTGAAGAGGCTAATAATAAAAAGTTCAGATTTACACTTACAACTAACGGAATTCTTCTTGATGATGATATTCTTGAATTTGCCAATAAAGAGATGGGAAATATTGTTTTAAGTATTGACGGACGTAAGGAAATCAATGATTTAATGCGTCCTACAAGAAACGGACATGGCAGTTCATATGATATTATAATGCCTAAGTTTAAGAAGGTAGCAGAGAGCAGAAATCAGAATAATTATTATGTAAGAGGTACATTTACACATAATAATCTTGATTTTGCAAATGATGTTCTTCATCTTGCTGATGAAGGATTTGAACAGATTTCGGTGGAGCCTGTTGTAGCACAGCCTACAGATGATTATGCAATAAGACCGGAAGATGTACCTTTTATATGTGAACAGTACGATTTACTTGCAAAAGAGCTTGTAAAACGTAAAAAGGCCGGTAACGGATTTAACTTTTTCCATTTTATGATAGACTTAAACGGCGGACCATGTGTTGCAAAAAGACTTTCAGGATGTGGTTCAGGATGCGAATATCTTGCGGTGACTCCATGGGGCGATTTTTATCCATGTCATCAGTTTGTAGGAAATGAAGATTTCCTTATGGGTAATGTGGATGATGGTATTACCAGAACAGATATACGCGATATGTTTAAGAATAGTAATGTTTATTCTAAGGAAAAGTGTAAGAATTGTTTCGCTAAGTTTTATTGCAGTGGTGGGTGTGCTGCAAATTCTTACAATTTCCATGGGAATATTAACGATGCATATGACATCGGCTGTGACTTACAGAGAAAAAGAATTGAGTGTGCTATTATGATTAAAGCAGCACTCGCAAATGACTAAAAAAGAAGGGAGTTTTACTAAAAAAATGAAGTACAGCAAAGCTAAAAAAATAGTGTATTCAATTGTGATACTCGCTATGATTATCGGCTTTACACTGATTTCTGTTTTCGGTATTGACGAAAATGGTTCAGGAAGTGCCAAAGATATTAATCTTGGACTTGACCTTGCCGGTGGTGTAAGTATTACTTATGAAATACAGGAGGACAATCCAAGCAGTCAGGATATCAAAGATACAATCGCAAAGCTTGAAAAACGTGTGGAGGGCAAGAGTACAGAATCACAGGTTTACGAAGCAGGCGACAAGAGAATAACAGTTGAGATTCCTGGTGTTACAGATGCTAATGCAATTCTTGAAGAGCTCGGTACACCTGGTTCTTTGGAATTTCTTGACAGTACAGGATATACAGCATGGTCAAAGGGAGAGGAATATACGCCACTCCTTACAGGTTCTGATGTAAAGGGAGCACAGGCTTATACAGATACAAGCTCATCATCATCAACATCATTTGGTGTTCAGCTTACATTTACTGATGATGGAGCAGCAAAGTTTGAGCAGGCAACAAGAGATAACCTTAATAAGATTATCTATATTGTTTATGATGGACAGGTAATAAGCTATCCGACAGTTGAGTCTGTAATTTCAGGCGGAACAGCTTCTATTACAAATATGGAATCATTTGAATCAGCTGATAATCTTGCAGTATTCATAAGAATAGGTTCAATTCCTCTTACACTTAACGAGGTAAGTTCTAATGTAGTTGCTGCACAGCTCGGACATAATGCAATCCGTACAAGTGTTATTGCAGCTGCAATCGGTCTTATTGTACTTTGCATTTTTATGATTGTTTCGTATAGAATTCCTGGTGTTGTTGCAACACTTGCATTATGGATTTACACAGCACTTGTACTTGTACTCGTAAGCGTATATGATATAACACTTACACTTCCGGGTCTTGCAGGTATTATTCTTGGTATAGGTATGGCTGTGGATGCCAACGTAGTTATCTATTCAAGAATACGTGAGGAAATCGGTGCAGGAAGAAGCGTTGAGGCAGCTATTCAGGCAGGTTATTCAAAAGCTACATCAGCAATTGTTGATGGTAATATAACAACTCTTATTGCAGCAGTAGTTCTCTACATATTTGGTACAGGACCTATCAAGGGATTTGCCATGACACTTGCTCTTGGTATTGTTGTATCAATGTTTACAGCACTTGTAATCACAAGAGTAATCATGAAGCTTTTCTACAACTTCGGTATTACAGATGTAAAATGGTACGGAAGAACTATTCATACTAAGAAGTTTAATTTCCTTGGCATCAGAAAATGGTGTTTTATCGGTTCGGCAGTAGTTATTCTTGCTGGTTTTATCGGTATGGCAGGATTTAAGGCATCAGGAAACAGAGCTCTTAATTACAGTCTTGAATTCGTAGGTGGTACAACAACTACTTACACATTCCAGCAGGAATATTCACAGGAACAGATTGAAAATGAAATTATTCCTGTAATCAGACAGGCTGCCGGTATTACAGAAGTACAGCAGCAGAAAGTTAAAGACAGCACAAAAGTAACATTTAAGACAACAGATCTCACACTTGACCAGAGAGAAGCAGCGGAAGAAGCTGTAAAAGCTAAGTTCCCTATTCAGGATGGAACAATTGTTGAATCAGATACAATCGGTTCTTCAGTTAGTGCTACAATGAAGCAGAGTGCATTTATTTCAGTTATTATTGCAACAATCTGCATGCTTATTTATATCTTTATCAGATTCAGGGATATCAAATTTGCACTTGCTGCAGTTATCGCACTTGTTCATGACTGTCTTGTTGTACTTGCATTCTATGCCCTTGCAAGAGTTCAGGTAGGTACAACATTTATTGCATGTATGCTTACTATTGTAGGTTATTCAATCAACAGTACAATTGTCATTTTCGACAGAATCAGAGAAAGCTTAAAGAATGCTAACAGAAAGACTAATATTGCTGAGCTTGTAAATGAAGCAATTGGTAATACATTTACAAGAACATTCAATTCATCTCTTACAACATTTATCATGCTTCTTTCATTATTTATTTTTGGTGTGACATCAGTAAGAGAATTTGCACTTCCACTTATGGTTGGTGTAATTGCCGGTGCATATTCATCAGTATGTATTACAAGTGCATTATGGTATGTTCTTGGCGGTAAGAAAATCGGAGCACAGGCTGAGGAAGCAGCAAAGGAAGAAAAGAAGAAAAAAGCTGCTATTGGCGAAGATGGCTCACAGGTTTAAAAAGTATATTCAATTGGAATATTGAGTGATTATTGAAAGGGGGGAGCTTGCTCTCCCTTTTCTTTTATGGAGAAAAATTATGAGTAAATGGATGGTTTATGCCAAAAAGGCTGACTTTAAAGCAATTGCGGCCAGATATGGAATTGACCAGGTTATAGCCAGAATTATAAGAAACCGTGATGTATGCACGAATGAAGAGATTGATATGTATCTTGGCGGAGATATATCAAGTATGCATGATGCACATTTATTAAAGGATGCAGACAAAGCGGCGGATATTATTATTGATAAAATAAATCATAGAAAACATATAAGAATAGTTGGAGATTATGATATTGACGGCGTATGCTCTGTTACGATATTATTAAAGGGTCTTAAAAAAGCAGGAGCAGATGTAGATTACACAGTGCCTGACAGAATAGCTGACGGATATGGAATTAATGAAAATATTATTAATCATGCCATTGAAGATGGTATAGATACAATTGTGACATGTGACAATGGAATTGCAGCAATACCACAGATAAATTATGCTAAAGACAATAACATGACAGTAATTGTAACAGACCATCACGATATACCTTTTAAGGAAGAAAATGGAGAAAAAGTATTTCTGGAATCTGATGCAGATGCGATAGTTAATCCAAAACAGAAAGAGTGTAAGTATCCTTTTAAAATGCTTTGTGGTGCAACAGTTGCATACAAACTCATTGAGATTATTTATGAGCGTCTTAATCTAAATCCGGAAGACTTAAATGAATACAGGCAGCTCGCAGCTATTGCCACAATCGGAGATGTGGTTGACCTTGAAGATGAAAACAGGGTTCTTGTAAAATTTGGACTGTCAACACTGAAAAATACGAAAAATACAGGAATACGTGCTTTGGTAGATGCATGTCAGATTGATATAGCCTCTCTTTCATCATATCATATTGGTTTCGTTATAGGCCCATGTCTTAATGCTGGCGGACGTCTTGAAACAGCAAGGCATGCGGTAAGTCTTCTTTTGGAAGAAAATCCAGGCGAAGCCAGAGCCAAGGCAGAAAAGTTACGTTCACTTAATGAAGAACGTAAGGATATGACAGAAAAAGAAGCTGCAAAAGCTATTGATATGGTGGAAAATACGGAACTTATCAATGATAATGTTTTAGTTGTGTATCTTCCGGAGTGTCATGAGAGTGTTGCCGGAATAATCGCCGGAAGAGTGAAAGAATATTTTTACAGACCGACGTTTGTTATAACTGATGCAGCTGAGGGAGCAAAAGGTTCAGGCCGTTCCATAGAGGGCTACAACATGTTTGAGGAGATAACAAGATGTGGTTATCTTTTAAATAAATTCGGAGGTCATCCGATGGCGGCAGGAATATCACTTGACAAAGAAAATATTGATGAATTCAGGTGGCAGCTTAATCATAACCAGAAGCTTACAAAAGAGCAGCTTACACCTGTTACATGGATAGATGTTCCAATGCCTCTGGGTTATGCAGGATTTCCGCTTATTGAGCAGTTAAAGCTTTTGGAACCATTTGGCAAAGGAAATGAAAAACCTGTATTTGCAGATAAGAATCTTAGGGTAAGACAGGCTTCAATAATAGGGAAAAACAGGAATGTTTTAAAAATGGTGCTGGAAGATGCAAATGCATATTCGTATGATGCTATAATGTTTCGTGCTGACAGCATGAATGTTCCAAAGAGGGAGCAGAATATTTCAATTGTTTATTATCCATCCATCAATGAATTTAATGGGAAAAAGACTATTCAGTTTGTTGTTACGGAGTGGAAATAAAATAGGGAAGTTGAAAAGGAGAAAGAGAAAATGAAAAAGAAACTCATGGCATTGATTTTATGTATGGTAATTGCACTTGGGCTTACTGCGTGCCGGATGCCTTCTGACGGTAAAAGAGATGCAGACAACAGTGATGTGACACAATCACAGACACAGAGCTATGAAGCAAAAGATATTACAGTTGCTGCCTTGAAGGGACCTACAGCGATTGGAATGGTTAAGCTTATGGAAGATTCAAAAGAAAAAAAGACAGCCAATAATTATGATTTTAAGATTGCCGCATCTGCTGACGAATTCAGTTCGCTTCTGATAAAAGGAGATGTGCAGATAGCAGCATTGCCTTGTAATGCGGCTGCAACACTTTACAACAAAAGCAATGGCAAAATCAAGGTGCTTGGCATAAATACACTCGGTGTGCTTTATATCGTCGAAAAAGGAAACACGGTGCAGAATGTAGCTGATTTAAAAGGAAAAACAATTTATACAACAGGAAAAGGTACAACACCGGAGTATACACTTAAATATCTTTTGAAAAAGGCAGGGCTTGATGCTGAAAAAGATGTGAATATTGAATTTAAGTCAGAGGCTTCAGAGTCAGCAGCAATGCTTGCTTCATCAGATTCAGGTGCAGTTGCAATGCTTCCGCAGCCATATGTTACAACTGTTATGGCGGCAAACAGCGATGTAAGAATTGCACTTGATGTAACAAAAGAATGGGAAAAACTTTCAACAGACGGAAGCACTGTTGTTACCGGAGTTATAGCTGTTAATGCAGATTATTATGAAAAGAATAAAGCAGCAGTTGCCAAATTTATGGAAGAGTATGAAAATTCAGTTGATTTTGTAAATTCAAATGTTGATACAGCAGCAGAATATGTTGAGGAATTTGCTATATTTAAAGCGGCAGTTGCCAAGAAAGCAATTCCATATTGTAATATCACATTTATCAAGTCAAATGAAATGAAAACACGCATAAATCAGTATCTTACAATACTTTATGAGTCAAACCCTTCATCAGTGGGCGGCAGTATGCCGGATGACAATTTTTATGCGGAATAAATAGATTGTTTTCAGTCGGAATAAACAGATTAAATAAAAGCCGGTATCAGACAAAAGATGAAAATCGATAATGTCTGATACCGGTTTTTGTAATACACTCACTAAAGAAGTGATTTATGTTATTTTAAGAAGAATGTCTGTTAATGAATTCGGTTCTGTATTTTGAATACATGATTTTCTGGCTGTTATAGAGACTATAATAACCTGAGAGCAGATAGCTTAAAGCAATACATAACAGGCAGTATTTCAGGCTTTCGCTGCCAAACATCTCTATTGAGAGAAGCAGAGATGTGAGAGGGCAGTTAGTTACGCCGCAGAATACTGCAACCATGCCGCATGCAGCACATATGCCTGTAGGAAGTCCGAATATCGGAGCGAGGAAGCTTCCAAGTGTGGCACCGACAAAAAGTGTAGGAACAATTTCGCCGCCTTTAAATCCGCCGCCAAGAGTGACAGCTGTAAAAATTATTTTCAAAAGGAATACATACCATGCACTCTGTTCGACAAAGCTGCGTGCAATTATGTCTGTACCAGCACCAAGATAATCAGTAGTGCCGAATAAAAATCTCATAATAATAACCAACACGGCTGCAACTATGATACGAACGTACTGGTTTTCAAAATGAGCAGTGAAAAAATGTGAGGTTTTGTGCAAAACAACACATAAAAGTATGCTTGCTACTGCAAAGATGAGTGACAGGATGAAAAATTTTATACCATTAGGAATACCAAACTGAGGGATTTCTCCTACAGTAAAACGTGTGGAGGCAAGGCCTGACATTGAGGAAATGCTGCTTGCTATAAGTGCAGCAACAGTACATGGAACGAGTGCTGCATAATACATTATGCCGACGCTGATAACTTCCATTGAAAAAACAGCTGCGGCTACAGGAGTTCCGAAAAGTGCAGAGAAGCATGCACTCATTCCGCACATTATCATTATTCGAGTGTCTTTGTCATCAAAGTTAAATAGCTTTGCAAAAGCGTTGCCTAAAGAACCGCCGACCTGAAGTGCTGCACCTTCTCGTCCTGCTGAACCACCGCATAGGTGAGTAAGGATTGTCGATACAATAATTAAAGGTGTCATTTTTAGCGGAACTTCTTCGTTGGACTGAATAGCTGTTATAACAAGGTTTGTGCCTTTACTGCTTTTACATCCGGAAAGGCGGTATATAAAAACTATGATAATACCTGATATTGGAAGCAAAAACAGTATCCATGGATGTGCAGTCCTTATTTCGGCGGCCAAGTCGAGGAGTGAATGGAAAAAAGCTCCTATAAGACCGATTACAATACCTGATGCAATCGAGCATAACATCCACTTTAAGAGAGTAAGGATGGCAAGACGCAGTCTCTGCAAAGTTGTTTTAATATACTCTTTATCAATAAAAGGTTTCATTTTACTCTCCGTTTCCAGTATTAATATGGCTTACATCAAGCATGCTCATATTACTGTTATGATACATTTTGTTCATTGTTACGTCTTCTTTAAACCATGCCGGTGGATTGTAGCTTTCGGCTTCTTCAACAGAATCAAATTCAACTTCGGCAAGGATTGTTCCGCTGAAAACACCTTCAAATATATCAAGCTCAATAGTATGTCCGCTGTTATCAGGAATTTCATAGCGTTTTTTTGTTATTATATTGCCATCAGCCTTTTTGATAAGATGTTCATATGATTCTTTTGTGAGAGGAAGATTATATTCTTCTCTTGCGAGTAAACCTTTTCCCTTGTATGTAAGATAATATTCGTCGTTGTCCATTCTGACACGTACAACAGGAGAGGATGAAAGATAACCCTGCTCGATTTTACGGCATTTGTATTGTGGCAGATTGTCAGGAAGTTCCGATACAAGATATTTTTTTTCGATTTCCATTGCAGATATTCTCCATTTTATATTTATTAAATGGCAAAGTGGCGGACTTTGCCTGTATGCTGCAAAAATATAAGACCATGCTGGGAGAGCATATTAGAAAATGCAAACACATCATGGTCTTAAATCTTGCTTATTATAGATTATACTATATGATTAAGCGTTTACAGAATCCTTTAAAGCCTTACCAGCCTTAAACTTAGGAGCCTTGCATGCAGCAATCTTAATCTCAGCACCTGTCTGTGGATTCTTGCCTGTTCTTGCTGCTCTGTCAGAAGTCTCAAATGTACCAAAACCTACGAGCTGTACTTTTGAGCCATTCTTTAATTCATCTGTCACGGCCTCAATAAAAGCGTTTAATGCCTTTTCAGCATCCTTCTTTGATAATTCAGATTTTTCTGCGATAGCAGATACTAATTCTGTTTTGTTCATTATAGGAACATCCTCCTTAGATAAAAATATATTATACTTTTTTATACTCCATAAGGACTTATTTGTCAATAAGTTCTTCGGATAGCTCTTCCCATTTTTCGTACAATTCATCAAGCATTTCCGAGAGAGAAGTGCGTTCATTGTGAAGTTCGACAAGTTTTGCTGTGTCGCTTGCAATATCAGGATTGTTATATTCTTCATCAATTGCACTGATGCGTTCTTCAGTCTGGCTGATTTTGTCTTCCGTGTGTTTCAGCTCATTTTTAAGTTTTTTAAGTCTTGCAGCTTCTTCTTTTGACTGCTGCCATTCTGCCTTTGAAGACCCCTGTGCTGATGACGGTGTCTGACAGGCTGATGACGCCATGCTGTCATTAATGGCAGCTGTAGCATCAGTAAGTGCTTTTGGTGTAAGTATATCCTTTTTTTCGATATAATAATCGTAATTGCCGATATAATTTACAATTGTATGCCCTGTAAGTTCAATAATTCTTGTGGCTGTTGTGTTGATAAAATATCTGTCATGTGAGACATAAAAAACAGTTCCGGTGTAATTATTGAGTGCATTTTCAAGAATTTCTTTTGAAACTATATCAAGATGGTTAGTTGGCTCATCAAGAATCAGAAAGTTGGCGTTTGAAAGCATAAGTTTTGCAAGTGATACACGTCCACGTTCGCCACCGCTCAAATCCCTGATATACTTAAATACTTCGTCACCGGTAAATAAAAATGCGGCGAGAGTGTTTCTTATCTGTGTGTTGTTAAGGTCAGGATAAGCATCCTGAATTTCCTCAAACAGAGTCTTATCAGGGTCGAGAACGTGATGTTCCTGGTCGTAATATCCGATTGTAACTTTTGAACCGAGAGTGATTTCACCATAATCAGCAGGAATTAAACCGTTAATTATTTTAAGTATTGTTGTTTTGCCTGTTCCGTTATTGCCGATGAGGGCAACGCGTTCGCCTCTTTTTATTTCAAAGTCAAGACCTGAAAATAAAAAGTTATCGCCAAAACTTTTTGAAAGGTCTTTGACAGTTAATACGTCATTGCCGCTTACCACCTTAGGATCAAGGCGTATATGCATTTTGTCGTTTAGTTCTGTTGGCTTATCGACAAGTTCCATTTTGTCAAGCATTTTTTCACGGCTTTCGGCACGTTTGATTGATTTTTCACGGTTGAACTGTTTCAGTTTTGTGATTACTTCCTGCTGGTGTTTGATATCACGCTGCTGGTTTAGGTATTCTTTTAATTTCATGTTGCGAAGAACAGCTTTTTTGGCAGCATAGTCTGTATAATTGCCGGAAAATACCGTGACGGCAGTGTTGTCAATCTCGATAATCTTTGTGACAATTTTATCAAGAAAATACCTGTCATGTGCAACTATTAAGACGCTTCCATTATATGTGAGAAGATAATTTTCAAGCCATGCAATAGAATCCATATCAAGATGGTTGGTAGGTTCATCAAGCATGATGATGTCAGGCTTTGATATGAGCAGTTTTGCAAGTGCAACACGCGTTTTCTGACCGCCTGAGAGTGTGTTTACATGAAGAGAAAAATCCTCATCGCCAAATCCAAGACCTTTAAGGACACCGGTAACTTCACTTTTATATGCATATCCGTTATTCATCTCAAATTCATGATTAAGTCTTGTATACTGTGAAAGCAGGTTGTCAAGTTCATCGCCTGTAACATCTTTCATCTGTATTTCGAGACTGCGGATAGTATTTTCCATATCAATTAAATCCTGTTTAACAGACAGAAGTTCATCATATATAGTCTTGTCAGTTGAGAGATTCTGGTGCTGTGAAAGATAACCGAGAGTTTTTCCTTTGGAGACAGTCACATTTCCTGAATCAGCGGGAAGTTCACCGACAATGATTTTTAAAAGAGTAGATTTTCCGGCACCATTGATTCCGATTATGGCAGCTTTTTCACGTTCTTCAAGGTGAAATGAGCAGTCATTTATAATCTGGTCAGTGCCAAACGATTTGCTTATATGGTTACATGATAAAATCATTTTTATATCCGTCCTTTGAAAATTTGCTTATACATGGTGGCAGGTAAAAGACTTGTCTGCCACACTAATATTTTATTATAAATGGAAAATGCTTTATTTGCAATATGCATAGGAAGGCGATGGATATATTGAGTGTCTGAATTGTATGTAATAATAAACATTTTGACTTTATCAGCATAATTGTGTAAAATAAATCGATTATAAAGATTGCTTTTTACAGAGCAGGAATGGAGAATTAATGAAATTTGAAGAATTAAATTTAGATGAGAGAATATTAAGAGCTGTTGAAGATATGGGGTTTGAAGAGGCATCTCCTATTCAGGCTTCAGCTATTCCGGTTATTATGGACGACCGAGATGTGGTCGGACAGGCACAGACAGGTACAGGAAAGACGGCAGCATATTCTATTCCTGTTCTCGAAAAAATAGATCCTGATTTAAAGAAACTTCAGGCAGTAATACTCTGCCCGACAAGAGAACTTGCAGTCCAGGTTGCAGAAGAAATCAGAAAACTTGCAAAATATATGAGCGACATAAAAGTGCTTCCGGTATATGGTGGACAGGAGATTGTAAGACAGATTAAGTCATTAAAAGCTGGAGTGCAGATTCTTGTAGGTACGCCGGGACGTGTTATGGACCATATGAGAAGAAAGACAGTTAAATTTGATAATGTTTCAATGGTAGTTCTTGATGAGGCAGATGAAATGCTCGATATGGGCTTCAGGGAGGATATGGAGACTATCCTTACAGATACACCTGAAGACAGACAGACAATAATGTTCTCAGCGACAATGCCTAAGGCTATTATGGATATTGCAAAGAATTTCCAGAAGGATGCAGAAATTATCAAGGTTGTAAGAAAAGAACTTACAGTAAAGAATATTGAACAGTATTATTATGAAGTAAGACCAAAGAATAAGAATGAGCTTTTATGCAGGCTGATAGATATATATAATCCGAGACTTTCAGTTGTATTCTGTAATACAAAAAGACAGGTTGACGAGCTTATATCTGAGCTTAAAGGCAGAGGATATTTTGCAGACGGAATTCACGGAGATATGAAGCAGGCCCAGAGAGACAGGGTAATGGCTGATTTCAGAAGCGGAAAGACAGAAATACTTATTGCTACAGATGTTGCGGCAAGAGGAATTGACGTTGATGATGTTGATGTTGTATTTAATTATGACCTGCCTCAGGATGAAGAATATTATGTGCACAGAATAGGAAGAACCGGACGTGCCGGAAGAGAGGGTGTTGCTTTATCATTTGTTTCCGGAAAAGAAGCATATAAGCTGAAGGATATTGAGCGTTACTGCAAGACAAAAATCAAGGCAAAACCTATTCCATCAATGGATGATGTGAAAAATACAAAGCTTGAAGCAATATTTTCAAATATAAAGGAGACTATTGAAGCCGGAGGGCTTTCAGATATGGTTGAGGCTGTTGAGGACAGGCTTAATATGGAAGATTATACATGCCTTGATGTGGCTGCTGCACTTCTTAAAATGGTAGTAGGTGATTCACTTGAGGACAGAGAGGAACTTGAACAGGTTCATTATGACCTTGATGCTGACAGGAGAGGCATGGTAAGACTTTTTATCAATGTGGGTAAAAAAGATAAGATTAAGCCGGCTAATATTCTTGGTGCAATAACAGGTGAGTCAGGAATTCCCGGTAAGCTTGTCGGCTCTATCGATATGCTTGATAATTATACATTTGTTGAAGTACCTTCAAAGTATGCAGATGCAGTTCTGCTTGCAATGGAAAATGTTACCATAAAGGGCAGAAAAATCAGCATGGAAAAAGCAAAGGGAACAGGACGTAAAAAGAAGAAAAAAAGATAAAATTCATAGCAGATGCTATGAAAGGCAGGAGTTAATGATACATGCATGCTGATATAGTTCTTGGACAACTCGATAAAAATGAAGCATTAAGATATATGGGACACAGAGGTGAAGATATTGATGAGCAGCTTGATAAGCTTATAACAAAATGTGAGAAAGAAGTGCTTAGATGTGTAAAACCCAGATTTGTATACAAAGTATGCGATATTTCAAGAGAAGAAAAAGGAATTCTTGTTAAAGATACGAATCTGTTTCTTACAGGAAATTCTATAAAAAAACATCTTGATGGATGCGATAAGGCTGTGCTTATGGCGGTTACGATATCTGCTGATGCAGACAGACTTATAAGAATAGCACAGATACGTGACATGGCTGAGGCTGTTGCGATAGACAGTCTGTGCAGCGTTGCAGTTGAACAGGCATGTGACCGGGCTGAACTTATCATAAAAGAGGAAAATCCCGGATATTACCAGACATTCAGGTTTGGACTTGGATACGGAGATCTGCCGATAAGTCTTCAGGGACAGTTCCTTCATGTATTAAATGCTCCAAAACAGATTGGGCTTAATGTCAGTTCGACAGATATGCTCACACCGACAAAATCAGTTACGGCAGTTATAGGACTGTCGAAAAATCCAATTCCTCAGAGAGCAAGAGGATGTCAGACATGCAGTATGAATAAGAAGTGTCAGTTCAGACAGAAAGGTGGACGTTGTAATGGCTAGAGATTTTAGAGAATTATTAAAAAGAGATTATGTTATTCTTGATGGAGCAATGGGAACAATGCTTCAGGCAGCAGGCATGAAAATGGGTGAAACACCTGAGATGCTTAATATTACACATCCGGAACTTCTTGTTTCTATTCATGAGCAGTATCTTAATGCCGGTTCAGATGTAATATATGCCAATACATTTGGCGGCAACGCTTACAAACTGGAAGAATGCGGACACAGCGTGGATGAACTTGTCACTGCAGGAATTAAAAATGCGATTACAGCCAGAGATAATGTCAAACCTGAGGCACTGGTAGCACTTGATGTAGGTCCGATAGGCCAGCTTTTAGAGCCTACAGGCACTTTAAGCTTTGAAGAGGCATATGAGATGTATGCAGAGGTGGTGAAAGCCGGAAGCAATGCGGGGGCTGACCTTGTTGTATTTGAGACAATGACAGACCTGCTTGATGTAAAGGCAGCTGTACTTGCCGCAAAAGAAAATTCTGACCTTCCTATAATGTGTACAATGACCTTTGAGATGAATAAAAGAACATTTACAGGATGTATGGTTCCGTCAATGGCACTTACTCTTGAAGGACTTGGTGTTGATGCCATTGGTGTCAATTGTTCACTCGGACCAAAAGAGTTAGAACCTGTTATAGAGGAAGTTACAAAATGGACCAACCTTCCTGTTGTAGTTAAGCCTAATGCAGGACTTCCTGACCCACAGACGAATGAATATAATGTGGGACCAAAAGATTTTGCTGAATTTATGAAAGATTTAAGAAAGTACGGAATCAGGGTATTCGGCGGATGTTGCGGTACAAATCCGGAATTTATTAAAGAACTTTCAGATATGCTTAAAGAAAATGGCAATGCAATTGTAAATGAGCTGCCACAAAAAGTAATTCCGGCAGCAGTATGTTCTGCAACAAAGGTAGTTCCGATAGACCAGCCGAGAATAATCGGTGAGAGAATTAATCCTACAGGTAAGAAAATATTTCAGGAAGCTTTGCGTAAAGGCGATATAGATTACATACTTAACCAGGCACTTGAACAGGTTCAGGCAGGAGCTGATATTCTTGATGTCAATGTCGGACTTCCGGGAATAGATGAGCGTGAGATGATGATAACAGCTGTCAAGTCACTGCAGTCAGTAGTGGATGTTCCGCTTCAGCTTGATTCTACAATTCCTGAAGTGCTTGAGGCAGCACTTCGTGTATACAACGGTAAGCCGATAGTCAATTCAGTAAACGGTGAGGAAGAGTCTCTTAAAAATGTTCTTCCACTTGTAAAAAAATACGGAGCTTCTGTTGTTGGACTTACTCTTGATAAAAATGGTATTCCTAAAAAAGCGGAAGACAGATTTGCAATTGCAAAAAAAATTCTAGATGCGGCACTTGTAATAGGCATTCCGAAAGAAAATGTATACATTGACTGTCTTACACTTACTGCATCTGCAGAGCAGGATGGGGTAGTTGAGACACTTAAAGCACTTCATCGTGTCAAGACAGAACTTGGATTAAAGACGGTTCTCGGCGTATCCAACATTTCCTTCGGGCTTCCTAACCGTGTGCTTGTAAATCACATTTTTCTTACAATGGCACTTGAAAACGGACTTGACCTTCCTATTATCAATCCTAATATTGAAGAGATGACAGGTGCTGTAAGAGCTTACAAGCTTCTTGCAGGATTTGATAAGAATTCAGTTGATTTTATAAAGCATTATGCAGGAAAACAGATAGTACCAAAGATTGTCATTTCTGAAAATAAATCAGCAGGAACGGACACAAAATCAGGGACGGATGGTGCAAGGGGCATACAGCAATCAGCTTCTGATAATGATACAGGACTTGAAGGTGATAAGCTTGCACTTTACAATGCAGTTCTTAACGGACTTAAAAATGAAGGTGCTGACTGTACAGCTAAGCTTCTGGAAAATACAGACTCAATGGAAGTTGTCAATGAAGTTTTAATACCGGCACTTGATAAAATCGGTGAGGAATTTGAAAAAGGCACACTTTTCCTTCCGCAGCTGATAATGTCCGCATCAGTTGCACAGGCGGCATTTGAAGTTATAAGAAAATTTATGATAAAAAGTGATGCGGCACCGGTGAGTAAAGGAAAAATTGTAATTGCGACAGTAAAAGGCGATGTGCATGATATAGGAAAAAATATTGTAAAAGTTCTTCTTGAAAATTATGGATATGATGTTATAGATCTGGGAAAAGATGTTCCTTATCAGGCTGTAGTTGATGCGGTAAAAGAAAATGATGTAAAACTTGTAGGACTTTCAGCACTTATGACAACAACACTTGTATCAATGAAAGAGACAATCGAACTTTTGCATAAAAATAATCTTGATTGTAAAGTTATGGTAGGCGGTGCTGTCCTTACACCGGAATATGCAAAAGAAATTCATGCGGATTTCTATGCGAAAGATGCGAAGGAATCAGTTGATATTGCCAAGAGAGTATTAGGCTGACTTTGACATTGTTTTAACATTGGTTTATAATAAAAAATACGAAAAAACAGGAAGGTACGGATGAGCAATATGGAAGAGACAAAAAAAATATCATCTGCGGTAATCAGGAGACTTCCAAGATACTATAGATATCTTGGTGAACTGATTGAAAGCGGTGTTCAAAGAATCTCATCAAAAGAACTCAGTGCAAGGATGAAGGTTACCGCATCGCAGATAAGACAGGATCTGAATAATTTTGGAGGGTTTGGCCAGCAGGGATACGGATATAATGTAAAGTATCTTTATGATGAGATAGCTAAAATTCTTGGTATTGACCGTACTCATAATATGATTATTATCGGTGCAGGTAATCTCGGTGCAGCACTTGTTAATTCGGGTGATTTTGCAAAGAGAGGATTTATAATAAAAGGTGTTTTTGATAATAATCATGAGCTTAAAGGCAAAAAGATAGGCAGCCTTGATATTATGATGATGGATGAACTAAAAGGGTTTATAAAAGAAAATAATATCGAGATAGTTGCACTTACAATTCCAAGACAGGCAGCAAGAGAAGTTGCAAAAGAAGTGGCTGAAGACGGAATAAAGGCAATATGGAATTTTGCACATACAGACCTTAATATGCCTGAAGATGTTGTAGTTGAAAATGTACATTTATCAGAGAGTCTTATGAGACTTTCATATAATATAGCAAATAAAAATGGTAAAACTCGTAATATACAGGAGGGTTGATTTATCATGGCAGATATTACATATGATTTAATAAAAGACACAGCATCATTTAATCATATTCCTATTCTTACACTAGATAAGAGATGGTATCTGCTTGTCCCGGAGGTCAGCAAAACTGACGAGATAAAGTATTGGGAAAAAAAGGTTAATGACCTGCTTAAAAAACAGGGACAGGTAACCAATGATTTAAAAGAAGTAAAAAAGATAAAACAACAGGTTATTCAGGATGTCGTTGAAAATATGGAAGAAGACGGCAATGATTTTCGTCGTAAGAAACGTATGAATAAAAACCAGCGTCTTATACATGAAGCAAAAGACAAGATTGAATCACTTGAAGACGAAGAAAAAGAGATTCCAAGACAGCTGGCAGAAGCTAATAGAAAACTTCTGGTTGAAACGGTAAAGATGTGCTATGCGAAGATTAATGAAAACAGGGCAGATCTTGAAGTTCTGGATAAATGGATTGAAGCTACAAGAATCAAGCTCAAAAAGAATCTTCTTATAAAGCATGATAAGGAGAGCATGAACGAACAGCTTTATTCGGGAATGCATAATATCTTTGGACCGGAGATTATGGGAGTCCTTGATGATATTAATTCAAAAGGTCAGGAGTAACTGTGTATGAAGTATTTACTTGATTCTGTTGCAATGAAAAAAATAGATGAATATTCAATAAAAACGACAGGGATTCCATCTGTAGTTCTTATGGAGCGTGCCGCATTGTCTGTATCATCATTTGTGGAAAAACTTGCATACAATAAAAAAGACAGCGGAAAAAAAGATATAAGCATCTGCGTTGTTTGTACAAAAGGAAACAATGGAGCTGACGGGCTTGCTGCCATACGTCAGCTTTATCTTCATGGTTATAAAACATTGGTGTATGAAGCTGGCAGAAAAGAGCCGGGAACAGATGAGTATGAGCTGCAGAAAAATATTATAAAAAATCTTGAAATTCCATTTGAATGTGCGGTACAAGATAACATACTGCCACTGGATGAATATGATTTTATTATAGATGCAATGTTTGGAATTGGACTTTCAAGAGATGTCACGGGTGTTTATGCACAGATTATAGATGAGATTAACCGTGTCAGTGCAGTTAAGGTGGCGGTTGATATTCCGTCGGGACTTAGTGCGGGAATAGTTCAGGTAAGCAATAAGAAAGTAAAAGCAGATTATACAGTTACATTTGGATTTGACAAGACAGGGATGGTTTTGTATCCCGGTAGGAAATATGCAGGAAAAGTAATAGTTTCTGATATAGGTTTTGCAGTCAGTCAGGACAATGTGCAAAAAATATTAGAAAATAATCCGGCAAGAATGATTGAGAAAAAGGATATTCTGATGATTCCTGAAAGAGAAGCAGACGGTAATAAAGGAACGAGCGGAAAAGTGCTTATAGCGGCGGGAAGCAGGAGTATGGGCGGTGCGGCGTTTATGTCAGCACAGTCTGCATACAGAAGCGGCTGCGGGCTTGTGAGGGTTTTTACACATGAAAATAATAAAAATGCACTTCTTACACTTGTGCCGGAATCAATATGTGACACATATAATGATAAAAACAGCAATTGTGATGAACTTACAAAATGGTGTACATGGGCCGACTGCATTATTGCAGGTCCGGGCTTATCGGTTTCAGGACAGTCAGAAGAGATTGTAAAATGCATTTTACAATCAGGTTCGGATGCAACATTAATACTTGATGCGGATGCTTTGAATATCATCTCAGAAAATGAAGAATATTATGAATATATAAGCAGATACAAAGGCAAAGTGATTATGACACCGCATGTTGGAGAAATGTCACGGCTTACAGGAAAAAGCGTAGGACAGATAAAGGGAAATTCTGTGGAGACGGCATTATGTTATTCAAAAGAACATGGTGTTATATGCGTATTAAAAGATGCAGCAACAGTGGTTTGTGACCATGATAACATATATATCAATACTTCCGGCAATTGCGGAATGGCAACAGGCGGTTCCGGAGATGTGCTTACGGGAGTTATTGCCGGCATGATGTGTGCAGGATTTGATGATGAGTGTTTTGCAGCAGCACTGGCTGTATATATACATGGCTGTGCCGGTGATATGTGCCGGAAAAATCAAGGCATATTTTCAATGAAAGCATGGGATATTGCAGAGTCGTTAAGCACAGTTTTTACACAAAATAATACAGATTATAATTAAAAAATAAGGAATCGGGGAACAGAGTTAAAATGGGAAAGTATTACAGAGTATATGCAGATGTTGAACTCGGAAACATAGAATCCAATGTAGAGGCACTTATGGCACTTACGCCTGCCGGCACAAAGTCACTTGCAGTAGTCAAGGCAGATGGATACGGGCATGGAGACGTTGCAGTTGCAAAAGCAGTGTATTCAAAAGTCTTCGGGTATGCTGTTGCAACTCTTGATGAAGCAGTTAATTTAAGAGAAAATGGAATAGATAAACCTATATTAATACTTGGCTTTGTAAATACAGATGAATATGAAACTCTGGTTGAAAATGAAGTTGCAGCTACAGTTTTTGATTATGAGACAGCCGAGGAATTAAGCGAGGCGGCAAAAAAGGCAGGAAAGACAGCAATATGCCATATTAAAGTAGATACAGGAATGAGAAGAATAGGAATGGAACCTGATGAGAGCGGTGTTATGCTTGTAAAGAAAATCGAGCAGCTTCCTAATCTTAATGTAAGAGGTATTTTTACTCATTTTGCAGCTTCGGATGAGACTGATAAAACATCAGCAAACAGACAGTATGAGAAGTTTAATGGTTTTATAAAAAAACTTGAAGATGAGGGGATTACATTTGAAATAAAACACTGTGCAAACAGTGCGGCAGTTATAGATATGCCTGATACATATAAAGATATGGTGCGTCTTGGAATAGCAATGTACGGAATGTATCCTTCTGACGAAGTTAATAAAGATAAAGTTCAGCTTAAACCGGCACTTGAACTGAAAAGTCATGTTACTATGGTAAAGACAGTACCGGCAGGCGAACGTGTAAGTTATGGCGGAACATTTACAACACAGCATGAGACAAAGCTTGCAACTGTCTCTGTCGGATATGGAGACGGTTATCCGAGAAATCTTTCGTCAAAAGGATATGTGATTATTCGTGGACACAAAGTTCCTATTGTCGGACGTGTGTGTATGGACCAGATGATGGTTGATGCGACATCAATTCCGGATATACAAAGAAATGATGTTGTCACACTTATCGGAAAAGATGGAAATGAGGAGATAACTGTAGAAGAAATCTCTGCTCTAGCAGGAACATTTAACTATGAATTCGTATGTGATCTTAATAAAAGAATTCCAAGGAATTATTATTATAACGGCAGATACATAGGAAGCCATGATTATTTCCATGAAAAATGGAATCTTGAAATCTGAAACAGGCAATATATATTAATAAAAAATTGAATACACACCCGTAAGCTGGAAATACTACGATTATCAGATTAATAAATAGCTTTGGGGGAGTGTGATAGATTTGGTAATTAAACGTGGTGATATATTTTATGCAGATTTAAGACCGGTTGTCGGTTCAGAACAGGGTGGAGTAAGACCTGTACTTATAATACAGAATGATACAGGCAATAAACACAGTCCTACTGTAATATGTGCTGCGATAACATCAAAAATGAATAAAGCTAAGCTGCCCACACATGTTGAAATTGATTCAAAAAGATTTGATATAGTAAAAGATTCGGTCATTTTACTTGAGCAGCTGCGTACAATAGACAAGAAGAGATTAAAAGATAAAGTGTGTCATCTTGATAATGAGATTATTTCGCAGGTTAATCATGCTTTATCAGTTAGTCTTGAGATGGATTCTATTGACTGATAATATGTTTATATGTTACTATAAAAAAGCATACTGATTAAATTGGTTTGTTTAAGAAAGGATATAGAAGATGAACGAAGGCCATCCCGCGGATGGGAACGAAGGATTATTTTCTTCACTTTTTAAAAAGATTACAGGTAAAGTGAAGAAAGATGATGATGTAACAGAAGAAGAGATTATGGATATGGTCAATGAAGGCCATGAACAGGGTGTTTTAAAAGAGAATGAAGCTGAGATGATTGGCAATATTTTTGAGTTTGGGGAGAAACATGCATCTGATGTCATGACTCACAGAAAGAGTATTGTAGGAATTGAAGCTGATACTACAGTAGAAGAAGCTTTTGAATTTATAATGGGCGAGAATTATTCAAGATATCCTGTGTATGACGGCGATATTGATAATATCATAGGAATTCTTCATATAAGAGATCTGCTCAAGATATATTCAGAAGAAAAGAACAGAAAAAAGAAACTTGTCGATATGAAACATCAGGTTCTTTTTGATGCGAGTTATATACCTGAGACAAGAAATATAAGTGTTCTTTTTAAGGAGATGCAGTCCGATAAAGTACATATGGCAGTTGTTGTTGATGAATACGGACAGACAGCCGGTATTGTTACTATGGAAGATATTCTTGAAGAGATTGTCGGTAACATTTTTGATGAATATGATGATGAAGAAGTGCTTATAAGCCGCCAGCCTGATGGCAGTTATATAATAGACGGACAGACACTTCTTGAAGATATAGAAGATGCATTTGACATGCATTTTGACTGTGAAGATATTGATACTATAAATGGTTACCTTATTTATAAAATGGGGAAGATACCACAGGATAATGAACAGTTTGAATGTACTTGTGACGGATATTCATTCAGAGTGCTTGAGGTGCATGACAGGATGGTGACAAAAGTTGGAGCAAGGAGAGAAGAAGAAAGACAGCAGCCTGTTACATAACATTTTATACTATGGTATATATCAGGGGTGAGGATTATGATACCAGTAAGTTTAAGACATGAAGACAGTGAGGTTCTGGAAGCAAATTGTACAATTACAAAAGATTATCAGATTATAAGCGGCGATGAAAGTTTTTACAGGATGATTGGCGAGAATACAATGTTTCTTATGAATAAGCTCATTTATCCTGATGATTTGAATATATTTGAAGAATGTATTTTTTCTGATAAGAATAATTTTGTACTGCTTAGAATTCATACAGCAAAAGAAGTATTCAGATGGGTTTTGATGAGAAGACGTTTTGAAGCTGATGAGCCGGGGAGAATTGAGCTTCAGATTAAAGATGTAATAACACAGAATGATAAATTTGAACTGTATTATAACAATGTCCGTAAATACCGCGTATTTATGAATCAGATGAAGCAAAGATTTTTTGAATACGATTTTAAGACTAAAATTATAACTATATACTTTTATGTTAATGGACATTCGGAGATACTTGAAAAAGATATGCTTAGTGAGTGGCAGAAGAGAGTAGTCAGGATGGGCTTTGTTGAAGGCGAGAATATAGAGCGTTTCAACAGAATGTGTGATGATATAGAAAATGGCATCGACAGTTTTTCATCGACATTCCAGTCTTCTTTTATGTCGCGTGGCACAAGAACAGATTTGCTCAATTTCAGGGGCGAGACAATGAGAGAAGGCTCAATTAACATGCTCGTTGTCGGTCTCATCGACGAAATTGGCGGAAGAATTGATGCACAGCCCGTACTTTATGATAATGATGTAAACAAAGATTCTGCTACAGGACTTCTTAATAAAAAGGCTGTAACGGAAGCGGTTATTGATGCACTTGCCGAGGCTGACACTCTTAATGACAGAAGAACTCTTTATCTTGCTGTAATGGATATAGATGATTTTAAAAATGTTAATGATACATATGGACATTATTTCGGTGATGAAGTTATTGCCGGATTTGCCGCTGAATTGCGAAAGAATATTGGTGATAAAGGAATTATAGGAAGAATTGGCGGCGATGAGTTTATATGTCTGTTTACTGACTGTCATAGTGAAGATGATGTAAGAATTTATCTTAAAGCGATAAGAAAAGGACTGAGTTTTTCTTTGGCTGAAAAACAGCCGGGATATGAATTCGGAGCATCGATTGGTGTTGCAAAGTATCCGCAGGATGGCACGGTATATGAAGAATTATTCCGTATTGCAGATGGATGCCTTTATATTGCAAAAGAAAAAGGCAAGAACAGATATATAATTTATGATGAAAAGCTTCATGGAAAAGCAATTGCAGAAGGAATCGAGAATGGACATATAATCGGTGGTGACTTTATGAAGCCTTACGAGAAGGGTAATATGACTGCCGATATGATTGCAAGGATAGTGAAAGATGGCAGAAATGCAATAGATAGTGTATTTACCGAATTGATGGATAAGATGCACATTCAGGGTATATGTGTATATGCCGGTGATGACATGGCATGTGTCAAGAAGTATGGCAAATATGGAAATCACCCGCAATATGCCGCACTTATGGGAAATGAGAAATATCTTTCCTTATTTAATGAGAATGGAATTAATGTTATCAATAATATAACATCGCTTGCAATGGATTTTTATGATATATATAAGATGCTGATTGAAGAAAAGATATGTTCATCGCTTCAGATAGGTGTAAAAGATGCAGATTGTGTATATAAATGGCTGATCTGCTTTGATACATTTGGTGACCATAAGAGAAAATGGAGCCATGACGATATTATGTCAATATATATACTTATAAAGACTATTGCAAAACTGGATGAAATTAATGATGAAAAAAATCTTTAAACAGAACATCAATAAAATAATTATTATAGTTGTATGGCTGCTTATATGGCAGGCAGCAGCATCATTGACAGGGCTTGAACTTATTTTGGCAGGCCCTGTCAATGTGTTTAAGGCATTATGCACAAAGCTGGGTGAAAAAGATTTTTACATAGCAGCAGGCGGAAGCTTTGTACATATCTTTGCCGGTTTTATAATTGCATTTGTGACAGCATGCATTATAGGTTTTCTTGCATCTTTTTGCGGATGGCTCAGGGAATTTTTAAGACCGGCAATAGTAATAATGCAGTCGCTTCCGATAGCATCATTTATTATTGTGCTGATTATATGGTTCGGCTCGAAAAATGTTGCGGCATATATTTCATTTATTGTTGTATTTCCGATGATTTATAACAGCGTTATAACGGGCGTTGGCAATGTGGACAGCAAAATACTCGAGATGGCACAGGTGTTTAATGTTCCGTGGTGGAAAAAAATAAGATGTATATATGCTGTGTATGTGCTGCCGTATATTCAGACCTCTCTGAAATCGGCACTTGGAATGTGCTGGAAAGCAGGGATTTCGGCTGAAGTAATCGGGCTTGTGACACATTCAATAGGAGAACAGCTGTATTATTCAAAATTATATCTGATGACAGCAGATTTATTTGCCTGGAGTATAGCAGTTGTATTTATAAGTTTTATTTTTGAGAAAATATTTATGAAACTTGTGGATTTGACAGTCTTAAAGATGAGGAAACTGTAATGATAAAACTTGAAAATATATGTAAAAGTTATGATGAAAAGACTGTACTTGATAATATTATGGCAGAGTTTCCGGATGACAGCATAACATGTATTATGGGGGAATCGGGAGCCGGCAAGACAACACTTGTAAGGATTATAGCAGGACTTGAAAATGCTGACAGAGGGACAGTTAGCGGTGCAGGGGCTGTGTCATTTGATTTTCAGGAAGACAGGCTTATAAATGATATAAGTGCGGCAGACAATATTATGCTTGTTCTTGATAAAAATGATTTTAGCGGACATGATAAGAAAACGATGCGTAAAATTATAAATGAAAATCTTGCAGAGGTCCTAAAGGACTATCCTTCGGATAAAAGTACCGGAACTTACAGCGGCGGCATGAAAAGGCGTGTGTGTCTTGTCAGGGCAATGATGAAAAAATCGGATACGGTTATTCTGGATGAGCCGTTTTCCGGCATGGATGAGGAGACAAAGATTCTTGCAGCAGAGTATATAAAAAAGCATCGTGACGGCAGAATATGTATAGTTGTGACGCATGAAAAAAGCGATTCAGGATTACTTGATGGTGGTATTTATTTGTTGACAACGGACAAGGCAGTTGATACAATATAGTGAAGTTCTTTTGTTATACGGGAGGTACATATGAGACATGCAGTTTTTTCTATTCTAGTTGAAAATTCAGCCGGTGTTTTAAGCCGTGTTGCAGGACTTTTCAGCAGAAGAGGTTACAATATAGATAGTCTTACTGTTGGTGAAACAACGGACCCTAAGGTGTCAAGAATGACAGTTACAGTTACAGGTGATGATGATGTTCTTGAACAGATTGAGAAGCAGCTTTCAAAGCTTATAGATGTCAAAGAAGTTGTAGAACTTCCGGCAGAGGCATCTGTGTGCAGGGAACTTGTTCTTGTTAAGGTTGAATGTGATACGACAAGAAGACAGGAAATTATAGCTATAAGTGATATATTCAGAGCAAATATTGTTGATGTTTCAACAGAATCTGTTATTATAGAGCTTACGGGAGCACAGAGCAAACTTAATGCTTTTATTGAATTACTTAACGGTTTTAAAATTACAGAACTCGCAAGAACTGGTATTACAGGACTTGCAAGAGGAACTGCAAGTTTAAAATAAATATTAATTAATACTTTTGGAGGTAAAGTAAGATGGCAGAAGCTAGGATTTTTTATCAGCAGGATTGTAATTTATCATTATTGGATGGTAAGACAATCGCCATTATCGGTTATGGCAGTCAGGGACATGCACATGCATTAAATCTTAAGGATTCAGGTTGCCATGTAATTATTGGTCTTTATGAAGGCTCAAAGTCATGGAAGAGAGCAGAAGAGCAGGGCTTTGAAGTATTTACTGCAGCAGAAGCAGCAAAGAGAGCTGATATTATCATGATTCTCATTAATGATGAGAAGCAGGCTAAGTTATATAAGGAAGATATCGAACCAAACCTTGTACCAGGCAATATGCTTATGTTTGCTCATGGTTTCAACATTCATTTTGGTTTAATCAAGGCACCTAAGGGCGTTGATGTTACTATGATCGCTCCTAAGGCACCTGGTCATACAGTACGTTCTGAGTATCAGGCAGGTAAAGGTACACCTTGTCTTGTAGCTGTTGAGCAGGATGAGACAGGTAAGGCACTTGAGATGGCACTTGCATATGGCCTTGGTATCGGCGGTGCAAGAGCTGGTCTTCTTGAGACAACATTCAGAACAGAGACAGAGACAGACCTTTTCGGTGAGCAGGCTGTTCTTTGCGGTGGTGTTTGTGCATTAATGCAGGCTGGTTTTGAAACACTTTGCGAAGCTGGTTATGATCCAAGAAATGCATACTTTGAATGTATCCATGAGATGAAACTTATCGTAGATCTTATCTATCAGTCAGGTTTCGCAGGAATGAGATATTCAATCTCTAATACAGCTGAGTATGGTGATTACATAACAGGTCCTAAGATTATCACAGATGATACAAAGAAGGCTATGAAGCAGATTCTTAAAGATATCCAGGATGGTACATTTGCAAAAGAGTTCTTACTCGATATGAGCGAAGCTGGCGGACAGGTTCACTTTAAGGCTATGAGAAAACTTGCTTCTGAGCATCCATCAGAGAAGGTTGGCGAAGAAATCAGAAAGCTTTACAGCTGGAACGACGAATCAGACAAGTTAATCAACAACTAATTTGTTCGGATTTCCGGATATTTATATACCCCGCCGCTTTCGGCGGGGTGTTTTTTACGCAACAGGTGGAATAATTTAAAGCCTGTATGATACATATTATTAGTATTTGCCAAGGAGACAGATTTATAATGTATAATTTTTCTAAATCAAAAAAAATACTTTTTGCTATAATGGCAGTTTCTTCATTAACATTTGCTGCATGCTCACAAAAAAACAGTTCGGATGAAAATGTGACATCAAATCAGGCACAGACTGAGTATGAGAGCAAATCATCAGGTACACAGGCAGTACAGCAAGAGACAACAAAAGAGCAGATTAAAGGTGTAAATAAAATTGCACTGTATATAGACCACAAGGATACAGGTATACATGAACTTGCTGATACATATTCATCTGCGTGGGTTAAAGGAAAAGATATTATAAGTTTTGACGCATTTGGATGCGATGAAAAGACATTTTCATCTAATGGCATGAACTTTAAAAAATTATGGGAAAGTTACTGGACACAATATGAAGGATATGAGAATTCTAAAATAGGTTATATTGTGAGTTTTAAACTGAAATCAGGAGAGGAAATAAATACTACAATTAAAAATCCTGATGATGTTTTTGTATATAGAAATTATCTTGAAAATTATCTGTATGATGATATAAATCAGGTCCAGGGTGAGTGGTACAGCCATCTTTTACAGTCAGAAGTGACTGATAAAACACGTATGACTTCAATAAAATTTACAGCAGGACAGGATATTGATAAAGTTGGCGACACAATAAAACTGACAGCTTTTGTATACAATTCGGATGATGATTTTGATGCTTCCGGCAATTACAAAGGAAATGTGAGTTATACAGTTACAATAAAAAATACAGCACAATAAAATTAGGAGAGGAATATATAGGTGAAAATTTACATGTTAAGTAAATATTTAAAAAAGGCAGCGGCAGTAATGTCGTCTGTAATGATTTTTTCATTTGCAATACAGGCAGTATCACCATCATTTGTTGCAAAAGCAGACAGTGTAAGTGCACAGACAACAGCGTCAGCACAGGAACAGCAGGAAGTACAGGCAAAACAGCTTACATTAAATCTTTTGGCATCATCTGGAAAGAGCGTGGCAAATCTTTTGGACGATGCGTATACATCTAAAGTGTCATTTGCGGCAGGAGATACACTTACAGTTTCAGCTGATGAACCTATGCAGGGTGTATATCTTAAATGGGCTTCGCTGGAAAGCAGCTATAGCGTGTCATATAACGGAAAAGAGCAGAAAATCACGAAGGAAGATATGCTTCATAAGTATATTGATTTTGGGGAGACAGTTACAGAATGTACAATAACTTTTGAAAGTGCAGCTTCTGTGTGCGATATATTTGCATATGGAAAAGGTAAACTTCCTGATAATGTGCAGGTATGGGAAAAACCATGTACAGACGCTGATATACTTGTATTTTCGACACATGCAGATGATGAAATTCTTTTCCTTGGTGGAGTTCTTGCAACATATGCAGGCCAGCAGGGGCTGAATGTGCAGGTTGCATATATGACAAATTACTGGAATGGTGCGACTGTAAGGGAACATGAAAAACTTGACGGTCTCTGGGAGAGCGGTGTAAAGCATTATCCTGTTAATGGGGAATTTGATGATATATACGCTACAGATCTTAATGGTGCAATGAGTGTTTATTCTTATGATGATGTACTTGGTTATGTTACAGAACAGATAAGAAGGTTCAAGCCGCTTGTTGTTGTTACACAGGATATCAATGGAGAATATGGACATGGAGGACATATGCTTCTTGCAAAGGCTGTATGTGAGGCTGCCGATAACAGCGGAACGGCTTCATTTAAACAGGAATCTGCTGATAAGTATGGTGCGTGGGATGTTCCAAAAACTTATATACATCTTTATGGCGAAAATAAAATCAGGATGGATTTAAGACAGCCGCTTTCAAATATGAAATCAAGAACAGCAATAGACGTTGCCAAAGATGCGTATTTACAGCATGTATCACAGCAGTGGTGCTGGTTCTACGTATCGGATGAATATGAATACAGCTGTGCTGATTTTGGACTTTACAGGTCTACAGTCGGTACTGATACAGGCAATGACATGCTTGAAAATGTAACGACATATGAAGAAAAAAAGCGGATTGAAGAAGAGTCAAAAGCTGCAGAAGAATCCTCAAAACAGGAAGAATCTTTAAAGACAGCCGAAAAAGAGGAGATAAGAGAACAGAAAGCTGTTAAAAAGAGAAACGTAGTTCCGGTTATTATTATTGCTGTTCTGGTTGTTGTGCTTGCAGCTGCCGGAGTGGTTTATCATAATTATATGGAAAAGATGCGCCGCAAAAAGAGAAGAAAAAACAGGGGGAAAAATGGCAGTCATAGGGGTAATACAAGATAATCTGTATAAATCACGTGCAAATATAGCAATAAAAAGGATAAAGAAAAAATGTTCCGGGCTTCCTGTTATGATTCACCAGGTCAGTGAAATCCGTGGATACAACAGTACATATGCACTGCTTAATGCAGTTGTTATTCGTGATGCAGATATTGTAGTTGTTGAACTGGACAGGTTGAATGATATCAGGCTGAAATATCCGGATATATCTGAGAATATCAGCATTGCAGCGGTTCTGAAAGCAGGAAATCCTGGAAATGTACTTATAACAAGAAAATTTGAAAAAAAGTTTGGGCATGCTGTGGCATTGTGTGATTCAATACAGGCTGTAAGGCAGCTTGAAAGCATATTTGATGGTATAGTATGCAAGTATAATGATGATGATACAGTAAAACAGATAGAAAGATTAAAACAGGGGCAGTGTGATGCACTGTTTTTGTCAACAGACAGGGTAAAAGTAACGCAGAGTGAACATATAAGAGGACTTTCCTACAAATATTATGAGGGAAGTGAAAAAGATACATCACAAGGAAAAGCTGTGTGGGTGATAGTGGCAAGATATGATAACAAAGGTCTTATAGATATTCTGGAAAAACTTTCTGATGTAAAAACAGTTGAAATGTGTCGTAAAAAATTGTAGAATGTATTATTATATAAATATAATGCTGTGTGACAGTAAAAATGCAAATATTAATAGTTTAATAGATTATTGGCGAGGATACATATGGAATTTAAAAAGATTGATGATAAAAAGTTTCAGTGCCTTCTTTTTGAAGAAGATTTAGAGGAAAATAATATATCATTAGATGACTTTTTTAGAAATGATACAGAAAAGATACATGGACTTCTTGATGTTGTTATGGAAGAGGCAAGAAAAGAGATTGGTATAGCACCTTCAGGTGAGATGATTTCATTACAGCTTGCACCGCAGCCTAATAATTCTTTGCTTCTTACGGTGTCATCCGGCGGTGATGATATTTCGGACATGTTAAGACAAGCAGGAAAGAGAGCGGCAAAAGCACTTTCTTCAATGAGTCCGAAAGAAAATAATATTATAAAGAATTCAGATGACAAGCGTAAAAAGAAAGTCAAAGAAGCCGAATTTGAAAGTGTTGCCGTCAAAGACGGTGATGAATTTTTTGCGATTGACTGTGAAGGCGGATTTGTTGACAGTGAACTTGCAATATGCAGATTTTCAGAATGGGCTGAATTTGAAAGATTCTGTTCACAGAGCAGAAGAACATGGGGTGTCCACAACACACTTTATAAGGATAATACTGATGTTTATATTGTTCTTGAAAGAGGAAGATGCTCAACTGTAAAGTTTTCTCAGCTTGTTAATGATATGCTTGAATATGGTGAATTTGTACCGGCAAATGTGGAAAAGATAGGATATATAAAAGAACATTATCATAAGATCATAGCTGATAATGCTATTAATATTACTAAAAAATATTGTACTGCCGGATAATTGATAAACAGTATGGAGGAAAAGATGCTTGAATTAAAAGATATATGTTTTAATGTGAGACAGGATTCAAAAGAAAAAGAAATTTTGAAAAATATTAATTTGAAAATTGATGAGCGTTTTGTTGCAATAACAGGACCTAATGGTGGAGGCAAGTCTACACTTGCAAAGATTATAGCCGGAATTGAAAAGCCTACATCAGGAAAAATTATCCTTGATGGAGAAGATATTACAGATTTATCGATAACAGACAGAGCAAATAAAGGCGTAAGTTTTGCATTCCAGCAGCCTGTAAGATTTAAAGGATTGACAGTAAAAGATTTAATTACACTTGCAAGCGGTAAAAAGATAACAATTGCGGAAGCGTGTTCATATCTTTCAGAAGTTGGTCTTTGTGCAAAGGATTATATTAACAGGGAAGTTAATGCTTCACTTTCAGGAGGAGAACTTAAACGAATTGAGATTGCAATGATTATTGCAAGGGGAACAAAACTTTCTTTGTTTGATGAACCTGAAGCAGGAATAGATTTGTGGAGTTTTAATAATCTTATAAGAGTTTTTGAGTCACTTCATGAAAAGATTAAAGGCTCAATAATTATTATTTCACATCAGGAAAGAATTCTTAATATAGCTGATAAAATTATTGTTTTATCAGGTGGAGAAGTGACTGCTGTCGGAACAAAAGATGAGGTAATGCCAAAGCTTATTGAATCATCAGAAGCCTGTTCAACACTTCTTGATAAACTAGCTTAATAATACAGTTAATATATTTGAATGGAGATTATTTAGATTATGGATGCAATACAAAAAAGCATGCTTGAAAAGATAGCGGATCTGCATGAAGTGCCGGAAGGAGCTTATAATATACGTTCTAACGGAGCACTTGCAGGCAGAAATACAACTGCCAATATAGATATTGTTACAAAGCAGGATAAACCGGGAATAGACATAATTATCAAGCCGGGCACAAAAAATGAGAGCGTTCACATTCCGGTTATATTAAGCGAGAGTGGACTGAATGACTGCGTATATAATGATTTTTATATCGGTGAAGGTGCAGATGTTGTGATAGTTGCAGGATGTGGAATTCATAACTGTGGAACTGATACATCAGAACATGATGGAATTCATACATTTTTTATCGGTAAAAATGCAAAAGTAAAATATATCGAAAAACATTATGGTGAAGGTGACGGAACCGGTGAAAAGATTCTTAATCCCACAACTATAGTCCATATTGATGAAGGCGGATATATGGAGATGGAGACAACACAGATAAAAGGTGTTGATTCAACAATAAGAGATACACAGGCTGATTTGAAGGACGGTGCATCTTTAGTTATAAAAGAAAAGATTATGACACACGGAAACCAGACTGCCGAGACTAACTTTGTAGTTAATCTTGATGGTGTAGATTCAAGTGCCAATGTAATATCACGTTCAGTTGCAAAAGATTCATCAAAGCAGGTATTTAATTCAAAAATATGCGGTAACAACAAGTGTTACGGACATACTGAATGTGATGCAATTCTTATGGATAACGGACATGTCAATGCGGTGCCTTCGCTTGAGGCAAATGACCTTGATGCAAGTCTTATCCATGAGGCGGCAATCGGCAAGATAGCTGGAGAGCAGCTTATCAAGCTTATGACACTCGGACTTACGGAACATGAGGCAGAAGAGCAGATTATTAATGGGTTTATGAAGTAATGAGATATGCAGAATTTTTAAAAAAAGATGGTGTAATAGGTTTTGTGGCTCCATCTTTCGGATGTGCCACTGAACCCTACAGAAGTGCATTTGACAGTGCAAAAAAAGAGTTTGCAAGGCGGGGATATATTCTTGTAACCGGTCCTAATTGTTATGAATCTTCCGGAATAGGAATAAGCAGTACGCCACAGAAGTGCGGAGAGGAACTCACATATATGTATATAAACAGCAGTAGTGATATTCTTATATCATGTGGTGGTGGTGAGCTGATGTGTGAGACTCTTGAGTATGTTGATTTTGATAAAATAAAGAATTCACCTCCGAAGTGGTACCTTGGATATTCTGATAATACCAATTTTACTTTTTTACAGACAATACTTAATGATACAGCATCTATTTATGGTGTGTGTGCAGGTGCATTTGGCATGAAACCGTGGCATAAAGCAATTGATGATACATTCCGTCTTATCACAGGAAAGAAACTGCGTTTTACCGGGTATGACAAATGGGAAAAGGAATCATTAAAATCAGAAGAAAATCCTTGTGCGACAATGAATGTCACAGAAAAAAGAATAACTCCTGCATTCATTGGAAGTAAAAGGATAGCTTGTGAGGATACTGATATTACTTTTTCAGGACGTTTAATTGGCGGATGTATGGATTGTCTTGTTAATATTTTAGGAACAAAGTATGATAAAGTTGCTGATTTTAATGAGCGATATAAAGAAGATGGTTTCATATGGTTTCTTGAAAGCTGCGATTTGAATGTATTTGCCATAAGACGAGCTATGTGGCAGATGGAAAATGCGGGATGGTTTAAGTATTTAAAGGGCTTTGTGATAGGACGTCCGCTTGTATTCGGACAGGAAATGATGGGGCTGGACCAGTATGAGGCTGTTCTTGGAATTATAGGAAAATATAATGTTCCTGTCATCATGGATGCAGATTTGGGACATTTATCACCGACAATGCCGCTTATCTGTGGAAGTGTAGCAACAGTCAGCATAAAGGGAAATAATTACAGTATAGATATGAAACTGATATAAAAAATGGCGGGCAATAATTTGCCCGCTATTTTATGTATAAAATAAATTTTCTAAAAGACAATCGGAATGACGTGATTCGAACACGCGGCCTCTTCGTCCCGAACGAAGCGCTCTACCAAACTGAGCCACATTCCGCAATAATATTTCCGGATATAATCAATATGCCAAAAACATTATATATTTTAATAGCATTTTGCATAAATGTCAATAAAAAGTTCTGCTTTTAAGAAAGTTGATAAGAGATGTGCATGCACTGTCAGATGGAAGTGATTTGCTGTATGCAAAGCATATCTGGCGTGGCTTTATAGTAGATGGTGTTTTTATCTGAATAAGTGATTTGTTATTAAGCTCTTCTTTTATGAATTCTTTAATAATGCATCCGACACCGAGACCGGTTTTTACAAAGTCAATTAAAAGCTCCATACTATTTACTTCCATGGCTGTGTCAGAAGAAATTTCCCAGCTGCTTAAATAATTGTTGATAAATTTTCTTGTAAGGTTGTTTTTATCAAGAAGAATCAGGTTTGAATTGTTTATTATATCATTTGAAGATATGTTTTCACGTTCAATCAGTCCTTTGGCATATTGCGGTGATGATACGAATATGTCATGAATCTGGCCGGCACATATATAGTCGAGTTTTTTTGCTGAATCGGGTCTGGCAATAAGTCCGATATCAATTTCGTTGTTTTCAATAAGCTCAATTGTGTGGCTTGTTGACTGGCACGATATTGTTATCTGCATATGTGGATATTCTGTAAGAAAATCTTTGAGACAGGGAAGAAGAATGTGCTTGCACAGAGTTGAACTTACACCAATTCTTATATGTCCTATTCCAAGTTCGTGTATATGCCTTAATGTATCTTCACCTGCAGAAATTGTCTCAAAAGCACTGTGAAGATATCTGTAAAGTATATTTCCTTCATTAGTTAAAGTTATGCCTTTTGATGAGCGTTTTATAAGGCTGACTCCAAGTGATTCTTCAAGTTTTTTGATGGATTTACTGACGGCCGGCTGGCTGATATAAAGCGACTTTGCGGCACCGGATATGCTTGACGAACGTGCAACTGTAAGAAATATATGATATAAAGGTATATTTGCTGGATTCATAATGCCTCCTTGAATGATTTATGAAATGCACTAATGTATAACTTCAAGTTATAACTGATATGTATAATATGTATTTGCATTATATCAATAAGTGTATTAGAATACAATAAAAGCATTTAAATTATAGTCTGAAAGGATGGTAGATAAAGATGGGAATGACAATGACACAGAAGATTCTTGCTGCTCATGCAGGTCTTGACAAGGTTGAGGCAGGACAGCTTATTGAGGCAGATCTGGATCTTGTACTTGGTAATGATATCACATCGCCGGTTGCGATTCATGAGATGGATAAGATGACTGTTAAAACTGTATTTGATAAGGATAAGATTGCACTTGTACCAGATCATTTTGTACCTAATAAAGATATTAAGTCTGCTGAACATTGTAAATGTGTAAGACAGTTTGCAATGAAGCATGATATTACTAATTATTTTGAAGTTGGACAGATGGGTATTGAGCATGCACTTTTGCCTGAAAAAGGACTCACAGTTGCCGGTGATGTTATTATCGGTGCTGATTCACATACTTGTACATATGGTGCACTTGGTGCATTTTCTACAGGTGTTGGTTCTACAGATATGGCTGCCGGAATGGCAACGGGCAAAGCATGGTTTAAAGTACCTTCTGCTATTAAGTTTAATCTTACAGGCAAGCCTTCAAAATGGGTAAGTGGTAAAGATGTGATACTTCACATTATCGGTATGATTGGTGTTGATGGTGCTCTTTACAAATCAATGGAATTCACAGGTGACGGAATTGCGAACCTTACAATGGATGACCGTTTTACAATTGCCAATATGGCAATAGAAGCAGGTGGAAAGAACGGTATTTTCCCTGTAGATGATCTTACAAGAGAATATATGAAAGAACATTCAAAGAGACCGTTTGTAGAATATAGTGCAGATGATGATGCAGAATATGAACAGGTTTATGATATTAATCTTGCAGAGATTAAGCCAACTGTTGCATTTCCTCATCTTCCTGAAAATACACACACAGTTGATTCTATAGATGATATTAAGATTGATCAGGTTGTAATCGGTTCCTGTACAAATGGCCGTATAGATGACCTTCGTTGTGCGGCAAAGATTCTTGAGGGAAGAAAAGTTGCAAAAGGACTTCGTGTAATCGTAATTCCTGCGACACAGAAAATCTATCTTCAGGCAATTGAAGAGGGACTTGTTCAGACATTTATCAATGCAGGTGCTGTAGTAAGTACACCTACATGTGGTCCATGTCTTGGCGGTTATATGGGTATTCTTGCTGAAGGCGAGAGATGTGTTTCAACAACTAACAGAAATTTCGTAGGACGTATGGGACATGTTGACTCAGAGATTTATCTTGCAAGCCCGGCTGTTGCGGCTGCCAGTGCTGTTACAGGTAAAATAAGCCAGCCATCAGAACTTGGTTTATAATATAATTTGAATATAGATTAATGGAGGATTAGTGATGAAAGCAGAAGGAAGAGTTTTTAAATATGGCGATAATGTTGATACAGATGTAATTATTCCTGCAAGATATCTGAATTCATCTGACCCGGCAGAACTTGCTACACACTGCATGGAAGATATTGATAAGGATTTTGTTAAAAATGTAAAAAAAGGTGATATAATTGTTGCAAATAAGAATTTTGGATGTGGTTCTTCAAGAGAACATGCTCCTATTGCAATTAAGGCAGCAGGCGTAAGCTGTGTTATTGCTGAAACATTTGCAAGAATTTTTTACAGAAATTCAATTAATATCGGACTTCCTATTATTGAGTGTCCTGAAGCTGCAAAAGCTATCAATGCAGGTGATGATGTAGAAGTTGATTTTGACAGCGGTGTCATAACTGACAAGACAACAGGCCAGAGCTTCAAAGGACAGGCATTCCCTGAATTTATGCAGAAAATCATAAAAGCAGAAGGACTTATTAATTACATTAATAATAAGTAATAAGACAAAAAAATAATATTAAAATATAAAGCACCGGCATGTTCATATGTTGGTGCTTTAGTCATATACATATAAGAAAAATAGTAATAATGTAATATATCAATCTGTTGACAATTGGTGTATTATAATGATAAAATTTCTCTGTAGATATATATATGGTTTAAATGAAAGGAAATAAAATGCAGAAGAAAAGCAAAAAAAACCGCATCTATTGCCTATAAGATGAGAAACGGGTATAACAAAGTAATCAAAATAATGATAGCATCTGGAATTTTGTCACTTATAGTAATTGTGCTGCTTCTTGCTAACATGCTTAATTATGTACAGAAGGTTGAGCGTGCAGACAGAGCAGTAAAGACATGTATAATTGATGTTAATTCCGCAGCAAGAAGTATTCGTGAAATGGCACTTAATACAGATAAGTCATCATATAATACATATGAAAGTGATGTCACGGATATATTAAATAATGTTAATTCAGAACTTATTATATTAAAAGGTCTTAATACAGTTGATACGGATTTATATAATCAGTATTCAAAGGCTTTAAATGACTGGGGAACAATTGGATATTCAATTATAAAAGAAATAAAGGCAGGTAATAATACTGCTGCAACAAATGATATACTTAATAAGTGTACACCGGCACTTGATAATGTAATCAGCATCGGAGATAAACTTGATGCCGATACTGATGTAACAAGAAATAATGCAATCTGGTTTACATTTTTCTATGCTATAGCAGGAATTGCAGCAATAATTATATTTGTTATTGTAGCAATAGTTATTTCAAAAAAGACAAGTAAGAATATTGTTAATTCTATTATGCTGCCACTTGGTGAAATTGAAAAAGTCGCAGCAGAACTTACACAGGGAAATCTCCACAGTCAGCTTGATTATCATTCTGATGATGAAATTGGACAGCTTGCACATAATCTTAGAAAGTCAATAAGAATTTTAAGTTCATATGTTGACGATATTGGACATTCAATGAAAGAATTCTCAAAGGGTAACTTTGCAGTTCAGCCTGAAGTTGAATGGAAAGGTGATTTTGTTGACATTCTTAATTCATTTGTTGCATTTGAAAACAGTATGTCTGATACAGTAATCGGAATACAGAGAGCAGCTAATGAAGTATCAGGAGGAGCCGGACAGGTCGCTGAAAGTTCTAATGATCTTGCACAGGGTGCAACAGATCAGGCTGCAGTTGTTGAAGAGCTGACTGCTAGTATCACTAATGTGGCTGAACAGATTGACAAGAATGCCGAGAGTACAAAGAATATAAGCACCAGTGTTGATAATCTCGGAAAAGAGATTGTTACAAGCAATGCAAGAATGCAGGATATGGTTGAATCTATGAATGAAATCAATGAGGCATCTCAGCAGATAGACCAGATTATTGCAACAATTAACGAGATTGCATCAAGAACGAATCTTCTTGCACTTAATGCTTCAATTGAGGCAGCAAGAGCAGGCGAAGCCGGAAAAGGCTTTGCAGTTGTTGCAGACCAGGTAACAGTTCTGGCTGAGAACAGTGCCAAGGCTGCAAAAGAATCAGCAGTACTTATCAGCAATTCTGTAAGTGCGGTTGAAAGAGGTATGGTAATTGCTAATGAAACGGCAGGAAAACTTGAAAAAGTTGCTGATAATTCTAAGCAGATTACAGTCGATGTAAATGATATAGCTGAGACTTTGAAGGCACAGACGGATGTGATTCATCAGATTAATGAAGGTGTTAACCAGATTAATGATGTTGTTCAGACAAATTCAGCAACTTCACAGGAATGTGCTGCTGCAAGCCAGCAGATGAGCAGCGAAGCTGAGAATCTTAAAAAACTTATACGTGAACTCCGCGTTATTAAAAAGTAATATGATAACTCCTGCGATAGCTTTTACGGCTTCGCAGGAGTTTTTTACTGCATGGAAATTTTACAATGAATCAATGTATTTTCTGAACTTTGAAGGCAGGATTATTTTATTGTAAATTGAAGCGTATTGTATAGAAGAAATATTTTCAATGTAATTACGTTCATATTTTACAGATGTTTTCTTTTCGGTCATATCAGCAGCTTTGTTATATGCAATTGCAGCTTCATTTTCAGCTTCATATGTTCCAATCTGGTACATTCCGTTGATGTGGATGGCAGCGCGATATAATTTTTTGCCGTTTTTTTCAATCATGCTCACACCGTTATAGCGGTTAATGACACAGATGTTTTCATAACGGTAATCACATGAATCTCCATTTTTAAAAATGTAGTCACGCCCCTCGACAGAGTGTGCACGGATTCCATAACGGGAGAGAATACTTGTCTGCATTCCAAAATCATTTACATAATAGTACCCGCCGCGTGCAATGATTTTGTGGGTTGAATAATAAAACAGGCTGTCCGTATTGAAAATAAGCGTTTTATCAGGTGACAGAAAATAGAGAAAAAACTTTTTGCACAGGTAAATAGGCGTCTTTATATATATTCCGTTATCTCTGAAATTAATAAGTATTATGTATTTTTCAAAAGGAATATTCATGTCTGGAGAATAAGATGTTGTGTGGAGTTCTGTATTTATGATGTGCAAATCGCTGCGGGACAATATTTCGCATGCTTCATTGTAAGTTACGGCGGCTTCATTTTCAGAAGAGAAACTTCCGAGACTTATATGTTTGTTTTTGTGTGTTATAGAAGAACGATAGTAAACAGTACCGTCTTTTTTATATGCAGTATAAACTCCGGCTGGCATATATTTTCTCCTTTTTTTTAAATGAATGTGTAAATTTGCAAAATAATGTTGTGTTTATTCATAACTATGTTGTATAATAACAAATGATTATATGGTTTTATTATATGTCAATGATGTTGATTTTTCCATATAAAAATTAGTAAATGATATTAAGGGTGGAAAGAAGAATGAGTTTGTTTTACAAAAGTACCAGAGACGACAGCGTAAAGGTTACTGCATCACAGGCAATATTAAAGGGACTTGCACCGGACGGCGGTTTATTTGTACCGGAAAGTATTCCTTCATTTGACAAGAGTCTTGAAGAGTTATCTAAGATGTCATACAAAGAAGTGGCATATGAAGTAATGAAGCTTATGCTGGATGATTTCACAGAAGAAGAGTTAAAGGCTTGTATCGACAAGGCATATGATGAAAAGTTTGATACAGATGTAATCGCACCGCTTGTCAAAGCTGATGGTGCTTATTATCTGGAACTTTTCCATGGTGCAACTATTGCATTCAAGGATATGGCACTTTCAATACTTCCACATTTGCTTATAACTTCAGCTAAGAAGAATGACGTACATAATGAGATAGTTATTCTTACAGCTACATCAGGCGATACAGGAAAAGCTGCACTTGCAGGATTTGCCGATGTTAAGGGAACACGTATTATTGTATTTTATCCTAAGAATGGTGTCAGCCCGATTCAGGAAAAACAGATGGTTACACAGAAGGGTGATAATACATATGTAATCGGAATTAAAGGAAACTTTGATGATGCACAGACTGGTGTAAAGAAGATTTTCGGAGACAAAGAGCTTGAAAAAGAGATGGCAGAGGCAGGATTTCAGTTCTCATCAGCTAACTCAATCAATATCGGACGTCTTGTACCACAGATTGTTTATTATGTATATGCTTATACAAGACTTCTTGCAGATGGTGAGATTAAAGCCGGAGACAAGATTAATGCTGTAGTTCCTACAGGTAATTTTGGTAATATCCTTGCAGCATTCTATGCTAAGAATATGGGACTTCCTATTAACAAGCTTATTTGTGCATCAAATGAGAATAAAGTATTATATGATTTCTTCACAACAGGTGAATACGACAGAAACAGAGAGTTTGTTCTTACAACATCTCCTTCTATGGATATTCTTATTTCAAGTAATCTTGAACGTCTTATCTATAGAATTGCCGGAAATAGTGCAAAGAAGAATTCAGAGCTTATGGAATCATTAAAGAACACAGGCAAGTACGAGATTACACCTGAGATGAAAGCACAGTTATCTGATTTCTATGGCAATTATGCAACTGAAGCTGAAGATGCAGCTACAATAAAGAAGCTTTATGAAGATACAGGCTATGTTATCGATACTCATACAGCAGTTGCTGCTACAGTTTACGAGAAATATAAGAAAGAGACCGGCGATGATACAGTTACAGTAATTGCATCAACAGCAAGTCCATATAAGTTTACAAGAAGCGTTATGGATGCTATTGATTCAAAGTATGACAGTATGACTGACTTTGAACTTGTAGATGAATTAAGCAAGATTTCTAATGTTGCCGTTCCACAGGCAATTGAAGATATAAGAACAGCACCTGTTCTTCATGATACAGTATGTGAAGTTAATGAGATGAGTTCAAGCGTTAAAAAGATTCTTGGAATTTAATCGGAATTAATTATAAAGCATAAAGCTTTTGCAAAATGGATTTGAATCTGTTTTGCAGAAGCTTTTTTCATATCTTGTATCAGAGGGGAGAATATGTTTTCAATTATATGGAAAATTTGAAAGACTAAAATGAAAGCGGGGTATTATATGCAGGACGATTATGGGAATGTAACATTAGTTAATGTATCGGGAATTTATGATGAACAACCTTTATTTATTGATAAATTAAAAAAAGGCGGTGCTGGAGTTATAGATGCTGTCAGTATGACAGGGACAAACGGATATTGTGATGATATGGCAAAAGAAAATTTTCGTGAAATGATGAAAGAATATCCGACAAAAGGTATTCATTTTATTGATGGAGGCAATTACCATTATCTCACACTTTTATGGTTAAGTCTTATAGAGGAGCCGTTTGACCTGATAGTATTTGATAATCATTCTGATATGCAAAAGCCGGCATTTGGTGATGTTTTATCATGCGGCGGCTGGATTAGAAATCTGGTGGAAGATTCCGGCTTTAAAGGGAAAGTAACTGTTGTAGGTGTTGACAAAGATAATATAGATAAAGAAATGAAGGAGCTGGGGGTAAAGTTTATTACAAAGCAGACAATACTTAAAAAGAGAGGACAACAGTATGGTCTTGAAAATGAACTTATAGATAAATGCTGGACAGGAAAAAGACCTGTATATATTTCGGTTGATAAAGATGTGCTTGATGAAAAAGAATATAAAACAAACTGGAATCAGGGAATCATGAGTGTTGATGAGCTTTTTGCAATAATTGAGGACACATTTGAAATGCGTAAAGTTATAGGCATGGACATCTGCGGAGAGATGGATGAGGCGGTAAATTCAGAATTTGGCAGCATTTATAATGAAATAAACCAGGCAGTTAATATGAGATTTTTAAAGTTTAGAATTTCTTAATAAAAAAATTTAATAAGGGTGTTGACATTAATATGAGGTAGTGTTATTTTATGTATATCAAATGTTAGCACTCAAATTTAACGAGTGCTAACATGAGATAAATAAGCAGCATTTATTTATGGATAAGGAGTGAGAGTCAATGGAACTTGATGACAGAAAAGTTAAGATTCTGAAAGCAATCATTAAAAATTATCTTGAAACAGGCGAACCGGTTGGCTCAAGAACCATATCCAAATATGCAGATTTGAAACTGAGTTCGGCCACAATCAGAAATGAGATGGCAGACCTTGAAGAACTTGGATATATTGTCCAGCCTCATACATCGGCAGGAAGAATTCCTACAGATAAAGGTTACAGATTTTATGTGGATGATATGATGAGTCAGAAAGAGACAGAACTTGTGAACAGGGAGCAGGTAGTGACAGACAGAGAAAAAGAAGTTGAGTCAATGCAGGGTATCCTTTCACAGAAGGTCGATAAGGTTGAAGAACTTCTTCAGAATGTTGCAAAAGTGCTTGCAAAAGATACTAACTATGCAACAATGGTCAGTGCACCACAGGTTAAAGGTAACAAGCTTAAATTTGTCCAGCTTTCGCAGCTTGAAACAAATAAGATTCTGGCGGTTATTGTTATGGAAGGCAATATAATCCGTAACAAAGTAATAACAGTAAGTGAAGATTTATCACAGGAGAATCTTTTAAAGCTTAACATTCTTTTGAATACGAGCCTTACAGGACTTTCATTGCAGGAGATGAATCTTAGTATTGTATCTAAGATGGAGAATCAGGCAGGAGAGCATATGCAGCTTGTAAAAGAAGTTGTTGATGCTATTGTTGAGACAATAAGCGGAGAAGATAATTTAAAGATATATACCAGCGGTGCAACTAATATTTTCAAATATCCTGAGCTTAGCGATTCGACGAAAGCAAGTGAGCTTATATATGCACTTGAGGAAAAACAGTCACTTACTGATTTTGTAAAAGATACAGAGAGTGATGATTCCGATAATACAGGAATTCAGGTATATATAGGAAATGAAGCACCGGTTGAGTCAATGAAAGACTGTAGCGTAGTTACGGCAACTTATGAGCTGCAGGATGGCATGCGTGGAACGATAGGTATTATCGGACCGAAACGTATGGATTATGATAAAGTTGTTGAAAAACTTAAGACAATTCAGAATCAACTGGATGATGTCTTTAAGAAATCATAGGAAAGGTTGGATATAAAAGTGTCAAAGAAAGAAAAAGATTTAAAGAAGAAAGATGAAAAATTAGAAAAAGATATTGATAAGACTGAAAAAAAAGACGCTGAAACTGTAGAAGCTCAGGCTGATAACGCAGATGCAGATAACACTGCAAGCGATGCGGAGGCAGCAGGTGATACAGATAATGATAAATCTGATAATAAAAAGAAAGATCCACGAGACGCTGTTATTGATGAACTGCAGGACAGAGTTAAGCGTCAGATGGCTGAGTTTGACAATTACAGAAAGCGTACAGATAAAGAGAAGTCAGCAATGTTTGAAATGGGAGCTTCAGATGTAATTAAAAAGTTACTTCCTATTGTTGATAATTTTGAACGTGGTTTTAAAGCAATCACGGATGAAGAAAAGGAAACACCATTTGCCAAAGGTATGGATATGGTTTACAAGCAGACAATGAAGATGCTTGAAGATCTTGAAGTTAAACCTATCGAGGCAGTTGGTTTGGAGTTTAACCCGGATGTTCATAATGCAGTAATGCATGTTGAAGATGATTCAGTAGGCGAAGGAATAGTAGTTGAAGAATTTGAGAAGGGTTACACATATAGAGATACTGTGATTCGTCACAGCATGGTAAAGGTTGCCAATTAGTTGAATTTTGAGTGATTAATTGCAGCATTTACATTATGACAATTGAAATTAGTATTTAATGTGCATTGCACAGAAAGGAAGATTAATATGGGAAAGATTATTGGTATTGACTTAGGTACAACAAACTCATGCGTAGCAGTTATGGAAGGCGGTAAGCCGGTTGTTATCGCAAATACAGAAGGTCTTAGAACAACTCCTTCAATCGTAGCATTTACAAAGAATGGTGAAAGACTTGTAGGTGATCCTGCAAAACGTCAGGCAGTAACAAATGCTGACAAGACAATTTCATCTATTAAGAGACATATGGGTACAGATTACAAGGTTGAGATTGATGGTAAGAAATACACACCACAGGAAATTTCAGCTATGATTCTCCAGAAATTAAAGGCTGATGCAGAAAACTACCTCGGTGAAAAAGTTACAGAAGCAGTTATTACAGTTCCTGCATACTTCAACGATGCACAGAGACAGGCAACTAAGGATGCCGGTAAGATTGCAGGCCTTGATGTTAAGAGAATTATCAACGAGCCAACAGCAGCAGCTCTTGCTTATGGTCTTGATAATGAAAAAGAACAGAAGATTATGGTATACGATTTAGGTGGTGGTACATTTGATGTATCTATCATTGAAATTGGTGATGGAGTTATCGAAGTTCTTGCTACAGCTGGTAATAACAGACTTGGTGGAGATGACTTTGATGAGAGAATCACACAGTATATGCTTGATGATTTCAAGAGTAAGGAAGGCGTAGATCTTTCTAAAGATACAATGGCTCTTCAGAGATTAAGAGTTGCTGCAGAGCAGGCTAAGAAGGAACTTTCAAGTGCTATGCAGACAAATATCAATCTGCCATATATTACAGCTACAGCTGAAGGTCCAAAGCATTTTGATATGACTCTTACAAGAGCTAAATTTGATGAACTTACACATGACCTTGTTGAGAAGACAGCAGAGCCGGTAAGAAATGCATTAAATGATGCTGGTATCACAGCTTCTGAACTTTCAAAGGTATTACTTGTAGGTGGTTCTACAAGAATTCCGGCAGTACAGGATAAAGTAAAACAGCTTACAGGACATGAGCCAAGCAAATCATTAAATCCAGATGAATGTGTTGCTATTGGTGCATCTGTTCAGGGTGGTAAACTTGTAGGTGATGCCGGTGCCGGTGATATCCTTCTTCTTGATGTAACACCACTTTCTCTTTCAATTGAGACAATGGGTGGTATTGCTACAAGACTTATTGAAAGAAATACAACAATTCCTACAAAGAAGAGCCAGATATTCTCTACAGCTGCTGATAATCAGACAGCCGTTGATATCAATGTAGTACAGGGTGAAAGACAGTTCGCTAGGGATAACAAGTCACTCGGTCAGTTCAGACTTGATGGTATTCCACCAGCAAGAAGAGGTGTTCCACAGATTGAAGTTACATTTGATATTGATGCTAATGGTATCGTAAATGTATCTGCTAAGGATTTGGGAACAGGTAAGGAACAGCACATCACAATTACAGCAGGTTCTAACATGTCAGATGCTGATATTGATAAGGCTGTTAAGGAAGCTGCTGAATTCGAGGCACAGGATAAGAAACGTAAGGAAGCAATTGAAGTAAGAAATGATGCGGATTCAATCGTATTCCAGACACAGAAAGCACTTGATGAAGCCGGTGATAAGCTTGATGCTAATGATAAGGCTGCTGTTGAGACAGACCTCAATGCATTAAAGAGTCTTGTTGACAGCACAGATGCTGAAAATATGACAGATTCACAGGTTGATGAGATTAAGGCTGCTAAGGAAAAACTTATGGAAAGTGCACAGAAGCTTTTTGCTAAGCTCTATGAAGCACAGCAGGGTGCAGCCGGTGCAGGCCCTGATATGGGTGCCGGTGCAGGTCCTGATATGAACAATGGTTCAGCTTCTAATGGTAATCCTTATGGCGATGATGTCGTTGACGGTGACTACAAAGAAGTGTAAAATCAATTGATGTTTAAACGGATTTACATGCAGTAGTGAAAGTTACAGAGCGTGTATTGATTCATTAAATATTGGAGCTTGAATTAAACTGCATGGGGCAGAAAGCCCTGTGCAGTTTTTGGTGAAAAAAGCAAAAATTTTACATGTGTATTAGACAAACACAGAAATGGAGTTAATATGGCAGATAAAAGAGATTATTATGAGGTTCTTGGCGTTTCAAGAGATGCCGATGATGCTGCAATAAAAAAGGCATACAGGCAGCTTGCAAAGAAGTACCATCCTGATACAAATCCCGGTGATAAAGAAGCTGAAGCGAAGTTTAAAGAGGCATCAGAAGCATATGCAGTGTTAAGTGATGCTGAAAAACGTCGTCAGTATGACCAATTTGGACATTCTGCATTTGAAAATGGAGGTGCCGGCGGCGGTGGCTTTGATTACAGCAACATGGGAGATATTTTCAGCGATATATTTGGCGGTGGAGATATTTTTGGAGATTTGTTTGGCGGCGGTTCAAGAAGAAGAAACAGTAATGGACCAATGCGTGGTGCAGATGTAAGAAAATCTGTCAGAATTACATTTGCCGAATCGGTAAAAGGAACGAGCAAGAAGATAGATATTGAATTTAAAGACTCATGTCAGAAGTGTAATGGTACAGGTGCAAAACCTGGTACTCAGCCTGAGACATGTCCTAAGTGTGGCGGTAAAGGTCAGGTTGTATACACACAGCAGTCATTTCTTGGCATGGTTCGTAATGTCCAGCCTTGTCCGGACTGTAACGGTACAGGTAAGATTATTAAAGAAAAATGTCCTGACTGTCATGGAAGCGGTTATATCAACACAAGAAAGACTATCGAAGTTACAATTCCAGCCGGAATTGATAATGGTCAGAGTGTAAGAATACAGGGCAAAGGTGAGCCGGGTGTAAATGGCGGACCAAGAGGAGATTTGCTTGTAACAGTAATGATTTCAGCAGACCCTGAATTTAAGAGAGATGGATATAATATAATGTCAGATGTTGTTATATCTTATCCAACAGCAGTTCTTGGCGGTGAAGTAAAAGTTAAGACTGTAGATGGCGAAGTGGTTTACGAAGTAAAACCGGGAACGGCTTCAGGCACGGTTGTACGTTTAAGAGGAAAAGGCATGCCGACTGTAAGAAACAATGCAGTGCGAGGCGACCATTACATCACAGTTATCGTAGATGTTCCTAAACGTCTTACAAATGAGCAGAAAGAGGCTTTGATTGCATACGACAAAGCACTTACAGGCGAAGAAAAGCATATAAAGAAAAAGGGATTTTTCAAATAAAAAAAATAAAGTCTGTTTTCACCTCGGGATTAAAAATCCAATATGTGAAAACAGACTTTATTTTTTCCACGTTTCATGAAATGGAGGACAATTTTCATCTCGGGATTAGAAATCCAATATGTGAAAACAGACTTTTTTTCTTCGTTTTAAGAAGCAGAGGATAGGTTTAATTACAAATAAATATGGATATAAATGCAAAAATGTGATAATATTAAAAAGAATATAGTTTCTTCGCAAAACAAGGAGGATAAAATCCTCTCCTCGCTGGAGAGACTCGGATTTTGTAACACAAAACAAGGAGGATTTATGACTGATATAAATAAACTGAATTTATCAAAATATGATGTAATTTCCGTTGAAAAGCTTGAAGATTTAGATTCTACAGGGCTTTTATTAAGACATAAAAAGAGCGGTGCAAGGATTGCCATTGTTTCCAATGATGATAATAATAAGGTATTTTCTATAGGTTTTAAGACACCGCCGTATAACGATACAGGGCTGCAGCATATTCTTGAACATTCGACACTCTGCGGTTCAAGAAAATATCCTGTGAAAGACCCGTTTGTAGAACTTTGCAAGGGGTCGCTCAACACATTTCTTAATGCTATGACTTATCCGGATAAGACTGTATATCCCGTTGCGAGCTGCAATGATGTGGATTTCAAAAATATTATGGATGTTTATATGGATGCGGTATTTTATCCTGATATTTATAATAAGCCACAGATTTTTAAGCAGGAAGGCTGGCATTATGAACTTGAAAATGAGGATGATGAGCTTAAAATCAATGGCGTTGTATATAATGAGATGAAAGGTGTATATTCGTCACCGGATGACGTGCTTTCAAGATATACATGTGTATCTTTATTTCCTGACACGCCTTACAGATTTGAGTCGGGCGGTGAGCCTGCTCATATTCCTGAACTTGATTACAATGAATTTCTTGATTATCACAAGAAGTTTTATCATCCTGTAAACAGCTATATTTATCTGTATGGTGATATGGATGTACAGGAAAGACTTGATTATCTTGATAGGGAATACCTTAGTGATTTTGATGCAGATGATGTAGAGATTGACGCATCAATTCCTGCACAGAAGAGTTTTGAAAATGATGTTTTTAAGGAATTTAATTATGCTGTAACGGATGACGAACCGCTTGAAAATAATGCATTTCTTTCATATAACAAGGTTGTTGGAACATCACTTGATGCAAAACTTTATCTTGCAATGCAGATTCTTGATTATGCACTTATCATGGCTCCCGGAGCAAAGTTAAAACAGGCTCTTATTGATAAAAATATAGGAACCGATATTTACAGCAGTTTTGAGACATCTGTGTATCAGCCGATTTATTCAATTATTGCTAAAAATGCAGATGAAAATAAGAGACAGGAGTTCACAGATACAATTAATGAAGTGCTCAGTGATATTGTAAAAAATGGTATTGATATGCGTATGATTGATGCGGGAATCAATTATTATGAATTCAAATACCGTGAGGCTGATTATGGTGCATATCCAAAGGGATTAATGTATTATCTCACAATGATGGACAGCTGGCTTTATGATGAAAATAAGCCGTTTATTCATATTGAGGCGGGAAAGACATTTGAGCAGATTAAAAAAGAAAAAGAGTCAGGATTATTTGAAAAAATAATCGAGGAGTGGCTTGTAAATAATCATCATGGTTCTGTTATATCGCTGGTTCCGAAAAGGAATCTTGAAAAAGAACTTGAAGATAAGACAAAGTCTGAGCTTGCAGATTTTAAGTCTAAGCTGACAAAAGAGCAGATACAGCAGTATGTGCGTGAAACAAAGGAATTAAAGGAATATCAGGACGAGCCTTCAAGTCAGGAGAATCTTGAAAAAATTCCAATGCTCGCACTCAAAGATATTGGAAAAACTCCGGCAAGACTTTATATCGATGAAAAAGAGGAAAATGGTATCAAGGTTATTCACCATAATATGTTTACCAACAGAATTGCATATATTATGATGTCTTTTGAATGTAAGAGTGTATCAGATGAACTTGTACCATATATAGGACTCCTTTCATCAGTGCTTGGACTTATGGATACTGATAATTTCACATATCCTGAACTTACTAATGAAATCAATATTAATTCGGGAGGACTTTCATCAGATTCTGCAATATATACAGATAATAAAGAACTTGATAAGTATCAGATAAGATATGAGGTAAAAGGTAAAGTATTATATGAAAAAATACCTTTTATGCTTGAAATGATGCATGAAATTATATATTGTACAAAATTTGATGATTATAAGAGACTTAAAGAGATTATTTCAAGAACAAAGTCGAGAATTGAAAGCTCAATGACAGGTATGGGACATACAGTAGCTATGCTTTATGGAATGTCACAGTTATCTGCATCGGGATATTATTCAAATCTTATGAGAGGATACGGATTTTACCTTTTTATCCAGGAGATTGAAAAAGATTTTGATAACAGAAAAGAAGAGATTGCAGGTACACTTAACCAGCTTATAAAGCTTATATTTACAAAGGAAAACCTTGTTGTCAGCTTTAATGCCAATGATGATGGATATGATAAATTTAAGGCTGCTTTTGGTGATTTTGCAGGAAAATTAAATACAGACAATTATCCTGTAGAAATAAGAAAATTTAAGCCATGTAATGTTAAAACAGGTTTTACGTCATCATCACAGGTTCAATATGTTGCAAGATGTGGCAATTTTGTTGATGCGGGATATAAGTATACAGGTGCATTAAGAGTTTTAAAAGTTATTTTCGGCTATGATTATCTTTGGATAAATGTGCGTGTTAAAGGCGGTGCATACGGCTGTATGAGCGGTTTTGGCAAAAATGGTGACATGTATATGGTATCTTACCGTGATCCTAACCTTAAAAAGACAAATGAAATTTTTGATGAATCAGTTGATTATATTAAGAATTTTGATGTGAGTGACAGAGACATGCTCAAGTTCATAATTGGTACAATAGGAGATATGGATACACCAATGAATCCGGCAGCTAAGGGCGTTCGTTCATTTGGAGCATATATAAGCAATGTGACTATTGAAGATTATCAGAGAGAGCGTGATGAAGTTTTAGGTGCGACACCGGAGAAGATAAGAGAACTGGCACCAATTGTTGAAGCAGGACTTAAACAGAATCATCTGTGCGTTGTTGGTAATTATAAAAACATAAATGATGAATCATCTATGTTTGATGAGATTAAGCCATTATTTGTATCAGCAGTACAAAATAACAGTGAAGAAGAATGATTTTTTGGAATGGAGAAAAGTATGAATTTGGATGAAATGCTTGCTGCAAGCGGAATTACAGGCGGTGCGGCTGCTGACGGAAAAAATGTAAAGTCAGGGTTTGTTACGCTGATAGGACGACCTAATGTAGGTAAGTCAACACTTATGAACCGTATGATAGGTCAGAAAATTGCCATTACGTCTAATAAGCCTCAGACGACAAGAAACAGAATACAGACAGTCCATACAGATGAAAGAGGACAGATTGTATTTGTTGATACACCCGGTATTCACAAGGCAAAAAATAAACTTGGTGAATATATGGTTGGAGCAGCAGAAAAGACAATCGGCGAAGTTGATGTTGTATGCTGGCTTGTTGAGCCGACAACATATATCGGTGCGGGAGAACAGCATATTATTGAAAGACTTAAAAAAGTAAAAGCACCGATAATTCTTGTTATAAATAAAGTAGATACAATCAAAAAAGAAGAAATTCTTCCGGTTATTGACTGCTATAGAAAAGAACTTGATTTTCAGGAAATAATACCTGTGTCAGCAAGAAGCGGTGCAAATGTTGATGAACTGATTGATACAATTTATAAATATCTTCCTTATGGTCCGATGTTTTATGATGAGGATACAATAACAGACCAGCCTATGAGACAGATTGTCGCCGAGCTTATAAGAGAGAAAGCACTTCATGCACTTAATGAAGAGATTCCTCACGGAATTGCCGTTGTAATTGACAGCATGAAAGAAAGAAAAAGCCAGAAGGGCATAATTACAGATATTCAGGCAACCATTATATGTGAGAGAGATTCCCACAAAGGAATAATTATAGGTAAAGGCGGAGAAATGCTTAAAAAAATCGGTGCAAATGCCAGATATGAGATTGAAAAGCAGCTTGATACAAAAGTGAATCTTCAGCTTTGGGTGAAAGTTAAAAAAGAATGGCGTGACAGCGATGTTCTTATTAAGAATTTTGGTTATGACAAAAAGAAGGACGATTTGGGTTAATCTGATATGAGTGACATAACAGAGGTTACAGGCATAGTTTTATCAGCTATGCCTGTAGGCGAGTTTGACAGAAGGATAGTAATTCTTACAAAGGAAAGAGGTAAGATTGCAGCATTTGCAAAAGGGGCAAGACGACCAAACAGTCCTCTTACAGGAATAACAAGACCATTTGTTTTTGGAACATTTCAGGTGTATGAGGGAAGAACTTCGTATACGATAAGACAGGCGAATATAACAGCTTATTTTGAAGAAATTATAAGCGATTTTGATGCGGTCTGTTATGCATATTATTTTGCGGAGCTTGCCGATTATTATGGCAGGGAAAATCTTGATGCGTCTGTTATGATAAATCTGTTATATGCTGCATTAAAGGCTCTTGGACGTAAAAATTTATCAAAGCCGCTTATCCGCCTTACCTATGAACTGAGAATAATTGCAATAAATGGTGAAAGTCCGGATTTTTTTGTATGTCAGGGCTGTGGCAAGGAAAAAGAACATTTGGTCTCATTTTCAAAGAGTACACTTGGAATTTACTGTGCGGATTGTGCAGATTATGCACATATGTCAGTAAAACTGGAAGATTCGACAGTTCATGCACTTCAGTATATAACGGGAACACCATTAAACAGACTTTTTTCCTTTGCTGTAAATAAAAATGTATTAATGCAGCTGATGGAAGTTATTACATCGGTAAGGGAATCGGTTATAGATAAAAAAATGAAATCATTTGAAATGCTTTCAATACAGGAGGAGTTAAATGCTTAAAAATATTTCACATAATAATCAGAAAAAAATTGCATTGATTAATGATTTTACCGGATTTGGGAGGTGTTCAATTGCGGTTGAACTTCCTATTATATCCACACTCAAAGTACAATGTTGTCCATTACCTACTTCAATTTTTTCTAATCACACAGGGTTTGACAGTTATTTTTTTGATGATTATACTGACAGGATGGAAAGATATGTGGAGGAGTGGAAAAAGCTGGATTTATCATTTAACGGAATATGCTCCGGATTTCTTGGTTCAGCCAGACAGATTTCTATTGTTAAGGATTTTATAAAAGAATTTAAAACTGATGATACAATAGTTGTTGTGGACCCGGTTATGGGCGATTATGGGAAAATTTATTCTACATATACAGATGAAATGTGTGGTCTTATGAAGGAACTTGTTGCAGGAGCAGACATAATAACTCCTAATATTACTGAAAGCTGTATTCTTACTGATACCCCATATTCTGACATGCTTTATGAAAAAGACATAGTAGAACTTGCAGAAAAACTTTCAATGATGGGACCTGAAAAGGTAGTTATAACAGGAATTGTTCAAGGAACATTTATTTCAAATTATTGTTATGAAAGAGAAAAAGAAGGGAAAAAAGGCTATTTTGTTAAAGCATTAAAGATTGGGGCACAAAGAAGTGGAACAGGTGATATATTTACATCAATAATTGCAGCAGATGCGGTCAATGGTGTGGATTTTCATAAATCAGTAAAAAAAGCTTCTTCGTTTATAAAAAAATGTATCATGAAGTCAATTGAACTTGATATACCATTGACTGATGGTGTATGCTTTGAAGAGCTGTTATATTCATTAAAATAAATATTTGGAGGTGCTTCATGGAAATATTATATAAGGTACATAATAATTTGTATGTTAATCTTACTAACAGATGTCCATATGCCTGTACATTCTGTCTTAGACAGACAATGGACAGAATCGGTGAGTCGGACAGATTATGGCTTGAAAGAGAACCGTTGGCAAAAGAGGTTATAGACGAGTTTGCAAAATTCAATATGGAAGATTATGACGAAGTCGTTTTTTGTGGATTTGGCGAGCCTACAGAGGCATTTGATGTGTTAAAGGAAGTTGCTTCATATGTCAAAAAGACATATAACAAGCCTATTAGAATTAACACAAATGGTGTAGGAAATCTGATTAATAAAAGGGATATTGTACCTGAGATGGAAGGGATTATTGATACAGTTTCAATAAGTCTTAATGATCCTGATAAAAAAAGATATAATGAGCTTGTAAGAAGCAAGTTTGGTGATGAATCATTTGATGCAATGCTTTCGTTTGCAAAAGAATGTACAAAATATATTCCAAATGTTGTCCTTACAACAGTTGATACGACAATTTCCCATGAAGAAGAGGCACAGTGTCAGAAAATATGTGATGATATAGGTGCAAAATACAGAATAAGGCCATGGGAAGAATAAAAGTATCATTGGACAGAGAATAATACATAGCCGGGAAAGATTTAAGCTTGTCATATTTGAAGAAATGTTATAAAATTATCTGCATATTGCAGTCAAACATAACGGAGGTAGAAAAGAAATGGAAAAGACAATGGAAAAGATTGTTTCTCTTGCAAAGGCCAGAGGATTTGTATATCCTGGTTCTGAAATATACGGCGGATTGGCTAATACATGGGATTATGGTAATCTTGGTGTAGAACTTAAAAATAACGTAAAGAAAGCATGGTGGCAGAAGTTTGTACAGGAAAGCCCATATAATGTCGGTGTTGACTGTGCAATTCTTATGAATCCACAGACATGGGTAGCTTCAGGTCATCTTGGTGGTTTCTCAGACCCTCTTATGGATTGTAAGGAATGTCATGAGAGATTCCGTGCAGATAAGCTTATTGAAGACTGGGCAGCAAATAATAATTTTGATATTGGAGGTTCAGTTGACGGCTGGACTCAGGAACAGATGAAGAATTTTATTGATGAGCATGAAATTAACTGTCCTACATGTGGAAAGCATAATTTTACAGATATCAGACAGTTTAACCTTATGTTCAAGACATTTCAGGGAGTTACAGAAGATGCTAAGAATACAGTATATTTAAGACCAGAGACAGCACAGGGTATTTTCGTAAACTTTAAGAATGTTCAGAGAACATCAAGAAAGAAGATTCCATTTGGTATCGGTCAGATTGGTAAATCATTCAGAAATGAGATTACACCAGGTAACTTCACATTCAGAACAAGAGAATTTGAGCAGATGGAACTTGAGTTCTTCTGCAAACCTGGCACAGACCTTGAGTGGTTCAGATATTGGAGAGAGTATTGCATCAACTGGCTTAAAGCTCTCGGTATCAAGGATGATGAGATGCGTGCAAGAGACCATTCACCAGAAGAACTCTGTTTCTACAGCAAGGGAACAACAGATATTGAATTCTTATTCCCATTTGGATGGGGTGAACTCTGGGGTATCGCTGACAGAACAGATTATGACCTTACTCAGCATCAGACAGTATCAGGTGAGGATATGTCATATTTTGATGATGAGTCAAAAGAAAAATATATCCCATATGTTATTGAGCCATCACTCGGTGCAGACAGAGTTACACTTGCTTTCCTTTGTTCAGCATATGATGAAGAGGAACTTGAGGGCGGCGATGTGAGAACAGTTCTTCATTTCCATCCTGCTATTGCACCTGTTAAGATTGGTATTCTTCCACTTTCTAAGAAGTTAAATGAAGGGGCAGAAAAGGTATTTGCAGAACTTTCAAAGACATATAACTGTGAATTTGATGACAGAGGCAATATTGGTAAGAGATATAGAAGACAGGATGAAATTGGTACACCATTCTGTGTTACTTATGACTTTGATTCTGAGGAAGACGGAGCTGTTACAGTACGTGACAGAGACACAATGGAACAGGAAAGAGTTAAGATTGAGGATTTGAAAGCATATTTCGCAGAAAAATTTGAGTTTTAATTATGCGGAAAGGCACGGTTATTTATATGATATGTCCAAAATGTGGTCAGGAATATGAAGGTGATAAGTGTCCAAGATGCAATGGACCGGAAGTCATTGTTAATAATGCAGATTATCTGAAACGGAAGAGGGCGTATGAGGAGAAGCAGGCCGGAAAGGGGTCTGCTTCTTCTGATAAAGAGACTTCTGAAAATAATACAGCAGATGTTAAAAATGGTGGGCAGGAAGAAGTGCTGCCTGATGAAATGTTTCGGCGTCTTAAAGAAAGTGGAAGTAAATTTGCACAGGATGCGGTTGAAAAAACAGCATCACAGGCGAAAAAGGCTGTAAAAGGCAAGAAGAAGCTGATAGTAAGAATAATTGCAGCAGCAATAGTTTTAATGCTGGCTTCTCTTGCAGGATTTGGCGTATTTAAGCTTGCAACACGTAAAAATTATGTTTTGTATATGAAATACAATAATAAAATATATAATGTTGCAGGGATAGACAGTAAGCTGGTCTGCAGCGAAGATGATATTGTTTTTGAGGCTGATAATAATTCATTTTATATGCCGGAATTTTCTGATGAAATAGATAAAAATAATATTATACAGAAAATGGCTTCCAATCAGGGAAAATATTTTACTGCCATAACTTATGATTCTATGGAAGACAAGTACACGCTTTTTGTATGGAACAATTCAATGAGTCTCAGACTTGCTGAAAGTTCAAATAAAAAAGAAATACTCTATATAAGTGATAAAGGAACTATAATTTATAAAGATACCCAGGTTGTAAATGACCAGGGGGCATTAGGACAGACATCACTTATGGTAAGTAAGCTGGATAAATCCAAAGATGGTGATGTGCATGGTGTTATAACAGAAGTTGAGTCGTCGCTTGCAAATGTGTATATATATTCTGCCAAAAATACGATTATATATAATTCAACCGGTAATGTGTTGTATACACTTAATTATGATAAAGATGAGAAGAAAAAGGAAATATCTGAAGATGCAAAAAATATTTATGCACTTACAAGTAAATCTTCTGTGAGATATTCCTATAAGGCAAATCCGGTTAATCAGTCAGATAAGGCGGAAGGATTTATATATAGTGTCAACGGAAACTGTTATTATCACAGCATATCATCAAAGAATACAGAGGATATGTTTATTGGTAAATTTAACGGTTCCGGTGTTGAGCTTATATATGATAAAGATTATGTATATGTAATCAATTCTGGTCAGGTAAGCTATGCGTCTGTCAAGAAGGATGTAACGCCGGTATTTACAGTTGTGTCAAAGCTCGGAGGTGCGTCAGATTATGTATTTCTTGAATTAGCTGATACGATTGCAGCAGTTGATGAAAATAATAATCTAATAAGCATAAGTTCCGGTAAAGTTAAAACTATTGCTGAAAATATTACGGATGGCTCTTTAAGCATTGTAAAAAATACATCATCTGAACTTACGTATATACGTGATAATGTCCAATATTATAAAAAGTCGCTTACAGCAGATGAGGTGAAGATGACAGATGTTGGCTCAGATGCAGATACTGTGAGCACATTATTTTATAAAAATAAACTGTATTATTACAATTCAGATAAGAAATTATGCTCATGTACAGTAAAAGGAAAGAATGGTTCAGTGGTTGGAGACGTTGAACGTTTCTGGCTGGGAACAGAGTATAAGTAGAAAATGTAAAAGAGATGTAACTGTGATTTGTGTAGTTACATCTCTTTTTATATTATAAATCGTACTTTTGAGTGATTATATTTTTAAATTACTTTTTATATTTGTCCAATGAGCATTTTGTAGCGTGAATAATATCTCTTAAAATATAAAAATTGTAAGATAACCTCCAAACTGAGATACGTTTTATCTTAGTTTGGAGGTTTGTGTGAAATTTGGGAAAATCCCAGCTTTATTATATAAACACATATTAATAACATTATACCTTAGACAGAAGATATGAGTTGAAAGTTATAATGTTATATCTTCAACGGATATTCCTAATGAGGATAGTTTAGCTATAGTAACTTTAAGCTGATAGTCAAGCTCTTTATTTTCGGTATTGCCATTTGCCTTTTTGATACGTTGTAAATCAGTATATTTATCAATTGTTAAACTAATAAGTTCCTCGCGTGTCATTGAATCGCTCACTTTCTATCACCTTCTTTCGTTGGTGACATTATATCATAGCATAAAGTTATTATTCAATTATAATTGTGTAGTATATAATGTAAATATACTAACACTATAAAAATGCTATGTCAATACCATTAATTTTTAAATGATAAAAATAATATATAAATCAGATGTTTTTAAATACTTCAACATTTTTTTCAGTTCATTGCCGATGGATTGATTTTCGGCAGTTTGGGATTTTATTGCCTCGACGGAAGAAGCAATGTTTCGTATTCTGGAAGAAATGTCATTTGTTCCATTGGCACTTTCTTCAATGGTTGTGGAAATATCATTGATTATTTTTGAAAGCTGTCCGTTTGCAGATTGGAGAGGACGTACAATCTTTAATATAGCAAGAATTATAATGATTCCTGTTGCCATAAGTATTGCAAATATTATGATATTTGCTCTGTCTGAAAGAGTAAACTGGCTGTCTAATGCAGTAGAAGCATTGTTTACTTCATCATCTATAAGTGAATATAAAGTGCTGTATGCTTCATCAAGCTGTTCTGTTATATTAGAACCTGACTGCGTGGATTGTAAAAATGAGTCGGCATCATTGCTGTCTGTTCCGAGCGTTTTTGACGCATTTTCGGAATAGGAGTTATATACAGAATAATATGTTTCATAAGCTGCCTGTATTTCTGAATTATCAAGTTTATTTATGATTTCTTGCAAATCATCAAATTTTGATTTCAGATTTTCAATTTCCTGTGACATGTTCTGCATCATATTGTCTGAATCGGAAGGTGTAGAAGCATTGTCGGTGTTGCCGGAAACAGGGATGTCAGTAGAATTTCTATTGTTTTCCATGCGTATGGCGGCAGAACTGTTTGCAAATTTCTGAACACGCTCAACAGCAATTTCTGTGTCTGATAAGATGCTTACTGCATTCATACAGTCTTCTGATAAAGTGTAAAAAAAGATTGAAAGATTGATAATTCTCCTGAAATCCTGCATTTTTATGTTAAAAAACGAAGTTGACAGTTGTATATTGACATAAAGCTTTAAAAGAAGTATTATTTTACAAGTTGGGAATGAAGTTCTCCCATGGGAAACCTAAACTGCTTATTATAGCTGATGACTTCTACGATTTAGAATCGCAGGGGTTGTCAGCTTTTTTATGTGGACAATGAATAGAATTCCTGCTGAATAATTTAAGGAGGATTATATGTTAGCATCATTATCACTTATTTTTCTGGTTGGACTTGCAATGGGGGCAATCTGCCAGAAACTTAAAATGCCTCGTATTATCGGAATGCTTGTTACGGGTATTGTATTGGGACCGTATGTTCTTGATTTTCTCGACCCGTCAATACTTTCTATTTCATCTGAATTAAGAAAACTGGCACTTATAATTATTCTGCTTAAAGCAGGATTGTCTCTTGATTTGAAGGATTTGAAGAAGGCGGGACGACCGGCAATTCTTATGTCATTTGTTCCGGCAACATGTGAAATAGCAGGATATATATTATTTGCACCATTGTTATTAGGAATTAACAGGATAGAGGCGGCGGTAATGGGAGCAGTGCTTGGAGCCGTTTCACCTGCGGTTGTCATACCGAGAATGGTAATGCTTATGGAAGAAAAATATGGGACAAAAAAAGCAATTCCACAGATGATTATGGCAGGAGCGTCATGTGATGATATTTTTGTTATTGTATTATTTACGACATTTTTAAGCATGGCACAGGGTGGAAGTGCTGATATTATTAATTTTGTAAATATTCCTGTTTCAATTGTTCTGGGAATACTTCTTGGTGCAGTTACAGGATATGGATTATATTTATTTTTTGAGACATCATATGCACATAAGCATTGTGTCAGAAACAGTACAAAAGTAATAATTGTGCTTGGCTTTTCAATGCTGCTTGTTTCTGTTGAAGGCTGGCTTGAGGGAAAAGTATCTGTTTCAGGACTACTTGCTGTAGTCAGCATGGCATGTGTTATAAAAATAAAAAGTACAGCGTTTGTTTCAAAAAGATTATCAGAGAAATTCGGAAAGTTATGGATTGCAGCTGAAGTGGTTCTTTTTGTGCTTGTTGGGGCTGCGGTTGATATACGATATACGCTTAGTGCAGGAATAGCGGCAGTGTTTATGATTTTTATTGCATTGATTTTCAGAACGGCGGGTGTTTTGATATGTACGATAAAGACTAAACTTAATATGAAGGAGAGAATATTCTGCGTTATTGCGTACCTTCCGAAAGCCACAGTCCAGGCGGCAATCGGTTCAGTGCCTCTTGCAGCAGGACTTGCCTGTGGTAAAATTATTTTGTCAGTGGCTGTACTTGCAATTATTATCACAGCTCCGCTGGGAGCATTGGGAATTGATAATACATATAAAAAATTGTTGGAGAAGGAATAGGAAATTGAATTAATCATAAAACTCCCTCTTTATACATAAACTATAGCCAGAATATTGTGTATTGGGTGAGCAAATGTTTGTTATTAAGAGTAGAAACAAAAGACTTATAATGTGCATAATGTGTCTGATTTTAATATTTACATCAGTCTATGCGGGAATGAGCCGCGTCACATGTATTGCACAGGAACGGACACAGGGGGAAAATTCAGGAATAGAATTAAAATCACCGTCAGCGATACTTATGGAGGCATCAACAGGTCAGGTTATATATGAAAAAGATGCAGATACGAGCCTGCATCCGGCAAGTATTACCAAGATAATGACTTTGATATTGATATTTGATGCTATAAAGGATGGCAAAATCGGACTTGATGACGAAGTTACTGTATCGGAATATGCGGCATCTATGGGCGGAAGTCAAGTGTTTCTGGAGGCAGGAGAAAAGCAGACGGTTGATACGATGATTAAATGTATAAGTATGGCAAGTGCGAATGATGCATGTGTAGCCATGTCAGAATACATAGAGGGCACAGAGAGTGCATTTGTTGCAAAGATGAATGAAAGAGCCATGGGGCTTGGAATGAACAATACTAATTTTGTGAACTGCTGCGGACTTGATACGGATGGACATATGTCAACTGCCCGTGATATAGCACTTATGAGCCGTGAACTGATAACAAAATATCCGCAGATTCATGATTATTCCACAATATGGATGGATACCATTATTCACAGTACAAGAAGAGGTGACAGCGAGTTTGGACTTACAAACACCAACAAGCTTATTAAGCAGTATGAATGGGCGACTGGGTTAAAGACTGGTTCGACAGGGCTTGCAAAATGCTGTCTGTCAGCATCGGCAAATAAGGATGGGATTGACCTTATTGCTGTAATAATGGCTGCACCGGACTCAAAGACACGATTTGCTGAGGCTGTTAATCTTTTGAATTATGGATTTAATACATGTGATATATATAAAGATGATGGTATGCCTTTATTAGAAAATATAAGAATTTCAAAAGGTAAAAAAGACTATGTCAATTGCCGGTATGAAAAAGAATTTTCATATATGTTTATTAATCCGGTTAATCATGAAGATATTTCAAAAGAGCTCCATATAAATGAAAATATTGCTGCACCTGTAAATGAAGGAGATACAATTGGAACACTTGACTATTATTATAATGGAGAAAAAATAGGCAGCGTCAATGTTATTTCATCTGAAAATATAGAAAAAGCAGATTTTTTAACACAGATAAAAAAAGTGTTTGGCAGGCTGTTGAAATGATATTGTAAGAATAGATTGCTGGTATGTGACCAAAATATGAGCTGAAAATGTAAGTTGAAAAAATATTGCGGCTGTAAAAAATTCAATATATATGTTATAATAAATCCAAATGACTTATGAAAGTGGAGTATATAATGGATTTATTTGATTATGTCAGACAAAATACGATGAAAAATGAATCGCCGCTGGCTTCAAGAATAAGACCGGAAACTTTGGATGAAGTGGTGGGACAGCAGCATATTATAGGAAAAGATAAACTTTTATACAGGGCAATTCAGGCTGATAAGATAAGCTCAATTATATTCTATGGACCTCCGGGAACAGGAAAAACCACACTTGCAAAGGTGATTGCCAATACTACAAGTGCAGATTTTAAGCAGATTAATGCAACTGTTGCCGGAAAAAAGGATATGGAAGATGTCGTTGCACAGGCAAAAAATAATCTTGGAATGTACGGAAAAAAGACAATACTGTTTGTCGATGAGATTCATAGATTTAATAAAGGACAACAGGATTATCTTCTGCCTTTTGTCGAGGACGGAACAATTATCCTTATTGGTGCGACTACAGAAAATCCATATTTTGAAGTAAACGGAGCTTTGATTTCAAGGTCAATAATATTTGAATTAAAGCCACTTGACAAAGAAGATATAAAAACACTTATAAAACGTGCAGTATATGATGAGAAAAAAGGAATGGGAAGTCTTCATGCAGACATAGATGATGAGGCACTTACATTTCTTGCAGATGTGGCAAATGGTGATGCGAGAAGTGCATTGAATGCCATAGAACTTGGTATTCTTACAACAAAGCCATCTGAGGATGGAAAGATTCATATTAATTTAAAGATTGCTGAACAGTGTATACAGAAGCGTGTATTAAAGTATGATAAAGATGGTGATAACCATTACGATACTATATCAGCATTTATTAAGAGCATGCGTGGTTCTGACCCTGATGCGGCTGTATATTATCTTGCAAGAATGTTATATGCCGGAGAAGATATAAAGTTTATTGCGAGAAGAATAATGATATGTGCGAGTGAAGATGTCGGAAATGCTGACCCGCAGGCACTTGTAGTTGCAACTAATGCATGTCTTGCAATAGAAAGGCTTGGTATGCCGGAAGCACGGATAGTTCTTTCACAGGCGGCGACATACGTTGCATGTGCTCCTAAGAGCAATGCCGCTTATATGGCTGTAGACAAAGCACTTGATATTGTGAAAAATGAAAAGACATATGGTGTTCCTGTGCATTTACAGGATGCACATTATAAGAGTGCAGGAAAGCTTGGACATGGTATTGGATATAAATATGCACATGATTACAAAAATCATTATGTAAAACAGCAATACCTTCCGGATGAACTTGAAGGCACTGTATTTTATGAGCCGACAGATAACGGATATGAGAAAAAAATAAAGGAACATCTTGATAAAATTAAGGCGGAGGCTGAATCTTAATGAGAGATAATCTTAGGCGGCTGGCATGTGGTCATTTTGTATATGATAATCCTAAGCTGCATTTTAAACAGGATAATATAGAATTAAATATCACAAAAAATGTAGTCTGTGAGCAGTCGTTTGATATAGTCTCAAGGGAAGTAACAAAAGGCGTTATCTGGTCATCAAATGAGCGTGTTAAAATCATCGACAATATGTTTCTTGGAACTGTAAGTACGATACATTATATTGTTGATACTAATGGACTTCAGAAAGATGATGTTATAAAAGGCAAGTTTGATGTCATAAGCAATGCGGGGGAATATTTTTTAGAATATGCTTTTACAGTTACGGCACAATTTTTAAAGACTAACGAAAATGATATTGCAGATTTATTTCAATTTGCTAATTTCACAAGAGATTATCCGGAAGAGGCTGTTGCAGTTTTTCTTAGTGATAATTTCAATATCCTTATTGAAAATGATACAAAACTATCTAATATATATGAAGCATTGAAAAAAGAGAATAATACCGGGCGTGCGATAGAAGAGTTTCTCGTTGCTGCCGGGAAGAAATCTCCTGTTTTAATAAATTTATGCGGAGATAAAGAACGCTCATATATATGCAGCGATGACAGAAGAGATACTATTGCTTTAGAAAAAAATGCGTGGGGATATATTGAGGCAGATATTTGCGTTGAAGCAGATTTTATTTCAATGGAAACAAAGCATATTTCGGCACAGAATTTTACAGGAAATAAATGTGAACTTGCATATATAATTAATTATGAAAAACTTCATGATGGATATAATTATGGAAGAATAATAATAAATACATATAACCATAAAATTGTAACTGATATAGAAGTAAAGAAAATATATGCAGAGTATCCGGATGAAAATACAAATGAGATATATCATGATAAGAGAAAACTCATGTATGAGATTACCAAAAATTATCTCGATTACCGCATGAAAAAATTTGATACAGGTGTGTGGGCTGAGCGTTCGGCTAATCTTATAGAAAGGCTGAGAATGCTCGATTATGCCAATCCGCTGTACATGCTTATGCAGGCACAGGTTTATAACCTGCGTAAGATGAATGATGAGGCACAAAATCTTATTGAGCAGGTTCAGGTTTCAAAAGATGATGCATTTTTATACAGCTATTATCTTTATGTAAAATCAATGCTTATAAGTAATGCAGTATATACTGCGAAGGCTGCCATAGATATTAAAAATTTATATGAAAATGGCAATGATGACTGGCGTATATTGTGGATAAGATTTTATGTTGATCTGACATTCGGACATAATCAGAGCATTAAGCTTATGAGGATAAAAGAAAGCTTCCGTTCAGGATGTAAAAGCGGTGTGATGTATATGGAAGCATTAAATGTTATGAATAATCAGCCTCATCTTTTAAGAGTTCTTGATAAATTTGAGATACAGGTTCTTACGTTTGGCTGTAAGAATAACATTGTAAGTGAAAAACTTGCATTGCATGCCGCACAGATAGCTGTTTCTGACAAAAATGCCAGCAATTCAAAAATAGAACTGTTGAAAAATATTTACAAAATATATGAAAAAGATGAGGTACTTACGTCTATTATTTCATACTTGATTTGTGCCGGAAGTATAAGCCGTGAAAGTAATATTTATTATGAGAAAGGGATTCTTCGAGGGATAAAAATTACAAGATTATATGAATATTACATAAAAAGTCTTGATAAAAATAAATATCCGCGTTTTTCAAAGCTTGTTTTAATGTATTTCGCATACGATGCCTCTCTTGATTATGAAAATAAATCATTTTTATATGCAGATGTACTTTTTAATGAAGCGGAAAATGAGAAGATAATGGAGATGTACATGCCACTTATTGATAAATTTGCGTATGAACAGCTTCGTTATGGCAGAATTAATAATCATCTTATATTAATTTATAAAAGAATATGGAATAAATGTTTATTTGATGAGTATACAGCATCATCAATGATGAAAATTTTATACACTTATAAAATAAAATGTTATGAGGAAAATGTAAAAGCTGTATGGGTAAAACATAAAGAATATAAGACGTTACATCGTTACGAAATCATTAATAAATGTGCATTTGTCCCGATTTACACGAAAGATGCCGTTATTATATTTGAATCAGAATCAGGAGAATTTTTTAAGGACAGCTTCAGGTATGACATTGAAAAAGTATTTGAAAATAAATACTACGAAATGATAAACGAGAGCATGCTTGCTTATCAATATGAAGAAAATGATATAGAAAAATATAAAAATATAATTTTGTACGAGCAGAAAAAAGATATATTTAATGAAGAAATATATGAAGCTGTCAGATGTATCATAAATGATGCCGATTGTGATAAAAAATGTAAAAAGAAGCTTAACAGCTGGCTTATAAAATATTTTGAAAAATCATATGATAAAGAAAATTATCTGGCAGATATACAGATTATAGATACTGATGATTTAGATGAAAATGATGCAGTGAGACTTATATATGCAAGTGTCGATAATAATGCTTATAGTTTTGCATTTTCAATTATAAAGCAGTACGGAATATGTAATGCCAATTCAGGAAAAATATCAGAACTTGCACGTCATATACTGGAATTTGCAGGGACAGAAGATGATGATGAACTTACGCAGCTGTGTGAATATGCTTTTGAAAATAAAAAATATAATGCTGATATTCTTGAAAATCTTGAAAAAAGATTTAATGGAACTAATGAGCAGATGCTTGATATATGGAATGCATGCAAAGATTATGATGTATTTACAGGTGATATAGAAGAAAGAATTGTCGCACAGATGCTTTTTACAAAATCAAGTGATAAAAGGCTTACAGATGTATTTGATTCATATGTAAAAAATGGTGGACACAGGACAGTTATTGCGGCTTATGCTGCATATAATGCTTTTATGTATTTTGTAAAGCACAGAGAAGTTGACATAGCAGTTTTTGACGTGATAGAAGAGCTTATTATGGAAAAACGTGCAATTCCTGATGTCTGTGTCCTTGCATACTTAAAATATTATTCTTTAAGAACCGGAGAACTTACAGAGTCAAAAAGCAGATTTATATATGAAATTATAAAAACATTATGTGCAGTGGACAAGTGTTTTGAATTTTATAAAAATTATTCTGAAGTATTTGCACTTCCATATAATATGACAGACAGGACATTTGCGGAGTATGCAGGTAATCCGGATTCGCGTGTGGAGATTCATTACTGGTTTGGAGAAAGCAGTAATGAATATACTGAGATTCTTTCAAGTTGTGGAGGCTATTTTGTAAAAGGATTTACACTTTTTTATTCGGAGAGTGTCAGATATTATTTTGTTGAAGAAATTGGAAGTGAAACAAGAAAGTCTGATATATTTCATATGCAGAATAATGTTATCAATAAATCAGAGACCGCAGGAAGATTTGACAGCATTAATAAAATTCTTTCGGCAAGGCAGCAGCATGATCCGGCAGAAATGAAAAAGTGTATGTATGATTATTGTGTTCAGGATTATGTAACACAACAGATTTTTAAACCAATGTAGGTGAGGAATTTAATGAATAATGTAAATGGAGTGATAGTCGGGATTGATATACAGGATAAAATAACACAGGCTGCAATCTGGGATGAGCAGACAGAGATGGTGATACATGTTACAGGACCTGAAAACGAGGCCGCTTTTTTAAATCCGTTTGAAATGCCAGGCTGGGAACAGAGCGGTAATATTGAGGCAGCCTGTGAATTTATTGCATCGATAATAGAATGTGCATCAAAATGTGCACAGGGCAGAAAAGCGGGATTGATATGCATAACAATCGCTGATTATGAAATTAAAAAGCTTAATTTTATATCGGAAGTCATGAAACGGCTGCAGTTTAACAGTGAACAGTGGTCAGTTATAAGCCATGAGGAAAGTTTTGCTTTTTATGCTTACAGCCAGAAAAAAGGTCTGTATTCAGCAGGTGTTATGCTTCTTGACTACAGTAATGATAATATTGCATCATATATCTGCATGAAATCTAATCTTAATGGTTGTGATGTTATAATGGAAAACAGGTATTTTTCTGATGCCATACAATATGATGAAGAAAAGGATTCATATAGCAATCTGTGTGTTAATCAGCATGAGATAACAGAGTGGCTTAAAGGATTGCTGTCCAGGTATAATGTCTCAAGTGTATTTCTTACAGGCAGCAGATTTGAGATGGAGAAATTTCCTGATGAATTCACAAGATTTCTGTGCCATTCAAGAAAAGTTTTTGCAGGGCAGAATCTTTATGTGAAAGGTGCGGTTCTTGGGGCATGTACAAAAGTAAAACAGATACTTCCTCCTGATACAATTCTGGCATGCAAAAACAGGATTACAACTGGTATAGAGATGGACATATGCGAGCGTGGAAACGATATGCGTCTGAAAATTGTAAGACCCGGAACAAACTGGTACAGTGTAAAAAAACAGCTGTTTTTTATAATAGATGATGTAAGATATATTAATTTTTATCTGAGACCTGTTGATACTAACAAAGAATATATTGAAAAAATTGACATAAGTTCACTGCCTTTCCGTGAAGGTAAAATGACAAGAATAGAAATGGATGTTGATTTTATGTCTGATGAGGAATGTCATGTGTTAATAAAGGATAAAGGCTTTGGTGACATAGTAAAAAGTTCCGGAAAAATAATAGAAAAAACGTTTTTACTGAAATGAGGGTCATGCGTAAATGGGAAAGATAATATTATGCAGGGCAAGAGAGGCAAAACAGCCGCTTGTTGTAAAGGATATAGGACTTAAAATATATACACTTGAGGAATTGTGCTATTTTATATATAATAATATTTATTTTATAAGCATTGACTTCTTTGATGACGACTTCAATTCATTTGTTGAGGAGACAGGGCAGAAACAGCTGGTACAGATAATTGCAGATTTGAAAAGCAGGAATGCAGGACTTGCACAGATTGTTGTAAGTGTTTTAAAATATGTTGATTATTACAGCAATGAAGAGATAGAACAGTTAAGCGGTGTGCTTGGAACACTTGACAGCCGCAATGTTTATGAAAGACTTAAAGCGAGAGCTGATACATTGCTTGAAAATAAATGTTATTACGGTGCAGTGCAAAATTATGCAAAAATAATTGAGGGTACATATGATAAGTCACTTTCGGGATTGTTTTATGCGAGAGTGTATCATAATATGGGGGTTGCACATGCAAGAATGTTTTTATACAAACAGTCTGTTCCATATTTTGAGGAAGCCTACAAAATAGGGCAGCACGAAGAGTCGCTAAAATGTTTTATGGCAGCTAAAAGACTGGCTATGGGAAATAATATAATAGAAAGTGATGATGCATCTGACCAGGAGGCAGCTTTGAAAAGCGAACTTGAAAAACTGGCAGACAATGCAAGATATTCTGATACATACAGACATCTCCAGCAGATTGAAAAGCTTAAAGAGGAGGCTGATATTACGGAGTATAATGATGCACTTACCGGTCTGCTTGATGACTGGAAGAAACAGTATATTAAGTACAAATCATAGAATGGGGTACATATGGGATTTTTAAAGTCAGTTAAGAATATCTTCTTTAAAGATGAAATAGAAGATGATTATGAAGAATATGACGAATTTGATGAAGAACTGAATAAGCATGCCAGAACAATAAAGTCATATCTTGATGAAGAGGATTATGGCAAAGAAAACGAAGACACTGATAATCAGGAATTTGATGAGTATGATGAGAGTTCAGGATATGAAACGCCGGAAGATGATGAGGGCTTTGACGGCTTCAGCGATGATGAACTGCTTGTGGGTGATGAAAGTGATAACGTAAAACTGGGAGCTTTTGATGGAAGTGACCTGAAAGAATATGTTAAAGGCCAGTGCGAGATTATGGAAGATGCCGGAAGGCATATTGAAATGATAATGGAGGAGTACAGTCAGGTATCAGAGAGATTTGCTGATATTGAACTGTATGAAAATGCACCGGATAATCTGAAAGACCAGATTGCAAAACAGGCTGAACTTGTTGACAATCTTGCGGTTGACAGGCGGATTCTTAAAAATTCCGAGAGCAAGCTGTCTAATAATGCATATAACAGAATGGACATGTATGCACAGGAACTTCCTAAGAGTTTTAGGTTTATACAGCAGCAGGAAACATATTATGAGACAGTGAAAAGAGATTTACAGTCTCTTGAGGGCGAGAGGATGGCTCTTAGAATGGAAGCCAAGAATCTGAAAAAGAAACATGCTGCAATCAAAAAGGCTGCAATTATAGTTCTTGCCTGTCTTGCGGTAGTTTATTCTATTTTTACAATAGTTATGGTTGCACTTGATAATGAAGATGAGTTATATTTATTCTTTGTTGTGACATTTCTTGGTGCAATAGTTGCTGTGGGAATATTTGCATGGCTGAGTATTATTCACAGACAGGCATCGGCAGTCGAAATAAAGATAAATAAAATTACGGCGGCATTAAACAAGATAAAGATAAAGTATGTTAATGCGGCAAATGTGCTTTCATATGAATATGATAAATACAAAATAAAGAGCTCATATGAACTTGGAAGAAAATTTGAATTATATCTTAAGATGAAAGAAGAAAGAAAGCATGTATTGATGATGACAGCTAATCTTAATGATGCAGAAAATAAGCTGCTTATGCTTCTGAAAAGAATAGGAATTTCAGACACAGTTGTATGGCTTTCGCAGACCAAAGGACTATATATACGCAATGAAATGGTTGAAATCAGGCATGAACTTGCGGCACGTCGTAAGAAACTGAGAAATCAGATTGAGTATAATGAAGGCAGGATTGAAGAAGCAAAATATAACATAAGAAAAGTTAATAAATTACATCCGGAGTATACAAAAGAGACTTTGGAAATACTTGATGAATATGAAAAAAGGTCTATAAATTAAATTTTGCTTGCCAATTACGGTACATGTGTTAAAATTAGTTACAGTTCAGTTATTTTAAATTGGAGGAAAAAGTAATCATGATGAAGGAAAGATTGCAGGAAATCAGGGAGAGAGCGTTAGAACAGATTAACTCTACTGATTCACTTGAAAAGTTAAATGAGGTAAGAGTATCTATCCTCGGCAAGAAAGGCGAACTTACAGAAGTCCTTAAAGGAATGAAGGATGTTGAGCCAAAAGACAGACCTATGGTTGGTCAGATAGTCAATGAGACAAGACAGGCTATAGAGGAAGTTCTTGAGAATGCAAGAAAAGAACTTTCAGAGAAGATGAGAGAGATTCAGATGAAAGCAGAAGTTATTGATGTAACACTTCCTGCAAAAAAGAATAATGTTGGACATAGTCATCCTAATACACTTGCTCTTGAAGAAATTAAGAAAATATTTGTTGGTATGGGATACGAAGTTGTAGAAGGTCCTGAAGTCGAATATGATTACTATAATTTTGAAGCGTTGAATATACCTGCCAATCATCCGGCAAAAGATGAACAGGATACATTTTATATTAATGACAAGATTGTCCTTCGTACACAGACATCATCAGTTCAGGTTCGTGAGATGGAGAAAGGAAAACTTCCGCTTCGTATGATTTCTCCGGGTCGTGTATACAGAGCAGACGAAGTTGATGCAACACATTCACCATGTTTCCATCAGGTAGAAGGTCTTGTTATTGATGAAAATATTACATTTGCGGATTTAAAGGGTACACTTGTAGAATTTGCAAAAGAAGTATTTGGCCCTGAGACAAAAGTTAAATTCAGACCTCATCATTTTCCATTTACAGAACCTAGTGCTGAAATGGATGTTTCATGCTTTAAGTGTGGCGGTAAAGGATGCCGTATGTGTAAAGGTGAAGGCTGGATTGAAATTTTAGGATGTGGAATGGTTCATCCTCACGTACTTGAGATGAGCGGAATTGATACAGATAAATATACTGGTTTTGCATTTGGTGTTGGTCTTGAAAGAATAGCACTTCTCAAATATGAAATTGATGATATGAGACTTTTATATGAAAATGACGCACGTTTCTTAAAGCAGTTCTAATAATTAAGATAACAGGTTGTGAATATATTATAGATATCAGAAGGGATAATTAATCATGAATACATCTTTAAATTGGATTAAAGCAATGGTACCCGGACTTGATGATGTTACAGATCAGCAGTTCCGTGATGCCATGACACTTTCAGGAACAAAGGTTGAATGCTTCACAGCATATGATAAGAACCTTGATAAAATAGTAGTTGGACAGATTGAATCAGTAGAAAAGCATCCTGATGCAGACAAGCTTGTTATATGCCAGGTAAATGTAGGTGATTCAACAGTTCAGATTGTAACAGGTGCACCTAATATTGAAGTTGGTTCAAAGGGTCAGAAAGTGCCTGTAGTTCTTGATGGAGGACGTGTTGCAGGCGGTCATGACGGTTCTGCACTTCCTGAGGACGGAATTAAGATAAAGAAAGGTAAACTTCGTGGCATAGAATCATGCGGCATGATGTGTGCAATTGAAGAACTTGGTTCATCAAGAGAGTTTTATCCTGATGCACCGGAAAATGGTATATATATTCTTGGTGATGATGCAGTTGTAGGTTCTGATGCCGTAGAGTATCTTGGACTTAATGATACTGTATTTGAATATGAGATTACAAATAACCGTGTTGACTGCTATAGTGTAATCGGTATTGCAAGAGAGGCAGCAGCTACATTCAACAAACCATTTAATCCTCCAATGCCATCTAAGACAGGCAATTCAGAGGATGTTAACGATTACATAAGTGTAGATATTGAAGCAAAAGAACTTTGCCCTCGTTATGTTGCAAGAGTTGTTAAAAATATCAAACTTGCACCATCTCCAAAGTGGATGCAGCACAGACTTATGACAGCAGGAATCAGACCTATTAACAATATAGTAGATATAACTAACTATGTTATGGAAGAATATGGTCAGCCTATGCATGCATATGACTATGACCAGATTGCAGGTAAAAAGATTGTTGTAAGAACAGCTGCTGATGGTGAAAAATTCGTCACACTTGATGGTCAGGAAAGAATACTTAATTCATCAACACTTATGATTTGTGACGGTGAACGTGCCGTAGGTGTTGCCGGTGTAATGGGCGGCGAAAATTCAATGATTACAGATGATGTTAAGACAATGCTTTTTGAAGCTGCAACTTTTGACGGAACAAACATCAGAAAGACAACTAAGAGAATCGGTCTTCGTACAGATGCATCAGGCAAGTTTGAAAAAGGTCTTGATCCTGAAAATGCAATGGCTGCAATGGACAGAGCATGCCAGCTTATAGAAGAACTTGGTGCCGGCGAAGTTGTCGGTGGAGCTGTTGATATCTATCCTGTTAAGAAAGAATGCAGAAGAATTGTATTTGAACCTGAAAGAGTGAATAAACTTCTTGGTACAAATGTATCCGTTGATGATATGATGGATTATTTCAAGCGTCTTGAAATAGAATATGATAAAGAATCAAATGAGCTTATTATTCCTACATTCCGTCAGGATTTAATAAGAACAGCTGATATTGCTGAAGAAGTTGCAAGATTTTATGGCTATGACAACATTCCTACAACACTTCCTCATGGTGCTACAACAATGGGTAAGGTTTCGTTCAAGCAGACAGTTAAGGATGTTGCAGGCGAGATAGCACAGTTCTGTGGATTTTCACAGGCTATGACATATTCATTTGAAAGCCCTAAGGTTTTTGATAAATTAAAGATTGCTAAGGATTCACCACTTAGAAAGACAGTTGTGATTTCAAATCCACTTGGAGAAGATTTCTCTATTATGAGAACACTTCCTCTTAATGGTATGCTTACATCACTTTCAACAAATTATAACAGAAGAAATAAAAATGTTAAGCTGTATGAACTTGCTACAGTTTATATTCCGTCTGATAATGAAGAAGAGCTTCCAACAGAAAGCGTTGATTTTACTCTTGGTTTCTTTGGAGATGGAGATTTCTTTACAATGAAAGGAGTTGTAGAAGAATTTCTTGAAAGAATAGGAATGAGAAATAAGCCTGAATATGATCCACAGGCAGGCAAGCCATATCTTCATCCGGGTCGTCAGGCAAATGTAATCTATGATGGAACTGTTATCGGATATCTTGGTGAAGTACATCCTGATGTTGCTGATAATTATAGTCTTGGTGAGAGAACATATATTGCTGTTCTTGATTTATCAAAGATTACTCCGATGGCTTCATTTGACAGAAAATATACAGGAATTGCCAAATTCCCGGCTGTTACAAGAGATATAAGCATGGTTATGCCTAAAGACATGCTTGTTGGAACTGTTGAAAAAGTCATTGAAAAACGCGGCGGTAAGCTTGTTGAGAGCTTCAAGCTGTTTGATATATACGAAGGCGAACAGATTAAAGCTGGATTTAAATCTGTTGCGTATTCAATTTCATTCAGGGCAAATGACAGAACATTGGAAGATAAAGATATAGCTCCTATCATGGAGAAGATTCTTAATGATTTGTCAGAAATGGGAATAGAACTTAGAAGTAACTAGAGGTCAGACATGGAAAAAGTTATGAATCTGCATGATTTTTATTATGACCTGCCACAGGAACTTATAGCACAGGATCCGCTTTCTGACCGCTCAAGTTCAAGGCTTATGGTCCTTGATAAAAATACAGGCGAAATAGAACATAAAATATTTAGGGATATAGTTGATTATCTTAATCCGGGAGACTGCCTTGTTATTAATGATACAAAGGTAATTCCGGCTAGACTTATAGGTGAAAAAGAGGGTACAGGAGCAGCAATAGAAGTGCTGCTTCTCACTCGTAAAGCTGATTTGAAGGATACATGGGAAGTTCTTGTTAAGCCGGGCAAAAAGGCAAAAATAGGAACTCGTATTCATTTTGGCGGTGATAAACTTATTGGTGAGGTTATTGATATTGTAGAAGAGGGAAATCGTATTATCAGATTTGAGTACGACGGTATATTCGAGGAAATACTTGATGAACTTGGACAGATGCCTCTTCCGCCATATATAACACATAAACTGGAAGATAAAAACAGATATCAGACAGTATATGCAAAACATGAAGGGTCGGCAGCAGCACCGACAGCAGGACTGCATTTTACAGAGGAACTGCTTAAAAAGATAAAAGAAAAGGGTGTTGATATTGCAAGAGTAACTCTTCATGTCGGACTTGGTACATTCAGACCTGTTAAAGAAGAAAATGTACTTGATCATCATATGCATTCTGAATTTTACAGAATTGATGAGGAAGCAGCAGAAAAAATTAATAACGCACGTAAAAATAATGGGCGTATTATTGCTGTTGGAACTACAAGTACAAGAACACTTGAATCGGTGGCTAAAGAGGATGGTACAATAGAAGCGTGCAGTGGTTGGACACAGATATTTATATATCCTGGATATAAGTTTAAAGCAATCGACTGTCTTATTACAAACTTCCACTTGCCTGAGTCTACACTGGTTATGCTTGTGTCAGCACTTGCAGGACGTGAGAATGTACTTAATGCGTATGAAACTGCAGTAAAAGAAAAATATCGTTTCTTCAGTTTTGGAGATGCTATGTTTATAAAATAATGCAGAAGATATGGGAGGAGAAAAATAGTGGGAGCAGAAAGAAGAAGAGCATCAAGAGTCCCGATTAATGTGACATTGTCACTCAATGGTATCAGTGATGAAAATGATGCATGTGAGCAAAAAGATATAAGTGTTGAAACAGTAGACATTTCAAAGGGTGGTATAGCTTTTATTACAAAAAAAAACTTGAAAAAGGGGACTTTTTACAATACTTCAATTCAAATGCCGAACCATGAGATTCTTGATGTTGTTATTGAAATAGTAAGACAGCAGCCAGATGAGAATGGTGAGATTATGTATGGAAGCCGTTTTGTTGGAATAGGACCTGAAGACGAATTTCGTATAGAGGTATTCAGAATGGTATTTGAAGGAACAAAAAATCAGAATAATTAAAATTAAAGATATTGAGTAGTGCGGATAATCGCGGCTGCAATTGCCGAAAGGCAGCAGGTGAGGAAAGTCCGGGCTTCGCAGGGCAGGATGCCAGATAACGTCTGGTGGAGGTGACTCCAAGGATAGTGCAACAGAAATAAACCGCCTGTTTTACAGGTAAGGGTGGAAAGGCAGTGTAAGAGACTACCGCGTTGCCGGTAACGGCAATGGTCCATGTAAACCCCATCCGAAGCAAGTCCAAGAAAAAGCTATACGGCTGCCCGTCGTGCTTTTAGGTAGGACGCTTGAGTGTATCGGCGACGATGCAACTAGATAGATGATTATCACACATTTATATGTGGACATAACCCGGCTTATAGTGCTGCTCATTATAATAAATTAGTTATTAAAACATTTTACAGATGACAAAAATAAATATTTTCTTTCTGCCGGAAAATGAATTAAGGTATGGTTTGTTGTGAAAAAAAACAGGGTTATATATTATAAAGATGAATTGTCAGATGAGTTTTCGTCGGCACAGATAAAACCAATATCTATTGATGAAAATTACATTTATGACAGGAAAACAAAAGGGAAAATACTACATACATTTTGGTATAAGATTATTGCCAGACCTCTGGCATATATTTTTTTGAAAATAAAATTTGGACATAAAATTATAAATAAAGAAGTATTAAAAGGATATTCAGATAAAGGAATATTCATATATGGAAATCACACTAATGCTGCAGCAGATGCATTTATTCCAAGCATGGTGAGTTTTCCAAAAGATACATATGTAATTGTGCATCCCAATAATGTTTCAATGCCTGTTCTGGGAAAGATAACACCATATCTTGGAGCTGTTCCTCTCCCCGGAAATAAAGAGGCATTTGTGAATTTTACAGATATTATAGGGAAAAGACTAGAAGAAAAAGACAGCATTGTTATTTATCCAGAAGCTCACATATGGCCATATTATACGAAGATAAGGCCGTTTAAGGATATGTCTTTCAGATACCCGGCTCAGTATCATGCTCCGGTATTTTGTTTTACTAATGTATACAGAAAGAGAAAACTAAGAAAGACGCCGCGAATGATAACATATGTAGATGGACCGTTTATTGCTGATTCATTGATTCCGATTAAGGAACAGAAAGCATATCTTAGAAATAAAGTCTATGATGCAATGACTGCAAGAAGCAAAAATAATAATGTTGAGATAATAAAGTATATCAGATTGGAGAACGAATAATGATTAATGTATTATTCGCCGGTAATGATGGGGTTTTTGATGGTATACTTACATGTATGCTTTCAATATTTTTAAGAACTACAACGAAAGAGCCATTTACATTTTACATATTTACAATGGATGTAAGCCATATAAAGAGCAGCTATATTGCAATTTCGGAGGAAAAGACAGAATATCTTGATTCGATTGCCAAAAGCTACAACAAAGATAGCAAAGTGGTACGTATGGATGTAATAGAAAATTATAACAGAGTATTTGCGAATTGCCCGAATGAGCTTACATATTGTTCTCCGTACACACTTTTAAGACTTCTCGCTGACGAGATGGACGAGATACCTGATAAATTATTATATCTTGATGCAGATATTTTATTTAACAGGGACATAACACTTTTGTATAATCATGATATAAGTGATTACGAGTATGCTGCAGCAAGAGACCACTATGGAAAATATCTGATTAATCCTAATTATATTAATGCAGGTGTGCTTTTGCTTAATATGAAAAAAATAAGGCAGACAGGACTTTTTTCAAAAGCAAGAAAGCTTCTTTCAGAAAAAAAACTGTTATTTGCTGACCAGTCTGCTATCTATAGGAGTACAACAAAAAAGCTTATGCTTCCTCAGAAGTTTAATGACCAGAAGTTTTTACATAAGCATACTGTTGTAAGGCATTTTTCAAAGAGATTGTTTTATACACCGTATCCTCATACAGAAAATATTAAACAATGGCAGATTAGTAAAGTTTATCGAATATTTAGATATGATGCATTTGATGACATATTCTTTGAGTATATATTTTTAAAAAAGAAATTTGAAAGGGATATAAAAGGTAATACAAATGAATAGCAACATAATACCGATTTTCTTTGCATGCGATAATGGATTTGTAAAGTACACTATGGTTTCATTAAAGTCTCTTATGATGAATGCAGACAGAGACAGACAGTACAATATCCATATTCTGAATACAGGAATAGATGATGACAAGAAACAGGTCGTACTTGATATGGCAGATGATGTATTTCATATATATTTCAATGATGTAACAGAATATTTAAAAGAACTCGAAAAAAGACTTCCTTTAAGAGATTATTATTCATATACAACATATTACAGATTATTTCTTGCAGAAATGTTTCCGGAATATGAAAAAGCATTGTATATTGACAGTGATACAGTAGTGCTTGGAGATATATCAGAACTTTTTGATTATGATATAGGTGATAATTACGTCGGAGCTTCATGTGATCCGGTTGTTTCCCAGGCTGATATATTCGGTAATTATGCTGAACAGGTTCTTGATATTGACAGAAATCATTATTTTAATGCCGGAGTTCTTGTACTCAATATAAATCAGTTCAGAGAGCAGGATATACTCGGACAGTTTGTTGAACTGCTTCATGCATATACATTTGTTGTTGCACAGGACCAGGATTATCTTAATATTATCTGTAAAAATCATGTTTATTGGATAGATCCTAAGTGGAATAGTGAGACATTTGGTAAGCTTGCATGTGATGAGGAAGATATTTGCCTTATTCACTATAATCTTGCAGCTAAGCCATGGCATTATGAGGATTGCAAGCTGGCTAAGTATTTCTGGCAGTATGCAAAAGAGACAACTGTATATGATGAAATAAAAGATGTTCTTAATAACTTTACAAGAGAAGATGAGGAACAGGATAAGAAATACGGTGAAAATCTTTATAAACTTGCACATGATGAGATTCATAACGAGAATAATTATAAAAATATCTGCGATAGAAGTCAGATACAGTCCAAGCAGAGAAGAGAAATAGTTGAGAAAATAGAGCAATATGAAAGAGAAGGACGTTTCGATGAAGATGTTGAGGACGATCCACCTTCAAGCGTATTACTTCCGGAAGAGATAGATTATACATCTAATAAATTTTTGAAAAAATTCCGAACAAGATATGCATTTAAGTTTGCAAGATGGTATCTGAATTCTATGATAAGAGAAAAAAAGGTAATAATAAAAGGCTATGAGGGAGTGGAAAATTTTAAAGCTCTTAACAGTGGTGCAGTTATTACATGTAATCATTTTAATGCATATGACAGCTTTGCAATGGAGCTCGTCTATGACAAAGCACAACAACAGTCAAGAAAATTGTATCGTATTATCAAAGAAGGTAATTATACAAGTTTTCCGGGATTTTATGGATTCCTTATGAGAAATTGTAATACTCTTCCATTGAGCAGTAATATGGATACTATGAAGAAATTTATTTCTGCCGTAAATAAACTTCTGTCAGAGGGCAATTTTATACTTATATATCCTGAACAGAGCATGTGGTGGAATTATAGGAAACCTAAGCCTTTAAAGACCGGTGCATATAAGTTTGCAGCAAGGAATAATGTTCCTGTACTGCCGGTATTTATGACTATGCAGGACAGTGATATAATAGATTCAGACGGTTTTCCTGTTCAGGAATATACAATTCATGTTGCATCGCCTATATATCCTGATGCTTCAAAGTCGGAGCATGAAAATGCTATGATTATGATGAAAGAAAATTATCGTGTATGGAAAGACATATATGAAAAAGTATATGGTGAAAAACTCACATATACATGTGGTATGAATTTTGAAAATTCAGAATTTTATAAAGAATTTTTTAATGATAATGAAGAATTATCAGAACAGGTTGGTTAATAAAAAGCTCCGTCCGGTTGGTTATATGCCGGGCGGAGCTTTTTTGTATTAAAATTATCTTGAATATTTTTCTTCACAATATTTGCAGCGGTAAACCTGTTTTTCTTCGTCAGTAAGAATGAAAACATGGTCTAATTCCTGTTCGATAGAAGTAATACATCTAGGATTTTTACACTTAATTACATTAGTAATCTGTGTCGGAAGAGAAAGAGCTTTCTTTTCAACAATCTGACCATCCTTAATTATGTTTACTGTGATATTGTGGTCGATAAAGCCTAATACATCGAGGTCTACAAGATCAAGACCACCTTCAATTTTAATGATGTCTTTTTTGCCCATTTTGTTGCTGCGTGCATTTTTGATGATGGCAACACAGCAGTCGAGTTTGTCAAGTCCAAGATTATTATAAATCATCATAGATTTGCCGGCTTCTATATGGTCAAGCACGAAACCTTCATTTAACTGTCCTACGTTTAACATAAAATCCTCCTTGTTTTTCCGAAGGAAAAATCCGAGCTCCTGTGAGGAGAGGATTTGTCCTCCTTGTTTTTCCTTTTTGTTATTTATTGAGACCGAGTAAAGTAAGTATAAGAGCCATTCTTACATATACGCCATACTGAACCTGCTTGAAGTATGCGGCACGAGGGTCGTCATCAACCTCTACAGAAATTTCATTTACACGAGGAAGTGGGTGGAGCACATACATATCTTCTTTTGCAAGAGCCATTTTTTCCTTATTAAGTATGTAGAAATTTTTCATTCTAAGATATTCATCCTCATTGAAGAAACGCTCACGCTGGACTCTTGTCATATAAAGAATATCAAGTTGAGGCATTACATCTTCAAGTTTTTCAACTTCTTCATATTCAACATTATTTTCTTTTAAAGTATCAATTATGTAGTCAGGTACACGAAGTTCTTTAGGTGAAATGAGTATGAACTTTACATTTTTGTATCTGATAAGTGAATTGATAAGTGAGTGAACAGTACGTCCAAATTTTAAGTCTCCACAAAGACCAATTGTAAAATTGTCAAGTGAGCCTCGAAGCTCACGTATTGTCATAAGGTCTGTAAGAGTCTGTGTTGGATGCTGATGACCACCATCACCGGCATTGATTACAGGAATACGTGATTTCTGGGCAGCTACCATTGGTGCACCCTCTTTTGGATGACGCATGGCACAGATATCTGCATAACATGAAATTACACGGATTGTGTCAGAGACACTTTCACCTTTTGATGCTGAACTTGAGTTGGCAGAAGAAAAACCAAGAACAGAACCGCCTAAATTCAACATAGCGGCCTCAAAACTGAGTCTGGTTCTGGTACTTGGTTCATAAAAAAGTGTTGCTAACTTTTTGCCATCACATGCGTGGCTGTATTTTTGTGGATTATTTGATATATCTCTTGCTAAATCAAGTAATTCATTAAGCTCTTCCACACTAAAGTCAAGTGGGTTAAGTAGATGCTTCATAGTATGCCTCCTAATTTTTTTTCTGTATGCTATTCTACATGTATTTGCAAGATTTATCAATTGTTATTTTGAAATAATTGTGTTAAAATATATTTAATACGAACATTAAGAAGGGAGAGACGTTATGTCTAACAGCAGTTCTATGGGCAATGATAAAAAAAATAATAATCCTAAGATAATACTTACAGGTGACAGACCAACAGGAAGACTTCATCTTGGTCACTATGTAGGTTCTTTAAAAAGAAGAGTAGAGTTACAGAATTCAGGTGAATTCGATAAAATATTTATTATGATAGCGGATGCACAGGCACTTACAGACAATGCTGATAATCCGGAAAAAGTAAGACAAAACATAATTGAAGTCGCACTTGATTATCTTTCATGTGGGCTTGATCCTTCAAAGACTAATATTTTTATCCAGTCACAGATTCCACAGCTTACAGAGCTTACATTTTATTATATGAATCTTGTTACTGTATCAAGACTCCAGCGAAATCCTACAGTTAAGAGTGAAATTCAGCTTCGTAATTTTGAGGCAAGTATACCTGTTGGATTCTTTACATATCCTATCAGCCAGACTGCAGATATCACTGCATTCAAGGCAACAACAGTACCTGTTGGTGAAGATCAGGAACCAATGCTCGAACAGGCAAGAGAGATTGTAAGAAAGTTTAATTCTATATATGGTGAAACACTTGTTGAGCCGGATATTCTTCTTCCTGATAATAAGGCTTGTCTCAGACTTCCGGGTACAGATGGAAAAGCTAAGATGAGCAAGTCTCTTGGCAATTGCATATATCTTTCAGATACACCTGAAGAAGTAAAACGTAAAGTTATGAGCATGTATACAGACCCAGACCATATCAGAGTTGAAGACCCAGGTAAGATTGAAGGTAACTGTGTATTTACTTATCTTGATGCTTTCAGTTCAGAAGAAGATTTCAAGGAATTCCTTCCTGATTATAATAATCTCGATGAGTTAAAAGACCACTACCGCAGGGGTGGACTTGGAGATGTAAAAGTTAAGAAGTTCTTAAATAATGTACTTCAGAAGCAGCTTGAACCAATCCGTAATAAACGTCATGAATATGAGAAAGATATTCCGGGTGTATATGAGATATTAAGAAAAGGTACAGAAGCAGCATATGAAGTTGCACAGCAGACGCTTAATGAAGTAAAAGCATCGATGAAGATAAATTATTTTGATGATGCACAGCTTATCAAAGTTCAGTCAGAAAAATATTCCGGTATTGAAGATTAATTAATAGAAACATACATTTTTGAATTTACCAATTGTGGCAGGGTTCAGAAATGTATGTTTTTTTATTGATTATATACATTACATGCAATTGCATACATTTTATAAAAAATCAGACCCTTGAGTGCAATATTTTTTGTTGTTAAGATAAAATAAAATATTTTGAAGTTTTAGGACTGAAATATCCTGAATTCGTAGGAGTTTGGTAACGAAAATGTTAAGAATTGGTATATGTGATGATGAAGAACTGATTACAAAAAGACTGATGAGAATTTTATATTCATTAGAGAAAAATCAAAGTGAAAATTATGATATTGAAGTTTATACGGATAGCGTAAAATTATCAGAGAAATTATCGGCGGGGAAAAGATATGATTTGATTTTTCTTGATATTATGATGCCGGTAAAGTCCGGCGTCGAAGTTGGTAAAATTATAAGAAATGATTTGAAAGATAATATCACACAGATTGTTTTTATATCATCTGAAAATAAATATGCAATGGATTTGTTTGAAATAAGGCCTATGAATTTTCTGATAAAACCATTTGATGAAAATGACATAGAAAAAATTATGAAAACAGCAGCAGAACTAATAAATACGAATAAACATATTCTTATACTTGAAGCCAGAAAGGAACTGCTACGAATTCCGGTGAGTGAAATCCGATATATTGAAAGCAGCGGAAGATATATTATTGTTCATGACAGTGGTGGCGAATATAAATTAAAAGGAAAATTAAATGATATATATGAGCGTGTAAAAGGATTTGGATTTTTATTTATTCATAAATCATATATTGTAAATAATCTTTATATAAGAAAATATTCATACGATAATGTCGAGCTTGATGATAATGTAATTTTGCCGGTCAGCAGGCAGAGAAGGGAAGAAATAAAAAAATCATGCAGTATAGGATTGTAATTAATTTGGCAGTATGTGCCTTCAGCTGTTTTGTTGCAAATGATCTGGCGACAGATATATATGGAGAAAGATGTAAGAGGGTGCTTCTTAATATATTGACAAATGCGGTATATGTATTTCTTCTTATGGACATGATGTTATTTCCATATGCAATGATATTGTTTCCTGTTATAGTATTTTTTGGATTTATGGCATTGTCGGTAAATTATAATGTTGATAAAAAGAAAATGTTTGGTACAAATTGTGCTGTGCTTGTAGCACTTGTTGTCTTGTATACATTTACATATATGTTTATGAAAGGCTGTGATGATGGATATGAAACGTATATAATGTTTACAGCCATAGAGTATATAGTATTTAAAGCGTATCTCAAAATGAAAGAAACAACAGTAACATTTACCGGAATTCTCATAATAATAATACCGGTACTGTATTTTTCATTTACAATTTACATGTTAAATAATGCATCATTTAATGATAAAGAAAAGCTTGTAATGTTTTTTGTAATTGTTGTAATTAATATTCTGATGATAGTATTTTATAATGAATTTATAAAACAATATAAGATAGCTTTAAATAAAAAGGCAATGGTTGAGCAATATAATTCAATTAAAAATCAGGTCAGCACAATGGCGGAGACGAACGAAAAAATGAGAAGAATACGCCATGACATGAGGAATCACATGATTGTCATGGAGCAGATGCTTGATGATAAAAATTATGACAGATTAAAATTATATATGCAAAAGCTGGCAGACATTGCACATGAAAATGAGCAGAAAATTGATACAGGAAACATAGAACTCGATGCGATTTTAAATAATAAAATTAATGAAGCCCAAGATAGTAATATAAAAACAGAAACAGATATTACAATTCCAGCAGGGATTATTAAGGATGGATATGATATTGCGGTTATACTTGGCAATATTCTGGATAACGCAATCAGGGCATCACTTGAATGTGATGAAAAAGAAAGAAGTATTAATATAAATATAAAATATAATCGCGGAGTTATGTCAATATTGGTTATGAACGCATATGCCAATAATATTAATGTAACAAAAAACGTATTGCCTGTCACAACAAAAGATGATTCGTTTGAACATGGAATAGGACTGGCAAATGTAAGAAATACGGTTGAGAAATATCATGGTGAACTGATTATTAAAACAGAAAATAAGAAGTTTATTGCAGATATTATTTTGTATATATAAAGCAGTACATGATTAATCAGCGTGATATATTACATGCTAATTTTGACCACTAGACTGCTGTTTTTGACACTTTTGAAAAAATCCTCTTTTTTTATGATATGGTAATACCCGTAATCCGGATACAAAATTCTAATTAAGGAGGAAAACAGATGAGTTTGAAAAACTCAAAAATGACAAAAAGTACGAAAGAAAAGCGTAGTACAAAAGAAAAGTCTGGTGTGAAAAAAACACTCAGAACAGCAGTGATTTTATGTGCGGCAGTTGCAGCCGGAGTCAGTGCTGGGTCTTCAGGTAATATTGCGAAAGCAAATGGCGAGGATTATGAGGACTTTCTTTTTACGCATGGATGGGAAGGGATTGACTTTGATACATCACTTTGCTATTCAAAGGATAATGAATCTAATATGTTGGCTTATTGTATTAATACTAACTATCCGTTATGTATATCAGCAATTGGAAGTAACAGTGCTAACAGGAACAGTGATGACTGGACACTTTGCTCTAATTACAGCTGGAGGCATGTGATGAATTCTGGAGATACGTATTCTATATTGAATACTGTAAAACAGAAGGGATTTGCAAATGCAGGTCTTTTAGGTGAGTCTTATGAGGAGGATTATACACAATTTACAGTTATATTTAGAACTGATGCAGAGGAGTAATGTAACATTAATGGGGGATAGGTGAAAAGATGAACGGAAAAAATAATAGCCACATTAAAGAATTCAAGATGTTTGTTTTATTGGTTGTTCTGATTACTACATTTATATATTTATTATTTTGTAACAAATATATAAGTGTTTATTATGATGATAGACAAAATAATCGGGTTGTTGCTGCCAAAACCCAATACGAAAAAATAAAGCAACCCAATTATGATAAACTTGAATTTATAAGTAAGGAACAATTTTTTAAATACCAAATAGCTACTTTAAACAATAAGATTAATTATTATGAGTCAGTAAGCTGTTTATTGGCTGAAGAAATTAGAGTTGATAGTGCACAAATTGAACTTGTATGTGATATGATTCATAAAAACAATGATGAGGAAATATCGGGATTAGTGAATGTTATAGCTCATATTGTGTTGAAAAATAATGGTAAGTCAGGACTATGTAATGTGAAACCCAAATTAAGGATATTGATGCGTGAAGGAATTTATAATGATAAATTAAATGATAAATTCAAACTAATAGACATGAAATTTGATACAGATATAGAAGGATATACTTTGCCAGAAATTGATAATAGTAGTAATAATCTTAATTCTGATATGGGTTATGTAAGAACCGATGATTGGAAATCGTTTGCTTTTCGCGTATACATCGAATCTAATAGCGAGATATCATACACCTGTGTGTTCAGAACGCCTAAAGAGTATGCAGATGATGAGAACCTCGTTATTGGAAACGATGATTCACATGCCAGCAGGAGATGGGATGGCGAAAAAGAAGTAACATATGATAATGGAGGGTACAGAATATACATTAACAGACAATAAAAATGTCTGAGAATAAATGAGGAGAAAAAAGTGAAAGAAATATTCAAGATAGAGTGCATGAGGGCATTTAGAAATAAAAAATTTCTGCTCATGGCATTGGCAGGATGTCTTATTGCATTACTAGACCTGGTAGGAACTTCGTGGCTTGGAGGTGCAATAGACCTGGCACAGTGTGCGGAGAAAATTGAGCCGGGGTACACGAATGTATTTGAGTCAAATGCAGTTGTGACATCTTTGTACTTTTGGATGCCAAATCATGGAGATGTCAGCAAGTATTATTATGTTTATAAAGTTCTGATACCTGTAATGGCGGCAATACCATATGGTTCATCATATGTCGAGGATAAGAGGAGCGGATTGATTAATCAGCTGATTTTAAGATGTAAAAATAAAAAAGATTATTATATTACGAAATTTATAGTTACATTTATAAATGGAGGAACGATTGCGGCAATACCGATTGTGGCGAGCCTTATTATAAGCATGTGTGTTGCACCATGGGGTATTCCTGTGTATTCGGTATCATTTTATTCAGTTGGAAAAAGAGCAGTGTTTGCAGAACTTTTTTACAAACATCCGGAATTGTACGTGATAATTTACATAATATATGTATTTATATTATTTGGACTGCTTAATTGTCTGTGTCTGACAGTTGGATTCTTTGAAGAAAATAAATATGCAGTGATACTTGTACCATTTTTAGTATATTATGGCAGCAGCTTTATTATGAAATATTTATTTGGCTCAACGGCATCCTTGATGACAACATCAGGAATGATGCTGTTGTATAAAGACATTGCTGTATATGTGGCAGTTCAGATATTTATAGTGTTTGTGGTGGATTTACTGTTTTTTATGAAAATAAAAAAGGATGTAATTTAGATGAAGATAAGAAAAATAATTGTGTACTTATGCGTGTTTGCTGCGGCTGCATCCATTTTTACAAGAATAATATATGTTAATAAAGTATATCCGTCAGTAAAAATACATAATTACAATATTGGTGATACGGTTAATACAGATGAATATCAGATATGTTTGGATTCAGTAAAAGTTTATGAAAAAGCAGAGTGGGAAAATTATATAGACAGCACACAAATCGGCCGTGAACGTGATTCGTACAAGGCGGATGATAAAGATGCTGCATTAAAAATGAGATATAATCCGGATGAAGATTATAAGGTCATAGAGACAGAATTGTTGGTGAAAAATATTTCAGGTGAAAGAAAAACAGCGGTAATGGGGCAGTTGTGCAGTGTTAATGGAATTATGCAGAAAATGATGATGAATTATTATTATACAAGGCGTTTACAGCCGGAGGGAAAGATTGATTCAATAGTAAGGACGATAGAGGCTGGCGAAACACAGAAATGGAAATGTTATTATGTAGTTAATAACACAGATGAAGAATTATTTTTTGAATATATAAAAGTAGGGCAAATAAACAGAATAAGTCTGAATCTGCATAAATCCTGAAAGGAGTGGTGATTTAATGCAGATTGAAATATCGAATTATACAAAAAAGATAAAAAAGAATATTTTATTATATAATATAAATATAAAAATGGAAAGCGGTAAAATATATGGGATGTGCGGAAGAAACGGAAGCGGTAAGACAATGCTTATGAGAGCAATAAGCGGACTTATAAATCCGGATGAAGGATATGTTAAAATTGGTGAAAAAATAATTGGAAAAGATATATCATTTCCTGAAAGCATAGGGCTGCTTCTTGAATATCCGGGATTTGTAAGAAAGTACAGTGGTTTTAAAAATCTCAAAATGATTGCTTCGCTTAAAGGCATTGCCGGTGATAACCAGATAAAAAATACTATGATAAAAACAGGACTTAACCCGGAAAATAAAAAATCATTTGGAAGCTATTCTCTTGGCATGAAACAGAAGCTTGGAATAGCATGTGCAATAATGGAAAATCCTGAATTGATTATTCTTGATGAACCTGTAAATGCATTGGATGAATTCAGCATAAAAAATATAGCCGGTATTATAGAAGAACAGAAAAATAACGGTGCGTTAATAATTGTATCAGCACACAGTAAAGAACTGCTTTTGTCATTTTGTGATGAAATATTTTATATGGATGATGGACGGATAATAAAAAATGAAAAAATACAACAAACTGATAATATATAATTTAAAATGCAGTTTTAGAAATAATATTTTTATATATTTATTATTTGTAGTTCTTATTTTATTATCGTGCATTTATCTGAAAAATGGCGTAATGCATGGAAAAAGCGTTGGGGCAGGAGATTATTATTTTAATATTATAAAAGGCGTAGAAAAAATAGACAGCAATAATAAACTAAAAGAAATCCCTTTTATATATCTTGGTTTTGCAATATTTATTTCATATATTACAGGACAGATTCTTGAAAATGAATGTAATAAAATATTCATCATATATGCAGGAACAAGAAAAAAGTGGATTTTATCTAAAATAACAGCAATATTTATCAATATTGTTTTTATGTATATGACAGCTGCAATTATATGTTTTATGTCTGGAAAACGTAAAATTACTTTCAACAGTGAATTATTTGAAAAGTATTTTGGAACAGATTATTTTATTCAGAATAATGAGAATAAATTTTTGTATATATTAGTGTTTTTTGCCGCACCAATAATAGCTTCATTTGCAATAAGCATGGTTCAGACCTTGTTTTCGCTTGCTGTTAAAAATGTGGCAGGTTTTATTATATCAATGATTATATATATAATTTCAATTTTTGATATAAATATATTTTTGCCTGGAAACGGATGTATGGCTCAAAGAAGCAGTCTTTTTATGGAAAATGGCTTGTCAGTGTCCCAGGTAATAATTATAGATATTATAATAATTGTTATTACTTTGATTATCCAGTTGAAAATAATCAGTGTAAAGGATATATTATAGTTATTAAAAATTATAGTTTACATTTTTGCGTTGCGAAAACTGGCAGATGGGAGTAAATATGCAATATATAATTGAAAATAATGATTTTAAAGTAACAGTAGATTCAAAAGGATGTGAAGTTGTATCAGTATTGAAAAAGTCAGATGATACGGAGTATATATGGTGTGGAGATGCTTCAGCATGGAAACGTCATACGCCGGTATTATTTCCGGTTGTCGGCAGATATAAAAACGACTGCACAATATATGACGGCAAAGAGTATCATATGACTCAGCATGGATTTGCAAGAGATTCAGAATTTGAAGTTGTTGAAAAATCCGAAAATGCGATTACAATGAAACTTACATACAGTCAGGAGACGCTTAAAAAGTATCCTTTTAAGTTTAATCTTTATATCAGACATATAATTGAAGATGATATTTTGTCTACGGAATGGCATGTTGAAAATGCAGATGATAAGGATATGTATTTTAGCATAGGCGGACATCCGGCATTTGTATGCGGTGAAAATGCCTGTGGTGCAAAGCTTGTATTTAGGACAGATAAAGATATTCTGGAATACAGCCTTTTATCAAATGATGGTCTTCTTGAAGATAAATGCTATGTGATGAAGCTTGAAAATAAGGCAGTTACTATAACACAGGACTTTTTTGACAAGGATGCTTATATAGTAGAAAACAGCACAATAAAAAGAGTAAGCCTTGTAAAAGACGATAAAACTATTGTGACAGTTGAATTTGATACGCCCGTGTTCGGTCTATGGTCACCGGTCGGAAAAGGAGTTCCTTTTGTATGTATAGAACCATGGAATGGAAGAACGGACAGAGCTGACTTTGATGGTGATTTGACTAAAAGAGAGTGGAGCAATAAACTGGCACCGGGCAAAGAATTTGTTTCGGGATATAAGGTACGGTTTGGCAGATAGGAAAGATATAATAAATTTTATAATAATAACAAAAGCAGCATCTGAGGTATTAAAAACACCTTGGGTGCTGTTTTTTAGCGGAACAATAAAATTCTGAACCCCGCATAAAATCAGGCATTGCGTTATGTAGCAAAAAATATTTATGATTTTGCTTGACATAAATCATATAAGGGGTTATATTAATTATAACAACTGTACTAATTCATATAGTACAGTTGTTACAGGACGAAAAACATTGCAATGAAAAAATAGAAATGAAAGGATTAGGTGTTTAGATGTTTGTTGTAGACGTCATGTCGCGAGTGCCGGTATATGAACAGATAATCAAACAGGTGGAAGAACAAGTGCTTACAGGTATTTTGAAGGAGGGCGATAAATTACCTTCAGTAAGGTCGTTATCTGTAAAACTCTCTATCAATCCCAATACAATCCAGAAGGCTTATACAGAACTTGACAGAAGACAGCTTATAATAACTGTTCCGGGTAAGGGTTCATTTATATCAGAAAAAGCTATTGAGGTTGTAGGAGCGAATTCAAGAGAGAAGATGACAGAACTTAATAAGATTATCAGGGAACTGGCATTGGCCGGAGTTACAAAAGAAGAAATAATTAATAATATTGAAGAAGTGTTTAATAATACGGAGGTATGACAATGATTAATGCAGAGGCTATTCACAAGTCTTTTGAGGACTTTACTGCACTGGATAATGTTACATGCAATATCAGTGACGGCTGCATATATGGCATGGTTGGTTCAAATGGTGCGGGAAAATCTACATTTTTAAGAGTGTTATCCGGAGTTTACAAACCAGATAAAGGATACGCATTTATAGACGGACTTAATGTATATGAAAATCCAAAAGCAAAGCAGAAAATCGTATTTGTTGCTGATGATTTATATTTTCTGCCGGGTGCAACGCTGAATAAAATGGCAAAGCTGTATGCATCGGCATATGACAGATTTGATTGGGCAAGATTTAAAGAACTGACAAAATTATTCGGACTTGACCCGAAAAAATCAATTTCTAATTTTTCAAAAGGAATGAAGAGACAGGCAGCGATTATATTGGCACTGTCAACAAGAACAAAATATATGTTTTTTGATGAGACATTTGACGGACTTGACCCTGTAATGAGAAATCTTGTGAAAAAACTTATATGCAATGATGTTGCAGAACTGAATTCAACTGTTATAGTTACCTCACATTCTTTAAGAGAACTCGAGGATATATGTGACCATCTGGCACTTCTCCATAAGGGCGGAATGGTGCTTGACAGCGATGTGCTTGAATTAAAAACATCACAGTTTAAAGTTCAGGTGGCATTCAGGGAAAACTTTGATAAGAGCAGATTTGAACAGTTTAATATCACACGTTACAGACAGGAAGGTTCAGTTGCCAATATGATAATTAATGGAGACAGAGAAGAGACAGTTGCATTGTTCAAAGCAATGAATCCGCTGGTTCTTGATGTCCTTCCGCTTACACTTGAAGAAGTATTTACTTATGAGATGGAATCTCTTGGCTATGAATTTGAGAGTGCATTGGAGGTTGAAAAATAATGAATAATAAAAAGATTTTCAGTGTAAAAATGTTCTGGCAGTCATTTTTGCAGTTAAAAGTAATAGGTTTTATATCAACGATATTAATGGTGCTTATAACATGCGTGCCAATTTGCATAAGTGCAGTTAATATTAAATCTAATATTGAATATGCAGGCGTTGAAAAGGCATCAAGATATGTTCAGCTTGTTGATGGGAATGATTTTATACCTATACTGATTCTTACATTTGCAATAATAACACCGGTTCTTGTTTTATTTGCGTGGAATTTTCTTAATAAAAGAAATACAAGTGATTTTTATCATTCGCTTGCTTATACAAGGCTGAATCTGTATCTTACTAAAATAGCAGCCTTTGTATTATGGATTCTGATTATGTATGCATCAATATTTTTATCAGCTGCAATTTTATATAATATATTTAAAACATGTTATATTGTAAATTATGGCTCTATACTTAGTGTGTTTTTCTCGGAATTTATATGCTGTCTGTTATGTGCGGCAGCAGCAACACTTGCTTGTTCTATAACAGGAAATATATTCAGTAATATATGTCTTACTGGACTTATATTGTTTTTTCCAAGATTTATAATATTGATGGTTCAGGTGACAGTTGTATCAATAGTATATTTTGCATCATCAGAGCATTTTGTTTCAATTCTTGACAATAGCTATAATATGATTGTTGGTCAGGTGTTCAGTGTGTTTACAGGTTCGTCATTAGATGGTGTAATTAATGTAGCACACTCAAAAATATACACATTTGTTCTTGCACTTATTTATTTTGTTACCGGTTGTCTGCTTTTTATAAGAAGAAAGAGTGAGACGGCAGGAAAACCTACACTGTCTTGGAAACTGCAGTTTGTAATACGTACAGTTATCGGATTTTCAATAAGTATTATTGGTGTGATTTCATTTGTGGGTGCAGTAAGAAATGCAGATATAGAAAAGTCGCAGAGTATATTATATGTAGTTATAACGTTCATTGTGGCTGCGGTTGTTGTTATAGTATATGAGTTGATTGCAAGCAGAAAAACGCACCGTGTGATAAAAGCAATCCCTTCAATAATTACTGCATATGTGCTGGCAGCTGTTTTTGGTGTGATTGTAAATATCGGAATTGGCAGTATGATTAATTATCAGCCGGATGCATCAAAGATTAAGTATATAAAAATAAATACAGGAAATGGTTCATATGTTTATGATAAAGATTATTTTTCAGATGTATTTTCACAGGTAAAAATTGACGACATAGATGCAATTAATTCAATTGTTAATTCAATGAAAGATAATATGGAAATATATAATACTTCTGATGAATATTCAGCAATATTCCAGAATGGCGATTACAGCCCGGTTACTGTATATATTAAGGATGGCATTTGGGGAAGATACAGAACTGTATATGTCAAAGAAAAAGATATACAGACAATTATAAATGGAGCAGTGAAGAATGATGAATTCTGCAAAAAATATAAAAAGCTTCCGCAGTATGAAGAAGCTGTAATAAGCTGGTCAGATAATATGTCCGATGAGGACAGTAAAAAATTATATAATACATTTTTAGATGAAGTGTCAAAAATGTCATTTGAGGACTGGTATCTTACAGTTAATGGAAGGAAAAGAGGTGTATCACTGGCTTATGTTGATATATCATTTTCACTTAATGGAACTAAATATACTTCAGAAGTATTAATCGGAGATAAAATGCCAAACACGCTTCAGGCATACATGAATGCGGTTAATAAGTATGTGGCAGAAAATAAAAAGGATTCTTACGAATCAATGTGTAATTATCTTGATAATATTGAGACAGAGAAAAATAAAGATAATTATACATGCTATATATCAGTCTATGATGTAGAAAATAATACTCAATCACGAATATGGTCAGAAAATATGGACGGCAATAAAATTGTTCCTGATTTGAAAGAAAACCTGAAAAACATTTCACTTGAGAAAAAATTTGATTTGACAAAACCGGTAATTGAAATAATTTTCTATGGAAACAGGTCAGGGGGGTCATTTAGTTATTTCTTCCAGATGGATGGATATGATTCTTTAGATGATTTTAACAATCTGGGTCCAATTGGATTGTAAAATTTCTGCATTAAAATAAATATTAAGGCAATCATATAAATAAAATGCTGCGAATATTTGTGGAGCATTATAAATATTGAAAGGATTGCCTTAATATGAGTGATTTTGTAAAAAATGCAGATGAAAATATAATGAATTTTAAAGACCGGCTGAGATTCCCGGCTAATTTTGACATGCTAGACAGAGAAGTCAGAATAGGCGGAAAGAAGGCCGGTTTTTTCTTTATCGATGGTTTTGTTCAGGAGGATATGGTGGAAAAACTTATGCAGTTTTTTTATTCCTTAAAACCGGAAGATGTCAGTAATATAGATAAATTTCTTGAAAATGGGATGCCATATACAGAAGTTGACAGGGCTGATAAGTATGAGCTGGTTATAACATCTTTTCTTGCAGGAGTTACAGTCCTTTTTGTAGATGGATTTGACGAGGCTGTACTCATAGACTGCAGGACTTATCCGATGAGGTCGGTTGCTGAACCGTGGAAAGACAGAGTTCTAAGAGGTTCAAGAGATGGTTTTGTTGAGACACTTGTATTAAATGCGGCATTGCTTAGAAGAAGAATAAGAGATACAGGATTTTCAATGGAGATGTTTAATGTGGGAACACGCTCACGCTCTGATGTTGCCATATGTTATATAGATGACCTGGTTGATAAAAGTCTTCTTAATAATATTAAGGAAAGAATAAAAAAACTAAATGTAGAATCACTTACCATGAATGTTGAAAGCCTTGCGGAGTGTCTTTTTGAGTATAAATGGATTAATCCGTTTCCAAAGTTTAAATATTCAGAAAGACCGGATACGGCATCTGCTGCGATACTTGACGGAAATATCGTCATAATGGTTGATAATTCACCGGCCGTTATGATAATTCCGACATCAATATTTGATATTGTTGAAGAACCTGATGATTATAATTTTGCACCCATGATAGGAACGTATCTGAGGCTGTCGAGATTTCTTTTTACCATTGTTACAATGATGCTTACGCCGATATGGCTTCTGCTTATTCAGAATCAGGAATTGATTCCGTCATGGCTTTCATTTATAACGGTGTCTGATGAAATAACTGTGCCTGTTATTTTTCAGCTTTTGATTCTTGAACTTGCAGTTGACGGACTGAAGATGGCAGCAGTAAATACACCGTCACTTCTTTCTACACCTTTAAGCATTGTGGCAGGTATTGTTGTCGGGGAGTATGCTGTAAGTTCGGGGTGGTTTAATACGGAATCACTTCTATATATGGCTGTGGTGACTGTCGGAACATACTCACAGGCAAGTTTTGAGATGGGTTATGCAATGAAATTTATAAGAGTTTTTACGCTGTGTCTTACAGCTGTTTTTAATGCTGCCGGTTTTTTTGCAGGAGTGGCTGTCGGAGTATGCTGTATAATTTTTAACAAGACGATTTCAGGAAAAAGTTATATTTATCCGTTATATCCATTTGATGTAAAAAAATTGAAGAGAAGCATTTTCCGTGTCAGGCTGCCGCATGGCAAAAATAATTAATATATAAAATGGTTCGTTCTGAATGTTTATAAAAAATTTAAAAATTTTAGCGGTCTGTTCATTTTAAAGCATATGATTATGTGATATACTCATAAAAGAATAATTCTTTATGGATTATAAAGTATAGAAAGTGACTTGATTAGAATGGGTAAAGTAATCGGAATTGATTTGGGAACAACTAACAGCTGTGTTGCTGTGCTTGAGGCAGATGTGCCTACAGTTATAACAAACAGCGAAGGATACAGGACAACACCTTCAGTTGTTGCATTTTCAAAAGATGGTTCAAGGCTTGTGGGCGATATTGCTAAAAGACAGGCGGCAGCTAATGCAGACAGAACTATTTTTTCCATAAAACGACATATGGGAACAGATTACAGAAAAAAGATAGACGGTAAGAAGTATTCGCCTCAGGAAATTTCTGCGATGATTTTGAGAAAACTAAAAAATGATGCAGAACAGTTTACAGGAGAACAGGTTACAGATGCTGTTATAACTGTTCCTGCATATTTTAATGATGCTGAGAGACAGGCCACAAAGGATGCGGGACGAATAGCAGGACTTAATGTTCTGCGTATAATTAATGAACCTACGGCGGCTGCACTTGCATATGGACTTGATAATGGTCAGCCACAGAAAATTCTTGTATATGACCTTGGAGGCGGAACATTTGATGTCTCGGTTATTGAGATTGGTGACCAGGTTATAGAAGTTCTTGCAACATCCGGAGATAATCATCTTGGCGGAGATGATTTTGATGAGCGAATCGTGAATTTTCTTGTAGAACAGTTTAAGGAGACAGACGGAATCAATCTGACTAAGGATACTGCCGCAATGCAGAGGTTAAGAGAGGAAGCGGAGAAAGCTAAAAAAGAACTTTCTTCCGCCATGAATGCGAATATTAATCTTCCGTTTATTGCAATGACAAAATCTGGTCCACATCATATGGATATTAATATTACAAGAAGCCTGTTTGAGAGCATGACGACAGATCTTATTGACAGAACGGTTACACCTGTTGAGAATGCACTTCATGATGCGGGACTTAAAAAGACTGATATTAATATGGTTCTTCTAGTCGGAGGCTCGACAAGAATTCCGGCTGTTCAGGAGAAAGTCAGAAGAATATGTGGTATAGAGCCTTCAAGAAATCTTAATCCTGATGAGTGTGTTGCAATGGGAGCGGCAGTTCAGGGCGGAAAGCTTGGAGGACAGCTGACTGCCGGAAGTGCGGCATCTGAGATTATTCTTATGGATGTTACACCTCTTTCATTGTCGATAGAGACTGTAGGCGGAATTGCGAGCAGGCTTATAGAGAGAAATACAACAATTCCAACAAGACACAGCCAGATATTTACAACTGCAGGGAACTTCCAGACATCAGTAGATATAAAAGTATTTCAGGGAGAACGCAAGTTTACAAGGGATAACAAGCTTTTGGGCAACTTCAGGCTGTCAGGAATAAAAAAAGCACTTGCAGGAACACCACAGATTGAGGTAACATTTGATATTGATGCGAACGGAATTGTCAATGTATCGGCTAAAGATTTGGGAACAGGGCATGAACAGTCAATAACAATCACATCAAGTTCCAATATGTCAGAAGAAGAAATCGAAAGAGCAAAGTGGGAAGCAGAAGTTTACGGAAGTAAAGATGCCGAAAAACAGGGTATTGTCAATCTGCGTATTGAGGCAGGACAGCTTTTGCAAAATACTGAGTATATGCTTCATGAGCATAGGAAAGACTGGGATAAACAGACTAAAAAACAGGTGAAAGAAGCATGCCAGAGACTTTCAAAAGCTATAGGCAGGTCAACACCTGAAAAGATAGATGAAGTTACGGCATCAAATATCTGTGAAGCTAAGGATTATCTTGAAAATACATTGAGCCGTATGGGCATATAGGATAGGTATAAATATCAGAAACAAAGGGGAAACGTAATGGCAGGTTCAACATTTGGTAACCAATTTAAGATTATGACATGGGGAGAATCCCATGGGGCCGGAGTAGGTGTTGTTATAGATGGGTGTCCGGCAGGAATACCACTTGCAGAAAGTGATATTCAGGTTATGCTTAATAAAAGAAAACCGGGACAGTCAAAATATACTACACCAAGAAAAGAAGACGATGAAGTTGAGATACTTTCGGGTATTTTTGAAGGAAAAACGACAGGAACTCCGATAAGCATGGTTGTACGCAATAAAACACAGCGTTCGGCTGATTATTCAGAGATAGCACGTTTCTACAGACCGGGACATGCTGATTATACATTTGATGAAAAATATGGTTTCAGGGATTATCGTGGAGGCGGCAGAAGCTCAGGACGCGAGACAATAGGAAGAGTTGCGGCAGGGGCTGTTGCAGTCAAGATTCTTGCAACGCTTGGAATAAGCATATGTACATATTCCAAGGAAATAGGCGGTATTGCAGCTTCATATGATAATTTTGACAAAGAACAGATTGAAAAGAATCCATTTAGAATGCCTGATGAAAAAGCAGCTGCACAGGTTGAAGAGTATGCGATGAAGCAGATAGAGCAAGGTGATTCAATTGGTGGAATTATTGAATGTGTGATAGATGGAATGATGCCGGGAATAGGTGAGCCTGTATTTGACAAGCTTGATGCTAAACTTGCACAGGCTGTATTTTCTATAGGTGCAGTTAAAGGTTTTGAGATAGGAAGCGGATTTAATGCGGCAAGGTTGACAGGAACTGAGAATAATGATGCGTTTTATATGAATAATGGCAAAGTTGAGAAAAAGACAAACAATGCCGGTGGAATTCTTGGCGGTATGAGTGATGGTTCACAGATTGTTTTCAGGACAGCAATCAAGCCTACACCATCAATATCATCTGTTCAGGATACAGTTAATAAAGACGGGGAAGATATAAAAGTATCTATAAAGGGAAGACATGATCCTATGATTGTGCCACGTGCTGTAGTTGTTGTTGAATCTATGGCAGCACTTGCACTTGTAGATTTGATTTTTGAAAATATGACATCACGCATAGATAATATTGTGAAATTTTATAAAAAATAGGCAGGATAAAAATGTACAAATTATTAAAAACAGACGGACGTGCCAAGAGGGCTGAGATGCATACTGTGCATGGTGTTATACAGACACCTGTATTTATGAATGTGGGAACAGTTGCAGCAATAAAGGGTGCTGTTTCAACAGCAGACCTTAATGAAATAGGAACACAGGTTGAATTATCAAATACATATCATCTTCATGTAAGACCGGGTGATAAACTGATAAAAGAGCTTGGCGGACTTCATAAGTTTATGAACTGGAATAAGCCTATTCTTACTGATTCGGGTGGATTTCAGGTGTTTTCGCTTGCAAAGTTAAGAAAAATCAAAGAAGAGGGCGTTACATTTAACAGTCATATTGACGGACATAAGATATTCATGGGACCGGAGGAAAGCATGCAGATACAGTCAAACCTTGGGTCTACAATTGCTATGGCATTTGATGAATGTGCTCCGGCAAAAGCAGATAAAAAGTATGTACGGAATTCGGTAGAACGTACAACACGCTGGTTAGAGCGTTGCAAAAAAGAGATGAACAGACTTAATTCACTTCCTGATACAGTAAATCCAAATCAGCTTTTATTCGGAATTAATCAGGGAGCTGTGTATACAGACATAAGAATTGAACATGCAAAGATTATTTCAGAGATGAATCTTGACGGCTATGCAGTCGGTGGACTTGCGGTCGGCGAGACACATGAAGAAATGTACCACGTTCTCGATGAGACAGTGCCTTATCTTCCACAGGATAAGCCTACATATCTTATGGGTGTAGGTACTCCGGCTAATATTCTTGAGGCGGTAGACAGGGGAATTGATTTCTTTGATTGTGTATATCCTTCAAGAAACGGAAGACATGGACATGTGTATACAAAGTTTGGAAAGATAAATCTTTTTAATGCACAGTATGAAAAAGATATGCGTCCTATTGAAGAAGGATGTAACTGTCCTGCCTGCCGTGATTATTCAAGAGCATATATAAGACATCTTTTAAAGGCAAAAGAGATGCTTGGAATGAGACTTTGTGTATTGCATAATCTTTATTTTTACAATCATATGATGGAGGATATCAGAGGTGCTATTGATGAGGGACGTTACAGTAAGTTTAAGGAAGAAAGACTTGATATGTTAAAGACATATGATAATAAAAAATCTTTATAAAAGCTGGACATTGAGCGAAATTTAGTATATAGTATCATTTAGTTAATTTAAAATTCGGAGGAATTTATTTATGCAGATAGTTATTTTATTAGTTTATGTAGTTGCAATTGGTGCGATGATGTATTTCCTGGCTATTAAGCCACAGAAGAAGCAGCAGAAACAGCAGCAGGAACTTATGGATTCAATTGAAAAAGGTGATTATGTTCTCACAACAAGCGGTTTTTACGGTGTTATTATAGATATCACAGATGATGATGTAATCGTTGAATTTGGTAACAATAAGAACTGCAGGATTTCAATGCAGAAGAAAGCTATTGCACAGGTTGAAAAGCCTGCTTCAGTAAAAGAAGATTAATATTTTTTAAGGTGTCTGTTTTAATATGTATCATGGATTATGGGTGCATATCAAAACAGACACCTTTTTTACTTGACAATAGTGCATTTATATAATAATCTTTGAAAGATGATTGAAATAGTCACTGTAAACGGAATATATGAATTAATATAAATGTCATAACTTTTTAATATATTTATAATTCCAGGGAATCAGGTGAGAATCCTGAACAGTTCCGCTGCTGTGAGCAGGGAGTCTGTATTTGATATGCCACTGATGATAAACATATATTATTTGTTATCTTACAGATATGAGATGGATTGGATTCGGGAAGGTGAATACAGGCGTTGATATGCGAGTCAGAAGACCGGTTTACAGGCAGATTTTAATAGTACGCTGCGAGAACAGTGAACTATTTATTTTTGTGCAATAAAATATATTTGGTATACTGGCGGTATATAAAGGTACAAAAGCTGTTTTTACTCTGCAAGCTATCTTCATCAAAATAATAATAAGAGGCACAGGCTTCAAATGGAGGTAAAAATGAAGAAGAAAAGATTACTGGCAATTACACTTGTAATCACACTTTTTGCCAGCATATTTGCATTGGCAGGATGTGGAAAACAAAAAGAAGCATCAAACAACGATGAATACAACGGAAAGCTTGTATTTGACCATTCAATGGATTTAAAGTATGCAGAATTATTTTCTGTAGACTATTATAAGGGTGGTTATAAGATGATAACTATCACAAACCGTGATGAAGATACTGCTATAACGGACAAGCAGTCAAAGATTCTTGTGGTTCCTGATGGAATGAAGACTCCTGAAGATGTATCAAAGGATACTATTGTTTTAAACGGACCTGTTAAAAATATGCTTGTTGCATCCACACCGGTTACATCACTTATGAATGCAAGCGGATGTCTTGATAATATAAGCCTTGTAACATATGATAAATCTTCATGGTATATCGATGATGTTAAAAAAGCATTTGACGATAATAAACTTACATATGTAGGTGATTATAAAGCACCTGATTTTGAGCAGATTGTTGCAGCATCACCTTCAATATGTATTTATTCAACAATGCTTACAAGTGCCCCTGATGTTGCCGAGAAGTTCAAGGAGCTTAATATTAATTTTATACTTGACCAGTCAACATATGAGGAACATCCTCTTGGAAGAGTAGAGTGGGCAAAATGTTATGCAGCACTTTGTGATAAAGAAGATGATGCAGTAAGAATGTATGATGAGCAGGCTGCTTATGTTGATAAGATTTCAAAGACAGAAAAGACAGGAAAATCTGTAGCAGTATTTTATATAACATCAAAGGGTAAGTTATATGTAAGAAATGCGGACGATTATGTTGCACAGATGGTAGAACTTGCCGGTGGAAAGTATATTTTTGATGATTTGAATGTCGGAAAGACAGGAACACAGACAATGGAGATGGAAAGCTTCTATTCTAAGGCTAAAGATGCTGACTACATCATTTATATATGGAGCCTTGGAGGAAAACCATCTACACTTGCTGATTTTACAGGATACAGTTCAGTTCTTTCAGATATGAAGGCTGTTAAGGATGGCAATGTATGGTGCACTACACCTGATTTCTTCCAGATTGCGGATACAATCGGAAGTATGGTAAATGACATCAATAAGATGATGACATCTGACAGCAGTGTAAATGAACTTACATATCTTAAAAAACTTAAATAATTAAAGAGGTTATATAATGAAGAAGGCGTTACGCTGCCAGCTGGTTTATATAATGCTTGTAGTATTATTCATTGTTGCGGTATTTATGAATATTAATACAGGTAATGTACATATTTCATTTGGCAGAATTTTTAAAATTATCTTTTTAAAAGCTGAGGCAGGCACAGCCGGATTCAATATTATATGGAAAATCCGTCTGCCAAGGCTTCTTAGTGCAGCTATACTTGGCGGTGCCCTGGCACTGTCAGGTTTTCTGCTTCAGACATTTTTCAGAAATCCGATTGCGGGTCCATTTGTACTTGGTATATCATCAGGTGCAAAAATGTTTCTTGCAATTACTATGATTTTTCTATTAAGATATATTCCTTCAATGCCTTTATGGGCTCAGGTAGCGGCAGCATTTGCAGGTTCGGTTTTATCATTGCTTTATGTTCTGCTTTTTGCCGGCAAGGTTAAAAATATGTCAACACTTCTTGTAATCGGCATAATGATTAGTTATATATGTTCTGCAATAACAGATTTATGTATAACATTTGCCAATGATTCAGATATAGCAAATCTTACACATTGGGCACTGGGAAGTTTTTCAGCAAGTTCATGGAATACAGTAAAATTATCGGCAGTTATAGTATTTCCGACAGCAATAGTGACATTCCTTTTTGCAAAACCAATCAGTGCTTATCTTCTTGGTGAAGGATATGCAAAGAGCATGGGTATACCGGTTAAATTTTTCAGACTCTGTATAATAACATTGTCAAGCATACTTTCAGCATGTGTAACAGCACTTGCAGGACCGATTTCTTTTGTGGGAATTGCAGTTCCTCATGTTACGCGTATTCTTATGAAAACGTCAAAACCAGTAGTGATAATGCCGGCTATATTTTTAAGCGGTTCGGTATTCTGCATGTTTTGTGATTTGATAGCAAGAACAATATTTTCGCCGTCAGAACTTGCAATAGGTACTGTAACGGCGGTATTTGGTGCACCTGTGGTAATATGGCTTATGATTAGCAGAAAAAACGGTGAGATATAATGGAAGAAGAGAAAGAATTTTATTTTAAAACACAGAATTTATCAGTTGGATACAACAGAAAACCAATTCTTGAAAATATTTCGCTTGGAGTGTATAAGGGGCAGATTCTTACACTTATAGGTCCAAATGGTTCGGGAAAATCAACCATTTTAAAAAATCTTATAAGGGAAATGAGTCCGCTTGGCGGTGTGGTTGTTTTAGAAGGAAAAGATATTAACAATTATTCAAGCAAAAATTTTGCAAAGCAGATGTCGGTAGTTCTCACAGAAAAAGTAAAAACAGAACTTCTAACGTGTCGTGATGTTGTTGCAATGGGACGTTATCCATATACTAATTATTTTGGAAAACTTACGCCTGAGGACGAACGAATTGTCGATGAATCACTTGAGAGCGTGGCGGCTCTTGATATTGCCGAAAAAGATTTTTCACAGATAAGTGACGGACAAAGACAGCGTATAATGCTTGCACGTGCAATATGTCAGAAACCGCAGATTATTGTACTGGACGAACCTACGTCATTTCTTGATATAAGGCATAAGATAGAACTTCTTGATATTTTGCAGAATATGGCTGTTAAAGAAAATGTTACGGTTGTTTTGTCATTACATGAGATAGAACTCGCAAACAGAATATCTGATTGGGTTATGTGTGTAAGGGCTGATGGAAAAATACTGTATGGTACGCCCGATGAAATATTTAAAGATGAAATAATACGTGAACTGTATGATATTAAAAATGGAAGTTATAACTGCCTTTATGGAAGTACCGAACTTGAAAAAAAGACAGGTACTCCAAAGGTGTTTGTCGCTGGTGGCGGTGGATTCGGCGTTTCCGTCTACAGGCGTCTGCAGCATTTTGAGATTCCGTTTTCGGCAGGAATTATTGCACAAAATGACTGTGAATATACGATAGCAGAATCCCTTGCGGTAAAAGTCATAAGCGAAAAGCCATTTGAAATATTTAGCGACAAGTCATTAGAAATGGCAAAAAAATATGTTGATATAGCTGATTATTATATTGATGCAGGCTGCCCGTATGGTATAGTAAATGAGAAAATGAAAGAATTAAGGCAGTATGCATTAAAGAATAACAAAATTATTTTAGATAAACCGGACGATTATAATTTAAGACAGATAGGAGAAAATATTGGATAATAAGTATGAATATATGAATCCAAATGATATTGAAAAACATTCATTTGAAATAATAGAACAAGAGCTTGAAATTGAACTCCCATCTGATATTAAACCGATTGTTAAGAGAGTAATACATACGACCGCAGATTTTTCTTATGCGGAAAATATGTATTTTTCACCTGATGCCATAAAGACGGCGTTGGGTGAAATTAAATCGGGAGTGACATTTGTTACAGATACGAACATGGCACTTTCAGGTATTAATAAAAAAGCATTGAAAGAACTTAACTGTAATGCTGTGTGTTATGTATCAGACGAGGATGTTGCAGTTATGGCGAAAAAAGAGAATATAACAAGGGCAGTATGTGCTGTAAAAAAAGCAGCTATGAATAATAAAAGATGTATTATGGTTGTAGGAAATGCACCTACTGCACTTATTCAGATAGAAAAAATGTACAGGGAAAATGAGTTTAAACCACTTCTTGTAATTGGTGTTCCTGTTGGATTTGTAAATGTTGTGGATTCAAAGGAGGCAATTATTGATAGTGGTATGGAATGTATTATAGCAAGAGGGAGAAAAGGCGGCAGCAATGTTGCCGCATCAATAGTAAATGCACTTTTGTATATGTGTCAGGATGATAACCGGGAGTGGAGAAGATAAATGCTCGAAAAATATGTAAGTAAAGGCAGCAAAAAATTAAGATGCGGTTTTACAACAGGAACATGTGCTGCCGCTGCATCCGCCGGTGCTGCCAGAATGCTTTTGTCAGGAAAAGTCATTGAAAATATTACTGTAATAACTCCCTCAGGAAATTCTGTTACTGTTGGGCTTACAGATATAAAAAAAGAAAATGATTATGTGAGCTGTGCGGTACAAAAGGACAGTGGCGATGATCCTGATGTGACAGATAAAATTCTTGTATATTCAACGGTTTCATATGAAAAGAGTGGAATAACTGTTGATGGAGGAGAAGGTGTCGGACGTGTTACAAAAAAGGGTTTAAAACAGCAGATTGGTGAAGCTGCAATAAATCCTGTACCACGGAAAATGATAGAAGAACAGTTAAAAACGGCTGCGTCTGATTATTCATATGATGGTGGACTTAAAGCTGTAATAAGTGTTCCGATGGGAATACAGATTGCGAAAAAGACATTCAATCCAAGACTTGGAATAGAGGGAGGAATATCAATACTTGGAACGACGGGAATAGTTGAACCTATGAGTGAACAGGCACTTATAGATACAATATCGGTTGAACTTGATGTAAGAAAAGCACAAAATGAAGAATTTATAATTGTCACACCGGGAAATTACGGCCAGGATTTTTTGAGGGATAATCTGGGTATTGCTGTTGATAAATGCGTTAAATGCAGTAATTTTATAGGAGATACAATAGATATGTGCATTGAAAAAGGCTTTAAATCAATGCTTCTTGTCGGACATATCGGCAAACTTTCAAAGCTTGGCTGCACAATATACAATACACATTCAAGATATGCTGATGGAAGAATGGAAGCATTTGCTTTATGTGCAGCATTATGTGGGGCAGAAAGAGAAGTTCTTGAAAATATACTTGGATGTATAACTACTGATGCTGCACTTGAGATTCTAAAAAAAGAAGGTATTTTTGATGAGACAATTAAAATGCTGGAAAAAAGAATTGACAGATCATTAAAACTGCGGGCAAAAGGCAGTATTGAAATCGGAATGATAACATTTTCAGAAGAATACGGCATTTTATGTAAAACGGAAAATGCAGATAATATGCTTGAAAAATTGAAATGATAATAAGGAGAAAAGTATGGTTCATTTTGTTGGAGCAGGTTCAGGAGCCAAAGATTTAATAACGGTGAGAGGAATGAATCTGTTAAAAAACGCTGATGTAATAATATACGCCGGCTCACTTGTAAATCCTGAACTTCTGGAATATGCAGAAGATTCATGTGAAATTTACAACAGTGCATATATGACGCTTGAAGAGATTATTGATGTCATAAAAACAGCAGATAGTGAAAATAAGGATATTGTGCGTCTGCATACAGGCGATTCTTCAATATATGGTGCAATAAGAGAGCAGATTGAACAGTTAAATTCATATGATATTTCATGGGATATCTGTCCCGGAGTCAGCAGTTTTCTTGCTGCTGCTGCAGCAGCAGGATGTGAATACACGGTGCCTGGGATTTCGCAGTCATTGATAATTACAAGAATGGAAGGAAGAACACCGGTTCCTGAAAAAGAAAAGATGAGAGAACTTGCAGGACATAATACATCCATGGCAGTCTTTTTAAGCTCAGGACTTACAAAAGAATTACAGGATGAACTGCTGACCGGCGGATATAGTGAGGATACACCATGTGCCATATGTTATAAGGTAAGCTGGCCTGATGAAAAGATAATAATGACAACAATTAAAAATCTGCATAATGATATGGTATCGAATAGTATTGCGAAAACGGCTCTTATTCTTGTTGGTGATTTTCTAGGCAGAAAATATAATAATTCAAAGCTCTATGATGCTTCATTTACAACGGAGTACCGTAAATGAGAGCGGCGGTAATTGCATATACGGTAAACGGAGCTATACTGGCAGAAAAGTTAAGACATTTAAGTGATGATGAGATTGATATATATGTCAGTGTAAAATCGGCAAAATATATTGATGCAGAAAATATTATAACATTTAAGAGTACGCCGGCCATTATCAGAGATATTTTTTATCAATATGAAGGAATCATATTTATTGGTGCGGCTGCAATAGCGGTACGTTCTATTGCACCTTATATTACAAGTAAATTCAAAGATCCAGCTGTGCTTGTCATGGATGATCATGCAATACATGTTATTTCACTTTTGTCCGGGCATGTGGGAGGCGGGAATGAATGGTGTGTAAAAGTTGCAGGAATGTTAGGTTCGGATGCAGTTATAACAACTGCAACGGATGTCAATAACGCATTTGCTGTAGATGTTTTTGCAGTAAAAAATCACCTTAAAATGATAAATCCATATATGATACGAGACATAAGCACAAGAATTGTAAACGGTGAGCAGCTTGGGATATACATGCAGGCTGAAGAATATGAAAAGGTAATACAGAACGAGTGTAAAAAATGCAGTAAAAATATAAAAATAACAGACTATGAAAATGCTGATATAGTTATATTAAAAAATAAATCAGAAATTAAAGATATGCAGTCAAAAATAATTCTTATACCGCGTAATATTGTTGTCGGAGTTGGCTGCAGAAGAGGAACAGAATACTTAAAGATTAAAAGTTCTGTTATGACAATATTAGAAAAAGCCGGTGTATCTGCGGAAAATGTGAATTGTGTCGCTTCAATTAACAAAAAAGCAGACGAAAAAGGTATAATAGAGCTGGCAGAGGAGTTACAGGCAGATTTCATTACATATACGGCAGATGAGCTTATGGAGGTTGAAGGTGAATTTGAGCCGTCAATGACTGTATATAACCACGTTGGTGCGGATAATGTCTGTGGACGCAGTGCATGCAGGGCAAGTTGTAACGGTGAATGTCTTGTACCTAAGACTGTAGAAAACGGAGTGACAGTTTCTGTATACAGATACAGGGTTTATGGAGGATAAAGTGCTTAATATAGTTGGTTTTGGATGTGGTTCATATGAGAATATGACAATAGAAGCGGTAAGGACGATTGAAAAGTCTGAACTTGTAGTAGGATTTAAGACATATATAGATTTGATGAGAGAATATTTTCCTGATAAAGAGTATTATGAAAATGGCATGATGCAGGAAAGACAGCGTTGTGAATATGCGTTGAATGAGGCTGTGACCAAAGAGGTATCACTTGTCTGCAGTGGTGATTCCGGCGTATATGGCATGGCATGTCTTGCATATGAGCTTGCCGGTGCTATGGATAATTCTCCTGAAATTAAGGTCGTGTCGGGAGTTACAGCGGCAAACAGCGGAGCAGCAATAATAGGTGCTCCATTGTCACATGATTTTTCAGTTATAAGCCTTAGTGATCTTTTGACAAAAAAGAGCGTGATAGAAAAAAGACTGCGTGCAGCAGCAATGTCAGATATGGTAATCTGCCTTTATAATCCATCTAGTAAAAAAAGGGCAGATTATCTTGCATGGGCATGCAGCATATGTCTTGAATATAAAGATGAAGACACAGTATGCGGCGTTGTAAGAAATATAGGAAGAGACATGGAAAGCTCGAAGATTCTTACACTAGGTCAGTTAAAAGAATATAATGCAGATATGTTTACTACAGTATTTATCGGTAATAAATCAACTGTCAGGATGGGTGAAAAAATGGTAACACCGAGGGGATATAATAATAAGTCAGAAAAAAGTATTATTATATTTGCCGGAACAACAGAAGGCAGACACCTTGCAGATTATGCATCCGGGTTAAATATAGACACACATATATTTGTTGCTACAGAATATGGTGAAATGATATTAAAAGACGACAAAAGTTTCGATGGGAATAAGTGCATAATACACACAGGCAGGCTTGATGAGGCAGAAATTAAAGAAGAAATAGAAAAAATAAATCCGATGGCAGTGTTTGACGCGACACATCCATTTGCAGTGCAGGTTACGGAAAATATTAAAAATGCCTGTGAAAAGACTACAACAAAATACATACGTATAAAGAGAGATAAAGAAAATTATAATCTGGTCAATCGTGAAAAAGTAAGAAGTGCGGGCAGTGCCGAAGAAGCAGCAATAATATTAAGTGCCCCATGCTATAAAAATAAAAAAGTTCTGCTTACAACAGGAAGTAAAACGGTAGGTGTTTACAGTCATCTTGAAGGATTTAAAGATAATTATTATTTGAGGATGCTGCCTAATGTGCAGATGCTTGGAGAGGTGCTTAAAAGCGGAATTAAAAATTCTAATGTTATATGCATGCAGGGACCTTTTTCTGAAAATATGAATTATGAAATGATAAAAAATTATGGAATAGAAGTATTGGTTACAAAAAATTCCGGAAATACGGGCGGTACACAGGAAAAAATTAATGCAGCAATGCGTGCAGGGACAGAGGTAATAATAATAGAGGATACAGGCAGTGATGAATGTATCGGTATAGGATTGAGTGAAGCTTTAAAATATATTACAGAAATAGTTGAAAAATAACAGAAAGAAAGATAAAAATGAATGTATATATAATTGGTGTGGGACCCGGAAACGGACGGTATCTGATAAAAGAATCAGAAGAAAAAATTGAGAATGCTGATATAATAATAGGTGCAAAAAGACTTATAAAGCCATATTGTAATAAAAAAACATTTGCAGCAATTACACCTTTCGATATAATTTCAATCATAAAAAGTAATAATCAGTGTGAAAATATAGCGGTGCTTATGTCGGGAGATGCATCGTTTTACAGCGGAACGAAAAAGCTGGTTTTGGAATTAGAAAAAGAAAAAATTAAATATAATATTCTGCCGGGGATTTCAAGCGTATCATATATGTCTGCAAAAACAGGTGTTCCGTTGGATGAGGCTGGATTTTTAAGTCTGCATGGAAGAAAAATGAGCATTATGGGCACAATTCTTTCATCAAGATATACATACATTTTAACACAGTCAGATTGCGGCATAATATGTCAGAGACTCCAAAAAATTGGATTTGGCGGATTTAAAGTATATATAGGTGAGAATCTTTCACTTGAAAATGAAAAGATTACATGTGATTATGCAAAAAATCTTACAGAGTATGAATCATGCGGACTCTGTGTAATGCTGGTTGAAAATAATGAAAAGCTTATTGACGGCATTGCAGGAATTCCCGATGAGAATTTTATTCGTGGAAATGTTCCTATGACGAAAAGAGAAATCCGTGCATCAATTGCTTCACGCATGCATGTTTCAAAAAATGAATGTATATATGATATTGGAGCCGGAACAGGTTCAGTCAGTATAGAGCTTGCACTTGCGGATTATATGGGAACAGTATATGCGATAGAAGAAAATGAAGAGGCGTGTGCTTTAATAAAAGAAAATTCTGATAAATTCGGAACAGATAATATTCAGATTGTAAATGGGCGTGCACAAGAAAAAATAAATGAACTTCCGGCACCGGACAGCGTGTTTATTGGCGGAAGCAAGGGAATGTTAAAAGATATAATTGACCAGCTTATCCGTAAAAATCCATCTGTACATATTGTTATGACTGCTGTTACAATGGAGACATTAAATGAAGCTCTGGAATATCTTGAAATTAATTTCCAAAAAGTGGAAACAGTGTGTATAGCAGTTACGAATGTGGTAAAACGTGGAAGATATCATATGCCGGATGTACAGAATCCTGTATTTATAATAGATGCAAGATGACAGGCAAAATTTCAGGGAGGCATTAAAATGTGTAATGGAAGAATTATGATTGCAGGCACAAACAGCGGATGTGGAAAAACAACAGTTGTATGCGGTTTATTAAAGTGTCTTTTAAACAGAAAAATGAACATTCACGCATTTAAGTGCGGACCTGATTACATAGATACATCATTTCATAAAAAAGTGCTAAAAATTCCAACAGGAAATCTTGATTCATGGTTTTGTAAGCCGGAAGATTTAAGAAAGATAGTTTCAAAAAAAGCGGATAAATGTGATATAGCGGTTATTGAGGGCGTGATGGGCTATTATGACGGGATGGGATTTACGCAGAGGGCAAGTGCATATGAAATTGCTGACATAACATCTACACCTGTAATACTTATAATAAATTGTAAGGGCATGTCATCATCGCTTGAAGCTGTCCTTTCAGGATTTGTTAATATGAAGCAAAACAGCCATATAAAAGGTGTCATATTTAACAGATTATCTGAGAAACTTTACAGATATGCAAAAGAATGTGCATTAAAACTTGGAGTACAGCCATTAGGATATATTCCGTCAGATTCGTCACTTCATATTGAAAGCAGGCATCTTGGGCTTGTAGGTGCAGATGAAATAAAAGGTTTTGATGAAAAACTTGATCATCTGGCAGATGTAATGGAAAAGACGATTGATATTGATGCAGTGATGAAACTTGCAAAAACAGCGGAAAAATTAGAATACGAAGCTGAAAAAGATGTGGGAACTGACAGTAAATCTTGTGTGAATATTGCAATTGCAAAAGATGAAGCATTTTGTTTTCTGTATGATGACAATATTGCTTTTCTGGAAGAAAATGGATGCAAGATTATGTATTTCAGTCCGATACATGACAGTGAAATACCGTATGATGCAGACGGAGTTATTTTCTGGGGTGGATATCCTGAGAGATATGCAAAAGAATTATCAGAAAATAAGAGTATGATTAAAAGTGTAAAAAAAGTGATAGACAGTGGGATTGCCTGTATTGCGGAATGTGGAGGCTTTTTATATCTTCATTCATATCTTGAAGGAACGGATGGGAAAAAGTATCCTATGGCGGGGATTATAGATGGTGAAGCAGTAAATGGCGGAAAACTGCAAAGATTTGGATATATGGAAGTTACGCCGGTGTCCGATGGTATGGCATGCAGATGCATGCAGCCGTTGAAAACGCATGAATTTCATTATTGGAAAAGCTGTAATCCGGGCAGCGATTTTCAGGTGAAAAAAGTATCTGATGAAAGTATCAGCATGGCAGGATACAACACAGAAAAATTATATGCGGCTTTTATGCACATATATTTTTACGGAAATGAGGAATTTGGAATGAATTTTATAAAAAAATCATGCGAATATGCTGCAAAAAAACATTGGGATAATATAGCAAAGCCTCTTAACGGACTGGGGGATTTTGAAGATATAATAGTAAAAATTGCAGGCATACAGAATACAGAACATGTAGATATAAGTAAAAAAGCATTAGTCATAATGTGTGCTGATAATGGAATTGTAGAGGAAAATGTAAGTCAGAGCGGACAGGATGTAACAGCGATAGTGGCTGCCAATATGGCATCACGCAAATCAAGTGTATGTCTTATGGCCGGTTATACCGGTGCACAGGTTATACCTGTAGATATAGGAATTGCATGTGAAACCATTCCGTCAGGTAAAAAAATTGATGATATGGATGGAATTTTACATAAAAAGATAAGCCATGGTACAAAAAATTTTCTGAAAGAACATGCTATGACAGATAAACAGTGTATTAAGGCAATAGAAACAGGAAAAGAAATTGTAAAAATGTGCAGTGAAAAAGGAATAAATATTATTGCTACGGGCGAAATGGGAATTGGAAATACAACTACAAGTGCAGCACTTGCAGCAATTCTTCTTGATGAAAAGCCGGAAAATGTAACAGGTTATGGTGCAGGACTTACGAATGAAGGGCTTAAAAATAAAACTGAAACAGTAAGAAAAGCGTGTGAAATGTATAGTGGATATAAAGATGATACACTTAAACTTTTATCATGTATTGGTGGATTGGATATTGCAGGGCTTGCTGGTGTATTTATCGGCGGAGCTGAGTATGGAATTCCGGTTGTCATTGACGGACTGATATCGGGAATAGCAGCACTTACTGCGGAATATATGTCACCTGGAACAAAAAAATATATGATTGCATCACATGCAGGAAAAGAGCCTGCTTTAAAAAAGATTCTTACACATCTTGAATTAAAGCCTGTGATAGATGCGAATCTTGCATTGGGAGAAGGTTCTGGGGCAGTTATGGTTTTTCCTCTGCTTGATATGTCAATGAGTGTGTACAATGAGAGCAATACATTTGAAAATATAGATATGGAGGCATATGAGTGTTTGCATTAATTTTCGGAGGAAGCGGAAGCGGTAAATCTGAATATGCGGAAAAGCTTTCATGTGAGCTTGCACAAAAAAATGAAAAATATTATATTGCAACTATGATTCCATACGGAGAAGAAGGAAAAAAAAGAGTTGAAAGGCATAAGAAGCTGCGTGAAGGCAAAGATTTTTATACAATTGAGCAGACGATGCATATATCAGGGGCGTTGGAAAAAATAAAAAATCCACGTAACTCAACAGTTCTTATTGAGTGTATGTCAAATCTTGTCGCAAACGAAATGTTTGAGCCGGGAGGAAATACTCAATCAATTATTAAAGAATGCATGACAATCCGTGATAAATGTAGTAATATAATAATAGTAACCAATGATATTTTTTCTGATGGATGCATATATGATGAATCTACCAGAGAATATATCAGACAATTAGCATATATCAACAGGCAGCTTGCACAAGATGCGGATATTGTAGAAGAAGTTGTATATTCTGTGCCTGTAAGGTTGAAAACAATATATGAAATCATTTAAAACAAATAAAAAATTAATATATATTTTTCTTGTTCTGTCAATAATTCTTTCAGGAATGTATTTTGGAACGGATAATGAAGAATTCAGATGCAATAAGTCCGGTGGAACTTCTGCATCTTATGTATATCAGGTGATTGATGATACATATGGAGGTAACGAAATATGTATGGGAGAGATTTTAGGATTAAAAGATATTAATGTCTTTCAGACAAAAGATATAATTTCATACAGATATAATCTGAAGATTAATTTTTCTTTTGCCCTGATTTTACTTGAATTTATTATTATGATTTTTTTCAGTATGAATTATTATTATATACATGAAAAAAATCAATACATACGCAGAAAAATTATTATTACATATATTCATAATCAGGATGGAGAAAAAAGCTGTGCTGTCATAAGTTAGGAATTAATTTATGACAGGAGGGGTGAATATGGTAATGAACATTATTGCAGCTGTGCTTACTTTATTTGCAGTTGCAGGTTCAATATTTGCATATAAGCTTGAAAAAAGCGATTATAAAAATGCAGATTCTGATAAAAATGCAGAAAAGTAATAAGATATAAAAATATAAAAGGCGGGTCTGCTGATTTTTTAGAAAAATCAGTAAGCCTGCCTTTCTGGCTGTTTACATCCGGTCTGAAAAACTTATAAGTGTATGGAAAGTTGAATCATTTTCGTCATAATACATATCAATAAAACCATTATATTTATTGACGACACGTTCAATGCTTTTAAGTCCATAGCCATGGCTTATGGTGTCTTTTTTGGATGTTTTTAATTTACCATGCGAATCGAAAGGATTTCCATTACATGAATTTACTACATTTACCATGATAGTAAGTTTGTCAGAAGTATCAGAACATATTTTTAATGTTATATGTCCATCATCTGTTTTACATGCTGCTTCATATGCATTATCAAGAAGATTGCAAAATAAAGAAGTGCAGTCGTCAGGAGATATGAAAGAAACAGTTTTTGAACGTATATCGGTTATAAATGTAATATTTTTGTCTGAACATTTTTTCTGAAAGCGATATGCAATTGCATTTAAAATTTCATTGTCAGATACCATTACAGGTTTGCTGAATTCCTCAGAGTACAGAAGCGTTGAAATATATTTATCAATTTCATTATAATTATGTTCTTTATTTAACTCCTTTATCGACAAAAGATGATTCTTAATATCATGAATCATTATTTTTTGTTTTTCGTCCATTTCAGCGAGCTGTTTATAATATTCTATTGAAAGAGATTCATTTTGAAGCTGCAAATTTAGTTTTTCGTTCTGGATGTATTGTTTTTCTATATAATTATACATATTTATTGCAAGTACATTAAGGCACAAAAGAACCGTTGCACTTATAAGTATAAGTGTAATATATTTTGTTGAAAGTGATATATTGACACATAAAATGCAAAAAGAATTTATAATGAAAACGCTTATTGCACATATTCCGACAGGTGCAAATATTTTTAATGTTGATGTTGTGCCGGGATGTTCCTTTTTTGAAAGAATATAAGAGGCTATATACATAAATATAAGGTATAAGAGCTTACTTATATAATAAATCATAACCTGTACTTTAAATGAATCAATATAGCCAAGAACGTTCTGACCATAATCAGGAACAGCAACCATTACGATAAGTTCTGTTATGCACATAATAAAAGTTGCCAGCAGTGCGTGCAGCATGCTTTTGCCCGGTGTGACTTTATATGCTGTGCATATAATCAGCATTGTCATTACAAAAAACAGTATACAGTTTAATGAAAATATGCGTAAACCTATAAACAATATAGGAATAGTGTAAAATATTATGTAAATTAACAATCTTTTTATAAAATTGTATCTGCGTTCAAAAAGGCCGGAGCAATAAAGCCATAACGTATATCCTTCACATATATATGCAAAAATTGATATTATATATATATTAAATAAATTCATAATAACTACCTGGCCCTATAATTTATCTTATTCTTTCAAGATGTCTTAAATATTGTCTTTTGAATTCAACCCTTTTACGGCGTGCCAAAGGTATAGTCATAAAGCCATTGCTAAGTGAAAGCTCAGTAGGAGAGTAGTTGGTTATATAATTCATGTTAATGATAAAGCTTCTGTGAACCTGATAAAAATTATAACTTTTATTAATTCCGGCTAGTACATTCATCCATTCTGACAGGCTGTTGACTGAGTCAATTTTATCATCTTTTGTGTATACATAAGAATAACGTCCCTCTGCTTCAATACATATAATATCAGATTTTTTAAGTGCAATAGGACCATGTCTGCGTGTGTAAACAATTGCTGTCGCATTAGCCTCGGCATATATTTTTACTGCATCAGCAAGACTGCGGCTGAGACGTTTCTTTTCAACAGGCTTTGTAAGATAGCGGAAAACATGGATTTTCATTGCGTCATCAAGATAATCAAGATGAGATGTCACGATTATTATAAGTACGCTTGGATTGCGTTTAATAAGCTCTGTTGCGGTATTTATTCCGTTGAGTCCCGGCATTTCTATATCCAGAAAAACAATATCCGGTATTAATGGGTCATTTAATAAATCATCACCGCTGGTAAAGCCTTTTACAAGCGGGTCATAAGGTTCCATTGCAAAGTATATTTTTGTATAACTGCGAATTTGTGCAATATCAGCTTCGTTATCATCACATATAAATATGTTCATATATAATATCCTCGTTTGTTTTTTATTTTATGTAAAAAAACGCCATGCCGCAGGTTTTGAAAATCCATGGCATGGCATAAGATTTACTGTAATTTTTTAATTATCATGTTATTTGGTTTTGAAATTTTTAATTCAGGACCATTCATTACTATAAGTCCTTTATCAAAATGAATTGTAAAAATTGTTATTGAGTTGCCCTCATTATTCATTGACATTATGTGTTTGTCATCAGGAAAAATATTTATGTATTTTGGATAATCACCGCTTACCGGAAGTGATGAAATACTGTTAAGCGTACCTGTTTCTTTGTTTACGCTGTAAATAGTAACAGTATTATCACCTGCGTTTGAGCAGATAAGATTATTGCCTGAATTAGAAAGAATAAGACTGGCAGCAGCACTGTTGGTTTTATGTCCTTTTCTGACTGTAAAAATATTCTGTATAAGTTCAAAACGGTTTTTGCCATTGTCTTTGTCATAAGAATATACATTTATATAATTCTTCAATTCACATAAAACATAGGCATATCTGCCGTCTGCACTGAATATCATCTGTCTTGGAGCTGATTCAAGCTGTGAACGTATAATATCATATAATTTGAGTTTTCCAGTGTTGTGATTAAATTCGTAAAGTTTAATCTGGTCAATACCAAGGTCGCATGCACATAAAAGTTCTTCATCAGGTGTAAATACAGACCAGCTTATATGTGGCCTGAAATTGCGGTCAGCAATGCTTCCCATTCCTTTGTGGAATACTTCATCTGTTATTTTGCCGATTCTTCCGTCAGGTTCAAGTGAAAGCACGGTAAGTTTACCATCATGATATCCTGAAACAATTAAAAAACGGTCATCTTTTGAAAGTGTGATGTGACATCCTCGCATTCCGTTAATAGAAACGACATTGAGTTTATTTAAACTGCCATCCGGTTCTATGGAAAATGATGTTACACCCTGGTCACATATTGAATATAAAAAGTTACCGCTGTGTGACAATGTTATGTAAGAAGGATTATCAATTGGAAATTCTGTGCGTTCTGTTATACGTCCCTTTTCAACATCCATATCGTATAAATGGATTCCTTTGCTGCTTTCGTGAGTATAGCTGCCTACATATGCAATATATTTTTCGCTCATATAATATGCCTCGCTTCTGTACATTAATATTTATTTATATTTTAATTCAAAAAGAGATAAAATTCAATAATCATATACATTTATGTGTTATTTTTTCGAGAGAAACTTCAACAAGAACAGCATCGGGACCTATGCCTCTGACACATGGGAATGGAATTATATATTCGATATCTCTTCCAAACAGGCCGCAAAGCCGTCCGGGTCCCGGTACTATGAGTGCTTTTATGCAGCCGCTGCATTCGTCAAAGTCAATATCAATTACACATCCAAGAATTTTGCAGTCACATGTATTTATTACCTGTTTATTGTGCAAATCACATACACGCATGGATAACCGCCTTATGAATATTTGTCAGTATTATTATATTCATAAGGCGGCAGATAGTTGTCAGCCCAGAAAATTACGCATTGATTTTAATGCCATTTTTTCAAGCCGGCTAACCTGTGCCTGTGAAATGCCTATTTCGGCAGCAGTTTCCATCTGTGTTTTACATTCAAAAAAACGCATTGTTATAATTCTTTTTTCGCGTGGGGAGAGTTTTTCAACTGCTTCTTTAAGAGAAATCCGGCTGACCCAGTTTTCTTCGCAGTCCTTTTTGTCACTGACCTGATCGAGCACATAGAGTGTGTCGCCGCCATCATTGTATACAGGCTCGTACAGCGAGACAGGTGTTTGTACTGCCTCAAGTGCAAGTACGATATCTTCTTTTGGCACACCGATTTCGGACGCAATTTCATTAATTGTCGGTTCTTTTTGTCTTAATTTTGTCAGTTTTTCTTTGGTATAGATTGCTTTGTAAGCGGTATCACGCATGGAACGGCTGACACGTATAGAATTGTTATCTCTTAAATATCTTTTTATTTCTCCTAATATCATTGGAACTGCATATGTCGAAAATTGTACATTTTGTGATAAATCAAAATTATCAATAGCTTTAATCATTCCGATACATCCAATCTGGAATAAATCGTCGATGTTTTCATTTGATTGGTTAAAACGCTGTACAATGCTTAATACAAGACGCAGATTGCCTTTGATAAACTGTTCACGGGCGTTTGCATCACCCTGTTTGATTTTCTTTAAAAGTTCCTCTTTTTCCTTTGCTTTTAACAGCGGAAGCTCTGCTGTATTGACACCGCATATTTCTACTTTATACCCAGCCAAGCTGCACCTCCTTTATCAATATAATTGAATTTTCTAAGTAAATGATTGCCGTTAAAAGAAAATTTAATCCTGTAAAGAATATCCATTTTTTTAAAGACTTTTTATTGACCGCAGGCACAATATTATTTATAATAAATTCATTCCTTGGGGAATTTTCAGTTTTGATTTTTTGGAGGTAACTACCTTGAAGTGTCCATATTGCGGAAATGAGAATACAAAAGTTATAGATTCAAGACCGACTGAGGAGGGAGCGATACGCCGCCGCCGCCAGTGTGAGTCATGTGCAAAAAGATTTACTACATATGAGAAAATAGAGATGATGCCGATTATTGTTATCAAAAAGGATGACAACAGAGAGCCTTACGACAGGGAAAAGATTGTTGCGGGAATTGTGCGTTCATGTCATAAAAGACCAGTGTCACTTGCACAGATTAACCAGATGGTTGATGAGATTGAGACACAGATTTTTAATTCTGGTGAAAAAGAGATTCCTACAACAAAGATCGGAATGATTGTAATGGATAAACTTAAAAAACTCGATGAAGTAGCCTATGTAAGATTTGCATCTGTTTATCGTGAATTCAAGGATGTCAATACATTTCTTGAGGAAATTAACAAAATTTTAAAATAATTTATCATGAAAAATTAATGAGGAATATATGTTTAAATGTTTTTATCCCGGCAGATATTATGATTCTGCTTATGATATAGAATATGGTGAATTTTACGAAAAAGGATACCGCGGAATAATATTTGATGTTGACAATACACTTGTAGAACATGGTGCACCTGTCACAAAGAGAGCAAAGGATTTATTTGACAGGCTTCATGAGATAGGATACGAGACGTGTATTATTTCAAATAATAAAGAAGAACGAGTGAAACCTCTGGCAGATGAAGTTAATTCAAAGTATGTAAGCAAGGCAAACAAGCCATCGCCTGTCAATTATATTAAGGCAATGGATATTATGAATTGTGGCAAAGATAATGTGTTTTTTGTCGGAGACCAGATATTTACTGATGTATGGGGAGCCAACAGGGCAGGAATCCTGAGCATGCTTGTGAAGCCTATAGATAAGCATGAGGAGATTCAGATTGTTTTAAAAAGATATCTTGAGAAGATAGTTCTTTTTTTCTATAAAAGATATTGTAAAAAACATGGACAAACAGATGATTATAAAAATAAAAAATAAAAAGGATATGTTAAGATGGATATTAATGGAACAACAAGAGTGTGCGGACTTATAGGTAATCCTGTAGCACATTCAATATCGCCTGTTATTCATAACAGGCTTGCCGGATTAAGAGGAGATAATCTTGTATATGCAACTTTTAAGGTTGAAGCCGGTAATGTGGCGGCAGCAGTTAAAGGTGCATATGCACTTGATATTCTGGGCCTTAATGTTACAGTTCCGCATAAGCAGGCTGTTATAGATGAACTTGTTGACATTGATGAGCTTGCAGCTGCTATCGGGGCTGTGAATACGCTTGTGCGTACTGAAGGTGGATTTAAGGGGTATAACACGGATATTCTCGGACTTGACAGAGAACTTTCAGATGTTGGCATTTCTCTTGAAGACAAGTGTGTTGTTATAATAGGTGCAGGCGGTGCAGCAAGAGCGATTGCTTTTCTTTGTGCAGGAAAGAAGGCATCAGAGATTTATATAATGAACAGAACGCTCGAAAAAGCACAGAATATAGCAGATGCAGTCAATGAATATGCAAAAAAAGATATAGCAAAGGCGGCAGGAATTTCTGAATGTGGCAGCTTTGATAAAAAGGATTACATTGTTATACAGACAACAAGTGTAGGGCTTCATCCGCATGATGATGAGACAGCTGTTACGGCAGATGAGTTTTACGAGAATGCAGCGGCAGGTGTCGATATTATTTATAATCCATATGAGACAATGTTTATGAAACTTATGAAAAAGCATGGCAAGCCGGCTTATAACGGATTAAAAATGCTTCTGTACCAGGGCGTTGCAGCGTATGAACTCTGGAATGACTGTAAGATTTCATCTGATATGGCTGATATAATATATGAGGATATGAAAAAGGAGCTTGGAATCAGTGAGTAAAAGAAACAATATTATCCTGATTGGATTTATGGGGTCAGGAAAGACCACATTCGGAAAATGGATTGCAGCTAATAAGAAAATGGAATTTGTTGATACTGATGAGCTTATAGAAAAAGAAAATGGAATAACAATTTCTGATATTTTTGCGTCAAAGGGTGAAGTATATTTCAGAAATCTTGAGACAGACATGTTAAACAAACTTCTGGAGAGAGATACACAAAATTGTGTTATATCTGTAGGAGGAGGTCTTCCTGTAAAAGAGGAGAACAGAGAGCTTTTATCACAGCTTGGTACAGTTGTATATCTGTGGGCTGATGCAGATGAGCTTGTTAAAAGACTAAGTGGTGATAATACAAGACCGCTTCTTGCAGGTGGTAATCTCAAAGAAAAGATTAATACGCTTATGGATGCAAGAAAAGAGATTTATGACAGTGTTTCTGACATTAAGATTGATACGAAAGATATAGCTTTTAATGATATGTTTAGTCAGATGGAAGAGTTTTTGCAAAAAAATATGTAGATAATGTGGTTGTGATTTATAATTATAGAAAGGTAAATAAAAGAATGAAGAAAATACTTGTTATTAACGGACCTAATATCAATTTCCTCGGAATAAGGGAAAAAGGAATATATGGTTCACAAAATTATGATGCTCTTGTTGATATGATTAATAAAAAAGCAGAAGAGCTTGGTGTGGAAGTTGAAGTATTCCAGAATAATTCACAGGGAGCAATTATTGACAGAATACAGCAGGCATATTTTGAAAATGTTGACGGAATAGTAATTAATCCTGGAGCTTATACACATTACAGCTATGCTATACGTGATGCACTTGCATCAATAGAATCAATTCCAAAGATTGAAGTTCATATCTCTAATGTTCATACAAGAGAAGAATTCCGTCATGTATCTGTTACAGCACCTGTGTGTACAGGTCAGGTTGTAGGACTCGGATTAAACGGATATTTATATGCAATGCAGGCATTATGTGATATGCAGTAAATCTTTATAATTTGGTTCTTAGTGTATAAAATATGTATTTTGTGGCTGTTTGCTAAAAAAATAGTTGCCAAATGCGTAAGATTATTATAAAATATTATAAGTTATTGATAATTTAGGAGGTATACCAAAGAATGGTAAGTGCAGGAGATTTTAAGAACGGTATTACAGTTCAGATGGATAACGGTATCTGGCAGATTATTGAATTCCAGCATGTAAAGCCTGGTAAGGGCGCTGCTTTTGTTAGAACAAAGATGAAGAACATCGTGAGTGGTGGTGTGGTTGAAAAGACTTTCAGACCAACAGAGAAGCTTGAGCTTGCTCACATTGACAGAAAAGAATATCAGTATTTATATTCTGATGGAGATCTTTACAACTTCATGGATACAGAAACATTCGAGCAGATTGCTCTTGCAAAGGAAGATGTAGGCGATGCATTAAAGTTCGTTAAGGAAAACGAAATGGTTAAGTTATGTTCGCATCAGGGCAAGGTATTTGCTATTGAACCACCTCTTTTCGTTGAACTTCAGATTACAGAGTCTGAACCTGGTGTTAAGGGTGATACAGCAACAGGTGCTACAAAGCCTGCTATTCTTGAGACAGGTGCTAAGATTATGGTTCCACTCTTTGTAAATCAGGGAGATACAATCAAAATCGATACACGTACAGGTGAATATCTTTCAAGAGTTTAATTTAATCATTTGGCAGACTAAGTTTTATGCCTGTGCATGATGGATTTGTAATTCATAACATTAATAATATAAAGAGAGAAGCTTGACATTTAATGTCGGTTTCTCTCTTTTTTTGACTTGAATTCTATCAAAATCAATCAAAAAATGAAAAAATATGATTGAATTTGATTAAAAATGATTGACAATGATTAAAAAGAGTGATATTTTAATCATAGATAAAGAAAATGGTTTAAGGGAGTGGTTATTAATGCTGACACAGGAACGATACAGACTGATAACTGAAGCAGTTGAAAAGAATCAGGCTGTGACGGTTGAGCAGCTGGTGAATGAAATAGGTGCATCAGCGGCAACAATAAGAAGAGATCTGACAGCACTGGATGAACTGGGAAAAGTAAAGAGAATCCGTGGAGGTGCAGCAGCAGTTGAACAGGAGTTCCTTACATCTGAAGATGATGTTGATACCAAGTACGAAAAGAATGTAGCAGAGAAGAAAGCTATAGCAGAGTATGCAGCTTCAACAATCCAGAATGATGATTTTATATATATAGATGCAGGAACTACAACAGAGTTTCTTATTGATTATATAGACATAAGTGTGTCGGCCGTATTTGTTACGAATGGAATTGTACATGCAAAAAAACTGATATCTAAAGGATTTAAAACTTATATGGCGGGTGGACTTATAAGAGCAAAGACTGAGGCAGTTGTCGGCAGTGAGGCTGTTGAGAGCATAAAAAAATTCAATTTTACAAAATCTTTTATCGGTGCTAACGGAATACATCCGTTCCATGGATTTACAACAGTTGACACAGATGAAGCAATGTTGAAAAAAGAAGCAGTCAATCACAGTTATGTGAGCTATGTTCTTGCTGACCACACAAAGTTTGGCAAAGTTACAGCTGTAACATTTGCTCCGTTAGAAAAAGCGTGTATTGTAACGGATGGTATTGTTAAAGATAAGTATAAAGAACTTACTCTGATTAAGGAGGTGCATGTTGAATGATTTATACGGTTACACTGAATCCTGCAATTGACTATGCGATGCATGTTGATAATCTTACAGCTGGTCAGGTAAACAGAAGCCATGGTGAATATGTTTTATATGGCGGAAAAGGAATTAATGTTTCGACTGTATTGCATAATCTTGGCGTTGAAAGTATAGCATTAGGTTTCGTTGCGGGATTTACAGGTGAAGAGATTGAAAGTGGCGTAAAAAATCTGGGTGTTCAGACGGATTTTATACATCTTAACAGTGGATTAAGCAGAATAAATGTTAAAGTTAAGGGCACAAAGGAAACGGATATTAATGCGGCAGGTCCCGAAATTTCAAAAGATGAGCTTGAAAAGCTTTTTAAGAAACTGGAGAAAATAAAAGATGGCGATATGCTGATACTTGCAGGGGCGATACCAAAAAGTGTTCCTGAAGATATATATGAGCAGTTTATAGAAAGAATTTCAGGGAAGAATGTTAATGTTGTGGTTGATGCTACAAAAGAACTTTTACTGAATGTATTAAAATACAGACCATTTCTTATTAAACCGAATAACCATGAACTTGCGGAAATGTTTGGCAAGACATCACTTGATGAAGAACAGATGAACTATTATGCAGGTAAATTACAGGATATGGGGGCAAAAAATGTGCTTGTCTCTATGGCAGGTGACGGTGCGGTGCTTTTTACGGAAAACAAAAAGGTATATAAAATAGGCGTTGCAAAGGGACAGGTTGTTAATTCGGTAGGTGCAGGAGATTCGATGGTTGCGGGGTTTGTTGCAAGTTATTTTAAGGACAGGAATTACGAAAAAGCCCTAAAATATGCAACTGCCGCAGGCGGTGCCACAGCTTTTCTGGAAGGGCTTGCCACTAAGGAAAAGACGGAAGAATTGTTAAAACAGTTATAACAGTGAATGACACATATAATAGATGTGTTAAAAATAAAAAAATAAAAAGAAAGGATGGAAGATGACATGAAGATTACAGAATTATTAAATGAATCGGGAATTGAGCTTGGTGTTTCAGTTAAGGACAAATCATCTGCTATTGAGATTTTGGTAAACCTTCATGAAAAAGCAGGAAATCTGTCAGACAAGGCTGAGTATACACAGGCCATAAAAGCAAGAGAGGAGCAGGGGTCAACAGCTGTTGGCGAAGGAATAGCAATTCCTCATGCAAAATGCAGTGCAGTAAAAAGACCAGGACTTGCAGCAATTACAGTACCGGATGGAGTTGATTATGAAGCACTTGACGGACAGCCGTCCAATCTGTTTTTTATGATAGCAGCACCTGAGGACGGTGCGGATGTTCACCTTGAGGTTTTATCACGCCTTATGGTTCTTCTTATGGATGAAGATTTTAAAAATAAGCTTTTGAATGCAAAAAGCAAACAGGAATTTTTGGCTGTGATTGATGAAAAAGAATCAGAAAAATATGGTGATGAAGAATCTTTAGATGAAAAAGAACAAAGAGAAAAGCAGATTAGACAAAATGACAATAATGCAAAGTATCGTGTACTGGCTGTAACTGCATGTCCAACTGGAATCGCCCATACATATATGGCGGCAGAAGCATTGCAGAAAGCTGGAGAAAATATGGGTTACAGCCTGAAAGCCGAGACTAATGGTTCGGGCGGTGTAAAGAATGCACTTACAGCTGAGGAAATAGAAGCGTGCGATGGCATAATTGTTGCAGCTGATAAAAATGTAGAAACAGCAAGATTTGACGGAAAACCGGTATTGTTTACGAAAGTATCGGATGGAATTCATAAACCGGAAGAGTTGATTACCAAAATTGTAGAAAAGAAAGTTCCGGTGTACCATGAGGAGGGTGGACAAAAGGAAAGCCTTTCATCAGGTGAAAAAGAAGGCGTATGGCATGTAATATACAAACATCTTATGAATGGTGTTTCGCATATGCTTCCATTTGTAATTGGCGGCGGAATAATGATTGCACTTGCATTTCTTCTTGATGATTATTCAATTGACCCGTCTAATTTCGGTATGAATACGCCTGCTGCTGCATTTTTCAAGACAACAGGCAATGCAGCTTTTGCATTTATGTTACCGATACTTGCCGCATTTATTGCATCATCAATAGCAGACAGACCCGGACTTGCAGTTGGTTTTGCCGGTGGTGTGCTTGCAATGAACGGAACTAATTTTGTGGATCTTGCACAGGGTAAGACAGTCGGAATTTCAGGAGGATTTCTAGCAGCACTTCTGGCAGGTTTCGTTGCAGGATATGTTGTTCTTCTTCTGGAGAAGATAACCAGAAAGCTTCCAAAGAGTATGGACGGAATAAGACCGATGCTTATATATCCTCTCGGCGGAATTATAATTATAGGACTTGTAATGTGTGCTGTTAATCCTGCTATGGGCTGGATTAATACAGGAATAAGCAATTGGCTTGATGGCATGGGAAATACATCAAAAGTTCTTCTTGGAATAATTGTTGCAGGCATGATGAGCGTTGATATGGGTGGACCGGTAAATAAGGCTGCATATGTATTTGGTACTGCGTCGCTTGCTACAGGTAACTTTGATGTTATGGCAGCTGTAATGATTGGTGGAATGGTACCACCGATAGCTATTGCATTGTCAACAACATTTTTTAAGAATAAATGGAATGATGAAGAAAGAAGAAATGGCGTGGTAAACTATATTATGGGATTATGTTTTATATCAGAAGGAGCAATTCCATATGCAGCATCTGATCCATTAAGAGTAATTCCAAGCTGTATTGTTGGTTCGGCAGTTGCAGGTGGTCTGTCAATGGCATTTGGATGTACATTGAGGGCACCTCATGGTGGTGTATTTGTATTTCCGGTTGTTGGCAACTGGCTTATGTATATAGTTGCACTTGCAGTAGGAAGTATAGTTGGAGCATTAATTCTTTCAGCATTAAAGAAAAAAGTAAAGTGAAAATAAAAGCGTAATGAACAGACAGGAGAATTATTATGGTATCAAAAACAGTGGTGATTAAAAATGAACAGGGACTTCATATGCGTCCGGCAGGCGTGCTTGCTAAAGAAGCGGCAAAATATAAAAGTAATATTAGTCTGGTATTTAATGGAAAAAAGATTAATGCCAAGAGTGTTATGAATATTATTGCGGGATGTATGAAATGTGGTTCCCAGATAGAAGTTGAATGTGATGGTGCTGATGAGCAGGAGGCTTGTGAAAGCATTGCCGTATTAATTGAATCGGGACTTGGAGAATAAAGTACGTATAGCTATTGATAAGCCGCCGGTTCATGTTCCGGCGGCTTTGTGGTTTAGGAGTTAAAAGGAGGCAGTTATGTATAAAGGAATTGGTGGGTCTTCGGGCTATGGAATCGGAAAAATTGTTATTATAAAAAATGATATGCCTGTGTACGAGATAAAATCGCCAGAGAATAAAGAAAATGAAATAAAACGGTTTTTACAGGCAGTTGATAAATTTATTGAAAAAACAACAAAAATGGCTGAACATATGAGAAAAACAGCAGGAGAAAAGAATGCAGAAATTATAGAGGGACATATAATAATGCTGTCAGACCCGTTTATGCAGGATGAAATTAAAGATAAGATAAACAGCGGAATGTGTGCAGAAGAAGCTGTTGATAAAGTATGTGAACAGTTTATTGAAATGTTTACAATGACAGATGATGAGCTTACAGTCCAGAGAGCGGCGGATATTAAAGATATCAGGCTTCGTCTGTTAAAAATTCTTACAGGAGACAGAGATATTGATATAAGCGAAGTGCCTAAAGGCAGCATAATTGTTGCAAAAGATTTAACACCTTCAATGACTGCCGGAATTGTAAAGGAAAATGTAGAAGGCATCATAACACAGGCAGGAGGATTTACATCACATTCTGCTATACTTGCAAGAGCTTTGGAAATACCGGGAGTGTTCAGCGTAGATGATATAACCGACAATGCAAGAGATGGGATGGAGGCAGTAATTGACGGAAAAGAAGGATGTGTCATTCTTAATCCGTCAAAAGAAGAGATTACAGAATATACAGCAAAGAAAGAAAAATATCTTAAAGATAAAGAAGAATTAAATAAATACAGAAACAAAGCTACAAAAACAGCTGATTCTATTGAGATAGAACTGTTTGGAAATATAGGGAAACCGGAAGATGCAAAAAATGTCAAAGATAATGACGGTGAAGGCATCGGACTTTTCAGAACAGAATTTTTATTTATGGAAAATACGCAGATTCCATCGGAAGAAGAGCAATTTGAAGCATATAAAAAGACAGCTGTTATGATGGATGGAAAAGAAGTAATAATACGAACGCTTGATGTTGGAGGAGACAAAAATATTCCATATCTTGGAATGGAAAAAGAGGATAATCCATTTCTTGGATTCAGGGCAGTCAGATATTGTCTTGACAGAAAAGAAATGTATAAAATTCAATTAAGAGCATTGATTAGAGCAAGTGTATTTGGTAAAATAAAGATAATGATACCTCTTGTTACGTGTGTAAATGAGCTGAGAGAAGTAAAAGTTTTAGTTGAAGATATCAAAGCTGACCTGGATAGGGAAAATATACCTTATGATAAAAATATAAGTGTCGGTGTTATGATTGAAACTCCAGCGGCAAGTGAAATCGCTGATCTGCTTGCAAAAGAAGCCGATTTTTTCAGTATCGGTACAAACGATCTTACACAGTATACAATGGCTGTTGACCGTGGCAATTCAAAGGTTGCATATTTATATTCTGTATACAATCCTGCAGTTATACGTTCAATTAAAAGAATTATAAGTGCAGCTGCAAATGAGAATATTATAGCGGGAATGTGTGGCGAAGCTGCTGCAGATCCACTTCTTACACCACTTCTTATATCATTTGGATTAAAGGAATTTAGTGTAAATGCATCATCAATTTTAAGGACGCGTGCACAGATTGCAAAATGGACAAAAGCTGAGGCAGATAAAGTTGCAGATGAAGTTATGAAATGTGCTACGCAGGAAGAGGTATATGAGATATTAAAAAGATATCAAAGATAAAATATAAAAATACCGGCAACGCATAAGTACAGGGGCGGTGTCAGAGACAGGAGAGAATATGAAAAGCTTTTTTGGAACTGACAGATTAAAAAGAAGTAGAATTCTAAAAGCAATATTATTTATTATAATAATGATAAGTGCAGTGAGCAGTATGTCATTATTATACAAGAGTGTTTATGCACAGGAAGAAAATCAGCACAAGTATGCTGCAAAAAAGAGAGTCCTTTTTATAAGCTCATATTCATATGCATGGGAAACAGTGCCTGAACAGATTGCCGGTATAAAAGAAGTACTTAATGAAGATGTAGTTATTGATTATAAGTTTATGGATTCAAAAAATCTGACATCATCAGAAAGTGTTGATGATTTTTACAGGCATATGGTTTATTATCTTGGCGAGGTTGAACCATATGATGCAATTATCGTCGGTGATGATGCAGCATTTAATTTTGCTGTAGATAATAAGGATACATTATTTAAAGATATTCCGATATTTTTTGAAGGTGTCAACAATGGTGATAAGGCAGTTGAAGTCTCAGCATCATCACAGATTACAGGTGTCGTTGAAAGTCTTTCATACAAAAATACAATTAAGGCTGTATCAAAGATTATTCCGGATGCCAGAAAGATTGTTGCAATTCTTGATGATACTGTTACCGGTAGGGGTGAGAGAATACAGTATTATAAATATAAAAATATTTATCCGCAATATGAGTTTGATGAAATTAATGCATCAAAACTAAGTCAGCATGATTTGATTGAAAAAATAAAAAGTCTTGATTCGGATACGATTCTTATATATATAATGTGCAGCAGTGATAAAGACGGAAATACATATATAGATTCACAGGGAATAAAGCTTGTATCAGAAAATGCACCTGTTCCTACATTCAGTATTGTGTCTATAGGTATGGGAAAAGGCGTTATCGGTGGTGAGATGGTATCTCAGAAGGAGATGGCAAAAATTGCGGCGTCAATGGTACAGCAGTATTTTAATGGTACAGATGTTTCAAGTATTGAAGTACAGACAGAACCGCCGAGAGTGATTATGTTTGATGAGAATGTTATGAAAAAATATGAAGTTTCATCAAAATTGCTTCCTAAAACTGCAATTATTATCAATCATGAACAGAATTTTTTTGAAAGAAATAGGGATATTATTATCTTTTCTGGAATTATAATAGCAATTCTAATTGTTATATCTGTATGCCTGTTTGCATCTAATATGCATAAAGAGAAGATAAATAAGAATTTAAGTATTTCAACGGAAAAATATGAAAAACTTGCAAATCATGATATGTTGACAGGTCTTCCGAACAGAATGGCATTTAAGGAAGATTTGATAAAGTATTTTGGCGATAATAAGCAATTTAGTGTATTTTTGTTTGATATTGATAAATTTAAGCATATTAATGATACCTACGGACATAATAGCGGAGATATGGTTCTAAGGGAAGTTGCCCGGAGAATACAAAAGATAAATGATAATCTGTTCCGTGTATACAGATTTGCAGGCGATGAATTTACTGTTATCGTTGACAGTCATGATTATAACGTTGTAGGGCAGTATGCACAGCGTATAATTGATTCTTTTAAAGAATCATATGAAGTTGACAATGCGATGATAAATATTCATTCAAGTCTTGGAATTGCAATTGTGCCCGAGAATGGAACAAATGAAGATTCTATTGTATCGGCTGCAGATGAGGCAATGTATTTTATTAAAAAACTTGGTGGAAATAATTATCACTTTTCTGATAAATAATGGGAAGTCCGCTTATGGCGGACTTCCTATTATTTATAGTGCACCTTGCGGTACACGTTTCTCCCATTATTTATACTACTTACACTTAAATGAAGCACAGACAGTTTCTGATGCATCCTGTGCACAGATGCCTGAGATATCGATATGGTCGGCACTACATTTTTTGTCTTCGTTATATACACAATTAGAAGCCTCACATGAGATGCTTAGATTGATTTTAGGAGATTCGCTTGCGTTTTTTGCTGTTTCACTGTCGGCTTCGTAGAAACTACCGCAGCATGTTTCATCACATTTACATGCACTGTTTCCATGAACTTCGATTGATGAAAGGCAGCAGCAATTGTCTTTGTTGTGTGAACATGCGTTTACATTACATCCTAAAGTGGTCATAAAATCCTCCTGTTCTGCGTAAATAATTATTTCCGCGAAAAAAAACATGTCCGGATATTCCGAACATGTTTAATATGTGCAAAAATGTGTAGTTTATTCAAATCAATTAAATGAAAATTAATTAAATAATTTGAAATTAATTTTATGTCTTGACTGGTTGTAATATCTGAATATTACTTTTGCAAGAATTTTCTTTTCTGAAACATAATTACTTGTTTTCCAATATCTTGAATCCAAAGAATCATTACGGTTATCACCCATTACGAAATAGTGACCTTCAGGAACAACAAACACCTGTTCTTCTTCATTATCGTTCATAGGTTCACGTAAATAAGGTTCATCCAGCTCATTACCATTGACATAAACTTTTCCATGAATAATCTGAACGACATCACCTGGTATTCCGATTACACGTTTGACAAAATTTTGTTTTTCATCATCAGGATATTTGAAAATTATTACATCGCCACGTTCAGGTTTGCTGAACAAATAAGATAATCTGAAACCGATAAGCCTGTCACCCTCCATGATGGTATTTTTCATTGAACCTGTAGGTACTTCGGCATTTACAATAATATATTGTGTAAAAATAAATGCTATTATAAATGCAACGGCAATTAGTTTGATTATGCTTAAAGCCTCTTCAACAAAAGGATTGAGCTTTGGTTTTTGTTTATTTAATGATGATTTTTTGTTTGTAGAATGATTTTGTCTATAAATATCGAAATCATCTAATTCCGGATCAAGAACATCATCATCTATATAATCATCATCATTTGTTTCTTCATATGTAATATAGTCATCATCATATAAATCGTCATTAGTATTGTTACTGTGTGTATTGTTATAATCTGACATAATAACCCTCATTTTAAAAAATTTAAAAGAAAGGCACTGAGGCAATATAATCCCAGTGCCTTTCTTTTATATAATACGTTAAAATTACTTATTTAGCAAGCAATTCCATAATTTTATTACTTCTTGCAATAAAATTAGTCATCTGTTCAGGTGTGAGTGGTGCATGACTGAGCATAGCAAGATCATAAAGCTGTTCACACATGAGAGTTGTATTTTCGCCATCTTTATGTTCAGCAATATATTTGACAAGTTCATTATTGGCATTGAGGACAAGTGTCTGGCTGTTGGCACCAAACATAGATGGATCCATGCCATACATATTATACATTTTCATCATATCCTGCATACGTCTGTCCTGTTCAGATAGAGTAATCATTGATGAAATAGATGCATTCTTTAACTTTTCAACTTTGACATTAAGATTATCTTTGCCAAGAGCTTTCTTGAAAGTTTCAGTGAGTGTTTCAGATATTTCTTTCAATTCATCTTCACTTGTTTCTTCCTTGAAGCTGTCTGATAAGTCAGCATCTATTCTTGCAAATTTAACACCTTCGTTTTTAGACTCAAGGTGAGTTATGAATGGCTGATCAATGTTATGTGTAAGGATTACAGCATCAATACCGGCTTCTTTAAACATGTTGATATACTGGCTCTGTTCTGTTTCATCAGTAACATAGAATACAGTATTTTCATGATGTTCTTTATTCTCTTCAAGACATTCCTTGAGTGTGAGATATTTGCCGTCAATGTTCTTAAAGATAATATAATCATTCATTTTTTCTGCAAATTTTTCATCTTTTAAGCAACCGAATTTGATAAATGGATTGATGTCATCCCAATATTTTTCATATGATTCTTTCTGTGTTTTGTACATTCCTGTGAGCTTGTCACCGACTTTTTTAGTAATATACTCAGAAATCTTCTTAACGAAACCATCATTTTGTAATGCACTTCTTGAAACATTAAGAGGAAGGTCAGGGCAGTCAATAACGCCTTTGAGAAGAAGCAGGAATTCAGGTATAACTTCTTTTATGTTATCAGCAACGAATACCTGATTATTATAAAGCTTTATTGTGCCTTCAATAGTTTCATACTCTGTGTTAATCTTTGGAAAATAAAGAATACCTTTTAAATTAAATGGATAATCCATGTTCAGATGAATCCAGAATAAAGGTTCTTTATAATCGTGGAATACATTGCGGTAAAATTCTTTGTAATCTTCATCGCTGCATTCGTTTGGATGTTTTGTCCAAAGTGGATGAATATCATTTAAAGGAACAGGACGTTTTACTATCTTAGCCATTTTTTTGGCAGGAGTTTTTTCGACTGTTTCCTTTGTTCCGTCTTCTTTTTCGACTTCTTCTGTCTCGGCTTCTTTTATAAATGTCTCAATAACAGTATCTTTTTCTGTAACTTCTTCCTCAGGAATTTCCTCTGTCTTTGGTTCTTCATCCTCGTTAGTTAAAAAGATAGGTATAGGCATGAATGAGCAGTATTTTTCAATAACTTCTCTTGCTTTATATTCATTTGCAAATTCATAACTGTCTTCATTAAGGTAAAGCGTGATTTCTGTGCCGACATTCTGCTTGTCAGAATCTTTCATGTCATATTCAGTACCGCCGTCACATTCCCAATGAACTGCTGTTGCATCTTTCTGGAAAGAGAGCGTGTCGATAGTTACTTTGTCAGCAACCATAAATGCAGAGTAGAAACCGAGACCAAAATGACCGATAATCTGGTCTTCGTTAGTCTTGTCCTTGTATTTTTCAAGGAAAGCTTCTGCACCTGAAAATGCTATCTGGTTAATATATTCATTTACTTCATCCTTAGTCATACCAATACCATTATCAATGATTTTGATAGTCTTGTTTTTAGGACTTACTTTAACGTCAAGTTTATATTCAATATCATCAGGGGCTTCATACTCACCAATTAAAGAAAGTTTTTTTAGCTTTGTGATTGCATCACAACCATTAGAAATTAATTCTCTGTAGAAAATATCATGGTCAGAATACATCCATTTTTTAATTATAGGGAAAATATTCTGGCTGTTAATTGATAAATTACCATGTTCGTTTGCCATATTAATCAATCCTCCATTAAATATATTTAAAAGCCTGATAAGCTTTTATGTGCCTGTTAATTCAAAATGAATTTAACATAAATCAATCTAGAATGTAATTTAATACAGGAAATGAACAAAGTCAAGAAGAAATTAGCACTCAAAACAAATGAGTGCTAACAGAAAGGGGCGTAATACGCATAAATACACGGCTGCAGGAGATTATTAAAATTCTATGAAATTTCTTCATAGTTAATGCCGGAGGTTTCAAGGAATACTTTTACATATGAGTCAAAAGCATGCTCAAGTGACTTATCCAGTGTAAATGTTCTGACAGAGGTTCCTGTTACAAGCGTAAGTCCTGAGTCAGAATAGCGTATATTTATAAAAAGTCCGTTGATATCTTCTGGATTAATGTCGGTCTGCCCGGCCAGCTGTGATGTGTCACCTTCTGATAAGAGAAATATTATCTTCAATGATGTAGGAACTTTATTACCTTTAATGAGACCAAAACACACCGGCTTTATCTTAGACCACTGCGAATATGACGGGCTGGCCAGTGAAGCCAGCTCATCATCAGAGAAAAAAGAACGGTTGATTGAACCATTGATATTATAGGTGTTGCCCGTTACTATGGCTGCTTCTGATAGGAGCATATTATCAAATGTGTCTTTTATAAGAAGATGAGACATGAAAGTCTTAGTATCTTTGATAGTTAGTGAAATCATATTAAGTACCCCATTAAAATTTATATAATATATACTAATACGAATAATATAAAAAGTCAATAAAAATTATGAAAGGCTAATATAATTTTTCAACACATTTCTGTATTAAATCAATAATTTTGAAAAGTATCATTGAAATAATGCACAGAATAATTATTGACATTGCAATAGGATCCATATTAAAAATCTGACTGTTGTAAATTATTACATATCCAAGTCCGGCTCTTGCAGCAAGGAATTCACCAATGATTACGCCGACAAGACAGAGACCGATATTGACTTTCATATTACTTACAATTGTGTTTAATGATGCCGGAAGGATAAGCTTTGTAAGAATCTGGAAACGGCTTCCACCGAAAGTTTTCATAAGCTTGATTTTATCAGGGTCTGTATCGGCAAAGCTTGTGTATATATTTAGTATTGTACCAAAAATTGCAACGGATATGGCTGTTACAATAATTGCTTTCGCGTTGTTACCAAGCCAGACAATGAGCATTGGTGCAAGTGCTGATTTAGGAAGACTGTTAAGAACTACAAGGTACGGTTCAAGTATGTCGGATAGTGGCTTGCAAAGCCATAAAAGCAGGGCGGTGCCAATACTGAATACAATTATGAGACCAAAGCTGAAAAAAGTTTCGCCGAGTGTAATAGCAGCATGCTTTAATATGCTTCCGTCAATCAGCATTTTATAAAAACATATGCAGATTCTTGATGGTGAACTGAATATAAAAGCTTCTATCAAGCCGAATCTTGCCGAAATTTCCCACAAAAAGAGGAAAATAACAAAAAGAAAAATCCTCGATAATGTGATAAATAATTTGTATTTTTTTATTTGTTTAAGGTAGGCCTGCTGTTGTGCACTCATTGTACCAGCTCCTTCCATATTGTGTTGAAATAATCAGAAAATCCGGGAGAACTTCTTGCTTTAAAAGGTGTGCGTCCGTCTGTCAGATTATCAAATGTTATATCTATAATTTTATTAATTCGTCCGGGTCTTGCACTTAAAATAATAACCTTGTCACCCATTGCAATTGCTTCGGAAATGTCATGAGTTACAAGGATTGCCGTTTTGTTCTGCTCTTTCAGAATTTTATATATGTCGTCGCTTACTTCAAGTCTGGTCTGATAATCAAGAGCAGAGAATGGTTCATCAAGAAGAAGTATATCAGGTTCAAGTGCGAGTGTTCTTATGAGGGCTACACGCTGTCTCATTCCACCTGAAAGCTGTGAAGGTTTTACATTTTTAAAATTGGCAAGACCATAAGTTTCAAGCATTTTATCAGCAAGTTCCTTTTTTTCCGGTGTGAGCATTTTTCTTGTTTCAAGACCAAGCAGGACATTTTTATAAACAGAACGCCACTCAAAAAGACTGTCTTTTTGAAGCATATATCCTATATGAAGAAGTGAACCGGATGAGCTACATCCATTTATATATATTTCACCGCTGTCGGGATGCAAAAGCCCTGAAATCAGGGAAAGAAGTGTAGATTTGCCGCATCCGGACGGACCGACAATACATGTGAAGCTTCCGGAGCTGACATCAAAACTTATGTCAGTCAGGGCGGGAGTTTCACCTTCCTGTGTATGATAAGAATAGCTTACATTTTTAATGGAAAGAATATTTTTCATAACAGGGCTCCAATCAGGTTATATCTTATATTATGCATTTGTGTTGGAAGTGTCCGGCATAAGCATGCATATGCCAGGAAAATGATAAAAGTTGTAAAAAATCTTTACTTTTTTTGTTTGATATGGTAACATAACTTTTGTTTCATGCTACCATGGCTCAGTCGGTAGAGCGTCTCACTCGTAATGAGAAGGTCGCCGGTTCGATTCCGGCTGGTAGCTTACATCAAAAATCCCCGCAAAACCTTGTAGATAGAGGCTTGCGGGGATTTTTACATGTAAAAAATGTTTGTCGGTTTTAGGTGAAAATCAAGTGTTTTTTGGTAGTCAGAAGGTGTTCAGCCATCGATCACATTGGCAAAACGCTGTTCAATTTCATTGGTCAGCTCGGAAATATATTTATCGTTGTGGACAGGGTCTGTAATACGTTTATCATAAGGAACGAAACCACCGGCCATATTTTCGTGTCCGCCGCCGCTTCCGATGCCCTCAAGTGCCTGATTGGCAACCTTTCCGGCGTTAATTGTTCCGACGCTTCGCACAGATATTTTTATTCCGTCATCTTTTACAGAGTAAACGACTGTGTTGTCAGTTGTGTCGAGCATCATAATAAAATCAGATATTGCAGCAATAAGCGGTTCTGGACTGTTATATCCGGTATTGGCATATGATGTTTTTCCATATGTTTTTATGCTGTTAATTGCTGAGGAATATGCAAGCAGGTCTGTCTTACGCAGAGTGTTGTTATCAAGTTCGGCAATCTTTTTGCGGTCGGCAAGATTGAATAATTTATAAAACATATCAAGGTCAAGATTGGACATACCACGGCTCAATCCGGCAGTATCAATACGTATTCCGTATAAAAGTGCTGTTGCAATATTGTCGGGTATCTGCAGACCTTCATCAAAAATATATTGTGCTATCATTGAAGCACATGCACCAACTTCAGGTCTTATATCAGAAAAAGTATATTGTGATTTGCCAAATATAGGATGATGGTCAATGCAGACCACCTCATTTCCGGGCATGTCGATTATATTGGCATTGCCTTTCTGCGAATCAACAAGAATTATTTCTGCATCCTGTGACATATCAGTCATATCAGAATATTCAATGATTTTAATACCAAGCTTTTTAACCATTGCATTTGAACTTCCGTGTTCAACTTTTCCTTTGTAAATAATAGTAGATTCAAGACCTCTGCTGTGCAGAAGATACTGAAGACCGTAAGCACTTGCTATTGCATCGGGGTCAGGAAAATTGTGTGTTTGTATAAAAACATGCTTGTGTGTGAAACTGTCTATCATTTTTGTTAAATCAATCATCAGTGTTCTCCAATTCTGCGTTTAATTATATGCAAATTAAACTTTTGCCGCTTGTGTAAAAATTACATTTGAATAGAACTGTTTCAACAGTCCATAATTAAAAGTTATATTTTATTTTAATATAAGCGGTCATTCATTGCAATATGTCTTAATGTGAATAGTATATCCATACGTGAATAAAAATAAATTTTAAAAGCACAATATTATGGAGTGATAATATTTTTAATTTATAAAAACGGGGGCAGTATATGGAAGAAAAGGAAAAAGATAAGAAAATTCAGGACTTTGGACAGGTAGTGCTTGAGAATAATAAAAAACATGGTAAAATACATTTAATGACGATTATCGGTGAAATAGAAGGACACGATGTTCTTCCGGCATCAAGTAAATCAACAAAGTATGAGCATATTCTGCCACAGCTTGCATCAATTGAAGATAATGAAGAGATAGATGGTGTATTATTTCTTATGAATACAGTTGGTGGTGATGTAAGTGCAGGGCTGGCTCTTGCAGAGATGATTGCTTCAATGTCAAAGCCGACAGTTTCGCTTGTGCTTGGTGATTCACACAGCATAGGAGTACCGCTTGCAGTGAGTACAGATTATAGTTTTATTGCACCGACGGCAACTATGATTATTCATCCTGTAAGAATGAATGGAACGATTATAGGTGCACCACAGACATTTGATTATTTTAAAATGATACAGGACAGAATTGTCAGGTTTATATCATCACATTCAAAGGTTTCGGAAGATGAACTGGAGAAAATGATGATGAACACCGGAATTCTGACAAAAGACTTAGGAACAATTCTTGTCGGACAGGAAGCTGTAGATAAAGGACTTGTAAATGGCGTCGGAGGAATAAAGGAAGCATTTGCGAAGATGCAGGAACTTATGAATGAAAAAGGAAAAGAACATGACTGAAAATATTGCGGATAAGGAAATGTCCGAATGTAAATTATGTCCAAGAAATTGTAAAAAAAACAGAAAAAATAAAGAAAAAGGCTACTGCCTTATGACGGATGAACTCTGTGTTGCAAGAGCGGCCCTGCATATGTGGGAAGAGCCATGTATTTCAGGAGAGGAAGGCTCAGGAGCTGTGTTTTTTTCAGGATGTACTTTAAGATGTGTATTTTGTCAGAACAGAAATATAGCCGCGGCACAAACAGGGAAGATTATCAGCATTGACAGGCTTGCTGATATTTTTCTGGAATTGCAGGAAAAAGGTGCCAATAATATTAATCTTGTAACGCCGACACATTTTGTGGTGCAGATTGCACAGGCTATAAAAAAAGCAAGAAGGAACGGACTGATAATTCCAATTGTATACAATACAGGCAGTTATGAAAACATAGAAACTTTAAAGCTTCTTGATGGTCTTATTGACATATATCTTCCGGATATGAAATATATGGATGGTTTACTGTCGCTTAAATATTCCAATGCAAAAGATTATTTTGATGTTGCATCCAAAGCTCTTGATGAGATGTTTAAACAGGTTGGAAAACCAGTTTTTGATAAACGTGGAATTATGAAAAGAGGAATGATAGTAAGACATCTTATACTGCCGGGGATGACATATGATTCAAAAAATGTTATAAAGTATTTATATGAAACTTTTAAAGATGATATTTATATAAGTATTATGAACCAGTACACACCGCTGAAACAGGTTGAAAAGTACCCTGAGATAAACCGGAAAGTGACAGATAAAGAATATGATGAAGTTGTTGATTATGCCATTGAACTCGGAGTTGTAAACGGTTTTATCCAGGAGGGAGAGACTGCATCGGAAAGCTTTATCCCTGAATTTGACTGTGAGGGAGTTTGACTATATAATGAAAAAAGAAGTACATGGGCAGGATAATAAAATAAAACAAAATAGGGCACATATCTGGCAGATAGCCTTTTTTTCGCTTAATAATACATCGACTAATTTATTTCTGGCAATGATGGGATATGTATCATATTATGCCAATGGCATTGCGGGAATAGGTGTAGTTGTAATATCATTTATTCTTACCGGAATGAGGGTGTTTGACGGAATTACAGACCCTGTTATAGGATATATTCTTGATAAGACAAATGGTAGATTTGGAAAATTCAGGCCATTTATAGTTCTTGGATATATTCTTATGGCAGCAAGTTCACTGTTGCTTTTTTTTACAACACACCTTGTGCCTCGTATTATACGTGCACCGTATTTTATAATAATTTATGCTGTGTATATAATAGGATATACTTTTCAGACAACAGTTGTAAAATCAGGTCAGTCAGTTATAACGAACGATGTAAACCAGAGACCGCTTATAACATTTTTTGATTCAACATTTATAATGTTCGCACATGGTCTTACAGCATTTTATGTTTCGGTATATCTTATACATAAATATAAAAATTTTAATTCCAGTGAGCTTTTTGCTGAATTTGTAATAACTGTTGTTATTTTATCGGCAATATGTACGGTTCTGGCTGTAATAGGAATATGGCAGAAAGATAGAAAAGAATTTTTTAATCTTGAAAATAATAATTCGGGTGATAAGCCCCAGAATATTAAATTCCGCGATTATGTTTCGATTTTAAAGCATAATAAACCTATAAGAATGCTTATAATTGCGGCTGCGTCAGATAAGTTCGCTGCTATGGTTTACGGCAATTCTACAGTTATTGTCATGCTATACGGCATACTTATGAAAAATTATCCTCTTGCTGGAATTATTGGCATAATAGTTGGAATACCTAATCTTGGAATTATTTATATAGGAATTAAATATGCACAGAAATATGGACAGAAAAAAGCAATGACAGGAGCGACATGGTTTGCAATTATATTCCAGTCTGTATTGATGATTATGATGATTTTTTGCGACCTTACAAAAGTATCAGTTACGAATATTAATCTTATAACGATAGTATTTTTGACAGTATTTGCACTGCTCAATGGTGTAAAATCAATAACAAACAATATGGTTGTGCCTATGATAGCTGACTGTACTGATTATGAATATACAATAAGCGGACATTTTGTTCCGGGAATCATGGGAGCTTTATTTTCATTTATTGACAAATCATTTTCGGCACTGGGAACATTTTTTGTGGGAATATTACTTTCACTTATAGGTTATTCAAAAGTGTTTCCTCAGGTTGGCGACGAACTTACGCAGCCATTAAAATGGATGACAATTTTCTTTTATTGTATAATACCTATTATTGGCTGGCTTATAACTTTATTTGCAATGAGATATTATAAGCTCGACAAAGCTGCGATGAAAAATTTATACAGTCTGAAGGGTGGAAAAGAATGATAAATATAAAAAAAGGCAATCCGGCACAGCGTGGAGCACAAAAAACCGGAAGTATGTCATATAATTTTGCATTTGCAGGTGTTTCTGATAATATAACACTGCTGATATTTGACGGAAGAAAAAATCTGAAATGCAGAGTAGAGTTAGATGAAACATACAAGACAGGCGATGTGTTTTCATGTAATATTTCCGGTGAAAATCTTGATAAAGCAATGTACTGTTATGAGTCAGATGGAAAAATGATACCGGATTTGTATGCAAAGACAGTTACATGCTGCAGTGAATTTAATAAAATACAGGATAATGCCAGATATCTGAGCAGAATTGTGCTTGATGAATTTGACTGGGAAGGTGATATGCCTCTTCAGACTCCATATGAAGACAGTATTTTTTACAAAATTCATGTCCGTGGATATACTAAAAGCAGAACATCAATGGTAAAACATAAAGGGACTTTTGACGGTATTATCCAGAAAGCAGATTATCTTAAAGAACTTGGAATTACGGCGGTTGAACTTATGCCGGCTTATGAATATGATGAAGCCGGACGCTTTCCGGATTATGATGAAAATGAAAAACCATCAGGAATGTATAAAATGGCAGAGCAGGGACGTCCGCTTAATTACTGGGGATATTGCAATGCACTCCATTTTGCACCGAAAGCTTCTTTTACTTCGTGTGCATCATACAAAAATGATTACACATATGAGTTTAAAAATATGGTAAAGCAGCTTCATAAAAAAGGAATAGAAGTTATTATGGAGATGTATTTTAGCGATGAGACACCTGAACTTATCACAGATTGTATACGTTATTGGGTGATGGAATATCATATTGACGGAGTGCATCTGTATGGTCCGCCATGTGCATTAAATGTCTGTGCCACAGACCCTGTTCTTTCATATACCAAAATAATTACAGTGTTCTGGGATGGCAAGAGAGGACATGTGCGTCATATGGCAGATTATAATGACGGGTATCTTGGAATTATAAGACGTTTTCTGAAAGGTGACGATAACCAGCTTGAAGATTTTATAAATACACAGAGAAATAATCCACAGAATGCGGCGGTAATTAATTATATTACTAATCATAATGGATTTACATTAAACGACTGTGTGAGTTATGACAGGAAACATAATGAAGCAAATCATGAAAATAACCGTGATGGCGAAAGCTTCAATTACAGCTGGAACTGCGGATTTGAGGGCCGCACGAAAAAGAAAAAAGTTCTGGCTCTCAGGGAAAAGCAGATGAAAAATGCACTTATGATGCTTATGTTTTCAGCGGGAACACCACTTATTTTCGGTGGTGATGAATTCCTTAACAGCCAGCTTGGAAATAATAATCCATATTGCCTTGATAATGAAATTTCATGGGTAAACTGGAATGATAATGAAGTATCAAAAAGAATGACGGAATTTGTAAAGAAACTTATTTCATTCAGGAAAAAATATAATATCCTTCATATGAAAGACAAGCTGCTTGCCTCTGATTCACTTTCATGCGGTTACCCTGATATTTCTTATCATGGAAGCGGTGCATGGTATCAGGTTACAGAAAATTATAACAGGCATATTGGAATAATGTATTGTACAAAATATTCCGATTGTAAGACAAATGCAGGAAAAGATGATGAATTTGAGCTTATATATATTGCATACAACATGCATTGGGAAGCACATGAACTTGCACTTCCAAAAATTTCTGAATCATCATCATGGAATGTGAAAATATGTTCGGCGGATGATGAAAGTGTAAGCGTTACAGACAACAGAACACTTCATATCGCACCGAGGACATCAGCTGTATTAACAGCAACTATAAAAAATATTAAAAATATAAAAAGGGGTCATCGTGAATATAAATAATCCGGAAGAATTAAAAAAATATTTTGAGGAATTTAAAGAACTTGTAAAAAATGAAGAAGCAGATAAAGCAATGCATATGCTTGAAGAACTTCTTAAATCAATAGAAGAACAGGTGAAAGTAAGACGAGCAGGTTCTATAGATGCAAGAGGAAATATAAGCATCAGCGAACCACAGGATAATTGTGAACATATATATATGAGCCTTAATCATGTTATGGAATATTATATATATGCATTTTATTTCAAACCTGATTGCGATGTGGTACTAAGTGAACTTCCATATGGTGAATATTACAGGTCCTATGGCGATTTGTGTGTGAAAAGCGGGCGTTATAAAGCAGGTATTGAAGCATACAGCAACGCAATATGCTGGAATCCCGTAGATTTGGATGCAATTCTTGGACTTGCGGAATGTTACAAGTATCTTAATATGTTAAAAAGATATATGATAGCAACAAAAGAGGCGTACAGGCTTTGCTGCACAAGAGCAACAATGGCCAGATATTACAGAAATATGGGATTTTATTATCTTTCTGCATACAAGCCGGAAGTGGCAAGAGCCTGTTATATATATAGCAATATTTATTACAAAACAGATAATGCAGATGCAGAACTTTCTTATATTGAGCAGGCTTTAAATCAGGAGACGCCTAAGCTTTCCGTTAAAGAAATGCAGAAAATGTTTGATGATGAAGGAATTGAGCCGGGACCATCATCAGATACTATAGGTGTAATATATCGTGTCGGACAGATAATGATGGAAAGTCAGGATTATCGACTTGCAAAAGATTGTTTTTCGATAGTTTATGATATAACACAGGAAGAACAGCTTGAAAAGCTTCTGGAGGAACTTGAAAATGTTTGATTCAATAATATTTGACCTTGACGGAACATTGTGGGATTCAACAGTGCCAATCTGTGAGTCGTGGAATGTTGTATTAAAAAGACACGCTGAAATAAAAAGACCACCGGTTACAATAAATGAACTCGGTGAATGTATGGGACTTCCAATGTATGATATTGCGGCTAAACTATTTCCTTTGGAATCAAAAGAAGTACAGACTGCGATTATGGACGAATTGTGTGCGTATGAAAATGAATATCTTTCAGAACATGGTGCAAGGCTTTTTGACGGACTTGAAAATGTATTATCATTATTATCAAAAAGATACAGGCTGTTTATAGTGAGCAACTGTCAGGACGGCTATATAGAAGCTTTTTTAAAGGCTCACAGGCTTGCAAAGTATTTTGATGATACTGAGTGCTGGGGAAGGACGAGAACATGCAAGGGCGAGAGTAATAAGATTCTTATAAAAAGAAATAATCTTTGTAACCCTGTGTATGCCGGAGATACATCAGGTGATGCCGAATCGGCGGATTATGCGGGGATTCCGTTTATTTATGCAGCTTATGGTTTTGGAAATGTAAGCAGTGATAAATATATTGCAAAAATAGATGATATAAAAAATCTTCCGGAACTCATGGAAGAATTGTAAAAAAACTCATGGAAGAATAGTAAAAAACATTGACATGAAAATTTTTTAGTGTTACAATCAATCACAAGTTAAGTAAATAGAAAAAGTCGTTGAACAAAATAGTACATTTGGCACGTACATCACAGAGAGTCAGAGCAGGTGTGAACTGATATGGAAGGCTTTATGGAATGGGTTTGGGAGATGCGTAGGTGAATATATAAGTAGCTTACGACGTGGCCTCACGTTACAGGGGAAAGATATTATATACCGGCAGGTATTAAGTATCGGAATGAGACAAGATTTGTTTTTGTAAACGGTGGCATATCCAGTTTGGATATGTCTTTTTTTTTATACAGATATCAGAGCGGATGTCAATGTATAGACTACATTTTCAATCTTGTGAATAAGGGTGGCACCACGTTAATTCGTCCCTGGCAGCTTTTATGGCTGTCAGGGACTTTTTATATGCAAAGGAGTTGGATTATGAAAAAAGTTTTAAGAGCATACAAAAAGACAGTCAGTATAGTAAATGAAACTGCTATCTGGATGTATGAAAATCTCGGAAGTGATAGAATTGGTTTCCTTATGGAAAGTAATGAAAAAGAAAGTGGAAAATATACATTTATGGGTGTTGATCCGCAAGCACTTGTTCAGTCAGAAAAAGATGGTCTTGTGATAACTGAAAACAATGGAAATGTAACAAAACTAAAAGGAAACCCACTTGTTTTATTAAAAGAATATTTCAGCTCTTTTGAAGTACATTCAGATGAAACACAGGATGAATTTAATGGTGGACTTGTTGGAAGTCTGGGATATGATTTTATAAGATATACAGAAAATCTTCCGGATGATAATGAAGATGAGATTGGAATTGAGACAATCCAGCTTATGCTTGCTCTTAAATTCATTGCCATAGACCATATGGCAGAGACGGTTACGGCGGTCGTTCTTGACGAAGATAACGAAGAGGGAAAGAAAAGAGCACTTGCTGAGGCAGAAAAGCTTATTGATGAAGCGAGAACTCCTGGAAATGAAAATAAAAAGAGCTGTGAAATAAAAAATCATCACGATGGAGTGATAATAAAAAAGTCGGATACGCTTGAACAGTATTCTGAAAAAGTAAATAAAATAAAAGAATATATTAAAGAAGGTCATATTTTCCAGACAGTATTGTCACAAAGATGGACAATACAGACTAAACAGACAGGATTTGATTTGTATAAACAATTAAGAGTTCTTAATCCGTCACCGTATCTTTATTATTATAATTTCGGAAAATTTGAGATAATCGGAAGTTCACCGGAAATGATTGTAAAACAGACAGGTAACAATGTTTATACATGTCCTATTGCAGGAACGAGAAAAAGAGGAAAAACTAAAGAAGAGGATGAAGCATTGGAGCGAGAACTTCTTTCTGATGAAAAGGAAAAGGCAGAACATGTAATGCTTGTTGACCTTGCAAGAAACGATTGCGGAAGGGTATCGCAGATTGGTAGTGTCAAAGTTACAGAATTTATGAGAGTCCAGAGGTATTCACATGTAATGCATATTGTTTCACTTGTTGAGGGAAAAAGATACGGTTCATGTCATCCGCTTGATATGGTTTCCTCATTTTTACCGGCAGGAACATTAAGCGGTGCACCGAAAATCCGTGCAATGGAAATTATAGATGAATTAGAGACAGTAAGAAGAGGTCTTTATGGCGGTGCAACAGGATATCTTGCATTTGACGGAAATATGAATTTTTGTATAACAATCAGAACAATGATTAAAAAAGGCGATAAGGTATATCTTCAGGCAGGAGCCGGAATAGTTGCCGATTCGGTACCGGAAAACGAATATCAGGAATGCTGCAACAAAGTAATGGCACTTGCAAAAACGCTTGTTGAGGAGGAAAATTTATGATTTTGCTGATTGATAACTATGATTCATTTACATACAATCTTTATCAGTATATAGGTACATTTAATGATGATATAAAAGTTGTAAGGAATGATAAAATTACAATAGAAGAAATTGAAAAAATGAATCCGGAAAGAATCGTCATCTCTCCAGGACCTAAGAGCCCAAAAGAAGCCGGAATATGTCTTGATGTAATAAAAAAATTCGCACCGGCGATTCCGATTCTTGGCATATGTCTCGGACATCAGTGTATAGGTGAGGCGTTTGGAGCAACAATCGACCATGCAAAAAAGATATTTCACGGCAAGCAGTCGCTTGTCACACATACGGGAACAAGCGTGTTTACAGGAATTGATTCACCTGTAAAGGTGGCAAGATATCATTCACTTGCAATAATACCTGAGACAGTTCCTGACTGCCTTTCGGTTATCGCAAAGACAGATGACGGTGAGATAATGGCTGTGAGACATAAAGAGTATAAAACAGTAGGTCTTCAGTTCCATCCTGAATCAATATATACAGAGCATGGCAAACGAATGATAGAAAACTTTGTAAATGACAGAATTTAAGCGGGAGGAAATAAAATGATTCTTGATGATATAGTAGCTGCAAAAAAGAAAAGACTTGTTCGGCATAAAGAAAATGTAAGTGAACAGGATATGAAAAATCTCGCATTAAATGAAAAACGCGTTCCGATAAGTTTTTATAATGCTTTAAGAAAGCAGGGGCTTTCAATTATAGGCGAATTTAAAAAGGCATCGCCAAGTCACGGGAAAATGAATAATAAAATTGAACTTACGGACAGAATAGACCAATATAATAATGCGGTTGATGCGATATCATGTCTTACTGAAGAAGATTATTTTCTCGGAAATACTGATTATCTTAAACAGATAAGAAAGATTACGAATCTTCCTATTATACGAAAAGATTTTATAATTGATGAATATCAGGTGTATGAGGCAAAAGTGATAGGGGCAGATGCAATACTTCTTATTGCTGCAATACTTGACGATGAAAAGTTCAAAGAATTATATGACCTGGCATACAGCCTTTCACTTGACGTTCTGTGTGAAGTTCATAACGAAGAGGAAATGCAAAGAATGATTAATCTCGGAGTTAAAATAATAGGAATTAACAACCGCAATCTGAAGACATTTGAAGTATCTTTGGATACAACAAAAAAACTCGCTTCATTAGCACCTGAAGGAACGGTTCTTGTATCCGAGAGCGGCGTTTTAAATGATGATGACATAAAAGTTTTGAAGGCAAGCGGTGCCGATGCACTTCTTATAGGAACAGCATTTATGGAAAACGAAAATCCAAAAGGACTTGCGTTGGAATGGAAGGCGATTTATGACGGAAATTAAAATATGCGGAATAAAATATGATGAGGATATTGGGATAATCAATGAATTAAAACCTGATTATGCAGGAATGGTGCTTTTCTTTGAAAAGAGCAAAAGAAATATTGCAATAGACAGGGCAGCAGAAATGATAAAAAAGCTTGATAAAAATATTCAAAAAACTGCTGTTGTTGTTTCACCCGACATAAATCAGATTAAAGCAATAACGGATGTGGGATTTGATTACATACAGATACACAAAGATATGCCTGATGATATTCTTGAAAAAATAACAATTCCGGTAATAAGGGCTGTCAATATGCCTGATGAAATTAACGGTGCAGAAACAGAAAGTAATTTTAATGATGAAATTGAAAAACTGATTAAAAATGACAAAATATATGGCATTCTTTTTGATGCCGGGGTGCCGGGAAGTGGAAAAACTTTCCGATGGCACCGCATAAATGACATAAAAGAAAAAATAAAATACAGCGGAAAAAAATTTTTTCTTGCAGGCGGGCTTAATCCCGATAATGTAAAAGAGGCGGTATTACAGGTTAATCCTGATGTTGTCGATGTAAGCTCGGGTGTCGAAAAAGATACAGGTGCAGGAAAAGACAGAGAAAAAACAGAAAAATTCATAAAAAATATAAGGAAAGAGCAGGAGAAAAATTATGGATAAAAAAGATAACAGATATTATGGAGAATTTGGTGGACAGTATGTTTCTGAATCACTTATGAATACGCTTGATGAGCTTGAAAAAGCATTTGATGAGGCGATTAAGGACCCTGAATTTATTAAACAGTATAATTATTATCTCAAAGAGTATGTTGGAAGAGAAACACCTCTTTATTATGCAGAGCGTCTCAGCGAAAAATATGGCCCGAAAATTTATTTGAAGAGAGAAGACTTAAATCATACGGGAGCTCATAAAATTAATAATGTAATAGGACAGATTCTTCTTGCAAAAAGAATGGGAAAAACAAAGGTTATAGCCGAGACAGGTGCAGGACAGCACGGTGTTGCAACGGCTACAGGTGCAGCACTTTTTAATATGGAATGTACAGTTTTTATGGGGGCTGAAGATATTGAGAGACAGAAGTTAAATGTATTCAGAATGGAAATGCTCGGTGCAAAAGTACAGCCTGTCACAAGTGGAAGTTCAACATTAAAGGATGCCACTAATGAGGCGATAAGAACATGGGCAGAAAGAGCAGAAGATACATTTTATATAATCGGTTCTGCCGTAGGTCCTCATCCATATCCTAAGATGGTAAAAGAATTCCAGCGTGTTATTTCAAAGGAAGCAAGAAAGCAGATTCTTGAAAAAGAAGGAAGACTTCCGGATGTTGTAATGGCATGTGTCGGCGGCGGTTCAAATTCTATCGGAATGTTTGCTGATTTTATAGATGATAAAGATGTGAAGCTTGTCGGAGTTGAGGCTGGCGGACTTGGAATTGAGACAGGAAAACATGCAAGTGCAATGGCACTTGGAGAAGTAGGAATTCTTCATGGAATGAAGACATATCTTTTACAGGATAAAGACGGTAATATTGAACTTGCACATTCAATTTCAGCAGGTCTTGATTATCCCGGTGTCGGACCGGAACATGCTTATCTTCGTGACAGCGGACGTGCACAGTATGTTTCTGTTACAGATGATGAGGCAATGCAGGCACTTCTTGAACTTTGTAAGCTTGAAGGAATAATTCCGGCTATTGAGAGTTCACATGCACTCGCGTATGCTATTAAAGCAGCAAAGACAATGGAAAAGGATAAAATAATTGTTGTATGCCTTTCAGGCCGCGGCGATAAAGATGTCAATACAGTACAAAGATACCTTAACGGAGAGGAGACAAACAAATAATGAACAGAATAGAATCAAGAATGAATTATTTAAAAGAAAATAATAAAAAGGCATTTATCACATATACGACAGCCGGATTTCCGGATATGAAAAAAACTAAAGAAATTATACTTGCACAGGAAGAAGCTGGAATTGATGTAATAGAGCTTGGAATTCCTTTTTCAGATCCTGTAGCTGACGGACCTGTAATTCAGGATGCTTCTGTAAAGGCAATTAATGCCGGTGCAAATCTTGAAAAAGTATTTGTTCTAATGAAAGAATTAAGAGATGAAAAATGTGAAGTTCCAATTCTTTTTATGATGTATTATAATACAGCATATCATTACGGACTTGATGCTTTTATTAAGAAATGTGCCGAGTGCGGAGTTGACGGCCTTATCATTCCTGACCTGCCTTATGAGGAGCAGGATGAAATTCTTGCAATTATAGATAAAACTGAAAATGCACCTGTATTTATTGAGCTTGTTTCACCTGTTTCAAGAGGCAGAATTGCTAAAATTGTAAAACGCTCAAGAGGTTTTGTTTACTGTGTATCACAGATGGGTGTAACCGGTGGTGATGCACATGATTTTCATAAAAATCTTCATGATTATCTTGCAGAAGTTAAAAGACAGAGTGATGTTCCTGTAATGATGGGATTCGGAATAAAGACAGCAGCAGATGTAAAACCATTTGAAGATGTTATAGATGGTGCAATTGTCGGAAGCCGTTTCATTAAATTGCTTGAGGAGAGTAATTTCTCAACTGAAGCAGTAAAAGATTATATTAAAAAATTTAAGGAAGAGATGTAATAATGGTGACATTGCTTGCTAAAAATGCTGTCCAGATAAAATGTGGTTTTGAAAATGCTATTATGACGGGAAATTATGAATGTGCATATGCACTGGGGGTGCTTTGTGCAATAAGCGGTCAGCAACAGTATGAAAATTACGGAAATATAATAGAATTAAAGAAAAAAGTTTTCGACAATATGGGACAGTTTTCATCCGATGATAAAAAAATAAAAAGAATGGTTGAAATGCTTGAAGGCTATGAACCATCTGAACAAATGGACAATCAGATGGAAGAATTATACAGCTGCGGATTTAAAGACAAAAATGTATAAAAATTAACAAAAAAAATTATAGATGTTGACTTTAAAAGTTTAATAGAGTATATTTTGTTCATGTATTAAAAAAATATTAATTTAGAAAGTATAAGGTGAATGTTAATCTATGATAGCAATGGTAGAAGTGGCAGACATCAATAATGCTTATGGTAATCCGGTAGCAGAATTGGTACAGACTGCCTGCAGGTTTGACAGCCATATTACAGTTTCAAATGATGGCAAGTATATTAATGCTAAGAGTCTTATGGGTATGATGGCGTTTGGTTTAAAGAAGGGCATGCAGGTGGAAATTTCAGCTGACGGTGCAGATGAGACACAGGCAGTTGAAACTATAAAAAATTTTTTAGCATGTAAATAATGCTGGATGAGGAGGTAATCATAATGGGTAGAAAAGCATCTTACAGAAGGAATAATGTAAAGGAAGCAGTTAATGATGAGACTGCTGTGAAGAATGTTGAAACAGTAAAAGAAAAAGTTGAAGCTGTAAAAGATAAGGCGGAAGCTGTTGTTGAGGCTGTAAAAGAAAATGTAAAAGCTGAAGCAGTAAAGGCAGAAGCTGCTGTTACAGCAAAAGCAGCAATTGAAAAAGAAGCTGAACAGCCAAAGCCAAGAAGAGGCAGACCTAAGAAATCAGAGACTGCTGCAAAAGAGACAGCAGCAAAGGCAAAAACTCCGGTCAAGAAACCAGCTGGCAGATCTAAAAAGAGCACTGAAGCAAAGAAAGAATTTGTTATTCAATTTGAGGGTAAATCAGTTAATCAGGCAGCAATTATTAAGCGTGTAGAAGCTGATTTAAAGGCACAGAACGTAATAGCAAAAGATATTAAGCTGTATGTTAAGCCTGAAGATAATAAATGCTATTATGTAGCTGATGAAAAAATAACAGGTGATGTTGAACTTTTTTAATAATTAAATAAATATTACATAAAAGGCGGGAGACGTATTGCTGTATATTTTATTTATATGCATCAGTAGTATATCCCGTTTTTTTATGCTTTTTAAATATGTTTTTTTAATATGTTAAAAATTTTCTTTTGAAAATTAATTAATAAAAGTGTATAATGTATTACGAGGTACGAAATGCACGGGGATTGATTTGTTTACTTGTCAGAAACGGAGGAATAAAAATGTTTGAAGTAAATGATAAGGTTGTGTATGGAATAGTTGGTGTTTGTGAAGTTGAAGACATTGCAGCACCTCCTATAAAGGGAATTGAAGGAGATTATTATTTTTTACAGCCGGTATATGATGATAAAGGAATAATTTATTCTCCTGTAAATAGTACAAAAATACAGATAAGAAGTATTATTTCAAAAAATGAATGTGAGAAAATTATTGAGAAGGCAAAAAACTGTGTGAAAGATGAATTACTTAATGAGAAACTTTCTCCGGCAAAGTACGATGAAATTGTAAAATCACAGGATATAGAGCAGCTTATGCATCTTGTAAGACATTTATATAATATTAAAAATGAGCGTGCAAAAGATTTAAGAAAAATGAAATCGGCAGACAGCAGGACTTTATCGCTTGCAAGAAAATTATTATATGGAGAGATTGCGGCAGCATCAGGAAAGGAACTGACAGAAGTTACACATGAGATGGACGCATATTTAGGCATATAGAATTAATGAATATTATTTTTTATATTACATATATTTGCAATAAGATATTCTTGTGGTGAGCATATGTTTTCCAGTTTTGAATTTGCAAAAAAAAGAATTATTGTCAGACTGATTATATTATTTTTTTTAATTATGGCTATTGGTGCATTTATTATTATTGGATTTTTAACGAAAACGGATGATGTCAATGAATTAAAAAAAACGGATGCTTCAGGCGGCAATGATTATATGTATGACAGAATAGTTGCTATTACATTTGATGACGGACCGTGCAGCAGGACAACAAACAGACTGTTAGATGGGCTTAAAGAGAGAAATGTAAAAGCAACTTTTTTTCTTGTGGGCGAGAATGCAGAATCAAATGAGAAAGTTGTAAAGCGGATGTATGAGGAAGGGCATCTGATTGGAAATCATACATACTCGCATATAAAACTCGATGAATGTAATGTTTCAAGTGCAGTTGGTGAAATAAATAAAACAAATGAAATTATAAAAAGTATAACAGGTGAAGATGTGAAATATATTAGACCGCCATATGGTGCATATAGTGACAAACTTCTTTCACATGTTAATATGACTCCTGTGTTGTGGAGTATAGACCCTGATGACTGGGCAACGACAGATACTGCATATGTTGTAAAAAGTGTTGTGTATAAAGTTAAAAATGGTGATATTATTCTTTTACACGACATATATGATTCATCTGTGGAGGCGGCACTTGAAATAATAGACCGGTTATCATCGAAAGGATTTGTATTTGTGACAGTTGACCAGCTTATGCTGGATTAGTATTGTAACTTTTTTTGAAAAACAGTTGCTTTTTTTATTTGGTTAGATTATTATTAATTTAATAATGAAAAAAATAAATGCAGTGAAAAAGAGGAGTAAGTCATTACCGCCAGAAGAGAGAGTTGTCCACAGGCTGGAAGGCAGCTTTGGAAATGTGTGGCTGAATGTAGCTTTGGAGCAGTATAGCTGAACTTAGAGTAAGCTATAACGGAGTTATTCACGTTAAAGAATATTAATAAGGATTGTACGATTTCCGTTTGATAATCAAAGCGGATTACGGCAATTGAACAAAGGTGGTACCGCGATTATTCGCCCTTTGCAAGGCATAAGCCCTGCAAAGGGCTTTTTGTGCATATGCCGCAATAATATGTTTATGCGGACAATGAGAAAAAGGAGAATTTTATGAGCAAGGAATTAGAAAAGAATTATAATCCGTCTGAGATTGAGGACAGATTATATCAGAAGTGGCTTGATAAGAAGTATTTTCATGCAGAAGTAGACAGAAGCAAGAAACCATTTACTATCGTTATGCCACCACCAAATATTACAGGTAAACTTCATATGGGACATGCACTTGATAACACAATGCAGGATATTCTTATCAGATTTAAGAGAATGCAGGGCTATGAAGCACTCTGGGTGCCCGGAACTGACCACGCAAGCATTTCAACAGAGGTAAAAGTTACAAATGCACTCAAAGAAGAAGGCATTGATAAGCATGAACTCGGAAGAGAAGGTTTCTTAAAGAGAACATGGGAATGGAAGAAAGAGTATGGCGGAACAATTACAAGCCAGCTTAGAAAAATTGGTTCTTCATGTGACTGGGACAGAGAGAGATTTACAATGGACGAGGGCTGTTCAAAGGCTGTCCAGACTGTATTTATCAATCTTTATAATAAGGGACTTATCTACAAAGGTTCAAGAATTGTAAACTGGTGTCCTGTATGTAATACATCTATTTCTGATGCGGAAGTTGAACATGAGGAGCAGGCTGGACATTTCTGGCATATTAATTATCCGGTTGTCGGCGAGGAGGGAAGATTTGTTGAAATTGCAACGACAAGACCTGAGACACTTCTTGGTGACTCTGCACTTGCTGTAAATCCTAAGGATGACAGATATAAGGATTTAATTGGAAAACAGGTACAGTTACCTCTCACAGACAGAACTATTCCTGTTATTGCAGATGAATATGTTGATATGGAATTTGGTACAGGCGTTGTTAAGATTACTCCTGCACACGACCCTAACGATTTTGAAGTGGGAAAGAGACATAATCTTCCTGAAATTAATATTTTAAATGATGATGCTACAATTAATAATCTCGGTGGAAAATATGCCGGAATGGACAGATACGAAGCAAGAAAGGCTATGGTCGCAGATCTTGATGCACTTGGACTTCTTGTAAAAGTAGAAGACCACGTTCACAATGTTGGTACACATGACAGATGTAAGACAACAGTTGAACCTATGATTAAACAGCAGTGGTTTGTAAAGATGGATGAACTTATCAAACCGGCAGTTGAAGGTGTAAAAAATGGCGATATTGAGCTTATGCCGGCATCTATGGATAAGACATATTTTAACTGGACAGACAATATCCGTGACTGGTGTATTTCAAGACAGTTATGGTGGGGACACAGAATTCCTGCATATTATTGTAAGGACTGCGGTGAGATGACAGTATCAGCTGAGAAAGTATGTACATGTCCTAAGTGTGGAAGCACTAATGTTGAACAGGATCCCGATACACTTGATACATGGTTTTCATCAGCACTCTGGCCATTCTCAACACTTGGCTGGCCTGAAAAGACAGAAGAACTTGATTATTTCTATCCTACAGATGTACTTGTAACAGGTTATGATATTATTTTCTTCTGGGTAATCAGAATGATTTTCTCAGGATATGAGCATATGGGCAAGAAGCCTTTTGGCAAAGTATTATTCCACGGTCTTGTAAGAGATTCACAGGGACGCAAGATGAGTAAGTCATTAGGCAATGGTATTGATCCACTTGAAGTTATCGAAAAGTATGGTGCAGATGCATTAAGATATACACTTATAACAGGTAATGCACCGGGTAACGATATGCGTTTTTATTGGGAAAGAGTTGAGGCAAGCCGTAACTTTGCCAATAAAGTATGGAATGCTTCTAGATTCATTATGATGAATGACCCTGATAATAAGATTAAGACAACAGATGAACAGCCGGATAATCTTACTGCAGCCGATAAGTGGATTTTATCAAAGATGAATCATCTTATTGCAGAAGTTACTGAAAATATGGAAAAATATGAGCTTGGTATTGCTGTTGCAAAACTTAACGATTTCATATGGGAGGAATTCTGCGACTGGTATATTGAGATGGTTAAGCCTCGTCTTTACAATGATGAAGATACAACAAAAAATGCAGCAATATGGACATTAAAGACTGTACTTATTGATGCTTTAAAGCTTCTTCATCCTTATATGCCATTCATTACAGAAGAGATTTTCTGCAATATCCAGGATGATGAGGAATCAATCATGATTTCAAGCTGGCCTGTATATGATGAAAAGTTCAATTTCCCTGATGAGGAAGTTGCAATACAGACAATAAAGGAAGCGGTAAGAAATATCCGTAATGTTCGTGCACAGATGAATGTTGCACCTAGCAGAAAAGCTAAGGTTTATGTTGTGTCAGAAGATGCTTTAATAAGAGATATATTTGAAAACGGCAGAGTGTTCTTTGCAACACTTGCATATGCAAGTGAAGTTGCAGTACAGAGCGATAAATCAGGTATACCTGATGATGCTGTGTCAGCAGTAATTCCGGGAGCTGTTCTTTATATTCCGTTTGCAGAACTTGTTGATATTGACAAAGAAATCGAGCGTTTAAAGAAAGAAGAAGGCAGATTAAACGGAGAAATCAAGCGTTGCGAAGGCATGCTTGGCAATGAAAAGTTTATATCAAAAGCACCACAGGCAAAGATTGATGAAGAAAAGGCAAAGCTTGAGAAGTATCAGCAGATGCTTGCACAGGTAAGAGAACGTTTACAGGCACTTACAAAGTAATATATGTAAAACGGCAATTTCACAAAGTTTGTCTTGCACATGATAATGTGCGGAAATGGAGGTTATTATGTCAGATATGCGAAGGATGCATTCAATACCTAATGGTCGTTATTCAATGGAGATGAGAAGCGGAAAGCTTCTTGATGTTGATGAAGGATTTACACAGCTTCTCGGTTATACTGATGAAGATATAAAAAATGGACTTATATTCAAACAGCTTATGCCTGATGTAGAATATAATGAAATAATTGCAGATTTGCGTGCCAAGTTTATAGAGAGCCGTTTTGCATGTTATCAGCATGAAATGGTGACAAAAGACGGAAAGGTTCTTGAGGTCGTTTCTTTTGTAAATATTCAGAATAAACTTTTGGAAGGACATCGTGTATTAGAGGTCGGAATGGCTGATATTACAGGATATGCAAAGCCTGTTAAATAGGTTTTTGAGGGACAATAATGGAAATACAGTATTCAGAAAAAGCAAAGTTTTTCAAGCCGAATATTTTTAATATTTTAAATGAGCGTAAAGCGAAGATAGCACAGAAGGGAGTTAAGGTGTACGATTTATTTGTCGGGACACCTGACTTTCCACCGGCAGAGCATGTTATGAAAGTGGTGCAGGAGGCTGCTTTGAATCCTGAAAATTATAAGTATTCGCTTACTGATACACAGGAGTTAAAAGATGCAGTTAAAAACTGGTATGACCGTCGTTATGACGTCACTCTTAATGATGATGAGATTATGTCAATAAACGGTTCGCAGGAAGGATTTGCACATGTTGCTATGACAGTATGTAATCCGGGGGATCTCGTTTTAGTACCTAATCCGGGATATCCGATTTTTGAGGTCGGACCGTATCTTAACGATGCTTCAATTGATTATTACGAGCTTGACCCGGATAATCATTATATGCCTATGCTTGATAAAATAAGCGAGGAAAAGGCACAGCGTGCAAAGATGATTGTCGTGTCATATCCGCTTAATCCTACATGTACATGTGCTGATAAAGCATTTTATGAAAAACTTGTAGAATTTGCAAAAAAATATAATATTCTTGTTGTGCATGATAATGCATATTCCGAGATTGAATATGATGGAAGAAGAGGATTTTCGTTTCTTTCAATTCCGGGAGCAAAAGATGTGGGAATTGAATTTAATTCACTTTCAAAGACATACAATCTTACAGGATTAAGAATTTCTTTTGCATTGGGAAATGCAGATGTTATAAAACATTTTAAGACAATACGTTCACAGTTTGATTATGGTACAAGTTATATAGTACAGAAAGCTGCAGTGGCTGCATTAAACGGTCCACAGGATGGAGTTGTAAAGCAGCAGGCACAGTATCAGTCAAGAAGAGACGCACTCTGTGACGGACTTAATGCAATTGGCTGGAAAGTTCCATATTCAGAAGGAACAATGTTTGTGTGGGCTCCGGTTCCAAAGCAGTTTAAGAATTCTGATGAATTCTGTATACAGATGCTTGAAAATACAGGTGTTGTATGTACACCGGGAAGTGCATTTGGAAGTCTGGGCGAGAATCATGTAAGATTTGCACTTGTTCTCAATGAAAATCTTATAAAAGAAGCAGTTGAAAAGATAAAAGAATGGTTTGAAAAAGAAAATATTGAATTATAAGTAAGAAATATTTGGAAAAACAATAATCAGCATTGACTTGACTGCATTACAGTGTTATAGTAATGCAGTCAGCTGATAAAACAATTGAATAGAAGAGTGAGTTTTATACTCCAACCTTCAGGGCAAAGTGAGACAGTAATGTCAATTCTTGACCGGCGGTGATGTATCTGTATGCAGCATGATAATAAGTCCGCGAGCCAAAAAGGCCGATTAAGTGAGAATCTTAAACCGACAGTATAGTCTGGATGAAAGAAGAAGGAGCGTTTAAAAATGACTAATTTATCAAAATTATTTGATTCGTTACAGAAAAACATCGTATTTGTACTAGTGTCGCTTGTACTTATGGCAGTAGTATATTTTATAGCTTTTGGATTTGAAAAGCTAATCGAAAAGAAGAACAATATTAAGTTCTCATCAGAAAAAACCAGAGTAAACAAGATGGTTATCATGGCAATGCTTGCCGCAATTTCAGTTATTTTAATGTATTTTGAATTTCCATTGACTTTTATAGCACCATCATTTTATGAAATCGATTTAAGTGAAGTTCCTGTCCTTATCGGCTCATTCTTGCTGGGACCTTGTGCCGGTGTTGTTATAGAGGCGGTAAAAGTTATTCTTAAAGTATGCATTAAAGGAACAACTACTGCATTTGTGGGTGATTTTGCCAATTTTATATTGGGATGTTTTTTAACAGTTCCTGCTTCAGTTGTATATCATTTTCACAGAACAAAGAAAAGAGCAGTATTGGGACTTGTTGTTGGAAGCCTTACACTTATAGTTTCAGGCGTATTTATGAATGCATTTTATCTGCTTCCAAAATATTCAGAACTTTATGGAATGCCGATAGAGGCTTTTATTGCAATGGGTAATAAAATAAATGCAAATATTAATAATGTATTTACATTTGTTGTTCTTGCCGTTGCACCATTTAATTTTGTAAAAGCACTGATAACAAGTGTCATTACTTTTGTTTTGTATAAGTATCTGAGCAGACATTTAAAAGTTTCAGCATGATATGATTAAAAATAAAAATAAAGTCCATACTAAAAATAGTTCGTAAAAAGGAGGACTTTATGAAAAAATGTAAAATAATTATCATGGCGGCTCTTGCAGTTTTTGCAGTGGCGGCACTTGCGGGATGCGGCAATGCTGATAATGAGGAAACAGGGAGTAATCCTGATTCGGATAATGGAGTTGTTGAGCAGATAGTTACAGATGCAGCAACAGGAGCGAAAGAAGTTATAACGGATGCGGCAACAGGAGCGAAAGAAATAATTACTGATGCTGCAAAAGGAATAGAAGATGGTTTTACTGACGCTGTAAATGGATCAGAGGAGCCGGTTACAGACGATTATGAAGGAATGAACCATGAGCGTTGAAAATCAATAATTATATGCTTGTTTTATGGCAGTATATCTATGCTTTATTGCAGATATGCTGCCATTTATGTATGGTGAACATTTGTTGAAAATTAATAAAAAATGTTGCTTAAATTCTTGGAAAATTGTATAATAAAACACATGATTTTATGATGCGTGATAAGTTACGCGGAAATGGGGAGAAGTTGAAAGATGGATTTGTAAGAGTCGCTGCCTTGACACCCAAAATCAAAGTGGCAGACTGTGATTATAATACCGAACGTATAATTGAACTTATAAAAGAGGCATCGCAAAAAAAGGCTTCACTTGTCGTGTTGCCTGAGATGTGTATAACAGGATATACATGTGGAGATTTATTTTTGCAGGAGACACTTCTTGAGAGTGCAAAGAGAAGTCTCATAAAAATATGTAATGAATCTTTAAAATATAAGAATATGCTTATATTTGCCGGACTTCCATTTGAATATAATTCAAAGCTTTATAATGTTGCTGCAGCAATAAATAATGGCAGGATTCTTGGACTTGTACCGAAAAAATATCTTCCGAATTATGGTGAATTTTATGAGAGACGACAGTTTACTCCGGGATTTGACAAGTGTGTAAATGTTGAAATAAACGGAATGTATACGTTATTTGGCACCAATATTCTGTTCAGATGTGCTGGAATGGATGAATTTGTTGTTGGGGCAGAAATCTGTGAGGATTTATGGACACCTGACCCACCAAGCACGAAGCTGGCACTTCATGGTGCTACTGTGCTAGTAAACTGTTCTGCAAGCAATGAGACAATCGGAAAAAGACAGTACAGGACAGAACTTGTCAAAAACCAGTCTGCAAGGCTTGTCTCATGTTATGTATATTCAAGTGCAGGAGATGGAGAGTCAACACAGGATATAGTATTCGGCGGACATGATATTATATGTGAAAATGGTACAATACTCGGGATGTCAGAACTTTTTTCCGGACAGCAGATATATGCAGATATTGATTTAAAAAAGATAAAAGCTGAAAGACGGAGAATGACAACATTTGTTCCGGCTGATGATATGTCAGAATGGAATGAGGTCGTATTTGAAGCTTATACAGACAGCCAGATAAAGCTTGAAAGACATTTTGATAAGACACCATTTGTTCCTAAGAATAAAAAGGAACGTAATGAAAGATGTGAAGAGATATTAAATATTCAGACATTTGGTCTTAAAAAGAGACTTGAACATACTAAATGTAAGAGTGCAGTAGTCGGCATATCAGGCGGACTTGATTCAACGCTCGCACTTATAGTTACTGTAAGGGCGTTTGACGCATGTGGAATTGACAGAAGCAATATAACATGTGTTACTATGCCGTGTTTTGGCACAACTGACAGAACTTACAATAATGCGGTAAGCCTTACAAAAAAGCTTGGGGCAACGCTTAGGGAAATTTCTATAGAAAAGGCTGTGCGGCAGCATTTTGCTGATATTGGACATGATGAGAGTGTTCATGATGTCACATATGAAAACGGACAGGCAAGAGAACGTACACAGATTCTAATGGATATCGCAAACCAGACAAACGGTATGGTTATAGGTACTGGTGATATGTCAGAGCTTGCACTTGGCTGGGCGACGTACAATGGAGACCATATGTCAATGTATGGAGTCAATGCGTCAGTTCCAAAGACGCTTGTAAGACATCTGGTACGTTATTATGCAGATATCTGTGATGACAGTGAGCTAAAGGGTATTTTCCTTGATGTCCTTGATACTCCTGTGAGTCCTGAACTTCTGCCGCCTCAGGAAGATGGAACAATAGCACAGAAAACGGAGGATTTGGTTGGACCATATGAATTGCATGATTTCTTTATGTATCATATATTGAGGTTCGGTGTTAATCCTAAGAAGCTTTTCAGAATTGCCAGATGTGCATTTAAAGGTGAATTTGAAGATAAGGAAATATATAAGTGGCTTCGCACATTTGTATGGAGATTTTTTGCACAGCAGTTTAAGCGTTCATGTCTTCCTGACGGACCTAAAGTCGGAAGCGTTGCAGTTTCGCCAAGAGGCGATTTAAGAATGCCGAGTGATGCAAGTTCAGCCGTATGGATGAAAGAATTAGATGAAATAAAAGAGGAAAATGGATTTTAGGAGGATTAGTAATGGCTAAGGTTAAAGGAAACAAGGCAGTACTTAATAATACAGAGGAAAAGATTGTTACAAAGTATGATAAAAAGGTTCAGAAAAAACAGGAGCAGGAGAGAAGAGATGCAAAAGCTAAAAAGATAACATCGATTGCTGCAACTGTAATTCTTGTAATTATTGTCGCTGTGGCAGGAACAGCAGCATGGATGAATTATGATAAGATACATAATGAATATATTGATGTTGACGGCGATAAGATAAGTAAGATTGAATTTGATTTCTATTATTCAATGACAAAGCAGAATATTCTTAATCAGGAATTATTCAGCGGAATGACTTATGGAAGTTATTTTGCATCATATATGGGATATGATACATCAAAGAGTGATTCGTCACAGACTTACGGTGGCAACTCTGATTATACATGGTATGACTATTTTGCTAATGCAGCACTCTCAACAATAAAAGAAGATAAAGCACTTTTAAAGGATGCTGACAAGAATGGATTTACATATAATGCAGATGATGACTATAATAATTTTATTGACAATCTCAAGTCATCTGCAGATTCAGCAGGTTCATCCGTAAAAGATTATTACAAGACTGTATTTGGCGAAAATGCAACAGAAAAGAATATAAAAGGTTATTTGTGCAGTTACCTTAAAGCAGCGTCATATCAGGGAGAAATTCAGACTAAGTTAAAACCTGATGATGCAGAGATTGCTTCTTATTATGAGGAACACAAAGATGATTATGATACTGTAAATTACAGAATATTTGATATAAAAGCAGAGACAGAAAATGATGATAATTCACTTGCTGATGCAAAAGCAAAGGCTGATGAGATGGCAGCAAAAGCTACCGATGAATCATTGTTTGCAGACCTTTGTATAGAATATGCAGGTGATAATGCGGATACATATAAGAGTGATTCTAATGCTTCATTAAAGACACTTGTTAAAAAATCTTCAGTTGACGGTGATGCGGCTGACTGGCTGTTTGACAGCACAAGAAAGACAGGGGATGTAACTGTTGTGTCTGACTCATCTGCAAGTAAATGCAGTGTTGTAATGTTTGTTTCAAGAAGCTACGATTCATCAAATGATTCAACAATTTCAAATGCTATTATAACAGAAAAGTATAATGAACTTATTGCTTCATATGCTGATAATATGAGCGTTAAGAATATTAAGAACAGAATAAAAATGTATGAAGACTAGATTTGATTTTGGCAGATTCAGATGTGCCATATTTGATTTGGATGGCACTCTTTTGAATTCCACGGACGTGTGGGCGAAGGTTGATATTGATTTTCTTGGTAAAAGAAATATTGAAGTGCCTGAAGATTTTATAAGAAAAATAAAAACACATAATTTTGCAACAGGTTCAAAATATGTAATTGAAAGATTTAATCTTGACGAGAAACCGGAAGATATTGCAAAAGAGTGGTTTGATATGGCTGTACAGGCATATGCTGATGATATAGATTTAAAACCGGGAGCAGCTGATTTTCTTGAGAATCTCAGACAAAAGGGATATAAAATATGTATAGCAACAGCGTCTGACAGGGAATTGTATGAGGCATGCCTAAAAAGAAATAAGATATTTGATTATTTTGATAATTTTACGCAGAGCGATGAGGTTGAAAGAGGAAAAGGATTTCCTGATGTATATGAACTTGCCGCAAAAAAATGCGGATTTGGTGCGGATGAATGTGTTGTTTTTGAGGATGTATATGAAGCTATATGCGGAGCAGTAAATGGGGATTTTTATACGGTTGCTGTAAAGGATGATGCATCGAATGGCGACATTGAAAAGATAAAAGAAAAATGTAATCTGTTTATAAATGATTATTATGATTTACTTTAAGATTAGGTAAAATTTATGCAGGACAGATTCATTGAAAGGGAAAGAATATGAATAAGAAATATATTTTATTTGATCTGGACGGAACACTTACCGATACAGCTGAAGGGATTACGAAATCTGTCCAATATGCATTGGAAGCACAGGGGATTAAAGAGGAAAATCTTGATAACCTTACGTGTTATATAGGACCGCCGCTTGATGAAAGTTTTCAGAAGTTTCATGGCATGACAAAAGAACAGGCCTGGGAAGCAGTGGAAAAATACAGGGAGAGATATAAAGATACCGGTATATATGAAACCAGTGTGATAGACGGAATGATTTTTGTCCTTGAGACACTCAAAGCAGCGGGAAAGACGCTTGCACTTGCAACATGTAAGCCTGAACCGTTTGCATTAAAAATACTTGAACATTTTAATCTTTCAAAGTATTTTACGGTAGCCTGCGGAAGTAATCTTGATGGGACAAGAAAATACAAAAATGAAATTATTGAAGAGGTTTTTGCAAGACTTAACAGACTTGAAGGAAATGGGGAACTCACAGAGGCTGTTCTTGATGAAATGAAAGCTGATTCTATAATGGTAGGCGACAGAAAAGATGATATATATGGAGCACATAATGCGGATATAGAGGCAGTCGGAGTAAGATTCGGATATGCGGCAGACGGTGAGCTTGAGGAAGCCGGTGCAGATTATATCGTAAATACAGTGTTTGAACTTACAGCACTGCTTCTTATGGATGATGATTCGGTATTGTGTGATTAAGATATATATAATGTATTAGAAAAGAGGTAGAAGAGAATGGTAGCACAGATTTTGGCGGTGACTATCTTCGTTGCAATGTTTGTTCTCATTGTAATTGATAAGATAGAACGTCAGTACATAACACTAGGATGCGGGGTTATTACACTTGTAGTTGTATTTGGCTTATGTATGCACAGTGTTACAGCAATCACGGATACTCTTAATATTCACAGCATTTTTACCAGAACATTCTGGTATACAGGCGGTGCGGCAGAAGAGTCATCAAGTGGTATTAACTGGGCGACAATTATATTTGTTGCCGGAATGATGGTAATGGTAGAAGGAATGGCAAGAGTCGGCTTTTTCAGATGGCTCTGCATGAGAATTGCCAAACTTGTACATTACAAGACAATGGCGATTTTTATGACATTTATGATTATGTCAGCTGTATTATCAATGTTTATCGACAGCATTACTGTTATTTTGTTCCTTGCAGCAGTTACAGTCGAGTTGTCACAGCTTTTAAAATTTAATCCTGTGCCGATGATTCTGTCGGAGATTTTTTGTGCAAATCTTGGCGGTTCGGCAACAATGTGCGGAGACCCGCCTAATATCATAATTGGAACATCACTTGGATATTCATTTGCTGATTTTATAACAAATACAGGTCTTATTGCACTTGTGGCACTTGTTGCCGTGCTTGTATATTTTTATTTTGTGTTTCATTCAGAGCTTTCGGCTTCTAACGGAGAAAATGTTGATATTTCTTCACTTCCGGACCCGAAAGAGGCAATTAAGGATAAAAAAGGATTTGCAATAAGCTGTATTATATTTGCAACAGCAGTAGTTCTGCTTATAACACATGCCATGACAGGTCTTACGGTTGCATTTATCGGACTTTTTATTGCTCTTGTTACAATTATTACAGCACCTAAACATATACATGAGATAGTAAGCAAAGTTGATTATAAGACATTATTGTTTTTTATTGGTTTATTTGTAGTTGTAGGAGGACTCGAGCAGACAGGAATTCTTGAGATAGCTGCTAATTTCATTGGAAAGATAAGTGGTGGAAATGCAATGCTTATGGTGGCAATAATTATATGGCTTTCAGCATTTGCAAGTGCATTTGTCGATAACATTCCTTTTGCAGCAACTATGATTCCTATTATAAAAGCACTTGCCGCAACAGAAGGCGTGAGCCTTTCTACACTGGCATGGGCATTATCAATGGGAACTGATATAGGTGGAAGTGCAACACCGATTGGTGCTTCTGCTAACGTAGTAGGTACATCTGTAGCTGCCAAAGCAGGACATCCTATTGGCTGGGGTTTGTATTGCAAGAAAGTAGTTCCGGCTACAATTCTTGTGCTTGTTATTTCCACAGTTGGTATATTTGTAAGATATTTTTAAAGGAGGAGCAGGTGTATGGGAAAACAGCTGATTATAGCGGTAAGCCGTGAATTTGGAAGCGGCGGACATGAGATTGCGGATATTCTTGCAAAAAAATTTAATATTCCGATTTATGACAACAATCTTTTAACTGAAATTGCAAACAGTAAAAATCTTGATGTTGATACTTTGGAAAAATATGATGAAAAGCCAAAGAATATATTCCTTTCAAGAAGTGTAAGGGGCTACAGTAATTCACTTTCGGAAGTGCTTGCACAGATGCAGTTTGATTATATAAGAGAACTTGCAAACAAAGGTGAGTCTTTTGTAATTGTCGGCAGATGTGCGGAGACAGTGTTAAAAAATCATCCGGCACTTGTCTCTATATTTGTACTGGCTGACAAAGAGAGCAAGATTACAAGAGTTTCAAAGCATAATGATATTTCAAGGTCAGAAGCTGAATCACTTATAAATATGCAGAATAAGAAAAGAAAGACTTATCATAACAGATATTGCGAAGATAAGTGGGGCGATTCAAGAAATTATGATGTCTGCGTAAACAGTGCAAAGCTCGGAATAGAGCGTACAGCAGATATTCTTGAAGAATATATAAAAGAATTTGCACAATAAATAGTTATTTAAATATTTATTACACATCTGTCATGTGAAAAATGGCAGATGTGTTTTTTTATGCCCTTGTTTTGACAGTTAAATACGCAGAATGTCAATTTGAAAAAATAAGAGTTCAATATTTGACAGATGTGTTGTATATTAATAATGCAAAAGAAATAATTAATATCATGAAACGGAGAAAGTAAGTGGAGAAACAGTTTATAGCTGTTATTATTATATTTATACTAATTGCTGTTACAGTTGTAATTTTCCTTGTAAAAGCTCTTCTTAAAAATATGGAAAAGTACAGGGCAGCGTTAGAGACAGTTAATAATCTAGAGCAGCTTAATGCACGCATGAGAAGCCAGAGACATGATTACATAAATCAGATGCAGGTTATATATGGACTTCTCGAACTTGAAGAGTATGATGAGGCACTCGATTATCTGAAACCGATTTTTACGGATATGATGAAAGTCGGTAAGGCATTAAAGACAAAGATTCCTGCTGTCAATGCACTTCTTATGGCAAAGATGCAGACGGCTGAAAAACAGAACATTGACATGTATGTTGAAGTTAAGTCCAACCTTGAAAATATAGGAGTTGAGGGCTGGGAATTGTGCAAAGTGATGTCTAACATAATTGATAATTCTATAGCTGCTTCGTTGCAGAGTGAGTATGAAAGCCGAAAGGTATATATAGAAATCAGTGAGTCAATTGATTCGTATATTATAAGAATAGGAAATAATGGTCCGGTTCTTACAGCTGATGATAAGAAAATTATATTTAAGTCAGGATATTCAACAAAGAAAGAACCGGGACACGGTGAGGGGCTTGCAATTGTAATGAATATATTAAAAAAATATAATGCAAAAATAAAAGTCGACTCATCAGATAAAGAAACATTTTTTGAAATAGAATTTGTTAAAAAAGGAGATGGATTATTATGAACACAATGGAAGTTATTGGAATTATATTAATTATTGCCGGAATTATTCTTGCATCTGTCGAGATGTATATTCCGGGATTCGGAGTACCGGGAATATCAGCTGCAATATGTCTGGTGGCAGGTGTGCTTCTCACAGCAAAGAATGTTATGCAGGGAATTATAATTGTTATCGTAATTTTATGTATTCTTCTTGTTATATTTGTGATTATGTATTTTCTTATATTCAAGGCAAAAGTAAAATCGCCGATAGTTCTTGATAATGCGATAGACAGTAATGCCGGATATCTGGGGGAAGATGACCTCAGATACCTTCTTGGAAAAGAAGGCGTGGCAGTTACAGATTTAAGACCTGCCGGAAAAGGTAATTTCGAGGGTGTCGAATTTGATGTTAATTCTTCAGGACAGTTTATCCAGAAGGGTGCTAAAATAGTTATTTTTAGTATAAAAGATTCAAGACTTACTGTGAAAGAAGTGTAAGAGAGGCGGGAAAACTTTTATGAAAGTTATGATAGTTGAAGATGAAGAGGGTATAAGAAAACTTCTTGTAAAGATTGTTTCAAAAAATGAATCATTTCAGGTTGTTGCAGAATGTGCAGGTTTTCATGATGCTATAAAGATGTATTCTGAATGTCAGCCGGACATTATATTTATGGATATTGAGATAAAAGAAAATGAAGCAGATGAAAATGCAAGCGACAGGGTAAATGGTGTTGAGTGTGCAAGAATTCTAAGCAATATTAATCCTGATTTAAAAATTATATTTGTGACGGCACACAGTGAATATATGTCAAATGCTTTTGATATATATGCTTATGATTATATAGTAAAACCTTTTGATATACAGCGTGTTGAACGTACATTAAGAAGGATTGCCGCTTCTGGGGAAAATGTAACCAGTAGTGACAACACCGGTAAGGTAAAATCCTCGCCAGGCAGAAAAATGATGATACGTGGCAGGGAGAGTACGAATTTTATAGATATAGATGAGGTTGTAATGGTTGAAAGACAGGGCAAATCTACAATAATACATACAATCCGGGATGAATATAATACGTCAATGGGGCTTGGCGATATTGAGGAAAAGCTGACTGACAGTAAGTTCATAAGAAGTCATAAATCTTTTATAATTAATATGGATTACGTAAGCAGAATAGAACCATATGGACGCTGGACATATATTGTCAAGTTTAACGGAAAAGATTATGACGCACTTATTACATCGTCAAAGTATGACGAGATAAAGAAAATCTATGGGTAAGAAAGTATAGTGCAATGTACATTACGAAAAAATTAAACGGACAGGAGGGATTTTATGAATAATGTTTTTTTGCGTGACAGGATGGAAAGAAATAATTCCGATTTTGAGGGAAGCGGAATCGGAGAAGGCAGATTCGATGAATATGAGGAAGAAAAGGCAAAATTTTCTGATGCAATACTTCCATTTATAATTCTTACATTTATGATTATTGGACTTGCAGGAATTATTTATCTTCATATTACGGAAATTAGAAAAATATCCGGTGCGACGGCAGTTGAGATTGAATATGACGGAAAACAGCAGTTTGTTACATGGAAAGCACCGGATGGAAGAACATATTCTTACAATGCTTCGTATGCACCTGAAAAAAGCAATTCAGTGACGCTTTATTATAAAGGAACTGACTATAGAAATGGAATTATAAAAACCGACGTTGCGTCGTGGATAAAGTTCTATGCAGCTTTTACGGTTATCATCGGCGGTTTGATTTTTTGGATTTATAAGATTTTTCATAAGAAAAAACATGTTATATCAAAATAATGCTGTGCCAATATAATAATATCTGTTGGTTAAAGGCTCTGAGACATCACATTTGTGTGTTTCGGAGTCTTTTTTGTTACGGCGGTGTAAGGTTACGCTGTTGCAACGGTAGGAAGATGTCAGCGATGACACGGCAATATTTCCGCTGGGGTGCACTAATCGCAGTTTTATAAAAAATTTTGAATTTAAGTATTGAATTTGGCAAAGAATCATAATATAATGTTTCAAGAATTCCTAGTAAGCCAATCGGAATTCTGAAAATAACAAGATTGTGAAAGGATGAAAAATGATGAGCAATAATTTGTTGGAAGTAAAAGACTTGTCAGTAAATGTTGAAGAACAGCAGATTCTTCGTGGTATAAATTTGAATATTGGTAAAGGGGAGACTCATGTGCTTATGGGACCTAACGGTGCAGGTAAATCTACACTCGGATACACTATAATGGGTAATCCTAAGTACAGCGTTACAGGCGGCGAGATTATATTTAACGGAAAGAATATAGTTGATGAAGAGGTTAATGTAAGAGCAAAAGACGGAATATTCTTATCATTCCAGAATCCTATCGAAATACCGGGAATTTCACTCAGCAATTTTATAAGAAGTGCATTGGAGCAGAGAAATGGTAAGAGAATCCGTCTCTGGGAATTCAAGAAAGAATTAAAAAAGGCAATGGAAGTTCTTGATATGGATGAGTCATATGCGGAAAGAGACCTTAATGTAGGATTTTCAGGTGGTGAGAAAAAGAAGGCAGAGATTTTACAGCTTCTTATGTTAAAGCCGTCTCTTGCTATTCTTGACGAGACAGATTCTGGCCTTGATGTAGATGCGGTGCGTACAGTATCTAAGGGGGTCTGTGAATATCAGAAGGACAAGGAGGGTTCTCTTCTTATTATCACACATAATACTAAGATTCTTGAATCACTCCACGTTGATTACACACATGTTCTTGTGGATGGTAAGATTGTTACAACAGGCGGAGCAGAGCTTGTAGAAGAGATTAACAATAACGGATTTGACAGATTTGTGAAGGGAGAGTAATTACCCATGAGAGAAAAGACGAACGTCAATGATGTAGACAGAAGTATGTATGACTTCCGAAATGAAGAAAAAGATGTATACAGAGTAAAAGAAGGACTTACACCAGCGATTGTAGAAAAGATTTCATCTGAGAAACATGACCCTGTGTGGATGCAGAATTTCAGACTTGAGTCACTTCAGATTTACAATGAGATGAAAGTTCCTGACTGGGGTCCGTCAATTGAGGGACTCAATATGGACGATATTGTAACTTATGTCCGTCCAAATACTAAAATGAGTGCAAAGTGGTCTGATGTTCCGGAAGATATTAAGGATACATTTGAAAAACTTGGTATTCCTCAGGCAGAAAGAAAATCACTTGCCGGGGTTGGTGCACAGTATGACTCAGAACTTGTATATCACAATGTCCGTGAAGAAGTTGCAGCACAGGGGGTTGTATACACAGATATGGAAAGTGCATTGACAGGTGAGTATGCAGATATGGTTAAAAAGCATTTTATGAAACTTGTAACACCTAGAGACCATAAATTTGCCGCACTTCACGGAGCTGTATGGTCAGGCGGTTCATTTGTATATGTACCACCCGGAGTTTCAGTTGAGATTCCGTTACAGTCATATTTCAGACTTAATGCACCAGGGGCAGGACAGTTTGAACATACGCTTATTATTGTAGATGAGGGTGCATATCTTCACTTTATTGAAGGATGTTCAGCACCAAAATATAATGTTGCCAATCTTCATGCCGGTTGCGTTGAATTATTTGTTGGTAAGAATGCGAAACTCAGATATTCAACTATAGAGAACTGGTCAAAGAATATGTATAACCTTAATACAAAGCGTGCATTAGTAGAAGAAGGCGGTACTATTGAGTGGGTATCAGGTTCATTTGGCTCACATGTTTCATACCTTTATCCTATGAGTGTATTAAACGGAGAAGGTGCGAGAGCAGAATTTACAGGAATAACATTTGCTGGAAAAGGACAGAATCTTGATACAGGTACAAAAGTTGTCCATAATGCACCTAAGACGACATCATATGTCAATACAAAGTCAATTTCAAAAGATGGCGGCATAAGTACATTCAGAAGCTCTGTTGTTGTAAAACCACAGGCAAAGCAAAGCAAGTCTGCAGTATCATGCCAGTCACTTATGCTTGATGATATTTCCCGCTCAGATACAATTCCGGCAATGGATATAAGAACAAAGGATGCTGATGTCGGACATGAAGCAAGAATTGGAAGAATCAGCGATGAGGCTGTATTCTATCTTATGTCGAGAGGTATTTCCGAGGAAGAGGCAAGAGCAATGATTGTAAGTGGTTTTGCCGATAATGTATCAAAAGAACTTCCTCTTGAATATGCAGTTGAAATGAATAATCTTATCCGCCTTGAAATGAAGGGCAGCATAGGTTAATGATGCAGAAATGGAGAGTAATATGGATATTAAGATAAATGAATTGTCAGCAAAAACATTTAACTGGCTGGGAATGAATGAAAGCGTTGTCAAAGATGTGCCGGAATTTGAGTGCGGAAGCATGGTTGTGACAACTCCTGACGAAGTTACATGTGAAAGAGAACTTGTGGATAGTATTGCACTTTCCGGCATTGACAAAGAAACAAGCGGCATGGGAAGAGATATTGATGAACTTATAAGTGATTCAGGCGTAAACAGCTTTGTTTTAAAGACAAAACCGGGAATTACATCGTCAAAACCGGCTATAGTAAAAGTGCCTGCTGATGCGGGAACAATTAACAAGCTTGTTATTGATACGGATAAGGACAGCACAATAACTGTTGTGATGGATTATCTTTCAGACAGTCTGCATGATGAAGAAAAAAATAAAATGTTTGGTGTTCAGACAAGAATACAGGCCGGAAGCGGCTCAAAAGTTAATCTTGTCCAGCTGTTAAGACATTCTTCAGATTATTCATGCCTTAATGATATCGGGGCGGTTCTTGATGATAATGCACGACTTAACATAGTACAGGTTATACTTGACGGCGATAAAAATTATATGGGGTGCCGTGTTGTTCTTAAAGGAAAAGGAAGTTCATTAAAGACTGATATCGGTTATATGGTAAACAATGACGGCAGACTTGATATGAACTATGAAGCCGTTCATGAAGGAAAAGTTACAGAGAGTGAAATAAATGCAGCCGGTGTATTGAAAAACGGTGCATTTAAGCTGTTCAGAGGTACAATTGATTTTAAGAAAGGGGCAGCCGGTGCTGTAGGTAACGAAAAAGAGGATGTGCTCTTGCTTGATGATAATGTTGTAAACCAGACAATTCCTATTATTTTATGTGCTGAGGAAGATGTTGAAGGTAACCATGGTGCAACAATAGGTGAGCTTGATGAGCAGATAATGCTTTATATGCAGGCAAGAGGTCTCAGCCGTGAACAGGTATATGAAGAAATGTCAAAGGCAAGAATTAAGGCGGTATGTAATCTTATACCGGATGAGGATACTAAAAATATGATGAGTGATTACCTTGAAGGTGAACAGTTACTTGAAAATGGAGGCGAGCAGGAGAATGAATAAAGAGCAGTTCAGACAACAGGGGATTGAAATAAGAAAAGATTTTCCGCTTTTTAATTCTGCTGATGTTGTATATCTTGATAATGCTGCAACTTCACAAAAGCCTGAATGTGTAATACAGGCAGAGCGTGATTTCTATGAAAAGTCAAATGCAAATCCGCTTCGAGGTCTTTACGCACTTGCTGAGAAAGCAACAAAAGAGTATGAAGATGCAAGAAAGACAGTTGCAGATTTTATCGGTGCAGCAGATTCATCAGAAATCATATTTACAAGAAATGCAACTGAAGGACTTAATCTTGCCGCATACTGCCTTTCACAGATAATGTTAAAAGAAGACGATGAGATTGTTGTAAGCATCATGGAACATCACAGCAATCTTTTACCATGGCAGCAGGCCGCAAGAAGAACAGGTGCGGTTCTTAAATTTATTGAATGTTCAAAAGACGGCGTTATAACAGATGAAGCTTTTGAAAATGCTATAACAGATAAGACGAAAATAGTTGCAATGACACAGATTTCCAATGTACTTGGAAGTAAGAATGATATAAAGAAATATGCTTCATATTGCCATGACAGAGGAATTGTTTTTGTTGCTGATGGAGCACAGAGTGTTCCGCATATTCCTGTTAATGTCCAGGAACTTGGAGTGGACTTCCTTTCATTTTCGGGACATAAAATGTTTGCACCTATGGGAATTGGCGTATTATATGGAAGGAAATCACTTCTTGAGCAGATGCCACCATTTCTTTATGGTGGTGAAATGATTGAATCCGTTACAAGAGAAAGTGCGGTATATGCGGAGGTTCCTCACAAGTTTGAAGCGGGAACAGTTAATGCGTCAGGTGCGGTTGCACTGGCAGAGGCGATAAGATATATCAACAAAACCGGATTTGATGTTATACAGGAAAGAGAAGATTATCTTACAAAGTATGCTTTTGAAAAAATGACAGCCGTAAATGGTGTGCATATTATAGGCTCGCCTGATGCATCATCACATCACGGAATATTATCATTTACACTTGACGGAGTACATCCGCATGATGTAGCATCTATACTTGATGCAGATAATATAGGAGTGCGTGCCGGACACCACTGTGCACAGCCGCTTCTTGCATATCTTGGTATTTCTTCATCTACAAGAGTGAGTCTTGCATTTTACAATACATGTGAAGAAATAGATACATTTGTGGATAGTCTTTCACAGATAAGGAGACAGATGGGTTATGGAGAATAAGACATTCTATAATGAGGTACTGACAGACCACAATCTTCATCCTGGTCATAAGCATGCACTTGATGATGCCAATATGATTCTTGAGGGTGTTAATCCAAGCTGTGGTGATGACATTTTTCTCAATCTTAAATTTGAGGACGGAGTTATCAAAGATGGTTCATTTCAGGGTGACGGCTGTGCTATATCACAGGCTTCAGCTGATATGATGCTTGATCTGATTGTTGGAAAAACAAAAGAAGAAGCTTTACAGCTTGCTGATATTTTTTTGAGAATGATAAAGGGTGAAGCATCAGATGATGAAATTGACCAGCTTGAGGAAGCATCAGTATTAAAGGATATTTCGCATATGCCGGCAAGAGTAAAATGTGCTGTGCTTGGATGGCGTACATTAAATGAAATGTTTAAAGATGGTAAATAAGTACTATTGGTGAGCTTATATTTCCCTGTTACATTTACAGCTAATATATTTAGGTGTTATAATTATATGCAACAAAGATGTATTAGCTAATGATGTAATCAGGGGATTTTATTTTATGAAACAGAAGAAAAACGGTTTTTTTATTACAATTTTGCTGCTTTTGATATCGTTGGCTTTTATTGTGACGGTATCAGTTGTATTTAATAATATAAAGACAAATCTTGAACGCGAAATTATTTCGAGTCTCAGTGAGGAAGCTGAAGAGAATGCAGCTTTGATTGAAAAAGAGATTGATGCAAAATTTGGTGTATTGCAAAGTTTTGCCAATGAATTATCATCAACAGGTGATGAGATTGCAGAGATTCGCGATATGCAGAGTTTCGTTGAAGTGTATAATTTTAGAAGAATGGGATTTGTTGACCTTAATGGTATTGCGAAGACGACAGATGGATTTGAAAAAGATTTGTCATTCAGGGAATTCTATCAGGTTGGTCTTAAAGGTGAATCATTTATTACAGAATCGCTTCAGGAGACTATAGGTGATTATACAGAAGATATGATAAATATTCTCAGCGTTCCTGTATATGATAATAAAGGTGAGATTAAGGGCGTGTTGTTTGCTACATATCTTACAGAAAAATTTCACGAAGTGATATTTTCAGATTCATTTCAGGGTGAAGGATATACATATATTGTTGCCGGCGATGGTGATGTAATATCATCATATGGTGACGGGATGCAGAAAGAATATGATAATATTTTCATATATACAGGTGATGCGGCACAATATGACGATGCCATACAGGAAAAAGTTGAAAATGATATGCGGGAGAAGATTAGCAGGGTTGGTATAGGTGTTAATGAGGATAACGATAAGTATTTTTATTGCTATAAACCACTCGAGATTGAGTCTGCTGATATGAACTGGTATATTTTCTCTATTGAACCAAAGAGTGTTCTTGATGAAAGAATGCATCCTATAATGAGAGATATACAGTTTCTTACAGTTATCCTTATATGTATCCTTGTTATGGCTAATATTATATTCTTATATTACAATGTAAGAAGAAGACAGGAATTATTCAGGCTTGCATATAAAGATAGTATTACAGGTGGAGATAATTTCTCAAATTTCAAGGAAAAAGCAAAGAAGTATGAAAATACAGAAGGATATGTAATTGCACTTGATATAAGTGAGTTTAAGCTCGTCAATAATGTATGCGGCAACGCCCGTGGTGATGAAGTATTAAAGGCTATATGGGATGTCATAATGGCTAATTGCAATGATAATGAGCAGGCAGCCAGAGTTAATGCTGACAGGTTTGTAATATTCTGGATTGAAAGAAGCAAAAAGACAGTTACTTACCGTATCGAAAAGCTGATAAATGAGATTGAAGGCATATCAGAGCAGTTGAGCGTGCCTAGATTGTATCCTGTAATAGGAATACGTGCTGTAGAAAAGCTTGATGATGCAGATAAACGTTATGGTGAGGCATTGAGAGCTAAAGCACTTGTAAAGAACAGACGTGACCGTCATTATGCTTTTTATGATGAGATTGATTATGATACAATAGTTGAGAATAAAAAGCTGGAGAATGGTTTTGAGAAAGCACTTGCAGATAAGAAATTTGAAGTGTGGTATCAGCCTAAATTTAACTCACATACAGGTAAAATAGTTGGCTCAGAGGCACTTATCAGATGGCGTGCGGACGATGGTTCACTTATTTCACCCGGACGGTTTATTCCTTTGTTTGAAAAAAATGGTAATATAATAAGACTTGATGAATATGTATTCCGTGAAGTGTGCAGACAGCAGAAAGAATGGCAGGAAGAAGGGATTCAGATACTTCCTGAATCTGTAAACATTTCCAGATTCAGCCTCTACTATTCAAATGTTGTAGAAAAATATGAGAGGATAATTAACTATTATGATGTGGATCATAAGTATGTACAGATAGAGATTACAGAGAGTGCAATAATTGAAAATACTGTGATTGTTGAACTTATACAGAAATTCCATGATGCAGGTTTCGATATTCTTCTGGATGATTTTGGAAGTGGATATTCATCACTTGCATCTCTTAACCAGATGCCATTTGATACAATTAAGCTTGATAAAAGCCTTGTTGATTATGTTGGCAATGAAAATGGTGAGAAGCTTCTTAAATTTATTGTACAGCTTGTCCAGAGTCTTGGAATGAAGATAACAGCAGAAGGGGTAGAATATAAAGAACAGCTTGATTTTCTTGAAAATCTTAACTGTGATGACATACAGGGGTTCTATTTTTCAAAACCTCTTATGTTAGCAGATTTTTCAGCAAAACTGACGGAAAATAATTAATAAATAAAACTATTGAAATGCTAGGAAATAAAGTGATAAGCGGATGCCTGAAGCATCCGCTTATATTATGAAAGAGGATAGAATCTATGCTTACACAATTTTCAAGAACAGAGCTTCTGCTTGGTAAGGAAGCAATGGATAAACTTGCAGCTTCAAGAGTTGCGGTGTTCGGAGTCGGCGGAGTCGGCGGATATGTATGCGAGGCACTGGTGAGAAGTGGTGTCGGTGCATTTGACCTGATAGATGATGATAAGGTTTGTCTTACAAACCTTAATAGACAGATAATTGCGACAAGAAAAACAGTCGGGCAGTATAAAACAGAAGTTATGCGTGACAGAATCCTTGAAATTAATCCTAAGGCGGATGTGAGAATTCACAAATGTTTTTTTCTGCCTGAAAATGCAGATGAATTTCCATTTGATGAGTATGACTATATAGTTGATGCAGTTGATACTGTTACAGCAAAAATTGAGCTTGTAATGAAAGCCAACGAGATGAATATTCCGATTATAAGCAGCATGGGAGCAGGAAATAAACTTGAACCAAGCATGTTTCAGGTGGCTGATATATATAAGACAAAGGTATGCCCTCTTGCAAAAGTTATGCGAAGAGAGTTAAAGAAACGTGGAATTAAGAAGCTGAAAGTTGTATATTCAGAAGAAAAGCCGATAAGACCTCTTGAAGATATGGCGATAAGCTGTCGTACAAACTGCATATGTCCACCTGGTGCACAGCATAAATGCACGGAGAGAAGAGTTATTCCGGGCAGTACAGCATTTGTTCCGTCTGTTGTTGGACTTATAATAGCAGGTGAAGTTGTTAAAGATTTATGTGATTATAAAAGACGTGACGAATAAAGCAAGGAGAATTTATGGCAGATATTACAGAAAACCAGCAGATTAAATATGAAAAGCTGAAGCAGTATATTAAAGAATTAGGCTCTGTTGCAGTGGCATTTTCAAGTGGAGTTGATTCTACGTTTTTGTTAAAGGCAGCACATGATGTGCTCGGTGATAACGCCATAGCTGTCACAGCACGTTCATGTTCATTTCCTAAAAGAGAACTCAATGAGGCAGTGGATTTCTGCAAAAAAGAGGGAATAAGACATTTTATATGTGATTCTGAGGAATTAAAAATAGAAGGATTTGCCCAGAATCCGAAAAACAGATGTTATCTTTGTAAACATGAACTTTTTGAAGAAATCAAAAAAATTGCTGATGAAAATGGAATTGCATGTATTGCAGAAGGCTCCAATATGGACGATAATGGGGATTACAGGCCAGGACTTAAAGCAGTTGCCGAGCTTGGCATAAAGAGCCCATTAAGAGAGAGCAAAATGACAAAGGACGATATAAGAGCATTGTCAAAAATGCTGGGACTTCCTACATGGAACAAACAGTCATTTGCCTGTCTTTCTTCAAGATTTGTATATGGAGAGACTATTAATGAAGAGAAACTGGGAATGGTAGACAAAGCAGAGCAGTTTCTTCTTGATATGGGATTTCATCAGGTAAGAGTAAGAATTCATGGTATGATGGCAAGAATTGAAATTGAACCGGCTGAATTTGATAAACTTATGAAAGAAGAAAACAGATTTAAAATTGTGCAGGAATTTAAAAAGTATGGTTTTACATATGTTACACTGGACCTTTTGGGATACAGATGTGGAAGTATGAATGAGACACTTAAAGACGAGGAGAAAAGATAAGTGAAAATTAGCAGTATTGTGGGAAAAGACAAATTGACACTGTCATTTGAAGTATTTCCGCCTAAGACGGATTCAGATTTTGAAAAAGTTAAAGAAGCTGCTTTTGGAGTGGCAGCAATAAAGCCGGCATATATAAGTGTTACATATGGTGCCGGTGGAAGTACAAGCACAAATACGCTTGCAATAGCAAAAGGAATTCAGGAAAAATATGGTGTTGCAACAATTGCACATCTTACATGCGTTGGAGCATCAAAAGATTCAATTATAAAATCACTTTCTGATATGAGAGATGCAGGAATAGAAAATGTACTTGCACTTCGTGGTGATAAGCCTAAGTGGTTTGATGGAGAACCTTTTAAAGAATACAAATATGCATCTGAACTTGTATCAACAATAAAAGAGTTTGGTGGTTTTTCTGTAGGTGGTGCATGTTATCCTGAAGTACACCCTGATTCAGCAAACAGACAGGAAGATATAATTAATCTTAAAAAGAAGGTTGATGCCGGATGTGAATTTCTTACAACACAGATGTTTTTTGATAACAGCGTTTATTATGATTTTGTTGAAAATGTGCGTAAAGCAGGAATTGATGTGCCGGTAATTCCGGGAATAATGCCTATTACAAGAGAATCACAGATTGAAAATGTAATAAAACTTTCAGGCTGTAAGATGCCACAGCAGTTTATTAAAATTGTAGACAGATTTAAAGAAGACAAAGCATCAATGAAGCAGGCAGGAATTATATATGCGACACAACAGATACTTGATTTATATGCAAACGGAGTGAAAAACGTCCATGTATATTCAATGAATGATTCATCTGTTGCAGGTGCAATTTACAATAATCTGTCTGATATTTTATCAATGTAAATAACGGAGTGCAGAGTATGAGTATATCAGTAAAAAGAATGAAAAAACTCTTAAAAGATGATTATCAGATTATAGATATAAGAAGTGCTGCTGAGATTGCACACGGCGAAATTCCGGGAGCAGTAATCGTGGCACCTGAAAATGTACTTGATAATAAAAATATAGATTATTCTAAAAAACTCATTATATGTTGTGCAAGAGGCGAGAAAAGCGAGGAGACAGCTAGACTTTTACAGTCGGAGGGTTACGATGCACAAAGTCTTGAAGGTGGATTTGGGGCATGGCTTCTTGATAAAATGAGCATGACTGATGAAAATGAGAAGGCTTTTGAAGTAGAAAAGAGTCTCCGTAAAAAATTCAGAAAAGAAATATGGTCAAAGTTCACAAAGGCCGTAAATACATATGAGCTTGTGAAACCGGGTGATAAAATAGCGGTTTGTATTTCAGGCGGAAAAGATTCAATGCTTATGGCAAAATGTTTTCAGGAATTAAAGCTTCATGACAAGTTTGATTTCGATGTGAAATTCCTTGTTATGGATCCGGGCTACAGTCCGAGAAACAGGCAGGTAATAGAGGAAAATGCAAGGATTCTTAATATACCGATTACCGTATTTGAATCTGATATTTTTGAGTCTGTATACAATATTGAAAAATCACCTTGTTATCTGTGTGCGAGAATGAGAAGAGGACATCTTTATGCGTATGCTAAAGAACTCGGATGTAATAAGATTGCACTTGGGCATCATTATGATGATGTTATAGAGACGATACTTATGGGAATGCTTTACGGTGCACAGGTACAGACAATGATGCCTAAACTTCACAGCACGAATTTTGAGGGAATGGAGCTTATCCGACCACTCTATCTTGTGAGAGAAGATGATATAAAAGCATGGCGTGATTATAATGGACTTAATTTTATCCAGTGTGCCTGCAAATTTACGGATACATGTACAACATGTAATAATGAAGAAAACCAGTCAAAGCGGGTTGAAATCAAGGAACTGATAAAAACATTGAAGCAGGTTAATCCTCATGTTGAGAGTAATATTTTCAGAAGCGTTGAAAATGTTAATATTGACACAGTTATTGCTTATAAGCAGAACGGTGTAAAGCATAATTTCCTTGATGAGTATGATAATAAATGAAATTTTCAGATATAAGTTTTGGGTCTTTTGGGAGTGAATGAGAATGATTTATCTTGATAATGCCGCAACAACAAAAGTAAACAAAAAAGTTTTAGAGTCAATGATGCCGTATTTTTCGGAAATTTACTGCAATCCTTCGGCTGCATACAGCTTTGCAACGAAAGGCAGGATTGCGATTGAAGAAGCGAGAAATTATGCGGCAAAGCTGATAGGTGCTTCTGATATGGAAATATATTTCACAAGCGGTGGAAGTGAATCTGATAATTGGGCGATTAAGGCTGTAGCAGAATCATTTTCTGATAAAGGGAAACATATTATTACAACAAAAATTGAGCATCATGCAGTGCTTCATACATGTGAATATCTTGAAAGACATGGATTTGATATAACATATCTGAATGTTGATTCAGATGGCAAAGTAAGATTGGATGAACTTAAAAAATCAATAAGAGAAGATACAATTCTTATTTCAGTAATGACAGCAAATAACGAAATAGGAACAATACAGCCGGTTGCAGAAATTGGTAAAATAGCACATGAAAAAGGAATACTTTTCCATACAGATGCAGTTCAGGCATATGGACATATACCAATTAATGTTGACGAGATGAATATTGATTTGCTGTCTGCAAGCGGACACAAGTTTAATGGTCCTAAGGGTGTCGGGATAATGTATATAAGAAAAGGAGTGAAAATCCGTTCATTCATACATGGCGGTTCGCAGGAGCGTGGCAGACGTGCCGGAACTTATAATGTACCGGGAATTGCAGGGCTTGGAACAGCGGCAAAGCTTGCCATGGAAAATATGGCAAAACGTGCTGAAAAAGAAAAAGAATTAAGAGATTATTTTATTGACAGAATATCTGCGGAAATTCCATATACTGTATTAAACGGACACAGAGAAGACAGGCTTCCTAACAATATTAATTTCTGTTTTCGATTTGTTGAGGGTGAGTCAGTACTTATAATGCTTGACCAGGCAGGAATCTGTGCATCGAGCGGTTCAGCGTGTACATCCGGTGCAATAGACCCGTCGCATGTTCTTCGTGCAATAGGTTTAAGCGATGAGATGGCACATGAATCACTCCGCCTCACTTTGTCATATGAGAATACAAAGGAAGAGATAGATACAGTAGTTGGGGAACTGAAGCGGATAGTTGAAAGACTTCGTGGAATGTCTCCGGCTTATAAGGCGTTTTTAGGTGGGGAAAAAGAGTGAGTTTTGTAATTTGTAATATAATTGGTTAATAATTTTAAAATTGCTGTCGATATATTAAACACAAGGATGGTACTTTATTTCAACGGATTGATGTGAAATGGAGTGCTATCCTTTTTTATTTATTTACTGTTCGGACCTATTTGGAGAACAGGGTGGCTGTGAATGACGGAGCGGCCACGGAAAGGAATTATATGGAGGTCAGCACAAGATATGCAAACGGTTTTTTGAATGAATATGGACAGGATTTGCATAAGGAAGAGAAAACGGAGTATGATTTTGCTTCGGAACTAAAAAACAAAATGCAGGAACATTCAGAATCAAAAAAAGAAACGGTTGATTCGAGAGAACTGTATTACAGGCAGGTATCGTATGCATCAGCGGATATTAAAAAGGCTGAAGATGAGCCGGCACAGGATGTTAAGATGAAAAATCTCGGAGTGGGATTTTTATTCGTTGGAGGTGTCGGACTTGGAATGTCAGCAGGGCAGATAATAAGTGACGATTCGGAAGATGTAATAGTAAGGGTTAAAATTGCCGTGGGAGAGGGCAAATGTGAAACTGTCGATGTCAATCTTTCGGAAGTCGATGTAAGAAATGCGTCAGCAGTTGAAATGTTTGCATTTTGTCAATATGCCGACAGTAACGGCACAGGTATCGATAACAAATGGGGAAGCTGGCATGCCTTAAAACAGGTATTATCGGCAAGTGGAAATGATTTACAGTATGCGACGCTAAACGATGCGGTTAATGAAAAACGTGATTGGGCAGCAGCATTGGCATCTTCAGGCAGTGTTCTTAAAAAAGAAGCAACGGGTGAATCAATAAGTGCGGCTGATATTTTGCGTATGCTTGAAGAAAATATCAGTAAGAATGCAAATGTTAAAGAATGTGTGTCTGTAAGCGAAGATGAAGATAAAAAACAAAGATACACAATTACGGCATTTGGTCCTGACGGCATAATAAGCAAGGAATATTGCGACGGTGTAGAGATTGGCTCATGGAGAATCAAGTACAAAAATGCAGGTGACTACGACAAAGTTATGGGGTTTTTGAATCGCTTTGACAATGACATAAATTTAGCATTTGCAGGCTCGCTGAAATTCTGGGAGAATTTTCTTAACGGTGATGTAAAAGAAGAAAAGTTACGGGTAACACATGAGGCATTTTTTAAGAATTTCGGACCAAATGCACCACAGAGCGTAAAAGATGCGTGGATAAAGGCGGCACAAAAGGTTGGTGTAAACAATCCCGGACAAAAAGAAAACGGTATGATGACTCATATTACGCAGTTGGATATACAAAGATTCATGCAGTGGAATAAAGGAATTTATGATACAGATGTGCTCGGCTCGACTGTGGAATCTGCAAGAAGTGCGGTTGAAAGTGCACTGTATGCTCTTGAAAATCCATTGTCTTTATCAGCAGATATTTCAGATGAAGCACGTGCGGCAAAGCAAAAAGAACGCGAATTTTATGAGGAATTTTTAAAACTGTTATAAATCACATGATGTTAAAAGCCACGTGGCTGGCACAAAACGGGCAAACGAAGATATGATGTTATAAAAACAGACATTTTATCACCATTTGCCTGTTTTTTTATGCTTTTATTTTTGTTAAAATAAAGACAAATAAAAGAAAGGCGGCGGTAGTTATGAAGATATTAAAGAAAATTAAAATTGATATGTGGATTAATGCTATTATGACTTTGATAATCGGAATTTTATTTATAGCAAGACCACAGGGAGCAATGGAAGTCACAGCGATTGTTGCTGGTGCTGTTATTTTTGCAAACGGACTTATAGACCTTATATATTATATGAACATATGGAGTGAATTGTATATAAGAGGTGTGTTGTTTGAAGGAATATTAAAGTGTATATTGGGAATTTTTATTATTACACATTCAGGAATAACATCAATTCTGTTTTCGTATATATTCAGTATTTATATTATAATAAGTGGAATCATATGTCTGGAGACGGCAGTTTATATGCAGAAGGCATTTGGATTTAATGCGGGAATTTATGTAGTATTATCGTGTGTAGTTGTCATTGCAGGTATAATTATGATGTTTTTTTCACCGGATACTGTAAAATCAGCTGCTCTTATGGCTGGGGTGATTTTTGTTATAAGTGGTGTTATTGATAGTATAATGTTATATCGCATACATAAGATAAGCAAAAATTTTGTTGGTGAAATTAAAGATATCGTTGATGAGATAGATGATATAAGATGAAAAAGTTAAGAAAAATAATTCCTGTTATTGCAATTTGTATAATAGGAATAATGCTTACGGTTATTGTTAAAAAATCCGGGCATCCGTTGACGGTAGATACAATTATTGAATACACGCCGGATAATACACTGCTTGCAATAGTTGTTATGCTTACATTTTTTGCGTTAAAAAGTCTTACGGTGGTTCTGCCGCTTTCTGTACTATATTTTGCATGTGGCATGATGTTTTCGCCATTTAGTGCATTGTTAGTAAGTACGGCAGGACTTGCTGTTACTATAACAATACCATATCTGATTGGCAAATATGCAGGTAAGCAGACAGTTAAAAGTATTTGTGAAAAGTATCCAAAAGCGGCACAGGTTGCGGTATATCAGCAGAAAAATAATTTTTTTGCATGTTTCATAACAAGAATAGTAGGTTTTCTTCCGGGAGATATTGTAAGCCTTTATTTTGGGGCATGTGACGCACCATATGCGGAGTATCTTGCGGCGGGCATAGCGGGTTCAATGCTCAGCATTGTGACAACGACTTTATTGGGTGAAAAAATAAATAATCCGTTTTCAGTTGAATTTTTGATTATTCTGCTTTGCAGGGTTGCTGTATCAGCTGTAGCAGTTGTGATTAATCATGTTATAAATTATAAAAAAATTAAAAATGTATAAACTCAGCAGCGTTCAAATCCGCATAAATACTGGGTTTATATTTTTTTAATAAAAAATTAGCACTCGCCTCTTGACATTGCTAATAAAAAGGTATATAACATAGTCAAGAACAAAGGAAGAGAACAAAAAGAGATTAGGTAATGATTGAAAGAATCTATGAGTTTTCTATCCGGTTCTGAAAAAACTTGGTGTAATACATTGGGAAACCAATGCAGGCATAGCTGCTAGTGTTAAACAGATATGTAGGTTTGATATTAAAAAGGAGAGATGACTTATGTTAATGCCTAGTATTTTTGGAGAAAACTTATTTAATGATGATTGGATGAATTTTTCATTTCCTGAAGTTGACAAAGAACTTTATGGTAAACATGCAGGCAATGTTATGAAGACTGATGTAAGAGAAACAGATTCAGGCTATGAAGTAGATATTGATTTACCTGGATTTAAGAAAGATGAAATCAATGCACAGCTTGATAATGGTTATCTTACAATAAGTGCTTCTAAGGGTCTTGATAAGGAAGAGAAGAATAAAGAAGGCAAGTATATCCGTAAGGAACGTTATGCCGGTGCTATGAGCAGAAGCTTCTATGTTGGTGATGAAGTAACTCAGGCTGATATTAAGGCCAGATATGAAGATGGTATTTTAAGACTTTCAGTTCCTAAGAAAGAAAAGAAAGCTGTTGAAAATAACAAGTATATTGCTATTGAAGGGTAATAGCTGAAGTTTTTTAATAAAAATTTATCAATTATATTAAATAAAATGGAAAGGAAGCGATTGTTATGGATAAGAATCCAAAACATCCATTAAAGAAAAAGAAAGTTCATCAGAAGGTAAATGCAACAGCTGACCACAATATTGAGGAACAGGCAGTTACAGGAAAACATAAAAAACATATTTATGATTAATATGAACTATAATAATCCAATTTAATAGAATTGAAAACTGAATAAAATATTAAAGCCGTCAGGGTTCGTTGATGTACGAATTCCGATGGCTTTTTTAATTAAATAACATTAAATATAAAAATTATGTTATAATTTAGAAAAATTATTAAGGTATTAAGAGTACAGTGCTTCGGCAGGAATCAATACAGACTGGCTGAATTTACAATTGGAAAGTTGAATAAAGCTTTATAATTATGGGAGAAATATATGATAAAAATTGATTTGATTACAGGATTTTTAGGAGCAGGCAAAACAACATTTATAAAAAAATATGCATCATATTTTATAAAACAGGGACAGACAGTTGGAATTCTTGAAAATGATTATGGTGCAATTAATGTTGATATGATGCTTTTGCAGGATTTGATGAGCGACAATTGTGAATTGGAGATGATTTCTGGCGGATGTGATGAAGAAACCCACAGGAGGCGTTTTAAGACAAAGCTGATTTCAATGGGAATGTGCGGCTATGACCGTGTTATAGTAGAACCATCAGGAGTATATGATATAGATGAATTTTTTGATGTTATACATGATGAGCCGCTTGATAGATGGTATGAGCCGGGAAATATCATTGCGATTGCCGATGCGTCAGCAGCAGATAATTTATCAGAAAAATCGTCATATGTTCTGGCATCTGAGATTTCATGTGCCGGAAAAATCATACTTAGCCATTCAGATGAAGTGGACGAACAAAAAATAAAAGACACAATTGATTATATTAATTTATCATTAAAGGACATTGGCTGCAAAAGACAGATAGGAATGAGTGATATAAAAAAAGGAATTCTTAATCTGACTGATGAAGATTTAAAAGAAATTGCAGAATGTGGATACAGACTTAATTCGTACCAGAAGCAGGATATTAATATGCAGGACGGAAAATTTGCTTCACTTTATTTTATGAATACAGGGTTGGGAAGTGAAGATGTAAAAGAGGCAGCGGAAAATATATTTGCTGATAAAAAATGTGGAAATATAATCCGCATAAAAGGATTTTTTAAAGAAAATGACAAATGGTATGAAGTCAATGCGATAAAGAAAAAAACCAGTATTAATGAAATACGGGAAGGACAGGATGTTATAATTGTTATAGGTGAAAATCTCAATGCTGACATTGTTGGAAATTATATAGGAAAGCATGATTAATCTGAAAATATATTCATATTTATGTAAGCCTTCATATGTAATTGCAAGAGCATATCAGAATGGAGGCTTTTAAAAATTCCATTCAAAAGCATAATATTTACACACAAATGACATATTTTTTTCACAGGCGGTGCCTATTATAATCTTAGAAAAAAGATTAGGAGGTGCCGCTTGTGTTATTTAATTGGAAAAAAACGGAAAAAGGTCATTTGGCGTGGAGAATTTTCTATGGCATAGCATTGACGGGATTTACAGTGTATACATTGCTGATGTTACAGTGAGTGATGTGTCATTTCTGCGGGCGGGGCTTGCAAACGGTGTTTTTGGAAGAAATATAAAAGAGACAACATCAGATATTGCAAAAGAAAATAATGCGATTTTTGCGATTAACGGGGATTTTTATGGGTTCAGGGACAGCGGTCCGGTTATAAGAAACGGAGTTCTTTACAGGTCAAATAAGAGAAGCGGAAGTAATGATGTACTTGCGGTTTATAACGATGGCAGTTTTGTTACGATGAAAGAGGAAAATGTGGATGCACAAAATCTTCTTGATAGTGGTGTTTTGCAGCTTTTCAGCTTTGGACCCACGCTTGTAGATAACGGACAGATAAGCGTGTCGGCAAATCAGGAAGTAGAGCAGTCAATGAACAGTAATCCGCGTACTGCGATAGGAATGATAAGCCCGCTGCATTATGTGTTTGTTGTGTCGGACGGACGAACTTCGGAAAGTGCCGGGCTGTCGCTGGCACAACTTGCGGCAGTTATGCAGGATGCGGGATGTCAGTGTGCATATAATCTTGACGGAGGTGGTTCATCTACGATGTGGTTTATGGGTGATGTGGTAAATAATCCGACAACAAACGGAAACAGTATTTCAGAAAGAAAGGTGAGCGATATTGTATACATTGGACAGTAAAAAAAGAGCCGTAATATGGGGCATTATAAGTATTTTTTGTATAGTATTTTTTAGCATATATAACAGATATTCGCATGGAGTTCATTCACCGTTTATGACATATTTCTTTGCGGTTCCGCTCATTTTCGGCTGCCTGCCGAATTGCATTGCTGGTATTTTCGAAAGGAAAATAAGAACATGGCATATCGCTTCGGACATTTATTGTGCAGGAATTGCGGCAGTTACGGTAAGCTGTGTTCTGAGAGGAATATTTGAAATTGCCGGAACATCGTCTGTTTATCAGGCATTGCTTATGTGGTTTGGAATTGCTATGAGTGTAGTTGGTGCGGTTGCTCATGGAATATTTATGATAAAAAATGCATGAAAAAATATATCTTAAAACAAATACGAAGCATAATTCACAAAAATATAAAAAAATATTATGCAATTTTGTGAATTGTGCTTAAAAATATAATGTGATACAATCAAGGAAACTAGAACGGTGAAAATAGTTTCCTTGATTTTTTGTTATGGTAACGATGGCGACGGAGGTGATGATGTACGGAAAATACAAAAGAAAGAATTTTACAGGCGGCAATTACCGCTTTTAATGAAAAAGGATTGAAGTTTACTATGGACGACCTTGCAGCGATTCTTGGTATGAGCAAGAAAACGATTTATAATGTGTTTTCTGATAAGAATTCGCTGTTTCTTGATATGGTTGATTACCTTTTTGACACGATAAAGGAAAGCGAACAAAAAATAGTGAAGGATACATCGCTTTCTACGATTGAGAAAATAAGGCATATTCTCGGTGTTATGCCGGAAAGCTATAAAGAAATCGATTTTGGGCAGCTTTATCTTTTAAAAGATAAATATCCGGACATATACAGGAAAGTTGAAAAAAGGCTTGAAAGTGGCTGGGAGACTACACTTGGACTTCTTGAACAGGGGATGAATGAGGGTGTGATAAGACATGTTAATCTTACAGTGTTTAAGATGATGATGGAGGCTTCGCTTGAGCAGTTTTTCCAAAGAGATATACTTGTGCGTGCGGATATGACATATGCACAGGGACTTAATGAAGTTGTAAGTATATTGCTTAATGGCATAGAGGAGGCGGATTATGGAAGATAAGTCAAAGAAAATTTATGGAAATGATATTGACAGGAGAGCATACAGAAAAGCTGTCAATTCTAAAAAGAGATTTGCAAAAAAATATGGGGATGATTCTAGGAAAAATTACCCGGTAACGGTAAATAAGAATAAGTATATCGGTGATGCACTCGGAGTTTACGATGTCCGTGTCGGTGATAAGTCAGAAGTTAAGGAAACAGAAAAATTTGATACAAAGTCGGGAATTATTGTAGGTAATATAAGAATGGGGTTCGGACATTACCGTATTTCAATGGCGATTGCATCCGCAGCTAATGCTATGGGATATGTCCCTTATTGGATGGATTTGAATTCTTACGAAGATACAACATGTACAAAGGTTATAAAAGCACAGAATGATTTATATTCGCTTGGTTCAAGATTTTCGCAGAAAAGCAGGCTGTTTAACCATTTTGTATGGGAACCCATGAATTACGAGGGTTTCAGAAAGCTTTCATATAATGCATCAGACCAGAAAAATGCCGAGCTTATGGCTCCTGTATATAAAAATGTTCCGAAAGAAATACCTGTAGTTGCGACGCATGTCTGGCCTGCACAGGCAGCAGTCCATGCAGGAATGAAATATGTTGTCAATGCGATTCCTGATAACTGGCCGATGGCACTTCATTTATCAGAGGGAAGCATACATACTGTCCAGACACATTTTGCATATCAGGGATATAGGATTTTGAACGGAATGAATGGTAAAAAGGTTCTGAATCCAATGCCGTCAGAAAGTCTTATATACACAGGACATTATATAGACCATGAACTTGTTGCTGGTATAGAGACTGATTGTCAAGCAAGAAGGGAAAGAAAGAAAAATAAAAAGACTATGAGATTTCTTCTTACAATAGGTGGTGCCGGTGCACAGAAAGAAATTTTTGCACATATAATCAGGTATCTGCTTCCTTATGTTAAGTCAGAAAAAGCAGCTCTTTATGTTAATGTCGGTGATTATAAAAATGTGTGGGATGATTTGGAACGTGAAATTCCTGAAATGTCAGATATTGCAATAAAACATTTCGATGACTGGGATGATACAACAAAGTTTGCAAATGATGCACTGACAGGTGATGTTACGGGAATTCACGGATTTTTCCATAAAAATATTTTTGAGGCGGTTTACTGTACCAATCTTTTGATGAGAAGTGCGGATGTGCTTGTCACAAAGCCAAGTGAACTTGCATTTTATCCGGTTCCGAAGCTTTTTATCAGGCGTGTCGGCGGACATGAACAGTGGGGAGCAATCCATTCTGCCGAGATTGGAGACGGAACACTTGAATGTAGGGATATTCCGCATACATTGCAGATGATAAAGCTATTTATGAATGATGATAAGCTGCTTTGCGATATGTGCGATAATATCGAAGCAAATAAAAAAGCGGGTATTTACAACGGTGCATATGAGGCAGTCAAAATTGCTATGAATATGAAGAAGGAGTGAGATGAGTATGGGGCTTAATAAAAAAGAAATGGCATCATATGGCATTGGTGCGGTTGGAAAAGACATGGTATATATGTTCTGTGCAAGTTATATTTTATATTATTATCAGGATATTCTTGGGGTTAGTGCGATTGCCATGGGAATTATTCTTATGGCTGCGAGAGTATTTGATGCATTTAATGATCCTGTGATGGGTGTGATAGTTGCAAAGACGAGAACACGCTGGGGAAAGTTCCGCCCGTGGCTTTTTGTGGGAACTGCACTTAATGCGGTAGTTTTATATCTTATGTTTGCTGCACCACCTGCATTAAACGGAAGCGGTCTTGTTGCATATGCAGCGGTTACATATATTTTATGGGGTGTTACATATACGATGATGGACATTCCGTACTGGTCAATGATTCCTGCATTTACGGAAGGAGGCAGGGAGCGGGAAAATATGTCTACAATGGCTCGTTCATGTGCAGGAGCAGGTTCTGCAATTGTTACAGTAATAACAATGCAGTGTGTTTATCTTCTTGGAAATGGAAATGAATATACAGGATTTAAGTGGTTTGCACTTATAATTTCAATATTGTTTTTTGTATCAATTCTTATAACTTGTGTTAATATAAAAGAAAAGTCTACGGTTAATGTTGAAAGTGTATCAGTAAAGCAGATGTTTAAGGCACTCGTACAGAATGACCAGGCAGTTGCTGTGGTTGTGACAATTGTGCTTATCAATGCCTCTGTATACATAACTTCAAATCTTGTAATTTACTTTTTTAAATATGACTTTGGTGGTGCCGATTGGTATAATGGATATACACTTTTTAACACATTCGGCGGTGCGGTTCAGATTCTGTCAATGATGGTTCTGTTTCCGCTTCTTAGAAAATTAATGAACACAATGAAAATATTCTATGTAAGTTTTGCAATGGCAATCACAGGATATATAGTGCTTCTAATACTTGTATTTACATCAATGTCAAGCGTATTTGTTTTATTTATACCTGCGTTTTTCATATTTGCGGCAAATGGAATGTTACTTGTACTGACTACGATTTTCCTTGCAAATACTGTAGATTATGGTGAACTTAAAAATAACAGGCGTGATGAGAGCGTGATTTTTTCTATGCAGACATTTGTTGTTAAACTGGCATCGGGTGTTGCGGCACTTGTAGTTTCAATCTGTCTGTCACTGAGCCATCTTAGCAGTAATACTGATGCAGATGCAGCTGTCACAACGGGCGGTTCGGTTGCAGGACTCAGAATGACAATGACTGTAATTCCTATAATCGGTCTTATTATTGCACTGATTTATTTTCACAAAAAATATATTCTTACAGACAAGAAAATGGAAGAGATTACAAAAGGCATTAAAGAGCGTAGAAACTGATTACTTATAAGGATGGATAAATTATGATTACTGCACAAAATGGCATTTATAAGCTTGATACAGATAATACATCATACATATTCAGGGAGTGCGAGAGCGGACATTTACAGCATCTGTATTATGGAAGAAAAATTCATGCGGATGCACAGGTTCTTTGCGAAAAACATGTTAGCATACCCGGAAATACTAATATATACAGTCCTGATTTTAATAATTTTTCACTTGAGGATATGTGCCTTGAAATGTCTTCATGGGGAAAGGGTGATATAAGGGAGCCGTTTATAGAAGTAAGCCATGCTGACGGAAGTAGTACATCTGATTTTTTATTTGAAAGTTCTAAGATTACATTGGGAAAAGAAGAATCAGAAACGCTTCCGGGCTCGTATGATGAAGATGGAAATGTCGGACATCTTACAGTTATTTTAAAAGATTCAAATTATAATCTGAAGCTGGAATTACACTATTATGTATATGAAAAATGTAATGTTATTACAAGAAGTGCAAAGTTTATAAATGAGAGTACAGATGATGTCAGATTAAAACGTCTTATGAGTATGCAGCTGGATTTTAATGATTCTGATTATGAACTTTCGTCTTTTAATGGTGCATGGATAAGAGAGATGAATAGGAATATTATCAGCCTAGAGGCTGGAAAATATGTCAATGAATCAGTTACGGGAACATCATCAAACCGTGCAAATCCGTTTGTTATGATTGCAAGACATAATACATCGGAGAATTTCGGAGAGTGTTTTGGATTTAATCTTATTTACAGCGGCAATCATTATGAGGCAGCACAGGTTAATTCTTATGGAAAGTTAAGAATTGTAACAGGGATTAATCCGTCATTATTTTCCTATAAAATCAGTGCCGGAGAAAGTTTTGAAACTGCTGAGGCAGTTATGACTTATGGATATGCTGGATTTAATTCAATGAGCCATAATATGCATGATTTTGTAAATAATAATATTATACGCGGCAAATGGAAAAATAGAGTGCGTCCCATATTGTTGAACAGCTGGGAGGCAGCATACTTTAATATTAATGAGAAAAAGCTTTTAAGACTAGCAAAAGCCGGAAAAGAAGCCGGCGTCGAGCTTTTTGTAATGGATGATGGCTGGTTTGGCGAAAGAAATGATGATACGTCATCGCTTGGGGACTGGACACCGAATGAAAAGAAACTTCCCGGTGGCATTAGGGAGATTGCGGATAAAATCAAAGCACTAGGGCTTGACTTTGGAATATGGGTTGAGCCTGAGATGGTTAATGTTAAGAGCCGGTTATATGAAAAACATCCGGAGTGGGTTGTTGATATTCCTGAAAAGCCACATTCAGAAGGCAGAAACCAGAGAATTCTTGACCTTTCAAATACTGAGGTTCAGGATTACATAATAGAGCAGATGAGCAATATTTTTTCATCGGCTGACATTTCCTATGTGAAATGGGATATGAACAGGATTTTCAGTGATTATTATTCAAAAAATCTCCCACCTGAAAGGCAGGGAGAGATGGCACACAGATATGTATGCGGATTGTACCATTGTATGAGAGAGCTTACAAAAAGATTTCCTGATATTTTATTTGAGGGCTGTTCAGCTGGCGGTAACAGGTTTGATCTTGGGATTCTTTGTTATTTTCCGCAAATCTGGGCAAGCGATAACACAGATGCACTTTGTCGTACACAGATTCAGTATAATTACAGTTATGGCTATCCGCTAAGCTGCATTTCAGCACATGTTTCGGCGAGTCCTAATCATCAGACATTAAGAAATATGCCGCTTGAGACAAGATTTGCTGTTGCGGCGTTTGGAAATCTCGGATATGAATTTAATCTATGTGATTTGCCAAAAGATGAATTTATGGCAGTTAAAGCTCAGATTGAATTGTATAAAAAATGGCGTGAAGTTATACAGTATGGTACTTTTTACCGCAGAGAATGTTTTGATAACAGAAATTCACGTAATCATGGTGTGCTTAATAACGGAGCTGGCAACAATGCTTCATGGTGCGTTGCATCAAAGGATATGAGCAAAGCTGTCGGGTTTACTATGCAGAAACTTGTCGTGCCTAATACACAATTCGCCTGTTTTTTTGCGAATGGCTTAAAGGACGATGCAGTATATCATTTTTACAACAGAAGGTTAAAGCATAATATTAAAGAGTTTGGGGAGCTTGTAAATATGGTTTCACCTGTTCACATAAAACAGGGCTCTCTTGTTCAGGAACTTGCCTCAAAATTTGTAAAACTGGATGGAGAGACAGAAGATTATACGGCTTACGGAGACACACTTATGTATGCTGGAGTTAAGTTAAAACAATCTTTTTCCGCTACAGGATACAGTGAAGATGTAAGGCTGTATCAGGATTTTGCTGCAAGATTGTATTTTATGGAGGAAGTAAATGCAGACGATAACGCTTGAAACAAATGAAAGATATAAGCATTTGGAAAAAGGATTTATTGAAAAATTCGGACATGCCACGGAATATGAAAATGGTGGAAATTGTACAATTCAGTTTTTTTCAGCACCGGGACGCAGTGAAATAATAGGAAATCATACCGACCACAACGGCGGCAAGGTGATAGCGGCAGCTATTGATATGGATACAATTGCGGCAGCGGCTCCAAATGAAACTGATATTATTAGAATTTACAGCGAGGGACATGAATATATTGAAGTTGACCTTAAATCTATCGCTGATTATGTTAATAACTATAATACAGATGCAAAAGTATGCTATTTATACGATGGCAGCAGATCGCTTGTTGCGGGAATATGTACGTATATTATGAAAAATGGATTTGATGTGGGCGGTTTTGATGCGTATGTGACAACGCAGGTTATCCCATCGGCGGGAGTAAGTTCATCGGCTTCGTATGAAATGCTTATATGTGCAATTATTAATTTTATATTTAATGATAATAAAATGACTGAAAATGACTGTGCAAAAGCAGGGCAGTACGCGGAAAATGAGTTCTGGCATAAGTCGTCAGGCCTTATGGACCAGATAACATGTGCTGTCGGTGGTGCCGTATATATGGATTTTTCTGATGAAAATGAAGTGAAGTTTACGAAGAAAAATCTTTCCTTTGAAAAATTCGGATACAGCCTTGTTATTGTAAATACAGGAAAAGGACATGCCGACTTGAGTGAAGAGTATTCGGCAATTCCTAAGGAAATGTTTTCGGTGGCAGAAGTGCTTGGATGTAAGCGTCTGTGTGAAACTAATATAGATGAATTAATGAAAGTGATTTTAAATCATGATAGTTACAATGACGCCGGTTCGATATTACACAGTGACAGAGCCGTGCTTCGTGCAATACATTTTTTTGAAGAAAATGAGCGTGTGGACAGAATGGCGGAAGCGATTGACAATGATGATTTTGATTTGATAAAAAGAATGATTGATGAATCAGGAAAATCTTCGTGGGAACTTCTGCAGAACTGTTACTGTCCAAATAACCCTTCAGAACAAAAAATTTCACTGGCATTGACACTTACAGGGCGTTTCCTCAAAGGAACGGACAGCGTATGCCGCGTACAAGGTGGAGGTTTCGCCGGAGTAATTATGTGCATACTGCCAGTGAAAGATGTTTATTCATATAAAGATTATATGGAACACATTTTCGGAAAAGGAAATGTGTATGTGGCATCAATAAGAAATTATGGTGCCGTAAAAGTCGAATTGGTATGATAAAATGTGTGCATGATGCAAATTTATTAACCAATTCCCCCGAACACGATTCCGAGTATTAAAACAAGAATACAGACAGGACAATAAATATATTTGCAGACAGGGTAAAACTTGTCTGTAAATTTATTTGTGTGTCCAAGATTCACCTGATTTTCTACATATTTCTTACCTAAAACCCAGAAGAACATTATTCCTGCGAGTCCTGCTCCGAGAGGGCAGATATAGATTGAAAGCACATCCATCCATTCGGATACAATTCCCTGTATACAAAGTGATACTATTAATGCGAATACTGCAATGACTGAGCATGATATTTTACGGTTTAACTTAAATTTTTCCTGAATTGTTGCAACAGGTGCTTCATACAGATTGATAAGTGATGAAAGTCCTGCCAAGAACACTGCAATAAAGAAAATAACTGCAATTATATAACCACCGGGCATTGATTTAAATAGTGCCGGAAGATATATAAATAAAAGTCCCGGACCGCCCTGGTTTAATCTTGCACCGGTTGTAGCCATTGCGGGAATAATAACGAGTGCCGCGAGCATTGCGGCGATTGTGTCAAATAATGCAACTCTGCCTGCCGCTTTTGGAATGTCTTCGTTATCAGAAAGGTATGAGCCGTAAATTAAAGTTCCGCTGCCTGCTACCGATAATGAGAAAAAAGCCTGACCAAGAGCATATACCCATGTCTTTGGTGAAAATAAATATTGTGTGTCTATTGTAAAAATGTATTTATATCCGTCTGCTGAACCGGGCTGGAAGAATACATAGATGCCAAGAATAATGAAAAGTACAAAAAATACAGGCATCATAATTTTGTTGGCTTTTTCAATTCCTCTTCCGACACCGAACATTAATATTCCAATGCCTGCTGCAAGTGCAAAAAACTGCCATAAATTATTGCCAAATGAAGATGCCATGTTTCCGAATTTTCCGGCAAAATCGGCTGTATCCTGAGGTGATAATGTTGAGCCTGTAAATGAGCCAATCATGTATTTTAAAATCCAGCCCATTACCACAGTGTATCCGATTGCCATTGCTAGCGAGCCGAGAACAGGAATAAGTCCGAGTATTTCGCCGAGCTTTCTTTTTCCTTTTGATTCGCAGGCAAGACCAAAAGCATCTATAGGACCTGATTTTGCAGCACGTCCTAAACTCATCTCACCGATTACGCCTGTGAAACCGATAAGTGCTACAAAGATTATGTATAACAGAAGATATGCACCGCCGCCATACATGGAAACGCGGGTAGGAAACATCCATATATTTCCCATTCCGACTGCAGAGCCTATACATGCAAGTATAAAGCCCCACTGATTGTTAAATGATTCTCTTTTTTTCATAAAGTTAAAAAGCCTCCCGATGTTTTTTAAATTAATAAACAATGTATTTACTATACAGTATCTTGATGTAAATGTAAAATACATATTTTAAAGCTTGAAACTGCGGGAAAAAGAAAGTCAAAGATTATAGTTTGTTTAGATACACAACCATTTGACGTGTAAAACTGCATAAATACTGTGTTTATATTTTTTTAATAAAATAATTAGCACTCACCTGTTGACAGTGCTAACAACGAGTGATATAACGTACTTGTAGTTAAGAAACAGACATCAAAGGAGGTTGTGTTATGAATATAAACAAATTTACTCAGAAGTCAATTGAAGCAGTAAACAATTGTGAGAAAATCGCTTACGATTATGGCAATCAGGAAATTGACCAGGAGCATTTTCTTTACAGCCTTATGACAATAGAAGACAGCCTTATTGCAAATCTCATTGAAAAAATGGATATCAATAAGGACACATTTATAAAAAATATCGAGACACTTCTTTCACAGAAGACAAAGGTTTCGGGAAATGTGAATCTTTATGTAAGTAATGATTTGAATAAGGTTCTTGTTAATGCAGAAGATGAGGCAAAAAGAATGGGTGATGCATATGTTTCAGTTGAGCATCTTATGCTTGCAATGATAGCAGCACCTAACAAAGCAATAAAACAGCTTTTTAAAACTTATGGAATTACAAGGGATAAGTTTTTATCAGTTCTTGCAACTGTTAGAGGTAATCAGTCAGTTAATTCCGATAATCCGGAAGCTACGTATGATACACTTAATAAATACGGACAGGATTTGGTTGAAAAGGCAAAGGAAGGAAAACTTGACCCTGTAATAGGCAGGGATAATGAGATTAGAAATGTAATCCGTATCCTTTCAAGAAAGACAAAGAACAATCCGGTTCTTATCGGTGAACCTGGTGTAGGTAAAACTGCAGTTGTCGAAGGACTTGCACAGCGAATTGTAAGAGGTGATGTTCCGGAAGGACTGAAGGATAAGAAGATATTTGCACTTGATATGGGTGCTCTTGTAGCAGGTGCAAAGTATCGTGGTGAATTTGAGGAGAGATTAAAAGCTGTTCTTGATGAGGTTAAGAAAAGCGAAGGCAGCATAATTCTTTTCATCGATGAAATCCATACAATAGTAGGTGCCGGTAAGACAGAAGGTTCTATGGATGCAGGCAATATGTTAAAACCTATGCTTGCAAGAGGTGAGCTTCACTGTATTGGTGCGACAACGCTTGATGAACATCGTCAGTATATTGAAAAAGACCCAGCACTTGAACGTCGTTTCCAGCCTGTTATGGTTGATGAACCTTCAGTAGAAGATACAATATCAATCCTTCGTGGTCTTAAAGACAGGTACGAAGTTTATCATGGTGTTAAGATTACAGATGGTGCGTTAGTTTCTGCTGCAACATTGTCTGACCGTTATATTTCAGAGCGTTACCTGCCTGATAAGGCTATTGACCTTGTCGATGAGGCATGTGCAATGATAAAGACAGAACTTGATTCAATGCCGGCTGAACTTGATGAATTGCAGCGTAAGATAATGCAGCTTGAAATTGAAGAGGCAGCTCTTAAAAAAGAGACAGACAATCTCAGCAAAGAGCGTCTGGATAATCTTGAAAAAGAATTGTCAGAACTTCGTTCACAATTTAACCAGCAGAAAGCAAAATGGGACAACGAAAAAGCAAGCGTTGATTCCATAAGCAAGATTAAGGAAGAATTAGACCAGTTAAATAACGAGATAGCAAAGGCAAAGAGAAATTATGACCTTGAAAAAGCCGCAGAACTTCAGTATGGTAAGCTTCCGGCATTGCAGAAGAAGTTAAATGAGGCAGAAGAAAAGGTTAAAAATAAGAATCTTGACCTTATACATGAGAGTGTAACAGAGGAAGAAATCGCTAAGATTATATCAAGATGGACAGGTATTCCGGTTGCAAAACTTTCTGAAACAGAGCGTCAGAAGACACTTCATCTTGAAGATGAACTTCACAAGCGTGTAGTAGGACAGGATGAAGGTGTTACAAAAGTAACAGAAGCTATTATTCGTTCTAAGGCAGGTATAAAAGATCCTACAAAGCCTATCGGTTCATTTATGTTTTTGGGACCTACTGGTGTCGGTAAGACAGAACTTGCAAAGGCACTGGCTCAGAGCCTGTTTGATGATGAAAATAACATTGTAAGACTTGATATGTCCGAGTATATGGAGAAGTATTCAGTATCCCGTCTTATAGGAGCACCTCCGGGATATGTAGGATATGACGAAGGTGGTCAGCTTACAGAGGCAGTACGTAGAAAACCATATTCCGTTGTTCTTTTTGATGAAGTCGAAAAAGCTCATCCTGATGTATTTAATGTGCTTTTACAGGTGCTTGATGATGGACGTATCACAGACTCACAGGGCAGAACTGTAGATTTTAAAAATACAATCATTATCATGACAAGTAATATCGGTTCAACATATCTTCTTGATGGTATTGATGAGAATGGTGGAATTAAGCCTGACGCCGAAAATCTTGTTATGCAGGATTTGAGGGCACATTTCAGACCTGAATTTCTTAATCGTCTTGATGAGATTATAATGTTTAAGCCTCTTACAAAGGCTAATATTGGTAATATTGTCGATTTGCTTATTGCAGATGTAAATAAGCGTCTTGCGGATAAGGAATTAAAGGTTGAGCTTACACCTGAGGCAAAGGAGTTTGTTGTATCGCATGGATTTGACCCGACATATGGTGCAAGACCACTTAAAAGATATATTCAGAAAACAGTTGAGACACTTGCAGCAAAGCTTATTCTTGCAGGTAATATCAGTACAGGTACGATACTGATTGATGTTGACGGAGATAAGCTTGAAGCTCGCAGCAAGGGTGAAGTACAGAAATAATAAAAATACAGCAGCAGCCAAATTCCGGTGTAAGCACAGATTTTGGTGTGTACGTGTAAATTAAATGACAGCCGTATGAATCAGATAAACTGATTTGTACGGCTGTCATATTCATAATCAATATTACTTAATGCAGATATTATATCTTTTTTATCTATCATAAATGATTTGCAGAATTCATCAAGTGATGAATAATTATCCCTCAGCTGCATATTTGTAAAAGAAAGCAGCATTACAGGGTCTTTTGGTAAAGTAGTCACAGTATCTCTCCTTATTGACGTTTTCCAATATATTTGCACATTTATTGAAAAAAGTAAAGAGTAATTTTGGTTGATAAAAGTTACAGGTCTGTTATAATACAAATATAAGAGTTAAACAATTAACAATGTATGGAGTTATATTTTTTGTTTGGTGCATTTTGGCACAAGAATGGAGATTGTTATGTCGGTTCAGGATTATATGTCAGCTTTAAAGCTGGGGAAAAAAGAGTATCATGCATGTGTCAATAAGGGAGCATATCCATATCTTCCGGTTCTTGAGAATCTTGTTTCAGATGATGAGATTGATTCTGAAGTAAGCCTTTCGGTTGACCAGATTCCGTTAAGGCTTGTTGTCGGAACATGTAATGCTTCAAGAACTAATGCATTTGCGGGCAATTTCATGCCGCTTCTTGACTGGGGAACGGAATTTTCTGCAAAATGGGCGAGTCTTAGTGACAGCCAGGTTAATGAAGGAATAAGAGACCCGATTAAAGTATATGAATATATGAACAAGTTTTATGTACTTGAAGGAAATAAACGTGTAAGTGTATTAAAGTATTTTAATGCAGTTACAGTCAATGCAGAAGTAATACGAAAGATTCCCAAAAAGTCAGATAATCCGGAAATTAAGATTTATTATGAATTTATGGAATTTTACAAATGCACAAGGCTCAATGATATATATTTCAGCGAAGTGGGAAGTTTTCCGTCACTTATGAAGCTTGTGGGAATTGAGCCGGATAAAAAGATGGATGAGGATGCCAAAAAAGATTTTGTGTCATGCTTTTTATCATTTAAGAATGCTTTTGATTCAAGAGGCGGCGACAGATTTGATTATCCGGTAGGAGACGCATTCCTGAGATTTATTCACATTTTCGGATATGATACAGTTAAAAAGATGACACCGTCAGATATGGCAAAGAATGTTGCAAAATCATGGGCTGAATTCGTATTGTTGTCAGAAGACAGTGCGGTTGATTTAAAGATGGACCCTACTGTAAATGAGCCTAAGAAAAACATTTTGAGTTATCTCCTTCCTAGGCCAGACAGCGGAAGCAAGAAACTGAAAGTAGGATTTATATATGAAAATACACCACAGGATTCGGAATGGTGTTATGCACATGAACTTGGAAGACAGTATATAGATGATACATTTGGTAAGCAGATAGAGACGATAAGCATTACTAATGTCAAGCCGGAAAAAGATGATGAGCACGCTATTGAGATGATGATAAAAAATGGTGCAGACCTTATATTTGTCACATCTCCGGCAATGACAATAGCAAGTGTAAAGATGGCGATTGCACATCCGGATGTAAAGATTCTTAACTGTTCGCTCAATACATCGCATAAGTATATAAGGACATATTATGCGAGAATGTATGAAGCAAAGTTTCTTACAGGGGTTCTTGCAGGAGCACTGGCAACACAGAATAAGATTGGATATGTTGCACAGTATCCTGTTTATGGTACAGTTGCTAATATTAATGCATTTGCACTTGGAGCGAAGTTTGTTAATCCAAGAGCGAAGATTTATCTGAAATGGTCGTCTGTAAAAGGTATCAATATTGAAGAAGAATTCAAGAAAGAAGATATTCACTATATTTCTGACCAGGATATGATAACACCACAGTGTGGTTCAAGACGTTTTGGATTATATAATAATGAAGGCGTCGGCAACAGACAACATATAGCAATGCCTGTATGGCACTGGGGTGTATTTTATGAAAAGCTTATACAGAGCATACTCGGCGGCTCATGGAAGAAAGATGAGGATTCTGACAGCGGCAGGGCTCTTAATTACTGGTGGGGCATGTCATCGGGAGTTGTTGATTTGATCTGTTCTAACAAAGTTCCGGTAGAGACAAGAAGACTGGTTGAACTATTTAGAAAAGTTATCTGTAACAATGAATTTGAACCATTTTCTGATGAGTTATATGACCAGAACCGACATCTTCAGAATAAAAAGGGACATGAGATGAGCCCGGAGGACATTATCACAATGGATTGGCTTCTTGATAATGTAGTTGGTGATATTCCTGCAATTGATGAGCTTGATGAAAGTGCAAGAGCAATAATGGTAAGTCAGGGAATTACGAGAGAATAAACATAAGTTGGGATTGAGTTGATTATGAGAATACTTGTATTAGCAGATGTTGAGTCTAAATATTTATGGGATTATTTTGAAAAGGAAAAGCTGGATGGAATTGATCTTATACTGTCTTGTGGCGATTTAAAACCGCAATATCTGTCATTTCTTGCTTCATTTTCAAAGGTGCCTATTCTTTATGTTCATGGCAATCATGATGACTGCTATGAGATTGCACCACCTGATGGATGCATCTGTATTGAAAATAAGATTTATGTATACCGTGGAGTCCGTATTATGGGGCTTGGAGGTTCTATAAGATATAATAACGGTAAGAATCAGTATACGCAGGCACAGATGAAACAGAGGGTAAGAAAAATGTGGCTTTCAATAAAGAGACATAAAGGAATTGATATCCTGCTTACACATTCACCGGCGGCCGGAGTTAATGATGGTGAAGATCATGTTCATAAAGGATTTGACGCTTTTGTTGATATATTGGACGAATATCAGCCAAAATATTTTATACATGGTCATGTTCATAAGAGTTATAGCAATGGTTTTAAGAGAGAGGACAAATATAAAAATACAGTTGTTATAAATGGCTACGACAGGTATATAATTGACGTAGACATATAAAAATATAAGGAGGGACACTATATGGCAAAATGGGTTTACAAATTTTCAGAAGGAAATGCTTCAATGAGGAACCTGCTCGGCGGAAAAGGTGCTAATCTTGCCGAGATGACAGGACTTGGAATGCCTATACCACAAGGATTTACTGTAACAACGGAGGCTTGTACGGATTATTATGCAAGCAGCAGAAAAATCAGGGAAGAAATCGTAAACCAGATTTTTGATGCAGTTTCTTGGCTGGAGGAGATTAATGGTAAGAAGTTCGGTGATACACAAGAACCTCTGCTTGTTTCAGTGCGTTCAGGTGCAAGAGCTTCAATGCCGGGTATGATGGATACTATTCTTAATCTCGGACTTAATGATGAATCTGTTGAAGGATTTGCTAAAAAGACCGGAAATGCAAGATTTGCGTACGATTCTTACAGAAGATTTATCCAGATGTTTTCAGATGTTGTAATGGAAGTTCCTAAGTCATATTTTGAAAAAATCATTGATGAGATTAAGGAAAAGAGAGGAATAAAGTACGATACTGAACTTACAGAGGATGATTTAAAAGAGCTTATTGTAAGATTCAAGCAGGTTTACAAGGAAAATAAAAATCAGGATTTTCCACAGGAGCCAAAGGAACAGCTTATAGAGGCTGTTAAGGCAGTATTCCGTTCATGGGATAATCCGAGAGCCATTGTATACAGAAGAATGAATGATATTCCGGGTGACTGGGGTACTGCTGTTAATGTTCAGACAATGGTATTTGGAAATAAGGGCATGACATCAGGAACAGGTGTTGCATTTACAAGGAATCCGTCTACGGGTGAAAAAGGTATATATGGCGAATATCTTATCAATGCACAAGGTGAGGATGTTGTCGCAGGTGTCCGTACACCACAGCCGATTTCCAAGCTTGAAGAGGACCTTCCGGAATGTTATAAGCAATTTATGGAACTTGCATTAAAACTTGAAAATCATTATCGTGATATGCAGGATATGGAATTTACCATTGAAGAAGGTAAGCTGTATTTTCTCCAGACAAGAAATGGCAAGCGTACAGCTCAGGCAGCAATTAAGATTGCATGTGATCTGGTAGATGAAAATATGATAACTCCGCAGGAAGCTGTTATGAGAATTGATGCAAAGTCACTTGATCAGCTGCTTCATCCGACTTTTGATGAGGAGTCATTAAAAGCCGGAAATGTGGTTGGTGAGGCATTGCCTGCATCACCGGGAGCTGCTGCCGGAAAGATTTTATTTACAGCTGATGAGGCAAAAGAAGAAGGTATCGGAGGAAAAGGTGAGCGTGTAATTCTTGTAAGACTTGAGACATCACCTGAAGATATAGAAGGTATGCATGCTTCACAGGGTATTCTTACTGTGCGTGGCGGCATGACTTCACATGCTGCTGTAGTTGCCAGAGGAATGGGAACATGCTGTGTTTCAGGATGCTCTGATATTGTGATTGATGAAGAAAAAGAAGTATTTACACTTGGAGGAGAAGAATTCCACAAGGGTGATTATATTTCTCTTGACGGAACAACAGGCAAGATTTATAAGGGCGACATTAAGACAGTAGAAGCAACTGTAAGCGGTAATTTTGAAAGAATTATGAATTGGGCAGATGAGTACAGAAAGCTTGGTGTCCGCACAAATGCAGATACACCTAAGGATACGCTCAATGCTGTAAAACTTGGAGCGGAAGGAATCGGACTGTGCCGTACTGAGCATATGTTCTTTGAACCTGACAGAATACCTAAGATTCGTAAGATGATTCTTTCAAAGACTGTTGAGGGAAGAAAAGAGGCTCTTAATGAACTTCTCGTCTTCCAGAAGGCGGACTTTAAAGCCATGTATGAGGCGTTGGAAGGAAAGCCGATGACGGTTCGTTACCTTGACCCGCCACTTCATGAATTTCTGCCTACTGCAGAAGAGGATATTAAGGCACTTGCCGAAGATATGAATATTTCGGTTGATGAGATAAAAGCAACATGTGATGCACTTCATGAATTTAATCCTATGATGGGACACAGAGGCTGTCGTCTTGCAGTGACATATCCTGAGATTGCCGAAATGCAGACAAGGGCAGTTATGGAAGCAGCAATTGAAGTCCATGAAGAAAAAGGATATAATATTGTACCGGAGATTATGATTCCGCTTGTAGGTGAGAAAAAAGAATTAAAGTTTGTAAAAGATATTGTTGTAAATACTGCAGAGGCTGTTAAAGCTGAAAAGAATTCAGCTATGCATTACAAAATCGGAACAATGATTGAGATTCCAAGAGCTGCACTTCTTGCAGATGAGATTGCAAGTGAGGCTGAATTTTTCTCATTCGGAACAAATGACCTTACGCAGATGACATTCGGATTTTCAAGAGATGACGCTGGCAAATTCCTTGACTCATATTATAAGAATAAGATATATGAATCAGACCCATTTGCACGTCTTGACAAAAACGGTGTCGGACAGCTTGTAAAAATGGCAGTTGAAAAAGGAAGAAGTGTACGTCCTGATTTGAAATGCGGTATATGCGGTGAGCATGGCGGAGACCCTTCAAGTATTGAATTCTGTCATCAGGCAGGACTTGACTATGTAAGCTGCTCTCCATTCAGAGTTCCTATTGCAAGACTTGCAGCAGCACAGGCTGCACTGACATATCCGGAGTGTAGACAGTCATGTAAGAGTTCCGATATTGATATGGATGAAATTAAGGAAAAAGCTAAAAAGGCAGCAGGAGAGGCTGCCAAGGTCGGAAAAGAAGTTGCTAAGGAAGCAGTCAAGGCAGGAAAAGAAGCTGCAAGAGTCGGCAAGGAAGTTGCGAAAGCTGCAGTTGCCGGAATTAAAGCCGGAGTTGCCGAAGGCAGAAAGGCTTATGAAGAAAATAAGAAAAAATAATTAAAAGTCTGTCATTAAACAAGGCTTTGGCGACTGTCATGATATCCTATAATCAACAAAAAATCGCACCTGCATAAAATTGCAGGTGCGATAATTTTTTAATATTAACGAGTCCTGTGCAGCTTACGGGCGGAACAATTCTTTTCTGCTTGACATAATCATCATAATGGATAAATATTAATATCAGGAGGAAGAGTGATGAAAAAGATTCTTATAGTGGAAGATGACAAAGATATAAGTATAGAATTAAAAGCATTACTTGAAAATTCAGGGTATGAGGCATCAATTCTTACTGATTTTAAAAATGCAAGTGATGAGATATTAAGAAATGAGCCTGATTTGGTGCTTCTTGATATTAATATCCCTTATATGAACGGAGAGATGTTGTTAAGAGATTTGAGACAAAAGACAGATGTTCCGGTTATTATGGTTACAAGCAGGGATTCAGAGGCGGACGAGGTATTATCAATGAGTTATGGAGCAGACGATTACATTACAAAGCCGTATAATCCTACAATATTGTTGTTAAGAATTAATGCTTTGTTAAAAAGAGCAGCGGCATCGTCAGCAAATAACAGCACATTTTACAGGGGAATGGAAATTCTGCCTCAGAAAGGTGTTATAAAATATAATGACGGAAGAGACGAGATGCTTCTTACCAAAAATGAAATGACAATATTTATGTGTCTGTTGGCAAAGAAAGACAGAATAGTATCGAGAGATGAACTTATGACTGAACTGTGGAATAATGAAGAATATTTAAACGATAACGCACTGACTGTTAATATAAGCAGATTAAGGGCAAGATTTAAAGATATAGGCATAGAAGATGTTATTGAGACAAGAAAAGGTCAGGGATATATATTGGTATGAAATTTGGAAAGTATCTGAAAGACAGGCTGTATTCAGTTATTATTTATATATTTGTTATTATTGCGGTTATATTGCTTATGACTGCGTTTAAGTCGCAGATTGAGTTGAAAATAACGGTTGGAATTATAATTACATTATTGTGGATATCGGAAATTTTCATAGATTTTTTTAGAAAGAAAAGATATTTTGATGAGTTTGTAAATAATACGCAGAATCTTGAACAGAAATATCTAGTTATGGAAACGCTCAGTGAGCCGTCGTTTTATGAGGGTAAAATTATATACGATGTGATAAGCGATATAGATAAATCGATGGTGGAAAATGTTAAAAAATATTGTCATGCTACACAGGATTTCAAAGAATATGTTGAGATGTGGATACATGAAATAAAGCTTCCGATAGCATCAATGACTTTGATTCTGCATAATTATAAAGAAAAATATCCTGATGTGACAGAAAGAATGACACATCACGTAAACAGAGTGAATAATTATCTTGAACAGATTCTGTATTATGTGAGAAGTGAAAATGCACAGAAAGATTACATTATAAGCGACTGTCGTCTTTCCAAGCTGATTGCGGCCGTGGCGGTAAAAAATAAAGACGATATTCTTGAAAATAATATTGATTTTCAGGTTGAAAATGCAGATGCTGACGTATGCACCGATTCAAAATGGCTTGAATTTATACTTAATCAGATAATAAGCAACAGCATAAAATACCGTGACGAAAAGAAAACGGACGGCAGCGTAATAAAAATATATGTCATAAAAAATGATAAATCGACAGTACTTAATATTTATGATAACGGAATAGGAATACCGGCGGCCGATTTGCCAAGAGTGTTTGACAAATCATTTACGGGAGAAAATGGACATGCCTACTCAAAAGCTACCGGAATGGGAATGTATATAGTAAAGAATCTTTGTGAAAAACTGGGACACAAAATAACAATCGAATCTGTAAAAGGTGAGTATACGCTTGTAAGTATTGAGTTTTTTAAAAATGATTTTTATAAAGAGACATTAGTATTACGCAATATTATGTAATGTTACAAAATTGTAATGTTGTGTAATATTAGTCGAACGACCGAATTAATAAAAAGTGGTAAAACATAATTAATCTAAATGAAAGGACAGATTATTTATGGAAACGATACTTAGAATTGACAATATTGAAAAGTATTATGGAAACAAATCGAGCCTGACAAAAGCGATTGACAATATTTCTTTTGAGGTAGAAAAAGGCGAATTTGTATCTATAATGGGAGCGAGTGGCTCTGGAAAGACCACGCTGCTTAATTGTATCTCTACACTTGATAAAGTTACGTCCGGCAGAATATTTGTTGGCGGATATGATATTACGGGATTAAAGGGAAATAAGTTAAACAAGTTCCGAAGAGAGGAGCTGGGATTTATTTTTCAGGATTTCAATCTGCTTGATACACTTACAGCATATGAAAATATTGCACTGGCACTTTCTATTCAGAATGTAAAAGCCGGTGAAATTGACAGACGTGTGAAAAAAGTTGCAAATGAACTTGGAATTTATGAAGTGTTAAATAAATATCCGTATCAGATGTCAGGTGGACAGAAGCAGAGAGTTGCAAGTGCTAGAGCGATTATCACTAATCCAAAGCTGATTCTTGCTGATGAACCTACAGGAGCACTCGATTCAAAATCTTCAAGAATGTTACTTGAAAGTTTTAACTATCTTAATGCAGAACTGGAAGCAACAATACTTATGGTTACACATGATGCGTTTACTGCAAGTTATGCAGACAGGGTAATATTTATCAAGGACGGCAAAATTTTTAACGAGATTAATAAAGGCGACAATACCCGTAAAGAATTTTTTGATAAAATTATTGATGTTGTAACACTGCTCGGAGGAGATTTGAACAATGCTCTTTAAAATTTCTGTAAAAAACATCAGAAAGAGTTTTAAAGATTATGCCGTTTATTTCTTTACTCTTATACTTGGTGTTGCGGTATTTTATGTATTTAATGCGATTGACAGTCAGACAGTAATGCTTGATGTCAGGAAGAACGTTTATGACATAATAAAGCTTATGAACGAGATGCTTAGTGGTGTGAGCGTATTTGTGTCATGTGTTTTGGGCTTCTTGATTATTTATGCGAGCAGATTTCTTATCAAAAGAAGAAATAAGGAATTTGGAATTTATCTTACGCTTGGAATGAGCAAGAGAAAAATATCAGCAATTTTGTTTTTTGAAACATTATTAATCGGCATTGTTTCACTTGTTGTGGGACTTCTTCTCGGAACAGTTTTATCACAATTTATGAGTATCCTTGTGGCAAATCTTTTTGATGCGGATATGACAAAATTCAAGTTTACATTTTCGTCAAAAGCATGTGTGAAAACACTCTTATATTTCACAATTATGTATTTGCTTGTAATGGTATTTAATGTTGTGAATATAAGCAGATGCAAGCTGATAGACCTTCTTAACGCAGGAAAAAAGACAGAGAAAGTCAAAATGAAAAATCCTGTTATATGCACAATCGTATTTGTAATCGGAGTGGGAATTCTTTCGTATGCGTATTGGATGGTAACTGCCGGATTTTCAAATATGGATATGGCGGATAAGATAATTATTCCTATTGCTATGGGCTGTGTTGCTACATTTTTGATATTCTGGTCGCTGTCGGGACTTCTTATAAAAATATTTACAAGTATTAAGAGTGTATATTACAAGGGCGTGAACAGCTTTGTGTTAAGACAGTTTTGCAGCAAGATTAATACAACGGTATTTTCAACAACGATTATATGTTTAATGCTTTTTATCACAATAAGTGTTTTGTCGGCTGCTTTGTCAATGAAAAATTCAATGTCTTCGGATTTTAAAAAAATGTGTCCTGTAGATATTCAGTTTACAAAAATCAGCTATGAAGCGTTAAAAGAGGCTTATGCGACAGCGGATAAGGATAGTGATGATTATGAAAAGACAACAAAAATCCTTGAGGATTCAAAGCTTAGTATAAGTGATACGCTTAAAAATAACGGCTTTGACGTTGATGAGTATTTAAAAAATATGACAGAATACAGTGTTTATCAGACCGGGCTTGAAGAAATGGATACATTGGGAATTCTGGCAGATGAAATTTGTGAAAAATATCCGATGGTTTCATTTTTGTCATCTGTCAATTTTATGAAATTAAGCGATTATAATAAAATTGCAACGCTTTACGGTAATGAAACTTATTCGCTTGGTGACAATGAATATTTAATTGTTGCCAATTTTAAAACAGTGGCAGATATAAGAAATATGGCATTAAAGGCAGGTACAAAGATTGATATAAACGGGAAAACATATTCTCCGAAATATCAGGAATGTAAGGATGGATTTATTGAACTTGCTTCGCAGCATATAAATGATGGAATTTTTATCGTACCCGATGACGCATTGACAGACTCCCAGCTATATAAATGCGGAATGACAGCGGATTATAAGGCTGATTCAAAAGAAGAAAAATATGATATAGAAAATAAACTTGATGATATATCGAAAAATATTTTTAATCAGACGAGTTATCTTTCATATAATTCAAAAATTGATTTGGCAGAGGCGAGTGTAGGGCTTGGTGCACTGGTAACATTTATCGCATTGTATCTTGGAATTATATTCCTTATAAGCAGTGCAGCAATACTTGCTTTAAAAGAATTATCTGACAGTGCGGATAATAGGGAAAGATATGGAATGATTAGGAAAATCGGTGTTGATGAGAAAATGATTAACATGGCGTTATTTAAGCAGATTGGAATATTTTTTGCTTTTCCGTTGCTTCTTGCAATAATTCATTCTGTATTCGGAATTAAATTCATTAATTTGATTCTTCAGACAATGGGTATGAGTTCAATGCTTGCGTCGGTTGGTATAACATTTGTATTTCTAGTTGTTATTTACGGAGGATATTTTATTATCACATATCTTTGCAGTAAAAGTATTATAAGACCATAATAATAAAAAATAAGCCGGGCAGTATAAGCTGTCCGGCTTAAAGTATTTTTATTGTTTGTGTCTGTGGATATGAATTTCCGGAATTGCCATATTTTCATACTGGGTGTCTATGTGTTTACTGTCTGAATCCTGAGTGTCTTCATTGGCAGGGGGGTCATTTTTCTTTTTACCTGTATGAATTTCCGGAATTGCCAGATTATCATAAGTCAAATCATAGTCGCTTTTTTTTTCAGAATGTTTTTTACCAAACTTAAACATAATATACCTCCATTATAAAAAGTTAATGAAAAATGTAATTACTAAGCTGTTAATAAAATCTGCAAAAAGGCTTCCGATAAGAGGAATAAGAAGATAAGCCTTTACAGAAGGTGCATACTTATCACATATTGCCTGCATATTTGCCATGGCATTAGGTGTCGCACCCATACCAAAACCGCACGTTCCCGCCACAAGAACTGCTGCGTCATAATTTCTTCCCATAATATTAAATTCGATAAAATATGTAAAAATACACATAAACAATGCCTGTGAAGAAAGCAGTATTATGAGAGGAAGAGCGAGTGATGCAAGTTCCCACAGTTTTAAAGTTATCATTGCCATACCGAGGAAAAGTGAGAGTGAAATACCACCAAGGTCATTAATTTCACCCATGTGTATTGTACCTTTTCCGGAGTATTCTGATATATTTCGTATAAGTGCTGCTGCAATCATTGCTCCGATATATATTGGAAATGTAAGTCCGGTCTTTGTAAGCATCCATGAAAAAATTGTTCCGAGACCAATTGCAAGTATAAGCTGGAATACAGCTGAGGCATACATGCTTGTGTGACGCTCATGTTTCTTTTCATCTTCAACAAGAAGGCTGTCATCTTCAGGAACTACTGTTGATAAAAGATTTCTTTTTTCAATGAGGAGTTTTCCCAAAGGACCGCCGATAAGGCTTCCTGCGATAAGACCGAATGTTGCTGCAGCTGTACTTATTGTTGTTGCTCCGTTTACATTAAAATCTTCAAGTACGGGACCGAAAGCACCTGCCGTACCGTGACCGCCAACCATTGAGATTGAACCTGTACACATACCTATAAGCGGGTTGATGTGCATGAGCCTGGAAAGACCTACAGCCAGGAAATTCTGTGCTATTATTAATGTAATTACAAGTCCTAAAAATACAGCCATTGATTTGCCGCCGCTTTTTAAGACTTTAAGATTTGCCTGAAATCCTACGGACGTGAAAAATAAAACCATACAGACTTCACGAAGTGTGTTATCGAATGTAAATTCAATAATTCCCGTTACATGGCATATGCAAGTAAATATTGCGAATAAAAGACCGCCGATTACAGGTGCGGGAATACAGAATTTTTCAAGAAAATATATTCTTTTTTTCAAAAAACTTCCAAATAAAAGAACCAGAACAGCCACAGCGACTGTCTGATACATATCTAAAGATAAAAGCATGTGAGTCCTCCTGACTATTCTGTTATAACATCAATTCCGTGTTCGGAATAATACGCTGCCGCACCCGCATGGAAGGGGATTGTTATTCCTTCTGCTGCGTTACGGATATTAAGGTTGAGGTCAACAGAAGTCGCATATTGCAGCTGTTTTGAATTGTCAAAAAGTGATGATGTTATCTGTTTAACCGTATCCTTCGAAAGACTGTCGGACGCAAGAAGCACTGATTTGACGCCGAGTGTTTTTACCGATTCAGTTTGTCCGTTGTATGTATACGCGGGAATTATATATTTTGAATAAAAAGGACATGCGGCTTTTAATTTGTCCATGCAGTTATCGTCAATATTTAAAAGACGTACATCACATTCTTTTGAAAGCTCTTCAATTACGGTTGTTTTAATTCCTGCCGTGATAAAAAGAGCGTCGATTTTTCCTGCGGTAAATTCCTGTGCAGCATCACTGTAATCAAGGTTGACGGTCTTGATTATCTCGTCGGTAAGACCGCTGTATTTAAGAATCTGCTTTGCGTTGCTCTCGGAACCTGATTCCTCGGAGCCGATGTTTACAGTTTTTCCCTGCAAATCATTAAGGGAATAGATGTCAGAATCCTCTTTTACAACAATCTGGCATGCCTCTGTATAAAGCGTTGCGATTGCTTTGTAACCCTGATATTTTTTTTCGTCTGATGGTCCGTTGCCATTGTAGGCACTGTCAGCAATATCCATCTGTGCAATTCCTAAGTCAATATATCTGCCTGACAAAAGACGAATATTGGCAGCCGAACCTGCCGTGTTTTTCAGTTCTATTTTTGAGGCGGTGTTATCCTGGTTGAATATACCGGCAAACGCACCGGAAAATGAATAATAAATTCCGCCTATGTCGCCGGCACCCATGCGTATGTTTTTATTTGCTGAGCCACAGCCGCCAAGTACAGTCATAAGCACAAGCGGAATACACAGCAGAATACTTAATTTTTTATTCATACGTTTAATTCCTTTCACTTTCTTTGTAATATATTTTACATTAATTCATAAAAGTTGACAAGAAAACACGGAGAAATTAAATTTCTTAATAAAATTTTAATAATAGGGTTGCATTATCTTATAACTTATGATAGTATCATCTAAGTGCAAAATACAAATGTCCGTCACAGAAAGACAGAATAAAAGATTTGCAAAAAGAAAAAGAAGATAAAAAGGGAGATATTTAACATGAGTGATAAGTTGAGAGTTGGTATACTTGGTGGTACAGGTATGGTTGGACAGCGTTTTATAACATTGCTTGAAAACCACCCTTGGTTTGAAGTTGTGCTTGTTGCGGCAAGCGGACGTTCAGCAGGCAAGCTTTATGAAGAAGCTGTAGACGGACGTTGGAAGATGGCAGTAGCTATGCCTGAATATGTTAAGAAGATGACAGTTTACGATATGGATAAGGATTTCGATGAAATCGTATCAAAGGTGGATTTCGTATTCTGTGCTGTAAATATGCCTAAGGATGAGATTAAGGCTCTTGAGGAAAGATATGCAAAGGCAGAAGTTCCTGTTGTTTCTAATAACAGTGCTAACCGTTGGACACCTGATGTTCCTATGGTTGTACCTGAAATCAATCCTGAACATCTTGAAGTTATCGAGTCACAGAAGAAGAGACTCGGAACAACAAGAGGTTTTATCTGTGTAAAGCCTAACTGTTCAATTCAGAGCTACACACCTGCATTAAACGCACTTAAAGAATTCGAGCCTAAGCTTGTAGTTGCTACAACATACCAGGCTATCTCAGGTGCAGGCAAGACATTCAAAGAATGGCCTGAAATGGTTGAAAATATCATCCCATACATTGGCGGTGAGGAAGAAAAGAGTGAGAAAGAGCCATTAAGACTCTGGGGTAAAGTTGAGAATGGACAGATTGTTCCGGCAACAGAACCTGTTATTACATGCCAGTGTATTAGAGTTCCTGTTCTTGACGGACATACAGCAGCTGTATTTGTGAACTTTGAAAAGAAGCCTACAAAAGAGCAGATTATTGAAAAATGGAGAAATTTCAAGGGACTTCCACAGGAACTTGAACTTCCAAGTGCTCCAAAGCAGTTCATCCAGTATATTGAAGAAGACAACCGTCCTCAGGTTAAGCTTGATGTTAATTATGAAAATGGTATGGGAATTTCACTTGGCCGTTTAAGAGAAGATAGCGTATTTGATTACAAATTCGTAGGTCTTTCTCATAATACATTAAGAGGTGCAGCAGGCGGTGCCGTTCTTATCGCTGAACTCTTAAAGGCTCAGGGTTACATCACAAAGAAGTAATTAATAATATAAAATGTTTAATAAAGAAAACGGTGACTCCGGTAAGGGGTCACCATTTTTGTTGTGATAACGAAAAAATTATGCACATGTGTGGTATCTCTGTTATGGACAAAAGTTTATTTTTACTGTATGATATTTCACACAGATAACAGGTGAAATAATAGGGAATTGCAGCCCGGTTAGGAGAATATAGTGGAAAATAATCAGTTTTATGCGATGCTGTCAAGAATGAAATATGTGAACAGATGGGGAACCATGCGTAACACAAGCAATGAAAATATTTGCGAGCACAGTCTTAATGTTGCATTCATAGCACATGCACTTGGTATTATAAATAATGAAGAATTTAACGGAAATATAGATGCACAAAGACTTGCTGTTCTTGGTATGTACCATGATGTTACAGAGATTATAACAGGAGACCTGCCTACGCCGGTAAAATATTACAGTCCTGTGATAAGAGAGGCATATGCTGATGTTGAGCGTGTTGCAAAAGACGAGCTTTTGAGTGGAATACCTGAGAAAATGAGAAAATATTATGACAGTGTTCTTCTTGAAACAGAAGAGGAAAATGAATTGTGGAAATATGTTAAGGCGGCTGACAAATTATCTGCACTTATCAAGTGTCTTGAGGAAGAACAGATGGGTAACAGTGATTTTGCCGATGCAAAACTTACGATAGAAGAATATCTTAAAAATATGAATATGAAGGAAGTTGATTTCTTTATGGAAAAGTTCCTTCCTGCGTACAGTATGACGCTTGATGAATCAGTTACAAGGTTAGAAGGTTAATTTATGGGAAAATCAGTATTTATAGCGGAGAAGCCGAGCGTAGCACAGGAATTCGGCAAGGCACTGCATGAAAATTTCACGAGAAGAGACGGTTTTTTGGAATCCGACAATTATATTGTAACATGGTGTGTCGGACATCTTGTAACAATGAGTTATCCTGAAAAATATGATGAAAAATTGAAAAGATGGAGCTTTGATACACTGCCGTTTCTTCCGGAAAAATTTCTCTACGAAGTAATTCCTTCGGTTGAAAAACAGTTCAATATTGTAAAGGGAGTGCTTAACAGGGAAGATGTTGAGACTATCTATGTCTGTACCGATTCGGGACGTGAGGGAGAGTATATTTACAGGCTTGTTGAACAGATGGCGGGCGTGCACGATAAAAAAGAAAAACGTGTATGGATAGACTCGCAGACAGAAGAAGAAATATTAAAAGGAATAAGAACGGCAAAAGATTTGTCGGAATATAATAATCTGAGCGATGCTGCTTATCTTAGGGCAAAAGAAGATTATCTCATGGGAATTAATTTTTCGAGAGTGCTTACATTAAAATATGGCAGAAATATTTCTAACTATCTCAAAACTGACAGGACAGTTGTTTCTGTAGGACGTGTAATGACATGTGTTCTTGGAATGATTGTAAGACGTGAAAGAGAGATTCGTGCATTTGTAAAAACTCCGTTTTTCCGTGTTATAACAAAAGCACAGATAGCCGAGTCATCATTTGAGGCAGAATGGCGTGTGACTGAGAAGAGCAGATACTATCAGACACCGTATTTATATAAGGAAAATGGTTTTAAAGAAAGAAAGTATGCAGAGGAACTTGCAGCCTTTCTTAGTGAACCTCTTCCGGCAGAAGGAACTGTTGAGAGCATAGAACGTAAAAAGGAGACAAAGAATCCTCCGCTTTTATATAATCTTGCCGAAATCCAGAATGAGTGTTCAAAGCTTTTTAAAATTAGTCCGGACCAGACACTCAATATAATTCAGGAACTTTATGAAAAGAAGCTTGTTACATATCCAAGAACAGATGCCAGAGTTTTATCAAGTGCGGTCTGTAAAGAGATAAGCAAAAATATCTCCGGACTTATAAATTATGAGCCGGTAAAAGTATTTGCACAGGATATAATTTCAGGTGAAAAATTTAAAGGAATTGAAAAAACACGTTACTGTGACGATAAAAAAATAACGGACCATTATGCGATAATACCGACAGGACAGGGACTTGGTGCATTGAAGAGTCTTTCACAGACTGCTGCAAGAACGTATGAGATTATAGTGAGAAGATTTCTTAGCATATTTTATCCGGCAGCTGTATACAGCAGGGTTTCGCTTGCACTTGAATGTAAAAATGAGCGTTTTAACGCATCATTTAAAGTTCTTGTAGATGAGGGGTATCTTAAAGTGGCAAAAAATTCATTTGCAAAAGCATCAAAACAGGATGATCCGGATGGCAACGGCACAGATGACGGCAAGGCTGACGAGGCTTTACTTGAGGCATTGAAAAAGTGCAGAAAAAATGATAAACTCAGTCTTGTAGGTTTTGATATAAAAGAAGGTGAGACATCACCGCCTAAGCGGTATAATTCCGGTTCTATCATTCTTGCAATGGAAAATGCAGGACAGCTTATAGAGGATGAGGAATTGAGAGCACAGATAAAAGGTTCCGGTATAGGAACGAGTGCAACGCGTGCAGAGATTTTAAAGAAACTTAATAATATAGGATATATTTCAACTAATAAGAAAACACAGATAATAACGCCTACACAGCTGGGAGAGATTATATATGAAGTTGTTGAAAAGTCTATAGTTCATCTTCTAAATCCTGAACTTACAGCGAGCTGGGAAAAAGGTCTTAATTATGTAGCTGAAGGTTCCATTACATCTGATGAGTATCTTCAAAAACTTGAAGGTTTTGTAAGAAGACGTACAGTTGCGGTTATGAGGCTTAATAACCAGTCACAGCTTGTTGGAAGATTTAATGAAATTTCTAAAAATTATAAATAGAGTGTATTTTCAGTAAATAATATTGTATACACGGAAAAGGAGTATTTATGTGCGGTATTGTTGGTTACATCGGAGACAGGGATTGTGCTGATGTTTTAGTAAATTCGCTTGAAAAACTTGAATACAGAGGCTATGACTCAGCAGGAATCGCTGTTCTTGAAAATGGTGTGATTAAGGTTGAAAAGTGCAAGGGAAGACTTGAAAATCTTAGAAACAAGATGGCAGCAGACGGAAAGCCTTATGGTCATGTAGGTATTGGTCATACACGTTGGGCAACACATGGAGAACCATCTGATATTAATTCACATCCACATGGTAATAAACGTGTAACTATTGTACATAACGGAATTATAGAAAATTACAGACAGATAAAGGAATTTCTTATATCTGAGGGATACAGTTTTGTAAGTGAGACTGATACCGAAACAGTTGCAAAGCTTCTTGATTATTATTATACGGGAGACCCTGTTGATACAATTATCAAGGTGCTTGCAGAAATTAAAGGTTCATATGCACTTGGCATAATGTTCAGGGATTTTCCTGACAGAATATTTGCAGTAAGAAAAGATAGTCCTCTTATAGTTGGAAAAGGTGAGCATGAAAACTTTATTGCATCAGATGTTCCGGCTATTATGCAGTATACAAGGGATTATTATCTGCTTGATACTAATGATATTGCTGTTTTGACAAAAGAAAATATTGAGTTTTTTAACATCCATAAAGAAAGACTTGAAAAGAAGCTTAATACTGCTGATTGGGATGTTGATGCTGCCGAAAAAGGCGGATATGAGCATTTTATGTTAAAAGAAATTAATGAACAGCCTACAGCAGTAAAGACAACAATAACACCAAGAATCACGGATTCAATGCCGGATTTTTCCGCAGAAGGATTTGATGCGGCTAAGTTAAGTTCATATAATAAAATATATATTGTTGCATGTGGAACTGCTATGCATGCAGGAATGGTTGGAAAGTATGTTATTGAAAAGCTGGCACGAATACCTGTTATAGTGGATATTGCGTCTGAATTCAGATACAGGGACCCTCTTATTGACAAGGAAGATTTAGTAATATTGATTTCACAGTCAGGAGAAACTGCTGATACAAAGGCAGCACTTGAACTTGCAAAATTAAATGGTGCCGATACACTCGCAATTGTTAATGTAAAAGGTTCATCAATTGCAAGAGCCGCTGATATGGTAGTATATACACATGCCGGTCCTGAAATTTCGGTTGCATCTACAAAGGCATATATGGTTCAGATTTCAGTTATGTATCTTCTTGCATTTGAACTTGCATACGGAACAGGAAGGATTTCTAAAGAACAGTGTGAGAAATATACAAAAGAACTTCAAAATATTCCTTCGGTTATCAAAGAGGCAATAGGTCTTGAAAAAGACTGTCAGTTTATTGCTTCAAAGCTTCTTAATGCAGACAGCCTTCTTTATATAGGAAGAGGTCTTGATTATGCATCAAGCATGGAAGGTTCATTAAAGTTAAAAGAGATTTCTTATATTCATTCTGAATCATATGCTGCCGGTGAATTAAAGCACGGCACAATTTCGCTTATAACTGAAAACATGCCTGTAATTGCGGTTGTTACACAAAAAGACCTTGAAGAAAAAACAATAAGCAATATTAAGGAAGTCAAGGCAAGAGGTGCTATGGTTATTCTTGTCTGCGGCGAAGATGTAGTTGTTGAAGATAAAGTTGCAGATTATATAATCAGGCTTCCAAAAGCAGAACAGATGTTAATGCCAATGGTTGCAGCTGTTCCGCTTCAGCTTATAGCATATTACACAGCTGTTCTTAAAGGAAATGATGTTGATAAGCCGAGAAATCTGGCAAAATCAGTAACGGTTGAATAGGCAGTATAAAATAAATCTGGTGGTAGTGTGAGGAATTATATATTATGAATGACAGTATAAAAATAAGTGAGCTTTTTGATTTGAACGAGACAATTGCAGCAGATATTTTTGACGGATGTACATTTCCGTGGGAAGTTTTATCAAAGATAGGCGATTTTATCGTAAAACTTGGAAATATACTTCCTGAATCAGAATATGAAAAAAGAGGAGAAAATGTATGGGTCGCCAAAAGTGCAAAAGTATTTGATTCGGCATATATCAACGGACCATGCATAATAGGAAAGGATGCAGAAGTACGTCACTGTGCATTTATACGTGGAAATGCAATTGTAGGCGAGGGTGCAGTTGTAGGTAATTCTACAGAACTTAAAAATGTAATTTTGTTTAACAAAGTTCAGGTGCCGCATTATAATTATGTGGGAGATTCAATATTGGGATTCAGGGCACATATGGGTGCAGGTTCGATAACATCTAATGTGAAATCTGATAAAAAGCTTATTGTAATTAAAGGACCGGACGGGAATGTTGAGACAGGAATTAAGAAAATAGGAGCATTTCTTGGAGATAATGTTGAGGTTGGATGTGGAAGTGTTCTTAACCCAGGTACGATAGTCGGAAGAGAATCTAATATTTATCCGCTTTCAAGTGTGCGTGGATGTGTTCCTGCTAAAAGTATTTATAAAAATAAAAATGAAATTGTAGAAAAGAATAATGATTAAATTGTTTCAAAGAAACATGAAATTAATGTAAAAATACGTAAAGGTCGTTGACTATTCGGAAGGTTTGTGAGAAAATAATCAAAGTACGGATAGAGAAGTACATAAAGAAGAACCTTTAGATTACGAAAGGAGTATGAAAATGATTTATACACAGGAAGTAGAAAACATGTGTCCAGTAGCACAGGGCGTTCATCATGGTGCCGCTCCAGTTCCTACAGAGGGAAAATGGGTACAGAATAAGGAAGTTAAGGATATTTCAGGCTTTACACATGGTGTGGGCTGGTGTGCTCCACAGCAGGGTGCCTGCAAACTTACATTAAATGTTAAGGAAGGTATTATTCAGGAAGCATTAGTTGAGACAATCGGATGTTCAGGCATGACACATTCAGCAGCTATGGCATCAGAAATTTTACCAGGTTTAACAGTTATGGAAGCATTAAATACAGACCTTGTCTGTGATGCTATCAATACAGCTATGAGAGAGCTTTTCTTACAGATTGTATACGGAAGAACTCAGAGTGCATTCTCAGAAGACGGTCTTGCAGTTGGTGCAGGTCTTGAAGATCTTGGTAAGGGACTTCGTTCACAGGTTGGTACTATGTATGGTACACTTGCAAAAGGTCCTCGTTATCTTGAGATGGCAGAAGGTTATGTAACAGGTATCGCTCTTGACAAGGATAACCAGATTATTGGTTACAAGTTTGTAAACCTTGGTAAGATGACAGATTTCATCAAGAAGGGTGACGATGCTAACACAGCTTATGAAAAGGCTTGTGGACAGTACGGCAGAGTTGCTGATGCTGTTAAGATTATCGATCCAAGAACAGACGAAGAAGTAAAGTAAGGAGGAGATACGACAATGGCTTTATTTGAATCATATGAAAGAAGAATAGATAAAATTAATTCAGTATTAAACAGCTATGGCATTTCTTCAATCGAAGAAGCAGAGAAGATTACAAAGGATGCTGGATTAGACGTATATAACATGGTAAAGGGAATTCAGCCAATCTGTTTTGAGAACGCTTGCTGGGCTTATACTGTAGGTGCTGCAATCGCAATCAAGAAGGGTGCAAGAAAGGCTTCAGAAGCCGCTGCAGCTCTTGGTGAAGGTCTTCAGGCTTTCTGTATTCCAGGTTCAGTTGCTGATCAGCGTAAGGTTGGTTTAGGTCATGGTAACCTTGGTAAGATGCTTCTTGAGGAAGATACAGAATGCTTCGCATTCCTTGCAGGTCATGAGTCATTCGCAGCTGCTGAGGGTGCTATCGGTATCGCAGAAAAGGCTAACAAGGTACGTAAAAAACCATTAAGAGTTATCTTAAATGGTCTTGGTAAAGATGCAGCTAAGATTATCTCAAGAATTAACGGATTTACATTCGTTGAGACAGAGATGGATTACAAGACAGGTGAAGTTAAGGAAATCGAAAGAATTGCTTACTCAGATGGTCTTCGTTCAAAGGTAAACTGCTACGGTGCTAATGATGTAACAGAAGGTGTTGCTATCATGTGGAAAGAAAATGTTGATATCTCTATCACAGGTAACTCAACAAACCCTACAAGATTCCAGCATCCAGTTGCAGGTACATATAAGAAGGAAAGACTTGAAGCAGGCAAGAAGTATTTCTCAGTTGCTTCAGGCGGTGGTACAGGTCGTACACTTCATCCAGATAACATGGCAGCAGGTCCTGCTTCTTATGGTATGACAGATACTATGGGACGTATGCACTCAGATGCTCAGTTCGCTGGTTCTTCTTCAGTTCCTGCTCATGTTGAGATGATGGGACTTATCGGCATGGGTAATAACCCAATGGTTGGTGCTACAGTAGCAGTTGCAGTTGCGATTCAGGAAGCAGCTGACAACGGCAAGTTCTAATTGTAAAAGTTTAAAAACATGCATAAAAGCCGCAGTTCCGAGGGATTGCGGCTTTTTTATACATGTATAGGTTGATACGCAATGTCAAAAAAATAAAAGGTTCGAAGACCACATGGTTTGTCAGAGTGGCAACGTACATGAAAGGTTCGAAGACCACATGGTTTGTCAGAGTGGCAACGTACATGAAAGGGGCAATGCATATATTATGCTGTTTAAATTAGGAATATATTTTATTGCAATAGGAATTGTAAAATTTATCATATATTTTATTAAAAAGATGGGAATAAAAAATGCCGAAAGGTAATCGGTCAGTACAGACAAGGCAAGTGAAAAGTACAAGTAAGTCAGACTGCTGCAATTTCTGAATTGATGAGAGAATTCATAGAAAAACATAAATAATTTTAAGTCCGTTACTTTTTGAGTAGCGGATTTTTTAATAAAGACTATTGATATATTGTGAATTGTATGCAGGTAAAATGGATTATGGTATACCTGTAGATTATATAGTTGATATAAAGATTGTTAAATTACAGTAAAAGTTATAATAAAGGAAAAATAAAAGATTAAGTTGGTTTCTATAAATTTAAAGGGAGATATTAATAATGATGGGGTTAAAAACACAAGAATCGAAAGAGTTTGTTGCATTTTTTAAAATTGTTCAGGCGGAGGCATTGAAAGAAAATAAAATCTTTTTTTTAGATGCCGGAGATGGGAGAGATATAAATCTTCCTGGAATATCAGGGGAAGATTTAATGGGATGGCTAATTCCTATCGATATGGCTGACGATTTCAAAAAATATTGGCTGTTAGATGATGTAAATGATGATTGGAGCGATTATTTTATGTTTGCAATTTGGGAAAACGATGAAGATGAAATAAAAATAAGATTTGAATGATGAAATTATATGCTTGTATAAATCAAAATTTATTAAAAAAATAAATTGTCAAACTGGCATTATCAAATTGTTTTAAAATGGCAATATACACATGTCACATATTCTGTTATTCTCAATAAAAGTTTATTTAAAGACAAGGAGAGAATTATGGAATTACAACAGACAGAAGTGAAAAATGGAAAAGAAGGATTGCATATTAATGTTGCTCAGATGTGTGTTACAGCTGTATTAATGGCATTGACATGTGTTGCAACAATGGTGGTTCAGATTCCAATACCACTTGGATATGCACATCTTGGTGACAGTGTTATTTTAATCAGTTCTTATTTTTTCGGACCGGTTGTCGGAGCATTAGCCGGGGGAATCGGTTCAGCTATGGCGGATATTTTGACAGGCTATGCAATATGGGCGTTACCTACACTTTTAATTAAGACTATTATGCCGGTTATTGCATGTGCATTTTTCAAAAATAATGTACAGAGGTGCAAGGTATTTTCTATAAGAGGAATTGCAGGTGCTGTTGTTACACTATTATTTATGACTGCAGGATATGTTTTCTTTGGCGGAATTTTATATGGAAGTGCTGCGGCAGGAATTGCATCGGCACCTGGACTGCTCCTTAAATCAGTTGTGAATCTTGCAGTATATCTTTTTGTTGCATTTGGAATTTCCAAAGTTAAAAAATTTAATTAAATAATAAACAATATTATTAATATAAAATAGCTTGTATACTCATAATATATATGATATAAATATACTATGAGTATGCATATTTATTATTAGGAAAGGAAAAAGCATCGATGTAAATGGTTTTTATTGAAAGATAAACAAAAAGAAACAAATTCTTATAACAACATTAAAGTTGTTAGTCATGACGCTTTGCCAAATTATGAAATGGCATTGCAGTCTCTTAGAGATAACTCATCTAGCAGATTAATGTATGAGTATCTTATGTCTGATGAAGAGTGGTATGAACATTTTGTTGGTTTTCTTGCCGGTAAAAAGACGTTGCCGCTTTTATATGATCCATTTTTTAAAATGATATTTAATCCAATTGAAGAAAGGACTAGGCTTTCTGAACTTGTAAGCTGTATTCTTGGACAGCATGTAACAGTGATTGAAGTATTTCCAAATGCAAATTCAGCATTTTTGAATTCTTTTGTAATAATGGATATGGTTGTAAGACTTGATGACGGAAGTATTACTAATATTGAGATACAAAAGGTTCCGTATGACTTTCCGGCGGCAAGAATTACATGTTATTCGGCTGACCTTGTTTTAAGACAGTTCAGAATGTTGCAGGGTATGACAAAGAAAAATGAAAATGATGAGTATATGGAAAAATTATCAAAAAAAAGGTCATATGCTAATATGAAGAAAGTACATACTATTATATTTTTTGAGAAAAGCAGTAAGTCACTTAAAAGCCACATAGACAAAAGGTTATATTTTCATGTTGGAAGGATAAAGTTTAACACGAATATCAAAATGAAGCTTTTGCAGGAATATCACTTAATTAGCCTTGACACGTTCAAAAAATACAGATATTCTGACATTATAGAAGGGCGTATAGATTCAGTCGATTTTGACTGTGATGACTCACAGTATGAAATTGGATTGACAGAAAAAATGAGGACTGACAGGTTAAAGTATCTTTCACTTTTTTGTGCTGAAACACCAGATGAGATTAACAGACTTGTGTCGTTTTTTCCGGATTTATATGCTATACGCCAGAAAATAAATGAATATCTGACACGACCCGAGGAGGTGCTGAACATGTTTTCAGAAGCGTTAAGAATATTGGATAATAATACAGCAGAACTTATGGCAGACAGGTATAAAGCTGAATTAGAGGTGGCGAATAAGAAGGCGGAGAGATGGAAAGCAGAAGCAGAGAAAAGAAGTACAGAAGCGGAGGCAAGAAGAGCAGAAGCAGAGCAAGGAAGAGCAGAAGCAGAGCAAGGAAGAGCACAAGCAGAAGCAAGAATAAAAGAACTTGAGGCCCAGCTTAAAGAACTTGAGCTTCAGTATGAAAAATTGAAATAATAAGCATAAAAATATCCCCATACCAGACATGCATGGAATTGTCCGGTATGGGGATTGATTTAAGAAAAAATTCTTAAATTGTATTAATCAGATAATGCTGATTACTGGAGAAGTGAAAGAACACCCTGGTTAGACTGATTAGCCTGTGCAAGCATAGACTGACCTGCCTGAGCAAGAATATTGTTCTTGCTGTAATTAACCATTTCCTGAGCCATATCTGTATCACGGATACGAGATTCAGCAGATGTTGTATTCTCAACAACATTGTCTAAGTTGGCAATTGTGTGCTCAAGTCTGTTCTGTGCGGCACCGAGTGTTGAACGCTGTGAAGATACCTTCTGAACAGCTTCTGCAATACGGTCAATAGCGGCAGTAGCATCATCTTCTGTATCTACTTTAAGACCATAAACACCAATTCCTTTTGCACTCATAGATTCAATTTTAACAGCAATCTTATTGTCATCAGCAGAATCTGCACCTACATGAAGGTTGAATGAGATAGAACCATTAACTTCATAACCTTTTGTGAAATTTTTAGCAGCATCTTTTTCTATTTCCATATTGGTTGGAGGTGTTGCATTTTTACCAGCAAGTCCCGCATTACTTGTATAATAATTGTCTGCTGCAGTACCATCTGCATTTTTTGAATCCTGAATATTCTGGGCAGATACTTCTTTACCATTTTTATCATATAATTTTGTTACATACGCATAATCTTTACCTTTAACGGCAATCTTATCAGCTGTCTGTGGATTATTAGCTTTATTATATGCAGCTGTATAGAGCTTTTTGCCATCTTTAATAGCTTTTTCTAAATCTTCCGCAGTAGTGATTTCTGTATCTGAGCCTTCTGCATATATACCACCTGTAACATTATATTTTGATTCCATGAAATAAGCTGTATCTGTCTTTGTGGCATCACCCTTTAAAAGATATGTTTCATTGAACTTTGTTGTCTCAGAAACTCTGTCGATTTCAGATGTAAGCTGGTCGATTTCGTCCTGAATAGCCTTACGGTCTGTCTGTGAGTTAGTACCGTTAGAAGACTGAACTGCAAGTTCGTTCATTCTCTGAAGCATTGAGTGAACTTCTGTTAAAGCACCTTCAGCTGTCTGAACAGCAGAAACACCATCCTGAGCGTTAGAAGAAGCCTGTGTAAGACCCTTAATCTGCTTTCTCATCTTTTCTGAAATAGAAAGACCAGCTGCGTCATCTGCTGCACGGTTAATTTTATAACCAGAAGATAACTTCTCTGTTGACTTTGACTGTGCTGATGTTGTTAAATTAAGCATTCTGTTAGCATTCATTGCTGATAAATTGTGTTGTACTACCATAGTGTGTACCTCCGTGTTTAATAAAATTTTATTTTCAGGGACTCCGTTCCCTGAATTTGAACCCTGCCACCTGTTACATAAGTGCTATGCAAAATGATGTGGCAGATATATAATAGACAGTGTTACCATGCCAACACCGAATATTATCTGTTGCGGTTGTCTTTATCCTCTTTGATAAGACGGCGGATTTTTGTGAGTGTTTCCGGTGAGAGATTTGATTCAGCGTAGTAGGGCGATATGAAACGTGAATTTTCGCCATCGTTTGCGGCACTGTTTTTCGCCAATACTTTGCTTCGTACAATATTAAGTTCCCGTGGAGCATCTATGAGTAGATGTATGTTTCCGTTGGAACCGCCGGAATATACGACACGGATGTCTTTTCCAATGTCGATAAACTCACCCGGTTTGATTGTGAGCTTTAACAAATTAACCTCCTTGTCTATGCAACAAACTGTTTTAAAATGTTGCATCCCTTATTTGATTACATAACATATATCGTCCAACATTTTAAATACTTTAGTATAAATATTAATTTAATTTATTATTTTCTTTTAATAAATATTATAAGTTCACATTAAGAAACACTGAATCCTTATCATCCTGCTTTATTCCCAGATAACGCTTCGTTATCTCATATGATGAATGATTGTATATATCCATAAGAACTGCCGGCGGCGTTCCGTATTTCCACGCATAATAACCAAATGTTTTTCTCATAGAATGGCAGCTTATTCCATTTTCCAGATTAAGTTCTCCCGCCGCATGCTTGATAATCCGGAATGCCTGGGAACGGCTCAGATGTCCACCATTATTTTTTCCTTTAAAAATATAATCCTCACCGGAAATCTTTTTCAGGAACTTCATGTATTCCTGCAAACCATTTCTTGCATTTTCATTTATCGCAATCCATGTTTCCTTGCCTGTCTTTTTCTCGTAAGTAATAAGATGTTTCTTGAAATTTTCATCCTTGAAATTGTATACATCCTTCCACTTTAATTCCAATAAATCACTTATCCTTAGTGCTGAATTAACCCCAAGACAAATCAAAACATAATTTCTCATGTTTGGCTCATCTTTCAGATAAAACTCCCTAAGTGCTGTTAAATCCTGCGTGTCTCTTATTGGTTGCGATGTACTCATATGTTTACCTCCCTTGAATCAGGGATGCAACATTTTAAAACAAATTGTTGCATCCTTTTTAGTATGTGAAAATTTGAAAACATTATACTTGTATTAGACAAGCACAGGTGGTAAAATAAATAATAGTGCTTATCTAAAGATAAGGTGGATTTGGTGTGAAAATCACATAAAAAGATAAGCTTTGAATCAAAATTAAAAGTTTTAAGGAGATAATTTATATGTCAGGACATTCAAAATTTGCGAATATTGCACATAAGAAGGCTGCTAATGATGCGGCAAAGGGAAAGATTTTTACAAGACTTGGTAAAGAAATCATGGTTGCTGTAAAAGAAGGCGGCCCTGATGTGAATAACAACAGTAAATTAAGACAGGTTGTTGCAAAGGCAAAAGCTTCAAATATGCCTAATGATACAATCGACAGAGCTATCAAAAAAGCTGCTAGCAGCGATATGACAGATTATGAATCAGTTACATATGAAGGATATGGTCCAAATGGTACAGCTATCATCGTTGAAGCACTTACAGATAACCGTAACCGTGCAGCTTCAAATATCCGTAATGCATTTACAAAGGGCGGCGGTAATGTCGGTACACCAGGCTGCGTATCATTCATGTTCGATAAGAAAGGACAGATGATTGTGGCAAAAGAAGAGTGTGACAAGGATGCTGATGAGCTTATGATGATGGCACTTGATGCAGGTGCAGAAGATTTCAACGAGGAAGATGACTGCTATGAAATCACAACAGCACCGGATGATTTTGATGCTGTAAATGAAGCACTTACAAATGACGGAATTACATTTGCCTCAGCAGAAGTTACAATGATTCCTCAGACATATGTTGAGCTTACATCAGAAGATGATTTGAAAAAAATGCGTCGTATTCTTGCACTTCTCGATGAAGAAGATGATGTACAGAATGTATATCATAATTGGGATGAGCCAGATTCAGATGAAGAATAAATAATATAATAATAGTAATTTTTTTGCTGTGTACTAAGGAGTTGGTACACAGCTTTTTTTAATGCAGCACACAGCTGATATATGATTTCATAAAAACTAAAAAATACCGAAAAAGCACAAAATACTATTTATTAAAAATAAAAATAACTATAGGAAGTTTATAAATGTAAAATTTCATACCTTTCGTTGCAAATCAGATACCGTTCGTTACAAGCCTATTGAAATGTTTTTTTTAATGAGTTAAAATTCTTATATGGTGCAGAAATACAGAAAGGAGGACAATGCGATGACAGGAAAAAACAGCAGCAGAAAAAGTGTTAAAGTTGTTAAAACTGTTTTAGAGGCAGTTTTAAAAATTGATGCTAACACAGCATCAAGCTGGATAGCATATCAGCCAGAGATGCCATCTGAAATTAAAAAATTTAAGAAGGTAAGATAATTATGCAAAAAATATTGGGAAAAATATCACAGTGGCTTGCGGATGAAAATGTCATAGAACAAAAAGATAAGGGATTGTACGAGTATGCATTGAAATCTGTATTAATAACTATTTGTCCTATTGTTGCGGCTTTGCTAATAGGCAGTCTTATGGGCATGATAAAAGAAGCGGTACTTCTTATTATACCATTTATGATAATCCGCAGATTCAGCGGAGGTTATCACACAAAGAATATATGGACATGCCTGATTCTATCATGCGGACTTATAGCAGGATTTACATATTTGTCCCAATATATAGATAATAAGTGGATTATTTCATTTATCACAGCAGCAGCTTCAATTGAACTGATGGTTCTAGGTCCGGTTGATTCTGTAAATTACAGATTGACATATGATGAAAAACAGTATTTTAAGAAAATATTAATTGTGTTGATTTTCTTAGCTGACGTTGCCGCATTGGCAGTGTTTTCGTCTGGATTTTTCAGATATTCAGTCTGTGTTATGCTGGGAATAATTCTCACATCTGCACTTCATCTGCTTCGTGTGTTGCAGCAGTTTTTTGCAAAAACGGAACTTATGAACGGAGAGTCCAGATAAATGTTATAGTCCACAATTATCTTGAAACGTTTTTATGGGGTTGATATATCAGGAGGGGATGAGAGGATTATAATTATAGAGCGGGTACAAATATATACATGTAAAATGCATTCTTTCATAGAAATTATGATTGAATGCATTTTTTTATAAAACACTTTTATTTTTATTAAATAAATGGTAATATATAATAAGATAAATTTAGTGAAATAGAATAATAGTTGGTGGTGCATATGAAAATAGTTGAGATACAGGCTGGAGCGGCTATAGTTATGCAGATTAGCATGAATGGACAGACGATAGAACTTCCTACTGTAAGTGTCACAGTGCAGGATGGTGCTCTTGTGACAGAGGCGATAAGAGTTAATGGCAAACTTCTGGGACTGGATAATAGTGCAATTCATGTTAATCTGATGTGTATTAGAGAAAATAAAGCTCCTATTATATTCAAAAATGTGAAATGTACAATGATTACATATAATCAAAAATTGCATTATAAAGTTACAGCTTTTGCCGAGGGGTTTGAAAATAACAGAAGAGAAGCTTTCAGGCTGTATGTTGGCTGTGGTGGTATTGCACAGCTTGGTCTCAATAAGAGTGCTGCCAAAGTGCTTGTAAAAGATGTGAGTGAGACCGGTTTTTCATTCCTTTCAGAAAAAGAAATAGAGTCTATTCTTAATATGCCTGTAAGGCTTGTTTTTAATGACATGGAATATAATATCAGTCTTATGGGAATTATTGTAAGAAAAGTAAAAATAGATGAGCAGAAGTATCTGTATGGATGCAGGCTCAGTGTTACAAATAATCAATTGTCAAGATATATCAATGATAAACAGCGTCAGAACATGGCTAATGGAAGACAAAGTATATCTGATAAAGAAAAGGGTAAGATAGTTGCGGCATTGTCGCAGGAAGAAGATGCACCGGCAGGAAATGTTAGAAGAAGCAATAATACTTTACTTTTAAAAGGGGAGAAGAAGCATAGAGTAACCCATTTTTCAGGTAAGCGTGAAATTGATAATGTTGACAGGGATGAAAGAAGAAAAGTATTTAAGAATATGTATTTAGGAAAGAGGGTATAGATAAGATGGATTCAAAGCATTTAGATAGTATGGAAAAGATGAAAAAACGCAAAGAGGTTAAGTTTGAAAAAGCAAAAATATGCCCTTTTTGCGGTAACAATATGAAATATGTATACGGAGAAATGTATGAATGCCCCGGATGTGGCAGAAAAGAGCCTACAGATTTTGGAAAGGTTAGAGATTTTCTTGATACAAATGGTCCACAGCCTGCAATTGTCATAGCTGACGCAACAGGCGTAAGCCTTGATGTTATTGATGGATTTTTAAAACAGGGACGTGTTGAGATACCAGATGGCTCAGATGTATATATTAAGTGTCAGAGATGTGGAACTGATATAAGATACGGACGTTACTGTCCGGAATGTATGATGAAGATTGCAAAGAATATCGGACAGGCAATGTGGTCGCCTGATTTGGGAGAAAAACCTCATAATAAACCGGATATGGCAGGACGCATGCACAGTATTGGAAGAGAAGATGAGAAACATCGTCGGTTTGGAAGACAGGAAACTACGAGTAAGCTGGATGGTAATACAAAACTTCATATAAGAAAATAAAAAAGAAAATAAAAAAACGGATTTTGAGATGTGTGCATAACATTGATACTCAAAATCCGTTTTTTATTTTAGATAGCTATAAATATATCTTATAAATCAAATCCGAAATATCTTACAGCATTGTTGTATGAAATACCTTCAACAATCTTCTTTAATGCTTTTTCATCGTTTGGATATTCGCCATTTTCAACCCATCCGCCGATTAATTCACACATGATTCTTCTGAAATATTCATGTCTTGTATATGAAAGGAAGCTTCTTGAGTCTGTAAGCATACCGATGAAGTTGCCTAAAAGACTTAAATTAGCAAGACTTGTCATCTGGTTTGTCATACCAACTTTATGGTCATTGAACCACCATGCAGAACCCTGCTGAATCTTACCTACTGCCTTAGAATCCTGGAAACATCCAATAACAGTACCGATAGCTGCGTTTACTGAAGGGTTAAGAGAGTAGATGATTGTCTTTGGAAGTTCGTCTGTGCTGTTTAATGCATTTAAGAACTGAGCCATTTCAGCTGAGCAGTCATAAGTGTTGATGCAGTCATATCCTGTATCAGGACCGAGCTGGTTGTATCTTAATACGTTGTTATCACGGATTGTACCATAGTGAATCTGCATTACCCAGTTAAGGCGGTTGTACTCCTTACCTACAGAAACCATGAATGCAGTCTTGAACTTGTTCATTTCTTCAACTGTAACCTGTTCGCCAGAAAGTCTCTTAGCGAAGATAGCTTCGATTTCAGCATCTGTATATGGCTTGTACATTACATACTCAAGAGCGTGGTCAGAAACTGAACATCCCATAGAAGCGAAGAATTCCATTCTGTTCTTTAAAGCATCAATTAATGTAGCAAATGACTTAACTTCAATTCCGCTTACATCTGATAATGTCTTTAAATAGTCGAGGTATTCAGGCTTTTCAAGGTTCATAGGCTTGTCAGGTCTCCATGCCGGAAGAACTTTAACATCAAAAGTTTTGTCTTCAGCAAGAACCTTATGCCATTCAAGTGAGTCAACAGGATCATCTGTTGTACAGATTAACTTAACATTTGACTGTTTGATTAAGTTTCTTACTGACATAGAATCTTCCTGAAGCTTAGCATTACAAAGATTCCATACTTCCTCAGCTGTATCACCGTTTAAGATACCTGTGTAACCGAAATATCTCTGTAATTCAAGGTGACTCCAATGGTAGAGAGGATTACCTATAGCCATTTCAAGAGTTTCAGCCCACTTCTGGAATTTTTCTCTGTCAGAAGCATCGCCTGTGATGTACTTTTCATCAACACCATTAGTTCTCATCTGACGCCATTTATAATGGTCGCCGCCGAGCCATACCTGTGTGATGTTTTCAAACTTTCTGTCTTCAGCGATTTCTTTAGGGTTGATGTGGCAGTGATAGTCAACGATTGGCATCTGGTCTGCGTAATCATGGAATAAATGCTGTGCAGTTGGTGTTGAGAGTAAAAAGTCTTTGTCCATAAATTGTTTCATGGTCTTTCCTCCTAAAATTAAAATTTTGTTGTTTGGCGTTTTATTAAATCAGCAGTGACAGTATTAATATTAGAAACACTGCCTCCACCTAAAACCTCCATAAGAAGGTCAACAGCATTGGAAGATAACTGTTCAACCTTACTGTCAATAGATGATAACTCCGGTTCGGTGCAATTTGCAAGTACCGAATTGTTATATCCGACAATTTCCAGCTCATCAGGTACTTTAATACCATGCTTATATGCAAATTTTACAGCACCGACGGCAAGTGAGTCATCGGATGTGAGTATTGCATCAAATGGTACATTTTTTTCATAAATAAAAGATAAATAATCATTTGATTTTGAAATGCTTTTTGTACATAGATGAAATCTGTCTTTATCAATATGTATGCCTGCTTCGTCCATTGCATCTTTAAATCCACGAAGCTTGTTCATTCCGCTGAAAGAGGTGCTTGTATAAAGGTATACAAAGTCACGGTGGCCGGCTTTAATCATGTCGGATGCAGCGTTGTATACAGCATCATGGTCATTGCACATTACACAGTAAATATTATCACCGGCAAGATAACCATTCACAAGAATAATCGGTATTTCAGAAGAAGCATCAATTATGTACGAGTTATCCGAGCCGGGACTGTTATTTACAAATTGTGAACCAATAAGAATAATTCCGTCAACGCGTTTGCTTAAAAGAAGTGACATATATTTTTTTTTGTTAATATAGTCATTGCCTGTACAGCAGAGCAGTGCATCATATCCAAAACTTCTTAACTTCTGCTCAACATAATAAACTGCATTGGCAAGATATGTATCAGAAGAATCAGTACACATTATTCCTATTGTTTTCATTGTGTTAAGACCAAGTCCCCTTGCAAATATATTAGGCGTATAATCAAGTTCTTTCATTGCAGAAATAACTTTGCTGCGTGTTTTTTCACTGACATTGTGATTGCCATTTAATACTCTTGAAACAGTGGCAATGGAAACGCCTGCTTTTTTTGATACGTCATAAATATTCATAGGGTTAATTTAGTCCTCCAAAATATAAAAATACGTAAATGTAAGCACTTACATATTGATAAAATCATTATACAATGGTATGATAATAAAAACAAGTGCATTGTTAAATTTTTAATTTTTATGTAAAAATATATTGACTTTGGTAGCCAATAAGGTTATTTTAAGGAATGTAAGCACTTACATAATGCACTTACAAACTCACAAGATGTCATATGTTTATTTTATGACATGGTACCGTAAGGTACTTATCTCAACTTGTTTTAAGTAAAAAAAGGGTATTGCCCTAAATAAAAAGGAGATTAATGATGCAAAGATTAAACAAGAGTATTACACATGCAGTTGACAGACCTGTAAAGGTTATGCAGTTTGGTGAAGGTAATTTCCTCAGAGCATTCGTTGATTACATTTTTGATGTTACTAACGAAAAGACAGATTTTAACGGTGGTGTTGTAATCGTTAAGCCTATCGAGTTCGGAACACTTGAAAGATTCCATGATCAGGAATGCCAGTACACACTTCAGTTAAGAGGTTTTGTTGATGGACAGCCTAAGGAAATCACACGTCAGATCACATCTGTTGTTGATGCTGTAGCAGCTATTGAAGATTATGATAAATATATTGAGTATGGCACAAGTGAGACTCTTAGATTTATCGTTTCTAATACAACAGAGGCTGGTATCGTTTATGATGAGACGGATAACGATCCTAATGCACGTCCTCCTAAGACATATCCAGGTAAGCTTACACAGCTCCTTTACAAGAGATATCAGAAGTTCAATGGTGCAGCTGATAAGGGACTTATTTTACTTCCATGTGAACTTATTGCTGATAATGGTATTGAATTAAAGAAGTGCATCATGAAGTTTATCGAACTTTGGGGTCTTGAAGATGGTTTCAAAGACTGGGTTAACAAATATTGTTCATTCTGCCCAACACTTGTTGATAGAATTGTTCCTGGTTACCCAAGAGAAGATGCAGCTAAGCTTTGCGAAGAATGGGGATATGAAGATCAGCTTATCGACAGAGCTGAAGTATTCGGTCTCTGGGTTGTAGAGAGTGATTCAAATCTTCCACTTGAACAGCTTGAAAAAGAGCTTCCATTTAAAGAAGCTGGTCTTAATGTAGTATTTACAAAGGATCATCATCCATATAAGGAAAGAAAGGTTAGAATCCTTAACGGTTCTCATACATCATTTGTATTGGCTTCATTCCTTGCCGGCAATGATAACGTAGAGAATTCTATGAAGGATCCTGTAATCAGAAAGTATATGGAAGAGACACTTTACAACGAAGTAATTCCTACACTTTCACTTTCAAAGGAAGATTGCGAAGAGTTCGCTAAGGCTGTTATTGACAGATTCCTTAACCCATTCGTAGATCATAGATTATTAAGCATTTCACTTAACTCAGTATCTAAGTGGGAAGCAAGATGTTTACCTTCATTCTTAGGTTATGTTAAGAAATTTAACAAGCTTCCTAAGTACCTTACATTCTCTATTGCAGCACTCATGAGCTTCTATACATCACAGACAGAAGCTGAGTTTAATGGCGGTATTGTATTAAAGGGTAACAGAAATGGTGAAGAGTACAATATCACTGATGATAAGGCAGTTCTTGATTTCTTCAGAGATAATTCAGGTAAGTCACCTAAGGAATTTACACATGCTTATTTAAGTAATACTAAGTTCTTTGGTGGTGAAGATCTTTCTAAGGTCCTTGATCTTGAAGAAGTTATTACTGAATACATCACAGATATCAGAGAAAGAGGCATGAGAGCAGTTGTTAACGATTTAGCTCTTGATGATTAATTAATAGCTCTTTTTGATGTTACAGAGCGGATGTTTTTATATTCATCCGCTCTTATTTAATATTAAAATAGTGGAGCAAAACAAGGAGGCAAATCATCTGCTCCTGCAAGGGCAGTCGAATTTTGCTTCGCAAAACAAGGAGGATTAGATGCAGGATTTTATTAAAATTAATAAAGATGATAATGTTGCTGTAGCATTAAAGCCTATTGCAAAAGGCACTACTCTTAATGTTGCAGGAATTGATGTGACAACTGTAGAAGATATTCCACAGGGACACAAATTTGTAATTAAAGCTATCAAGAAGGGTGAACCGGTTGTTAAATATGGTTTCAGAATTGGATTTGCACAGGCTGACATTCCTGTTGGAGCATGGGTTCATACTCATAATTTAAAGACAGGTCTTGGTGAATTACTTGATTATACTTATGAGCCTGAAGGACATAAAGATGTAGAGCCAACAGAACCAGCTTATTTTGAAGGCTATATGAGAGAGAATGGCAAAGTTGGCGTTCGTAATGAAGTATGGATTGTTCCTACAGTAGGCTGCGTTAATTCAATCGCAAGAGCAATTGAAGCAACAGCAAGAGCAAATAAGCCTGAAGGCGTAGATGAAGTAGTTGCATTTACACATCCTTATGGCTGTTCTCAGACAACAGAAGACCAGGAGAATACAAGAAAGATTCTTGCTGACCTTATCAATCACCCAAATGCAGGTGCAGTGCTTGTACTCGGTCTCGGATGTGAAAACAGCCGTATAGAAGTTCTCAAGGATTATATAGGTGAAGTAAATCCGGACAGAGTTAAGTTTTTACAGGTTCAGGATGTTGAAAATGAGCAGGAAGAAGCAGAGAAGCTTATGAATGAGCTTATGGCTTATGCTGCCAACTTCAAACGTGAAAAAGTTAATGCAAAAGAACTTATTATTGGTATGAAGTGCGGTGGTTCTGATGGATTGTCAGGTATCACAGCTAATCCTACAGTAGGTCTTTTCTCTGATATGCTTGTATCTAAGGGTGGTACAACTATTCTCACAGAAGTACCTGAAATGTTTGGTGCAGAGACAATTCTTATGAACAGATGTGCCAACAAGGAACTTTTTGAGAAGACAGTTCACCTTATCAATGATTTCAAGGAATACTTTATTAAAAATGGACAGGAGATTTATGAAAATCCATCTCCAGGAAATAAGGATGGCGGTATCACAACTCTTGAAGATAAATCACTTGGATGTACTCAGAAGTCAGGTTCATCTCTTGTAAAGGGTGTTCTTGCATATGCAGAACCTGTTAATACTAAGGGGCTTAATCTTCTCAGTGCACCGGGAAATGATCTTGTTGCAGCTACAGCCTGTGCAGCATCAGGTGCACAGATGGTTCTTTTCACAACTGGTAGAGGAACACCATTTGCATCACCGGTTCCTACTGTTAAGATTGCAACAAATTCAAGACTTGCAGGAAATAAATCTAATTGGATTGATTTTAATGCAGGTAGAATTGTTACAGATGACCTTCCACTTGAAGATGCTGCAAAAGAACTTTTCCAGCTTGTGCTTGATGTTGCTTCAGGAAAGAAAGTTAAAGCTGAAATTGCAGGTTTCCATGATTTAGCAATTTTTAAGCAGGGTGTAACATTATAATTGCTTGCTATAATGATATTTTTCTAAGATGTTGGTTATAGTTTTATAGAAGAATTTTAATAATTTCAGGTTTATAAAAGCCTGCCAAATGTATCATAAAGATGCTTTTGGCAGGCTTTTTTTGCAATGTGGCACTTGACAAAAAATATCGGGGGTAGAATAAAAAGGGAATTCTGAAATTGAAATTTTAATGCTGTCTATTTTTATTGCAAATGTACAAAAGAAAAAGGGCGGTGCTGTAAGGCACCGCCCATCTTGGATGAATCTTAAATTAATGAATCAGATTATCTCTGAACTCTGGCACCGGCACCACCAACGATACCTTCAACTTCCTTAAGAGAAGCCATTGTTGTATCACCAGGAGTAGTCATAGCTAATGCACCATGAGCAGCACCGTAGTTAACAGCCTTCTCAGCATCTTCAAATGTCATAAGACCATATACAAGACCTGAAGCGAATGAATCACCGCCACCAACTCTATCCATGATCTCAAGACCATCATACTGAGCAGCCTTGTAGATTTCACCATCAGCCCAGCAGATTGCTGACCAGTCGTTAACTGTAGCTGTCTTAACCTGACGAAGTGTTGTTGCAACAGCCTTGAAGTTAGGGTATGTAGCAGCAGCTTCGTTAATCATCTTCTTGTAACCATCAAGGTTAAGAGTCTTGAGGTTTTCGTCGTTACCTTCGATTTCAAAACCAAGGCAAGCTGTGAAGTCTTCTTCGTTACCAATCATAACGTCTACGTACTTGGCAACTTCCTTGTTAACTTCCTGAGCCTTAGCTAAACCGCCGATAGCTTCCCACATAGATGGTCTGTAGTTAAGGTCGTAAGATACGATTGTACCGTACTTCTTAGCTGCTTTACAAGCTGCGATAACTGTTTCACAAGCCTGTTCAGAAAGAGCAGCGTAAATACCGCCTGTATGTAACCAACGAACACCTAAACCACCATCGCTCTTGTTCTTGAAGATGTAATCAAAATCGAAATCATCTGGAGTAGCCTGAGAAATAGCTGTGTTAGCTCTGTCAGAACAACCCTTGGCACCACGGATACCGAAACCTCTCTCTGTGAAGTTGAGACCGTTTCTGCAAAGACGACCGATACCGTCAGTCTTTTTCCAGCAGATAAGTGATGTATCAACGCCACCCTGTTCGATGAAGTCCTTCATAAGAAGACCTACTTCGTTATCAGCAAAAGCCGTGATAACAGCTGTTCTCATACCGAAACATTTGTGAAGACCACGGATAACATTGTATTCTCCGCCACCTTCCCATGCTCTAAAGCTTCTTGCTGTACGGATTCTTCCTTCGCCCGGATCAAGACGAAGCATTACTTCACCTAATGATACAGCGTCAAAAGTACACTCTTCAGCTGGTCTTAAATTTAATTTCATTTTTTAGATACCTCCAAAAATTAATTTATTACTAAAGTATTTTATCATATAAATTGAATTTAATCTATAACATTAATTAAAAATTTTATTAATTGACAAAGAAAAATGCGGATTCTATTATATTATATAATAAATGTTTTTAGGTAATTGTGAAACAATTTCGCAATCCTGATTAAAAATGCGGTAGGAATTCTGCAATGCAGGCAACTTAAAGTCATACTTTGATTTCAATAAGATTGCATGCTGTGGCAGCTCATTTTATGGATAGACAGGAATATATATACTAATAAAATGCTTATGCGGAAGTATATACATATGATATTATAATTGACGCACAAAAAAATAAAGGATTTTGGTTTTATTAAAATTGGAAACGACACATGCTGATAACATGCGGCTGATAACGAACAACACACATTTCATTTATTTTTTATATTAAAGAATAAGGAGATTTTAATTATGCCAAAATCAAAGTTACAAAATGTTTTATTCACGATTGTCATGGCGTTTGTCATGGTCTATGCTCTTGTGTGCTATAATATAGCACTCGATAAAGGTGGTATGAGCAATGAAATATTTCTCATAGCATTTCATGAAATAGTAATTATGCTTCCTGTTGCATTTGTTCTTGAATTTTTTATTGTCGAAAAATTTGCCACAAAACTTGCATTCAGAATTGTGACGCCACAGGACAGACCGATTTTTATCACACTTGCCATTTCTTCTATGATAGTGTGTATAATGTGTCCGATAATGAGCTTTATTGCAACTCTTTTATTTGCACATGCAGGTAATCAGCTGATAGCAGTATGGATTCAGAAAACATTTATGAATTTTCCAGTCGCATTTTTCTGGCAGATATTCATTGCAGGTCCTCTTGTGAGAAATTTATTTGGACTTTTTAATAAAAAAAGTAAATAACTTGAAAAAATATTCCTTTAAACATTGAAAAAATTGTTAAAATAGATTAATATTATATAAAAGATATGACGATACTGAAAGAGTATACCATGTTGTATGTTTGGAGGAATTATATATGGAGAAGTTGAAACAGATAAGGAAACTTAGGAAAGGCTGGAAAATATTTATTGCAGCCATGCTTGCTCTTATTGTTTTCGGCGGAGTCGGTATGTATGTAGCAGCCAGCTCTAATGTCAAGATAACGATGAGTGTCGGCGGACTTACGGTTTATAAAGGAAAGACCTCAAAGACGTTGTATGCAAGTTTGTCAGGAACGGATGAGAATGCACAGGAGTCGGTGCCGGTTCCGGAAAGACTTGAGTGGTCTACATCTAATTCACAGATAGCTGATTTTGCAACAGGAACAGAAGATAATCCGGTTTATATGGATTCAGTTACAGGACTTACACCTGTAATTCACGGGAATTTTGCAGGAAAAGCTACAATAACAGCTAATTATTATACTAAGAAGTTTGATGAGGATAATAATGAGATTGTTGGTTCAAGAGAACTTCTTGATACAAGAAAAGCAACTGTTACTGTTCCGCTTTCTGTTACAGTTACATATAATGGAAGCGAGTCGATTCCGAATTATCTTGAAGTTGGTTCACAGCTTTATATAACAACTAATGCAAGTGATGCAAACAGGATTGTTATAGAGACATCTAATGATAAGACAGGAACTGTTTCATCAGATGGCGTAGTAAAACTTGTACAGAGTACAGGAAGTACGGCAACACTTGAAGTAGTTGGTGGTGGTACGACAACTGTTTATGTACGAACAACTGATAATCCGGAAAAGGAAGATGCACTTGTTAAGATATTTAAAGTGACAGGTAAGATTCATTTCCTTGATGGACAGGGCAATGCAAACGCTCAGAACCATTTTATACAGACATCTTCAACCACTCCTTCAAATGGTGTAAAGAGATATATGGTTCTTGATACAACAGAATATAAAGACTTCATGCAGGAAGAAGTTCCTTCTAATATTATGTATCCTGCAACTTCGGGAGTAACATTCAGAAGTGATGATAAAGATGTCTGCACATATACGGCAGGAAGCCTTCTTGGTGTCCATGCAGGTGTGTCAAGAGTATCGGCAGGTATATATTCACAGGATACACTTGGCAATGAGGTTGCACTTACGAAAGATGAGATTAATGTTGTTGTTCCGTTTAAGAAAATGGGTAATAATGTAACTAATCTTAATGTAGGTGACCAGATACAGCTTACAACAACAGCAAAGCCATCTGAAGTTACATGGTCTACAACTTCTAACTCTGTACTTCAGGTAGATGCAACAACAGGTCTTGTTACGGCAATGGGAGCAGGAAAAGCTACAATTATTGCAACAAGAACACAGGATGAGTTATATACTGTATATGGTCTTCCATATCAGTTGAAATATGATTTCGTAGTTATCGATGGATTTGGACTCAGTACAACAAGTGCTACTGTTAATATTGGTGATTCGTTTGATTTGACAGCTCTTGTAACAGATGAAGACTTGAAAAAGAGTCCTGTAACATTCAAGGTTGAAAATCAGCCGGGTGCCGATGGTATAACTCCTACAGGAACACTTGTAACAACTACACAGAATGGAAAAGTCCTTACTGTGAAGGGTGTTGCATCAGGTACTGTTAAGATTACGGCAACACAGACAATCAATGGCGTTATGAAGTCAGAGACGTGTGTTGTCTATGTAACTACTCCGGTTGGGGAAATTACAATTAATCCTTCATCAGTAACGGTTGACAGAGGTTCAACAACAACTGTACAGCTTTTATTTAATCCAGCAGGACCGACTAATAATAAAGTTCTCTGGGGTACATCAAATCCTGATGTAGCAACGGTTGAAGGTGATAGTTATACAGCTACAATCACAGGTGTTAAAGGTGGTACAGCCACAATTAATGTTATATCGGAAGATGGACTTAAAGTTGCAACTTGTGATGTTTATGTAAGAGAGCCTGTAACAGGAATTACATTAAATGAAACAACGGTTGAATCGTCAATGGCAATTGGTAAATTCCAGCTTGTTGCCACAGTTAATCCGGCAGGAGAAGGCGTAAACAGAAATGTAACATGGACATCATCTGATACATCTATAATTACAGTAGATGAGAATGGTCTTGTTTCATTTGTTAAGCCTGGATATGCAACTATTGTTTGTAAGACCGAAGATGGTGCATTTATTGCAACATGTAACTTTATTATAAGTATTCCTGTAACATCGATTAAACTTGATTATACAGATGAGATAATGTCGCTTGGGCAGCGTCTTAGAATTACAGCTGAAGTGTTGCCGGTAGATGCATCTAATAAAAATGTATACTGGGAATCATCAAATACTAATGTGTGTATTGTAGATTCAAATGGACTTGTTGAAGCAGTAGGAACAGGTAGTTGTACAATCCTTTGTAAGTCTGTAGACGGTGGAAGTACAGCAATGTGTAACATTTATGTAAAACAGCCTGTAACGCAGATTGTGCTTAATACAACAGATATTACGGTAAGAAAAGGACAGGTATTCTGGCTTAATGCTACATGTCTTCCGGAAAATGCTGATAATAAGATTGTAACATGGGAAAGTCGTGATGAGAGTGTTTGTAAGGTTGAAAATGATGGTAAATGTACAGCGACAGGTGCTGGTACTACATCAATTATAGCAACTAATGTTGATACTGGACTAACTGCATATTGTGTAGTTACGGTAACACAGCCTGTAACCGGTATTACACTTAATTCGGATTACCAGCTTATGTGGGTTGGATCAAAATATGCAATAATACCTACAATTGAACCGGCTGATGCAGAAAATAAGAATGTAACATATTTCTCAAGTGATTCTACAGTTGCAACAGTAGATGAACATGGCGTTGTTACTGCTTTAAAAGGTGGTACATGTGTTATTGAAGTAACAACAGAAGAATGTCAGCTTACAGCTGCATGTACGATTGAAGTAAAAGAGTACGTTTCTTCGATTACATTAAGTGAACATAATAAGTTTCTTAATGTTGGTGCGAGCGGAACGCTTACCGCATCAGTTGAGACTTCTACAGCAACTAATAAGAATATAGTGTGGTCATCATCAAATAATGATATTTGTTCTGTTGACCAGAAAGGTAACATAATAGGTTATAATCCGGGTACAGCAGTTATAACGGCAACAGCAGCGGATGGCAGTGGTGTGTCTGATTCATGTATTGTACGAGTTGTCAATCCGGTAACATCTATAAGTGTTGAACCATCAACAGTACATCTGCTTGTGGGTGACTCAACAATTGTTACAGCAAATATTTATCCTGAGGATGCATCAGTAAAAGATGTAGACTGGACTTCGTCTAATGAAGCAATTGCTGTAGTTGATGAGGCTGGTGAAATATTTGCATTAAGTACAGGTAAATGTAAAGTTACAGCAACGTCTAAAGATGGTAATGATATTAAGGGTGTCTGCTGGGTATATGTAACACCGGTTGTAAATATTTCATCTATAAAGATTAATTCAAGTGAGATTTATATGCTCACAGGTAAGTCAAGACAGCTTACAGTTAGAGTAAGACCGGCTACAAATACAGATTCATATGGATGGTATTCAACAGATACTGGAATTGTTACTGTTAATGATGACGGTGTTATAACAACAGTAGGTCCAGGTACAGCTGATGTTGTATGTGAGAGTACAGCAAATGGTGTATCATCAACATGTACTGTTCATGCTGTGGGACTTAGCAGGTCATATATAACACTTGAGCAGTATGATTCATACTGGCTTGATGTTCTTGGAACAGATACTGATGATAGAATAGTATGGCGAAGCAGTAATCCTAGAGTTTGCACAATAAGTTCAAGCGGACAGGTTATCGCAAGAAAAGCTGGTACGACTACAGTTACAGCAGTTACGCATAATAAGACTATGACATGTACTGTAAGAGTTACCAATATACCTAAGTAATAAAATATAAAAATTAACAGAAATGCCGGAGAGTTAAGAATTAATCTTAGCTGTCCGGCATTTGTATACTTATATAAAAAGAAACAGATGACAAAATGTGGAAGCATAGTGTCATCTGTTTCAATGTATAAATATAAAATATGAGGGGGAGATAGAATTATTAACTCTATCTGTTAATTATTATATGCAAAAAATGTGAGCAAAGTGTGTACGTTTAATTAAAGAAATATTAAAAATCAAAAGAAAATATAAAGCAAATTATATATTGAAAATATTGAGAGTATATATAATTTTATATGACTTGTTTTTTTAATGAATACGTAGTATATTATTATTACTTTGCAATATACAATGCTAAAAATTTTAAACAGGAGTCACCGATATGAGCGATAAAGATAATTTTGATATTGATGATGAACTTGCACGTTCATTGGAACGTCTTGTAGAAGAAGAAACTAATGTTGCGAAAGCGGCATATTCAGAAGATAAAATAAAGGCAGAAGATATAAAGAAAGAGCCTGAAAATATTAATCTTGGAGCAACGCAGATGGTTGACAAAGACAAGGTGAAAAGCTTGACATCTGCTATAAAACTTAATGATGAACAGGATATAAAAACTATTGAAGATACATCTGATTTTACGATAGATGTACCATATGTTGGAAATGCATCAAAAAATACAACATCAATCAAGTCTGTAAAGATTGAAGATGATGAAAATGATTGGGATGAAGATGAAAATCTGGATGAAAGTAAAACAGTGCAGAAAATTAATAAGATGAATTCAGATAATCCGGTTACTATGTCAAATCAGACAAGTCCAGAAGACGGAAAAAATAAAAAAGAACTCGATAAAAAGAGCAAGCTTATAATTGCAGGAGCCTGTGGAATAGCGGCACTTGTAGTTATTATAATAATTGTTATTGCAGTTAATATGAATTCAAAAAATAAGAAGTCATATAAATATAATCTTGAAAAGGGTACACAGTATTACAATACACAGGATTATGATAATGCTGTTACATATCTTACAAAAGCATATAATACAAACGACGGAAAAAAGAATGCTGATATGATGTATGAACTTGCTGATGCACTTGTACATGTTAATCAGAATGACAAAGCGATAGAAGTGTTAAAGTCAGCACTTTCGTATGATAAGATGAATGAAAAGGCACTTCCGCTTCTTGCTAAATTGTATCAGGATGAGAAAAAGGGAACAGAGCTTTCTGAGCTTATAAAAAAATATAAGGGAACAAAGAATGAAGCCTTACTTTCAGATTATAAGGTAGATGAGCCAACATCATCTGAAAATCCTGGAAGCTTTGAAGATTCTGTAGAGATAAATCTTATGGCATCTGATGGATGTACAATTTATTACACAACAGATGGAAGTGAGCCGACAACAAAGAGCAGCAAGTATTCATCAGCTATAAAAATTGAAAAAGATGATGTTACAGTTAAGGCGATAGCAGTTAATTCGATTGGCGTTGCATCAGATGTTGCAGAATTTAAGTATTCTATATCATTGAAAGCACCGGATGCACCTGTGCTTAATCCGTCAGAATCTGATGTAAAAGTTGGAACAAAAATTGTTATTGAAGGTCTTGCAGATGACGAAAAGGCGTATTATACTTTAAACGGAAGCACTCCGTCAGCTAATTCATCACAGTATTCAGGTGGAATTACTCTTGATAAAGCAGGTAATTATGTTGTATCAGTAATTGTCATAAATAAACATAATTTATCAAGTCCTGTTACAAGAGTAAGCTATAATGTTTCGGAAGAGAAGACCTATACAAAGGACGAGGCAGAAAGTATTCTTATGAAACGTCTCGTATCAAATAATAAAGTAAGTCAGTCAGGAACAATGGTTGGCGGTGGCGGAACTGCCAAGCTGGTATATCAGAATACAACAACTATCAGTGGCACTAAGATGTACTATATAAGGTTAGATGTTAATTCTGGAAACAGCACAAAAACAGAAGGATATTACGGCGTTGGAGTAAATAACGGACAGTGTTATGTTATAACTGATAACAATGGATCACTCTCTGCCGTTCAATATTAAATTTTTACTATTACTTTGAAAGGGGTACATAAATGTATAAGATTTTAAAGGCTGAAAAGCTGGCTGAAAAAATTTATCTGATGGATGTATTAGCACCTAGAGTTGCTAAACATTGTCAGCCTGGTCAGTTTGTTATTGTAAAAATGGATGAAAAGGGCGAGAGAATTCCTCTTACAATCTGTGATTACAACAGAGAAGCCGGTACAATTACAATTGTTTTCCAGAGTATCGGTGCATCAACAACAAAGATGGCAGAATTGAAAGAAGGAGACTGTTTTGAAGACTTTGTAGGACCGCTTGGATGTGCATCAGAGCTTGTTCATGAAGATATTGAAGAGTTAAAGAAAAAAAAGATAGTATTCATAGCAGGTGGTGTAGGTACAGCTCCTGTATATCCACAGGTTAAATGGCTTCATGAGCATGGTGTGGATGCAGATGTTATTATAGGTGCAAAGAATAAAGATATGCTTATTCTTGAAGAGCCAATGCGTGAAGTTGCGGGTAATCTGTATGTTACAACAGATGATGGTAGTTATGTAAGAAAAGGTATGGGTACAGATGTACTTAAAGACCTTGTAAATAATGAAGGAAAGAAATACGATCTTTGTGTTGCTATAGGACCACTTATCATGATGAAGTTTGTCTGTCTTCTTACAAAGGAACTTGGTATTCCAACTGTTGTAAGTATGAATCCTATTATGGTAGATGGTACAGGTATGTGTGGTGCATGCCGTCTTCAGGTTGGAGATGAAATTAAATTTGCATGTGTTGACGGACCTGAATTTGATGGACATAAGGTAGATTTTGATCAGGCTATGAAACGTCAGCAGATGTATAAGACTGAAGAAGGAAGAGCTATGCTTGCACTTACTGAAGGGGATACACATCACGGCGGATGCGGTCACTGCAACTAAATAAAGTGAAGGAATGAGGTTAATACAGAATGGATGTTTTAAAGAAAGTTCCAGTCAGAGAGCAGGCTCCTGACGTAAGAAATAAAAATTTTGAAGAAGTATGTTTGGGATATAACATGGAAGAGGCACAGGAAGAAGCAACAAGATGCATTAATTGCAAGAATGCACAGTGTATAAAAGGATGTCCTGTATCAATTAATATTCCTGGTTTCGTTCATGAGGTAAAAGAAGGAAATATTGAAGAAGCATATAAGATAATAAGTCAGTCATCAGCACTTCCAGCAGTCTGTGGCCGTGTATGTCCACAGGAAAGCCAGTGCGAAGGCAAATGTATAAGAGGTTTTAAGGGTGAACCTATTTCAATTGGTAAGCTTGAAAGATTTGTTGCTGATTATGCAAGAGAACATAATATCAAGCCACAGCCTGCAACAGAAAAGAAAGGCAAGAAAGTTGCTGTAATCGGTTCAGGTCCTTCCGGACTTACATGTGCCGGAGATCTTGCTAAACTCGGATATGATGTTACTATATTTGAAGCACTTCATCAGGCTGGCGGTGTTCTTGTATATGGTATTCCTGAATTCCGTCTTCCTAAGCAGACAGTTGTTGCAAGTGAGATTGAGAATGTAAAGAGCCTTGGTGTAAAGATTGAAACTAATGTTGTAATTGGTAAGTCAATGACAGTTGACCAGCTTCTTGATGAAGAAGGATTTGATGCTGTATTTATCGGTTCTGGTGCAGGTCTTCCGAGATTTATGGGAATTCCTGGTGAGAATGCCAATGGTGTATTTTCGGCAAATGAGTATCTTACAAGAAGCAATCTTATGAAAGCTTTTGATGACAGCTATGATACTCCAATTGCAAGATTTAAGAAAGTGGCTGTTGTTGGTGGCGGTAATGTTGCGATGGATGCAGCAAGAACAGCACTCCGTCTTGGGGCAGAAGTTCATGTCGTATATAGAAGAAGTGAAGCTGAACTTCCAGCAAGAGCAGAAGAAGTACATCATGCAAAAGAAGAAGGTATTATATTTGATCTTCTTACAAATCCTACAGAGATTCTTGCAGATGAGAATGGATGGGTTAAAGGCATTAAGTGTGTAAAGATGGAACTTGGTGAACCTGATGCATCAGGAAGAAGAAAACCGGTTGAAATTGAAGGTTCAGAATTTGTTATGGATCTTGATGCTGTAATCATGTCACTTGGTACATCACCTAATCCTCTTATCAGTTCAACAACAAAAGGTCTTGAAATTAATAAGAGAAAATGTATTGTGGCAGAAGAAGAGAATGGACAGACATCAAAAGAAGGCGTTTATGCCGGTGGCGATGCTGTAACAGGTGCTGCTACAGTTATTCTTGCCATGGGTGCTGGTAAAGCAGCTGCAAAGGGTATTGATGAATTTTTAAGCAAGTAAAATAATTATTTTAAATTAAAAGAACCGTGCTTTGATTAATCCAGATGGATATTATCAAAGCACGGTTTTTGTATTTTGTTAAATATTAATAATGCAATAATTATATGAATTTAAAAGATTTTTTCAATATATTCATCGGCTATTGAATCGACGATATCATCGTTTAAATCAGGGTATTTTTTGTTGATTTCATTTTTTATGTAGCTGCTTCTGCTGAAATATTTCATTTCTTCTGCCATTTGGGAACCATCATATGATGCATCAATCATATCAGCGGTTATGTTGGATGTGAGCCAGTCCTGAATTTCGGAATTGGTCTTTTCTTCTGTGCTGATATTGGACTTTGCACTCTTTGCGGCCTTAAATGAAATGGCTGCAATAACTATAAAAGCAACGAACATTCCAATTAAAACAACATTAGTTAATATTCCTGATGCACCTTTGTAAGTGAAAAATTTCAGTATGCCGATGTCATTTAATAAAACAACGATAAGTCCGCCGATTCCACATACGAGAAATGTTATTGCTGATGACAGGTTATCCTGATACTTTTCGTTAGAATTTTCATAATTGCTGCCTGTTGTGAGCTGCTCAATGATATTTTCATTATCAGGTGTGTCTGTTGTAATATTTTTTTCGTTAGTTACTTCTTTTTCTTCCATATTATCTCCGTTCCGGGAAAAGATGAATTTCCCTTTTCTTGTTGGATAAATTATATCAGTAAAATGTGAAAAAAAAAAGAACAATGCGGATTTTTTGTCAGGGTTGATAAAAAAAATAAATAGATATATATTTTAATGAGATAAGAAAGGAGTATTTTATGAAAATATTGATAATAAGCGGTGGAAGCATAGATGAAATGTGGGGGCGGAAATGGGTGGCTGATTATGAGCCGGATTATTGCATAGCAGCTGATTCGGGACTGGTTATGGCAGATAAATTAGGACTTACAGTAGACCTTTTGCTGGGAGATTATGATTCGGTTGATAAAAAAATTTTTGAAAAATATAATGGAAACACAAAGACAATAACTTATCCGTGCGAAAAAGATTACACAGACACTCATCTTGCACTGAAAAAGGCAATAGAAAAAATAAAAAAATTGCAGGACACGTCAAAAGACGGTACAGAGGATGAAATAGCAATTATTGGTGCCACGGGAACAAGATATGACCATGCATTTACCAACATTTTTGTTTTGGATGAATCGCTTGAGGCAGGCATCAGATGTGCTATTTATGATAAAAATAATAAGATATATCTTGCGGATAAAAGTTTTGAAATAAGAAAAGATAAGCAGTTTGGTGATTATTTATCATTTGCACCAATGACACCTGAAGCCGGGCTTTCTTTATCAGGAGTGAAATATCCATTAGACAGATATACTCTTAGACAGGGCGAGAGCATATGTCAGAGTAATGAAATAACAGAAATGATAGCGAAAGTGGAAATTTTCACAGGAAAATTGGTAGTTTTTGAGACAAGAGACTAGATATATACTTGTTTTTTTAGATGGATTGTTATAAAATAAACAATAGATTTTGATTATTCAAACAGGAGGTTTTTTAAGATGAGTAACACTACACCGGTGTCAGCCAGAGCAAGAATTGATGCAATTCTGGATGACAACAGCTTTGTTGAAATCGGTGCCGGCGTTAAAGCCAGAGCAACAGATTTTAACATTACTAAAAATGCAGCTCCATCTGACGGCGTTATAACCGGATATGGAGTTATTAACGGCAATCTTGTTTATGTGTACAGTCAGGATGCTGCTGTTATGAACGGCACAGTTGGCGAAATGCATGCAAAGAAGATTGAAGGAATTTATGATATGGCATTAAAGATGGGAGCACCAGTAATTGGTCTTATTGATTGTGCCGGAATCAGACTTCAGGAAGCTACAGATGCACTGGATGCTTTTGGTAAGATTTATAGAAAGATGTCGGATGCATCAGGAGTTATTCCACAGATAACAGCCGTTTATGGTAATTGTGGTGGTGGACTTGCTGTACTTGCAGGACTTTCTGATTTCACATTTATGGAAGAAAAGACAGGACATCTTTTCGTAAACAGCCCTAATGCTCTTGCTGGCAATTATGCAGAAAAGCTTGATACATCAAGTGCAAAGTTCCAGGCAGAGGCAGGCGTTGTAGATTTTACAGGTGATGAAGAGACAATTGCTAACGGAATCCGTCAGCTTGTTTCAATTTTACCAGCTAATAATGAGACAGAAGCATTTGCTGACTGTGAAGATGATTTGAACAGAGTATGTGCTGATATGGCAGCTGAGATTGCAGATCCTGCACTTGCACTTTCTGATATTTCAGATGACAATCTCTTTGTTGAGGTAAAAGCAGAGTTCGCTAAGGAAATGGTAACTGGTTTCATTCAGGTAGATGGATCTACAATCGGTGCAGTTGCTAACAGAACAGCTCTTTTTGATGAAAATGGAGAAAAGTCAGCTGATTTCGATGCTGTACTTACAGTTGATGGTGCATATAAAGCAGCAGATTTTATTAATTTCTGTGATGCTTATGATATTCCTGTACTTTCACTTACTAATGTTAAGGGATATGCAGCTGATGTCAGAAGTGAGAAGAGTATTGCAAAGGCAGTTGCTAAACTTACATATGCTTTTGCAAATGCAAATGTTCCAAAGGTTAATGTTATAACAGGAGAAGCTTACGGCAGTGCCTATGTCACAATGAATTCAAAGGCACTCGGTGCTGATGTTACATACGCATGGCCTGATGCAAGCATTGGAATGATGGATGCTAATGAGGCAGCTAAGATTATGTATGCTGATGATATTGCAAAGTCAGCTGATGTCCAGTCAGTTATATCAGAGAAAGCAGCTGAGTATGCAGCACTTCAGTCAGGCGTTGAATCAGCAGCAGCAAGAGGATATGTTGATACAATTATTAATCCTGAAGATACAAGAAAATATGTTGCTGCAGCGTTTGAGATGCTTTATACAAAGAGAGAGGATAGACCTGATAAAAAGCATGGAACGGTCTGATATAGAGGTGAGACAATATGAAGAAGATTAATTTTAAGAAATTCTTACTGTTGTTTTGCATTTTAGCGTGTGTGTTTGGACTTACAGCGTGTACAGAGACTATTTCTTCTGATTCTGCAAAGGAATCAAAGAAAGAACAGAAGCTTGCAGCTGTATCTACTGAACTTGAAAACTGGTCAGTTGATATGATTAAGTATTTTGATGTAACGTCAGATGATGATGTTAAGGCAAACGCTGAGAATGCAATAAGCATAGATGAGATTAACCATGATTTATATATTGTTAATCCTGAAGGTATGAATGTTGCAACAGTTGAATTTTGTAACAGCTGGGTTAAGAGCCGCAGCGATTTAGGCAGATTAAAGTCTATTGACAGTGTTGAGTTAAAGATAAGCGACGAGACAAGTACTCTTGGAACTGTTACAGTTAAGACAGAATATGAAAAGAGAAACTGTACATATGAAATTGTATTTGATGATGATTACAATCTTTCAAGTGCAGCCATCAATCCGGTATATACAACCGGAGAGAAGATGGAAAAAGCAGTTTTAAATACAGTTATAGGTATGGGTACAGTATTTATTGTATTAATATTTATTTCTTTCATCATTTCATTACTTAAATATGTAAATAATATTGGTGCAAAGAAAGAAGAAAAACCTGCCGGCGGTGTAGAAAATGCTATTTCACAGATAGTTACAGCTGAAGAAGAAAGCGATGAGACAGATGATCTTGAGCTTGTGGCAGTTATAACAGCGGCAATTGCAGCTTCTGAGGGAACATCCTCTGATGGTCTGGTTGTTCGTTCAATTAAAAGAAGATTTTAGAATAATTTATCGATTTATGGAGGATAAGTACAATGAAGAATTACACAATTACTGTTAATGGTAATGTTTATGATGTTACAGTTGAAGAAGGAGCTGCAGGTACAGCTTCAGCAGCACCTAAGGCAGCACCAAAAGCTGCTCCAAAGGCAGCACCTAAGGCTGCAGCACCAGCAGGTGCTCAGGGTGCCGTAAAGGTTAATGCACCTATGCAGGGCAAGATTTTAAAGATTAATGCATCAGCAGGTGCTTCTGTAAAGAAGGGTGATGTACTTCTTGTTCTTGAAGCTATGAAGATGGAAAATGAAATCTGTGCACCACAGGATGGAACTGTAGCTACAGTTGAGTGTTCAGTTGGTGATTCAGTTGAAACAGGAAAAGTATTAGTTTCAATGAACTAATTATTTAGAGGAATCATTTAAACTGGAGGTTAAAAGATGAGTTATATTATAACAACATTGGGAAACCTCGTACAGCAGTCAGCATTTTTTGGTTTGACATGGGGTAATTATCTCATGGTTGCTGTTGCTTTGGTTTTCTTATATTTGGCTATTAAGAAAGGATACGAACCTCTGCTTTTAGTACCAATTTCTTTTGGTATGCTTCTTGTTAATCTTTATCCGGACATTATGCTTTCGATTGAAGATTCAAACAACGGCGTAGGCGGTTTGTTACATTATTTCTATCTCCTCGATGAGTGGAGTATTTTACCATCGCTTATTTTCCTTGGCGTTGGTGCAATGACAGACTTTGGTCCGCTTATTGCAAATCCTAAGAGTTTCCTCTTGGGTGCAGCTGCACAGTTTGGTATTTTTGCCGCTTATATCATGGCTATTTTTATGGGATTCCCTGATAAAGCAGCAGCAGCAATTTCGATTATCGGTGGTGCCGATGGTCCTACATCAATTTTCCTTGCAGGTAAGCTCGGACAGACTAAGTATATGGGACCTATTGCGGTTGCGGCATATTCATATATGTCACTTGTTCCTATTATCCAGCCACCTATTATGAAGCTTCTTACAACTGAGAAAGAAAGAAAGGTTAAGATGGAACAGTTAAGACCGGTTTCAAAACTTGAGAAAATTCTTTTCCCGGTTATTGTTACTATCGTAGTAGTATTAATTCTTCCTACTACAGCACCACTTGTTGGTATGCTTATGCTTGGTAACCTCTTCAAGGAAAGTGGAGTTGTTAAGCAGCTTACAGAGACAGCATCTAATGCACTTATGTATATCGTAGTTATTATTCTTGGTACATCAGTTGGTGCTACAACAAGTGCTGAAGCATTCCTTAATCTTGATACTTTAAAGATTGTTGCACTCGGACTTATTGCATTTGCGTTCGGTACAGCGGCAGGTGTTTTATTTGGTAAGATTATGTGCAAGGTTTCACATGGCAAAGTTAATCCGCTTATCGGTTCAGCAGGTGTTTCTGCCGTTCCTATGGCAGCCAGAGTTTCACAGAAGGTCGGACAGGAAGCAGATCCTTCTAACTTCCTTCTCATGCATGCGATGGGACCTAACGTTGCGGGTGTTATCGGTACAGCTGTAGCTGCCGGTGCATTCATGGCTATGTTTGGTGTTATGTAAATAAATACATAAATTAAGGAATTATAATTTAATTAATATTTGAAATAATTTGGAGGATTTAAAGATGGCAGAACAGGTTAAAAAACCATTAAAAATAACGGAAACCGTATTGCGTGATGCACATCAGTCATTGATTGCCACAAGAATGACAACAGAGCAGATGCTTCCAATCATAGATAAAATGGATAAGGTTGGTTATCATTCAGTAGAGTGCTGGGGCGGTGCTACATTTGATGCATCTCTTCGTTTCCTTAAAGAGGATCCATGGGAAAGACTTCGTAAGTTAAGAGATGGATTCAAAAATACAAAGTTACAGATGCTTTTCAGAGGTCAGAATATTCTTGGATATAATCACTATGCAGATGATGTAGTTGAATATTTCGTTCAGAAGTCTATTGCAAACGGTATTGATATTATCCGTATTTTCGATTGCTTTAACGATTTAAGAAATCTTAAATCATCAGTTGAGGCTGTTAAGCTTGTAAAGAAAGAAAATCCTAATGCACATGCACAGATTGCTTTGTGTTATACATTGGGTGATGCATATACACTTGATTACTGGAAAGAGACAGCAAAGAGAATCGAAGATATGGGTGCAGATTCAATATGTATCAAGGATATGGCTGGTCTTTTAGTTCCTAAGAAAGCAACAGAGCTTGTTCAGGCATTAAAGGATGGTTCATCACTTCCAATTCAGATGCATACACATTACACATCAGGTGTGGCTTCAATGACATATATGAAGGCAGTTGAGGCAGGTGCTGATATAATTGATACAGCTATGTCTCCATTCGCAATGGGAACAAGCCAGCCGGCTACAGAAGTTATGGTTGAAGCATTTAAGGATACTCCTTATGATACAGGTCTTGACCAGAATCTTCTTGCTGAAATTGCTGCATATTTCCAGCCAATGAGAGAAGAAGCATTAAAGACAGGTCTTATGAATACAAAAGTTCTTGGTGTTAATATCAAGACATTGCTTTATCAGGTTCCTGGTGGTATGCTTTCTAACCTTGTATCACAGCTTAAAGAAGCAGGTGCAGAAGATAAGTATCAGGCAGTTCTCGAGGAAATTCCAAGAGTGCGTAAAGACTTTGGTGAACCACCTCTTGTTACACCATCATCACAGATTGTTGGTACACAGGCAGTTCTTAATGTATTACAGGGCGAGCGTTACAAGATGATTACAAAAGAATCTAAGAAGGTTCTTATGGGTGAATTTGGTCAGACAATCAAGCCTTTCAATCCTGAAGTTCAGAAGAAAGCTATTGGTGATGCAACACCTATTACATGCCGTCCGGCAGATTTAATTGAGCCACAGCTTGAAAAATTCAAGAATGACCCAGTTGTACAGGAATACAAGCAGCAGGATGAAGATGTATTATCATATGCATTGTTCCCTGCTGTAGCAACAGAGTTCTTTAAATACAGGGCAGCACAGCAGTCAAAGGTAGACCCTAAGGCAGCTGACACAGAAAATAAAGCATATCCTGTATAATATATAAATAATAAAATTTATAAAAAACTGATTTGTCGGCAGCATCCGTAAAATTAACGGGTGCTGCCATTTTTATGTTTAGTTTACATGACATGGGAACTTGTAAATAAACATTCACTGTGATAAGATAGCATACATAGTCTTTAATTGTTTAATTTATGACGGAGGAATGAAAAGACATGAAAAAAAAGAATGTCAAAATCTGTGTTGTTGGCGGAGGAAAGATAGGTTCAGAGATAGCTGCCCAGCTTACAGATAATGGCTGTGAAGTAACAGTAATAGATACTAATCTTGATTTGATAAATAAGATTTCTAACGCTATGGATGTAATCTGCTATCAGGGTAATGGTGCATCGCTTACGATATTGCAGGATGCAGGTGCTGCAGAGGCTGATATATTTATTGCTGTTACAGGTTCAGATGAACTTAATATATTAAGCTGTCTTACAGCACATTCGCTCGGTGCCAAGAATACGATTGCGAGAGTAAGAAATGCAGAATATGCCGTTCAGTCAGAATTTTATATGGAAAAATTTGGTCTGGCAATGACAATAAATCCTGATTTTACAGCTGCAAGGGAGATAGAAAGATTACTGCATTTTCCACAGGCTACAAAGATTGAACTTTTTGGCAAAGGCAGATGTGAACTTGCCGAGATGAAAATAGAACATGGCAATGCAATAATTGGCAAGACATTATTTGAGATAAACCAGAAAATGAAGATGAATATTCTTATATGTGCAATAGTGCGTGATAAGAATATATTTATACCAAATGGTGATGATATTGTAAAAGAAGGCGATGTGCTTTATATCACAGGTTCTCCTAAGGCGATAAATGAGTCGCTTGAGAAAATGAATATAAAAGTAAGACGTATCAGTTCAGTACTTATTGCCGGAGCGAGCAGAATTGGATTTTATCTGTCAAAGATGCTTGAAAAAGATGGTGTTAATGTAACTGTTGTTGAGAAAGTTCACAGCAAAGCAGCTGAACTTGCAGGCAATGTACCGGGAGTATCAGTTATGTGCAGTGATGCAATGGAATATTTTGAGAGTATGTCTGAGGCAGACATCAAAAATACAGATGCTTTCGTTACGCTTACAAATAATGATGAATATAATCTTATTGCGGGCATGCTTGCTGAAAAACGCAATGTATATAAAGTTGTAACAAAGATGAATTCACATTCAGCATTAAAAGAACTTCAGATGAATACAAAAATATGCAGCGTTTCCAAAGAAAGTGCTGTTACAGATATTATTATCGGTTATTCAAGATCGCTTCTTGCGGCAGAAAATTTTGATGCTATTTCCTCACTTTACAGGCTTATGGATGGAAAACTTGAGTTTGTTGAGTTTAAAGTCACATCAGATGAGGCATATCTTGGCAAGCTGATAAAGGAATTACAAGTTAAAAAAGGCTATATTATTGCTTCTATAATACGAAACAGAAGGCTTATTGTGCCTCGAGGTGATGATGTAATTGAAAAGGGTGATTCAGTTTTAGTATGTACTGTAAATAAGAGTATTTTGAGATTACAGGACATTTTTGCAGGAGTATAGGGCGATGAATAGAAGAAGAGTTCTTAAAATTCTTGGTAAAATTCTTATGACAGAGGCGATGCTTATGGTACCGTCTCTGATAGTTTCACTGATATATGGCGATGGTGACGCTATGTATTTTGTTGGTACAATTGCATTTGCGGCAATAGCAGGATTTATCCTTTCATGTGTAAAAGCACCGGAACGTAAGATGGGTAGCCGGGATGGATACTGTATAGTTGCACTTGCATGGATAATTATATGCATAATAGGTGCTGTTCCGTTGTTTCTTACAGGACAGTTCAGGTCTTACTGGTCTGCACTTTTTGAGATAGTTTCGGGTTTTACGACTACAGGTGCATCTGTTCTTTCAAATCCTGAATATCTGCCACATGGTGTACTTTTCTGGAGAAGTTTTACGCACTGGGTTGGCGGAATGGGCGTTCTTGTATTTGTACTTATGATAATGCCTATGGAAAATGAAAATTCAATGCATCTTATAAGAGCGGAGGTTCCGGGACCTGTAGCCGGAAAACTTGTTCCCAGAATGAAAAAAACATCAATAATTTTATATGGAATATATACTGCTATGACAGCAATACTTATTGTTTTATTGTTATTTGGCGGCATGAATGTGTTTGATGCTTTTGCAACAGCATTTGGTACTGCGGGAACAGGTGGATTTGCAACATCATCTGTAGGCATAGCAGGTTATGACAGTGCATATATAGAGATTGTACTCGGGATTTTCATGCTTTTATTTGGTGTTAATTTTAATGCATATTATCTTATACTTATAAAGAGATTTACAGATGCGTTAAAGATTGAAGAGATTCAATGGTATTTTGGGATTGTAGGAGTTTCAGTTATTGCAATAGCAATCAATATATGCCATAGCCTGTCGGCAGTTTCCGTGTCTTTGAGACAGGCGTTTTTCCAGGTGTCAAGTATTATAACAACAACGGGATTTGCAACGGTTGACTTTGATAAATGGCCTGAGTTTTCAAGGCATCTTCTTGTTCTACTGATGATAATCGGTGCATGCTCAGGTTCAACGGGCGGTGGAATCAAAGTATCGCGTGTTATTGTTATGGTAAAGAGCTTTTTTAATGAAATAAGGCATATTATCAATCCGAGCTCTGTTACAGCAGTGAGGACAAATGGCAAGCCTATGGATAAAGAGACACTTATAGCGGTGAGAGTTTATGTAGCATCGTATTTTATTTTGATTTGTCTGTTTACACTGGTCATATCACTTAACGGACTTGACTTTACAACAAATCTGACAGCAGTTTTATCGTGTTTTAATAATATAGGACCGGGACTTAATCTTGTTGGTCCAATGTCAAATTTCTCATGTTATGCCGACTGGGCACAGGTTATACTTTCAGTTGCCATGCTCACGGGACGACTTGAGATATTTCCGATGTTCATGCTGTTTTCAAAATCGGTTCACCGCCGTTAAAATTGTCATTTGATTGGGAAATAAAGACATTTAAGCAAATAAGTATTTAATGAGGAGAATAAAGTGATATGATTAAGCTCGAAAGATGCAATGTAATGAATTTTGAAAATGCCATACGCGGAGCAAGAAATCCGCTGAACAGCTGGGAACGCATGGACAGTAGCATTGTTGATGGTAAATTTGTATTTGGACCTAACGATTTGGATCTTGCAAAACGTCTGTGTAAAGCAGGTTCTGACCACAGAAAGTTTATCAGACAGATATTTATAACTGTAGATATAACTGCACCTTTATACTGGTGGAAAGAATATGATACATATAAAGTCGGAACAGTGGCAAATTCAACAAGTACAATGCATAAGATACACAGTAAGTCATTCGAGATGAGCGATTTCTCAACTGACCACATGAATGAGGAAACGATAGAATTTATGGAAAAAAATATTGAATTCCTTGAGAATCTGCGTGTCAAGTATAATGATACAAAGGATAAGACTCTCTGGTACAGCATTATACAGCTTCTTCCTGAGAGTTATAATCAGATGAGAACATGCACGTTCAGCTATGAAAATGCAGTTGCCATGTATTATTCAAGAAAGAATCACAAGCTTGATGAATGGCATACATTTTGTGACTGGGTAACAGAACTTCCATATTTTAAGGAACTGTTTATTCAGGAATAACATGGATTTCTGTGTATAACACTTAAATCTGATAAAGCAAAAAATATGAAAGGGGAAAGTACATTTATACATGTACGAAATAAGACTATGATAAGTTTAATAGTTATTGCAGCAGTTGTTTTATTTATTTTGATTATGTTTTTCAGCTTTGTTCCAATCGGACTTTGGATTTCAGCGATGGCAGCAGGAGTTCATGTCGGAATTTTCAGTCTTGTTGGTATGCGATTAAGAAGAGTAGTTCCGTCAAGAATTATTCTTCCTCTTGTAAAGGCAACAAAAGCCGGACTTAAACTCAGTGTAAATCAGCTTGAGGCACATTACCTGGCTGGTGGTAACGTTGATGGAGTTGTTAATGCACTTATTGCATCAGAAAGAGCAGGAATTGATTTGTCATTTGAAAAAGCAGCAGCAATTGATCTTGCAGGTCGTAATGTCTTAGAGGCTGTTCAGATGAGTGTAAATCCTAAAGTGATTGAAACACCGAATATTTCAGCAGTTGCAAAAGATGGTATCGAACTTCTTGTAAAAGCGAGAGTTACAGTTCGTACAAATCTTGAAAGACTTGTCGGTGGTGCTGGTGAATCAACAATTATTGCACGAATTGGCGAGGGTATTGTAACTACAGTTGGTTCTGCTGTTTCACATAAGAGCGTTCTTGAAAATCCTGATGATATTTCAAAGCTTATTCTTGCAAAAGGTCTTGATGCCGGAACAGCATTTGAGATTCTTTCAATTGATATTGCAGATATTGATATCGGACGTAATATCGGTGCCCATCTTCAGAGTCTTCAGGCAGAGGCTGATAAGAATATCGCCCAGGCAAAGGCAGAAGAGAGAAGAGCTATGGCTGTAGCAAAAGAGCAGGAAATGAGAGCTTATGTTGTTGAAGCAGAAGCAGAAGTACCAAAGGCACTTGCTTATGCACTTCGCGAAGGAAAAATGGGAATAATGGATTATTATGACTTGCAAAATCTCAAAGCAGATACTAAAATGAGAGATAGTATAGCAGGTGATGACAGTACACAGACTATTACTGAAGGCGGTTATAATGAGCAGCAGTAAGAAGGTTAATAATCTGGCAAAACGTGTTTCTTCGGAATACAAACAGATAGTTAATCCTTCATGTAATGGAAGCAGTCAGACGGATAATGACATTAAAGATGGATGTGAGCAGGCAAGACATGCAGAACAGACCATTAAGAAGCAGCAGATGGTACATGAGCATAATCTTGACATTGAGAATAGTTACTGTGATATTGGACAGAAAAAATCACACGGAATAAAAATGATTGTAAACAATGAATATATACCATCTTTAAGAAGTCATGATAATCTGAGAAATGCAATGATTATACACGAAATATTGTCACAGCCTGTATGTAAAAGACGTAAAAAGAGGTAGGTATATTGCATGCATATTTCCATACAGGTATGTTCTATAATTATTGTGCAGTTTCTTGCGATAATTTTTTCGAGACAGAAAAAACTTGGAACAAGAAGTGAGAGAATATTTTTAGAAATATTAATAATAACATTAATAAGCCTTGTGTTTGATATCAGCTCCGTGGCAGCAATCTATTATAAAGAAAGCTGTCCGGGGCTTTTGGTGTTGATTATTTCAAAAACATATCTTATATCTTTAATTATTCTTGCATTTGTGAGCCGTATATATGTATTATCTGATGTGAATTATGTTGCTGTTGACGGGAAAAAAGGCGTATTCATAAGATATGCAATTATTACAATGTGTGTATTGCTTGTAAGTGTTCTTCCGATTGATTTTAATATTAATGCAGATACAGGTGCGGTTTGGTCTTCAGGATATAGCGTGATAATGACTTATATAACTGTCTTTGTAATACTTATCAATACAATTTATACTGCTTTTGACATGAGAACTTCTATATGTTCAGCAAGATTTGAATCTGTTCTTATATGGATTGGCTTCTGGTGCATTGCGGCAGTTATACAGGCAGTTATGAGAAACCATATACTTATAGTGGGATTTGCAAGTGCACTTGGCGTTATGGTAATATATATAAAATTTGAGAATCCCGAATTAAATATTGACAGAGCGACAGGTTTATATAATCAGAAAGCATTCCTTATATATGTAAATAATGCATTAAGCAGCAATAAAGATATTTCGATAGTTTCTGCTTCATTTGAAAGATGGTATAACAGAAATGTGAGCTTTGAATACATAGATACTGCAAAATCGGAGATTATCAGATTTCTTTCAGACATAGATAAAGTAATGGTATTCAGAAATTATGAAGATGAGCTCATAATGGTATATAAAAATAAATCCGATGCTGCAGAATGTGGCAAAATTATTGATAAAAGATTTAAAGAAGGATGGGGTCCCGGAAAAAATATAATTTTTCATCCGTTTATAGTATATTTAAGAAATGCATCAGGCATAAAAAGAGCGGAAGATATACTTCATTTTATTGCACATATAAAATCTGATTACATGGGACGTTCTGACCAGCATTTTATTTCAATTACAAATGATATAATTGAAAATATGTATAATCAGCGTAATGTAGTAAGACAGATTGTAGAAGCAATGGACCAGGATGGAGTTGAAGTGTTTTTTCAGCCGATTTACTCTGTTAAAGAAAAAAGATTTACATGTGCAGAAGCTCTTGTGAGAATAAGGCAGCGTGACGGAAGTCTTATGTTGCCGGGGATGTTTATAGAGACAGCTGAAAAAAGCGGACTTATTATACGTCTTGGACTGATAGTTTTTGAAAAAGTATGCCAGTTCATAAAGGACAATCCATTAGAAAAAATGGGTATGAAATATATAGAAGTTAATCTTTCTATGGTTCAGTGTGCATATAAAAAACTTAGCGATGATTATATAAATATTATGAAAAAATATAATATTAATCCGTGTAATATCAATCTTGAGATAACAGAATCAGCATTGATGGAAGATAAGACAAATCTGCTTGACAATATGAACAGATTGATGGAATATGGAGTGAAGTTTTCACTTGATGATTTCGGCACCGGACATTCCAACCTGAATTACATAGTTGACATGCCTGTCAATATTGTTAAGTTTGACAAAGGTATGCTTGACGCTTATTTTGAAAATGGCAGGGCAAAATACGTAATGGATGCTGTAATGCACATGATACAGGGAATGAATCTTGAGATCGTGGCAGAAGGAATAGAGACAAAAGAACATTTTGAAAATATAGCAAAGCTTGGCATAAACTTTGTTCAGGGATATTATTTTTCAAAACCAGTTACTGCACGACAGTTTCTTTTGTTTATAAACGAAAATAACAAATAAATTCGGAGTAATAAAATGAAAAAAATTATAGTTATAGGCGGAGGTGCTGCCGGGATGATGGCAGCAATTACAGCGGCCGGAAATAATAATAAAGTTGTTCTTGTTGAAAAAAACGAGAAACTGGGAAAAAAGATTTTTATAACCGGAAAAGGCAGATGCAATTTTACTAATGCAGGTGATTCAGATGACCTTATGAACAGCATTGTGACAAATAAAAAATTCATGTACAGTTCACTTAATAAATTCTCTAATTATGATGCGATGGGTTTCTTTGGAGAACTTGGGCTGGATTTTAAAGTCGAAAGAGGAAACAGAGTTTTTCCAACGTCAGACCATTCATCTGATGTGATATCAGCACTTAATCGTGAGATGAAAAATAGAGGTGTTGAAATCAGACTTAATACAAAAGCTGTAAATATAAATACAAGTTCTGTATCGCAGGAAAATGATGATAACAATAATGATAAAAGAAAAATAAAATTTGAAAGCCTTACAGTTGAAAATGAAATCGGGAAAAAAGAAGTTATCACAGGTGATAAGCTGATAATAGCAACAGGAGGCAATTCATATCAGAGCACAGGTTCAACTGGCGACGGATATAAATTTGCAAAATCACTTGGACATACTGTAACGCCTATACTTCCGGCTCTTGTACCGTTTAATGTAAAAGAAGAGTGGGAGCGGGAACTTCAAGGACTGAGTCTTAAAAATGTGAATGTACGGATTCTTGATGGAGAAAAAGAAGTGTATTCAGATTTTGGTGAGATGCTTTTTACTCATTTCGGTGTGAGTGGACCGACAATTCTTTCAGCCAGCAGTTACGCTGCCGGAATTATAAAACAGAAAAATCTTACACTTTCTATTGATTTAAAACCGGCACTGACCTATGAACAGCTTGACGAGAGAGTTTTACGTGATTTTGAAGAAAATAAAAATAAATCATTTAAAAATTCACTTGATAAGCTTCTTCCGAAAAAAATAATTCCGGTTGTGATAATGCTTACGAGAATTTCAGAAGACAAAAAGGTTAATGAGATAACAAAAGAGGAGCGGAAAAAACTTGTTGATACATTGAAAGATTTCAGAATGACACTAACAGGACTCAGAGGATTTAACGAGGCAATAATTACACAGGGTGGTGTTAATGTAAAAGAGATTAATCCGTCAACAATGGAGTCAAAGATAGTAAGTAATGTGTTTTTTGCAGGTGAAGTGCTGGATGTGGATGCAGTTACAGGAGGATTTAATCTTCAGGTTGCATGGTCAACTGGGTATGCCGCGGGAAATAATTGATTTATGGAGGAAAATATGAGTTATTCAGTAGCTATAGACGGACCGGCAGGAGCCGGAAAAAGTACAATTGCAAAGCTTCTTGCAAAGAAAATGGGATATATATATGTTGATACGGGTGCAATGTATCGTGCAATGGCAGTTTATTTTGTACAGAATAATGTTAATCCTGATGATGAAAGAGAGATAAATGCAGCTGTCACAGGTGTTAATATAACAATTGAGTATATGGACGGAGTGCAGCAGGTGATTTTAAACGGTGATAATGTTACCGGCATGTTAAGAACAGAAGAGATTGGAAGCATGGCTTCAAAAACATCAAAATATGCTGCTGTGAGAAGAAAGCTTGTTGAATTGCAAAGAGAACTTGCAAAAAAGACAGATGTTATAATGGATGGAAGAGATATTGGAACAACTGTGCTTCCGGATGCGTTTTGCAAAATTTACCTTACTGCAAGTGTAGATGCGAGAGCAAAAAGAAGATATGATGAGCTTGCACAGAAAGGTGAAAAATGTGATTATGATATCATAAAAAAAGATATTGAACAGCGTGATTATCAGGATATGCACAGGGAAATATCGCCTTTGAAACAGGCTGATGATGCGGTTTTAGTAGATACATCAGATATGAATATTGAGCAGGTGGTAGAGTGCATTGAAAATATTATAAATGAGCGTAAATAACAGGTGAGGCGATATGAAAGAAGTAATAGTTGCAAAATCAGCTGGATTTTGTTTTGGCGTACAGAGAGCAGTTGATACTGTATACAATCAGTGTGGTGGAAAAAATGTATTTACATATGGACCGATAATACACAATGAAGAAGTTGTAAAAGATCTTGAAAATAAAGGTGTGCATGTTATTAATTCGGCTGACGAGATAAATGATGATTCAACGGTTATAATCCGTTCACATGGTGTTTCCAAAGATGTGTATGATTCATTACATGAAAAAAATGTAAATATTGTTGATGCAACATGTCCGTTTGTCCTTAAAATACATAAGATTGTAAAGGAAGAAAGTGCTAATGGAAGCCAGATTGTTATAATAGGAAATGAGAATCATCCGGAAGTTGAGGGAATTATGGGATGGTCACTTTCTGATACATATGTGATTGATACATCAGAAAAAGCACAAAATCTGGTACTTGATTCCCAGAGGCGGGTGTGCATTGTATCACAAACGACATTTAATTACAATAAATTTCAAGAATTAGTTGAAATTATATCTAAAAAGGGTTACAATATAATCATTCGTAATACAATTTGTAATGCAACTGAGGAACGACAGACAGAGGCAAGAGAAATTGCAAAGCGGGTCGATGCTATGATAGTAATCGGCGGGAGCAGCAGTTCCAATACGCGAAAACTGTATGAAATCTGTAAGAAAGAATGTTACGATACATTTTACATTCAGACGATAAACGACCTTGACTTAGAAAGTTTGGGCAGAGCAGAGTGCATAGGTATTACAGCAGGGGCATCGACCCCAAACAATATTATCGAGGAGGTTTGCACTAATGTCAGAAAGTTTTGCAGAGATGTTAGAGGAATCAATTAAGCAAATACATACAGGAGAGATCGTTGACGGCACTGTTATTGATGTTAAGGAAGATCAGATTATTCTTAACATTGGATACAAGGCTGATGGTATTATTACACGTAATGAATATTCATCAGACCCAAACGTAGATTTAAGAGATGTTGTTAAAGTAGGCGACGAGATGCAGGCAAAAGTCCGCAAGGTTAACGATGGCGAAGGTCAGGTTATCCTTTCAAGAAAAGGTCTTGTAGCTGAACAGGGAAGCAAGAAGCTTGAAGAAGCATTTGAGAATCAGACAGTAATCACAGCAACAGTAAGCCAGGTTATGAACGGTGGTCTTGGTGTAGTTGTTGATGAGGCAAGAGTATTTATACCGGCAAGTCTTGTTTCAGATACATTTGTTAAAGATTTATCTGTATATAAAGATAAGGAAGTATCATTTGTTATCACAGAATATAATCCTAAGAAGAGAAGAATTATCGGTGACTGCAAGAAGTTAATCGTAGAAGCTAAGGAAAAGGCTCAGAAGGAACTTCTTGAAAAGATTCACGAAGGTGATACAATCGAAGGAACAGTTAAGAATGTAACAGATTTTGGTGCATTCATTGATTTAGGCGGAGTTGATGGTCTTCTTCACATCTCTGAGATGTCATGGGGAAGAACAGCTAACCCTAAGAAGATTTACAAAGTTGGAGATTCAGTTAAGTGCTTTATCAAAGAGATTAATGGTAATAAGATTGCACTTAGTGTTAAGTATCCAGACCAGAATCCATGGAATGATGCAGCTACAAAGTATGCTGTTGGCACAGTTGTAAAAGGAACTGTAGCAAGAATGACAGATTTTGGTGCGTTTGTACAGCTTGAGGATGGTGTTGATGCATTACTTCATGTATCACAGATTTCAAGAGAACATATCAACAAGCCTTCAGATGTTCTTGCAATTGGTCAGGAAATTGAAGCTAAGGTTGTTGATATCAATGAAGCTGAGAAGAAGATAAGCCTTAGCATGAAGGCTCTTCAGGCAGATGAAGAACCAACAGAATATTCAACAGATGATGCTGAATAATTAATAAGCTTAATATTCATAAAATTAAGGCAGGACATTATGTCCTGCCTTTTATGTAGATGTGATGTTTTAGTAGTGTTTCAATAGCGTCTCATATGGACATAAACGCGTCCTTTTCTTGTTTCATTGCCACAGCCGTCAAAAATAAATTTCCCAAAACCTCTTATAACGAGAATATCACCTGGTTTTAATTGTGCACTGTTATTTTCAATATTCATTCCGTTAAGAAATACCTTTTTAGCTGAAAAAAATTCAAGTGCAGAACTTCTTGATAATTTAGTAATGCTTGCAACAACTGCATCAATTCTGGCTGATGCCGCAATCACTTCAAACTCAGTGAGTACAGGGCGTATAATGTCGGGAATTTCATCACAGACAGTGGCACGTACATGGTTATGTTTTACTGTTGTGAGATTATCAGTTATAAATTCAGCTATATGATTCATGCAATATACATAAGCATCTTTTTCTTTTATCAGAATATCACCAATGAGGCTTCTTTCAATGCCAAGATTCATAATTGCACCAAGATAATCACGGTGTTCAAGTTCCTGGGCAAATTTTGGTGTAAGCGGTGAAATTTTAAATACTGAAATTGGAAAACTGTCATCGTATCCAAAAATTTCAGGACTTCCGAATCGTATAATCTGCCTTTCACTTGATTCGCTTCCACCAAAAGTAGAAGGATAAGCAAATTGAAGTTCTTTTTTCATTGAATTATATATTGCAAGTTCGCTTAATCCTAAGAATCCTGTATAAGTATATATATTCTGATTATACGATTTGTTGGCTGTATCAAGAATTTTACGTCTTAAAAGAGTTTCTTCATCCATATTTTCTCCAATCTGAAAATAACTTCATAAATATTAATTATAATATATAAGTAAAAGTTTAACAGAAAGTATCAAAAAATAACAGAAAAATAATTATATATAGAGATTTTTACGGTGGGATATGTTAAAATATAAACGAATAATAAGTATGGCATGTGATTTAATCACGGAAATGAGGATTTATGATTAAGGATTATGAGGATTTTAAGAAATTTGTACTGCAAAATACAGGTATTGACCTGAATGCATATAAAGAGAGACAGATGAAAAGAAGAATTGACTCTCTTATTGAAAGAAATAAGTATGACGGATATGACAGCTATAGTAAAGCTATAAAGACAAACAAAGAACTGATGGATCAGTTTGTCAATTATCTTACGATTAATGTGTCTGAGTTTTATCGTAATCCGGCATTATGGAAGACATTGGAAGATGTAATACTGCCTGATCTGATTAAGAAGTTTGGCTCTAATTTGAAAATTTGGAGTGCAGCATGTTCTACAGGTGATGAACCATATTCTCTTGCAATGGTTCTTGCAAAAAAGATGCCTTTGAATAAGATACATATTATAGCTACAGATATTGATGATCAGGTTCTTGAAAAAGCAAGAGACGGTGTATATGCTGCATCAAGCCTGAAAGGTCTTCCTGATGAATATAAGAATAAATATTTTGAAAAAATGGGTGAAAAGTATTTCAAAATAAGTGATGAAATTAAAAAATGTGTTGAATTCAAAAAAGCCAATCTTTTAAAAGACCCATATCCATCAGGATGTAATCTTATTGTATGCCGTAATGTGATGATTTATTTTACAGAAGATGCAAAGCAGGAGATTTATAAGAAATTTAATAAAGCTCTTAAAGTTGATGGATGCCTTTTTGTTGGTAATACAGAACAGATTATTAATTATCGTGATCTGGGATATGAATATGACAAGATTTTCTTTTACAGAAAGAGCAAAGAGATTTAAGTTTAATAACGTCACTGTTATGTGGTTCATAACAGTGACGTTATTGTTTTGTATACATAATTATTTATTTTTTGTGGGGAGTTAAAAAAACTGTCAGATGCTTCAAAATAACTTATGTTGTCTTTGTTATCATTTTTGAATGACGGAGTAACAATATCTGCGGGCTGTGCTATAAATGAGCCTTTCTTTTTTGAATAACATGTTGATGCCTTTGCCGGTATTCGGCGGCTTTTATCAACGAAAGCAGAAATGCTTTTATGGATTGCATAGTCTTCATCCGGCAGATAGTAGTAGTTTTTATAATCGGTGTAAAAATATTTTAATTCGCATTCGTGTATTTTGGTACGCAGTTTCAGCAGATTTTTGCTTAATTTTATGTAAAATAAATCATTTCCATAAGATACGTCTTTAGGCACACAGCATGGAAGTGTAATGCTGAAAGTTATTTCTTTTACGGGATTATTATTAAAAGCATATCCATCTGTTATTGAAAATGAAGTTGATTTGTAAGTCTCTTCATTCCATATCTGATTATATGAAAGAACATGGCATATAAAAGGCAGATTGCAAACGTCATCGTGGTTGTGTAAAAGAAGCATATTATATTCAGAAGTAACATTTTTTCCAAGTGTTTTTCCGGTCAGATACTGCTTATATACATTGATAAGTTCACCGCCGTCAGATTTATCGCTGCGGTTTATGCCAAGAAAATGTTCAATTGTTTTTTGTTTGTAATTTTCTAATTTAAACAACGGGCTTAAAGATTTTGATTTTTTGAAAAGGTCGATGCTTTCCGGAAATTGATGTTCTGGCATTCCGTTAATATACATACGTTCTTTCAGATAGGGAATATCAAATACATCACCGTTAAAGTGTACTATATATTTAAAGCCGGAAGCAAAATGCATGAATTCAGTGAGCATCTTTTTTTCGTCATCACAATCAGAAGGATTGTCTGCAAAGAATTGTTTTATAATAAAATTTTCATTATTTAGGCTTACACAGCCTATGAGATAACACATGGAATTTCTGGCAGAAAATCCTGTCGTTTCTATATCAAAAAATAAAAAGTCAGATACGGCGGCAGTATTGTTATACGAATGTAAAATATCTGCCAGTTCGTGATAAGTATATGTGTCTAATGTGTTTGTTATTATTTGCATAGTCAGACTCCGGATAAGATAAATTATTTGTATACAGGTGCAAATTAGTCACTTGTGAAAAAATTGTCATACAAATTTTATATAAATGTTAAAATAATATCAGTTTTTGTCTATTATACACTAATGTATACACAAAAAAAAGTAGATTTTTGTTGTTTATTGAGATAAAATATTGTTTAGATAAAAAATTTATAAGGAGTAGTATGTCATGGGTAAATGTACATTTAAAGGCGGAGTACATCCTTTTGACGGCAAAGAGTTATCAAAAGATAAGCCGATAAAAGAATTATTCCCTGAAGGTGATATGGTATATCCCCTTTCACAGCATATTGGTGCACCGGCAGTTCCGGTTGTAGCAAAAGGCGATTATGTGCTTGCCGGTCAGCTTATTGCTGAGGCAGGAGGTTTTGTCTCTGCTAACATTCATTCATCTGTATCAGGAACAGTTAAGGCTATTGAGCCAAGAACTCTTGCAACAGGTGGTAAGTGCAATTCCATTGTGATTGAGAATGATGGCGAGTATAAGGAAGTTGAGTATGTGCCAAAGACACTTGCAGAGCTTTCAAGGGACGAGATAAGAGAGAGAATTAAGGCGGCAGGCGTTGTCGGAATGGGCGGTGCAGGTTTCCCTACCAATGTCAAACTCACACCAAAGAACCCGGACGAGATTGATTACATCATTGTAAATGGTGCGGAATGTGAACCTTATCTTACATCTGATTACAGAAGACTTATTGAAGAGTCAGATAAAGTAGTAATGGGTCTTAAAGTCGCTCTTGCTTTATTTGATCATGCAAAAGGTATTATCGGTATTGAAGATAATAAGCCTGATGCTATTAAGATTATGCAGGAAAAGACAGCTAATGAGCCGAATATTGAAGTAAAGGTCTTAAAGACAAAGTATCCTCAGGGCGGTGAGAGATGTCTTATCTATGCAACAACAGGAAGAAGCATTAATTCATCAATGCTTCCGGCTGATGCAGGTTGTATTGTACATAATGTTGATACAATTTATTCAATTTATATGGCCGTAATTGAAGGTAAGCCTCTTACTAAGAGAATTGTTACTGTAACAGGTGATGGTGTTAAGAATCCTGGCAACTTTTATGTATGGCTTGGTATGAATTACAGACAGCTTGTTGATGCTGCCGGTGGTCTTAACGGTGAGCCTGAGAAGTTTATTTCTGGTGGCCCTATGATGGGATTTGCCATGTATAGTCTTGATGTTCCTGTTGTAAAGGGAAGTTCTTCACTTCTTGTTATGCAAAAGGATATTGTATCACATATTTCATCATCTGCATGTATCAGATGTGGCAGATGCGGTGAAGGATGCCCAAGCCATCTTCTTCCGTCAAAGCTTGCGGGTTTTGCATCAAGAAATGATGAGACTGGATTCACCAAGTTTGACGGTATGGAATGTGTTGAGTGCGGAAGCTGTTCTTATGTCTGTCCGGCTAAGAGACCGCTTACGCAGCAGATTAAAGCCATGAGAAGAACTATTATGGCTAACAGAAGAAAGAAGTAGGAGGAGGATAAAAGTGAGCGAAGTATTTAACGTATCAGCGAATCCTCATGTACGAAGCAAGGATACAACACAGACAATTATGAGAGATGTTCTCATAGCACTGACACCTGCTAGTATATTTGGTATTTATAATTTCGGGCTTGGTGCACTTATCCGCATTATTGTTGGTATTGCGGCATGTGTGGCCAGCGAAGCTTTATATGAGTATTTTATGCATAAAAAAATTACGGTTTCAGATTTAAGTGCGGCTGTAACAGGCCTTTTAATTGCACTTAACATTCCATCAACACTTAATGTCGGTTATGAAATCGTTGGATGTGTATTTGCTATTATTATTGTAAAACAGTTATTTGGTGGTCTTGGACAGAATTTCATGAACCCTGCACTTGCAGCAAGATGTTTCCTTCTTATTGCATTTACAGGTCCGATGACAAATTTTGTCACAGATACATTTTCAGGTGCTACACCTCTTGCAGTATTAAAGCCGGGTGCAGAGCCGGGAACGGCAACAAGTCTTCTTACAATGTTTATCGGAAAGCATGCCGGTGTTATTGGTGAGACATCAGTTGTCTGTCTGCTTATCGGTGCAATTTATCTTCTTGTGAGAAAAGTTATCTCATTAAGAATTCCTGCATCATATATTTTAACATTTGCAGTTCTTATTTTCCTTTTTGCACCTGGACATCAGTTCGATGCAGAATATATGCTTAAAGAACTTTGTGGCGGTGGTCTTATGCTCGGTGCATTTTTCATGGCAACTGATTATGTAACATCACCTATCACACCAAACGGCAAGATAGTATTTGGTGTAATCCTCGGATTGCTTACATTCATATTCAGAATGTTTGGTGGTTCAGCAGAAGGTGTTTCTTATGCAATTATCTTCTCTAACCTCTTAGTGCCATTGATTGAAAAGGTTACAGTACCGAAGTCATTTGGCAAGAAGAAACCGGTAAAGGAGGCAAAATAAATGAATAAGATTATTAAAGACGCATGTATTTTGTTTGCTATAACACTTGTTGCCGGTATCGTGCTTGGTGCAGTTTACAATATTACAAAAGGACCTATAGCAGAGCAGAATGAAAAAGCAAAACAGACTGCTTACAGAGAGGTTCTCTCAGATGCTGACAGTTTTGAAGCAATTGATTCTGAAAAATATTCAGAAGCTAATCTTGCAGCACTTGTGTCAGGATTAAAGGATACAGAAGAAGATTTTTCAAAAGATGAGGTTACAGATGTAGTAGCCGGTGTTAAAAATGGAAAAATCGTCGGATTTGTTATAACAGTAGTTGCCGGAGACGGTTACGGCGGAGATATCAAGTTTTCAACAGGTATTTCATCAGATGGAAAGTATATGGGAACATCAATTCTTTCAATCAGTGAGACAGCCGGACTTGGTATGAGGGCAAAGACTGACCCTGCATTCCTTGCACAGTTTAACGGTGCATCAGTAGATAAGTTTACAGTTGTTAAAGATGGAACAGGAAGTTCATCAGAGGATAAGATTGATGCAATCGGCGGTTCTACAGTTACATCTAAGGCTGTTACAAAAGGTATCAATACAGCACTTGCTGTATTTAAAGAATTAAAGTCAGAAAATGTTAAGACGGTAGGAGGTGCTTCAATTGAATAAATGTGTTGAGAGAATTTATAACGGTTTAATCAAGGAAAATCCTACATTTGTTCTGACACTTGGTATGTGTCCGACACTTGCCGTTACTACATCAGCAATCAATGGTATCGGTATGGGACTTTCTTCAACAGTAGTTCTTGTTATGTCAAACCTGTTGATTTCATTGCTTCGTAAGGTGATTCCGGATGGTGTCCGTATGCCTGCGTTTATTGTTATTGTTGCTTCATTCGTTACAGTGGTACAGTTCCTTATGCAGGGTTATCTGCCATCACTTTACGATTCACTCGGAATTTATATTCCTCTTATTGTTGTAAACTGTATTATTCTTGGACGTGCAGAAGCATATGCTTCAAAGAATCCGGCTATACCGTCTGCATTTGATGGACTGGGCATGGGTCTCGGATTTACTTGTGCAATTACAATTCTTGGTGCAATAAGAGAGCTTATCGGTGCAGGAACAATCCTCTCAACAGGAAGTTCAGCACTTGTTGACTTTACTAATTACGGATTTACACCTGCAAGTATTTTTATTCTTGCACCTGGTGCATTCTTTGTACTTGCAATGTGTATCGCTGTTATGAACCGTATCAAGAGAAAACATGGAATGAAACCTGCTGAGGTTCCTGACTATGTTGGCGATGATACAACAAAAGAAGAATAAACCAGGAGGGAAATTAAATGAATTTACTTATAATCGCAATTAGTGCGGCACTTGTAAATAATGTCGTTTTAAGCCAGTTCCTTGGTCTGTGTCCTTTCCTCGGTGTATCTAAGAAAATTAACACAGCCGCCGGAATGGGTGGTGCAGTTATCGGTGTTATAACAATTTCATCAGCACTTTGTAGTCTGATTTATGATTATATTCTTACACCGCTTGACTTAACATATCTGAATACAATCGTATTCATCCTTGTAATTGCTGCACTTGTTCAGTTTGTTGAGATGGTATTAAAGAAATGTTCACCTGCTCTTTATGAAGCACTTGGTGTTTACCTTCCTCTTATCACAACAAACTGTGCCGTGCTTGGTATAGCACTCACAAATGTACAGAATTCATATAACTTAATCGAATCAGTTATCAGTGGTTTCGGTACAGCTGTCGGATTTACAATTGCCATTATCATCATGGCCGGTATCCGTGAGAGAAATGAATATAACGATGTTCCTGAAAGTTTCCAGGGTATGCCTATTGTTCTGCTTACAGCAGGCCTTATGTCAATAGCATTCTTTGGATTCTCAGGAATTTTATAAGGAGGAAATAAAGATGACAGGTATTATTATAGCAGCTGCTGTTGTCAGCATTGTAGGCTTAATTCTTGGTCTTTTCCTCGGATTCATGGGTAAAAAGTTTGCAGTTGAAGTAGACCAGAAAGAAATTGATGTCAGAGCAGAACTTCCGGGCAATAACTGTGGCGGATGTGGATATGCGGGTTGTGATGCACTTGCAAAAGCTATCGCTGCAGGAGAAGCTGAAGTTGGAGCATGTCCTGTCGGTGGTGAACCTGTTGCAAAGAAGATTGCAGCAATCATGGGTTCAGAAGTCGGCGATTCAAAGAGAATGACAGCGTTTGTGAAATGTGCGGGCGACTGTGAAAAAGCAAAAGAAAATTATCACTACACAGGTGTGCAGGATTGTACAGTTATGCCATTTGTTCCTAATGGTGGTTCAAAAGCTTGTACATATGGATGTATGGGTTACGGCTCATGTGTAAAAGCCTGTCCTTTTGATGCAATTCACATTGTAAATGGTATCGCAGTAGTTGATAAAGAAAAATGTAAGGCATGCGGCAAGTGTGTTGCTACATGTCCAAGACACTTAATCGAACTTATTCCTTATGATGCAAAACAGGTTGTTAAATGTGCATCAAAAGATAAAGGTAAAGATGTAATGTCAGTATGTCAGACAGGATGTATCGGTTGTATGATGTGTACAAAGCAGTGTGAATTCGGTGCTATAACAGTTGAAAATAACATTGCACATATTGATTATGACAAGTGTACAGGTTGTGGCAAGTGTGCTGAGAAGTGTCCAAAGAAGATTATACATGCTCATTAATATTAAAGAGTTTAGGAGGGTGAAATGATAGATGCAAGTCAGATAATGCCGCTTAATTTCTTTATGTACAAAGGTGTATACAGTGGTGAACATCATGGTATGCGTTACAGGATAAAAAAAGCGGGCGAAAAACCTGATGAAGTTCTCGAGGCATATGTGTGGCAGAAGCCATACAGCTTTGCAGCAACACCCAAAGAAGAAATAATCTCTGATACATTTCCTTTAAGTGAGGAAGGACGGCTTCAGTTGGTTGACTGGCTTAAACAGATGTATGAAAAAGATAAGGAACGATGGGAGAGTGCTCCCACAATACTGGAAGCACCCATTGACCTCAATGCGGTTTATTCCGATAAGGATAAAAAGTAGCATATAAAAAAATGTATATAATGCAGGCAGTTACGGCTCCCCCAAAGAGAGGAATTAAGCCGGAAACCAGCCTGCTTATATATTTGTAAAAAATAAGAGAAATACCGGTTGATAATAATGAAAAAAATCCCGGTATCAGAAACCAGCCGTGTGCATTCATACGTATATGAAGCATGCGGCTTAATTTTATATAATGGCAGATACATACAAGAATCTGCGAACATAAAAGTCCTGCCATATACATTGTTATTCCATATTTTGGAACCAAAATGACGAGAAATATCAATCTTACTATTATACCGGAAATATTTTGTATACAGGTAGCCATTGTTTCGCCAAGACCATTGAGAATACTTCCCATTGTAACGGTAAGATATATAAATGGACACAGCCATGCAAGAATACATACGTAATTACGAACTTCAGGCTGATTAAAAACTATAGCTCCGGCATATGAGCCATAAAATATAAAAATGGCGGTACTTAATACGCCGGTTGATATGCAGAAAGTAATGCATTTATTGATTGTAGATTTAATACTTTTATTATTGTTTTCAAGATTTAGTTCTGAAACCGCCGGGAGAAGCATAACTGCAAGTGAATTAGTCAGTGCCGTGGGAAATAAAATAAGAGGCATTGCCATGCCTGTAAGAATTCCGTAGATTGAAACAGAATCACTCTTTGACAATCCATAAACAATAAGCTGTGCGGGAACAAGAACAGCTTCTGCACTCTGGAAAATATGCATAAGCAGGCGGTTTGCGGTAAGCGGAAATGAAAATTTGAACATTTCACGTATTTTAGACATAAGAGAGGATTTTTTATGTGTATTGTTGTATTTGCTTTTTATAAATGTATAAAAAATGGCACAAGTACAGTATAAAAATGAGGCGATTTCACCGAACAGATTACTGTATATTGCACACAATACAGAGGCATTTCCGTCAGAAGCATAGATGGTGACATAAATGTATACAGCACAAAATCGTATAATCTGTTCAAAAAGCTGTGAGAATGCCGGAATTGCGGTTTTCTTTTTTGCAAAATAAAATCCATTAATGCAGTTATGAAAAGCTGCAAATGGGAATGATAATGAAAGAATTTTTAACAATGAAGAACATGCTTCATTTAAAATAAATCGTGTTGCAATAAAATCTGCATTTGTATACACAATAAAAGTAAGAATTAAAGATGTTGGAATGCTGAGTAAAAGCCCTGATATAAGCCACAGAAAATCATTTTTTTTATCACAGCAGAATTTTGAAATAGCTGTCTGTATTCCGGATGAACATATTGCAAATACAATTCCGGCAGCAGGCATAACAATCTGGAACAGTCCCATGCCGGCGGCACCTATGCATCGTGACAGATAAATTCTGTAAAAAAAGCCGAGAATTTTACTTAGAATACCTGCGGTAGTAAGAATCAGGGTGCCTTTTATGACATTATTAAACTTTTTCAAAATGCCTCCGTAAACGTAAGTAAACAGTCTTATTATTATCAATTATATGTGATTTATGAATATAATATTAACAGGAAAATAATGAAAGGTGCATGTGATGTAATGATATATATGGACAATGCCGCAACTACAAAAATGCACCCGGATGTTGTCAGGGCGATGCTTCCGTACATGGGAAACAGATATGGCAACCCTTCCGGCATATATACATTTTCTAAAAATATAAAAAAAGATATTACGCAGGCAAGAGAACTGCTTGCATCAACAATAGGAGCAGGGCCGGATGAAATTTTTTTCACATCGGGAGGTTCAGAATCTGATAACTGGGCTTTGAAAATGGCTGCACAGGAACACCCATATGGAAGCATAATTACAACACCGATAGAGCATCATGCAATTTTAAGAACATGTGATTCACTTGAGAAGAGACATTGCAGAATAATCAAGATTCCGGTAGATAAAAAGGGTAAAGTAAGAACAGCAGCAATTGAGCGTAATATTTTCCGTGATACATTTTTAATATCAGTTATGGCAGCCAATAATGAGATTGGAACGGTTGAACCGGTGGCTGCCATAGGAAGAATTGCACATGAAAGAAACATCTTATTTCACACGGATGCAGTCCAGGCTTATACAAATATATATATAGATGTAAATGCAATGAATGTTGATATGCTTAGTGTTAGTGCACATAAAATAAGGGGACCTAAGGGCGTAGGCTTTTTATATATAAAAAAGGGAAAGCTTAAAACACCATTTATTAATGGCGGAGGTCAGGAATACGGGATGCGTGCCGGAACTGAAAATGTTGCTGGAATAATAGGGCTTGCAAAAGCGGCACAGATAGCAATGACAAACAGGGATATGAGGATAAAAAAAGAAAAAATGCTCCGTGATTATATGATAAAAAAGGTCACAACGCAGATAAAAGATGTCTGGCTTAATGGAGATGAACAAGAGCGTCTTCCTAATAATATGAATTTTTCGTTTAAAGGTGTTGATGGTGCTACACTTATATTGATGCTTGACCAGCAGGGGATATGTGCATCTGCCGGGTCAGCCTGTTCATCGGCACAAAAAGAGCCATCGCATGTCCTCAAAGCAATAGGCCTTTCTGATGAGAGAGCATATTCGACAGTGCGATTTACAATAAATGAAGAAATATCAAAAAAACAGGTTGATTATGTTGTGGAATGTATAAAAAGAAATGTAGAAGAGTTAAGAAAATATGTATAACAAAAGCAGGGAACGTAAGCATATTAATGCAGAAATTCCCTGCTTTGATATATTTTTATAACTGTATAAATTCGGGCTTTCTCTTCCTGAAGATATTATAATATTTGAAATTACATGATTTGAGCATATCGTAGGCAATATCAAATCCGCTTCCGATATCGCGGCTGTAATGTGCATCTGAGCCGATGGTTATTATTTCACCACCGAGTTCGCGGTATCTTAAAACTATTTCGGCTGATGGGTTTGTGGCATTAAGACCATAACGAAGCCCTGCAGTGTTAATCTCTATTCCTTTGCCATTATAGATGATTTTTTTTAACACTTCATCAATGATATCAGAAAAGTTCTTATAGTTATACTTGTATGATTTATCCGGAATATAACGTATTATATAATCAATATGACCATAAATATCAAAATTATTACAAGTGTCTAAATTATCAAGGATACTTTCGTAGTAAGCATTGATTACTTCATCTATGTTGCGGCCTTCCCAGAATTTTGGATAGTAAGGATCATTGCCGTATACAAGATGGGAAGAACCTATTATAAAATCAAGAATATGATTTTTGTCGTAGTCATTAATTCTGTCTGCGGCGGAGCGGCAAAGTCCCTGTTCAACACCTATATATACAGGAATCTGTTCTGAATATAATTCTTTGATGCTGGCAATACTTGAAATATAATTGTCAAAATCAAGCTGGAATAACACATCTTTGTTATCTTCCGGTGGAAAATCAAAATCATTGTGTTCAGTAAAGCATATTGACGAAAGTCCAAGATTTATCGCAGCTTTAATGTTTTCTTCGGGTTTTGCATCAGAATCCGAAGAGAAAAGGCTGTGTGTGTGAAAGTCGGCAGGTCTGTTCATGTTTAATCTCCAATCTTCATAGCTGTAATAATTCAAATGTATAAAATGCACATGTGTAATGTGTTTATTTTTTCAAAATTAAGTATACCATATTTGTGACAATTTTGAAAACATTACGGCTTTTTTATAAAAACGATTGAATATAACTTGAAATTAATGATTGCAATTGATATTATGTAAAATAAGTGTAAAATTAAATTAACACAAAATTAAAATACTATGTGACGAAAAGGACGGTAAATGTTCATAATGAATGGAATAGGCAGCTTGTTTGAATTTGCGGGAGGAATAGGAATGTTCCTCTATGGTATGAATAGAATGGCGGACGGCATGCAGAAATCAGCCGGAGGCAAAATGAAGTCGCTGCTTGGCTATCTTACAAGAAACAGATTTCTGGCAATATTGGTTGGTGCACTTATTACTGCAATTATACAGAGCAGTGGTGCGACAACAGTAATGGTTGTAGGTTTTGTAAATGCAGGACTTATGACACTTGTTCAGGCTGTAGGCGTTATTATGGGAGCCAATATAGGAACAACAATTACAGCATGGATTGTATCACTCGGACAGATTGGTGATGCTGCAAAAGCATTGCAGCCGTCTTTTTATGCACCGCTTCTTATAGGCATCGGTGCATTTGTTAGTCTTTTTTCAAAAAAAGACAGGTCAAAGACAGTTGGTGAGTTGTTTGTTGGTATCGGTCTTCTGTTTGAAGGACTTGAATTTATGAGTGCATCAATTGCACCATACACAGATGCACCGATTTTTTCAAATGCATTTAAGATTGTAGGCAGTAATCCGTTTCTTGGAATAATTATCGGTATTGTTGTTACTGCGATTTTACAGAGTTCATCAGCATCTGTCGGAATATTACAGACTCTTGCCATGAACGGCGTTGTAACGACGAATGCGGCGATTTTTATAACACTTGGACAAAATATAGGCTCATGTGTTACAGCTCTTATTTCGAGTGCAGGAACAACGCGTACTGCTAAAAGAGCCGCATGTATGCATCTATTGTTTAATGTGGCAGGTGCGTTGCTGTTTGGTACAGCTGGCTTTATTCTTTTCTGTATAAGACCGGATATTGCAGTTCATAATATAACGGGTGTTGAGATATCAATATTCCATACATTTTTTAATATTACATGTACAGCTGTAATGTTTCCTTTTGCCAAGCTCCTTGTTAAGCTTTCAGGCATTATTGTTCCTGAAAAGAGGACCGAACAGATAGAGGAAATAAGTGATAAAGAAGAACTTGAAATCAGCAGGCATTTTGATGACAGAATTCTCGGACAGCCGTCTGTTGCTGTTGAACGTGCCAAAAATGAAGTTATTAACATGGGACGTCTTGCCTATGACAATATTGAGATTGCGTCAAGGGCAGTAAGGGAAAACAGCCAGGAACTTGTAGACAGGATATATGAGCTTGAAAAAGAAGTTGATTACTATTCAAAATATCTGACTTCGTATCTTATAAAACTTAATAACCAGTCATTGTCAGATAAGCAGCATCTTCTTGTAAATGACCTGTTCCATGCGGTAATTGATATTGAAAGAATATCTGACCATGCGGAAAATCTTGCAGATCTTACAAAATATAAGATAGAACATGATATTGTATTCTCACAGCGTGGGCAGGATGAATTACGACAGCTGTGGGATAAAGTTCTCTGCTGTTTTGACAGGGCAGTTGTTGCCAGGGAAACAGGCGATGAGGCAGCTATACGTGATGTATACAGAATAGAAGATGAGGTTGATGACCTCGAAGAAGAATTGAGGGATAAGCATATAAAAAGGCTTTCGGATGGAAAATGTCTCCCTTCAAATGGCGTTGTTTTCCTTGATATATTATCAAATCTTGAGAGAATGTCGGATCATGCAAAAAATGTTGCGGAGTGTGTTCAGGAAGAAATTTCGTCAAATTAACTAAATGAAGAGCTTTATATAAAGATTTTTTTTGCATTTTGTAAAAAAAGGTAATTAATACTTGATATTTTTACTTATATTATGTAAAATACAATCTAGTTGATTAATAATTAACAATCTAATTTATATTAGGAGGAAATTTTTATGTCAGTAAAAGTTGCAATTAATGGTTTTGGACGTATCGGCAGACTTGCATTCAGACAGATGTTTGGTGCAGAAGGATACGAAGTAGTAGCTATCAACGATTTAACAAGTCCTAAGATGTTAGCTCATCTTTTAAAGTATGATTCATCACAGGGTAGATATGTAAACTTCGGTGAAGAAGATCAGGTTACTGCTGATGATGAAGCTGGTACAATTACTGTTAAAGGTAAGACAATCAAAATTTATAAAGAGCCAGATGCTAACAACTGCCCATGGGGCGAAATTGGTGTTGATGTAGTTCTTGAGTGTTCAGGTTTCTATACATCAAAGGCTAAGGCTCAGGCTCATATCAATGCAGGTGCTAAGAAGGTTGTTATTTCTGCACCAGCTGGTAATGATTTAAAGACTATCGTTTACAATGTAAACCATGAGACACTTACAGCAGATGATCAGATTATCTCAGCTGCTTCTTGTACAACAAACTGTTTAGCTCCTATGGCTAAGGCTCTTAATGATTGTGCAACAATCGAATCAGGTATCATGTGTACAATTCATGCTTACACAGGTGACCAGATGATTCTTGATGGTCCACAGAGAAAGGGTGATTTAAGAAGATCAAGAGCAGGTGCTTGCAACATCGTTCCTAACTCAACAGGTGCTGCTAAGGCTATCGGTCTTGTTATCCCAGAACTTAATGGCAAGCTTATCGGAGCTGCTCAGAGAGTTCCTACACCTACAGGTTCTACAACAATTCTTAATGCTGTAGTTGCTAAGAAGGTTACAGTTGATGAAGTTAACGCTGCTATGAAGGCTGCTGCTACAGAGTCATTCGGTTATAACACAGAGCAGATCGTATCTAGCGATATCGTTGGTATGAGATTTGGTTCATTATTCGATGCTACACAGACAATGGTTAATGAGCTTCCTAATGGTGGATGTCAGGTACAGGTTGTTTCTTGGTATGATAATGAAAATTCATACACAAGCCAGATGGTTAGAACAATCAAGTATTTTGCTGAATTAAACTAATCGTTTAACATATAAGTAACGAGAGAAAAAACCAGAGAATATATATTATGATATTCTCTGGTTTTTATCTTATATCAAGTATTATTTTGTGATGGATTTATTCATCGTATGTCAGAAATGAATTTGGAGGAAATAAACTATGCTTAATAAAAAGTCTGTTGATGATATCAACGTTAATGGCAAAAGAGTATTATGCAGATGTGATTTTAATGTACCACTTGATGGAGACAGAATAACAGATGAGACACGTCTTGTTGCTGCACTTCCTACAATCAAGAAGCTTATCGCTGATGGTGGTAAGGTTATTCTTTGTTCACATCTCGGAAAACCTAAGGGACCAGATGCAACATTTTCACTTGCACCTGTTGCAAAGAGACTTTCAGAACTTCTTGGTCAGGAAGTAAAGTTTGCTGCTGATGACACAGTTGTTGGCGATAATGCAAGAGCTGCAATAGCAGATATGAAGAATGGTGATGTTATTCTTCTTGAGAATACACGTTTCCGTCCTGAAGAAACAAAGAATGGTGAAGCGTTTTCTAAAGATCTCGCTTCTATCTGTGATGTATTTGTAAATGATGCATTTGGTACAGCTCACAGAGCACATTGTTCAAATGTTGGTGTTACAAAGTTTGTTGATACAGCAGTTGTTGGTTATCTTATGCAGAAGGAAATTGATTTCCTTGGCAACGCAGTAAATAATCCTGTAAGACCATTTGTGGCTATTCTTGGTGGATCTAAAGTTTCATCAAAGATTTCAGTTATCAATAACCTTCTTGACAAGGTTGATACACTTATCATCGGTGGCGGTATGTCATATACATTCCAGAAAGCTCATGGTGGTAATGTAGGTAAGTCTCTCGTAGAGGATGATTACCTTGAATATGCTAAAGAGATGATGGAAAAGGCTGAAAAGAAAGGCGTTAAGCTTTTGATTCCTATTGATACAGTTGTAACAAAGGAATTTAAGAATGATACACCTAGCCGTATCGTAGCTGCAGGTCATCAGGAAGATGATGATATGGGTATGGATATTGGACCTAAGTCATGTGAACTCTACAAGGATGCATTAAAAGATGCTAAGACTGTAGTATGGAACGGACCAATGGGTGTATTTGAATTTCCTAACTTTGCAAAGGGTACAATCGCTGTTGCAGAAGAACTTGCAGCATTAAAAGACGCTACAACAATTATTGGTGGCGGTGATTCAGCTGCAGCTGTAAATAATCTTGGTTTTGGCGATAAGATGACACATATCTCTACAGGTGGCGGTGCTTCTCTTGAGTTCCTTGAGGGTAAAGAACTTCCAGGTGTAGAAGCTGCTAACGACAAGTAAAAACCGACTGACATAATTTTTATATATGTCCCGGGATTTCATATAAGAAATTCCGGGAATTTTTACGTAAATTCTGTAAAATAAGTGGCATTTTTAGAAATTGTATGATATAATTAAATAAAATCAATCGTGATGTTTTTGCGAATGTATTAATGTTACAGGAGGGGTATCTGTATGCGCAAGAAAATGGTGGCTGGTAACTGGAAGATGAATATGACTCCAAGCGGAGCTGTTAAACTTGCAGAAGAACTAAAGCCAATGGTAAAGAATGACGACGTAGACGTCGTATTTTGTGTGCCGGCAATTGATATTGTCCCAGTTGTTAATGAAGTGAAGGATACCAATATAAAAGTCGGTGCTGAGAACATGTTTTATGAGGAAAAAGGAGCATATACAGGTGAGTTATCGCCTGAGATGCTTGTTGATGCCGGAGTGTCATATGTTATAATCGGACATTCGGAGAGAAGACAATATTTTCATGAAACAGATGAAATAATTAATAAAAAGATGAGGAAAGCTATAGAACATAAGCTTCTTCCGATTCTTTGCTGTGGAGAGAGTCTTGAACAGCGTGAGAGCGGAGTTACACTTGAATTTATCAAAAAACAGATTGTCAACGCTTTCAAATACATACCACCGGAAAAGGTTATTAATTGTATTATTGCATACGAACCTATATGGGCGATAGGAACAGGAAGAGTTGCAACAGCAGAACAGGCACAGGAAGTATGTGCTGCAATTCGTACTAATATACGTGATATATATGGTGCGGTTGTTGCTGAGAGAATAAGAATTTTATATGGCGGCAGTGTCAATGCAGGCAATGCCAATCATATATTCTCAATGCCTGATATTGATGGAGGTCTTGTTGGCGGTGCCAGCCTCAAGCCTGAATTTGCAAAGATAGTTCATTACGACAAGTAATTATAATATTGCGGACACACAGTGTTGTGTCCGCTTTTTCTTTACTTTTTCGGGATTATATGGTATGATACGTTCGGTAAAAAATGAAGATAAAATTTTTGCTTCGCAAAAACAAGGAGGATTTTGATATGTCTAAAAAACCAGTGGTTTTAATGATACTTGACGGATATGGTTTAAGTGATAAAAAAGAGGGTAATGGTATTGCAAATGCCAATACACCTGTAATGGATAAATTGATGGCAGAATATCCATTTGTAAAAGGATATGCCAGCGGGCTTGCAGTAGGACTTCCGGATGGTCAGATGGGTAACTCAGAAGTAGGACATCTTAATATGGGTGCAGGTAGAATTGTATATCAGGAACTTACAAGAATTACAAAGTCTATTGAAGATGGTGATTTCTTTGAAAATGAAGAACTTCTTGGTGCAATTGAGAACTGTAAGAAGAATAATTCTGATTTACATCTTTATGGACTTCTTTCAGACGGTGGTGTTCACAGCCATCTTACACATGTATTTGCACTTCTTGAGCTTGCAAAGAGAAATGGTCTTAAAAATGTATATGTTCATGGTTTTATGGATGGACGTGATACGGCAACAGACGGAGGAAAAGATTTCATTAACCAGCTTTATAACAAGATGGACGAAATCGGCGTAGGTAAGATTGCCTCAATCATGGGTCGTTATTATGCGATGGACAGAGATAACAGATGGGATAGAATTGAAGCAGCATACAAGGCACTTACAGAGGGCGTTGGTAATGAAGCTGCCTGTGCAAGATGTGCAATAAGCGATTCATATGCAGCCGGAAAGACTGATGAGTTCGTTGTTCCTACAGTTATTAAGGAAGATGGCAAGCCACTTGCAACTATCAAAGATGGCGATTCAGTTATCTGCTTTAACTTCAGACCTGACAGAGCAAGAGAAATTACCAGATGTTTCTGTGATGATGATTTTGCTGGATTTGACAGAGGTCCAAGAAAGAAAGTTCATTATGTATGCTTCACAGATTATGATGTTACAATTCCTAATAAGTATGTTGCGTTCAAAAAGCAGGAAATTACAAATACATTCGGCGAATTCCTTGCAAAGAATCATTTAAAGCAGGCAAGAATTGCTGAGACAGAGAAATATGCACATGTAACATTTTTCTTTAACGGCGGTGTTGAAGAGCCAAATGAAGGTGAGGACAGAATTCTTGTTAAATCACCAAAGGTTGCAACATACGACCTTCAGCCTGAAATGAGTGCACCTGAAGTGTGCCAGAAGTTTACAGATGCAATACGTTCAGGAAAGTATGATGTAATAATTACTAACTTTGCTAATCCTGATATGGTTGGACATACAGGTATCATGGACGCTGTTGTTAAGGCAATAGAGACTGTTGATGAGTGTGTAGGCAAGGTAGTAGAGGCTGTTAAGGAAGTTGATGGTGTAATGTTTATCTGTGCTGACCATGGTAATGCTGAAAAGCTTATTGATGACAATGGCGAACCATATACAGCACATACAACAAATCCGGTTCCGTTTATACTTGTAAATTATGATGAGGCATATACTCTTAAAGAGAATGGCAAGCTTTGCGATATTATTCCTACTCTTATAGATATTATGGAACTTGAGAAGCCGGCAGAAATGACTGGTGAATCTCTCTTGATAAAGAAATAATAAATACTTGATATTATTAAATGCTTGTGTTAAGATTATACTATTGTGTGACGATTTTAACCAAGTAGGAGGTGTTACTGATGTTTGGAATGTCATGGGCAGATACATTTAGAGTATTACTTATGGGACTTTTTATATTAGTTTGTATTGCAATAACAATTGTAGTTCTTATGCAGGAAAGCAAGCAGACAGGCTTGTCTGGTGCAATCAGCGGTGCTGCTGATACTTACTGGGGTAAGAATAAAGGACGTTCAATAGAAGGTAAGCTTGTATTATTTACAAAGATACTTGCAATCGCATTTATTGTTATTGCTGCTATATTGAATATTAATTTCTAAAAAGTTATAAGGATGCTCTTTAAGGATAGCTTGAAGGGCATCCTTTTTTATGCAGACGACAAGTTAATCACGGCAAAAACAGGGAGGATTGTTATGGGACATAAATCAAAAAGAACATATGATAAAGTGTTTGAAGACAGAAAAAATATGCTGGAGGATCTTATTTTGCATAACGACCTCTATGTACCAATGAAAACTAAGGAGCTTGCAATACTTATGCAGGTTCCGAAAGAGGACAGACATGAGCTGCAGGCAGTGCTTGATTCACTTGTAGCAGAGGGCAGAATAGGCGTATCAAAAAAAGGCAAATACAGTAAGCCTGAAAATACAGCTATTATTGGAATATACCAGAAGACAAGCCGTGGTTTTGGTTTTGTTGTTGTCGAAGGCAGGGAAGATGATATTTTTATCAAAGAATCTGACGATGGCGGAGCATTTCATATGGATAAAGTTATGGTTGCCATAACAGCAGAAAAACATGGAGATAAGAGATGTGAAGGCAAGATTATCAAGATTCTTGAGCATCAGATAAAAGAGGTGGTCGGAACATACCAGAAGAGTAAAACATTTGGATTTGTTGTTCCGGACAATAAGAAAATCTGTTATGACATTTTTGTGCCACAGGAAAAGTCCATGGGGGCCGTGACAGGACATAAAGTTGTTGTAGAGCTTACTTCTTATGGTACATTGAAAAAGAACCCGGAAGGTCGCGTAAAGGAGATTATAGGGCATATTAATGACCCGGGAACGGATATTATGTCTATAATAAAAGCATATGACCTTCCGATGGAATTTCCTGAAAGTGTAATGAAATCATTAAATGATATTCCTGATGAACTGTCGACTAAAGATTATGCCGGAAGAGTTGATTTGCGTGATTTGCAGACAGTTACTATAGATGGTGAAGATGCAAAAGACCTGGATGATGCAATAACTGTATCTGAGGAAAATGGAATCTATCGCCTTGGAGTTCACATCGCAGATGTGAGCAATTATGTAAAAGAATACAGTCCTCTTGACAAAGAAGCATATAAGAGAGGAACAAGTGTCTATCTTGTAGACCGTGTTATACCAATGCTTCCGCATAAGCTGTCCAACGGAATATGTTCACTTAACCAGGGCTGTGACAGGCTTGCACTCAGCTGTCTTATGGATATTGATGAAAAAGGCAATGTGATTTCACATAAGATATGTGAGTCTGTAATCAATGTTGACAGAAGAATGACTTATACAAATGTAAAAAAGATTCTTGAAAATGAAGATGAAGAAATTTTAAACGAGTATAAAGATTTTGCTGATATGTTCAGACTTATGGAAAAGCTTGCACTGATACTGCGTCAGAGAAGATTCAAACGCGGTTCGATTGATTTTGATTTTCCGGAGACAAAGATTACGCTTAACGATAAGGGTGAACCGGTGGAAATAAAGCCGTATGACAGAAATACAGCGACAAGAATTATCGAAGATTTCATGCTTATTGCAAATGAGACAGTGGCAGAAGATTATTTCTGGCAGGAAATACCATTCCTTTACCGAAGTCATGAAAATCCTGATCCTGAGAAGATAAGAAGGCTTGGAACATTTATCAATAATTTTGGATATTCGATAAAAATAGGTGATGAGATTCATCCGAAGGAGCTTCAGAAGCTTTTGGGGAAAATAGAGGGAAGCGACGAGGAGAATTTAATTGCACGCCTTACACTTCGTTCTATGAAAAGAGCATCATATACAACGGAGTGCGTAGGTCATTTCGGACTTGCTGCCAAGTATTACTGTCATTTCACATCGCCAATCAGAAGATATCCTGATTTACAGATTCACAGAATTATTAAAGAAAATCTGCATGGTGGTATGAGTGATAAGAGAAGTGAGCATTTTGCTGCTATTCTTCCTGAAGTCGCAAAGCAGACAAGTGCTACAGAACGCAGGGCTGATGATGCAGAAAGAGATACAGATAAGCTGAAAATGGTACAGTATATGGAAAAACATATCGGAGAGACATTTGAGGGTGTTGTATCCGGAATGACCGCATGGGGAATATATGTAGAACTTCCGAATACAATTGAAGGAATGATTAGTGTAGCCTCGCTTCGTGACGGATATTATATTTATGACGAGAATCATTATGAGATGGTAAATGAGACAACAGGAAGGACATTCAAGCTGGGTCAGAGACTTAATGTTAAGGTTATCAACTGTGATAAGATTCTTAGAACTATAGATTTTGAACTGGCAGAATAAGGAGATCATATGAAAGAATCAAGTGGAAATAAGCTGATTGCTAATAATAAAAAGGCTTATTATGACTATTTTATAGACGAGAAATATGAGGCTGGACTTGTACTTCACGGTACTGAGGTTAAGTCTTTAAGACAAGGAAAATGCTCAATAAAAGAGGCATATATACAGATAATCAACGGTGAGGTTTTTGTTATTAATATGAATATTACACCTTATGAAAAAGGAAATATTTTTAATAAAGACCCGCTTCGTCCGAAAAAGCTGCTCCTTCATCAGTCTGAGATTAATAAACTTGAGGGACAGACATCACAGAAGGGATTTACAATAGTACCTTTGCAGGTATATTTAAGCAAAGGACGTGTAAAAATGGAAATTGGTCTTGCAAGAGGTAAAAAACTCTATGATAAGAGAGACTCTATTGCAAAGAAAGACCAGCAAAGAGAAGCTTTAAAAGACTTTAAGGTAAGAAATCTGGGATAATTGTATTCAAAGCTACCGCTGAAGATATAATTTGAATTTTATGAATTAAACTATTGATTTAATTTGGTGTTTTTAGTCCTGTTTGGGGTTGACAATATAAATTTACAGTGATAGTATTTATCTCACAGCTATCCACAAGGGGTAGTAAAGGTTTCGACAGGGGTTTTGAAGCTGGTGAAGCTATTCGCAGGTGATGCGTCAAATCACAAATCTAAATATAAACGCTAACGAAAATTTAGCTTACGCTGCCTAATGGCAGCAGTCTGACCTAGAGCACCTACACTTTAGGACCCAGGCTTCGACCATGTAGGAAACGACTCAGTCAAAGCTTTGAGACTGTGGGCGTATCATGAAGCTACTGAAAGCATGGGAATGTTGATTTTCTTATGCCGGAGGGAATGAGGGAAACCGAAGCAATCAACTATAATAGTAGAAGAACAGTGAATGGGCTTTTGGACACGGGTTCGACTCCCGTCTACTCCACTAAAGCTGAACAAGTCGAACTCTGTATATGATATTATCGTATACAGGAATATGTTTTGTTTGGTGTATCGAAGAAAATAAAAGTAACGACATTGTATGTTACGAAAGTGATACACAGTGTCGTTATTTTTATGCTATAATGCGGATATGAATTTAACAAATCAGAAGTTGTGAACTTAGAATTAGAGGTGTTGAAAATGAAAATAATAATTATATTTATTGATTTACTGATGGCAACTGTTCTCTTTTTTGTTGGAAGATTTTTTATCAAATCAAGGAATACAGAAAGAAGTGTGCTGTTTTTATCAGGAGATTATACTGGATTAAATACAGAGAAAATATGCAGAGTTACTGGAAAACGGATTAAGACATGGGCAATGCTCTTTTGTCTTGGCGGTATAATTGATTTTATCAAGCTTGGTGCAGGAATAATAATAGTTTCCGTTTTTTTTATTATCTTACTTGTATTTCATTTGGTTGATATGACTATAAATCGAGACAAGTACCGGGTATAAATTCCAGTTTGTAGAAAAGAGAATGGCGAAAGCTGTTCTCTTTTCTCATGTATATCTTAATTAAATTTTCCAAAATTAACATTCTTGGCACTGCACAATAAGGATTTGCTAAGATTATAACCATAGTTTTCAGCAGTAGAAGTAATAGTTTGTGCAATATCAGAAGCATTTTCGTTTGATTGTTCAATGATATCCTGAATCAAATCATCTTTAGCACTGTTAATCTGGTCTTTAAGCTGCTGAATATTTTTCTTGCCTTCCTCTGAATTGTCACCCTGATAAGCAGAATATTGTTTTTCCAAAGCATTAAGAGCTTCAGTTTTCTCACGAATAGATTTTTCATAATCGTAAGCATCCTTCATGGTATTCATGAGTTCTTTATATTTATCAATAGCATCTCCAAGCTTATCAATAAAATCAGTATAAGCATCATTAGTCAAATCTTTAATAGCGTCTTTTTCACTCATTGCAGATTTAATTGCTTCCTGTTCTTTATCAATAAGATCTTGTTTTCTGTCAAGTAATTCCTTATCATAAGGATCATTTGCCAAATCTTCATTGATTTTAGAAATCTCATCCTTATAAGCCTTTGCCTGATTAAGATACAATTGATATTTCTGTGCAAGTAATGCCTGTGCAGCCTGACCTTCTTTTGTCATATTACCGTTGTCGTCAGTTATACCAACGTCTTTAAGCAACTCAACAAGGAAATCTGTTTCATTGATAAGGTCTTCAACATCATCACGAGTCCTGTCAAAAGCATCCCAATTAATCTGACGAATAGCATTATCGTATTCGATAAGTGCTTTTTCTGCATCAAGAATAGAAGAAGTACAATCATCTATTGATGACTGCATATCATACCAGTCTTCGCTATATTCTTCGATTTTACCAGAATCAATAGCTGAATTAAGTGCATTTACAAGAGTTGTTCTTTCTTCCTTGAGTTTATCAAGATTCTTCTGTTCCTGTTCAATAAATGAATTATTAAGCAGAGTAGAAGCAAACCAGCCTTTTGTATCTATAATGTCAGCTTCTTTATGAAGTAAATCATTAGTCTTTGTAATCTGGTTTATCTGTTTTTCATACTGTGATTTAAGATTATCAAACCTACTTTTAGCAAGCCCCTTTAACTCAATACCAAGTTCCTGAACAGCAGTCTTAGCATCTTGTGCCTTATCATAAAAATCCTGACAATCAGAAATAGCATTTTTAAGGTCGTCATCATAAATAACATCAATGCTTATTGAACCATTAGCAATCTGATTCTTATAATAATCATCAAGGTCATAACCATTAAATGCGTTTATGTAATATTCATAAGCCTGTGACTGTGCATTTATTTCGGATGAAAGAGTAGACATTGAATCAGAAAGGGCATTATTACGCTTGAGCCATATAGTTGTTGTATCTGATACGACATTCTTTAGATGTGAATATGCTGTTGAGATTTTATTTATAAGTCGTTGTATCCAATCGATGTCTTGAGCTGTCTCTTTTGAAGAGGAAGATGATGATGATGATGAATCTTTGCCGAGTGACTGCCAAGAAGCATTATCAGAAATTTGATTAACATAACTATTCTTTATTTCATTTAGTCTAGCCAATGCGGAATTTGCACGTTCAACTTCATCGCTAATACCATTTAATATGTTATCAGATTCTTCCTCACTAATAGTTCCATCCAACATAGCTTGATCATCTATGATAGCACTATATAAACCAGTAGCTTTATCTTGAACTAATTGATAATGATTAGCCCATAAACTATCTAACGCTGATACCAAAGCAGTATCAATTTCTTTCTTTAATTCAGCTACAGTTGTATAATTCCCTAAATCACCCTGATATAAATCACTAAGAAAATCAAAGAAGTCTGGATAGTCTCGACTTATGTTTTCAAGAAACTGTGTAGTTGTTTCCATCTGTTCATATATCTTATCAGCATAAGCATTCTTGTCATCCTCATATACTTGCTCTAATTGTGCAAACAATTCCTGCTCATCAATCAAACCAGCCATATATTCAGACAAGGCTTCTTTTGCTTCTGGATATTGCTTGATAATACTTTGCATTGAAGATACGCCGATTTTTCCTGTTTCGGACATTTCTTTTTGGACTGTCTTTAAAAGGTCGGCTTCGGATTGCAGGTCGGCGAGAGTAGCTTTAGAAGTTCCTTTGTTATCTGATTCAGTGAGTTGTGATGTAAGGTCGAGAGAAATCGGTGTTTCATGTTGAACATCGCTCTCAGCTTGAGCTAAATCCTCAAAATATTTTTCAAACTCTGGCATTTCAGCAAGTGCATCAATAATAGAATTTTTAATATCTTCTTGAGAACCTATGAAATTATTGCTCACTTGTGCTGAATCAATAAGACTCTGCTTAAATGTTTCAAATTCTTCTTCTGTTTGTGGAAGGTCTTTACCAATAAGATTTGATATAATTTCTTGATTGGCTGAATTTTCATTTACATCTTTAATAGCAGAATTATAATCATCGACCGCTGTTTTTAATTCGTCTAAACGTGAGTTTATAGCCTTATATAATGGATTAGAACCCATATCTTCTTTTGAAATTTCGCCATTAGACACAGCTTCATTTAAAGCAGTTTGAGCTTCTTTCAATTTTTGATAGTTTTCTAATATACCATCAACAGTCTTATCATCACCAACAAGGGTAAATACACCACCACCTGTTCCAACTGAGCCTTGTGATATAACTCCTGCTTTGGCTAAAATGTCGTATGCTTGCTTAGATTCTTCACCGCCTGTCGATATTAAGTTTCTATTTATTGGAGAGAACCAGTGTTTATAATCTTTCCCAACATTTATTAACTCTTTTTCTCGTGCATCAACCGCAACCATTAAATCTGCTTGAGCGTCATTTAATGAATCAAGAGTGACTTTATTGATTGCCGTATTTAAGTCTCCATATTTCTTGATCAATCCATCTAACTGAGATTGTTCAATGCCAAGCGATTCTAATAATTCCCCTTGCGTTTCTAATAAATCATCTTTTACGCCAGTATTTGTTTTTACCTCTTCTGAAAGCTGGTTGTACTTATTTAACAATTCTGTTAAATTATCGGCTTCTTCTTTTGCTGTCTGTGCATTTTCAATAGCTTGTTCTCTTGCTTCTTTTTCTTTATTAACTAAATGGGTTATTCCAGAGACAATGGCTGAAAGAGCCAAAGATAGTCCAAGTGATAACGCAGCATTTAATAGAGTAGAAGCAACTTGCAATCCAATTGTTGCTGCTTTAGCTCCAATAAGCGATTTAATATATCCACCCATAGAAGCCTTTGCTCCATTTAGACCTGCTAAATAATTTCCTAAAGCACCATTCTGATTTCCAACAGCTTTAATATATGCATTCTGTAACTGGGTAGATTTTGTTAAATTACCATTATATGATTTAAATGCATTGTTTAGCTTTGTGAAATTGCCAACAGATTGTGATGTGTTAATAGACAATCCTTGAAGGTTAAACTGACCATTCTTATTATATACGGTAGCATTTACTGTTTCTAAATTCTTTAAATGCTCTGTCGTAGTAAGTATTGTTTTTCCGAATACCTTTAATTCGTTGTCCATTGTTTTAAATATCATACTATTGATTGTTGAGATTTGTTTGAAGAATCTCGTAGAGTTTGTTTGAAGAACTCTAAAATGGTGTGTTTGAGTCACCATATAAACCTAATTGTTTGAGGATTAGGTGTTTGATTTTATGAATTTATGTGATATACTTAAAACAATATTTATACGAGGAGATTCAAATTATTATGAAAAATAAAAGAATGTATATAATAATATGTTGTTTAATCGTCATTTTTTGTACTGCATGTTCTAAACAGCAATCAGAAAAAAATAAATTTGAAACAATTTCTATATCAGATGACTTTATGATAAATGATGAGTGCAAAGAACTAACAAATGATTTGAAAATATATCTTATTTCTATCCAATACTATTATGATAAATCAGATAAAAATACATTTTCAAGTTTTGAATTCTCAGATTCAGAATGTATTAGTTCTGTAGAAAATCTTCAATCACACAAAGATGACAAGCCAGATATAAGCAATCAAAGTGCAATAAAAGAAAGTTATGTAAAAACAAAAATCATAGGATACTATTTGAAAATTGAATACTTATTATCAGAAAAAGAACTTCTTGTATCAAATGGGAATAAAAAATCGTCAGAATGGTTCACAAACCTAGATGCAGAATTAAATAACATTTACGAAGAATTATCCAACGGTATACAAGAACAATAATTAAACCAATTTAACCACTTCTAAAGAACTATCATAAATGGTAGTTCTTTTTTGTTTACGATATTTATCAACAGAACTGTCTATTGTTTTAAATATCATACTATTTGATTGGCAAGGTATTGTTTGAGGATACCCATTCAAGTATTTGTTTGAGGAATACTTGTGTCATTGTTTGTTTTGTTGCTATTTATTTTTAACAAAAATAATGTTATAATTAAGATGATTTTTAAGATATATAGGGAGATTATTTATGAATAGAAAAACAAAAATATTTATAATTACATTTTTTTCAATTGTTTTAATCCCAGTTATTGTTATATCTATTATTTTAGGATATAACGATAAGAAATTAAACGATAAAATCAATAAAAGTAAATCTACAAGGATATTAATGCTTAACAATATTGATAACCCAATTGCTTTTGAAGAGTTGTGTAACATTGAATCTTCAAAAGAATATAAAATAGAAGATGATGATTTGGGATATAAAAATGAACAAGATAAAAAAGATTTTACAGTCACATATACCAATACATCATTTTTTGGTAGTAATTGCATTAAAAAGTATAGTTTTGTTGATGAAAAATTAAATACATGTATATATACTATAGATTCATCACAATGGATGCCTAAAAATATATATGAAGAAATTGTTAATATTAATGGTGAGCCTGATATTGTAGAGACAAAAAAAGATAAACTTGGAGTTGATAAATACACATGGTATGGCAAAAATGGTATTTTTATTTATACCAATGACAATATTAATAACACCGCAGAGATAATTTTTGAATTAAATTAAACCAATTTAATCACATCCTTTCTAAAAATATATGTATACTATCGTATACACAAAGAACACCTGTGATATATGAATTACAAGTGTTCTTTTTATATGTGAACTAACGTTCAGTCTATCCTTATCGTTCTCTATATGGTAAAATATTCCATATACTAATACGGAGGAGGTATTATAAATGTATACAACAAATTTTAGCATATTTACACAAATGGTAAACGTAGCGAAACAGAAAAACTTAGATTACATTATCATGTATTCATATCATCCAATCAACAGCGGTAATTACCCTCATTCATATTCCTTTGTATTGTCAACAAACTTATTTACTGTTACATTCAAAAGAAAATTTGAAGAGGGTAATGATAATGCTGTAAGAGAATTTATTCAGCACAACGACTGTGTTGAACTTAATTGCGATATTAGAATTGAAAAAGACACTATTGAATTACATTAAAAATGTCTATCTTTAAGTAATTCTAAAAGACGAATTTTTAAATCATATTCATCCCATTCAAGTTCAGAATACATTTTTAAAACTTCGCTAATAATAAACTCGTCAGATTCGGTTTCTTCTGAATGTTTGAATCTGGCGAGTAATTTCTGATATTCTGTATTTTTATCAATATCAGGAAAGATTTCATTATTTGTCATTTGTTACACCTCACTTTCAAAGGATTAATCATCATACCCGAATTCAATAGTAATTTCTGAATTGAGTTCGGGTATCTTATTAAGATTAAGAGTCTTTATATACTCAATAACTGGTTTTAATTCCTCTAATTCGTTGATTTTAATTTTAATATTTAGATTTATCATTATTTTCACCTCGTAATAATTTTATGTAGTTGATGATGGATTGTTTGCAAAAGAATATACTAAAACGGTAGAATAGGAGAGAACGCATAATGCAAACCAACAATAATAATAAAGACAAAAATCCACAGACGACACCAAACCAGTAATTAGATAGTATAGAGGAGTAGTGAGAAATTGCTACTCTTTTTTGTTTTGTGAGATAACGAAAAAGACCGCCCTTAATTTGGGGCAGTCCTTAATTGATTGTTTTATAATACTACAAGTTGAAAGCGGGTGCAAACAACTTTACTGACATTTCTTATATTTTATTATACTCAATTATTTTCTTTTGTCAACTGAAAATTCATAAATTCCAAAAATTTCTTGTTTACTTCAACTATGTCTTCTGGTTTTATTTTTCTTGTCAATGCCTTGTCATTAACCATTATATTTTCTATTCTCCTATAATGTACAAATCTTGCCTGATCAAATCTTACATAAGATAGTTTATTTTCATCATGTTCAGCATTTGGAAGATTTAATCCTTCTAAATAATATGGGAACATTCTTAATTCGTCACTGGATAGCGGAACAATGAAATACATCTGATTTTTAATTTCACTCATAATAATAGCATAATGATTAGTATTTATTTCACCGCAATATCCAAAACCGCATTGTAGATAAACTATATCCCCAATTGATATTTTCTTAGGATAATTCTTAGGTTCTAATGCTTTTCGTTTCTTCTTGATTTTATTAATTTGCTTCTCATTACCAAGCTTATTGTAATACCTATAGTCTCTAAGCAATACTATATCTTTGTTATGTGCAACAGTATCATGAAGCAATTTATAAATCCACGATAGATATTGATCAATTTCTTTATCCGTTATATCTCTTAACAATTCACTTTTTATCGCTCTAAGCCTACTATCAACATTTAGAACTCTATCAGATTCAATGTAACCATCAAGTTGTCTGTTCGTTTTAAATATAACATCTTTTAAAAATTTTTCCACTTTTCTCGACTCAATGTTGTTTTTTCTATTGATTGAATTTGTATATTTTCGTAATGTAGAAATTACTTCAGAAAACAGCACTTCAATTTTATCCACCACAGTTATAATCTCCAATCGTATAAATTTTGGTATAAGTTACCAATAATATAATTATACGACAAGATATTACATATTTCTATCAGAACGTATGTTACAGATGGATATAAAAGAAGAGTAGTCAATCGACTACGCTCTCCAAAAATCTTACTGTAATTTTATTACAATATTTCTCTAATAATCAATATTTCAAACGACAAACCCTAAAGGAAAGAATGTGACAATTTTAGAACTATTGTTCTGGATTATATTGAATTAAATATAATGGTAAAATATAGACATTGGAGAAACAACATAGCTGTGTGTAATAACACTCTATAACCGAAGGTTGTCCCAATGTCTATTTTTATGGCAGTCGGAATAAATATCTGCCCATTCATTTTTCTCCTTTTAATTTTTGAGTGGGACTGTCTCACGACAGTACTATTCAAGTCTTTTTATAAGTTAAGAAATCGAGATTTCTTTGTTTTGTTCCATCTTATCTACCAAGGAACAGTTGGTTCAAACTTAACGTAGAAGTAGGAGATAAGTTCCTAACTCATAATTTTATGGCTACGCTCCATAATAGCACCAAATCCGTCATCTCAGCTTCAATCTTTTCTAATTGGCTATCCAGTAACTCAATTATATACCGACCTTCAAAAGTCAGACAGAAAAATCTAACGATTGGGGTCGGTATTTTTATGGTGTAAATCAATCCTGCAAGCTTGCTTCTATACGTTCAATATTGTCATAGAATTTTTTCTTCAGTTTATCAATTTCGTTGTTTTCGATTAAGGAAAGGTAATCCTTATACATAATGAGTTCTTTTCTGAGTTCGTCTTTAAATTGTACGTCTGTTGGCATTTTAATTGCATTCTTCTCGCCATTGAGATATATAATATACCGCACATTTTAAATAAATGTAATACAAAATATATAAATGATAATATTGTGTTTTTACGGTTTAAAGTGTATATTATATAAGTAACTTTAAAAGGTACTAATTAATATTTCGGAGAGAATGACATTTGGAAAAAAAGAAGATTAAAAGAGATATAATGCTGATATCGACATTGATTATTGTATGTGCAGCAGCATTTTTGATTATTAATTTTGTTGTGAAAAAGGATGGTATTACAGCAGTTGTGAAGGTAGACGGAAATATTGTCTATATGCTTCCTCTTGACAAAAATGCGTCTGTTACTGTTGAGGGTTATCAGGGCGGCAGTAATACTGTAGTTATAGAAAATGGTACAGTTTATATGAAAGATGCCGACTGTCCTGATAAATTGTGTGAAAAAACAGGAAAGATAAATAAGAATGGAGAGACGATAGTCTGCCTTCCGCATCGCGTGGTTGTCGAGATACAGGGCGGTGAAGGCAATGTAGATTCGCTTGTCAGATAGATGAAAACGGGTAATAAAATATATAAATAAAAATTAACAAATAAAAACAGGTGAATGAAAATATGAAGAATTCAACACGGACGCAAAAACTCGCACTTTGCGGTGTACTTACGGCTTTGGCGATGATATTTGGCTATATCGAAAGCGTGATTTCCGTGCCGCTTCCGGTTCCGGGAATTAAGGTAGGACTTCCCAATATTGCTATAATAACGATTTTATATGTTGTCGGAATAAAAGAAGCAGTTGCAGTTAATCTCATAAGAATAACATTAACTGCTGTTCTTTTTGGCAATTTGAACAGCTTCTTGTTCAGCATGTCAGGAGCGGTTCTTAGCATGATAATAATGATAATACTAAAGAAAATACAGTTTTTTTCGTCTGTTGGTGTAAGTGTTGCCGGCGGAGTACTTCATAATATAGGGCAGATAATTGCAGCTGTATTTATAATGGGAAGCGGTGCGATAGTATATTATCTTCCTGTACTTATGATAACCGGAACAGTGACTGGAGCAGTAATAGGAATTGTATCAGCTATGGTGGTGAAACGCACTGAAAGAGCATATGGACAAAAATAAAGAAACGGCATTTCAGATTAACTGAATGCCGTTTCTTTTATTGTTTATATTGCTGCTGCAATTCAATTTCTTCCATAGATTTGGAAACACAGTGTGTGATAGGTTTCCACTCAACACGCTTGAATAAAGCGACAAGAGAAATTGGAATATATGTAAGCATAAATAATGGGAAAGTGAACAGCGAAATAATCTTTTTCTTAGGAGAAGCAAGAATCTTCTTCCATTCTGTTATTACTGTCAGCAATCCGATTGAAAACATAAGCAGATAAAAGCTTACACAGGCAAAACCGATTGATTCCATAGCGACCGGAAATACCTTTTTAAATAAAGTAAAGTTATGTGCACCAAGCACTAAAAATATGAGATTCAAAAGCATGCAGCCTACTGAAAGAAGAGTAGCAGGAGCAAGTGTCATAAACATATCATAACATGATACGAACATCTGACGTTTTTTGAATGCCATGGCTATCAGTTCACGACCATATTTGAACATTACCTGATAGAAGCCCTTTGACCAACGCATACGCTGGTTCCATGACTGTTTAAATGTCTCCGGCTGTTCATCATAGAACATTGCCGAATCACAGTAGCCGATTTTTTCTCCCTCAAGAATATTAACAACTGAAAACTGAATATCCTCTGTCAAAAGATTACATTTCCAACCACCATTTTTCTTAATAATCTCACTGCTTGTAAGAAAGCCTGTTCCTGATACAGCACAGCTTGTTTTAAGAATCATTCGTGGATTATTAAGATATTTTGCTTCGCGGCAGAACCAGAGCGAATATCCTGATGTAATCCAATTGGTATCGAAATTTTTTGAGTTACGATAACTTGTGACCACACGATACCCCTGATCAAAAGTTTTGTTCATTTCACGGACATAATTTCTGTCAATGACATTATCCGCATCAAAAATAAAATAACCGTCGTAGGCGGTATAATCACCTTCATCTTCTTTTATCTTGTTGAATGCATAGTCAAGAGCATAGCCTTTACCGACTAATACCTTGTTAAAACGTTCATATACAATTGCACCGCAGCTTCTTGCAATCTCGGCTGTGTTATCCGTACAGTTATCAGCAACGACAACAACATCAATAAGTTCAGAAGGGTAGTTCTGTGCTTTGATGCTCTTAATCAGGTTACCGATTACGGCATTCTCATTCCGGGCTGCAATAATAAAAGCGAACCTGTGAAGTTTCTTAGGTTCGTATTCTGGCTGCTTCTTCTTTCGTTTTTCACCGATTAAGGCTATCACAATATATATAAACTGATAAAAATACAATACAGTCAACAGGGTGTAGATAACGGTGTTGATTGAAGCAATAGCTTTCATTAAAAGTCCTCTCCATTTTAAAAAATGAAAAAATATAGTATTGCGGACTACCCAAAGTCCTTTGTTGATTATATCATTAATTTCTTTTGTGTCAATAGTTCAATAATAAGAAATAGGTCATAACTCAAATAAAATAAGAAAATATTTGACAAAAAACTTTATTGATATAGTATAATAAGAAATACACTTGATTTTAATTATGAAATGGAATGGAGAAAATAAGCTATGTACAAAGAAATTTCAAGACTGATAATATACGGAGATATGGATGAAGACAGCATCCTTTCACGCATGGCAGACATTTTCAGAAAGTTTGATGTTGAGGATACGGGAAAAGAGGAACTTACAAGAGAAATCTATACGCAGATTAAAAGAATTCTTAAAGTCGCGACAGATTATGGATTTGATAAGAACCTATGGCAGAATTATCTTACATTTATACTTATCACAACAGAAAACCCATTCAGCATAACATGTGAGAAGGTCGGTGCCAATGACGGAAGTGTCAACACATTTGCCATGAATGATTTCGGGATATTCAGAAAGCTGTTCCACTATGATTTCAGCGAGATTGAAAAAGAACTTTCAATAAATTGTTTTTCACTTATTACAAACTACAAAGCAATTGTGAAAAAAGAACTTATGTATAACAGAAATGTAAGCGAAAAAGTACGCACATTAAGCGAAAAACTTGCAGCCGCAACAACAGACGAAGAGTTTTTTGATGGTGTTACTACATTTTATAAGGATTACGGTGTTGGCATGTTTGGTCTTAACAAAGCATTCAGAATCGGCAATAATCCTGACGGCAGCGTTAAATTTATGGCAATTAACAATATGGACAAAGTTATGCTTACTGACCTTGTCGGATATGAAATCCAGAAAAAGAAGCTTGTTGAGAATACAGAAGCATTTGTAAAAGGAAAGAAAGCCAACAATGTCCTCTTATTCGGTGACAGCGGAACAGGTAAATCTACAAGTATTAAGGCAATTGTCAACCAATATTATGATGACGGATTAAGGATGATTGAGATATATAAACATCAGTTCAAAGATTTATCAAATGTAATAGCACAGATAAAGAACCGTAACTATCGCTTCATAATATATATGGATGATTTGTCATTTGAGGAATTTGAGATTGAATACAAGTTCTTAAAGGCTGTAATTGAAGGAGGCGTTGAGACTAAGCCTGAAAATATCCTTATATATGCAACATCTAACAGAAGACATCTTATCAAAGAAACATGGAATGATCGTGATGATATGGAGTCATCAAACGGCTTACACCGTTCAGATACGATGGAAGAAAAGCTTTCACTGGTAAATCGTTTCGGATGTCAGATTTGTTATTCAAAACCGACACAGCAGGAGTATTTCCAGATTGTTATCGAACTTGCAAGAAGAAGCGGCGTGACTATGTCAGATGACGAACTCAAGTTAGAAGCAAATAAGTGGGAATTAAGCCATGGCGGCATTTCAGGAAGAACTGCACAGCAGTTTGTTAATTATTGTCTGGGAATGGAGAAAGAGATATGATTTCCTATATTAAAGGAGAACTTACAGAGATAATGGAAGATGCTATTGTTGTTGAAAATAATGGTATCGGCTTTAATATCCGTGTTCCTGCAACTGTTATAAGTGAATTCTGCGTTACGGGTGAGCAGGTAAAGGTATATACATATTTGCAGATAAGGGAAGATGCACACAGTCTTTATGGCTTTCTCACAAGAGATGACCTTGAAATATTTAAGATGCTTATCAATGTAAATGGTATCGGACCGAAAGGTGCTTTGGCAATTCTTTCAACAATCTCTCCTGATGATTTGAGATTTGCCGTGCTATCAGATGATGTAAAGCTTATATCAAGTGCACCGGGAATAGGTGCTAAAACAGCACAGAAGCTTATAATTGAGCTTAAAGACAGGATTAAGCTTTCAGATGCATTTGAGCAGGCACTGGCACATCAGGAGAGCAGCACCGGCATGTCAGTTGATTTCAGTGCAAGGAATGAGGCAGTTGAGGCACTTGTTGCACTCGGCTATGGCAATGCTGAGGCACTTCGTGCAGTTAAGAATATAGAAAATATAGAAGAAAAAGATACAGAGACTATTTTGAAAGAAGCACTTAAAAGACTTATCTGAGAGGGAATTTGATGGAAAAAAGAGTGATTTCAACAGAGCTTGTTGAAGAAGATATAAAAATTGAAAATAATTTACGTCCGCTTGCTCTTGAAGATTACATTGGACAGGAAAAAGTAAAACGCAACCTGAAAGTGTATATAGAAGCTGCAAAAGCACGTAATGATTCACTTGACCATGTACTTTTCTATGGACCTCCGGGACTTGGAAAAACAACACTTGCAGGGATAATTGCCAATGAGATGGGAACACATCTTAAAGTGACATCAGGACCGGCAATCGAAAAACCGGGTGAAATGGCGGCAATCCTTAATAATCTTGCTGAGGGGGATGTCCTGTTCGTTGACGAGATTCACAGACTTAACAGGCAGGTTGAAGAAGTTTTGTATCCGGCAATGGAAGATTACCAGATAGATGTTATGATAGGAAAAGGGGCAACAGCACGTTCAATTCGTCTTGAACTACCTAAGTTCACACTTGTCGGTGCAACAACAAGAGCAGGTCTTTTGTCCGCACCTTTAAGAGACAGATTCGGAGTGGTAAATCATCTCGAGTATTACACGGTAAAAGAACTTGAGACAATTATAATCCGTTCTGCCAATGTACTTGGTGTAGAGATTGATTCGCAGGGAGCCAACGAACTTGCAAGACGTTCAAGAGGAACCCCGAGACTTGCCAACCGTCTGTTAAAGAGAGTGCGTGATTTTGCACAAGTGAAATATGACGGAAGAATTACAGGCGAGGTTGCCGATTATGCACTTAATCTTTTAGATGTTGACAGGGATGGTCTTGATGCAAATGACAGGCTTATACTTGGCACAATAATAAAGAAATTCGGCGGTGGTCCGGTGGGTCTTGACACTCTTGCAGCATCTATCGGTGAAGATGCAGGAACACTTGAAGATGTATATGAGCCTTATCTTATACAGAATGGATTTATTAACAGAACGCCGAGAGGACGTGTTGCAACGAACGAGGCGTATCTTAATCTGGGGATTGAACAAAAAGTATAAAAATGATATAATTAAATAATTCGGATAAAGTATTGGAGGGCGTTTTCATGTCATCAAAAAATAATACAGAAGTAATTTTGGGTGGAAAAGTATTTACATTAAGTGGATATGAGAGTGAGGAATATCTACAGAAAGTTGCATCTTATATTAATAACAAGCTTGCTGAGTACAGCAAAGAAGATTCATTTCGCAGACAGAATGCGGAAGTTCGTGCTAATCTTATGTATCTTAACATAGCAGATGACTATTTTAAGGCCAAAAAGCTCGGTGACAGTCTCTCAGAAGAAATGGAGAATAAAGACAAAGAGATATATGATTTAAAACATGAACTCATAGCTGCACAGATTAAGACAGATGCAGCAGAAAAAGAGATAACAGAATTAAAAAAAGAAATTGCTAAATATCAGAAAAATATTGTTCAGTTAGAAACAGAACTTAATGCAAAATAGGAGTCAGAGTTGAAGAATCACAATGTAGAAGTGCTTGCACCGGCGGGTTCATATGATATTATGAAAGCCGTGATAAATGCCGGAGCTGATGCGGTTTATCTTGGCGGTGACATGTTTGGTGCGAGGGCATATGCAGGCAATCTTAACAAAGAAGAGATGATAAGAGCGTTAGATTATGCTCATTTGCGTGACAAGAAGATTTATCTTACTGTAAATACTCTTTTGAAGGAAAATGAGTGTACGCATGAGCTTGTCGATTATATTGCACCATTTTATGAGGCAGGACTTGACGCATGTATAGTTCAGGATATGGGTGTGTTTAAGATACTTCACAGTGCATTCCCTGATATGCACATGCATGCAAGTACGCAGATGACAATTACGGGAGAAAAAGGTGCATCCATTTTAAAAGAGATGGGTGCAATGCGTATTGTTACGGCGAGGGAGCTTACACTTGATGAAATAAGACAGATTCATGAAAAATGTGATATAGAAATAGAAAGTTTTGTGCATGGGGCTTTGTGTTACTGCTATTCGGGACAGTGCCTGTTAAGCAGTATGAATGGAACAAGAAGTGGCAACAGAGGAAGATGTGCACAGGCTTGCCGTCTTGATTATTCGGTTGTTAATAATGATAAAGTGATAAATGATTCAAAGTCATCATATCCTTTAAGTCCAAAAGACATGTGTGCACTAGATATTCTTCCTGATATAATTGATGCGGGAGTATATTCAATGAAAATTGAAGGCAGAATGAAAAATGTTACATATGCAGCCGGTGTCACATCAATTTACAGAAAATATACAGACATGTATCTTGAAAATGGACGAAAAGGATATCACGTATCGCAGGAAGATAAGAATATGCTTCTTGATATATTTAACAGGGGTTCATTTACAAGCGGATACTACAACAGTGAAAAAGGAAAGAACATGATGTCGCTGTCACGACCGAATCACATGGGAGTGAAAGCACTCCAGGTTGTAAAAAATGATAACGGAAGAATTCTTTTTAAGGCACTCACTGACATTAATCCGCAGGATGTGTTTGAAATTGATTCTGATAATGCATATACAAGTGGTGATTCATACAAAAAGGGAAGTACATTTACTGTTAATTTGTCAAGAAAACTTCCTTTATATAAAGACAGAATTATTTACAGGATGAAAAACGGTTCTGTCACAAAAGAAATTGCTGAAAAATACGCTTCGCAGGCCGGCACTCTAAAGAAGCCAGTAAATATGCTTTTTACGGCAGAATGTGGCAAGCCGATGAAGCTTGAACTTGAAGCATGTAATACAAAGGTAAGCGTTTTTGGTGCATCTGCTGAGATTGCCGGAAAACAGCCGGCTACGGTTGAAAGCTGTATAAAGAATCTTTCAAAGCTTGGAAATACAGACTTTACAGCCGGAAAGATTACAGCAGATATCGGCACAAATGTATTTGTTCCTGTAAGTATTCTTAACGATTTACGAAGAAAAGGAATAGAAAAGCTCACAGAAACAATTCTTGATAAATACAGAAGACAGACTGTGGATGAATCGGTATATAATGTATGTAAAGCATCATCAAAAGATATATCTGTAACAGTCAATGATAGTATACATGATGGAAAATACAGGACCTCGGTTTATTTGAAAACCAAAGGACAATTAAAGTCATATATTTTATCAGGGCTGAATAATGATAATGTGTATGTTGATTTTAAGTTGTTTGATGATGATGAATGCAGGAAAAATATTAAAGAACTTGCAGATTCACAAAATGTTACAGCTGCACTTCCATATATAATAACACAGTCGCAAAACAGGATTTTTGGCTCATTGATTGAAAACATCCGTTCATGTAATATAGAGATGTTCCTTGTGAGAAATCTTGAAGAAATTGGGTGCCTTGGAAATCTAGGACAAAAGACAGGATTTGTTCCAAAGATTGTCACAGATGCCGGATTGTATTGCTGGAATAGTTTTTCGGTATTGCAGCTTCGTGACATAATATCAGTATGTGGTTGTGAACTGACAAGAATAACACTGCCATATGAGCTTAATTATAAAGAGATGAATATGGTAAATTATGGTGTTCCGACAGAATTTGTTGCAGAAGGATTTGTGCCTGTTATGATTTCAAAGCAGTGCGTAAGAAAAACTTACGGATTGTGTGATCATAATAACGGAATTATTTATCTTAATAATAAACGAAGCGGAACATATATGGTTGAAAGCGTATGTTCTTTCTGCCATAGTGTTATGTATAGTGCAAAAAGAATTGATGTCGGCTATGACAGCAGTCTTTTAGAAGAGATTAATCCTGATTATATCAGAAAGGATTATGATAATATGCATGATGAAACTGCATGGACAGGTCATTATGCTGTAGGAGTGGAATAATGCAGTTAGTGTTTATAGAAGTATCAAAGTATATATTTGCATTTTTGCTCTGCTTTTATGCGGCAGCGGCATATCGTGGTGCCGTTATGAAAGAAGAGAAGCGAAAGTTTACATACGCATTTCAGAATGTAATAATGTTTATGATACATTTATTGGGCTTTTTGATACTTTATCAGCTTAATAATGAAGATATAAAATATCTTATATTATATTTCGCACAGTTTATATATCTTTTTGTTACGATATTTGTGTATGACGTTTTATACCCAAAAGCTTCGCGTCTGCTTGTAAATAATATGTGTATGCTTATGGCGGTTGGATTTATAATGATTTGTCGTCTTGATTATGATAAATGTGTGAAGCAGTTTCTTATTGCAGCCGGTGGAACTATTATTACTTTTTTTATACCGGCGTTGTTAAAAAGAGTAAAGAGTTTTAGAAATATGGGCTGGATTTACTGCATAACAGGTATTACACTCCTGCTTGCTGTGCTTTTCTGCACGGAAGTATTCGGTGCTAATCTTGTGCTTACACTGGGACCTGTTTCTGTACAGCCTGGAGAATTTGTTAAAATTCTGTTTGTGATGTTTGTTGCTTCAATGTTTAATAAATCTACGTCATTTGAACAGACAGTAAAAGTTACTGTTATAGCGGCAATTCACGTTATTATACTTGTAATATCAAAAGATCTGGGTGCTGCACTTATATTTTTCGTTGTTTATCTTATGATGCTCTTTATTGCGACAAGGAAACTTAGCTATGTCGGAATAGGATTTGCTGCCGGAAGTGTTGCTGCAGCTGGTGCATATAAGATTTTCAACCATGTAAGACAGCGTGTCCTTATTTGGAAAGACCCTTGGAGCACAATAGATTCAACAGGTTACCAGATATGCCAGTCATTATTTGCGATAGGCATGGGGTCGTGGTTTGGAAGCGGACTTGCACAGGGACTTCCGGATAAAATTCCTGTTGCTGAAAAGGATTTTATGTTTTCGGCAATAACAGAGGAGTTCGGTGCTATATTTGCAGTTGCATTGCTGCTTATATGTCTTAATAATCTTATACTGATGATGAATATTGCTTCAAGATGTAAAACACTGTTTTACAGGCTTGTGGCGGTAGGACTTGGTGTTACATATGGATTTCAGGTGTTTCTTACGGTTGGAGGTGCTATGAAGATGATACCTATGACAGGTGTTACGCTTCCTTTTGTAAGTTACGGCGGAAGTTCTATTGTAAGTTCACTTATAATGTTTGCATTGATTAACGGAATGTATAATATGAGACAGGACGAGGTTGAAATTAAGAATGAATCAGCAGGTAAAAACACGAAACTTAAAAAAGAAAAACACAAAGCCTAATGATATAGTTGATAAAAAAAAGCAGGGGCTTAGAAATCGTGAAACTAATGTAATATCATTTATTTTCGTTGCATTATTTCTCATGATGGCAAGTTATCTTGTATATTTTAATGTCTTTGAGGCTTCTACAATTGTAAATAATCCTTATAATAAGCGAATCGATAATCTTGAAAATAAGGTCGTCAGAGGTAACATTCTTGCAGCTGACAGACAGATTCTTGCAGAAACAGATATTGATGAGGATGGAAATGAGACGAGAGTTTACCCGTTTTCCGAAGTGTTCTGCCATGTTGTAGGACTGGCTTCTGCAAAAACAGGTGTTGAAGGTGTTGCCAATTATGAATTACTGTCCACATCAGGTAATATAATTAATCAGCTCTCAGATGATCTGAGCGGTGAGAAATCAGTTGGATATGATGTTGTTACAACGCTTGTTCCAAAGCTTCAGGAGGCTGCATATAAGGCACTGGGAAGTAATAAAGGTGCAGTAGTTGCAATGGAACCTTCGACAGGAAGGGTTCTCGCAATGGTTTCAAAGCCGGATTATGACCCGAATGAAGCACCTGAAATGTACAGTGAATGGCTTGGCTATGACAGCTCTGATTCTGTGCTTCTTAACAGGGCAACACAGGGACTTTATTCGCCGGGTTCTACGTTTAAGGTACTTACTGCTCTTGAATATGTAAGGGAATATCCTGATTATGAAAATTATTCTTTTGACTGTACAGGAAGTGCCTATGTCAACGGAGGAACAACAATTCCATGTTATAATGGTTCTGTCCATGGACATCAGGATTTAAAACTGGGATTTGCCAATTCGTGTAACGGTGTATTTTCAACAATAGGATTCAGGCTGAATCTTTCAAAATACAGACAGCTTTGCGAAGATTTTTATTATAACAAAAATCTTGATATCGGAATAGAGTCGAGCGTCAGCAGCTTTACACTTGACGAAAATTCAGGGGTAAGTGAGATTCAGGAGACCGGTATCGGTCAGGGTAAAACAATGGTTTCACCTATGCACAATCTTATGATTATCTCTGCAATTGCAAACAGAGGTGTTATGATGCAGCCGTATTTTGTTGAAAAAGTCCAGACGCGTTCTGGCGATGTTGTGAGTACGACAACACCAAAACAGAAGTCCGTTGTATGTACGCCGTCTGAGGCAGATACAATCGGAGAGTTCTGTCGTGCGGTTGTGACTGAGGGTACAGGTTACGCATTTACATATACATCATATACAGTTGCAGGAAAAACAGGAACGGCACAGTTTGATAACAGCGACAGGGTACATTCATGGTTTATCGGTTATGCACCATATGAAAATCCGCAGATTTCTTTCTGCGTTATACTTGAAGGCGGATATACAGGCGTGCCTGGTGCACAGCAGGTAACAAAAGCTCTTCTGGATGCATTTTTTGATGAATATTGATTGAAAAATATTGATTTAAAATACTGATTTTGTATTTTAAATAAGAAGAATACTGATTCATTGGTTGATATTGTGGTTCTTTAGTTGTATAATTAATATATATCACAGGAGGAATTGCAATGGCTGAGGCAACAAGCTGTGGTGGTGTGGTTATTTTCAGAGGCAAGATTCTTGTATTGTACAAGAATTACAAGAACAGATATGAAGGCTGGGTTCTTCCGAAAGGAACGGTAGAACAGGGAGAAGAACCACAGGATACTGCGGTAAGGGAAGTATTGGAAGAGAGCGGTGCATCCGTTAAGATAGTTAAGTATATAGGCGACACACAATATACGTTTAATACGGTGTCAGATACGATAAAAAAGACTGTTCATTGGTATCTTTGTGCTGCGGACAGCTTTTACAGCAAACCGCAGAGAGAAGAGTTTTTTGAAGATTCCGGGTATTATAAGTACCATGAGGCATTTCATCTGTTACGATTTGCCAATGAAAGACAGATACTTGAAAAGGCTTATAATGAATATATTAATATTAGAAGGCAGGGAAGATGGGAATGAATGTAATTCAACCGGTTACAATACTAGATGGTAATCAATATCTTGTACAGGGTCCGGCAGATAAGACAGGTCAGGCTACATCATTTGATAATGTATATAACCGTTCATGCGGCGATGAGACACTCGATGAGATTTTTGAAGATGTTTCACAGGAATATGGAGTTAATGTTAATCTTTTAAAAGCTGTAGCACAGGCAGAATCAGGTTTTGATGTCAATGCCACATCATCATGCGGTGCAATGGGAATAATGCAGCTTATGCCATCAACGGCAGAATCATATGGAGTGGAAGACCCATATGATGCAAGACAGAGCATAACCGGAGGTGCCAAGCTTTTGTCATGGCTTTTAGATGATTATAATGGCAATGTTTCACTTGCACTTGCAGGCTATAATGCCGGATGTGGTGCGGTTCAGAAGTATGGTGGTGTTCCTCCATATGATGAGACGGTTAATTACATAAATAAGATTAATGACATATTAGACGGTGCGTTGAGCAATGATTCATGGACAACAGATTCAATGCAGGCAACAGATTTGAGCCATGCATATGTAAGCACAGGAAATGCAGGAAATACATATTATCCTGGTCTTTCAGTTAATACAGAGGTGCATTCAATCGGTTCGGGCAGTGGCAGTAAGCTGAATTCATATATGAGCAGTAATCTTTTTAGTTATGAAGATTATGAATATTTTCAGAATACAATTACAGAACTTCTTGAAAAGATTAACGGACAGGGAAACAGCACTGATTCAAAAATCCAGTCAGTTGACAGCAGCAATTCAGTTTCATCAACATCAGTTCCTGATTTAAAGCATTTTGATGAATTACAGTTAAACAGTGTGGTCATGCCGGCAATGTCACAGGCATTTCAAAGTATAATGAAAAACAGTCCACAGAGCTTCTACGAAGCACAGGCATCAGCAGTAAGTCCGCTGATAGCAAAATTATTAGAACAATAAAGAATATGCGGGGTGGGGAGTATGAAGGAAAGAATCAAAGTATACCTTTACAACAAAACAATGAAAGAGATTGATATGTCAGACTTTTCGTACATATCAGAAGATGTTTTTTCAGAGCGTACAGATATTGTTAAAGTCGTTCTTCCGGAAGGTGTAAAAGAGATTGGCAACAATGCATTTGAAAATTGTATACATCTTGAAGAAGTGGTTTGTCCAAAGTCACTTCAAAAGATTGATTCAGAAGCTTTCATAGACTGTATCAGTCTCAAAAAAATTGATTATGACACAGCATCAGTTAAGGTTGATGCAAGTGCATTTAAGGGGTGCTATAATCTTTAAAAATTATGGTTTCCGGCATTGTTCGGAGAGTGTACACCGCAATATGGCATGGGCTGTATTGCGGTGTTTTAAGAATTACATCATTTGCATGTTATAAAGTTGATTTATATATGCATGATATGTTGACAATTCAATATTATTTGGATCTTGAAAATTATGCAGAATCAACAGAAAAAGCAAAGAACTACATGATGGAGCAAGTAGTAATGTTCATTGCTTATCTAATAATTATTTTATAAATATAATATTAAACCAGCCCGGATATTATCAATTAAGATATGTCTGGGCTGTTGATGTTATTAAGTAAAGTGCATTGTCATGCAAGGTCTTTATTTAAGATTTTTACTAAGCTCTTTAATTATGGCTTCAAGTTCAGCTATTTTAGCATCGGATTGAGTCTTTGCATTTTCAGCTTCCTGTTTAGCAGCCTTTGCTTCTTGTTTAGCAGCATCCACTTCCTGCTTGGTGATTTTTAATTCCTGTCTGGCTGCTGTAACTTCCTTCCTGGTAGTTTTTAATTCGTGTTTTACAGCCTTTACTTCAATTTTGGCATTTTCAAGCTGTGCCTTAAACCTGTCAGCCATCAGTTCTGCAGTATTATTATCCAATATCCTTAATGCTTGAGAAAACATGTTAATCACCTCGTATTATATAGTAGTAGTTTTTAGAGACCATCTCCAAGGTCTTAATAACTGTTAAATCATAGTCTCTTCTTTACCTCTTCTGTAGGTTCGACTATGATATATAAGATACTGTGGATTGGTTGTAATCACCTACCACCCGATGGTTTTAAGGAGGCTC
>NZ_JACOPD010000001.1 GCF_014287955.1 Lachnospira hominis (ex Liu et al. 2021) | reverse complement strand
GACGGGATAAACGCTGAAGGCATCTAAGCGTGAAGCCCCCCTCAAGATGAGATATCCCATAACGTAAGTTAGTAAGACCCCTTGAAGACGACGAGGTAGATAGGTGAAAGGTGGAAGCATGGTGACGTGTGGAGCTGATTCATACTAATAGGTCGAGGGCTTAACCGAAGAGGTTAGGTTTGTAAGGAAACGCAACGAGATAGAACGAGAGTTATCTTTAAAGGTAATCGGATGAAAAGACATGGATAAGCAGTGTAAAGAAAAACTTTACAAAAAAGATGTGAGATGATATATTTAATGTGCAGTTTTGAAGGAGCAATTCTTCAAGGAAATTTTCCTCGATAGCTCAGTCGGTAGAGCACGCGGCTGTTAACCGCGCTGTCGTAGGTTCGAGTCCTACTCGGGGAGTTTATAAAGACTGTAAGCAGTTTCCATGTTTACAGTCTTTTGAAGATTTAGCACCTTTATAATTTAATAAGGCTCCATGGTCAAGCGGTTAAGACACCGCCCTTTCACGGCGGTAACAGGGGTTCAAATCCCCTTGGAGTCATTTTTGTTCTTATTTATGAATACAATAAGATATGGCGACATAGCCAAGTGGTAAGGCGTGGGACTGCAACTCCCTGATCATCAGTTCGAATCTGATTGTCGCCTCTATTGAAAAGCTGGAATCCTATTAGGGTTTCAGCTTTTTTACGTTTATGTTATTATGAAATTATAGTGTTTTTGTTTAATTATTTTAAGGTATGTGTTATAATATCAGAAACATAAACTATGTATATATATTAAAAAAGGTATAATATGAGAAAGTATAGAAAAATTAATAGAAAGTGTACACGTCTGACAGCAGCCGTATTATGCGGTGCATTTATCGCAGTTGGTATTGTCGGATGTGGAAGAAAGACAGAGGCAGTTATAACACCTGATGGTGAAGAGATAACAGAGGCAGTGAAAGAATATGAGACATTAGGTCAGAGCAGTGCGAAGAAGTTTTCATATGACGACCTTACGGTTGGAGCTGTTCATTACAAAATGACGGAATCACAGGTAAAAGTACTATTAGGTGAGCCATCAGTTGTTTATGATTCACAGGAAAAGGATAAAACTCAGACGGATGTTTCAGAAAGAATTTATTCTTATAATGATTTGACGCTTGTATTTTCTAAAATTGGAGATGAATATATTTTGACAGCAGCTGCAAGCGTGAGAGATGAAGATTTATTTTCAAGAGGATTGAGGGTTGGAAATACACTTGACGATATATTAAAGGCTTATTACAGAGATTCAGACTGCATGAATAAAAATTATTATTCGCAGGATAAGTCCGTACTTTTTGGCAAATTTTTATATGGAAGTTATACAATTGATTCATTAGATACAGTAAAACCAAAAGGGAAAGTAGAATATGGTCTTATAAATCTTAATGGAAATACATCATTAGAAGCAGCGGAATCATATATTGTTGAGATGACATATTTTGAACCGCCATATAAAAATGGCACAGCTACAGTAGATGATGATTTTGCACAGATTGCATTTGATGTAGACCAGAATAGAAAGATTACAGCTATAAGATGGTATTACTATCCACAACAGGATTGATAATATAAAACAAAAAGAGTCAGAGGAGAATTTAAGGTATGAAATCAACTACATTAGTTATTATGGCAGCCGGAATGGGAAGCCGTTTTGGAGGTGGAATCAAGCAGCTTGAGCCAATGGGACCAAATGGTGAGATTATAATGGATTATTCCATTTATGATGCAATGGAAGCTGGTTTTAATAAGGTAGTATTTGTTACAAGAAAAGATTTATTTGAGACATTTAAAGAAGTAATTGGAAACAGAATAGAGAAAGTAATTCCTGTCGAATATGTTTTTCAGGAACTTGATGATTTGCCGGAAGGATTTGAGGCACCTGCTGACAGAACAAAACCTTGGGGTACAGGTCAGGCAATACTTGCATGCAAGGGCGTTGTAAATGAGCCATTTCTTGTAATTAATGCAGATGATTACTATGGAAAGACTGCATTTAAGCTTATTCATGATTATCTTGTATCAGATAAAGCTGATTCAGGAAAATATGAATTCTGCATGGCAGGTTTTATTCTTGGAAATACTCTCAGTGATAATGGAGCTGTCACAAGAGGTGTCTGCGTAATGGATAAAGATGGACATCTTACAGGTGTAAATGAAACCGGAGGAATTGTTAAGACAGCAGACGGAGCAGCGGCAGAGGATAAGGATGGAAATGTTGTTGCAATCAATCCTGCAAGCCATGTTTCAATGAATATGTGGGGATTTACACCTGATTTTCTTGATGAACTTGAGAAAGGTTTTAAGGAATTTCTTGGTGGATTAAAGGATGGTGATATTAAGAGTGAATATCTCCTTCCATCAGTTGTTGACCAGCTTATTAAAGATGGAAAAGCAAATGTTTCAGTCCTTGAGACAAATGATAAATGGTTTGGCGTAACATACAAAGAAGATAAACCGGTTGTTGTTGAGTCAATCAGAAAGCTTATATCAGAAGGAAAATATCCTGAAAAGTTATACAACTAAAGGAGATTTGAAAGGCTTATGAAAAAATTTTCGAGATGTGCACTTATTTTAATTATTGTGACGATAATATCTGCAATTGCAGGATATATATTTGAAAATAGCACAATCACACCGATGTATACATCAACAGCAAAACTTGTTGTGACGCCGGGGGCTGACAATGAAGCTTCACTGAGAGCCCAAAATGGAGCTTTAAAAAATGATTTTGCAATTGTATTTAAGAGTGATGTTGTTATTTCAGCAGCACAGAAAACTGCAGGTACATCAGAAGATATTGCATCTTATCTTACAGTTAAAGCTGTACCTGACAGTAATATTATTGAACTTATATGTACAAATCCTGACCAATCAACAGCAAAAACATATGTAGATGCTGTTGCAAAAAATGCATTAAAAACAACAAGTATTGTGCCTGTATCATCTATACAGGTTCTTGAATACGGTGATGAGAGCAATAACTCATTTAAGCCGGGACTTTATAGAAATACAGCGGTTATTGCGGGAATTGCAGCTGCCATCTGTTTATTTATAGAGCTTATAGTTGTATTTGCAATTGGTGCATTTAAACAGGAAGAGGATAATTCTGATGATGAGACAGAATATGAGAGAAGATTTGGAAAATATTCTGCCAAATCAGAAATGGATACATATGCACAGGATGCCGTAAACAGGGCAATTATGGATGCGGCTGTTACCAAAGAAGTTGTCGATGATGCTATAAAAGAGGTATCATACAGCGATGTGATTACCAAAGAAATGGTGTCTGATGATAAGATAAATGGAAAAATATCAGAAGAAATTCAGGATGATGCCCAGCTGGAGGATGATATACTTGCTGATGTAGATACAGAAGATGAAATTACTGAAGAATCAGAGCCTGATGCAGACATAAAAGATATGGCTGAGGATGTGAAATCGGAAGAAGATGATGTGGCAGAAACTGATATTACAGAAGATAATGTTGGTGAAGAAGCGATAGCAGAGTATGAAGTTGTCAAAGATTCAGAAGATGAAAATGAGTATGAGAAGGAAACTGCTTCTGAGGATGAAACAATTGATGCTGATGTTATAAATGATTTGCCTGAACCTGAGATTGTGCAGGCTGGTAATGTGCGTAAATCAAGTTCAAAAGTAATTGGTTTTATTAAAAAGTAAAGGTGGTGTTTGGATGTTTAGTGTAAATGTTGATAAACTTACGGGAATGACAGAATCAGAACATCACAGTTATAGTGATACAGTGGATGCAATTATTAAAGAATGTGATAAAAATTATAGAATAATAGCAACCCACGGAGAGCCATTGATGGCATTTAAACTTGCATCTGTAATTCACGAAAAAGGTAAAAAAGTTATCTTTGTTGATGCCGATGTTTCAGAAGAAATATTTCTTGCAAAATATAAGCTTGGAAAGAATCTTAAAGGATTTACAGATTATTTTCAGGAGGATGAAGCAATCCATGACCTTGTATGCAAGACAAACCGAAAGAACCTTGATATTATATTTACTGGTGAAACTCAGGAGTTTGACAAGGCAGACATTTTGGACAGTGAGTTTTCAGATTTCAGGGATTGTCTTGTTGAGCAGTATGATTATGTAATTGTGCATACAGGTGATAATTATGATATTGCAGCAAAATGTGATGCGTCTGTAATTTTACTTAAACAGTCAGATTACAGTGAAATGTCTGCAGAATCAAAAGTGGATTTTCTTGATAGTAACGGATGTTTTGTGCTTGGATTAGTTGTTGAAGAATAATGGCTATTGGAGGCATGTCATGGAAAATAATGTAGAAGAATTTGTTAAATGGATAAGAAATTCAGATAATATTGTATTTTTTGGTGGAGCAGGTGTTTCAACAGAAAGTGGAATTCCTGATTTTAGAAGTGTTGATGGATTATATAATCAGAAGTATAAATATCCGCCGGAGACAATTCTTAGTCACAGCTTTTATATAAGAAAGCCGGAAGAGTTTTTTGAGTTTTACAGAAATAAAATGTTATTTCCTGATGCTGAACCGTCAACAACACATATTAAGCTGGCAGAGCTTGAAAAATCCGGAAAGCTTAAAGGTGTCATAACACAGAATATTGATGGACTTCATCAAAAGGCAGGAAGCAGTCATGTCATTGAACTTCATGGTAGTGTGCTTCGCAATTATTGCGAAAGATGTGGAAAGTTTTATGGAATTGATGCAATTATTAATTCAAAAGGGGTTCCGAAATGTAGCTGTGGCGGAAGAATAAAGCCGGATGTCGTATTGTATGAGGAAGGTCTTTATGAAAAAAATATACAGGAAGCCGTAAGACTTATAAAAGAAGCTGATGTGTTGATAGTTGGAGGAACATCGCTTGGTGTATATCCGGCAGCCGGACTGATTGATTATTACAATGGAAATAAGCTTGTACTTATCAATAAATCAGAAACTCCATATGACAGACGTGCTGATTTGCTGATACATGATGCGTTGGGAAATGTTTTTTCCCAAATTTAAAAGATTGTTAAATAAGCAGAAATGGAGTATTTATGAAATATATTTACGAAGTCGGAGATATTGTCCAGCTCAAAAAAAAACATCCGTGTGGCAGTACAGAATGGCAAATATTGCGTGTTGGTGCTGATTTTAAGTTAAAGTGCACAGGGTGCGGACATGAAATAATGGTATCACGCACAATGGTAGAAAAAAATACAAAAAATTTAAAAAAGGCTTGTAATTGAGTTTTTTTTATGATAAAATTTGACCTTGTGATATATATTTTTCCTTGCTCTTTCACTGTGAATAAGAAAGGGCCAGAGACCAGAAGGAGGTGCGACGTAGAATGAATAAGTATGAATTAGCATTAGTTGTAAGTGCAAACGTCGAGGATGAAGTGAGAAATGCTACAATCGAGCAGGTTAAGGAATTAATTACTCGTTTTGGCGGTACAATCACAGATCCAGGCACATGCGAGAAGAAGAAGCTTGCTTACGATATCCAGAAGATGAGCGAAGGTTTCTACAACTTCATTAAGTTTGAGGCAGAAGCAACTTGCCCAGCAGAAGTTGAGAGCAGAATTCGTATCATGGAGAACGTAATCAGATTCTTAATCGTTAAAGATGGAGAATAATTAGTTCGCGTTTGGCTTAACAACTCTTTTATAGAAGAGGAGAATAAGTATGAACAGAGTGATTTTAATGGGAAGACTGACAAGAGATCCTGATGTCCGTTATTCACAGGGCGGTGAAGGTTCTATGGCAGTAGCAAGATATACATTAGCAGTAGACAGAAGACGTACAAGAAGTAATGAATCTAGTAATGAGCAGACAGCAGATTTTATCAGCTGTGTTGCATTCGCTCGTTCAGCAGAATTCGCTGAGAAGTATCTTCATCAGGGAACTAAGGTTGTTGTGAGCGGAAGAATTCAGACAGGAAGTTACACAAATAAGGACGGACAGAGAGTTTACACGACTGATGTGGTCGTTGACGACCAGGAATTCGCAGAGAGCAAAGCTTCAGCAGCAAGCAGCGAAGCTGCGTATACACCATCAAGAAGTAATCCGGCAGCACCTGCAGGTGATGGCTTTATGAATATTCCGGATGGCGTAGAGGATGAAGGTTTGCCTTTTAATTAAAACAGGAGGTAACTGATATGCCAGAAAAGAAGGCTGAGAGACCAGAAGGTCAGATGAGAAGAAGACCAATGCGCAGAAGAAAGAAAGTATGTGCATTTTGTGCTGATGCAAACAAGGCATTAGATTATAAAGATGTTGCTTTATTAAAGAAGTATGTTTCTGAAAGAGGAAAGATTCTTCCTAGAAGAATTACAGGTAACTGTGCAAAGCACCAGAGAGCCCTTACAGTAGCTGTAAAGAGAGCTCGTCATATTGCTTTACTTCCATATACAGTAGAATAAGCAATAATTTTAAGATGATTGAAGGATTACATTGGTTCGCCGGTGTAATCCTTTTTTTAATCTATAAATATATATTAATTGTAGATAAAACTATTGACATGTGAAATATACTGCGTATAATATATACTATAAAAACATTTGAATTCATATGATTTTGGGTATACATTATGGAGGTATTTGCTTATTGATAAAAAATATTTATACTAATACTAAATATAAGGATGCATTATTTCGTTTTATTTTTAATAACCCATATGATTTGTTAAGTCTATATAATGCTGTTAATAATACAAATTATAGTAATATTGATTCTTTAGAAATAACAACTCTTGAAGATATAGTATATCTTTCTTATAAAAATGATGTCTCATTTTTGTTCGGACATCAGATGAATCTTTATGAACACCAGAGCTCCTATAATCCGAATATGCCCGTCAGAGGGTTGATATATTTTGCTGAATTATATAGTGGATATATTCAGAAGAATAAGCTGGACGTTTATTCAACTAAGCAGATTAATCTGCCGGTTCCACGATATATAATTTTTTATAACGGTACAAAGAATGAACCGGAAAAGAAAGAATTGAGGCTATCTGAATGTTTTAAATATTCGGCACAGCAAAGTGATGAATTAGAACAGAAAGAAATGAAACCCTGCCTTGAACTTACAGCTACAATGCTTAATATAAACATAGGTAATAATGAGGAACTTATGAAAAAATGCGATAAACTTTATCAGTATTCGGAGTTTGTAAGACTTGTAAGAAAGCATCTGAAAAAATATGATATAAATGCAGCGATAAATCTTGCAATAGATGAAGCAATAAGTAATAATATACTCAAAGATATATTGCAGAAACAGCGAGCGGAGGTGTGTCGGATGATATTGACTGAGTATAATGAAGAATTGCATATGAAGAACGAAAGAAAGATTGCGATAGAAGAGGGCTATAAGGAAGGCTATGATAGTGGTTATGATAGTGGATTTGGAAAAGCAGTTGATGAGATGATAGACGGATTTATAAAGGATGGGGAGACAAAAGAGCAGATAATTGAGAAGCTTATAAGTTATTTTAAGATGGATAAAGAGAAGGCAAAAGAATACTTTGATAAACATGTTATATAAAACTTTATATTAAAGCAAAAAGAAGTGTTACAGAAATATAGTATGGCACTTCTTTTTTTGTCGGTTTTATACAAAATTAATAAAAATAAACTGTGTATAAAGCAGAAAGTGTGTAATGTGCATAAGTTTTGGATTGATTTTTTGCACTAAAAATGAGATACTTAGTACAAAAGCGGCGTGTCCGTTTAGTAAAAGAAGGAGGAGAGTTATGAAAACAAAAACAAGACATAGAGTGCTGGCATTTGTTATGGCTGCACTTATGGTCGTTGGAATTATGCCTTTTTCAATGTTGACAGGCATTTTTTCAAGTAAAGCACAAGCAAAGACAGTGACAGCATCCATTGACATTTCAAAAGGACTTGAAGCTGGAAAAGTATATGGTGATGACAGCATTGTTAAATTAGAAGTGTTAGCTGATATGCCAGTAAAGGAAGGTTCAGGAGCGACAGTTGAAGGCGTAAAGTATGATGCATTTATACAGCAGCCAAAAGCAAATCCTAAACCAAATAATGGAGCAGTACCTACAGAAGGAGCTGCGTTTAAGATGACAGCAGTTACAGACAGTAAGATTACATTTGTAACTAAAGCAGCATCTGGTAAGAAAATGTATTTTGTGGAAGCGTCAGCATCAGAACAAACAATAAGTGAGGACGCAACGGAAGGTTCACATACATACAGCATGACAGCAGGAAAGACATATTATTTTTATGTAAGTGGATCAAAGGCATGTGTATATGGCATTTCATATTCATATAATAAAGCAAGTGATTACAAAAAGGTATCTGTTGATATTTCAAAGGGCCTTAGTGCTGGCACGGTATATGGAGATAAGGAAATTTCCGATTTGGAAGTGTTAGCTGATATGCCAGTAAAGGAAGGTTCAGGAGCGACAGTTGAAGGTGTAAAGTATGATGCATTTATACAGCAGCCAAAAGCAAATCCTAAACCAAATAATGGAGCAGTACCTACAGAGGGAGCTGCGTTTAAGATGACAGCAGTTACAGACAGTAAGATTACATTTGTAACTAAAGCAGCATCTGGTAAGAAAATGTATTTTGTGGAAGCGTCAGCATCAGAACAAACAATAAGTGAGGACGCAACGGAAGGTTCACATACATACAGCATGACAGCAGGAAAGACATATTATTTTTATGTAAGTGGATCAAAGGCATGTGTATATGCTATTTCATTAGAAAAGGGTACACCTGATTTGGACTGGTCAAAGGTTGAATCACCTGTACTTGAGACACCTGTAGTTGATGGCTCAAAGGTAAGCGTAGGCTGGAATGCACCACTTGGTGATGACGGCGGCGAGCAGCTTGTTGTAAATATGTACAGCGGCGAAAAGGTTGTTGATTCAAAGATTATTAAAGGTTCTAACAGCAAAGGAACAGCAGAGTTTAATCCTACAGCAACAGGCGACTATACTTTCAAGGCTGTTTTATCAAGATCTGGTGAAAAAGATAAAGAGAGTAATGAAGTTAAGGCAGAAGGATTTGTTCTTCCTTTAGCAGCACCTTCAAATCTTTTTGCAACAAGCAAGGGAAATGGAAAGATGCTTATCGAATGGGATGCAGTTCCAGAAGCTGACAGCTATGAAGTTTCATATAGTACAGATGGCACAACATATTCTGAAGCTGTTACAGCAACAGATACAAAGCAGCTTTTAAGTGGTCTTACAGTTGGAACAGAATATACATTCAAGGTTGTTGCAGTAAGAAATAATCCGGCTACAAAAAAGGAAGCTATAGTTAAGGGAACAGCAACAGCCGATGAAATAAGAAAATGGGGTTCTGTTACATATGGTAATGGACATGAAGATGGTAAAGATACATCAAAGGATAGTATTACAGGTTCAGCACTTGATGGAAGTGTAACAATCAAGAGTGCAAGTGGAAAGATTGTTCCTGATTCATATGACGGATTGACATTCTATTATACAGAAATTCCTACAACAGAAAATTTCATACTTAGAGCAAAGGTTAAAGTAAATTCATGGAAACTTTCTAATGGTCAGGAAGGTTTCGGCCTTATGGCAACTGACAGATTAGGTGGTTCAGGCTGGAACAACCAGTATATGGCTATTGCATCAAAGGTAGAATATTATTGGGATGCAGAGGAAAACAGAGTATCAACAGATGATACCCTTGATAAGGTAACACACAAGCTCGGTATTGGCTCTATTGAAAAGAAAGGCTTAACAACAGATAATATTAAAGATATTGAAGCAAATAAGACAGCTGTAATTAAGGCAAACTTTACTTCAACAACGACACCTCTGGAACTTAGATATCCAGATTATAAGAATGTTATTGGAAATGCACAGGAAGAAGTAAGAGGAACAGCAGGTGATGCAATTACTGAGATGTATATGACAATACAGAAGAATAATACAGGTTATTTCATCACATACGAATCGGTAGATGGTTCATACAAGACAACTAAGAAATATTATGATCCTAAGGCACTTGAATATCTTGATTCAGAGAATGTATATGCAGGTTTCTTTGCAGCAAGAAATGCAAATGTTACATTCTCAGATATTTCAATAACAACTTCTAATCCGGCTACAGATCCGGCACCAGAAGAAAGACCTATAGAACTTATTGCAGTTAATACAAAAGTACAGTCTCCATCAGCAACAGGTACACCAGATTACACATTTGCATTTACGGCAAATTGTGATGGTAAATTAAGTATTGCAGATAAAGATGGTAACTTCATTGCAGAAGATGTAGAAGTTAAGGCAAAGACAGCAGTTAATGCCGCTAACGTGGTTCTTACTAAGGGTAAGAATGATTTTAAGCTTTACTTTACACCAGCAGAGGGATATATTCCTGGCGAATATATGGCGATGCAATCATATGAAACAAAAGAAATAGATTTTACAGTAACATATAAGACTATTGGTGAGGCAGGACAGTCAATCTGGGTTGCACCAGATGCAAAGGGTTCAGGAAGCAAGGAAGACCCAATGAGTATTTATGATGCTGTTAAATATGTTCAGCCTTCACAGCAGATTGTACTTATGGAAGGTACATACAAACTTGAAAGTTCATTAAAGCTAGCAAGAGGTATCAATGGTACAGCAGAAAACATGATTTACATGATTGCAGATCCTAATGCAACAACAAGACCTGTTCTTGATTTCCAGGAACTTTCAACAGGTATGATTATCGGTGGTGACTACTGGTATTTCAAGGGATTTGATGTTACAAGATCAGCAAATGCCCAGAAGGGTATTCAGGTATCAGGAAATCATAACACATTAGACCAGATTAATGCTTATCACAATGGTAATACTGGTATTCAGATAAGCCGTCTTAATTCAACAGATGAATATGAGAACTGGCCTTCATACAACCTCATTCTTAACTGTACATCATATGGAAACGCGGATGCAGGTTATGAAGATGCCGATGGTTTTGCAGCTAAGCTTACAGTAGGTGACGGAAACGTATTTGATGGTTGTATAGCACATCACAATGCTGATGATGGTTGGGATTTATTCGCAAAAGTTCAGACAGGTTCAATCGGTGTTGTAACAATTAAGAACAGTATAGCATATGCTAACGGATACCTTGAAGATGGTACAGATGCAGGCAACGGTAACGGTTTCAAGATGGGTGGCGACAGCATGCCGGGTGCTCATGTTCTTGATAACTGTATATCATTCTGCAACAAGGCTAAGGGTATTGATTCTAACTCTTGTCCTGATATTAAGATTAAGAACAGCACATCCATTGATAATGAGTCATACAATGTTGCTCTTTACACAAAGACAGCAGAAAATACAGACTATGAAGCAACAGGAATTATTTCTTACAGAACAGGATTTGATTCAGATACAGTTGCAAGAACAGCAGGACTTAATGTTAAGGAAGACCTTGAACCTAAGGGAACACAGGATATTAAGAAGATTTACAAGACAACAAACTATTTCTGGGATACAGCATCTAAGACATCTGTTAATTCAGAAGGTGCAACAGTATCAACAGACTGGTTCAAGTCATTGGATTACTCAGCAATTCTTGACGGAGTTAAGTCAGTAGGCACAATTACAAGAAATGCAGATGGCACAATCGCACTCGGAGATGTATTTGCACTTACAGATAAAGCTCCTGCAGGTGTTGGTGCAGATTTCTCACATGATAAATTGACAGCATCAGTTAGTCCTGTTATTGGTGAGTCAGTTACTACAGGTGATACATCAAATATTGCATTTCTCTTAGCATTATTCTTAATGAGTGGAGCAGCTATTGCAGCAGTTTGCATTTATGACAGAAAAAGAAGAATTGTAAAATAATAAAATGATTTATTAATAAAATAAGTCAATATTGAAAAGGCACGGGCGTAAGCTTGTGCCTTTTCCTCACTTTCAGTGACATTTTCGGCGTGCATACAGTTTATTGGCATCATTGCAGTATGCGGTGTCGCACTACGTTGTTATTTACAATAAAATTTATAAATGGTATAATAATTTAAAATGTTTTTGTTTGATGGAGATTATTATGAAGAGCAAGGGCAGAAATCAGATTTATAAATTGTCGGGAAAACTGAAGTCATATATTATGTGGCCGCTATATGTAGGCATAATACTTTTAATTGTCACTGTTGTTATGTATGTCAAAGATACATCATGTGGTAATATTATGCTGGGTTTTGTCATGCTTTATGCAGTTGTTTACGGGATTATGATTTTTTATCTCAGACCCGGAATTATGCATGAGATGATAGAATTCTCTTCTAATTATTCACAGGTACAGCATCAGCTTTTATACGAACTCAGTGTTCCGTATTGCCTGCTTGACAATAACGGACGTGTTCTGTGGATGAACAGAATTATGATGGAAAAAACTGATAAAAAGAAAGATTTCCGAAAAAATATACAAAGCATTTTTCCACAGATTAAGCCGGAAGTATTTCCGACAGGAGAAGATGCGAAAGAGATGCGTCTTGCATATAATGGCAGGGATTATCTTGTAGAGATGAAGCGTATTGCTGTTGATGCACTTACGCAGCAGGTTGATATAATTGAGACAGAACAGAATAATTCGTTTATTGCGATGTATATGTTTGATGAGACAGATATTAACATGTATATCCAGAAAATAAAGGATGAGCGTTTTGTTGTTGGACTTATTTATATTGATAATTATGAGGAAGCACTTGAAAGTATAGATGATGTCAGACGTTCATTATTTATAGGTCTTATAGATAAGAGAGTTAATAAGTATTTTGCGTGTGGTTCTGCGATAGTAAGAAAGATGGAAAAAGACAAATATCTTGCTATTTTCAGATATAAGTATTTAGAGAAACTTATGTCAGACAGATTCAGTTTACTCGAAGATATCAAGAGCGTAAAAATCGGCAATGAAATGACACTTACATTAAGTATCGGTGTTGGAACAGGTGCAAGTGATTATGCAAAAAATTATGATGTTGCGAAATCAGCCATGGATCTTGCACTTGGACGAGGCGGAGACCAGGCTGTTGTTAAAGATGGCGAGAAGACACTTTACTATGGCGGTAAGAGCCAGCAGATGGAAAAAAATACAAGAGTAAAGGTGCGTGTAAAAGCACATGCATTAAGACAGATTCTTGAACCGACGCAGACGGTCCTTATAATGGGACATAAACTTGCAGATATAGATGCATTTGGTTCGGCAATTGGTATATATGTAATATGCAGACGACTTGGCAAGAAAGCACACATTGTAATTAATGATGTGACAAGCAGTGTTAAGCCATTTATGGACAGATTCATTAACAATGATGATTATCCGAGAGATATGTTCCTTTTGAAAGAAGAAGCACCGGAATATGTAGATTCACAGACTGCAGTTATTGTTGTTGATGTTAACAAGGCTAAGATGACAGAGTGTCCGGCTCTTCTTGATATATGCAGGACGATAATCGTATTTGACCATCACAGGCAGTCAAGCGAGCCTATTACAGGGGCAGTCTTGTCATATGTTGACCCATATGCTTCATCAGCGGCTGAGATGATTACTGAGATGATTCAGTATGTTGAAGATGGTGTGAAAATAAAGGCATTTGAAGCCGATGCACTGTATGCCGGAATCAATATAGACACGAATGGATTTAATAATAAGTCAGGTCCGAGAACATTTGAGGCAGCAGCATTTCTTAGAAGACATGGTGCTGATGTCACAAGAGTAAGAAAGATGCTTCGTACTGATATGGCAGAATACAGGGCAGTTGCACAGGCGGTAAGCAGGGCAACAGTATACAGGGATGCATTTGCCATAACAGTATTTGACGGTGAAGGAGTTGAAAGTCCGACGATAGGCGGTGCCAAAGCTGCAAACCAGCTGCTTGACATATCAGGAATAAAAGCATCATTTGTAATAACAGCCTACAATAATATTATATATATAAGTGCACGTTCTATTGATGAGGTAAATGTACAGCTTGTCATGGAAAAATTAGGCGGAGGCGGACATATGACAATCGCCGGTGCACAGCTTACGGATTGTACTGTTGACCAGGCAGTCCAGACAATAAAAGTTACATTGGATTCGATGATACAGGAAGGAGAAATATAATGGAAGTTATTTTATTACAGGACGTTAAGTCATTAGGTAAAAAAGGACAGATAGTAAAGATTAATGATGGTTATGCGAGAAATTATGTGTTGCCTAAGAAGCTCGGACTTGAGGCAAATGCAAAAAATCTCAATGATTTAAAACTTGAAAAAGCAAGACAGGCCAAACATGAAGCAGAGGAGCTTGCAGCTGCTAAGGAACTGGCAGTAAAGGTGGAAGCACAGCCTGTTAAAGTTACGATAAAAACAGGTGAAGGCGGAAGAACATTTGGGGCAGTTTCATCAAAAGAAATCTCTGTTGCTGCAAAAGAACAGCTGGGACTTGATATAGATAAGAAAAAGATGAAGCTTGAGGAATCAATCAAGACGCTTGGAACATATGAAGTACCTGTTAAGCTTCATAAGGATGTAACTGCGAAATTAAGAGTCGTAGTAGGAGAAAGTAAGTAATGGAAGATGTGGCAATCACCAGAATTATGCCAAACAGCCTTGAGGCAGAGCAGTCTGTAGTAGGCTCCATGATTATGGACAAGCAGGCGATTATAACTGCCGGTGAAATGCTTGTGGCTGATGATTTTTACCATAACCAGTATGGTGTCATGTTTCAGACCATGGTTGACATGAATAATGAGGGCAGACCTGTTGATATTGTAACATTGCAGGAACGTCTCAAGGAAAAAAATGTATCCGCAGAAGTTTACAGCCTTGAATTTATAAGAGATTTGCTGGCAGCAGTTCCAACATCTGCAAATATACGTCAATATGCAGGAATAGTTAAGGATAAATCAATTCTTCGTAATATAATCCGTGTTAATGATTCAATTGCTAATGATTGTTATGCCGGAACGCAAAAAACAGAAGATATACTTGCGGATACAGAAAAAAAGATATTTGACCTTGTAAAAAATAAAGGAAATCATGAATATAAGCCTATTGATAAGGTTGTTCTTGAAGCACTTGATAAAATTTCATCTGCGGCAAAAAACAGAGGAGCGGTTACTGGTGTTCCGACAGGATTTAAAGATTTGGACGGATATCTTTCAGGACTTCAGCCATCGGATTTTGTACTTGTCGCGGCAAGACCTTCGATGGGTAAGACGGCATTCGTGTTAAATGTAGCAGAAAATGTCGCAATAAAACAGGGAATAACAACTGCAATATTTTCATTGGAAATGTCAAATGTCCAGCTTGTAAACAGAATGCTCAGTCTTGAATCTACAGTGGATGCTGATAAATTAAGAAAAGGACGTCTTGATTCGAGTGACTGGGGCAAATTGATAGAAGGTGCGGACAGTATTGCAAAGTCACATCTTATAATTGACGATACACCTGGTATTTCAATTTCAGAACTGCGTTCAAAGTGTAGAAAGTATAAGATGGAAAATGACCTCGGACTTGTCATAATTGATTACCTTCAGCTTATGAGTGGAAGCGGAAGACGAAGTGACAACAGACAGCAGGAAATTTCGGATATTTCAAGAGCTTTAAAAGCTCTTGCAAGAGAGTTGAATGTTCCGGTTGTCACACTTTCACAGCTTAGCCGAGCTGTTGAACAAAGACCCGATCACAGACCGATGCTTTCAGATTTGAGAGAGTCGGGAGCTATCGAGCAGGATGCGGATGTTGTAATGTTTCTTTACAGGGATGATTATTATAATAAAGATACAGATATAAAAGGAATTGCTGAGATAATTATTGCAAAGCAAAGAAACGGTCCAATCGGAACTGTTAAAATGGCATGGATTCCGGAGCAGACAAGATTTGCAGATTTACTTGACAGAGGTCAGAGAGTATAGATTATATAAAAAGATATACAACTAACAGAAGTTATATATAACTAACATAGACTTATAAAAAATCACAACGTATTAAGCGTTGTGATTTTTTCGTATGTACACAGCTGAATATCAACTGTATTATACAATCTACTGTGGATTTGGAGCGCCTACTGGACAGACAGAAGCACAAGCACCACAATCAACACATACATCAGCGTTGATTTCCATATGAGAAGCACCTTCACTGATTGCTTCTACAGGACAACCTGATACACAAGCACCACAGCTGATACATTCATCGTTAATTACATATGCCATAGTTATAATCCTCCTTAAAATGTTTGTTGACATGATTATACGATATTATGTGCAAAAATTCAACACTGAAACGCAATTTAACAGAGTATTATTAAAGATAAAAAGTATCAAAAATGTTTGAAAAATGGTTAAAATGGGAAAAATAACACAGCTTGACTTTTTTGTCTGTTACTATTATATTAGATGTACCAAAAATAAAATCAGGAGGTTTAGCAATGGCTAAGATTACTAAGGACACTACTATTGGTGAAGCTATACAGATTGATGCCGGAATAATTCCTATTCTTATGAGTGCTGGAATGCATTGCGTAGGATGTCCTTCATCAGCAGGTGAGACAATTGAAGAAGCAGCAATGGTTCATGGACTTGATTGTGAAGCATTGATGGAAGATATAACAGATTATTTAGAGTCTGTTGGCTAAAAATAACCCGGCTGCCGTATAACTTAATGTAAAGAATCTTAATTTACATTAAGCTTCAGACAGCCGGGAAAATTGACCTATAGGACAAAATGTGTTGATAGAAACCGCCTTCAGCCCTTGAATTTCAAGGGCTGGGGGCGGTTCAATCTTTTTTGAAACAACTTTGAGGGTGGACAAAACGTGTTGATAAAAACACCTGCATCCCTTGCAAATAAAGGGAAAAACAAGGTTTAATCTTCCTTGAAACAGCAACAACGGAGGAAGATTAAATGAATCAAGTAAATTGTCCTGTATGTGGAAATAAATGTATTAAAGCTGGAAAGACAAAAGCAGGGTCACAACGTTGGCTTTGCAGGAAATGCAATTCATCAGTTACACACAAAATAGACAACTCTGCCAAAGAACTGCAAATCTTCTTGGATTGGTTGTTTGGAAAGGAATCCCAGTCATCAATGCCCGGAGATGGAAGAACATTCAGACGCAAAACCGCTAAATATTGGAATATATGGCCTATGCCGCCCAAAGTCGAGGACAGCAGGGATGTCTTGTATCTTGATGGTATTTATCTGGGAAGAAAAGCGTGCATTTTAATCTGTTGTGATGATAAATATGTCCTTGGCTGGTATTTATGCAGATATGAATATGCCGCTGCATGGACGGCTTTAATGAAACGTATAGCGGAACCTAGAATGGTTGTATCTGACGGTGGAACAGGGTTTGCAAAGGCACTCAAAAAAGTATGGCCGGGTGCAAAACACCAAAGATGCGTTTTCCATGTATTCTGCCAGGTAAGGCGTTACACGACATCAAGACCTAATTCAATGGCAGGTAAAGAGCTATATAACATGGCAAAAGAACTCTTGAAAATAAACACAAAAGAAGAAGCGGATTTATGGATAAAAAGATTTATTGAATGGATAAATAAGTATGAGGATTTCCTGAATGAAATGACAGTTGATGAAAATGGAAACAGGCGTCCTACACATGAACGGATACTGAAAGCAGAAAAGTCATTAATTAAACTTATCAGGGAAAACACGCTGTTTACTTATCTGGACAAAGAATTAAGGGACAAATTTAACACACCTTCTACCAATAACAGAATTGAAGGCAGTGTCAATTCCAGACTTAGGGAAATGCTTAGAAATCATAGAGGATTATCTGTTGAAAGAAGAATAAAAGCGGTTTACTGGTGGTGCTATATGCACTCGCCTGAACCGCTTTCATTGTCTGAAATAATAAATGTTATGCCAACCGATAAAAGCATCGCGGCAATATATCAAAAAATGAATGAAAAGAATAAACTTGAAAAAAGTCTTTCTAGTTGGGGCGATGCCATTGTATGGAGTGATTTACATAATTATGACAGAACGTTTGTTGAATGGGATTAACCCATCAACACGTTTTGTCCTATAACCCGGAAAATTATATTATATTTTTACAATGGTCTGTATAGCATGCTTTTTAATAATACATTCATAATGTTCATCAAAAAATGTAAGGCTGCTTGCAGGCATATTTTCTTTATTACCATATTCGGATAGAATATTGCATGTCTTGTTAAAATCGCTGCTAGTGCATGTGATTTTTTCAATAACGAGGTAATATCTGTTATTTTTTTTATCTTTATATAAAGAATTCCTGTCAGAATATAAAGGATATACTACATGTGCAGCTGATTCAAAGTTTTCAAAATTATCAAAAGAATATATTCTTATAACAGGCTTGATAGTTTCGGTCTGTGCCGTATGTGAATTCTGCTTATCTGAAGATTCATCTTTACTATCAGGCAGAATGGCATCTTTTAGCGGAACAAAACTGTCATCAGTTGTTTTTTCAATATTCTTGTTAAGATATTCCTTTACTTTGCTGAACAGATTAATGACGTCGTTTGCGGTCTTTGCGTCGGGAAGAACAACATCATCAGAATCAGAATTATCATCTTCATCAAGTTCATCTGCAGCAGTAGGTGCAGGAGAGTTACATGATATATTTTCAATAGTGTCAAAGTCATCAAAATCGTCATCGAAAGGATAAAATGAATCATTATCATCATCGTTATCAGATGAGAATCGTGAAAAGCGGGTATCCAGTTCTTCAGGGTCGTCAACTTTGGTGACTATAAGAACAATACATTCTGCTGACACAGGAATCGCCTCAATCATAAGAGGAATATCTTCGGCATCAAATCCTAATTCGGCAGAAGCCTGCTGCATCATATCTCTGAATAAAGCTTTTGCTTTGTCACTGCCATAAGCAAGTTCGCTTATTTTTAAATGTCTTGCGGCAAGGTCAGCTTTGTTGAGTGTACAGCGTATCTGGTTGTCATTTATCTTTTCAATCTTCATATAATCACTTCCAATCTGGCAATCCGTCCATACATATTTTTCTGGATTGGTTGTAAAATAATAATACCCATTTTTGATGGATATGTAAAGGTATTTGAGGCGTTAAAAAGTATTATTTACTAAAAATTTATATTTGTTATTGACTTTTTAAAATATTGTGGTAATATAATAACTGAACCAATTAGTATTGTAGAAAAGGAGGTTAATTAAATATCTGATAAGTATGAGATTATAAAGGTTCTTGCCAGGACCGGTCATTCTACGGTATATCTTGTAAGGCATAAGCTTCTTAATGTATACAGAGCTGCCAAGATAGTTATGAAGACTTGCGATGATTATGAGAGAATACTGCGGGAGGCTGATATGATTAAGAACCTCAAGTGTCCAGGCATACCGGTCGTATTTGACATTGAAGATAACAATGATAGTATCTGCATTATAGAAGAATATATTTCTGGTAAATCTTTGACGGAATATATAAGTGAGGCAGGATGCATTACTGCACATGATATGGCAGATATAGGCATCAGGATTTGCGATATTATTTCATATCTCCACGAATGTGCAGGGATAGTTCATCTTGATATTAAGCCATCTAATATAATTATAAGAGATAATTCAGATGGGAAGCGGGAAGTATTCATTATTGACTTCGATAATTCAGATATGATTGATGGACGCCATGCCGGGCATGCAATGTATATAACAGCGGGCTATGCTGCACCGGAACAGTACAACGGTGATGGCAGTGTCAGGTCAGATATATATAGTATTGGAATTTTACTTTTGTATATGGCATCAAGTGGTCATGTACAGTCTTTTACATCCGAAGCAGAATCGGTCTGCCGGTTGTATTCAAATTCAATTGGACCTGTTATAAGAAAGTGTATCAGGCACAATTCGATTCAAAGATATAAGTCCATAGCAGCATTACGAAAAGAGCTATGCAGTATATCGGATACCATGAATTACAAAAAAATAGCAAAATTTGATATTACAAAGAAATTTTTAGGATTTTTTCGTGGAAAGAAATCTGTAATAGCGGATAAAAACAATACTGATAAGGTTTGTCATATATATGTATATGGTTTTATGCATAATTCGGGTGCTACACATTTCTGTCTTTGTTTTGCATCATTCTTAAAAAGAAAGAAACGGAATGTTATATGTATCAGGCATAATGACACATCAGATTACAGGGCAGTTACAGACAAGGGAACATTATGTAACGGTATATATACAATAGGAGCAGATAAGATTAAGGGAAAAGCCGGGATTGATATTATACCTGATTATAATGGCTGCATCACATATAATCTGTCAGGATATGAGTATATAATTCATGACTGCGGATGTATAGACGAGCACTGTAACAGTAGAAGAGGTGAATGTGCAGAAGGCGGAAAAGATGGCATTACTATATTTGTAGGCAATACGAATTACCGAAGAAATAATATGACAGCTATGGAAAGTGTAACAAGTGACAGCATTATTTTTATTAATCATATTGGCGGAAGAGAATTTTATGATTTCATAAGCAGTTATAAAGGTAAGTGCAGAATTTACCGTTTCCCATGTGTATATGAATGGGATAGTGCTAATGAACTGTTTGAGGAGGAAGCAGATGAAATTATGGAAATTATTGAAAAATAATATACCACGCACATCTGCATTATTACATGGCAGCAGAATGCTGAAAGTCGGTGTGATTGGTGCAGGACGCGGAGTTGGGACAACACATTTTGCGTTGATGGCATCTAATTATTTTGCAAATGGTTTAGGTTATAAGACTGCTGTCGTAGAATGTAATGGTCATGGAGATTTTGTGAAATTATACGATGAGACAAAAAATATGGATGGAGACATGCGGTGTTTTTCATATAAAGGAATTGATTGTTGCATATGCCCGACGACAGATGAATTAGGGCAGCTGTATATGAAAAAATATGATGTGGTAATCTGCGATATGAATTATGAAGCAAAAGATAATATTGCCGAATTTTTAAGATGTGATGTACGTATAGTGGTCGGTTCCACTTCGGTATATAAACTGGGAAGATTGATAAGAGCCGTTGAAGGCTTTGAAGGTGCAGATTTTATGGTGGCAGTTTTTATGTCAGATAAAAAACAACTAAGAAAACTGACTAAAAATTACAATATAAAAGCTGTGGATATTCCGGTTGAGATAAATCCAATGAAAATGACATCAGAAACTCTTGAATGGTTTGCGTATTATCTTGGAATTACATAAAAGTTTAAAAGCACAAAAATATATATCACAACAAAAGGAATAAATAACCCATTGACGGGGCTGCTTCACTGATATAGGTGGGCAGCCTCACAAAAATTTAATCATATTAAAGAAATAGAAAGAATAAAAATGTAGTAAAAAATACTCCTGAAACTATATGGAGGGAGCAGGATTGAATTATAAAAAATTAGTTACAGCAATGAGCGTAATGACACTGGCGGCGGTGTATACAGCAGCATGTATTGCATTGCCAAGATTGGTGAAAAATCCGGGGCAGGGAATCCGGACACGTAAAGATGTATATAGTAATGCAGACGCAGAAAGTGAAGATACAGGAATAAAGATTGATTTTACAAAGAAAACAGTGGTGATTGACAGCGGACATGGCGGTATTGACCCGGGGAAGAAGAGCGATAATGGAATTCTTGAAAAGGATGTTAATCTTTCAATAGCAAAAAAACTGCAGAAAAAATTGATTGATACCGGATTTAATGTTGTAATGACGAGGGAAGATGAAAACGGTCTATACAGTGAAAATGATGATAATAAGAAAATTGCTGACATGAAGAAACGATGTCAGATTATAAAAGACAGCAAAGCGGATATAGTGGTAAGCATACATCAGAACAGCTTCCAGAGTCAGGATGTAAAGGGAGCACAGGTGTTTTATTATAAACACTCTGTAGAAGGTAAAAAGCTGGCAGAAATATTGCAGGCTTCTTTTAAGGAAAATCTTGATTCTGAAAATAAAAGAGTTGAAAAGGCAGACAGCACATATTATATGCTTGTACATACATCAGCTCCGACAGTAATTGCTGAGTGTGGATTTTTGTCAAATCCGACAGAGGCATCACTGCTAAACAGCAGCGAATACCAGCAGAAAATAGCTGAAGCTTTATATAAGGGAATAATAAATTATTTTTGTGATGAAAAGCATAATAATTGAAATATATAACAGCTGAATTGGGGTTTACACTCATATAAAACTCGGCTATAATATGTATACATTCTGAAAAGAGGATATGATTATGGATACTGTAATTAAAAAAATAATGCATGATGACAGTGATGATGAGATATATGAGCAGGCAGCAGAGATTTTAAAGAATGGCGGACTTGTTGCATTTCCTACAGAAACGGTATATGGACTTGGTGCGGATGCTCTTGATGAAAAGGCATCTGCAAAGATATATGCGGCAAAGGGAAGACCTTCTGATAATCCGCTTATTGTGCATATTGCTGATAAGAAAGATTTAGAAGTGCTTTCATGTGATGTAAATGATATGGCAGTAAAGGCAGCAGAGGCTTTCTGGCCGGGACCACTCACGATGATTCTTAAAAAGAAAGATATAGTTCCAGACAGCATAACAGGTGGTCTTGGAACGGTTGCTATAAGAATGCCGAGTCATCCTGTGGCTGCAAGGCTTATTAAAACATCCGGTGTATATATAGCAGCACCTAGTGCGAATATTTCGGGTAAGCCGAGCCCTACAAAGGCAGAACATGTAATTCATGATATGAATGGAAGAATCAATATGATTATAGCTGATGACACAGTGGATATAGGCGTGGAATCTACCATAGTTGATCTGAGTGAAGATGTGCCAACTATTTTGAGACCTGGATTTATAACAAAAAAGCAGCTTGAAGATGTGCTTGGAGAAGTGAAAGTTGATCCGGCTGTTATGGGAAATGTAGCAGATGGAATAGTTCCAAAAGCACCTGGCATGAAATACAAGCATTATTCACCGGATGCAAATGTGGTTATTGTTACAGGTGATTCTGATAAAGTGGTCGGCAAAATCAATGAATTATGTGAGCTTAGAAGAAAAGAGGGCAAACGTGTCGGCGTAATGACAGTCAGCGAGGATGCAGGATGCTATAATGCTGATAAGGTTGTAGATATGGGCAGCAGATGTGATGAGGCACTCGCGGCAAAGAATCTGTTTGCAGCACTTAGAAGTTTTGATGAAGATGGAATACAGTATGTATATTCAGAGAGTTTTCCGACTGATAATGTTGGCCAGGCGGTTATGAACAGGCTTATAAAAGCAGCAGGACATACAATTATCAGGGTCTGACGGGAGGCGGAACTGCTTATGAACACATATAATAAAATTATATTTGTCTGTATGGGAAATACATGCCGTAGTCCTATGGCGGCGACAATTATGCAGAATAGACTGTCAAAATATGATGTTATCGTAGAATCGCGTGGCATGGTTGTGCTTTTTGAAGAACCATATAATCCCAAAGCGGTTGCGGTTGCGGCAAGCCATAATATGATTATGCCAAGTAATAATGCAATACAGATTGCCAATAATGATTTTGGAAAAGATACGCTTGTTCTGGTTATGAATGCCTCAATGAAGCAGAAACTATATGATTCATTTGACAGAGCAATTAATGTGTATACATTATGTGAATTCTGCGGTGAACCTGAAGAAGAAGTACAGGACCCATATGGAAAAGGTATTGAAGAATATAATGTATGTTTTGAACAGCTGCAGCATCTGGTTGATATAGCAGCTGACAATATTATAAATAATATAAAACAAAAAGAAGAAAAAGGAGAATAACAAAATGATAGCAATTGGTAGTGACCACGGCGGAATTGAACTTAAAGAGCAGATGATAGAGCATCTAAAAAAAAGAGAAATTGAGTGTAAGGATGTAGGATGTTATTCAAAAGAGTCATGTGATTATCCGGTATATGCCAAGAAAGTTGCCGGTGAAATTCTTTCTGGAGAATGCGAGCAGGGTATTCTTATATGTGGAACAGGAATTGGAATGAGCATGGCTGCAAATAAGATTAAAGGTATAAGAGCAGCACTTTGCGGAGATTGTTTTAGTGCACAGATGACAAAGGAACATAATAATGCGAATGTATTATGTCTCGGTGCAAGAGTAATTGGATCTGAACTTGCATTCAGAATTGCAGATACATTTATTGATTCAAAGTTTTCTAATGATGAACGTCATATCAGAAGAATAAATATGCTTGAACAGTAATATTGCAGATTGGAGGATTTTCAATGAGCGATAAAAGAACAGACTATATTTCGTGGGATGAATATTTTATGGGTGTTGCCAAAATGTCGGCACTTCGTTCCAAAGATCCGAATACCCAGGTCGGTGCATGTATAGTAAGTAATGACAATAAGATTCTTTCTATGGGATATAACGGATTGCCAAGAGGATGCTCAGATGATGAATTCCCATGGGCAAGAGAAGGTGCACCACTTGATAATAAGTATATGTACACAGCACACAGTGAACTGAATGCAATTCTTAACTATCGTGGTGGAAGTCTTGATAATGCAAAGATGTATGTAACGCTTTTTCCATGCAATGAGTGTGCGAAGGCTATAATTCAGGCGGGAATAAAAACAATTGTATATGATTGTGATAAATATGCTGATACGGCATCCGTTATTGCATCAAAGAGAATGCTTAATGCAGCAGGTGTCAGATATTATCAATATCAGAGAACAGAAAGAGAAATAACTATTACATTATAATTGTTAATGGCAATAGTAATATGCCGGTTTTGCAAGTCGGAAAAGTATTTTATAAACATGCAAAACCGGTTGCTATGAGAATATGATATTTAATTAAAAAATATCTTATATTTCTTTATCTTTTGAAAAATAACTGTCAAGTTTATATATATAATCTTTAAATGAGCCATCGTATATAATAGATAAAAGATTATTAAGGCGGTGAAGTGAAGCAGTCAAAAGGGATGTGCTTATTAATTCGTTGCTGCAGGCATCAGCGAGTTCATCAAGGTCCACAACCTTTACAAATCCGGAATTTTCAATAATTACATCGGCAAGAAGGTCGGTAAATATATATTCGTCTTTCAGACTGTTATAATCAGTGTCTATTATATCGCAGTAGATATATTTCAGCTTGTTTTCAGATGTAAAAAACTTGCTTATTTTCCAGCCTTCATTAAGACAGTACATGGAGATTCCATGTGAGAATTCTGCTTTTGGATGAATGGTATTCCATTTTGTGACAATAATGTCTTTGCTGATATGAATGATGTGGTCATTTTTTAAATGAAGACATTCATCTGGGATTAAACGTCGTCTGTATAAATCGCTCATGGTAATCTCCGTTCTATATATCTATATAAAATTTGGTATAAATTATCTGTTAAATTAAAATGAAAATTGTATTAAGTACTTATTTTAAGTGAATTATAGCAATATAAAGCTATAAATTCAATCGTTTTATTGATGTAAAAAAAATGGACTTATTTGATTTTAAATGTTATTATAATAGCAAACGAAATTTGAGAGGATATTCGTATGGGCTCTAGTGATAAGAATTCTGAGTATCGCAACATTATTTTAATTTCGCAGGTTGGCATATGTGTGATGATACCGATGTTTTTATGTATGGCATTGGGAATATGGCTTGATAAAAAGTTTGGAACATATTTTACACTTCCTTTGCTGGTTGTCGGAATAGCTGCTGGTGCAAGAAATGCCTATGTACTTGTTATGAATGTTGTAAAGAGCGAAGAAAACAGACGAAAAAAGCGTCAGGAAGACGAAATTAAGCGGAAAATTGAAAGGGCTAATCAAGAAAAAGAAAATGACAAACAGACTTAGAGATTTAAATGAGGCATTGCCTGAAATATTGGTAATAGATTTATTATATCTTATTATTGGTGAGATTGTTATATTCCTTTTATTTGAGAATCCGGCAAAATTTGCAGTTGGATTTCTGGCAGGGGTAATTTATGCCATTTTTTGTGTGTTGAACATGAGCTTTAAAGTGCGTAAAGTGGTATATGGAAAAGCTAATCCTAAAAAGTCATATCTGTTAGGTTATCTTTTGAGGCTTACGGTTATGATTGCCATATTTGCAATATTGTATCTTTGTGATATCGGAGATCTGCTTGCGGCACTTGTTGGAATGTTCATTATGAAGCTGTCTGCGTATCTGCAGCCGGCTGCCTTGAGAATATCGTCCAAAATACTAAGAAAAGGAGGAAAAGAATGTGGGGAGCATGGGTGTGACCTCGATGACCTCAATGATAGCCTGTGACAGCAGTTTTATGATTAAGTCACTCTATAAGTTCAGAATCCCGGGTATTGACTATGATTTCAGTATCAATACAACACATGTTGCTTTGCTTATAGTCTCTATATTTATTCTTGTTGTTGCTATAATTGCAAGAATTAAGATTAATAAGGCAGAAGCATCAGACACACCGGGATTTTTCCAGAATATAATAGAGCTGATTGTAGAAATGCTTCAGACCATGGTTGAAGGAATTATGGGAAAAAATGCGAACAAGTTTGTAAACTATATGTCTACATTGTTCCTTTTTATAATTATATCCAATATTTCAGGTCTGTTTGGCTTGAGACCGCCTACGGCGGATTACGGTGTTACGCTGTGTCTTGGTCTTATAACATTTGTACTCATTCAGTTTAATGGTATAAAGAAAAATAAAATCAGACATTTTACGGCACTGTTCCAGCCAATATGGTTCTTATTTCCTATTAACCTTATTGGTGAGTTTGCAGTTCCATTGTCTCTTTCATTGCGTCTTTTCGGAAATATTATGTCAGGTACAGTTCTTATGGGACTTATATATGACTTGCTCAACCCGTATACAATCGGCGGTGGGGCATTGCTTCATGCGTACTTTGACCTGTTTTCGGGATGCATTCAGGCATACGTATTCTGTATGCTGACAATGGTATATATAAATGATAAAATTGCCGACGAATAACGTACGGTGTAAAATTAATTTTAATGGAGGATTTTAAACATGAATATTAGTGGACAGGAATTTATCCAGGCTATGTCAGCTATTGGTGCAGGTATTGCTATGATCGCAGGTGTAGGTCCTGGTATTGGACAGGGTATTGCAGCCGGACACGGTGCTGCAGCAGTTGGACGTAATCCAGGAGCAAAGTCAGCAATTACTTCAACAATGCTTCTTGGACAGGCCGTTGCCGAGACAACAGGTCTTTACGGTTTCGCCGTTGCTATTATCTTAATGTTCGTTAAGCCATTTAAGTAAAATAACAATGAGATTACGTAAAATTAAAAATTGTCAGGAAGGAGGCTATATATTTTGAGTTCCTTGGGAAGTACAATGATAGCCCTGGCGGATGATGGCAGACTGTTTGGTCTGGATTACCAGCTTCTTTTTGATGCTTCAATCACAGCTATAAATGTATTTATATTATTTATATTACTTTCATTTATATTATTTAATCCGGTCAGAAATATGTTAAAAAAGAGACAGGATAAAATTACAAGTGACAGAGAAAATGCTGAGGCAGATAAGAAAGAAGCCCTTGCCATGAAGCAGGAATATGAAGCAAAACTTAAAGCTGCCAATAAAGAGGCAGAGGGCATTTTAAGCGATGCAAGAAAAGTTGCAAAGCATAATGAAGAAAAGATTGTTGCTGATGCAAAGCAGGAAGCAGCAAGAATAATTGCCAGAGCTAATACTGAGGCAGAGCTTGAAAAGCAGAAAGCAGCAGATGAAGTCAAGCAGCAGATTATTGCAGTTGCAAGACTTATGGCATCTAAGGTTGTGGCTGAATCTATATCAGAAGCAGACAGTCAGGCACTTATTGAACAGACTTTGAATGAAATGGGTGATAAGACATGGCTAAGTTAGCGGCAACAAAATACAGTGAAGCTATATTTGAGCTTGCTGTGCAGGAAGGACGAGTGGATGAGTTCTATAATGAAGCCGAAGTCATTCTTAAAGAGTGCTCAGAAAATGATGAGATTTCAAAGCTTTTGAATCATCCAAAAGTCAGCAAAGAAGATAAAGAACATTTTATAGAGGATACATTTGGAAGAGTTATTTCAAAAGAGATGACAGGTCTTCTTGTTCTTATGATTGCTAAAGACCGACATAAGGACATTGTTGAAACTCTTAATATGTTTATGGCAAAGGTGCTTGAATACAAAAAGATAGGCACTGCATATGTAAAAACAGCTGTTCCACTTAGTGAGGAACAAAAAGAAAAGGTATTAAAACGCCTTTTGGCAACAACGGATTATAAAGAATTCCGCATGAATTATTCTGTTGAGCCGGAGCTGCTTGGAGGAATGATTATTCGTATAAATGATCGTGTTGTAGACAGCAGCATAAAAACAAAATTAGATAAGCTTGCAGGAGATTTGAAAAAAATCCAGTTATCGTAAGTTTATACTTTAATAGAAAGAAGGTGCGTTAGTCTAATGAATTTGAGACCGGAAGAAATCAGTTCTGTTATTAAAGAACAGATTGAAAGGTATGCTACAGGCCTTGAAGTATCAGATGTAGGTACTGTAATTCAGGTTGCGGACGGTATTGCACGTATACATGGACTAGAGAAAGCAATGCAGGGTGAACTGCTTGAATTCCCGGGCGGGGTTTACGGAATGGTATTGAACCTCGAAGAGGATAATGTTGGTGCAGTTCTTCTCGGCGATTCACGAAATATCAGTGAAAAAGATACAGTAAAGACAACAGGACGAGTAGTTGAGGTTCCTGTTGGCGATGCACTTATAGGAAGAGTTGTTAATGCACTCGGACAGCCAATCGATGGAAAAGGACCTATCAATACAGATAAGTTCCGTCAGATTGAAAGAGTTGCATCAGGTGTTATTACAAGAAAATCAGTTGATACACCACTTCAGACAGGTATTAAGGCTATTGATGCCATGGTACCAATCGGAAGAGGACAAAGAGAGCTTATTATCGGTGACCGTCAGACAGGAAAGACAGCTATTGCGGTTGATACAATTATCAACCAGAAAGGTCAGAACGTAAAATGTATCTATGTAGCAATTGGACAGAAAGCGTCTACAGTTGCTAACATAGTTAAGACTCTTGAAGAAAATGGTGCTATGAGTTATACAACAGTTGTAGCTTCTACAGCAAGTGAGCTTGCACCATTACAGTATATTGCACCATATTCAGGATGTGCAATTGGTGAGGAATGGATGGAACAGGGACAGGATGTTTTAGTTGTTTACGATGACTTGAGCAAACATGCTGCTGCATATCGTACACTTTCATTGCTCCTTAAAAGACCACCAGGACGTGAAGCTTACCCTGGTGATGTATTCTATCTTCATTCAAGACTTCTCGAAAGAGCTGCCAGAATGTCAGATGAGTACGGCGGAGGTTCTCTTACAGCACTTCCTATTATTGAAACACAGGCAGGAGATGTATCTGCGTACATTCCTACAAATGTAATTTCAATTACAGATGGACAGATTTATCTTGAGACAGAGATGTTCAATTCAGGTTTCAGACCAGCTGTTAATGCCGGTTTGTCAGTATCACGAGTTGGTGGTTCTGCACAGATTAAGGCTATGAAGAAGATTGCGGCTCCTATTCGTACAGAGCTTGCCCAGTACAGAGAGCTTGCATCATTTGCACAGTTTGGTTCAGAACTTGATGCTGATACAAAGGAAACTCTTGCACAGGGTGAAAGAATCAGAGAGATGCTTAAACAGCCACAGTATAAGCCAATGCCGGTTGAATATCAGGTAATAATCATCTATGCCGTTACAAAGAAATATGTTATTGACATAGATGTAGACAGAGTTATAGATTTCCAGGATGGATTATTTGAGTTTATTGATACTAAATATCCTCAGATACCGGAGAAAATCAAAGAGACAAAGGTACTTGATGAAGAGACAGAAAAAGAGCTTATCAGTGCTATAGAAGCATTTAAAAAGACATTTAAATAAAACAGTGGATGGAGGTAATGGATTATGGCCTCAATGAGAGACATAAAAAGACGTAAAGACTCGATTCAGAGTACCGGTCAGATAACTAAAGCCATGAAACTCGTTTCCACCGTTAAGCTGCAAAAAGCTAAAGGAAGGGCAGAGAATACAAAACCATATTTCGATTTGATGTATGAGACAGTCCAAAGTATTCTGGCAAAGTCAGGACACATTAACCATAAGTATCTTAAAGAGTCAGAATCTGACAAAAAAGCTGTAATTGTGGTTACTGCAAACAGAGGTCTTGCCGGCGGTTACAATTCCAATATAACCAGAATGATTATTGATGAAGGTTTTACTAAGGAAAATACCGTTGTATATGCTGTCGGTAAAAAAGGACGTGAATTGCTTGAAAGAAAAGGATATGAAATAAAAGCTGATTATTCTGAAGCAATTAATGACCCTATTTACAAAGATGCGAAAGAAATTTGTGATGATGTGCTTTCAGCATTTGCAGATGGTGAGGTAGGAGAAATTTATCTTGCATATACAGTATTCAAAAATACAGTTGTGCATGAACCTCAGTTAATCAGACTGCTTCCTGTAGAGGCAGATGATGCCGCACATGAAACAGACGGAAGTGAAGCACTTATGACATATGAACCAAGCGAGGAAGAAGCACTTGATATGATTATTCCCAAGTATGTATGCAGCCTGGTTTATGGTGCACTTATTGAGTCTGTTGCAAGTGAAAATGGTGCCAGAATGCAGGCAATGGATAGTGCAACAAGCAATGCAGAAGAGATGATTTCAACTCTGTCGCTTAAGTACAACAGAGCCCGTCAGGCATCTATTACGCAGGAGCTTACTGAAATTATTGCGGGCGCTAATGCTATCGAATAAAAATATGGAGGCTAGATTAAATGGCAGAGAAAAATATAGGTAAAATTACCCAGATTATCGGTGCCGTTTTGGATATAAAATTCCAGAATGAGATGTTGCCAGAGATTAACTCAGCGATTAACATTACAAGAAGTAATGGTGAGCGTCTGGTTGTCGAAGTTGCCCAGCATCTCGGTGATGATACAGTAAGATGTATTGCCATGGGACCGACAGATGGTCTTGTCAGAGGAATGGATGCAGAAGCTACAGGTGCTCCAATATCTGTTCCTGTTGGTGAGAACACATTGGGAAGAATGTTTAATGTACTCGGTGATCCGATTGATAACAAGCCGGTACCTGAGACAGAAGAATATATGCCGATTCACAGAAAGGCACCGGCATTTGAAGACCAGTCAACATCTACAGAGATGCTTGAAACAGGTATCAAGGTAGTTGACCTTCTTTGTCCTTATCAGAAGGGTGGTAAGATAGGTCTTTTCGGTGGTGCCGGTGTTGGTAAGACGGTACTTATTCAGGAACTTATCAGAAATATTGCTACAGAGCATGGTGGATACTCAGTATTCACAGGTGTTGGTGAGCGTACAAGAGAGGGTAATGACCTCTACTATGAAATGAAGGAATCAGGCGTTATCGAAAAGACAACAATGGTATTCGGTCAGATGAACGAACCACCTGGAGCCAGAATGAGAGTAGGTCTTACAGGACTTACAATGGCTGAGTACTTCAGAGATAAAGGTGGAAAGGATGTGCTTCTTTTCATTGATAATATTTTCAGATTTACACAGGCCGGTTCAGAAGTTTCAGCACTTCTTGGACGTATGCCTTCAGCCGTAGGTTACCAGCCTACACTTCAGACTGAAATGGGTGCATTACAGGAGAGAATCACATCTACAAAGAATGGTTCAATCACATCTGTTCAGGCTGTATATGTGCCGGCCGATGACTTAACTGACCCGGCACCTGCTACAACATTCGCACATCTTGATGCTACAACAGTTCTTTCCCGTTCTATTGTAGAGCTTGGTATTTATCCGGCTGTTGATCCGCTTGAATCAACATCAAGAATTCTTGACCCAAGAATTGTTGGTGAAGAACATTATCAGGTTGCACGTCAGGTACAGGAGATTTTACAGAAGTATAAGGAATTACAGGATATTATTGCAATTCTTGGTATGGATGAACTTTCAGAAGATGATAAGCTTGTTGTATCAAGAGCAAGAAAAGTTCAGCGTTTCCTTTCACAGCCATTCTTTGTGGCAGGCCAGTTTACAGGTCTTGAAGGAAGATATGTGCCTATTAGTGAGACAATTCAGGGCTTTAAAGAAATCATTGAAGGTAAATATGATGATATTCCTGAGGGATATTTCCTTAACTGCGGAAATATAGACGATGTTCTTGCTAAGGTTAATAAAGCCTGAAAGGAGCATATATGGCAGATAGATTTACGCTAATAGTCAACACACCTGACAGAGAATTTTATCGCGGTGATGTGACAATGCTTGAATTGACTACAAGTGAAGGCGATATTGGCATATATGCTGGACATATTCCGCTCACAGCTGTAATTGTTCCGGGCGTTATGACAATACACACTGATGAAGGCATTAAAAAAGCTGCTGTTCATGGTGGTATAATCGAAATTTTGCAGTCACAGGTAAATGTGCTTGCAGAAGTTGCCGAGTGGCCTGAAGAAATTGATGTAAACAGGGCTAACGAAGCAAGAGTACGTGCTGAGAGAAGATTAAAGAGCAGCGATGCAGATGTAAATATTGTAAGAGCCGAGATGGCACTCAAGCGTTCACTTGCCAGAATTAATGCTGTAGATTAATAATACAGTTAATTTTATGAATAAACCTCCCGGGAGTGGTAATAATCCAATTATCACTTCAGGGAGGTTTTTATGTTAAAAGATATATTTTGTTATATAAAAATGAGTATAAGAGGAGAACTTGAAACGGGTGGTGGTAAAAAGAAAATAAAATATCCTTTTCAGAAAATAGCAATAGTAATAGCACTTGCATTATGGACTATAACTGCAATCAACATATTATATTCAGAAAGTGCTTTAAGTGGTGAAGAAAAAATTATAAGTGCATTTGGAAGGCAGACATATTCAGATGTGTCATCATCAGTCAGTGCATATGGAAAATATGGTGATATCAGCATATCTGATAGTGCCAAAAAACTTATTTTAGAGAATATTGCAGAAAAAATCGGGATAAATCACTATATGATAAGTGATTTGGTGGATGAGGAGTATAATTCAGTTAAGACTTTGAGCCAGACATCTGTCAATGGTGATGTTATCCTGAAATTTATAACCCATGATGAGGATAAGCAGTATATTTATATCGGAATTACATTAAAAAATGGAATTGAATCAGCATTTACATACGAAAAAATTGTAAAGCAGATTTTAAAAGACCTTGAAATGACATCTGCTGTAAATGTCAATCTTAAAGGTGAAATAAATGGTGAACTTGATATTCAGGAAAAAAATGCACTTGCAGATTCACTGCTTGGAGAAGTGGGAGCAAAAATTGTTACGCAGAACAGAACAGATGATTTATATGTAATTTATGGTTATGATGATGAAATAGATGAGTATATTAATGTCGGAAGAGGGAAAGTCAATGTGTGTATTTCGGTAAATTATGATGAAATAAAAGATGTCACCTGTGTCTATTTTTCAACTCCAATGAATAATCAGGATTTTTAAATAAAAAAGTATAAAAACACAGATATAAAATATAGATATAAAAATTGTTTTATATTGCGGTTTTTTACTGAACGGATTACAATATAAAAGAGTATGTACATTGAAATGGAGATAAATACGCATATGAATTTACATGAATTATTTGATAAATGTCTGAATAAAAATTTAATTGATTTGACTATAAGCGGAAGAAAAGATAAATCGCAGGATGAGGTATCAAAAGTGAAGATTCGTCCTGTTATAATAAAAAACAACCTGTTATTTCAGGTATCTGAATACAAAGGGACAAAAGTTTACCATGACAATTACAGTGAAGCTGATGTCAGGAATTATATAGAAAAGATGATGACTGATAATTTTAAGCAGGCACAGTTTAAGATGACTGATGCAGATGCACAGGTTTTATCAGGAAAAAATTCAAATATGACAATTAAGTACAAAAAGAGCTGTGAAGTACGATGCCAGAAAGAATTGTCACATAACAGAAATAAAAAATATATTCTCGAGGAAGGCAAAAAGGTGGATTTTCTTGTAGACCTCGGAGTAATGACAAAAGAGGGTAAAATTGTTAATCAAAGATATGATAAATATCGCCAGATTAACAGATTTCTTGAGTTTATCGAGGATATACTGCCGGAACTTGACAGTACAAGAGAACAGACAATAATAGATTTCGGATGTGGAAAATCATATCTTACATTTGCAGTATATTATTATCTTAAAGTTTTAAAAGGCATGAATATAAGGATAATAGGTCTTGATTTAAAAGAAGATGTTATAAAAGAATGTAACAGGCTTGCAAAGAAATATGGATATGAAAAGCTTGAATTTCACGTAGGAGACATAGCTTCATTTAAAGATGTTGAACATGTTGACATGGTTATAACACTCCATGCATGTGATACAGCAACAGACTATGCACTTGGAAAAGCGGTAAAATGGGGTGCTAAGGTTATATTGTCAGTTCCATGCTGTCAGCATGAAGCAAATGGACAGATTAAATCAGAACTCTTATCTCCGGTATTCAAGTATGGAATTTTGAAAGAGAGGATGGCAGCAATATTTACAGATGCAATAAGAGCTGACATTCTTGAGGCAAACGGATACCAGACTCAGATTCTTGAGTTTATAGATATGGAACATACACCAAAAAATCTTCTGATAAGGGCTGTCTATACAGGAAAGAAGAACCGGGAAGCGGCAGAAAAGCTTAAAAAGATGGAGTCAGAGCTTAATCTTGACCTGACGCTTAACAAACTTTTATAAGAAAGGTGTAATTTATGAAAAATAAAAGTTTTTCAGGAAAATATATATTATATGTCATAATATTTATGGTTACTGCTATAGTGACATTTATATCAATGCATTATAAGACGGAGAGTGCCGCATCAGTTCTTATGTCAGAAGCAACACTTCCGGTTGTCATGGCAAAGACAGAAGCAGGAACACTTTATAATGCAATGCATGGATATACATGTGAAGTTGATTATTCAAGGCTTTCAACGGATCTTACACTGCTTCCGTCAGATAAAAAGCTTGCTATTGCAATTGATACATATGGTGAAAGTGTATCCTCAATATCATACAAAATCAGAGATTCAAGAGATATGTCGCTTATCGAGAGTACGAAAGTTGAAAACTTTGACAGTTCACCGTCAAGAGTGGAGACTGTGCTTAACATAAAGAATCTTATTTCAGATGAAGTTAAGTATATTCTTGAGATTACGCTAAATACGAAAAATCATGAAAATGTATATTACTATACTACCGTTGTGAGTGGAATGAGCGATGGTATTCAGGAAAAACTTGATTATGTAATAGAATTTAACAAAAATACTTATGATGCATCAAATGTTAATGAGATCAGTAAGTATCTTGAGACAACTGCATCTGCTGACAATTCAAATTATGGAAAGATTAATATTTATAACAGTCTTGACCAGGTAAGATGGGGGGATCTGCATCCGTTTATCGAAAGTAATATCATACCGTCGCTGTATGAGTCTGATGGTGATACTGCGGTTATTGCAATAGATTACACGGTTGGTGCCGGCAATGATAATGATTCATATGACACATACACAGTTCATGAATATTACAGAATAAGAAAAACGACAAGAGCAATGTATCTTCTTAATTTTGAGAGGGAATCAAATCAGGTATTCGACGGAAGGAATGATTTGCTTTCAAGTGGAAAAATCAATCTCGGAATACAGCCTGATTCTGATATAGAACTGATGGATGATGACAAGAATAATTACACATATTTTGAAAATGAGGGAAGTCTCTGGTGTTATGACAAGAGCAGCAATACATTTACAAAAGTATTTGCATTTGCTTCTGATGACACAGATAACATAAGAGAGCGTTATGAAAGACATAAAATTAAGATTCTTGATGTCACAGAAGATGGAAATGCACAATTTATTGTATATGGATACATGAACAGGGGTATACACGAAGGTGCAACAGGTGTTTCACTTTACAGTTATAATTATGTTTCAAATGAAACAGAAGAGCTTTTGTTTATTCCGGTAAATATGTCATATGAAGCTTTGTGTGAGACTGTCGGAGATGTGGCTTATGTCAGTGATGACAGATCATTTTATATAGTTTTAAATGATACAATGTATTCAATTTCGCTGGACAGCAGGGAAGTTATGACAGCTATTGATAAAATGTCTAAAGGCACATATAAAGTTTCAGGAAACGGACGGATAATAGCTTACAGTACCAATGGAGAACTTTATAATACTGACAGCATCAGGGTATTTAATATGGAGAGAACCAATGATTATACAATAGATGCACCGCCCGGCGATAAGCTTATGGTTCTCGGATATGTTAATACAGATTTTATATATGGTATTGCACACAGCACTGATATTATAAATGATGAAAATGGTATTACTACATTTCCGATGTATAAAGTCTGCATAATGAATGAAGATTATGAACTTATAAAAGAATATGAGCAGGATGGAGTATATGTAAGCAGTGCGAACGTTGACGGATTAAGAATTAATCTTGACAGAGTTGCTAAGAGTGATTCGGGTTATTCGGCTGTTTCAGTAGACCAGCTTATCAATAAAGATGAAAATAATACGAGTGAGCATGCATCATTTGATATAATATCTACTTCATTAAGAAAAGTAGAACAGGTTATTGTGCTTCCAAAAGGCGGTGGGAAGCCTGACTCGGTCATAACAAGAGCTGCAGGTTCTGTTGAGTATAAGGAAAACAGGACGATTGATATTAATGATATTCATATCGGTACATGTGAACGCTATAATGTTATAGGAAAAGGCAGATATTATAGCTCATATGACGATGCTGATAAAGCAATTATTGCGGCGGCAGGTAATTACGGTAATGTTTATGATGGAGAAAATAATATTATCTGGAAGAGATTTAAGACATCTTCATATATGATAAAAGGCTTTAGTTTATCGTCATCATATGGCAATTCATATGCGGCAGCTTCACATGCTGTTGAAAGCTTTATGGGAAGCGATAAGAATCTTACAAGGCTGACTTTGAAAGGTATTTCATTTGAAAATGCATTGTCATTTGTAAGTGATGGAAAACCTGTAATAGCAAAGACTGACGATGGTTATGTTGTAATAACAGCATATGATACAGCAAATGTGACATATATTGATGCTTCAACAGGAAGTGAAGTAACACAGACGCAGGCGAATGCGACAAAATTATTTACGCAGGCTGGCAATATTTATGTGACATATTATAAGAAATAAAGGTCAATATGTAAGTTACAGAGGTGCATATGGCAGCAAAAAAGAAGAAAAATAAGAAAAAGAAAATGGTTAAAAGAGTAATCCTTGGCATATTAGCAGTTATTTTTATTGCAGGCGGCATTTATGCCGGTCCTAAGGCATTTGCAATATTACGCATGAGCAGGATTGCAAAGGCATTTGTTGATTCAAGCACAGCCAGTACATTTAAAGAGAGTAAGACGACGCTTGTATATGATACAAATGGGAACGAACTGTGCAAGATTAAAAGCAGCAAAGATATGTATTATGTCGATTTCAGTGATATTCCGCTAACACTCGATAATGCATTTGTTGTAATGGAAGACAGGGATTTTTATAATCATGACGGAATTGATTACAAAGCAATTGTAAGAGCAGCAATTGTAAACCAGAAGAGTAATGAAATTGCCCAGGGTGCGAGTACAATAACACAGCAGCTTGCAAGAAATATTTTTCTTACGCAGGAAGTAACATGGCAGAGAAAAATTGAGGAAATATTTATTGCGTGGGGGCTGGAAAAGAAATATTCAAAAGAGCAGATTCTGGAATTTTATCTTAATAATATTTATTTTGGAAATGGGTATTATGGTGTTGAGGCTGCAGCAAAAGGATATTTTAACAAAAGTGTTTCACAGCTTACATTGTCGGAACAGGCCTTTATAGCTGCGATTCCTAATAATCCGTCAAAATACAATCCGTTGACAGGATTTGATAAGACATTAAAAAGGCGTGACCTTATTTTACAGCAGATGTATGAGGCTGATTACATAAGTTATGTGGATTATTATATGGCAAAAGGCGAAAATATCGTTTTGAACCAGCCTGAACAGGAAAAAGAAGACAATTCAGTTGTTACATATGTAAGACATTGTGCTACAGAATCACTTATGAAATCGACAGGGTTTTCTTTTCGTGATAATTTTTCATCTAAAGAAGATGAGGAAAGCTACGATTCATTGTATGATACATATTATACAAGATGCCAGCAGATGCTTCTTAGCGGAGGGTATACTGTGTATACATCATTTGACATGGATTTGCAGAATAAACTTCAGCAGGCTGTTGACGATAACCTTGCAGGATATACAGAGGTGTCTGATGACGGAATTTATAAGATGCAGGGGGCGGCTGTATCGATTGATAATTCAACGGGAAATGTTGTGGCGATTGTCGGAGGAAGAAGCCAGGATCTGAAAGCCGGATATACGTTGAACAGGGCATATCAGAGTTACAGGCAGTCTGGTAGTGCAATTAAGCCGCTTTCAGTATATATGCCATATCTTATGCGTGGCAAAACTGCAGATTCTATAGTTGTTGATGAGCCGATAGAAGGTGGACCGGTTAACTCTGATGGAGGTTACTGGGGTGAAATGACTGTAAGAGATGCCGTGAAATTTTCAAAAAATACAATAGCATGGAAAATATATCAGGAAATTACTCCAAGAGCAGGTGCGGCATATCTTTTAAATATGGATTTTAAAAAAGTGTGGTATGATAAGGATTACACTGCGGCAGCATTAGGCGGATTTACATATGGTGTAACAACAGAAGAGATGGCAGGAGGCTATGCTGCAATTGCAAATGATGGCATATACAGGAAAGCAACATGTATACAAAGAATTGTAGGGGCAGATGGCAAGATTGTCATTAATGAAGCTGATAGGGGAATGCGTGTTTATGATTCAAATGCGAGCAGGATGATGACAGGTATTCTTGAAGCGGTTGTTGAACCGGATGGAACCGGTGCAGCAGGTGCTGTGGGTAACGCGGTTATAGCCGGAAAAACAGGTACAACTAATTCTAATAAAGATATGTGGTTTTGTGGATATAGTGCGTATTATACAACAGCAGTGTGGATAGGCTTTGATTATCCAAAAGAAATTCAGGGGCATAACAGTGCCTCATATATTTTTAAACAGTATATGACACAGGTACATGAGAACCTGCCTAGAAGAGAGATAAGTATTTATTCGGATTCCGGACAGAATGAGACACAGTCAGCGACAGAAGCTGAGACCGAAAGCATACAGGAAACAACTGAAGAGCAGCAGCCTGTAACACAGCCGCAGACCACAACTCCGGCTAATGGTGGCACAACGGCAACAGGCGGTACTGGAAGTAACGGAGGAAATGGTAGTGTGGGAGGCAGTGCAACTTTGCCGGCAACGAAACCTACTTATCCACCTGGTGAATGGGACGCTCCGTCGATTGGTGACCCGGATAAACCGGCAGGCGGCGGTGGAGGAGACATAGATGTTCCAATAAGTGGAGATCCTGACAGACCGGCAGGGTAAAAAAAGGGGTTTGGTACTAATCAAGTGCCAAACCCCTAAATAATTATTTATTATAATGTAATTCGTTATATTCTTTTACACGCTGCTGGATTCTTTCAACAGGGCTTAAAAGGTTGCTGATTGATGAATCATGATTTAATGTATCGATAAGAAGAGCGATATATTTGCTCATATCAACATTGATATACCATGGCTTAGAAAGAAGTTCTTCAGGCTGGTATACAAGGTTTGTTGTAAGAACCTTATCAATAATTCCGTTTGTATAAGCTTCATCAAATTTCTTGAATCCGTTTGTGAAAAGACCAAATGTCGTAGCACAGAATACTCTCTTGGCTTTACGGCGTTTAAGTTCAGATGCAACATCAATCATGCTTTCACCAGAAGAAATCATATCATCAATAATAATAACATCTTTTCCTTCAACATTGCTTCCCAGGAATTCGTGAGCAACGATAGGATTACGTCCGTTTACAATCTTTGTATAATCACGTCTCTTATAGAACATACCCATATCAAGACCAAGAACATTAGCAAAGTATACGGCACGGCCTGTACCGCCTTCATCCGGGCTGATAACCATCATATGGTCACTGTCAATGTGAAGGTCGTCCACATTAAGAAGAAGGTATTTGATAAACTGATAAGTTGCTGATACAGACTCAAATCCCTTGAGAGGAATAGCATTCTGTACTCGTGGGTCATGTGCATCAAATGTTATGATGTTATCCACACCCATATCTGTGAGTTCCTGAAGCATAAGTGCACAGTCAAGAGATTCTCTTCCGTTACGTTTGTGCTGTCTGCTCTCGTAAAGGAATGGCATGATAACAGTAATTCTTCTTGCTTTTCCTCCGGCAGCAGCGATAACTCTCTTTAAATCTGCATAATGGTCATCAGGTGACATGTGATTTCTGAATCCACAGAGTGAATACTCAAGGCTGTAATTGCACACATCTACCATAATATATAAATCAGATCCACGGACAGAATCGTTTAATACACCTTTACCTTCGCCTGAACCAAATCTTGGTGTGCGGGCATCTAAAATATAGCTGTCTCTTTTGTAACCGTTGAATGCTAGAGTTGATTCGTTTTCGTGTTCACGCTGTTCTCTCCAATCAACAAGAAATTTATCTACTTTTTCACCCATTTTTGTGCAGCTGGCCAAAGGAATAATTCCTAATGTACCATATGGGATAGTTGCTGTGTGACGTTCGTCTCGTGGCATAATAAAATCCTCCTTGTTTGTAAATTACGTTATTGTAACAAAACCATATTAAAATATAATCATAAAAGCAAAATAAGTCAACAACTTTCGCAAAAACTTATTTTAAGCCTTTCCGGGCTTTCGTCCCGTTTTTTTCATCATTCGTATATCACTTCCGAAAACTTTTAATATTGTATAGGAACTTGTTATTCTTGAAAAAATTCGTTCGGAATAAGAATCCCTGATTTCCGAGAGTGAAAGATTAGTTGAAATAATTGTACTCTTCTTCTTTAACATCCGCTCATTAATTACATAGAACAGTTTGGAGTTAGTATAAGTGTTGCCAACTTCGGTTCCCAGATCATCAATAATAAGCAGGTCGCAATCAGAAAGATAATTGGCATCAGAATCTTTATCTTCACCGAAGCGGCTGAAGTCCTGACGCTGGAATGTTGTAAACAGCTCAATTGCTGTCAGGTAAATAACGCTGTGTGAAGTATTTAAAAGCTCTCTTGCAATGCAGTTGGAAAGAAAAGTTTTGCCTGTGCCTGTGCCGCCAAAAAATAATATGTTAGCAGCTTCCTTATCAAAGTTATTAACGAATTTGTGACATATGTCAACAATACGCTGCATATTATGATAAGGTGTGAGCCCGTTAGATGGGTCAGGTATTGTGTTGTCATACCACTCATATGAAAATGTATCAAAATTTTCATTATCGGTAATATTCTTCAAATTGGAATCATGATATACAAGGTCAATAGCTTTTTTGTTAAAGCATGAGCATTTGCGGCTGTTTATATATCCGGTATCATGGCACTGCACACATGTGTATACAGGATCCAGGTAGTCCGCAGGCTTACCGGCACTAATAAGCAGATTTGCCTTTTGGTCATTGAGAGATTTAAGCAGACTTGTATAATCTTGGCTGTTTCCGCTTATACGGGCTTTTGCGGCCTGCATTGAAACGGATATTATCTCATTTTCAATATTCTGATATTCAGGGATAAGTGAAACAATCTCGTTATAACGCTGTTCCTGAATATGGCGGTTGTGAGTGCGTATTCCGTCATATATACGCATTATTGCATCATGTTGTGCATTGGTTAGCGGCATACGGTATTCCTTTCCCAACAGGCTGTAAGTCAGCCATTGTTGCTTATTAATTCACTTTCAAGACTGTCAATGTCAGTATTACGCTGATTAAAATTATTAAAACGGTTATTGGAAGCTTTTACTGCATTATTATATGCATTATTCCGCTTGACAGCACTTGACTGCTGGTTCTGTTCAAATTCCATATCAATCCGTTTTATGTCAGAAGTGTTTTTTACATTGGCATCTTTCCAGCGTGAAAGAATGCTGTCAGCATATTCAAAACTAGGCTGATGTGTCTTTTTAAGTGTGCGGTTGCATGCTTCAACAATTATATCGGAATCAAAGCAGTATACATCAGTCCATTTTTTGATGTAATCCTGTTCGACTTTGCCGGCTGTGCGGTTAGTTATTCCGAATGCACCGAGAACAGAAAAAGCGGTATCGTTGTATCCTGATGATGCAGCTTTTGCCTGCTTCACAGTCTGTATTCCCTTGTCAGCCCATGCAAGTGCTACTTTTTCGATATAACGCATGCTCTTGTGACCGTTAGAAACACAGTATTCAATAAGATACTCAATGAGTTCTGAAGAAAACTGTAAAGAGTCGTATAAATATGCGATTACAGAGGCATCAGACGAATTGAGGACAGAACCAAGATAAGTCTGGGCTGCATATAAAAGCATTGAAAAATCTTCCTGTTCAGACAAATCTTCCAGCTGTTTCGGTGTATATGCAGAACGCGGGTCACATGTTTCATTGGAATCCGGTGTAATAGGAACTTCTGTGTCAGAAGCGGCTGCATTATATATATCAGTAGACTGTTCTGCATGCATATGGTTTGAAGGTATATGGTTTGAAGGCATCTGATTTGAATTAAGCTGTGCAGATGAATTATCGGGAGTGCTGCCTGAAGCAGAATCCAGGTTGCAGAAGGTAATTCCCGTAATCTGTCTGCCGGTGGAATCAGTTGATGCAATTAATACACCGGCCTTGTCCCAATAGCGGAGTGCACACATAATATCTGCTTCTGTCTGATTGAAAAAATCAGCGAGACAGTCTATTGATATATTAGTTTTTCCATTGGAAATACATCTTAAAAGATATAAATATATCTTTGTAAATTCACCGTTGGCAAGGGGCATGAATTCGTCAATAAACACGTTGGAAACGGTAGTTGTATTAGTATTGTTCATAGTTGATAAAGATAAGTTATTCATGATAATCCCCATTTCAAAATTTTCTAAAATCAGTTTAGCATATCCCGTTTAAAAATAAAAGAGGGCGACATATCCACAAAAATACAGGTGGAAAATGTGGATAATGTGGATAAATAGTAAAAAACGTGTAAAATCCTGTAAAATTTATTAACTAAAAATCCACACGGAAAATTCCATTCTTAGAATAATCCATGTGGATAATGTGGATAACTTTGTTGACAACTTTTATAAAAATTCAGAAATTACTGATTAACAAGGGCTTCGCCGACTTTATAAACATCTCCGGCACCCATAGTTATCAACAAATCGCCGTTGATACAATTTTTTAATAAAAATTTTTCGATTTCCTCAAATGAGTGGAAATAATAACATTCTTTGCCGAGTTCACCGATTGCTTTCTGTAAATCTGCTGAACTTATTCCAAGGTTATCAGTTTCTCTTGCAGCATATATGTCGGCGAGGACGACAATGTCGGCAGCTGAAAGTGCTTTTGCAAAATCACCGAGAAGTGCTTTTGTTCTTGAATAGGTATGAGGCTGGAATACGCACCATGTTCTGTTGTGTGGAAAATGTTTTGCACTGTCAAGAGTTGCTGTAATCTCGTCAGGATGATGTGCATAATCATCGACAACTGTCACACCGTTAAAAGTTCCTTTTTTCTGGAAACGTCTGTCAGTGCCTGAAAAACCGCATAGTCCTTTTTTGATTGTTTCAAGGTCAAGACCAAGTTTTATGGCAACGGCAATTGCTGCAAGTGAATTGTATACATTATGTTTGCCCGGAACACCGAGTTTTATTGTGCCATTTGGCTTATTATCAATAAGAAGTGTATATGAGCAGCAGCCGGCACTGTCATATGCGATATCAGCAGCACTGTAACGGCTTGTCGCAGGATTTGAACCGACTGTAATTACTTCACAGTCTGTATCTTTATAAAAATATTCATAGTTATCAATATCTGTATTAATAATGAGAGTTCCGTCTTTTGGAAGTTTTTCTGTAAAAAGCTTGAACGAATGGCGGATATCGTCAATATCTTTAAAGAAATCAAGATGGTCTGCTTTTACATTAAGAATTACATCAATTGTCGGATAAAATGATAAAAAGCTGTTAGTATATTCACAGGCTTCAGTTACGAAAATGTCAGATTTTCCGACACGTACATTGCCACCGATACTGTGAAGTATGCCGCCTACAGAAATAGTAGGGTCACAGTTACCGGCAAGAAGGATTTCTGTAATCATTGATGTAGTTGTCGTCTTTCCATGTGTTCCGGCAACATTTACCGCAACCTTATAATTTTTCATAAGCTGGCCTAAAAGCTCAGCTCTTGTGAGGGTAGGGATTCCAAGCTCTCTTGCACGTGCAAGCTCAGGATTGGAGTCTGAAATAGCTGCTGTATATACAACAACATCATAATCAGGATGTATATTAGAAGCCTCCTGCTTGTAAGAACATGTGCAGCCTTCCTTTTCAAGTGCATCTGTAAGTTCAGATTCGTGGCTGTCGGAGCCGGATACGGTAAAATGTCTTCCTATGAGAATATGTGCAAGACCGCTCATGCTTATTCCACCGATACCTATAAAGTGGACATGTACAGGATTATTAAAATCAATATGATACATAGATTAATTGCCTTTCTTAAAAATTACTTATTATAATGTAGTCTCCAATATTATTATAAACATAATGAGAAAAATTTCAAACTAATTTAAGGACACATTATGACCTTTTTGTCAATAGCCGGAATAAAATTGTTTAGATAATTTTTCTCGAATAAAATAATTGCATTAAAATTGTGTTTAGAATTTTTTGAATTGTCTATTTAAACAAGAAAAAAATAAAAAAAAATAAAAAATTCTTTTTACTTACAAGTCTGAATATGATATAATTAGGACAACTTAATAAGACAGTAAATTTTTAGCATCAGGGGTGAGAGCATGATTAAAAAAGAAATGATAGCCATGTTACTGGCAGGAGGACAAGGAAGCAGACTCGGAGTCCTCACATCAAAGATGGCCAAGCCGGCCGTAGCATTTGGCGGTAAATACCGCATAATTGATTTTCCATTAAGCAACTGTATTAATTCAGGGATTGATACAGTTGGTGTGTTGACTCAGTATCAGCCGTTAAGACTTAACACTCACATCGGTATTGGTATTCCGTGGGATTTGGACCGCAATGTTGGCGGTGTTACGGTGCTTCCTCCGTATGAGAAGAGTACAAACAGTGAATGGTATACAGGAACAGCCAATGCCATTTATCAGAATCTTGAATATATGGAGCAGTATAATCCTGATTATGTTCTTATTCTTTCGGGTGACCATATTTATAAGATGGATTACAAGATAATGCTTGATTATCATAAGGCCAACAATGCAGATATAACAATAGCTGCAATGCCTGTTCCTATTGAGGAGGCAAAAAGATTCGGTATTGTTGTTACTGATGATGACAACAGAATCACAGAATTCGAGGAAAAACCTGAGAATCCTAAGAGTAATCTTGCTTCAATGGGTATTTACATATTCAGCTGGAAAGTCCTTAAAAATGCACTTATTGCACTTAAAGACCAGAATGAATGCGATTTTGGCAAGCATGTCATTCCATATTGTTTTGAAAATAATAAGAGACTTTTTGCATATGAGTATAACGGCTACTGGAAAGATGTAGGAACGCTTAATTCATATTGGGAAGCTAATATGGAACTTATAGATATTATTCCTGTATTTAATCTATATGAAGAGTTCTGGAAGATTTATACCAGAACAGATGCGATTCCACCACAGTATATATCATCAGATGCTTTTATTGAAAAGAGTATTATAGGTGACGGAAGTGAGATATACGGAAAAGTCTATAATTCTGTAATAGGTTCAGGCGTTGTAATTGAAGAAGGTGCAGTTGTAAGGGATTCTATTATAATGCAGGATACTGTAATAGGAAAGAATACATCAGTTGAAAAAGCAATTATAGCGGAAGAAGTTGTTATCGGCGATAATGTTGAGATTGGTGTCGGAGAGGAAGCAGAGAATGTACTTAAACCTAAGATTTACAATTCGGGTCTTGTTACAATCGGTGAATGTACAGTTATTCCTGACGGCGTAAAGATTGGCAAAAACACAGCTGTTTCAGGTGAGACAAAACCAGAAGATTATCCGAATGGAGAACTTGTGGGAGGCGGTGTAATAATTAAGGCAGGTGACAACGTATGAAAGCAATAGGAATTATTTTAGCCGGCGGCAATAATAAGATGATGAAGGAATTGTCTAATAAAAGAGCGATAGCAGCAATGCCGGTTGCAGGAAGCTACCGCAGCATAGATTTTGCATTGAGCAATATGTCTAATTCAAAAATCCAGAAAGTTGCTGTTATAACACAGTATAATGCCCGCTCACTCAACGAGCATTTAAGCTCATCAAAATGGTGGGATTTCGGAAGAAAGCAGGGAGGACTTTTTGTATTTACGCCTACAATAACAGCTGACAGCAGCTACTGGTACCGCGGAACAGCAGATTCACTTTATCAGAATCTTCAGTTCTTAAAGTCAAGCCATGAGCCATATGTTGTAATTGCATCAGGTGATGGTATTTACAAGCTGGATTATGGTAAAGTCCTTGAGTATCATATAGAGAAAAAAGCAGATATTACGATGGTTGTAAAGAAGCTTGAAGACCGCTCTGAGATTAACAGATTTGGTGTTGTATCAATGACAGAAGAAGGACGTGTCACAGAGATAGATGAAAAACCTTTGGAGACTAATCTTTCAACAGTTTCGACAGGTATTTATATTATAAGAAGACGACTTCTTATTGAACTTATCGAAAAAGCGGCAGAAGAAGACCGCCATGATTTTGTAAGAGATATCCTTGTCCGTTATAAGAATCTTAAAAAGATTTATGCGTACAAGCTTGATACATACTGGAGCAATATTTCAACAGTTAATTCATATTACAAAACTAATATGGATTTCTTAAAGAAAGATGTAAGAAATTATTTCTTTAAACAGTATCCGGATATTTATACAAAAGTTGAGGATTTACCGCCTGCTAAGTATAACTTTGGTGCAGAAGTAAGGAACAGCCTTGTTTCAAGTGGATGTATCGTAAACGGATGTGTCGAGAATTCAGTTCTTTTTAAGAAGATTTATATCGGAAACAACAGTGTTGTAAAGAATTGTATTATTCTTAACGATGTTTATATCGGAGATAATTCCTATCTTGAGAATTGTATCGTTGAAAGCGGCAGTACAATAAAGGCAAATTCACGATATGTAGGCGAGGGTGATCCTATTATTGTAGTTGAAGATAATCCGATTTATTATTAAAATCATCATTAATTTGAAAAATTTCAGCTTGGGTGTTAATATGGCTATAATAGCTATTTCATCTGAGCTGATTTTTTATTGCGGCGGTGGGAAGGAGTTTAATTTTATGTATATAATAGCAGGACTTGGAAATCCGGGAAAAGAATATGCAGGTACAAGACACAACGCAGGATTTGCGGTTATAGATGCACTTGCTGATAAATATAATATAGATGTGGATACAGCTAAGCATAAAGGGCTTATCGGAAAAGGAATAATCGACGGTCAGAAGGTAATACTTGTAAAGCCGCTCACATATATGAATCTTTCAGGAGAATGTATACGTGAGGTTATGGATTATTATAAGGCAGATATTGATGACTTAATAGTAATATTTGACGATATAAGTCTTGAGCCCGGAAGACTGAGGCTTCGTGCAAAGGGAAGTGCCGGAGGTCACAATGGTATCAAAAATATTATTGCACAGCTTGGAAGTGACAAATTTAAGCGTATAAAATTTGGTGTCGGAGACAAGCCAAAGGAATGGGATCTTGCAGACTGGGTTCTGTCAAGATATCCGAAAGAGGTTGAGGCTGATGTGGAAAATGGAATAAAGAAAGCCTGTGATGCCGTTGCATGCATAATGAATGAAGGCATAGAAAGCGGCATGAATAAATATAACGGGTAAATATATTGTTAATACAAAAAACAGTAATTTATAAAATAACGGAGTTATATAAATGAAGACATTTTATGCACCGCTTTCTGAGTTGGCGGGAATAGAACAGTTAAAGAAAGATTTTGAAGTTACAGGGCAGCCGGTTATGATAAGCGGCTGCATAGATACCCAGAAAATTCATCTTGTTCATGCTGCCGTAAATGATTACAGATTTCGTCTTATAATAACGGGTGACGAGGCAAAAGCACGCGAAATGCAGGAGGATTCACGATTTTTTGATAAATCGAGTATATACTATCCTGCGAAAGATTTCATATTTTACAGTGCTGATGTACATGGTAATCAGCTTGCGGGTGAACGGTTAAGATGTATACAAAAAATTATTGCAGCACAAGATAATAGGACAAACATTACCGTTATTACTACAATTGACGGATGTGTTGATATGCTTATGCCGCTGCAAAGATACCGTGATAATATAATTCATTTTAAAAATAGTGATATTATTGATACGGAAAAGCTTATTTCTAAGCTTGTAGGAATCGGATATACAAGAGTTCCGATGATTGACGGACAGGGGCAGTTTGCGGTCCGTGGCGGAATAATAGATATATTTTCATATACGGATGAGACTCCGGTGCGTATTGAATTGTGGGATGATGAAATCGATTCAATACGTTTTTTTGACGTGGAGAGCCAGCGTTCAGTTGAAAAAATACAGACATACGACGTATTTCCGGCGACAGAGTGGATTTTATCTGAGGATGAAATAGATGCGGGATTTGAAAAAGTAAAAGATGAAGTTGAAAAGCAGCTTGTTACGCTTGGAAATGATAAGAAGAAAAAGACACAGCAGGAGATGGATGCATGTAACAGATTAAGACATGCATATGCTGATTTTGAAAGAACGAGAGATTACAGTAAATTTATACTGTCATTTACTGATGAGATAGAAGGGTTCACAGACTATTTTCCAAAAGATGAAACAGTTTTTGTGCTTGATGAGCCGGACAGGATTATGGAGAGAATGGAACTCATCTCATATGAGTATGAAGAGAGCATGAAGAACCGTCTTGAAGGCGGATATGTCGTTGCAAGCCAGACAAAGCTTATGCGTCCGATTGCAGAAGTTTACAAAAATATGCAGTCTTCAAGGCTTATGCTTTTATCGTCACTTGATTACAAGCCGAAAATGTTAAAACCGGCAGATTATCTGAGAATTGATGCGAGAAGCATAAGTTCTTATAATAACAGCTTTGAGTATCTTGCAGATGATATTAATAAATATAAAAGAACAGGGTACAGAGTTGTCCTTGTGTGCAATTCAAGAACGAGGGCGGCAAGAATTGTAGCAGATTTAGAGGAGCTGGGCACGCAGAGCTATTTCAGTGAGGATTATGACAAAGAAATAATGCCGGGAACTGTTATGGTTACGTATGGAAATATCCATCGTGGCTTTGAATATCCGCTTATTGGTTTTGTAATCATTACTGAAAATGATATATTTACGAGCCGTACAAGAAAGAAGCAGAAGAAGAAATACGAGGGCAGGTCAATTGCCGGATTTAACGAACTTAATGTCGGTGATTATGTTGTCCATGAAATGCACGGACTTGGTGTATACAAGGGAATTGAAAAGATTACTGTTGAGGGCGTTGAAAAAGATTATATCAAGATAGAGTACGCCGGGAACAGCAATCTGTATGTTCTTGCCACACAGCTTGACAGGCTTCAGAAATATGCTGCATCAGACACGGAAAAGAAGCCTAAGTTGAATAAACTTGGAAGTGTCGAGTGGAATAAGACCAAAGCAAAGGTTCACGGAGCTGTTGAGGAGATAGCAAAGGATCTTGTGGAACTTTATTCAATAAGACAGAACCAGAAGGGTTATGCATTTGGACCTGACACTGTATGGCAGAAAGAATTTGAAGAAATGTTCCCATATGAGGAGACTGATGACCAGCTTAATGCCATAGCTGATACTAAGGCGGATATGGAAAGCACACGAATCATGGACAGACTTATATGTGGCGATGTCGGATACGGAAAAACTGAAGTTGCCATACGTGCGGCATTTAAGGCTGTACAGGAAGGAAAACAGGTTGCTTACCTTGTGCCGACGACAATTCTTGCACAGCAGCATTTCAATACATTTGAGCAGAGAATGAAAAATTTTCCTCTTAAAGTTGCACAGCTTTCAAGTTTCAGAACCAACAAAGAAATAAAAGAAACGCTTGCTGATTTGAAGAAAGGTTTTGTCGATGTTGTTATAGGAACTCATCGTCTGCTTTCAAAAGATGTAGAATTCAAAGACCTCGGACTTCTCATAATAGACGAGGAGCAGCGTTTTGGTGTGGCACACAAGGAAAAAATCAAGAAACTGAAAAATAATATTGATGTTCTTACGCTCAGTGCAACACCGATACCAAGAACGCTTCACATGAGCCTTGTCGGAATAAGGGATATGAGTGTGCTTGAAGAACCGCCTGTAGACAGAGTACCGATTCAGACATTCGTGACGGAACATAACGACGAGATGATTCGCGAAGCGATAAACAGAGAGCTTGCAAGAGGCGGACAGGTGTATTATGTATACAATCGTGTCAGAAGCATAGATGAGGCGGCTGCACACATCCAGGAACTTGTTCCGCAGGCAAATGTGGCATTTGCCCATGGTCAGATGGAAAAGCGTGAACTTGAAAAGATTATGGTCGATTTTATCAATGGTGATATAGATGTGCTTATTTCGACAACTATCATTGAGACGGGCATGGATATTTCCAATGTAAACACGATGATTATAGAGGATGCCGATAAATTCGGGCTTTCGCAGCTTTATCAGCTACGCGGGCGTGTCGGTAGAAGCAACAGGACGGCATATGCATTTCTTTTATACAGAAGAGACAGGATGCTTACAGAGGTCGCCGAGAAACGGCTTTCTGCGATAAGAGAGTTTTCTGATTTTGGTTCAGGATTTAAGATTGCAATGAAAGACCTTGAAATCAGGGGAGCGGGAAATGTTCTCGGAAAGAGCCAGCATGGACACATGGCAGCAGTAGGTTATGATTTGTACTGTAAAATGTTAAATGAAGCCGTTAATGACTTAAAAGGAATTAAGAACGAATATAGTTTTGAAACGAATGTTGATTTGTCTGTGGATGCCTATATTCCTTCGACATATATCAAAAGTGAATATCAGAAGCTTGATATTTATAAACGTATTGCAGCTATTGAGAGCGAGGAAGAATTAAGCGACATGAAAGATGAACTTGTAGACAGATATGGTTCATTAAGCACACCGGCAGTTAATCTTTTAAATATTGCCCTCATTAAGTCAATGGCTCATAAAATCGGAATTATGGAAATGAAAGGAACTATTGAGGATGGACCGTCAGGTTGTTATAAGACAGTTATGAAAGTTTATCCTAAGGCAGAAATAAATACAGAGGCAATTCCGGATTTTATTGACAGCTTCGGAGGGGCAATGAAGCTTGTAAGCGGTTCACAGCCGCAGTTTATCTGGCGTGTGACAAAAAAGAAATACAATAATGCTGGAGAATATCTTACAGGTATTAAAGAGATGCTCAAACTTATGCAGAATAAACTTCAACTTTAATAAAAAAAGCTTATAAATGTTTTGACTTTTCGATTTAAAGTGGTATACTTATATCAATTTAACGCTTTAAAGTGAAAAATACAGACGTATAAATTAAATTAGGCGTCATGGTGAAATACGCATGGTAAAGCAAAAACATACGGAGGATTTTTTTATGCAACAGAAAGGTGAATTAATTTCGTTCAGACCAGACATCAAGGTTGTTGACTGCACAATAAGAGACGGAGGTCTTGTTAATAATTTTTATTTTGATGATGAATTTGTAAAAGATTTATATAAAACAAATGCTGCCGCAGGCGTTGATTATATGGAGTTCGGTTATAAGGCTTCAAAGGATTTGTTTGACGTGAATGAATTTGGCAAGTGGAAGTTCTGTGACGAGCAGGATATAAGAGATATTGTCGGTGATAATGATACTGACATGAAGATTTCGGTTATGGCGGATGTCGGAAGAACTGATTATAAAAAGGATATCATTCCGAAAAAAGACAGTGTAATTGATATGATTCGTATTGCGACATATGTAAATACTATCCCGGCAGCAGTTGAGATGATTAATTACTGTGCTGATATGGGATATGAGACAACAATAAATATTATGGCAGTTTCTACTGCACAGGAAAGTGAGCTTGATCTGGCACTTGATTTGCTTTCAAAGAGCAAGGCAGATGTTATTTACCTTGTTGACAGCTATGGTTCACTTTACCCTGAACAGATAAGAAGATATGCTGATAAGTACATTAAGGTTGCAGAAGCAGCAGGAAAGAAAGTTGGTATTCATGCACATAATAACCAGCAGCTTGCATTTGCAAATACAATTGAAGCATGTGCCTTCGGTGTAAGTTATCTTGATGCGACAATGAGCGGTATGGGAAGAGGGGCAGGAAACTGCTATATGGAACTCCTTCTGGGATTTTTAAGAAATCCTAAGTACAGCCTGAATCCTGTTCTTAAGTTTATTGAAAACAGAATTCTTCCACTGAAAAAATCAGGTGTTGTATGGGGATGTGATGTGCAGTACATGCTTACCGGACAGCAGAACCAGCATCCAAGAACAGCCATTGCATTTACAGCTGACAAGAGAGAAGACTATTTTACATTTTATCAGTCAGTGCTTGACAGGGAATAATTAAGCAGATAATGTTGTTGACTTTAATATAGTATCGTATTAAAATACGTGTAAGTATTTTATGAAAGGAAGTAATAAAGATGGAAAAGAAAAATCTTGACTGGTCAAATCTCGGTTTTGGTTACATGAAGACTGACAAGAGATTTGTTGCAAATTTCAAAGATGGAGCATGGGATGACGGTGTCATTACAGAAGATGATAAGGTCGTGATTAGCGAGTGTGCAGGCGTGCTTCAGTATGCACAGACATGTTTTGAAGGAATGAAAGCATATACAACACAAGACGGTCATGTAGTCATTTTCCGTCCTGATATGAATGCTGAGAGAATGGCAAACTCATGCCGCAGACTTGAGATGCCGATTTATCCTGAAGATAAGTTTGTAGAAGCAGTTGCAAAGACTGTTAAGGCTAACGATGCATGGGTACCTCCATTTGGTTCAGGTGCGTCTCTCTACATTCGTCCATATATGTTTGGTAGTAATCCTGTTATTGGTGTTAAGCCGGCTGATGAATATCAGTTCAGAATTCTCGTTACACCTGTTGGACCTTATTTCAAGGGTGGTGCTAAGCCCCTCACAATCAAAGTTTCTGATTTCGATAGAGCAGCACCTCACGGAACAGGTCATATCAAAGCAGGTCTTAACTATGCAATGAGCCTTCATGCTATTGTTACAGCACATGAAGAAGGTTATGCAGAAAATATGTACCTTGACCCTGCAACAAGAACAAAAGTTGAAGAGACAGGCGGAGCTAACTTTATATTCGTAACAAAGGATGGCAAGGTTGTAACACCTAAGTCTGACAGTATCCTTCCTTCAATCACACGTCGTTCACTTATTTATGTTGCTAAGGAATACCTTGGACTTGAAGTTGAAGAAAGAGAAGTATTATTCGATGAAGTTAAAGACTTTGCTGAATGTGGTCTTTGCGGTACAGCTGCAGTTATCTCACCTGTAGGCAAGATTGTAAATCATGGCGAAGAAATCTGTTTCCCTAGCGGAATGGAGAAGATGGGTCCTACAATCCAGAAGCTCTACGATACTCTTACAGGTATCCAGATGGGTAAGATTGAAGCTCCTAAGGGCTGGATTTACACAGTTGAATAATAGTAGATTTATACAAATATAATATTATATTGACTCAGACGCCGGCTTGTAAGATTAATTCTTTGGCCGGCGTTTATTATGTATGCGGGAAACAGGCTGCAGACTGTGCATACACGGAAAATATTGTTTATATAATTAAGTCATTTTATATGGATTTTTTATGAACAATATGTTATTATTTAATAACAATAAATGAGAAAGAGGCGTTTTAATATGGCAGAATTTGGTACGAATGAGCGGGTTCTGCGTTCGGATGTATCACCTGAAGAATGCAAGAAGATAGAAAAGGTCTTACGGAAGAATAATATTTCCTATTATGAAAAATGGAAAACGCATTCAGGCTTACTGAAGTTCCTGGACAATAGTAAGAATATGAAGTGTGATATATACATACATATGGATTCGTATGACGAAGCAAAAAAGGTATTAGGAGATAATTAATATCTGAATGGTGGCAGCTGTGGCAGTATAGTGCCACAGCTTATTTTATGTACGCACAGGGCGGTTTATGGAAGCCGACGGGAAGTATTTCTCATAGTTTTTGATAAAGGAGAAAAAAATTGAAGGCGATTTTGAAAAAACTTATTATGGCTGCGGCTCTTGTAGCTGTAATGGCAGGTGTGATTACCGGCTGCGGCAGTAAAAAGAATGACAGTAACGTGGCAAAAAACAGCGGGGATACATTTACGGTAGGTTTTGATGCGGAATTTCCGCCGTATGGATACAAAGATGACAGCGGAGAGTATGTCGGATTTGACCTTGACCTTGCAGCAGAGGTATGTTCAAGAAATGGTTGGACACTTGTAAAGCAGCCTATTGAATGGGAAAGCAAGGATATGGAACTTAATTCAGGTATGATTGACTGTATCTGGAACGGTTTTACAATGGACGGACGTGAAAAGGAATATACGTGGTCAACTGCTTATGTAGACAATTCACAGGTTGTGGTTGTAAAGAAAAATTCAGGAATAACAAAGCTTTCTGATCTTGCAGGTAAAAATGTTATAGTACAGTCTGATTCATCGGCACTTGCAGCATTTACAGGAGAAGATGCCGACGAGGAAAATATCAGGCTTGCAGCAAGTTTTAAGTCGCTTCAGCAGGTTGGAGATTACAACAGTGCATTTCTTAATCTTGATGCCGGTTCTGCAGATGCGGTATGTATGGATATAGGTGTTGCAAAGTATGAAGTTGAGTCGCGTGGTGATACATTTACAATTCTTAACGAGCATGTTTCAAGCGAGGAATATGGTGTCGGCTTTAAGAAGGGCAATACGCAGTTAAGAAATCAGGTTCAGGAAACACTTGAAGAGATGCTTGCTGATGGCTCGTTTGATTCAATTGTTCAGAAATGGGGACTTGAGGAGTCTGCATGTCTTGGACAGCCGGGAACAGATTCTGTTATGAAAGCGGAGGATACTGTTAAAGAAAAAACCGGATTTTTAGACAATATGCTTGATATATTAAGACAGCTTTTATCAGGAATGCTTGCATCACTTGGTATATTTGTGCTTACACTTATATTCTCACTTCCGCTTGGACTTGTTATTACATTTATAAGACGTTCAAAGTTAAAAGTACTTAACTGGATAGCAAGAATATATATTTCAATTATGCGTGGCACGCCGCTTATGCTGCAGCTTCTTGTAGTATTTTTCGGACCGTATTATCTTTTCGGAATGTCACTTTCTAACAGTTACAGGTTTTACGCTGTAATTATAGGATTTTCACTTAATTATGCGGCATATTTTGCAGAGATTTACCGCTCGGGAATAGAAGCGGTTCCAAAAGGCCAGTATGAGGCAGCAGCAGTTCTTGGCTATTCAAGAACACAGACATTTGTACGAATTATTTTTCCGCAGATGGTAAAAATTGTGCTTCCACCAGTTACAAATGAAGTAATTACACTTGTAAAAGATACATCGCTTGCATTTGCACTTGCATACACAGAAATGTTTACACTTGCAAAACAGATTGCGGCGGCACAGACAAGCATTATGCCACTTTTTGTTGCAGGTCTTTTCTATTACATATTTAACTTTGTAGTTGCATATGGCATGGAGAAACTTGAAAACAAAATGAAGTATTAAGATTATTTGTGATTATTTAAGATGTGTATTGTGTAAATGCACGGGAAGGATGAGTATATGAAGCTGCTTGAAATGAAAAATGTGCAGAAAAGCTTTGGCGGGCTTGAAGTGCTTAAAGATATTTCGTTAGATGTTAATAAAGGTGAAGTAGTGGCGATAATCGGACCTTCAGGTTCAGGAAAATCAACATTTTTAAGATGTGCCACACTTCTTGAAACAATGGATAAAGGAACTCTTTGTTATGGGGGAAAATATGCCACAACAAATAAACCTGATGAGAACACTTCATATGTTGGCAAGAAAGAAATGCTTGAAGTGAAGAGCCAGTTTGGTCTTGTGTTTCAGAATTTCAATCTTTTTCCACATTATACAGTATTGAAAAATATTATTGATGCACCTGTACATGTTCAGGGAAAGTCAAAGGAAGAAGCAGAAAAGACAGCAAGAGCACTTCTTAAAAAAGTGGGACTTGAGAGTAAAGAGGACAGTTATCCGAGCCAGTTATCAGGAGGCCAGCAGCAAAGAGTCGCCATTGCAAGGGCACTGGCAATGAATCCGCAGATTCTGTTTTTTGATGAGCCTACATCGGCACTTGACCCGGAAATAACAGCCGGAATTCTTAAAGTATTAAAAGACCTTGCCGCAGAGAAGATGACAATGGTTATAGTTACACATGAAATCGACTTTGCGAGAAAAGTTGCAGACAGGGTAATATTTATGGATGGTGGAGTTATTGTCGAGCAGGGTAGTGCCGAGGAAGTAATCGGTAATCCAAAAAATGAGAGAACAAAAGCATTTTTGTCACATCTTAATGTGTAAATTAAAGAAGAATTGAAAAAGAATTGAAAAAGAATGGGACTGTTGTTGTGATTGTTTTAAATCAATCAAAGCAACAGTCCTGTTTTTATCAGTGATTTTTAATCATATATGAGACAGATTTTAAAATCTGTATGGTCATTGTAGGAACAAAAGCAAGAATTATAATTTGAAGCAGCTGCATCTTTGAAAGGGTTACAGCAGAAAACAGTGTTCCCAGAAACGGGATGGCTAATACCATGATGAGCAGGCATACACCGGCACAAAAAGCACTTACGCTGTAAATATTCGAGAAAAGTCCTGCTTTTGAAATTGGTTTGTCAGTGCGGCAGTTAAAACCATGAAAAAGTCTTGCAAGAGTAAGCGTTGCAAATGCCATAGTCATTGCAAGTGCGGGATTGGCTGCTGTTTGTGCACCCTGTGCAAAAACGGAATTGTTGTATCCCATATAATAAGCTGTCATTACTGCGATTGCAATAAGAAATCCCTGACCGATAATCCTGAAAAGGAATGATTTTGTGAGTATTCCCTGTGAAGGATCACGCGGTTTTTCATCAAGCAGTGAGTCGTCAACCGGTTCCATTCCAATTGCGATTGCCGGAAGCGAATCTGTGAGCAGATTAATGAACAGAAGCTGTACAGGAGCAAAAGGAACAGGAAGACCGGCAATTGATGTATACAGTACAGCGAGTATGGCTGCCATGTTTCCTGATAAAAGAAACAGTATTGCATTGCGGATATTGCGGTAAACACATCTGCCGTTTGTCACTGCTTTTATAATAGTTGCAAAATTATCATCAGCAAGAATCATGTCGGATGCATCTTTGGAAACTTCTGTACCTGTAATTCCCATGGCAACACCAACATCAGCCTTTTTAAGTGCCGGTGCATCGTTTACGCCATCGCCGGTCATTGAAACAATACGACCTTTGTTCTGCCATCTTTCAACAATACGAATTTTGTTTTCAGGTGATACACGGGCATATACACTTATTTTTTCAAGCTTTGAATCAAGTTCTTCATCGCTCATTGAATCAAGCTCGCTTCCTGTTACAGCAATGTCCCCCTGCCTGAATATTCCGATAGCTTCGGCGATTGCAGAGGCAGTTATTTTATGGTCGCCGGTAATCATAACTGGCATTATTCCGGCACGGCGTGCATCTTTTACCGCCTGAACTGCCTCTGGACGTGGCGGGTCAATCATCGATATAAGACCGATAAAAATAAAGTCATTTTCATTCTCAAAATTAAGTGGCTCATGGCATTCTTTGTATGCAAAAGCAAGGACACGCTGGCCTTTTCTTGAGAAAACTTCATTTTGCTGTTTTATAGAATCTATATCGCTGCTATTTATTTTGCGGACGCCATCATTATCACGTATAAAGCTGCAGCGGTCTAACAGTACATCCACTGCACCTTTTGTGAGAACAGTAGGAACATTGTGAATATAGTATTTGGTGCTCATCAGTTTTCTTACAGAGTCAAATGGCAGTTCTTCAATACGCTGCATGTGATTGCGTATGTGATTTTCATTAAATGAGTTGTCAGTACCGTCAAAAGGTACTTTTTTTAACATTTCAAGGAGTGCCGATTCAGTAGGATCTCCAATACATTTGCCATCGGTTATGCATGAATCGTTTGTAAGTATTGCATCATAAAGAAGATACCGGTGAAGCGGCAGGGAAATGTCAAGCTGTTCAGGTGATATTTCTTCGGAGTTGATGTAGATATTCTGCACAGTCATTTTATTCTGTGTAAGTGTGCCTGTTTTATCGGAGCATATTACGGATACACAGCCAAGACTTTCAACAGCTTTTAATTGTTTAATAATTGCATTTTCTTTTGCCATTTTGCGTGTTCCCATAGCCTGGACGATTGTAACGATAGAACTTAATGCTTCAGGAATAGCAGCAACTGCAAGTGCAACAGCGAACATCATTGAATCGAGCATAGGCATTTTACGCACAAGACATAAGGCAAATACCAGTCCACATATAATCATAATCATTATGGCAAGTTTTTTGCTGAAATCATCAAGGCTGACCTGAAGAGGAGTTTTTCTTTCTTTAACTGAATTCATAAGACCTGCGATATTTCCGATTTCAGTATCCATGCCGGTTGATGTAACGATTACTCTGGCTCTTCCGTATGTTACCAGACTGCCAGAATAGACCATGTTTGTGCGGTCGGCAAGAGGCGTGTCATTACCGAGGATATCATTAAATTTGTCAACATTGGCAGATTCACCTGTGAGAGCACTTTCATTTACCTGCAGGGAAAAACTTTCTATGATACGGCAGTCGGCAACGATTAAGTCACCGGCTTCAAGCATTATAATATCGCCGGGAACTATGTCTTTTGAATGAATTTCAATTACACTGCCATCACGTATGACTTTTGCCGAAGGTGATGAGAGCTGTTTCAGGCTTTCAAGTGAACGCTGTGCTTTGACATGCTGGATTGTTCCTAATACCGCATTCATTATGAGAACCAGAAATATTACAATTGTACTTTCAATATTACCTGAAAACATAGAAATAAGTGCTGCGATAAGCAGTATTACTATTAAAAGGTCACAAAACTGGCTGAAAAACACTTTTATAATGCTGTCGGGTTTCTGTTCGTCAAGTACATTTTCTCCTTTTTCAAGCAGGAGCTGTCTGGCACGATTACTGCTAAGTCCGTCCGGACCTGAGCCAAGTTCACTGATAATATCAGCAGATGCAAGGGACCAATAATTTTTTGTTTTCATAAAACTCCTTTCTTTGCGGCTATGGCTGCAAGTTACATTTTTATTACATATCAAAAAAGAGTATAAAAAAAGACTTTTATTGCACAAATACATAGATGTATACAATAGTTATACATCATATATACATATGCAATAAAAGTCTTGTCACCATAAGTGTGCCGACCGGCTGTAAGCAGCGGGATGACGAACGGCACAACATCTATATTAATTAAGATGTGGACTACTCCCTGATATTGATAATAAAATAACAGTCATATTTAATTATATTCGGTTCAAAAAAGATTATTCATGAACCATGTTTTGTAAAATATTATCATTGCAGAAGTAATGTGTCAAGAATAAAATCGTATATTTTTATTTGATATTTCCTTTAAGTTTCCGGTACTCGGTAGGTGAAACACCATTTTTTTGTTTAAATGAATCTCCGTAATAATTACTGTTTTCAAATCCACATTCAAACGCAATTTCTGTAATATTTTTATTAGTCTCAAGCAGCATTTTTTCTGATTTTGTTATACGAAGATTATTGATGTATTCTTTAAAGCCGGTTCCGATTACCGTCTTAAATCTCTTTGAAAAATATGACGGATTCAGGTGAAAACGTTCTGCAATATCTGAGAGTGTGAGCCGGCTCTGAAAATTTTCATTAATATAATCAACGGCAAGCTGCATTGTATTGCTTGAGTTATTAAAATCAATCGTGCGTCCGTCAAGCGGGATACTTCCACGCATGAGACGCAGTATAAATTCCTGAAAATAAACATTTAAAAATGCAGGACTTATATAATCACGCTGCTTATATTCATTTATCATATTAAGGATAAGCGAATCAAGAAAAGCCGTGTTTTCTGTACTATTATGAAGAACTGTAAATAGCCGGCTGTCAAGAGTTTCATTTCCAAACATGGAAATAACAGGTTGTATGTAGTTTGCGGAAAATTCTATGCATAATCTTTTATTTACTTCTGCAAGGTATGCTGTTTTGTGCAAAATATCAGGAGGAATAACTGCAATATCGCCTTTTTTCATCAGATATGTCTTGTCCTGTATATAAAAAGTGCATTGCCCGGATTGCAGATAAAAAATTTCATACCATGAATGGGAATGAAAGTTATACATTGCAAAATTAGCACCATGTGTCTGTTCGGATATTTCAAATCTGTTTGGTGAAGCCATAAGTCCTCCTTTTATTCTATAAATGTAAAATGCGGCTTCTGTGCTGACTTTGGAAAATTGCACAGAGTGCTCTTAATTGTTTTGTTTAAAATGACCAAATTATATAACAGCTTTTTTTGTTGCTTTGTAATATATTATATTATAAACCTAAAAAAAACTGTAATCAATACTAACTTCCTCTAAAAATAGGTAGAACACCTGGTATAAGTGTGATAGCCTTGTCATTACAAAAGCTTTGTAAAAGCTATGTAAAAAAAAGGGAAAGCGAGGGCTTTATTAATGAAATTTCGTTCATTAAAAAGAGTTATGGCTGTTGTTCTTACAGCATTGCTTGCGGTGACAGCAATGCCTTCAGGTCTGACAGGGCTTTTAAGTGTAAAAGCTGCAGAACCTGAGATTACAAAGACAACAACTACGTATGACTTCACTAAGTCAGGAAAGTGGAGTAATGTTACAACTGTAGGAGCAGTTCTTCCGGATAATTATGGAATTATTTTAGGAAAGACAGCAGGTTCAGGAGTAAGTAATGATGGAACATTAAGATTCCGTAACGGAAATGTATTATATTTTCCGATTAAGGATGATACAACAAAGGCCACTGTTACAATGACTTGTAATGGTGATAAGCCGGACAGACTTGTAATTTTTGGTGATAATACTAAAGATACTACATATAATGTTGCAATGTCATCAAAGGGTACAACTGTTACAGTTGACGATATTGACGATTATATCAGAACAGTTGAAGGAAAGAAATATCTTGCATTAGTTTCTAATGGTGATATTAAAGCAAAGACTATTACAATTGATGAATATAATCCGATTAATTCTGTCACAGTAAGCGGTACAGTTGAAAATGCTGTACAAAGAGGAGTTAAGAGCATTAAGTTCAAGAATCTTGATAATGATAAAGCAGCAGTTGTTATTGCTGATATTGATGCTTCAGGAAAGTATACAGCAGTATTAAAGAGAATAGCCGGTAATACTAATTATGTTGCAGTAATTACAAAGGCAGGCTCTAAAGTTGATGATACAAATGATGCTAATAAATTTACCCTTACAGGTAATTCAGCGACAGCAGAAGTTAATTTTAAAGCTGTTGAAGCACCTGTAGCCACAGTAGCAGGTACATTTACAGGAGTGCCTGATGCTGCATTAAAAGGTGATGTTGCTGTAGAATTAGTACCTGATGATACATCCCTTGATACAGTAACATTATCACTTACAAAGACAGCTGATGGTAATTATACATATGCACAGGAATATATTGTTCCTGATAAGGATTATGCAGTTGTAATTAAAAATGCAGATGATTATGAAGTAACAGAAAAAATTAATAAGGCCGAAGGCAAATATTCAGATGTTGCAATTAATGCATCAAAGAAGCCGGTTGTTGATGTTAAAGGTTCATTTGTTACTTCTGATAAGAAGAATGCTAATGTAACAAAGATAACATTTAAGAATATGGATACTCCTGATTACACATATACTTTTGATGTTTCAGGAAAATCATATAGTGTAAAGCTTCGTGCAGGTGAATATGAGACATCTGTTGAATGTGAAGGATATACAGCATATGATCATGTAAGTGTTGGTAATACAGCAGTGTCTAATGACGTATATCTTAATGCACCTGAAGATACATCAGCAGTTGCTTATGAAGCAGAAGTTAAGGTAGGTGCAGGTCAGAAGTTTGAAAAGATTGCAGATGCAGTTAAGTATATTGCAAGAATGGAAAGAAGTAAGGATGAGAGAGTAACAGTTGTCCTTACTGATGATTTATACAGAGAGCAGGTAATAGTAGATACTCCTAATATAACAATTAAGAGTGCAAAAGAGAGTGGTTCAACAATCACATGGTATTATGGCGTTGGATTCTCTTATTATAGTGCAAAGAAAACAACTGATGGAAAAAATGGTTCATATTATGATGAAGCATGGGCAGTTGATAAATATTATAAGACAGCAGTTGAGCAGAATCCGGGACATTGGGGTTCAACGGTAAATCTTTTTGCAAATGCAAAGGGATTCAAAGCTGAGAATATTACATTTGAAAATTCTCTTAACAGATATCTCACACAGGAAGAACTTGCAGATGGTGCAGATAAGAATGTAGCTCCTGCATGTACGGCCAGAACAACAGAAAATATTGATGTTCGTTCTAAAGCAGCTAAAGAGAGAGCGGCAGTTATCTATATCCAGGCTGATGATACAGAATATAAGGATTGTAAGTTCCTTAGCAGTCAGGATACAGTTTATACAGGTGATGCACAGGAAGTTTCATATTTTAAAAACTGTGTAATTGAGGGAACTACTGATTATATCTGTGGTGACGGTAATCCTGTATTTGACGAATGTACATTAAGCATGTACAGCTACAGCGATAAGGAAGCAGTAGCAAGTTACATTGTTGCTTCTAAGGCAAAGGGTAAGCATGGATATATATTTAACAATTGTAAGATTGTTACAACATCATCAACTGGTCTCAAAGCTACGTCAAAGAATATTCTTGCACGTGCATGGGGAGCAGGAACAGTTACATGGCTTAACACAGAAGTTGAGTCTGCAAATATGATTGATCCTGTTGCTTACAAAGATATGAATGCAAAAGTAAAAGATGCTCATTATTATGAATATAATACACATACACCTGATGGAACAGCAGTTGATACATCAGCAAGAGCAGAAGGCGTTACAATTCTTACAGCAGAAGACGCTGCAAAAATTGATATTAAGGCATTACATACAGCAGGTGAGTGGATAGTAGACAAGGAAGCAACAGAAGAAGAAGCAGGAAGCAAGCACAAAGAATGTACAGTCTGCGGACATGTAATGGAAGAGGCTGTTATTGATAAGCTTACACCTTCAACACCAGACCCAGAACCAACACCTGGCAACACAGATAATAATCAGCCAGCAGCACCTGAAGCAGAAAAACCAGCTGCAGAAGGTTCATCACCAAATACAGGTGATATGGGTATGATGGCAGTTGTAATGATGATGTCATTAATGGTAGCAGCAATGCTTGGTGCAGCGTATGTATTATTTGCACAGGCTCGTTCAAGAAAGAGAAGTTAAATTCTTGAAATTGAAAATACGTATTGTGGGTTTGTTTAGAACGTGAAAATTAAAAATGATGCACATGCTTAGGGGTAAAGCGTGTGCATCATTTTTTGTTGTGTTCGGGAAGCATTTTTAATATAGAAATAACAAAAAGAAATAGATAATTTGCAAAAGATTTTTGTAAAAGGATAAAAAAACTGTACTTTAGAGGTTTGGAATAAAAAAATGAGTGGTCTGATATCAGATTATATAGTACAATCTATGCACAATATTTCTTGAAATAATAGTCATACGCATGAAAGTTGTGCATCATGTACAATTGAGTGCGTTATTGCATTTTTTTGGGGAATGTATAAAAAAGGAGGAAAGAGTTATGAAGTTCAAAAAAGGCAAGAAAGTATTGTCTTTAGTTCTTGCAGCACTCATGGTGCTTTCTGTTATGCCTACAAGCATGCTCATTCAGAAAGCAAACGCCGCAACAGCTTTTGAAGGCGGCAAAGAAGTGGCTGACGGAACATGGAAGGGCTGGACATGGTCCGTTTTTGGTAACAGTACAGCCGTTGCAAATAATACAATTAAAGAGAATTCAGATGGCAGTGTTACACTTGAATCATCAGGAAAAAAGGGTAAGATAGCATCTAAGAATGAAGGAATTGATTTCCTTTATTACAAAATTGAAAATGGCAAAGATTTTACTATCACAACAAAGATGACAGTAGATTCATTTGCTGTTACAAATCAGCAGGCTATGGGTCTTATGGCAAGAGCAGCTGTTGGCGAGCATGAAAATTCAAAAGATGTTGACCCATTAAACAGTGCTTTTATAGGTGAAGTTACTAAGACAGATGTATTTGCAGCAAGTTATCGTATAGCAAATGATACATTTAGTGCATTTGGTAAGGCTACAGAAACACAGCCTACAGTTGAAACCGGCAAGACATATGACCTTGCAATCCAGAAAATCGGTGACAGCTTAATCCTTTCAAAGGATGGAGTTGTATACAAAGAAGGAAAAGCTTCTGAGATATTCACAGGCGACGCAATGTATGTTGGTGTATTTACATCAAGATTGGCTAAGGCAACATTTAAGGATACAACACTTACAGTTACAGATACTAATTCAGATGTAGTTGTAAAAGATGTTACTAAGCCTTCAAAACAGGAGTATATCCAGGGAAATACATACAATGATATTGACCTTGCAGGATTTTCGGCAAATGTAACACTCGGTGGTGTTGAAAAGACAATCACAGCAAAAGACTGCCGTATAGAAGTACCTGATTTTTCAGAGATAACAGATAGCGGTAAGATTGTGCTTGATTACTTTGGTACAAAGATTGAAATTCCTGTAAAAGTAATAAAAGAAGTAGTTACAGATATTAAAGTTGATTACAATCCAATCAAGACAGATTATCTCTTAGATGAGAGTATTGACCTTACAGGTCTTGAAGGAAATGTTGTATATAACAGTGGTGTGACTAAGAAATTACAGGATCTGATTGCCGCAGGTGATGCAGATACAACTGTTTCTTATAATTTTTCTAAGGCAGGCAAGACACAGGTAACAATCGCACATACACACGGAGATGTTACAAAAGAATATAAATTTGATGTAAATGTTTCTGATGCAAAGGTTACTAAGATTGAACTTGCTGGTCCAAACAGAACAACATTTTATAAAGATGTTGTTTATGATGTAGATGCTTACAGAGACGGTGTTTTGGTAACAGCAGAATATTCTGACGGTTCATCAAAAGTATTGTCAGCAGGATTTGCTGTTGAGGCAAAGGGTGATGCTCTTGATACAACAAAGACAGGTAAGTATACATATGTAGTTACATATGGTGGAAAGACAGCCGAGTATACTCTTGAAGTTATAGAGAGAACAGTTCAGTCACTTGAAGTTACAAAGATTCCTGATAAGACAACATATTTAAAGGGTGAGGATTTCTCAGCTGACGGTCTTCAGGTATACGCTGTATATGACAGCGAAGAAAAAGTTAAAGTTGAATCACCTAAGGTAGATTCATCAGCATTTAACAAAGACGAAGCAGGCGAATATAAGATTGTTGTAAGTGCTGAAGTTGATGGCAAAGCACTTTCTACAGAATTTACAGCAGCTGTAAGAGATAAGATTGATTACAAATATAATGACCTTGAGTGGAATGCAGTAACATTCGGACAGTCTACAGCAAATGCAGAAAAAGCAACTGTAACGGACAATGAAGATGGTTCAAAGACAATTACTGTAGAAGCTAAAGAGGGCGTAGGTAAGTGTACCGATGATGGACAGGATGGTATATCATATTATTATACAGTACTTGACCCTACAAAAGATAATTTTGAAATTACAGCAAAGATAAAAGTTGATTACTTTATAACAAAGAAATCAGCTGATAATCAGGAAGGTTTCGGTATTATGGTAAGAGATTCTATCGGACCTGACGGAGATTCATCAATTTACTGTTCTAATGCAATGTCGGTCGGCGGATATTATGGTGCGTTTAATGTATTCGGAAGATACGGCGTTGCTTCAGCAGACGATGCAAGCGGAAAAGTAAATTATACACTTGTAAATAAGGGTAAATCTGAGAAAGTAACAGAAGCTGCTCCTAAGACATTTACACTTACACTTAAAAAAGATAATACAGGCGTATATGCTACAATGTTAGATGAAGCCGGAAATGCAGTAAACAAAATTGACGGAAGTAAGACATGGTATCTTCCTGCTGACACATTTGAAAAGATTGAAGGCAATAAGATGTACTTAGGTTTTATGGCATCCCGTGGAGCTAAGATTGAAGTAAATTCAAATGATATTGATGTTAAGATTACATCAAGAGAGGCTGATGCACCACAGACATTTGCACCTGTAAATGCAACAAAACCTACTGTAACACAGGCTTCATTAAGAGAGACAGCAGATGAAGATTATGAATACAAAGTGACAGTTAATACAAAGGGTCTTCTTACTGTAAAGCAGGATGGAAAGACACTTGCAAGCCAGCAGGTAGTTGAAGCTGGTACATATTCATATCCTACAAAACTTACAGTAGGCAATAACAAGTTCCAGATTCAGTTTGAGCCTGATGCAACCCAGAATATTAATCCTAAGGATACTATTACACAGAACAATACAGTAGTAAGAAAAATATATGCAGCAGTAGAAACACCGCTTTATGTCTCTGCTGACGGCAGCAAGTCAGGTAATGGTACAGTCGAGAATCCACTTGATATTCAGACAGCTCTTACATTCTGTCAGGCAGGTCAGGCTATATATGTAAAGGGTGGCACATATAACCTTTCATCATCTGTAGCTATTAAGAAATATAACAATGGTACATCTAAAGATATGAAGATGCTTGTGGCTGACCCTGATAATACAGAAGATGTAGTATTTGATTTTGCAGGTAATGATGGTAAAGCTACAGGAAATACATTTGATGTTTCTGGTGATTACTGGTATGTTGAGGGAATTAAATTCCTTAACGGCGGCGGCGTAAGAGTCGGTGGTAATCATAATATATTAAAGAACTGTGATTTTGCAGGACATACTAATTCAGGTCTTTCAATTTCAAGAACTGATGGTGCTACAGAACAGAAAGACTGGCCTTCATACAACCAGATTATAAGCTGTAATGCTTACAACAACAGAGATAAGTCAGACAATAATGCCGATGGATTTGCTGCAAAGCTTACATGTGGTGTTGGTAACGTATTTAAGTACTGCGTAGCTGCATATAACGCAGATGATGGTTGGGATTTATTCTCAAAGAGCGGTACTGGTGCAATCGGTGAAGTAGAAATCTATGATTCAGTATGTTATGCTAATGGTTATGTAATTGAAGATGGCAAGCTCGTTAAGACAAAGGGTGACGGTAACGGCTTCAAGATGGGCGGCAGCGGTATCGCCGTAAATCATAAGATTTACAACAGCTACTCATTTGGTAATGCAGCTAACGGTTTCACAAACAACAGTGACCCAATGGGCGAGTACATTAACTGTACAGGTTACAACAACGGAGGTTCAAACCTTGAACTTCACACATATACAGGTGCAACTGCACAGTTTGTAGTTGAAAACTTCAAGTCATTTGCAGATAACTCATGGGAAAATGAGGAAACACTTGCAGCTCTTACATCAACAGAAAAAGATGCAGAAGCTGATATTATGAATATGATTAAATCATCAAGCAATTTCTTATATGACAAAGAAACAGGTAAATCTGTTAATGCTGATGGTGTTGAACTTACAGCAGCTAACTTTGTAAGTCTTGCTGAATTCAAGGATTATCTCCTTGGTGGAATTGAAGCAGTTCAGAGAAATGAAGATGGTTCAATCAACTTAGGCAACTTCCTTAAATATACAAATGCTGCTGATAACGGAACAGATATACCGGCAGGAAGTGACACATCAATTACAACACCTGATACAGGTGACAGAGTAATGAAAGTTCTTGTTCCTTTAATTATCGTTATGGTAATTGCCGTTGCAGGTATCGTATATGTTGCAGTTTCTTCAAAGAAGAAAAAAGAAGATAAGTAAAATAATACAAAAATGTATTTTGTAATTATTTGAAATGTGAAAAACACCGTATCACAAGTATGTGGTACGGTGTTTTTCGATTTAACCGGTTATTATTATGATTAATTACGGTTATTGTTACTGTTATTAAGGTCTCTGACCGAGTCCGCCTTCAAGCGTGATAGTTTCGCCTGACATATATTTGAAATCAGGTGAACCAAGATGTACGCATACGCGTCCGATGTCCTGTTCAGGATCACCGAAACGACCTGCAGGAACAGCTTTTAAGCTCTTCCTGCAGGTCGATAAGTTTTTGTTCGTTACGTCCTGTAAGAACAAGATTTGCACCTTCTTTGGCATATGCTGTAGCGATGCCATATCCGATTGATTTTGCTTTTCCGCCACCTGTAATGATGGCTGTTTTACCTGTAAATATTCCCATATTCTTCTCCAATCTAAATTTAATAATGTGGGGCTGCTACGCACTGTGAAAATCCCGCATAATTTGATTTTATAAATAAATATTTAACTTGTCAAATATAATTGAATAAAATTTTATAAAAGAAGTGAAAAATTTTCTCATAATAATAAAAATGAAATAAAATTGTTAGAAAAATAACAAGTGTAATAGTTTTTACAAAAAAAGAACAAATCACTGCCTGTAAGAGCAGGATTTGTTCTTTTTAAACAAGATTTTATTTTAAATGTTTTTCAACGTAATCTTTAATTGCCAGATTGTCAGCAGGCATCTGGCAGCCTACGATATACATGCCGTCATTGTCTGATGAACGAATGATTTTACCTTCAAGAACGGAGTTGTCAGGAAGGTCGAAGTTTTCAATCTGCACAGAGATTTCAGAGCCCTTGCTGTCTGCAAAGAATGAATTATCAGCAAGGAAAGCAAATCCGTTAGCACTGATGTTGTCAAGCTTTCCGGAGTAAGTCGTACCAGTCTTTTTAACTGTAATAGTACATCTGTTAGATATATCAAGACGAGGATATTTACGTCTGTTTACAATACTAGGACGTGTAGTTATCGTTATTGTTAATGTATTAGTTGAACTGCTGCCGGCAGTTAATCCTGATGTAGGATTAATTGCAGCTTTATCCCAGCAGTAAAGAACGTTACCAACAGTTACCTGTACTTTACAAGGTGTATTTTTTGCTACATTAATTGAATTATCAAGGCGTACCTTTATGCTGTTACTGTTCTGTTCAAGGAGTTCACCGTGATATTCATTAATGTTACCATTTTCGGAATCAATAAATAGGCTCAGTTTCATGCCGGGCTTGATGTCGTCAATTCCCATGAAACCGCCGATGCCAAGTTCACACATAAGACCCTGGATTATTTCTTCAATGTTATCGATATTTGAAGCACTTTCTTCGTATTTACTTACCATTCGCTTGCTTGTTTCATCAGATTCATTGATGAAGCCTGTCATTGTATCGACAATGTTATATACTTTTTCCATGTTATCGACAAGCTGATGATTTGAAGATTCAACTTCTTTCATAGCTGTATTGATTACAGAGATATGTTCACCGAGTTTGCCGGAATCTTCGTTAATTTTATTAACATTCTGACCGGTAAGAGTAACTTTTTCAAGAGTAACCTGTATAAGTTTGATTGTCTGTTCTATTGAGGTCATCATCTTGTCAGATATTTCTGAGAGACGTGTAAGTGCGTCCTGTATCTGCCCTGAAGATGACTTGGTTTCTGTACTGAGAGTACGAATCTGTTCAGCGACGACGGCAAATCCTTTGCCGGCTTCACCTGCTCTTGCGGCTTCTATTGAAGCGTTGAGAGCAAGAAGGTTGGTCTGGCTTGAAATATTATCAATAGTGCTTGTTTCTTCTTTAACGGTCTCAAATTCATTCTTAAATTCAGTGAGAATATTTTCAACATCGTTTGATAATTCTGACATTGTTTTTGATGTCTTTACAAGACTCTCAAGGTCGGTTGAACTTGTCTGGGCATGGGAACCTGATTCAGCTGTAAGAGATACCATCTCATTGATGAGTCCCGCAACATTTTCAACCTGGGAATTAATGTCAGTAGTCATATCAAGTGAAGACGAGGCGTGGTTCTGGAGCTGTTTGTTGTTGTCGGTAAGTTCGTTGAGACCATCAAGTACGAGATCTGAACCATGTTTGTTTTCTGAAGCAAGTTCACGTACAACAGTGATGCCGTCCATGATAGTATTGCTTGCTGTTTTTACTTTTTCTACAGTTGTTACAACACGCTGTAAATCAGCCTTAATGCTGTCTGTCAATGCACCATCCGATTCGTTGAGATGTTTGATTGACATTACATAACATATATAGCACAAAACGATACATGATACCTGAAGCTGGTAGTTTTTCATATCTGAAGCACTTGTGCATCCAAGTAACATGGCTCTGTAGAATGCACTGAATATTATGCTGGCAGTATTGGCTATTCCACAGTAAACCATGAATTTACGCTGCTTGTATAAAACAAGAAGGCTTGTAACAGGAAGTATGTAAGTAAAAGCGATTGGTGATTCAGTAGTACATAATAAAAATGTATAAAAAATGCCATATCCGATTACCAGATTATACTTATATATATCTGTATCTTTACCTTTTATGCGAAGAAGAATTTCGCCAATAAAGAAAGGTATCCAGCACAAAATAACAAAAATAATATAATTATTTACCGGATAAAGACCGGAAGATACATCGGAACCATAGTTCGCAGTGAGAAGAAGGGCGAATACAAGCCATATTCTCCGGGCTTTTATATTGGCCTTGGCTTTAAATAATTTTTCATCATAATCCATATAAAATACTCCTATTAGATAAAATAAATTCATAAATCATATGCACTATAATTATAAGGGTTCTAACTATTATTTTCAACAAATTTGTATAAAATGTTGAAAAATGTCGAACTATATGCTGCAAATAAATTGTTTACATTAAAATATACATATGATATAATACCTATAGAATTGAATTACAATTTTAACTTACAAGATGACAGGGTGAAGTTTAATGAAATTACTATCAGAAGCGTTTGATACAGTAAAACGAGTATATGCCTATGAGAAGTCCGTAAAGGTTGATACGGCAACACTTCAGAAGATTATGGCAGTATTTGCAATTGTCATGATTCTTATTGATGTCGAGAATATAAGACTCGGCAAGTATATTATAGGTGCAGCTACATTTTTTGTGGCAGCTGTGTCGCTGGTGGCAGTATGGGCATTAGATTATTTTAAGAATGTATACAGAGTATGCAGGATTGCGGCAGTTATTCTGCTGGTTCTTGCTGTGCCAATTATATTCATGGGAGCCAATGATGGATTTTCTTTATTATGGTATCTTTTGCTTCCTGTTATTACACTTATTTTACTGGGAATGAAGTTTGGTGTTCCTGTGTGTGTTATATATGGACTATATATTACAATTTCGTTCTGGACGCCGCTTGGCAATATATTTAATTATGAATATGGCAGGGATTACCGTTTTTTCTATCCTGTTTTTTACTGGGGATTCTGTCTGGTTGTAATTACCGTGGATATATTCTACAAGAATTATCAGATGAGACAGGCTGATGACGAGCATGAGCTTGAAAAAGAAGTTCAGTCAGCTGTAGCGGGAACGAAAGTCCTGATGATTAATTCTGTTACGGCAATCAGCCGTATGCTTGATGAAAAGGATGGGTATACACAGCAGCATTCAAAGAGGGTGGCACAGTATTCGGAACTTATTGCACAAAATATGAAGAGCAGGACTTATACAAAAGAAGAGATTGATATTATATACAGGAGTGCTCTTCTTCATGATATAGGAAAGATAGCGGTTCCTGATGCAGTGCTTAACAAGCCTTCAAGGTTGACAGATGGAGAGTACGAGCTTATGAAGAAGCATACGATATGGGGTAAAGAGATTTTGGCAGGACTTGAATTTCTTCCACAGGCTGATATGGGAGCAGCTTATCATCATGAGAGATTTGATGGAAAAGGATATCCGTATGGAATTAAAGGTGATAAGATTCCGGATATTGTAAGGATAATCAGTGCTGCGGATTCATTAGATGCTATGAGTTCCAACAGATGTTACAGAAGACATTGCGATAAAGATTATATAATCAGTGAGTTTGAAAAAGGGGCAGGTACACAGTTTGATGCAGATGTTGCACAGGTTGTTGTCGAATTGATAAAGGAAGGCAGGATAATATTGTAATATATGGGAGATACCAAAGCAAAATTTACAGACACACGTACAGGTTTTATTGATATATTAATGTGCCGGTATGAGGATGAACATCTTGCATTATGGATGAAGATAGTATTCTGTTTTATATGGATTGTAAGTATTCCTAATGGGCTGATATATGGAGTGGACACGGATTATATTATGGCATTATTTTCTATTATTTTAATGCTTTTATTAAATATTGCAGTCTCACGTAAGAATTACCGGACATGGGTTGATGTTGCTGCTTTTATTATAATTGCAATCCCGGTATTCTTTGTATATTACCATGCGTGTATCGGATATTTCAGCGTATTTTTTCCACTGTTTTTTTCATCGGTGGCGGTATTTATACTTGGAATACGTAATAGTTTTTTTATCAATATAATATGTTCGGTAATCATTCTTATATGTTCAAGGACATATGGGAAGATGTCAGTAAGACATATATATGGTGATAATGTTACATTGAGGTTTCCATATATTTATGTGTGTATTATATTGATTTCATATTGTCTTATGTATGCTATTCAGAAGTACTGGGTTGATAAAAGAAGAAGAAAGCAGATTCTGCAAATCCGTATAGAAGAAGAAAATAAACATCTTCATGCAATGTCTATGAGAATTATGGATACTATGACTAATGCTCTTGATGCAAAGATTTCGGGAGAAAAGGAACATTGTGTGAGGGTTGCCGGGTATTGCAGGCAGATTGCACAGATGAAGAAGCTTGATGAAAAGATGTGCGAATATGCATATAGTGCAGGCTTGCTGCATGAGATAGGCATGGTGGGAATACCGGACAGACTGATACGTAAAGACAGCCTTACGGATGATGAATATACAGTATATCAGACATATGTTACAAAAGGATATGAGATTTTAAGTACGCTTCAGGTTGAAGATACAATTAATGTTGCACAGGCGGTAAAGTATCACCGTGAATATTTTGATGGAACCGGCTTTGTGGAAGGACTTAAAGGTAATGAAATACCGGTGCTTGCAAGAATCCTGTCGGTGGCAGATTATGCAGACAGGCATGTTATGAGGGGTGAAACACCGGAAAAGATTATTAGTGATATAAAGTACATGGAGGGAACAAGATTTGAGCCCGGTATATCATTATATATTGGTAAAGTGTTAATGGAATAAAGGCTGTTCATGAAGCGGCGATTTTATTGAAAATTGATTTTTCTTAAATGAAATCAGACCATCGTCACGCATTTTACTAAGTTCTTTGGAGAGTGCAGTGCGGTCAACATTAAGATAATCGGCGAGCTGTTGGCGGTCATAGTGTATTGTAAAATCAGAGCTGCCGGCTCTTCTTGATTCATTTGATAAAAAAATGAGCAGGCGGCTTCTGACTGTTTTGGGAGATGTACAAAAAATGCGGTTTGATAAAATAAGGTTTTTGTGCATGGAAATGGTGAGCATATTACCTGTGATTTTTTGTGAGAGTGTTTTTGCAATGTTGTTGTTATCTGATTGCGTAAACAGTCTGCTGATATTAAGGAAAAGAATCTCGGTATTGCTGGCAGAGATAACTTCGACCTGAAGTGGTTCACGACAGAAGCAGTAAGTTTCTGCAAAAACGTGACCACAAGCAATATTGCTGAGAATGGATTTATTTCCCCACAGGTCAATACTCTCAATTGTTACAATTCCTGAGATAACTATTCCTATTTCATCTATAAGTTCATCCATATGAAAAATTATGTCATTTTTTGCATATGATGATAATTTTAACATATTATGTTCTCTAAGATAATTCCATTCGTTTTCATTGATATTTGCAAACAGAGGCAATGATGGTATTTGCATAAAAACTCCTTTTATTTTTCAAATGTGGTTATAACAACGTAATTATTATAGCCATTATAGTATGCTTAATTCACAAAAACAAGAAAGAAGGAAATATATCATGATTAGAAAAATTATTCATATTGATGAAGATAAATGTAACGGATGTGGTGCATGTGTCAATGCATGTCATGAAGGTGCGATAGGTCTTGTCGATGGCAAGGCAAAACTTTTACGGGATGATTACTGTGACGGACTAGGAGATTGTCTGCCTGAATGTCCGACAGGAGCTATAACATTTGTGCAAAGAGAAGCGGCTGCATATGATGAGCAGGCAGTTATTGCCAATAAAGCACAAAAAGAAAAAGAGCAGAAAGAAGTATCTGATAACTGTGAAAATGCATGTTGTAGTTCAGGCATATCACAGTCGCAGCTTGGACAGTGGCCTTGTCAGATAAAGCTCGTTCCTGTTCGTGCACCATATTTTAATAATGCAAATCTTCTGATTGCAGCTGATTGCACGGCTTATGCTTATGCTAATATGCACAGCGATTTTATGAGTGGAAGGATTACTCTTATAGGCTGTCCTAAGCTTGATGCAGTTGATTATAGTGAAAAACTGACAGAGATTATTGCAAATAACAATATTGCAAGTGTGACAGTTGTGAGAATGGAAGTTCCATGCTGTGGCGGACTTGAATATGCAGCAAAAATGGCTTTAAAAAACAGTGGAAAATTTATTCCATGGCAGGTTGTGACTATTTCAACAGATGGAAAAATTCTTGAATGATTTATGAATTCAAAAATGACTTTTGAAAAACATCTTGCAAAAAGAGTGCTTTTGTTTTACATAATCCAATATATGTGTTAATATACTGAGTATATTTGTGTGAGAGAATATTGGAGTTTTTTAATTTTATTGTACATGGAAATTAAATAAACGGGGTATTTTACCGGAGAAACAGGAGGATAATGTATGCAGGAGTACGACGAGTCCTTTTTCAGGGCTAAAGCAAACAAGAGAGCCAGATTGACATGGCTTATTTTATTAGTGATTATAACAGTTTATTATGGTGTGAAGATTCCGTCAGATGATGTGGAACTTAGCAGGTTTCTTGCATTTACAATAACAGGATGGCTGCTTTATATAAGCGGTGCGGTATATCTGATTATAAGAGGTAATGACAGCAATAAGTATAAGTGGTTCCTGGGAGTAGGATATCTGTTGTTTTATGCCGTTATAACATGGACTTCTCTTAGTCAGATAACATTTGTGTTCGTAATGCCTTTGATTTCAATGATGATTCTTTACAAAGATCCGAAGTATATAAAGTCTATGATGTGGATGACTTTGTTTGTTCTTATATCTAGCAATATGTATAACGGTTTTGCAAAAGGCATGATGGATTTTGTGTCAAGTGCGGAGTGTGCATTGCAGTTTGCGATGATTCTGTGCTGCTTTTTCTGTACTGACAGTTCTATTAAGCATCTTATTGAATCGGATGGTGCACTTACGGCTTCGATTAAGGCAAATCTTGCAAGAGTTGTAAAGACGGTTGAACAGGTTAAGGATGCAAGCAATTCCATAGTTGACGGTGTTACTGTCGTAAGAGAACTTGCGGATGAGAATAAAGAAGGTGCGGATAATGTTGTAAAAGACATGAAAACACTTGCCTCAAATAATGAAATTCTTAATGATAAGACAATTTCATCAGTGGAGATGACTAAGGTTATTGACACACAGGTTAAGGATGTTGCTGACCTTATGAATGAAGTTGTCACACTTATCGGGGCTTCTGTTGAGCATGCTAGTACAAGTGAGAATGAATTAAAAGAAGTTGTTGAAGTAACCAATAAAATGGCGGTTCTCTCAAAAGATGTTGAAAAAATACTTAAAGATTTCAAGGCGGATTTCAACAGTGTAAAAGAAGAGACAGGTACTATTGAAAGCATTTCAAGCCAGACAAACCTTCTTGCACTCAATGCCTCAATTGAGGCAGCAAGAGCAGGTGAAGCCGGAAAGGGTTTTGCTGTTGTAGCTGATGAGATAAGAAATCTGAGCAGTGGAACAAAAGAGTCATCTAACAGTATTATGGAAGCACTTTCGCATCTTGAAGAAACATCAGAGAAGATGATGGAGTCAATAACAGAAACTGTAAAGTTAATACAGCTTAATATTGATAAGATGGCATATGTAAATAAGAGTGTGACAGATATTACCAACGACGCATCTACGCTTGGTGAAAATATTAGGATTGTTGACAGTGCTGTCAAAGAAGTAGAATCCTCTAATAAAACGCTTACTGAAAATATGAATCATGTTGGCGAAGTTATGCATATTATGACACAGAGTATTAATGAGGCTGAACAGACAACAAAAACAATGCTCAGCAAATATGAATTAAGTGCTAAAAGTGCATTGGATATTGAAAGTGTTGTCGGCGAACTTATGGAGGAACTTGGTGTTGGCGGATTTATGGGTGTTCAGGATGTAAAGAGCGGCATGAAGATTTCGCTTGTTTTGAATACAGACATAAGCGGAAGAAAAGAATATACCGGTGAAGTTGTTGAATGTAAGAACAATGATATATTTGTAACGCTTGATAAAGATGTCCGGATAGTTCAGGACGACGTTAGAAAGCCTCAGCTTTGCAGACTCCAGATTGTTGTTGAAAATGTATTATACTGTTGGAAAGACATTGCGGTACGCAATTCAAAGCCGGCAGAAAAGGGGCAGTACAGGCTTAATATCCAGACAAATCCTGAGGTATATAACAGAAGAAAATATCCAAGAATGCCATTTGATAACAAATGTGTTATAAGAATTGACGGAAGAGCAGACTCATACAATGGACATATGGTTAATATAAGTGCAAATGGATTTGCGTTTGTAGTTAATGATAATATATTTGAGAGCATGAAAAATAAAAACATCACAGCAGAAGTGGAAGATTTTGCAGTTATAGGTGATAAGCCGCTTGAAGGCTGCGTAATCAGATGTTCAAACAATGATGGTGAGTATATTGTCGGATGCCGTATGCCTGAGGACAGCGAGGCAATTAAGGAATATGTAAGTAAAAATTATAGCGTATAATGGCAGCTATGGAGGTTTGAAAGTGAAGATTAAATCTGTGGCACTTCTTGGTGCAGGAGCAGTTGGTGCATACATTATATGGGGGCTTTCAGAAGTTAAAAATATTGAGTTTGGAATTGTTGCAGAGGGAAGCCGTAAGGAAAGACTTGAGCGTGACGGAATTGGAATTAACGGGCAGGTTTATCATCCAAAAGTATGGACACCTGATGAGGCAAAAGGCGTTGATCTGCTTATTGTGGCTCTAAAATATGGAGCACTTGACGGAGCACTTGACAGCATTGATACTATTGCCGGTAAAAATACATCCGGAACAACTACTGTGATGAGCCTTATGAACGGAGTTGACAGTGAGGAGATAATTTCTACAAGAACAGGCATGAAACCAATATTACATTCTCTTATAAAAGTTGCATCACATAAAGAGGATGATGGGTATCATTTTGACCCTGAAACAACAATTGGCATTATTTTCGGTGAACTTAAAGCACCTTTTGACAGTGACAGAGTAAAGGCTGTGAGTGAAATTTTTGAGAGTGGCGGTATACATTATCGTGCCACGGAATATATCCGTGAAGAGATGTGGAGTAAATTCAGACTTAACGTGTGCAATAATCTTTTGCAGGCAGTTATATCTGCAGGAGTAGGCTGTTACCGTGACAGTATTCATATAGATGCTGTAAGAAAAGGGCTTCGTGCAGAATTGGAAGCAATTGCAAAAGCAAAAGGAATTGATATTGATAAGGCCGATTCTACATCGTCACATGGAAGTGCAGTTCCGCCAACAGCGAGGTATTCTACATTGCAGGATCTGGATGCAAAACGCCATACGGAGATAGACATGTTTTCCGGAGCATTGATGAAAATGGGAAAAGAGCTTGGAATTGCGACACCTTACAACGAATGTATTTATCATTTGATAAAAGTATTGGAAGAAAAAAATGATGGATTGTTTGATTACGATGAGAACGGCGAAAAAGTCACATATTCAAAATAATGCGTTGGCTGAAATTGAATAATTTTTCGGCTTTTTCCACATACTAACTCCAGAGCTAATATATAGCAAAAAAAGAGTGATTATGCACTCTTGTTTAAATATTGGATTGGAGGATTATATGAAAGCAACAGGGATTGTTCGCCGTATAGATGAGCTTGGAAGAATTGTCATACCGAAAGAGATAAGAAGGACATTGAGAATCAGGGAAACAGATCCTATGGAGATATTTACGGATAAAGAGGGCGAGATTGTTCTCAAAAAATATTCTCCGCTCGGTGAACTTGCGGAATGTGCAAAGGAATATTCGGAGTCGCTGGCAAGAACGACCGGCAACGTTGTGTGTATATCTGACAGAGAGCAGATAATAGCGATGTCCGGTACAGTAAAAAAAGAACTTGTAGAAAAGCCGGTAAGTGACAAGCTTGAGCAGATTATGCATGACAGGGAAAATTTCATGTCTGACGACAATAAAAGAAATTATATCAATATTTCAGATGAAATTGAAAATGAATATAATTCGCAGATTATAAGTCCGATAATCTGTCATGGAGATGTTCTCGGTGCAGTTATTATGCTTTCAAAAGATGGAAAGAAGCAATTTGGTGAGCAGGAAAAACAGATGGTAATGGTAGCATCAGATTTTCTTGGACATCATATGGAATCATAGATTTCCGGAAATTTAAGATAAAAAATGAAGAAGCTGTGTAGTATGTCGGTTGTGGAATACACGACGTACCGCATGGCTTTTTTTGACCAATGTCTTGCGGCACAAATTTTTGTGATGTATAATCTGAAACATATTAAGATTATTAAGAAAGAATAGAATATTTGAAATGGAGAATGTATGAAAAGAGTATTGAAAATATTTGTGCATGATTTAGTTGGCTTATCCAGGAATATATTTGCACTTATTATAGCGGTTGGTTTGTGCATAATTCCATCACTTTATGCATGGTTTAATATATATTCAAACTGGGATCCGTATGCCAATACGTCGTCAATTAAAGTAGCAGTTGTATCGCAGGATGCCGGATATAAAAATTCTGACGGAAAAAATGTAAATATGGGCGAAGAGGTTCTTGATACATTAAGAAAGAATACAGGTCTTGGCTGGCAGATACTTGGAACATATGATGAGGCAATTGATGGAGTTAAGAGCGGTAAATATTATGCAGCTATTGTTCTTGGTGAAGATTTCAGCAAGAATATGTTTGATTTTATTGATAATGGACTTGTGCATCCGTCAGTTACATATTATGAAAATGAAAAGAAAAATGCAGTTGCGAGCAAGATTACGCAGTCCGGAAAATCAACACTTCAGGAAAATATTAATACACAGTTTGTTGATACTGTAGTCCAGACAGCAATGGGTAGCACAGATGGGATTTTATCTGAGGATAAAGACATATTATCAGGTGTGACGGAAAGCCTCAAAAAGTTAAATTCCAATCTTTCGGGTTACAATACAACAATAACAGCATTTGTAAATAGTAATAATGCACTTCAGGGTACGCTTAATCAGGTTAAAAATGAGATACCGCAGGTACAGCAGGCACTTCTTGATGGTTCGGATACAACACAGAAAATACATGAGCAGACATCTGCTGCGGCTGATGAGTATATACAGAAGATTGATGAGTTGTCATCGCTTATAAGACAGACTTCAAAGGAACTGTCAGAGCAGATACATAAACTGATTGATTCGGTACAGAATAATGCAGGTACCGATGAGATTATAGCAGGAATTAACAGTGCACAAAATCTGCTTGATGCACTTATGGCACAAAATGACACGCTTGCAGGACAGCTTCAGGAGATTTCACAGCAGCTTGGAGGTGTTGTGGATGATGAAGTTATCAATGCAGCAGTAGCCTCAATAACACAGCTTGAAAATGTCACAAAAGCACTTCTTGAACAGGCGAAAGTTCTTGTTTCCAATTCGGCAGAAATGACAAATGCAAAATTGGAACTTTTAAAGATAATTCTTGGACAGTGTGAGACAAAGATTGATGAACTTGATAAATTATATCAGGATTCACTCCGGAAGAGTGTTGATTCGCTGCGTGCGGTTATAGGTACAACAATAAGTTCAATAGGAACATCACTCACGGAAATGTCGCAGCAGATGAGCGGCTTATCTGCAATGATGGGAAGCCTTATGACTACTGTTGACGGAATGAACATAGGGCTTGACCAGACAGGAATAATCATAAAAGGGATGACAGAAAAAATAACAACCCTTACGCAGAAGCTTGACAGCCTTAATGGTGATGAAAAATTTGAAATGCTTGCAAAGGCATTGTCACAGGACCCTGTTACATATGGAGAATTCTTATCTTCACCTGTTAAAGTATCAACACATCAGGTTTATGAAACAGCCAATTATGGCTCAGCTGTTGCACCATTTTATACAACACTTGCATTGTGGGTTGGAGGACTTCTTCTCACAGCACTTATCAAAGTCCACCCTGATAAAGATGAACTGACAAATGGGGCTAAAAGCCATGAGCTGTTCTTTGGAAGATATCTGTTATTCTTCGTGCTTGGTCAGGTACAGGCAGTAATAACGGTTTTGGGAGATTTGTATCTTTTGAAAATACAGTGTCTGCATAAAGGATTGTTTATGCTGGCAGCATGCTTCGTAAGTTTTGTATTTACACTTCTTATATATACACTTACAGTGTCATTTGGTGATATAGGAAAAGCACTTGCGGTAGTAATGGTAGTAATACAGATAGCCGGTTCAAGCGGAACATATCCGATAGAACTTCTTCCTGTATTTTTCCAGAAAGTATATATTTACTTCCCGTTCCCATATGCGATTAATGCTATGAGAGAGACAATAAGCGGCATGTATTCGGCAGATTATGCGATATACATAGGAGAACTTCTTATATTTGTCGCCGGTTCACTTGCACTTGGATTATTTATAAGAAAACCGTTTATGAAGCTTAATCATTATATGCATGAACGTATGCATGATACAGATATGATGTAAGGATGTATACATAATTTATATAGCAAACACAGACATTAATATGGAGGCATACTTTGAGTAAAGACATTAAAGACGAAGAATTGTACAGTCAGCTTTATAATATTATACAGAGTGCGGTACGAAATGAAGTCGAACGTGCCATGCAGGAAAAAGATGATAAAGCACAACATGATATAACACAGGATAATAAAATAACAAAAGCGTCAGAAAAACAAGTGGATTCATATATAATAGGCGGTGAAACTGAAGAAGATGCAGTAACAAATGATTTTTATATAGATGAATATGAGGAATCGGGTGAGGAAGAACAGCTTATATTTAATAAAATGCTGGAATATTATACGGAATCACACAGGAAGAATAAAAAAAGAATCAGGGTCGGCATGATATGTATGATTGTGATTCCTCTGATATTCCTTATGCTTATGTTTACAATGAACAGTTCAAAGATTGTATATCTGGTATTCTGGATAATTTCACTTTTTGCACTTTGTACATATCTTATTGCAGTAGAGTATATGGATTATAATCTGCAGGAGCGTATGAAAGAACTTGGTGTGACATCACACAAAAAGAAAGAGGCAATTATCGGACCGAAAGTAATAGGACAGGATATTGAAAATCTCAAAGAAAGGATTGGACTATGAAAAATATATACAAAGTTTTTATTTCAGACTGGAAAAGAATAAGTAAAAACGTAGTTGCGGTTGTAGTTGTGATGGGACTTATAATACTGCCGTCATTGTATGCATGGTTTAATATTCTTTCAAACTGGGACCCATATGGAGAAGAGTCAACTTCAAGGATAAAAGTAGCGGTTGCATCTGATGATAAGGGAATTGTTATGGATAGTCTGCAATTTAATATGGGTGATACTATTATTGAGGCACTTGAATCTAATACTACAATTGGATGGGTATTTACAGACAGCACAAAGGATGCTATAGACGGTGTTTACGCTGGCGATTATTATGCGGCACTTGTAATGCCGGAAGATTTTTCAAAGAAAATGGTAAGTTTTCTTACAGACAGTGTTACGCATCCTGAGATAGATTATTATACAAATCAGAAAAAGAATGCGATTGCACCAAAGATTACAGATAAGGCAAAGACAGCAGTTCAGCAGCAGGTCAACTCAACATTTATAAGTACAATTGCACAGACATTTGTAAAGGCGGCAGATGGAGTTGATACATCGGCAAATCAGGAAAATATGACATCAGGCCAGACAGTTCTTGACATCCTTTTGTCAAAAATGCAGCAGCTTAATACACAGCTTGATTCATATGACACGATACTTACGGCATTGATAAGTGTCACAGATTCGGCATCGTCTGCTATGAATGCAGCGGGACAGATTTCACCTGATATGTCAAAAAAAATCATCGCTGAGCAGCAGAAAGTAGATTCTCTTATGAAGATAGCATCAAAGGGAAATATACTTGATTCAAGTGTTTCCAGCCAGCTTGCGGCCGGTCTTGGACAGATTTCACAGATAATGGATAGTGTTATCAATATATATTCAAAAGCGGATGGCAATATAGACAGTTTTGCATCATCTATTTCGACGGCAGGTGTGAATCTTAAAGATACGAAAGAGATGCTTGGCAGTCTCAAAACGGATTTAAGTTCAACAATAGAAAAACTTAATAATATAAAGAATAGCGGAAGCTATGATATGCTTTTGAAAGTGTTGGGACTTGATGCGGACAGTTTCGGTTCATTTGTTGCATCACCTGTCGAGATTGAGACAGAGGCAATATATCCTATAGCGACATATGGTTCTGCGATGTCTCCGTTTTACACAGTTCTTGCAATATGGGTGGGCGGACTTATTCTTGTTGCAATTATACATGTGGGAGTAAAACCACAGAAAGAGCATCCTGATGTTAAGCCATATCAGGCTTATTTCGGAAGATATATAACATTTTTCCTTATAGGGCAGGCACAGGCACTTCTTGTTACGCTTGGCGATTTGTATTATATAGGGATCCAGTGCGTAAGCCCGTTTAAATTCTGGTTTGCTGCATCGGTTACAAGCTTTGTATTTACAATATTTATGTATTCGCTCACAGTTGCAATGGGCAATGTCGGTGAGGCACTGGCTGTAGTTATAATGGTTATTCAGGTAGCAGGAGCCGGTGGTACATTCCCGATAGAGGTGCTTCCAAAGGTTTACCAGAAAATATACGAATTCCTTCCATTTACTCACGCGATGAATGCAATGAGAGAATGTGTAGGTGGTTCATACCAGCTTAATTACTGGAAATATCTTGGATATCTTTGTGTTTATGTGATAATATCGCTTCTGATTGGGCTTTTATTTGCTATACCATGCAGAAAACTGAATGAAAAGATTGAGAAGAGCAAACATAGGTCCGGAGTAATGATATAAGTAAAGATTGGCATTTTTAACAAGAATTGGTGGCTAAAAAGCCTCAAAACCGCTTGAAAACTGTGAAAATGACTAAAATAAATGGCTTATATTGACAAATGGATTAAAAGAGTTTATAAATGATTTTATTGGGTAGACCAATAAAATATACCTGTTGAGGAGAGATTTACAATGAATAAAACAGAGTTAGTAGCAGCAATTTCAGAAAAGACAGAATTAACAAAGAAGGACAGCGAGAAGGCTTTAAAGGCTCTTATCGATGTTGTTGCAGAAGAATTAAAGAAGGGTGAAAAAGTTCAGTTAGTTGGCTTTGGTACATTTGAAGTATCAGAGAGAGCTGCAAGAACAGGCAAGAACCCACAGACTGGTGCAGAGATTAAGATTGCTGCCTGCAAGGCTCCTAAGTTCAAGGCTGGTAAGGCTTTAAAAGATGCAGTTAATGCATAATTAAATTTAGGATTTGTGAAAATGTAATTTTTGAACAGGAAGTGCATCGTGTCGAAAGACTGGTGGGCTTCCTGTTTTCAGATTTACGCGTGTAACGAGCCAAAGTCCGTGCTTGCACGAGACCTTGGCGACTGCCGCGATAACTTGAGAAACTCGCAGAGCGTGTTTCTCATAGTTTATGTGTATAAAAGGCTGATACAGGTCAGAAATACTGATACAGGTTATAATATAAGGAGACAGGTTATGAGATTAGATAAATATTTAAAAGTATCAAGACTTATCAAAAGAAGGACAGTTGCCAATGATGCATGCGATGCAGGAAGGGTTACAATAAATGGGAAAGTTGCCAAGGCATCAGTTGATGTAAAGGAAGGTGATGTTATAGAGATTGAATTTGGTAACAGAAGTGTAAAAGTCCGTGTTCTTGATGTAAAAGATACAGTGAAAAAAGAAGAAGCGGCGGACATGTTTGAATATATTTAAAAGTCATTATTATTTCCGAATATAAACGCCTGTTAAGACATACATTAAACAAGATACAATTTTTTATGTATGGGAGGCGGGTATTATGGAAGAAAAAATAAAACAGAGGCGTTCGCACAGACTTAACATGGAAGACCGTAAACGTCTTGAGATGACGGGAATAAGTGATGTTATCTCATTCGATTTAAATAAGATTCTGCTTGAGACAGATTACGGTGTTGTAACTGTAAAAGGTGACAATCTTCATGTGAACAGGCTGTCTGTAGAGAAGGGTGAACTTGACATAGATGGCAGCATACAGTCATTGGAATATTCGGAAGTTTCCAGCTTTGGCAAGAAGGGAGAGTCATTCTTTAGCAGGCTTATGCGTTAGACATGCCTGCCGGGTGGCAAAAAGCTGATTGGGTAAAGTGAGCAGTCTTATTATCTGGGAACAAAGTACATTTTTTGCAGCATTATTTATGGGAATGATGTTTGCGTTTATATATGACTGTATTCGTGTATTCCGGCGGGTGTTTAAGCATAAACATGTGTATACAATGGCGGTTGAGGATATACTGTTCTGGTTTTATGTAAGCATACGTGTTTTTACCTGCCTTTATGAAAGAAATAATGGCATTATCAGGGGCTTTATTGTAATATCGCAGATATTTGGTGCATTGATTTACAGGTACGCATTTGGAAAATTATTTGTGAAATATATGACCGGATTATTGATATTTATTTTGAAACCATTGAAAAAACTGTTCTTATTGATTAAAATAAAAGTACATGAGCTGGATGCTCATGTCAAAAGACGTAGAGCATCCGGGGAAAAGAGGAAAAAATGCAGTTTGAATCCAGATGGGAAAAACAGCAGCGTCTAAAAAGACAGAAACGTTCAAGTGTTGCCGGAATGATAACAGCCGTGATACTTGTACTTCTGCTTGGTGTTGCCATGTGGAATGGAAAAAGGACGCTGGAAAAGAAAAACAGGATTTACGAGGAACAGAGTGAATCCCTTACACAGCAGATAAATGAGCAGCAGCAGCGGCAGAAAGAACTTGAAGAATATAAAAAGTACGTTAAGACAAAGAAATTTGTAGAGGAAGTTGCAAAGAATAAGTTTGGACTTCTTTATCCGGATGAGATTCTTATAAAACCGGATGATTGACAGATACATACATAAAAGAGACTGATACGCACAGTGAGGGGGGAAACCTCTTAATATTTTCAGCGTATCAGCCTCTTTTTTTGTTGTCATCACTACATTATGACAAAAAATGACAGAACATATGGTTATAATATACAAAAGCAAAGAATCACAGACAGGGAGGTATGATTATGAGTGAGAGTGTTCGTGATTATGTAACTACATATTCTTTTAACAAGCTTGAAGAGACGGCTAAGACATTCAGAAGATTAGGGGAAGTATATGAAAATGCGGCAGAGTTCAAGACAGCGGACCCAGGAATATCAAGACAGCTCCTTCTTGTTGCTGATGTGTTGGATGAATGTGTGACAACGCACCTGTATTCAGAAGAAATCCCTAAAGATATTGCAAAGGAACTTTTCAGAAAATGTTTTCTTTCCGGTGTGAGAATAAAGAATTTATCGACAATCAGAAACCATCATGGGGCGGCTGAGCTTGTGATGCAGGCAAGGACTGTCGGCAGGGGATGTGTTTCGGTAAAAAAGATTCTGCCAATCATATCCGAAGTATTCGGGCTTGGCTATTATCTTCCGGGTTCAGACAGGACAACTATTCATGAACAATTTGAGCAGTTTATATTTATACAGGAGAGCAGATTCCGCATGCTTACGGGAGTTGCACGCCGTGGCAAAGGATGCAGTAAATTTAATGGGGATAATTTTCTTATTTCAAGACTTGATTGTGGAAAAACAACCGCGGCGATAGCTGACGGAATGGGAAGCGGGAAGAGGGCTTTTATAGAGAGCCGCATGGTTATTGAACTTATGGAAAACTGCATAGATGCAGGATTTGATGAACATGCTGCATTGGACCTTATAAATGCGGCGTATATTGCAGGCGGTTCTAAGAGTGTCAATCCTGTAACTATGGACATGAGCGTGATTGACTGTAACACAGGAATAATGTCGTGTATTAAAATGGGGGCGGCGGCTACATTTATAAAGCGTGATTCATCGGTGGAAGTTATAAAATCGACAACACTGCCACTTGGCGTGCTTGAAAAGGTTGATTATGAGCGTGTTAATAAAAAGCTTTATAATGGTGACTATGTTATTATGGTAAGTGACGGGTTGTTAGATAATATTCCCAATGTTGATAAAGAAAAAATATTCGCAGATATTATAAATACAATATCTGTTAAAAAGCCGGATGCAATGGCAGAAGAGATAATGCGTAAATCATTAAAATATAATGGCGGAAAGCCATCTGATGATATGACAGTTCTTGTACTCGGACTGTTTGACACTTATGACAAATAATAATATAATTTCTGGTATAATATAAAGTTATATTTGTTATAGTGACAAAAGAACGGACTGGATATGATTGAAAAAGTATATGACTATATGAAAAAGACAGGAATGTCTGATAATACAAAAACGATTGTGGCAGGACTTTCAGGCGGTGCAGATTCCGTATGTCTTGTTATGGTTTTAAAAAGAATAATTGAAATCCACAGACTGGGTATAAATATTGTGACAGTTCATGTAAATCATGGAATAAGAGGGGAAGAAGCAGAACGTGACGAGAAATTTGCCAAAGAATTTGCACAGGCAAACGGACTTGCATTTCAATCATATCATGTAAATATACCTATGATTGCAAAAAATGGCAATATGAGTGAGGAAGAAGCGGGAAGGCAGGAAAGATACAGGATTTTCAGAGCAGAAGCAAAGTGTTATCCTGATGCAAAAATTGCGGTTGCACATCATATGGACGACCAGGCGGAGACTGTGCTTATGCATCTTATGCGTGGAACCGGACTTGCCGGGCTTGTTGGAATGAATCCGGTTAATGGCGATATAATCCGGCCGCTTCTTTGTGTTACAAGACAGGATATAGAAGATTTTCTTGAAAAAGAAGGACAGGGTTTTATAACTGATTCGACAAATCTTGATGATGATTATACGAGAAATAAAGTGAGAAATATTCTCATTCCTCTTATGAAAGATATTTTTAATCCAAACGTGACACAATCGCTGTGTGCAGCATCTTTGGATGCAGCAAAGATAGAGTCGCATATAGAAAAAGAGACTTGCCAGGCAATTGATGAATATGTGGTTTATGGAAAAGAAGATGCGGTAATTGAACATCTTGAAGAGTTTTTAAAGCTTGATATATGCATACGTGAACGCGTATACAGAAACGTGTTATTCAGACTTTCGGGAAAACACAAAAATATATACCGGGTAAATATCGAGGCGGTTGACGGCATAGCGTGCGGTGATACTGGTAAAGTACATGATATGCCGTGGTCTTTGTGCGTGAAAAAAATATATGACAGACTTATATTTGAACGGAAAAACAGCTGCGATGCAGCTACAGATGATTTTTTGATTAAAATAAATAAAAATGAGATTGATTACAGTGGTGTCAAAAAAGAATATCCTGTTGGAAAGAATATATATCTGAACGGAAAAAATGTATATTTAAATAGTATAAATTTCCAAATGGTTAATAATCTTAATGGAAAATTTAGTGGGAATGACTATACTAAATATTTTGATTATGATAAAATAGAGAATACGATTCATATTCGTTTCAGGCAGAATGGAGATTATTTTATATTTTCATCTGATGGCGGTAGAAAAAAATTGAAAAATGAGCTGATAGACCGAAAAGTCGAACCGCAAAACAGGGATAAAGTGCTTATTGTGGCACAGAATTCGGAAGTTTTGTGGGCTGCCGGAATCAGGCGTTGTCAGTCGTATCTGATTGATGATACAACAAAACATATTTTAGAAATGACATTAAATTTTCAGGAGGAATAATAGCGATGGAAAAACACAATATTAGTGTTCTGATATCAGAAGAAGAGGTACAGAAGAGAGTTCGTGAGCTTGCAGCCCAGATAAGCAAAGATTATGATGGAGAATCAGTTAAGTTAATATGTATTCTCAAGGGAAGCGTATTTTTTACATGTGAGCTTGCAAAGAGAATTACAGTGCCTGTAATCCTTGATTTTATGCAGGTTTCAAGTTATGGAAGCCAGACTGTTTCAAGTGGAACGCTGAAAGTTAAAAAGGAACTTGATGAGCCTATTGAAGGTGATAATGTAATTATTGTCGAAGATATCATTGATTCGGGCAATACTCTTTCACGACTTGTTCCTATGCTTCAGGAAAGAAATCCTAAGTCGTTAAAGGTATGTACTCTTCTTGATAAGCCGGAAAGAAGAGAAGTCGATGTTAAAGTTGATTATAACGGGTTTAATATTCCTGATAAATTCGTTGTTGGATATGGTCTTGATTATGACCAGAATTATAGAAATCTCCCATATGTCGGAGTAATAAATTTGTAGGAGGAATATATGAATAACAAGGGAAAGGCCAGCGGCTTCGGAATATATGCCGTTGCGGTTGTGATTATTGCGGTTCTGTATCTGCTCATGTCACGCTTTGGCAGTCAGACAAGCGATTATACGTATGATGCATTTGTTAAAGACGTTGACAGCGGAAGCGTTACAAGCGTTGTAATAAAGCAGAATGCAGAAGTTCCAACAGGTGTTTTATATGTATCATTTTCAGGCAGCAAAGAACAAAAAATGCTCAATGTGTCTGATGTCAATGATATACAGAGCATGCTCACAAAGAAAAATATTTCTTATGATCTGAGAGACGTTTCAAGACAGAGCGTGTGGATAACGACGGTGCTTCCTATCGGAATAAGTCTGTTTGTTATAATATTTTTATTTGCAATGATGACAAGGCAGGGTGGAGGCGGAGGCAATGCCAAGATGATGAATTTTGGAAAGAGCCGTGCGAAGCTTATGACCAATGACCAGAATCATGTGACATTTAATGATGTTGCAGGTCTTGATGAAGAAAAAGAAGAACTTGCGGAGATTGTAGATTTCCTTAAAAATCCGGTGAAATATACAATGCTCGGTGCAAGAATTCCAAAGGGTGTAATTCTTACAGGCCCTCCGGGAACAGGTAAAACACTTCTTGCAAAGGCAATTGCAGGTGAAGCAGGAGTACCGTTTTTTAGTATATCAGGTTCTGACTTTGTAGAAATGTTTGTCGGCGTGGGTGCTTCAAGAGTAAGAGACCTTTTTGAAGAAGCTAAAAAGAATGCACCTTGTATTGTATTTATAGATGAGATTGATGCTGTTGCAAGAAGACGAGGAACAGGTATGGGCGGCGGCCATGATGAACGTGAGCAGACACTTAACCAGATGCTTGTTGAGATGGATGGATTTGGTGTAAATCAGGGCATCATTGTAATGGCAGCCACAAACAGAATTGATATTCTTGATCCAGCTATTTTAAGACCTGGCAGATTTGACAGAAAAGTAGTTGTTGGAAGACCTGATGTTGCAGGAAGACTTGCAATTCTTAATGTCCATGCGGCAAAGAAGCCTCTTGGTGATGATGTTGATCTTGACAGCCTTTCAAGAACTACAGCCGGATTTACAGGTGCAGACCTTGAAAATCTTCTCAATGAGGCGGCAATCAATGCTGCCAAGCACGGACGCAAGTTTATCAAAAATGAAGATGTCAATTATGCATTTGTTAAAGTTGGTATCGGTGTTGAAAAGAGAAGCAAGATTATTTCAGAAAAAGAGAAAAAGATTACAGCATACCATGAGTCAGGACATGCAATATTATTCCATGTACTTCCTGATGTCGGACCTGTTCATTCGGTATCAATAATTCCAACAGGAATGGGTGCAGCAGGATATACAATGCCGCTTCCTGAAAAGGACGAGATGTTTAATACAAGAGGCAAGATGCTTCAGAATATAATTGTAAGTCTCGGAGGACGTGTTGCTGAGGAACTTGTATTTGATGATATTACAACAGGTGCTTCACAGGATATACGACAGGCAACACAGACGGCAAGAGATATGGTTACAAAGTACGGATTTTCATCAAAACTTGGACTTATTAATTATGATACAGACAATGACGAGGTCTTTATCGGAAGAGACCTTGCACATACAAGACCATATGGTGAAAATATTGCCGGACAGATAGATGCGGAAGTTAAGAATATAATTGATGAGTGCTATTCACGGGCAAAGACAATTATCTCTGAGAACAGGGATATTCTTGATAAGAGTGCATCACTTCTCCTTGAGAAAGAAAAGATTTCAAGAGAAGAATTTGAGGCTCTTTTTGAAGAAGAAAATAAAGAGAATGAAGTTGTACAGAGTGTAGAATAGACAGATTGTATAAAATGCACAAAAAAACGTAATATATTACGTGAAAGTTTAGCAACACTTATGGGCGGCAATGTGATACTATAATTAATGTAAAAACCCCCCAATACATTATATTTTTTGCTACACCCCATAATAAGTGAAATACCTTCTCCAAAAAGGACAGCCTACCCCGGCTGTCCTTTTTACTTGCTTTATAAGGCGTTTCGTTATAAAATTATATTGAACCATTCACAGTAAGGAGTGTTTGAATATGAGACTTGTTAAGTCAACTGAAACTTTAGAGAAAAACGAGAAGAAACTTCTTTATATGTGTAATGCACGTCCTGTTTTAAAAATGAGGGCTTTATTTTCTGATGCAACAAAGGATTACAGAAATCCTCCGGAATGTGACCCGGGCGACAGCGTAGCTCTTCGTCTCAGAACAGGAAAATATAATGTTAATAAGGCATATCTTTGTACTGATAATGGGGAATACCGCATGGAACGTGTGGACTCGGATAATTTGTTTGATTATTACGAGGCTTCGGTTACAGTAAGCGAAAAGATTCTGTCTTATTATTTTAAAGTTGAGACAGCACATGGTGCAGTCTGTTATTACAATCAGATTGGTGCATCAAGGGAGCTTAACCAGTATTATAATTTTCGTATAATACCGGGATACAAGGTTCCGTCGTGGGCTAAGGGTGCTGTCATGTACCAGATATTTGTGGATAGATTTGCTAATGGAAGACCACAAAACAATGTACTTGATGATGAATATAATTATATAGGAGAGCATGTCAATGAGGTAAAGGATTGGTATAAGTATCCTGAACCTATGGGTGTCAGGGAATTCTACGGTGGAGATCTGCAAGGCGTATGGGATAAGCTGGATTATCTTGAAAATCTCGGAGTAGATGTTATTTACTTTAATCCTTTGTTTGTATCTCCTTCTAATCATAAATATGATATACAGGATTATGATTATATAGATCCACATATTGCAATGATAGTCTCTGATGAAGGAGAAGTTCTTGCACCGGGTGACCATGACAATACTCATGCGACAAGATATATTGACAGAGTTACAAACAGACGCAATCTGGAGGCAAGCAATATTTATTTTGCACAGCTTGTTGAAGAGATTCACAAGCGTGGGATGAAAGTTATTATAGATGGCGTATTTAACCACTGCGGTTCTTTTAATAAGTGGCTGGACAGGGAACATATTTACAGCAGAAGCCGCGACCAGTATGAGTCGGGAGCATATGAGCGTTTTGAAAGCCCATATCACAGCTTTTTTAAGTTTTACAGTGACCAGTGGCCTGATAATGGTTCATATGATGGCTGGTGGGGACATGATACACTTCCTAAGCTTAATTATGAAGGTTCAAAGAAACTTGAAGAGTATATTCTGGACATTGGAAAGAAATGGGTGTCTGCACCATACAATGTTGACGGATGGAGACTTGACGTGGCGGCAGATTTGGGATATAGTCCCGAGTATAACCATGAATTCTGGAAAAAGTTCAGAAAGTCAGTTAAGGATGCCAATCCACAAGCTGTTATTCTGGCGGAGCATTATGGCGATTCATATGACTGGCTCTCAGGCGGAGAGTGGGACACGGTTATGAATTATGATGCATTTATGGAGCCTGTCACATGGTTTCTTACCGGAATGGAAAAACACAGTGACCAGTACCGTGAGGATATGCTCGGCAACGCAGATAATTTTTTTGGTGCTATGCATCATAATATGTCAAGAATGGGTGGACAGCCTGTTAGTATTTCAATGAATGAGCTGTCAAATCATGATCATTCAAGATTTTTAACAAGAACAAACCACCGCGTTGCAAGGCTTGCAAATGCAGGACCTGAGGCAGCAGGTGAAAACATAGATAAAGCAGTCTTTATGGAGGCTGTAGTTATACAGATGACATGGCCGGGAGCACCGACAATATACTATGGAGATGAAGCCGGAGTGTGTGGCTGGACTGACCCTGACAACAGAAGAACTTATCCATGGGGCAGGGAAGATAAAGAGCTTATAGATTTCCACCGTGATGTCATTAAGATGCACAAATCGTGTGAAGTATTAATGAGCGGTTCGTATAAGCAGCTTTTATCAGAATATAATCTGATTTCATATGCAAGATTTAACCGTGATGATGCGGTTATAGTTATTATCAATAATTCACCGGAAGAACGCAGGACAAAGGTTCCTGTGTGGGAAGCAGGACTTCCGTATAACAGCGATGTTGAGCAGATATTTGTGACATATGAAAATGGTTACAGTACGGCAAGGCTCGGATATACGTTAAGTGGCGGCTGGCTTGATATTGGTCTCAGGGCAAAGTCAGCAGTTGTTCTTAAAAAATTGAATAATCAGATTTAATTCATAACAGAAAATGAAGAAAGGGGCGATTTTGTTATGCCTAAGAATACAGGTGACGAAACAAAAAGCGAAATTAAACTTAACCGAAAAATGAGAATGTGGAACAAATACCGCAATTATTTTATTACAGGAGTTGTAATTGTAATTGTCCTTATTGTTCTTGCAATTATATTTAAAGGTTGTTCAGGAAAAAAGAAAAACGATACTAAACCAACAGTGACAAAGCAGACAACGCAGGCTGATGTTACAAGTAATGATAGCACGAATGAGACAACAACACAGGCAACTACAGCAGCACCGGCTCAGACACAGCCTCAGACAACACAGGCTGCACAGGGCAGTTCTGGTAATGTATATAAAGTTGAAGGCACGGCTGGTCAGGAAGATTTTACAGCTAAGGATTCATATGCAGACACAGTTGTGCTTGGTGATTTTATTGCAGGTGGTATGTCCTATTATGGATACCTGTCAGATTCACAGGTTGTATCAGATGATAATATGACAACACGTAAAGCTGCTGACTATATTGATTCTGTAGCATCTGCAAACCCTAAGAAAGTCGTAATTATGCTTGGTTTAAATGATGCGAACTATGGAACAATGAGCGGCGAAGCTATCGGTGATAATATAAGCGAGGTTGTATCATCAGTTAAGTCAAAGTGTCCATCTGCAAAGATTTATGTAGTATCAGTGCTTCCGGTTACTTATGCATTTGAAGGACGTTCAAGTGTAGAACAGAGTGTGCTTGATACGATAAATACACAGCTTGAGAGTAAAGCAGCCTCAATGAATGTGACATATATTGATATTGCTAATTCATATAAGGATGAGAGCGGATATCTTAAAGGAGACTGCACAGGTAACGGATGTAATCTTAATAACGGATATTATCCATTCCTTTTAAATAACATTGCCAAGGCATTCAAATAATTGCTGAGGCGTCTGGAGGAGAGTAATGAATTTTCATGTATTGACACTGTTTCCTGATATGATAATAGACGGGCTTAATACAAGTATTACCGGCAGGGCAATTAAAAATGGCTGTCTTAGTGTAGAAGCGGTAAACATAAGGGACTATGCCAATAATAAACATATGAAGGTTGATGATTATCCATACGGTGGAGGGGCAGGGCTTGTCATGCAGGCTGCCCCTGTGTGTGCCGCGTATGACAGTCTTGTACAAAAGATAGGAAAAAAGCCCAGAGTTGTCTATATGACGCCGCAGGGATATACATTTAACCAGAAAATGGCACAGGATTTTGCCAAAGAAGACGATCTGGTTATTTTATGCGGACATTATGAGGGCATAGACGAGAGAGCGTTGGAAAGAATCGTGACTGATTATGTATCGATAGGTGATTATGTGCTTACAGGCGGCGAGCTTCCTGCTATGGTTGTTATAGATACAGTATCAAGACTCGTTCCGGGCGTACTTCATAATTCAGAATCGGCAGAGACAGAGAGCTTTGAAAATGGGCTTCTTGAATATCCACAGTATACAAGACCGGAAGTGTTTGAAGGGAAAAAAGTTCCGGATGTTCTTCTTTCAGGACACCATGCAAATGTTGAAAAATGGAGACTTGAAAAGTCAATTGAAAGAACAAAAAAATACAGACCGGATTTATATGAGGAATATTGCAGAAAGCAGAGTGGTACTTGACACTCTGCTTTTTTGATGTTATAATTTTATAGAAAATTTGAGCCTAGATAGCTCAGTCGGTAGAGCAGAGGACTGAAAATCCTCGTGTCGCTGGTTCGATTCCGGCTCTAGGCATTTTTAACTGATTATTTATTGTGTTTTTATTAAAATGGCAGCTTACAATGGTGTTTTCAGACATTTCTTGTGGGGTGTCTTTGTTTTTATATAAAAAAAATATTGCGATTAAATTTTTACCTTTTAAAATTATTAAAAATAAAACGGAAAAATGTAGATTTATTAAATTAATATAGAGAAAAATTGGTACTTGTATATCAATATTAATTATATTATTATAAATGAACAATGATTTTTGAAATGGTGGTAAAATGGATAATAACGTGTTTTTTAAAGGTAAAGCTATAATAGATGAACAGTTTAATATTTTGTCAGTAGATGATGAGCTTAAAGATTTTTTAGGAGACAATCTCGTTAATACTAAAATTGCACGACTTATACATCCAAGTGATATAAACCAGCTTGAGACAGCTGTAAAGAATGTCCAGAGTGAATCGGGATTTGTTACGGCACTTAGAATGGTAGATAATACAGGAAGATACAGATGGTTTGTTTATATTATAGATGAAGCTGAACCTGCGGATAATGTTTGTAACAGCAGAATATGCAGTATATCGATTTTTGATATAAGAGTATTTTTTAAACATACAGATACAAAGGCTGATAACACATATATGGAATATTTCAGTCTTATGGAGTATCTTATGTTCTCATATGACGTATCGACTGACAGATTGAGAATTTTTATGATGGAGAGCCACCAGCAGGTAGATTTTTACCGGGGAACTTTAGCTGATTGGCGTAGAACAATGCTTGCCAATGGCAATGTATATGGTGTTACACGCAATATATTTGATTCTTTTTGTGATGATTTTGCCAATGGAACAGAGATATTTGAACGTGAGTTTAAGATGAAGATATTTGAGAATTCACAGGGAATGGAATGGTGTCTTGTCAAAGGTAAGACTATCATAGATTTTAATGGCAAAAAGCATGTAATTGCCACAATGTCAAAGATAAGCCCTGTCAATGATGAAGAGCATGTATATCTTAATTCAGATGCACTTGATGTAGGAACGGATATTCTTAATAAGCGTGCGATTACGGAATATACAAAGAGGCTGATTGAGTCAAAACCCGGATGTCCTGTTACAATTGCAATTATAGATATCGATAATTTTAAGACGATTAATGATGAGTTTGGTCATATGTTTGGAGATGAGGTAATATGCAATGTTGCAGATGTTATTAAAGAGTCTGTTGAAGGAAAGGGTGTAGCCGGAAGAATTGGCGGAGATGAGATGTTTATCGTTGTTGAAGGGCTCAAGAGCAATGATGAGATAAGAAATGTGCTTCGTACAATCCGCAATAACGTCTCATTTATGTATAATAACCAGCCTGATAAGCCGCATGTCACATGTTCTATCGGTTCATCTACATATCCATGTGACGGACAGACATATGAAGAACTTTTTAATATAGCAGATAAGATGCTTTATCTTGCAAAAGAGAAAGGCAGGGACAGATATATAATATATCTCCCGGATTTGCATGAGGATTATGTGAAGGGCAAAGGAATGCCTAATTCAGAGGCATACATGTTCTACAAGTACAAAAAAATCGGGGTTGTTAATGATATAGTTAATGCTTATAGAAAAAATGGAAAAGACTGCATTATGGAGTCAGCTGATAAAATAAAGAGAGCTTTTGCATTAGACAGCATATTTATTTATCACCATACAGGAGAAGCCTGGGAGAGAAAGATTATAATAGGTAACAAAGATATTGCTGAAGATAATGATTATCTTAACGATAAGGCATATATAGCTGATTTTACGGAAGATGGTATTGAAGTTATTGATAATATCAATTTTTTTGAAAGACGAGCAAAAAATACGGTTAAGGCATTTATTAATATGGGAATTAACCAGGCTGTCCAGATTATAGTTAATGTCAGTGATGAAAACGATGTTATTGTTTCATTTAACAGAAACAGGCAGATGAGCAAGTGGAGCGAGATGGATATAGTATATCTTGCAATACTTGGTAATATATTTGGAAATGGAATATACAATGATTAATACATTTGTTGCCCTTGATATTGAGACGACAGGTCTTAATCCGGCAGAAGATAAGATAATAGAAATAGGAATGGCCAAAATATCCGATGGAGAAATTGTTGACAGTTATTCAACACTTGTTAATCCTGGAATAAGAATCAGCGAACGTATCACCATGATAACAGGTATTACAGATGATATGGTTGAAGGAAAGCCGGCGATAACAGAGATAATAAGTGACATAGTTGATTTTACAAAAGATATGCCAATCCTTGGACATAATGTAATATTTGATTACAGTTTTATTAAAAAGGCGGCTGTTAATTCGGGACTTGATTTTAAAAAGAGTGGAATTGATACGTTGAAGCTGTCAAGAAGGCTTCTTCCCGAAGTACCGCATAAAACACTTGAATATCTGTGTGGATATTTTGGGATTGATGCAGGAAATTCGCACAGGGCATATGATGATGCATTGAGTGCAATGAAACTGTATGAGAAGCTCCATCAAATTAAACCTGATGATACAGGATTTGATGAGCTTATAGAACTTAACTATTCAGCAAAGAAGGATTCTCCGATTACTGCGGCACAAAGAAAATATCTTATAGCACTTACCGAAAAGCATGGGCTTGAGCCGGTTGAAGACATTGATGCACTGACGAAGAGCCGTGCATCAAAGCTTATTGATAATATTATATCTAATTATGGGAAATAATTGCTATGGCAGATAATCTGTTATAAAAGGTATGCGTCGATTTTTTTGATTATGTAATCTTTTGTTATAGTATTAAGAGTTTCTGCATATTTTTTAAGGTGATTAATTTTTTCATTTTCGCCGTTTTTAGAATAGATTTCTGCAAGCATTACATAATTGGCAGATAAATCTGAGCGGCTGCGGATTCCGAATTCAAGGAAGCTGACAGCCTCTTTTTCATATCCGTTATCAATTAGTGCTTTTGCAAGGTTAATAATTTCACGACACAGCGTATGGAAATTATTTTCATATATTGTAAGTTCTGAAAGATTGGCAACACCATATTCCAGTTTTAAATCGGTGTTAGTCTTGCCGGTAAGGTTCAGGATTTTTTCATCTTTAAGATTCATAATATTCTGTTCGGCATTGCTTATTTCGGCAATGTCGGTTTTTATAAATGGCAGATTATCAGGTATTGTTATGTAATTAAGATTTGAAATATCGCGTTTACGGCTTTGGTTGGCTTCACTTTCACGCTTGAAAAAATCTTCATTTGAGCTAGCGGTTTTGTTGTTATTTCTTTTAAAATATATTTGCATTAAGATAAGTATTATTATAAAATAGGGCAGTATTAAATGCATTTGAATCTCCAATCTATGGAAAACAGTGCGGAAAAGAGGAAATATGATTAATTTTAATAACAAAAAAAATAAGAAAATATTGACAGCGGTTATAATTATTTTTCTTGTAGTCGCGATGGTTGTACCGATGGTTGCCTCTGCACTGCTTTCATTTCGTTAAATAATTTATTAATAAAATGATATATTAAATCGCCTTTTTTTTCAATATGTTAGATATAGAATATTAAATGCGGTCCGGAGGAGAATATGAAAACAGGAAAAATAACAAATTCAGTTATCAGTCGTTCTGTATTAAAAAATATAAAACCTGCAAAGAACAGCCTTGCTGTCAAGCCGTCAATTGGTGCAGATGCTTCAGTCCTTGAAAATGGTATTGTAATTGCATCAGACAGCGGTTTTGAACCTGTCTATACAGCATCTAACAATATTTATGCAAGAGGTGGAAGACCGCAGTATATCCAGTGCTGCGTCAATCTTGCACAGGATATGCGTGAGATACGTCTAAAAGAGATAATGCAAAAGATTTCTGCGGATTGTGCACAGCTTGGGCTTGTTGTTTCAGGTGGACATACACAGGTTGAGGCAGGAAATACAAGAGCTGTTGTAGCGGTTACAGCAGTTGGATTTACAGAAAATGTGAAAGAACCACATGCTGTCGGAAGCAATATGGCGAAGCCGGGAGACGATATTATAATGACAAAATGTATCGGCATAGGTGGAGTACAGTATATTATAAATAATAACAGAGAAAAAATACTTGAAAAGTATGTTGAAGATGTAGTAAAACGTGCATATGGCAATAGAAGTGATTTGTCAATTGCAAAAGAAGCCTGTATAGCGATAGAAAATGGTGCTGTATCTTTGCACGATATGTCACAGGGTGGTGTATATGCAGCGTTATGGGATATGGCTGAAGCATCAGGAACAGGACTTCTGGTGGATTTCAGGGCAATAGCTGTCAGACAGGAAATAATAGAGATATGTGAAATATTTGACATTAATCCATATGAATTAAATTCTTGTGGAAGTCTTTTGATAACATCATCCGATTCGGAGCGTATTATAAAAGCACTTGCAGAAGAGGGAATTGACGCATGTGTTATAGGAAAAGTTACGGATGGCAATGATAAGATAATCAATAATCTTGATGAGGTTCGTTTCCTTGATAAACCGGTACAGGACGAAATTTACAGACTGCAGGAGATGCAGAGTGAAACAACAGCAGAATGAGACTGCATGTACAGTGAAAGGATTATGATATGAGAGAAAAGATTTTAAATATGCTTGAAAAAAATTCAAGAATAGATATAAAGGATATGGCTGTTATGCTGGGGATAAGCGAGCCGGAGGTAGCCAATGAAATCGCTGAGATGGAAAAAGAGCATATTATATGCGGATATAATACAATAATTGACTGGGATAAAACGAGTGAAGAAAAGGTTACGGCACTTATTGAGGTTAAGGTTACGCCACAGAGAGGGCTTGGATTTGACAGCATTGCTGAAAGAATATACCAGTATGATGAGATAACTTCTGTATATCTTATGTCAGGCGGATTTGATTTTACGGTTATTATTGAGGGAAAGACAATGAAATCTGTAGCACAGTTTGTCGCCAATAAGCTTGCACCGCTTGATTCGGTATTAAGCACTTCAACACATTTTGTATTGAAAAAATATAAAGATTATGGAAAAGTTCTTGGCGAACCTGAGAAAGACGAAAGGATGCCGGTGACACCATGAGAGATGCTTTATCTAAAAAAATTGTTGATATTGAGCCTTCTGGAATACGTAAATTTTTCGATATAGTAAGTGAAATGCCTGATGCAATATCGCTTGGTGTCGGGGAACCTGATTTTGACACCCCTTATCGTGTAAGGGAAGAGGGCATTTATTCGCTTGAAAAAGGTCGCACATTTTATACGTCAAATGCCGGTTTAAAAGAGTTAAGGGATGAGATAAGCCGTTATATTGCAAGAAAATATAATTTGAATTATAGTGCCGAAGATGAGATAATGGTCACAGTAGGAGGAAGCGAAGCGATAGATGTTGCACTTCGTTGCATGGTTGATCCGGGGGATGAAGTACTGATTCCGCAGCCATGTTATGTATCTTATGTCCCATGTGCGGTTATGGCAGATGCAAAGCCGGTGGCTATTGAGTTAAAAGCCGAGAACGAATTCAAGCTTACAAAAGAAGAACTTATAGCATCAATAACAGATAAGACTAAGATACTTATACTTGCATATCCTAATAACCCGACAGGTGCTATTATGACAAAGGAGGAGCTTGCAGAGCTTGTACCTGTTATAATTGACAATGATTTGTATGTTATTTCTGATGAGATTTATTCAGAGCTTACATATGGCAGCAGGCATTGCTCTATAGCATCATTTCCGGGAATGAAGGAAAGAACTGTAGTCATAAATGGATTTTCAAAAGCATTTGCAATGACAGGATGGAGACTTGGGTATGCCTGTGCACCGAAAAATATCATGACGCAGATGATAAAGCTTCATCAGTTTGCGATAATGTGTGCTCCCACAAACAGCCAGTTTGCTGCGGTTGAAGCGATGCGTAACTGTGATGATGAAGTCGGAAAGATGGTTGAGGCATACGACCAGAGAAGAAGATTTCTACTTAATGCATTTAAGGAAATGGGAATAGAATGTTTTGAGCCATATGGTGCATTTTACGTATTTCCATCAATTAAAAAGTTTGGCATGACATCGGATGAGTTTGCTAACAGACTGTTGTTTGAGCAGAAGCTTGCCGTTGTGCCGGGAACTGCATTCGGAGCTTCGGGTGAGGGTTTTGTCAGAATTTCGTATGCTTATTCTGTTGAGAAACTGAAAGCAGGACTTGAGAGGATAGAAAATTTTATAAAGAACTTGTAGGAGAAAAAAACAATGACTGGAATAAATGTTGATTATATTAATCCGTTCTTAATGGCGGCAACGGGGATTATTAAAGATATATGTCAGATTGAAATGAAGATTGGCAAACCTTATGTAAAGGAGACAGCGTTTGCGGATGATTCAGTTATTATTATGATTGGTATTACGGGAGAGATGCGTGGTCAGGTTATGATTGTTCTTTCATATACAAAGGCACTTGAAATTGCATCTAAGATGATGATGGGGATGCCGGTTGAAAAACTTGATGAAATGTCTATTAGTGCAATCAGTGAACTTGGTAATATGATTATGGGTAATGCTGCGACAATATTTTCAACAAAAGGAATACTTATAGATATTACACCGCCTACGGTCTGTCGTGGTAATCTTACCATTGCACAGTCATTTGCACAGAATATATGTGTACCTTTAAGCGGCGGCGATATAACAATTGAACTTGACGTTGCTGTCAAGGCCTGATAGAAAAGAGGCACATAAATGCTTAATATTGTATTACACGAACCTGAAATGCCTGCAAATACAGGAAATATAGGAAGAACATGCGTTGCAGCAGGTGCAAGGCTGCACCTTATAGAGCCTTTGGGATTCAGTATCAATGATAAGATGGTAAAAAGAGCCGGTCTTGATTATTGGGATAAACTTGATGTGACAGTTTATGATGATTTTAATGATTTCTGTGAGAGGAATCCGGGAGCTAAGATTTATATGGCTACAACAAAAGCACATAAGACATATACCGAGGTTTCTTATGAGCCGGACTGCTATATAATGTTTGGTAAAGAAAGTGCCGGAATTCCTGAGGAAATTCTTGTGGATCATGAAGATACCTGTGTAAGGATTCCAATGATTGGAGATATCCGTTCACTTAATCTTTCCAATTCCGTTGCCATTGTTTTGTATGAGGCTTTAAGACAGAATAATTTTGATCATATGAATCAGGAAGGTCATCTGCACCGACTTGAGTGGCATGATGAGTAAAATTACAGCCGTGGAGTGTGTTAGTTATCACAACCACGGCTGATTTTGACTGCTTTTTGTTGTTTCAGACTGTTTTTAAGTGTTTTCAGCTGATTTTGCAATTGGCAGTGAGAATATGAATTCTGTTCCGACGCCGACTGTACTGATTACGTCAATATTTTCATTATGTGCAAGAAGGGTCTCTTTTACGATTGACAGACCAAGACCAGAACCTTTTTTATCACGTCCGCGGGATGAATCTGACTTGTAAAATCTGTCCCAGATTCTGTCAATATTTTCTTTGGAAATACCGGCACCGGAATCTTTTACTGAAATATAGGCTTTTTCACCTTTTTCTTTAACTGAAATAAATATATTTGAGTTTTCTGAACTGAATTTGATAGAATTATCTACAAGATTGTAAATAACCTGTCCGATTTTTACTTTATCAGCACTGACCAGTTCTTTTTCTGCGGAAAAAGTAAGCTGGAACTGGATTTTTTTCTTTTTGCAGGTTCCCTCAAATGTTTCTATTGTATGTTTTATAAGAGCATTAATATCAAAGCTGCTTATGTCGAGACGAACTGATTTGGGGTCAAGTTCGTTTAACGTAAGGATATTACTTGTAAGTTTTGTAAGGCGGTCAGTTTCAAACAGCACAATATTGATATATTTATTAATCATTTCCGGTGGAATAGTTCCGTCAGCAATCGCTTCGAGATAACCCTTGATTGATGTGAGCGGTGAGCGGAAGTCGTGTGAAATATTTGAAAGGAACTTCTGCTGGAACTGGTCCATCTCATTAATCTGTGTTGCCATGTAATTAAGCGAAGCAGAGAGCTGTCCAATCTCGTCATTATGTCCGACAGCAACTTTATATGAAAGATTACCGCGGCCATATTCTTTGATGGCATTGGTAATGTCTTTCAGAGGATTATGTATATGTATAATATACAGTATGATAAAAGCTGAGTTTAAAACAAGTATTATGAGAAGTGTTATATAGTTAGTGTTGAATGTTGTATACACACGGTCTGTTATAACAGATTCCGGCATATGGACAACGACATAGCCTTTCATGACAAATTTATTTGTAATAGGTGCGAATACGGAAACATTTTTTTCTGTAAATACACCATAGAAGTTACCATTCATTGAGTGATTGGTACCAAGCTTACTTACATCAAAATTGTTGATTGTATACAGGATACCATTTTCGTCAACTTCTTCATTCATATTGTTGTATTGTGTGTCAAGTATTACATTGCCATCCATGTCAACAAACATGATTCTTGAATGGTCAAGTTCGGTTATTGTATGAAGTTCAAGCTGTATGAGCTTCAATTTGTCATTGCTGAAGTAGTCCGGGGCAAATTCGGCAGCTATTGATACTGCCTGCCGGTACATGTTTTCAGTCTGTTCTGAATATACACGATTGTAATCTATTTTGTATGATATGACAGTTACACCTACAAAACCTATAATTGCAACGGAAACATATATGAGAATATATTTGGTTAATAGATTAAATTTCATATGATATACTCCATTATTTTGTAACAAATTTGTAGCCGATGCCCCATACTGTATCTATTGCCCAATGTGCATGGTCTTTGATTTTTTCACGGATACGCTTGATATGTACATCTACTGTTCTTGTATCACCGATATATTCATATCCCCATATATTGTCAAGAAGCTGCTCTCTCGTAAATACCTGATTAGGAGATGAGGCGAGAAAGTAGAGCAGTTCAAGTTCTTTTGGAGGCATTTCAACGTTTTTGCCATAATAAAGCACAGAATAATTGCCAAGATTGATTGTAAGGTCAGGATATTCAACAACCTGTGATGGCTTTTCTGGGACGGATGTGGCTGTCGGCTGCTGGTAACGTCGGAGTACGGCTTTAACACGTGCGACAAGCTCTTTTGTCTCAAATGGTTTTATCATGTAATCGTCAGCACCAAGTTCAAGACCGAGAACTTTATCGAATGTCTCACCCTTTGCTGAGAGCATGATTATAGGAATATTGTTTGTTTTTCTGATTTCACGGCATACCTGATAACCGTCAATGCCGGGAAGCATAAGATCGAGAAGTATCAGATCCGGTTTGAATATATTAACCTGTTCCAATGCAGATTCGCCGTCATATACTATCTTTGTCTCAAAACATTCTTTTGTAAGATACAAAGATATAAGTTCCGCAATATTTTCATCATCATCGACAATGAGTATTTTTTGTTTAACTGCCATGCTAAAGCCTCCTTTATTATTTGCTTTTTATTTGAATTCTACGATTGTAACGCCGGCATCACCTTCACCGACTTCGCCAAGACGGAATGATTTTACATATGGAACACCTTTTAAGTAGCTTGCAACACCATTTCTTAATGCACCTGTTCCTTTTCCGTGGACAATACGTACCTGTGCGATTTTTGCAATGTATGCATCATCAAGATATTTGTCAAGTTTTGCAACAGCTTCGTCAACGGTAAGTCCTAAAAGGTTGATTTCCGGTGAGATTGAAGCTGATTTTGACATCTTTATGCGGCTTGAGCCGCCTGTTTTTATTGTAGTCTTTTCTTCAGGGTCTTTGTATCCTGTTACAATTTCCAGATTGTTTATTTTGGTCTTGGTTGTAAGACTTCCAACGCCAACTGTTACTTCACCTTTTGGATTCGGTGCAGAAAGAATTGTGCCGATTACATTCATGCTGAGTACGCGTACATGCATGCCCTCTTTTAATTCTGCGGCAGATACAGGCTTGTGCGACTTTGGTGCAGTAGTCTTAACTGCGAGTTTTTCCTGCCTTTTATTCATTTTGTCACGGACAGCACTTCTTTGCTTTTCAAGCTCTTTTACGCTCATGCCGTGTTTGTTCATAGTCTTTATTGTCTCGTCGGCATATTCTTTTGCTTCACGTAGGATTTCTGCAGCTTCTTCATTGGCTTTACGGATAATCTTATCTGTTCTTTCATCGAGACGCTTTGATTTGGCAGCAGCTTCTGCTTTGAGTCTGCGTATCTGGTCTTTGTATTCTTTTATCTCAGCCTGCTCTTTTTCTATTGTTATACGGCTGTTTTCAAGGTCTGTGAGCAGATCTTCAAAGTGAATATCGTTTGCGTCAATACGGCTTGATGCATCATCAATTATATAAGATGGAAGACCGAGTTTTCTTGAAATTGCAAATGCATTACTTTTTCCCGGAACACCAATTAAAAGTCTGTAAGTAGGTGAAAGCGTTGCAACATCGAATTCACAGCTTGCATTTTCCACGCCTTCCGTTGTAAGTGCAAATACCTTTATTTCACTGTAATGTGTAGTAGCCATCGTTGTTATATCTTTGTTGTGAAGGTCGGATAAAATTGCAATTGCGAGTGCTGCACCTTCTGTCGGGTCAGTACCGGCACCAATTTCATCAAAAAGTATAAGGCTGTTTTCGTCAGCTTCCTTTAAAATACTTACAGTGTTAGTCATATGTGATGAAAATGTAGAAAGGCTCTGTTCAATACTTTGTTCATCACCAATATCTGCAAAAATATTATCAAATACGGCAATCTGTGAGTGGTCCATGGCAGGAATATGAAGTCCTGATTGTGCCATGAGAGTGAGAAGTCCGACTGTTTTTAAAGAAACAGTCTTACCGCCTGTGTTAGGACCTGTTACGATAAGCAGGTTAAAATCTTTTCCCAGATAAATGTCAATTGGAACGACAGTTTTTGCCGGAATAAGAGGGTGTCTGCCTTTTTTGATATTAATGTATTTATCAGTGTTCATTATAGGACAGCTGCATTTGTAAAACTTAGACAGCTGTGCTTTTGCAAATATAAAGTCAAGTGTGACAAGGATAGTGTAATCCGATTGCAATTCATCTGTATATGCGGATGCTTCAGCACTGAGTGCTGCAAGAATACGCTCGATTTCGGCCTGTTCTTTAAGTTCAAGTTCACGAATGTCATTATTTAACTTAACGACAGCTGCCGGTTCAATAAAAATTGTTGAGCCGGTTGCAGACTGGTCATGAATCATTCCGGCAATCTGTGATTTGTATTCGGCCTTTACGGGAAGGCAATATCTGCCCTGCCGCATGGTTATGACATAATCCTGCAGACACGATCTTGTTGACGGTGAATTGAGAATTTTATTAAGTTCAGTGTGAATACGGTCTGCCGAAATACGCATCTGGCGGCGGATGTCACGCAGAGTGCCGCTTGCGTCATCGCTTATTTCTTCCTCGGAAATAATACAGTTTTTAATCTGTGTATTGAGTGGTGTAAGAGGTTCAAGTGAGTTGAAATAATCTGTGAGTGAATCATTAGTTTCCTCGTAATGCGATTTTGCAGCTGCGGCAGTAGTAAGAACTGCACTTATATTCAGAAGTTCGTGTGTATTTAACGTGCTTCCGACCTCAAGACGCTTAATGCTGTCAATAATATTAGTAACTCCAGAAAATGATACACTGCCTTTTGCATATATTCTGGAGAGTGCATCGCTTGTCTGTGTAAGTGCGTCGTTAATTGAGTTGATATCAGTCATGGGTTTTAAATCAGCACACATTTTTCTGGCAGCTTCACTGCCGGCATAAGATGATAATTTTTCTATAATTTTATGATATTCAAGTGTTTTAAGTGACTTGTAATCCATTATTTAAATTCTCCATTCAAAATCTGTTTAATATGGTTATTTTACATCATTCAGCTAAAAAAAGCTATACGCATTGTTGGGTCAGGTACTCTGGTAATATTAATTTACAAGTATGTCATAGAATGTTCATATTTATTTATTATAATAAAATAAGTTTGGAATTGTGAGCGTGTTTCTCATAGTTAGGAAAATACTTTAGAACGGAGTTTTGTTTCGTATGGATTATAATGGAAGAGATGAGAAGGAAACACAGGAAGCACAGGAAGAGTTTCCTTTATATACGGAAAGAATAATTATTAATCCTAAAGTTAAGTATAAAAAGCTGTTCAGTTTTTTGAAGTTTCTTGGCGGTGCGGTTATATTCGGAGTAATTGCATGTGCCGTAATTGTATTATTGTATCCATATTTTGATAAAAAGGTAAATGGAAACAATGAGCCAGCTGTTTCACTTGAGTTAAAAAAAGACCAATATATAGATGATTCCGTTGACGGCAGTCTTGACAATGTACGCCAGGATCAGGCAGATACTGACAGACTGGAGATAAAATCGACGGCACAGATTAATGAAGAAGCATCAAAGTGCATGGTGATATTTGAAAATGATGGCAGCCAGAATACAGGAATGAATGATTCAGTAGGTCTTATAATAGGTGATATAAATAATGCATATATTATAATAGCTGATTCATGTGTTTTGAATAATTATGATATGGCTGTCAAAGTAGGATTTAATGGCGGTGCATATGGAGAGGCAAAGCTTATCGGCAGTGATTCATACAGTAAAGTTTCATTGTTGTCAGTACAGAAAGATTCAATTAAAGCAGATTCAGATGCTGATATACAGGTGGCTGTGCTTGGCAATTCGTATAAGATGAAGGAAAATGACCCTGTTATTGCAATAGGACGCATAAATGGAAGTACAGGACAGACAAAATTTGGAAATATTACACAGATTACAGATGAGAGCAGTGTCGATAATACATTTGAGATGATGAGTATTGATATTATTCCATCATATGGCGACTATTGTTATATATTTAACAAAGGCGGCAATGTTGTAGGAATTGCAAGACCATCAGGTGATATGATGAAATTTCAGGCGGTTGGATTATCTGATTTAAAACCTCTTATTGAGACACTTTCAGCAAGCCCTGAGATTATATATCTTGGAATAAAAAGCACTAATGTGACATCAGTTACAGCTGAAAGATATAAGCTTCCGCTGGGAGTCTATATTACAGATGTGATTATGGACTCGCCGGCTTTTGAGGCAGGACTTCAATGCGGTGATATTATTACTGCTTTGAATGGAAATAGTGTTTTGACAATTCAGTCATTTAGTGAGAAACTATATCGGTGTGTGAACGGTGAGAATATCACACTGACAGTCAAAAGAGCCGGACGCGATGAGTATAGGGAACTTAATTTTTCCGTTGTGCTTTCTGTGAGATAACGGTATGTTCCGGTGGATTTTTGTGAAAATAATGAGTAAATATTTTAAAGAAGGAATAGGTAAAAGAAAATGCGTTATATTGAGACTTTAAAAGATGGTGAAAGAATAAGTGAGGTATATCTTTGCAAGTCAAAATCGACTGCGACAACAAAAGCGGGTAAAGAGTATGAAAATGTTATGCTTATGGATAAGACAGGCCAGCTTGATTCTAAAATCTGGGACCCTAATTCAGGCGGAATAAGTGACTTCGATGCACTTGATTATGTTGCGGTTACAGGACAGGTTACAAGTTTCAATGGAGCATTACAGTTAAAGATTGACAGAATCAGAAAGGCTGATGAGGGTGAATATATTGAATCTGATTATATTCCAAGCAGCCGTTTTAATATTGATGATATGTATAAAGAGCTTCTTCAGTTTGCAGGAAGTATTAAAAATACATATATTTCATCACTCTTAAAAGCTTTTTTTGTGGATGATGCGGACTTTATCAGAAAATTCAAGTCAGTTGCAGCCGGAAAGTCTGTTCATCACGGATTTGCAGGCGGACTTCTTGAGCACAGCCTTAGTGTGACAAGAATGTGTGATAAAATTGCATCAAATTATGATTTTCTTAACAGGGATCTGCTGGTTGCCTGTGGAATGCTTCACGACTGCGGTAAGGTAAGGGAACTTGCAGAATTTCCTAAAAATGATTATACGGATGAGGGGAATTTCCTCGGACATATTGTAATGGGATACGAGATGGTTACTCAGAAAATGAATCAGATAGAAGGATTTCCTGAAACATTGAAAGCGGAAATAGGTCATTGTATACTTGCACATCATCGTGAACTAGAGTATGGTTCGCCGAAAAAACCGGCAATAGCGGAGGCACTTGCTCTTGCATTTGCAGATGACTGTGATGCAAAAATGGAGACAATGCGTGAGGCACTTGAGGCGAAAGATACAAATGACTGGCTTGGATACAACAGATGGATTGATGCTAATATCAAGAGAACAATTGTGTAGATAAGAATTCATCTTATAGGAGAATTTATGTTAAAAAAAGACGATCAGGTTACGATTGAAATAGAAGATATAGGAACAGACGGTGCGGGAATAGGCAAAGCCGATGGTTATACACTTTTTGTAAAAGATGCGGTTATAGGTGATATTATAAAAGCCAAAGTTATTAAGGCAAAAAAGACATACGGATATGCAAGGCTCATGGAGATAATAACACCTTCTAAAGACAGGGTAGAACCTGTATGCCCTGTTGCAAGGCAGTGTGGCGGATGTCAGATTCAGCAGATGTCGTACTCAGCACAGCTTAAATATAAACAGAAGCTTGTCCGTGACAATCTGGCAAGAATCGGTGGAATAACAGATTGTGAAGTTCTTCCTGTAATAGGAATGGAGAATCCGTTTAATTACCGCAACAAAGCACAGTATCCGGTCGGAAGAAATAAGGACGGAAAAGTTGTAATTGGTTTTTACGCAGGAAGAACACACAGTATTGTAGATTATACGCAGTGTGCAATCGGTGCACCTGAAAATGCACAGATTCTTGAGAAAATCCGTACATTTATCAATGAAAACAATATAAGCGTTTATGATGAGCAGTCCCACAAGGGACTTATCCGTCATATTCTGATAAGAACAGGAAAACATACCGGTCAGATTATGGTATGTCTTATTATAAACGGTAAAACGCTTCCGCATGCTGACAAGCTGGCAGATTGTTTAAAAGATATCAGCGGAATGTCATCAATTATGATTAACATTAATAAGGAAAGAACTAATGTTATTCTTGGCAGTGAATGTTCAGTAATATGGGGGAATTCCTATATCGAGGACAGTATCTGCGGGATTATGTTTAGAATTTCACCACTCTCATTTTTTCAGGTCAATCCTGTGCAGACGGAAAAGCTTTATTGTAAAGCTCTTGAATATGCAGAACTTACGGGAAATGAGACGGTCTGGGATTTGTATTGCGGAATAGGAACAATATCGCTTCTTATGGCAACAAAGGCACGAAAGGTATACGGTGTCGAGATTGTTCCACAGGCGATAGAGGATGCAAAAAATAACGCACTCCGCAATTCTCTTAATAATGCTGAATTTTTTGTCGGCAAGGCAGAAGAGGTTGTGCCGCGTATTTATGATGAAGATATGAAGAAAGCGGAAAATGAGCCTGTTGATTCAAAAGAAAGTTCTGGATTGTCCGATTCAGCCTCCTTTGAGTCTGTAATGAGGATTAATCCTGATGTTGTGGTTGTTGACCCGCCTAGAAAGGGCTGCGATGAGACACTTCTTGATACGATTGTCAAAATGAATCCTAAGCGGATTGTGTACGTGAGCTGTGATTCGGCAACACTTGCACGCGACCTGAAATATCTTGCTGCTAATGGTTACGAGATAGATCGTGTTCAGCCTGTAGACCAATTCGCTCATACGGTGCATATAGAAACTGTAATTTTATTGTCCCGAACAGCTCCAGATGCAGTAATTAAGGTAAATCTTGATATGTCGGAATTAGATGTAACCAGTGCAGAAAGCAAGGCAACATATAAGGAAATACAGGAATATGTGCAAAATAAATATGGATTGCATGTAACAAATTTGTATATAGCACAAGTAAAACAGGAATTTGGAATTATAGAACGTAAAAACTATAATGTTGGTGCAGGTAAATCAAGAGTGCCACAAGTAACACCAGAAAAAAGGGAAGCTATTATAGATGCACTTAAATACTTCCAGATGATAGTTTAATTTAAATTCACGCACCATATATGGTGCGAAGTGTTTCTAATAATAATATGACTGTATTAAGAAAAAAGAAAAAAGTTGTATAGCTTTTTTATATTAAAAATCAGTAAAAAGGCTATACAGAAAAGAACTCCTTCGGGGGTTCTTTTTTACGTGATGCGTAAAATCAATTTTTCAAGCTAAAGTGTAAGTTTTATAGTTAAAGTGAAAAAAATAAAAAAATCTCACTTTTTACACTTTAACTGTCATATTAATTGTAAGAATAAAAAAAAGAAAAAATGATAGAAATAAATGAATTTGATATGCAACAAAAAGTTGCAGAATCGACTAAACTAATAAGAAATATTTTTGATAATAATTTTACAAAACGACAATTAGACATGGTATATGCCATAATCTCATTGGTAAAACCAACAGATGATGATTTTAAGACATATCATATATCATATAGTGCAATCGGAAAAATTTTTAATCCTCAAAATCCATATTGTGAAGTAACTGTTAATGATATAAATTTAGCTGTTAAAGACATAATGAATAAATCATTCAGAATAAAAACTGACAAAAAGCATTATCATTATATAGAATATGCAGAAGTGGATGAAGAAGAAAGGTACATAGATTTTAAATTAAGTGAAGATGTAAAACAATTTTATCTTAAATTGCGTAAAGAAGAATACGCAGTATTTTTGCTAAATGATATTGTAAAATTGTCAACAGTATTTCAATTAAATTTGTTCAAATGGTTATCCTGTAATTCAAATTTCAAAAATGATGTAAGTATATACATTGAAGATGCAAAACTTCGATTTTATGGTGATGCATCTATAAGAACAGCGGATTTTACAAGAAAATTAGATAGTGCAATTAAACAAATCAATAAAAAAACAAATTTAGATGTAAGTTATCAGCGTGTGAATAAAAGGGGAAGTAGAAAAATAGCTGTATTAAGATTTACTATAAAAAATAAATATAAAAGTGAAAAATAATACACCAAACAAAAAGATTTGCCATGCCAGTGCTTTTTCTGGCTCGGTAAATTTTTTGTGCGATAGACTGGAAATTGATGCATCAGCATCAAGGCGTGTAGCACATAAAGATATTTATATAGAATATAAGCTCATTTTATGCTAAAATATGTGTAAAGTAGGCTTTTTATAAGCAAAAAAGGAGGCTATTATGGCTAATTTGTCCAAAATCAAAAGAGATGATTTGATAGATAGAATTGAAGCATTAAAAACACAGTATAAAGATGATGAAGATACAAAATTACTTTTGAATACTGTTATAAATGAATTAACAGGGAAGAAATACGGATTAGTATGGGAACAGCATGAAGAAAATGTTGATAAAAAAATGGAGACCGCTATTCCAGTCTTTGATGAAATAAAAGAATGTGAAATTTGTGGTAATCCAGATGATGAAAAAATAAATTTTTTGTTAGAAGGCGATAATTTACACAGTCTTAAATTGTTGGAAAAAACACATAAAGGAAAGATAGATGTAATCTATATTGATCCACCATACAATACAGGAAATAAAGATTTTGTATATATGGATGAATTTGTTAAAAAAGAAGATGCATATAGACATTCTATGTGGTTATCTTTTATGAGCGAACGTTTAAATATTGCTTATGACCTATTAAAAGAAGATGGATTGATTTTTTTATCAATAGATGATAATGAATTTTCACAACTAAAAATATTAATGGACGAAATTTTTACAGAAGAAAATTTCGTCATTTCTATGCCAAGAATAACTAAAAAAAGTGGAAAAACTACAACAGCATATGCAAAAAATCATGATTATATTTTAGTGTACACAAAAAGAAATCAAGATATATTTGCAATGGAAGAACACGTTGATCCTGCCTTTAAATATTCAGATGAATTTGAAAAGGAAAGAGGCAAATATAAGTTAAATCAAACACTTGACTATGACAGCTTGCAATATAGTAGTAGTTTAGATTATCCACTTGAAATAGAAGGTGAAACATTCTATGCTGGTGGTGATATAGAAAAATGGAAAGAAAGAAAAGCAGGAAATCATAAACGTGCAGATTGGGCATGGAGATGGAGCAAAAAATTATTTGACTTTGGATATAAAAATGGTTTTGTAGTTATAAAAAGAAAAAATGATGGTTCTGCCAGAATATACACAAAAACATATCTTAATGCTAAAATTGATAAAGATGAAAATGGTGAACCTTGTATTATCTACAATAAGAGGACTAAGGCAACCAGTTCAATAGAATTTATAAATAATATTTATTCAAATGATAATGCAAAAAAGGATTTAAAGGCATTTGGATTAGAAGATGAATTTGATTATTCAAAACCAGTTGCATTAATTAAAAAATTGATAAAAGCATATTACAGAAAAGATGCAATAATATTAGATTTTTTTGCTGGCTCTGGAACAACAGGACAAGCAGTAATGGAATTAAATATAGAGGATGGTGGAAACAGAAGATTTATACTTTGTACAAATAATCAAAATAATATTTGCGAAGAAATTACATACAAGCGAATAGGTGATGTAATTAATACATATCACTACCAGAAATGCACAGAAGAAATTTTATTTGAACATGAAATAAAATTGAAAGACATTAAGGATTCAACAGAATTATTAGAAAATATAGAATCAATTAAAAAAGAAAATAAAAGTCAATTTAAGAAGTTTCAAATAAAGGTTGTTGATGGAATTATAAAATTAATAGGAAAAACTGAAATTTTAGATTTAACAGGTATTCCAGCAAATCTAAAATATTATAAAACAGATTTTGTTGATAAATACTCTGATGATCCAGATTACTTTATTGAAGATGCATTAATGGAACATATTGTTGAAATGATTCAGCTTGAAAATGGTATCAGTATAGACAATGATAAATATGTTGTTTTATTGACAGATGAAGATGCAGAGGAATTTGAAAGCAACATAGATAGTTACAATCCGATAAAAGTTTATATTGATGGAACAGTATTTTTATCCAGAAAAATAATGGATAAATTAGATACTGAAGGGGTGGAAGTATTACCTATTCCAGATTACTATTTCGCAAAAGACATTAAAGGGGGTAACTAAATGATCGGTGTAAAGAAAATTGATTTTCAAGATGAATGTGTTGATAAGATGATTTCATTAAGCAATACTTCAAAAGATGGTATTGTAATAAAATCACCTACTGGATCTGGAAAAACTATCATCCTGTTGAAATATATAGAAGCATATTTTAATAATTTTGATGAAGATACAGTATTTGTGTGGTTCTGCCCTGGTGCTGGTGATCTCGAAGAACAAAGCAAGGCAGAAATGGAAAAGCATATGAAGGACAGAGTAGCAAAGGATCTTGATGATACTTTAAGAAATGGCTTTGATGCTGGTGATACTGTTTTTATTAACTGGGAAAAAGTAAATAATGCTAATAAAAAGGCAATGACTGAATCAGAACATAAAAACCTTATCGATCAGATTGCAAAGGCACATAGAGCAGGTCTTAAATTTGTTATCATTGTTGATGAAGAACATGCATACAATACATCAAAATCACAGGCTGTTATTAATGAATTTAATTCAAAACTTATTATTCGTGTATCGGCTACAGCAAAGAAAAATAATAAGTTTGAATGGATTGAAATTGATGAAAGAGATGTAATAAATGCACAGCTTATTACAAAGGCTTTATATATTAATGAAGGTGTGACAGCAGGACATATTACAAACGAAAATGAATTACTTTTAAAACTTGCCGATGAAAAACGTAAGGCAATTCGTGATGAATATAAAAATATCGGTGTAGACATTAATCCATTAGTACTTATTCAATTTCCAGATAAATCAAAGGATTTAATAGAATCCATAGAAAAAATATTGAATGATATGGGTTATTCATATGAAAATAAAGCACTTGCAAAATGGATGAGTGATAAGTCGGATAAAATCAATCTTGATGAAATAAAGGCAAAGAATGGTGAACAGCAGTTTTTATTAATGAAACAGGCTGTTGCAACTGGATGGAACTGTACAAGAGCCAAGATACTTGTAAAACTTCGTGAAAATATGAGTGAAGATTTTCAGATCCAAACAATCGGAAGAATCCGAAGGATGCCAGAATCACATTTCTATAATAAAGAATTGCTTGATAATTGTTACCTTTACACATTTGATGAAGATTATAAGGAAAGTGTGAAAGCTGAATTATTTTCTGCCTACAGTGTAAAACGTATTAAATTAAAGGACAAATGCAAAGTATTTTCAATACAAAAAGAAAATAGGGATCAAGATGTTGCAGGTCTTGGGGATGCAGAAGTATTTAGAAGAATCAAAAAATTTATGACTGATAAATACCATTTAACAGCACCAACAAAGAATAAGCCAATGTTTGAAGCTGGAAAATATGATGTTACTGATAAAATCAAATATGATGTAAAGACAGGAAAAGAAGTATTAACCAGTGGATTATTAAAAGAAACTAATACAGTAGTACTCACAAAGGATGTAAAAACACATTATGATGGACTTGATTTTAAGCAGACAACGGATATGCTAAAATCTGAATTAAAAACAGATTATAGTACTGCATCAAGGGTATTAAAAAAATTATTTTATGGAATGAAAAATGGTGGCAAGTTATTAAAACTAACAACGACAGAATATTATGCATTTGTAATCAATAACAGGGATTTATTAAAGCATGATTTCAGAGAAGCAATGTCGCAGATTGTTGTAGATCCAAGTTTTAAGGTTGCACCAAAAACATCCGAATTTAAGATACCAGAGGAAGATTTATTTTTATATGATGATTCCATTGAAGATGTAAATGTATTATTATCAAATGCCTATGAAGATTACACAACAGATTGTTTCATAAAAGGGTTACGCTCTAAGCCAGAAAGGGTATTTGAACGCTATTGTGAAAAGACAGATAGAATAGAATGGGTATATAAGAATGGTGATAAAGGAGCAGAATATTTTTCTATTGTATACTATGATGGAATGATGAACCAGTGCTTATTTTATCCCGATTACATAATAAAAATGAAAGATAATTCTGTATGGATTATTGAAACAAAAGGCGGTGAATCTGACAGCGGATCAGATGAAAATATTGATAAGTATGCAGAGAAGAAATTCAATGCATTAAAGGAATATGCAAAACATCATCATATTAATTTTGGTTTTGTAAGAAATAAAAATGTTGATGATGAACCAAAACTATTTTTGAATAATACAGAATACATAGAAGAAATGACCGATAACTGGGAATGTATTGAAAATTTCTTCTAAGGAAAAATGCGGGAGACCGCATTTTTTTATTACAAAAGGCACTAAAAAAAATCATTCTCTTTGTAAACAACAAGGAGAATGAAAATGGCAAATATATCAAAACAAAAGAGGGAAGAATTTATTGCAAAAATAGAAGCATTGAAGCAAAAAGAAGCAATAGATGATACAGATAGATTACTATTAAATGATATTATAAATGAACTCAATGAAAAAAGATATGGGTTAGTCTGGGAGCAACACTCTGAGGCAGTAGATGATATGATGGTTAATAACATACCAGTATTTACAGAAGATAAAGATAAAAAAATAGTTTCAGCTCCAGACCTTCCATACAACTTTTTATTAGAAGGTGACAATTTACACAGTCTTAAATTGTTGGAAAAAACACATAAAGGAAAGATAGATGTAATCTATATTGATCCACCATACAATACAGGAAATAAAGATTTTATCTATGAAGATAGAATGGTTGGAAAAGATGATGGATATAGACATAGTAAATGGCTATCATTTATGAATGAAAGGTTAAAAATTGCAAAAAAACTTCTATCACAGCAAGGAGTTATTTTTATTTCTATTGATGATAACGAATATGGTCAATTAAAAATTTTATGCGATTCAATTTATAATGAAGAAAATTTTGTAGCTAATATTATATGGGCGAAAAATTCTGGAAATAATAATTCAGTCAATGTATCTATAAAAACAGAGTATGTATTAGTTTATGGAAATGATAAAAAGCACTTAGGAAAATCATTTTTTTTCCAAAGAAAAGAATCCTTTGATGATATATTAGCATTAGTGAAAAAATGTAAAGATAATGGTATGACACCAGAAGAAGCACAGGCAGAATTGAGAAATTATTATTTGAAAAATAAAAATATTCCTAATGGAACAAAACAGTATAAATATGTAGATGATGAATTTAGAATTTTTAGGATTTCAGATCTTGGGAATCCTTCTGATACAGCATATCAAAAACCAGAATACACATATGATTATATTAATCCATTAACAGGAGAAAAATGTGAAATACCAAAAAGAGGTTGGTTGTATAAAAAGAAAGATTTAGATAAAAAGGTGGCTGAAAATATAATATATTTCAAGGCAAAAGTTCCGCAGTTAAAAAGATATTTAGATTCTGTTGAATATGAAAATGTATCATCATTATTAATAAACAATGATTTAGGAAATAGGGATTTAGAAGGTGTAATAAATGAAAAAAGTTCTTTTTCCTATCCAAAACCAATATCTCTTATAAAAAAATGTATTAGTTGTAATTCGAATAAAGATATAACTGTTTTAGATTTCTTTGCTGGCTCTGGTACAACAGGACAAGCAGTGATGGATCTAAATATGGAAGATGGCGGTAGTAGAAAATTTATTTTATGTACCAATAATGAAAATAACATCTGTGAAGATGTGACATATCAAAGATTGAAAACAGTTATAACAGGGATAAGGAAAGATGGTAGCAAATATTCAGATGGCATTTCTGCAAATCTAAAATATTATAAAACCGATTTTGTAAGTAAGATTTCAAAAGATAAAGATTATTACATAGAAGATAAGATAACGCAACACATAAAGGAAATGATTGAACTTGAAAATGCAGTTGAGATAGACAATGATAAATATGTATTATTATTGACAGATGAAGAAGTGGATGCATTTGAACAGGATATGAAAAATAAGAATTTAAAAAAGGTTTATATAGATTCCACAATAATGTTATCTGGAAAAGCATTAAGCTACTTAGATGATAAGAAAGTAGAAGTAATTCCTATTCCAGATTACTATTTCCATAAAGATATAAATGCAGGTTAATGACCTGCTTTTTTACACTTGAAAAACACCACAACATATAGTTTTTTTGAAAATAGATAAACCACAATATGGTGTATGAGATTCGGCTGGAAATGATAGAAAAATATTTTTTTAGTAAAACATCATAGATGTAAAGTTGTCCTAAAATGTCATATGATGTCATATTGTGTTTTTGAAAATTACCACTTACAATATATTTGTAAGTACTTACGGAAGAAATTTTTGATATGAAGATATAAGAACTATGGCAGGAGGTAAATAAAATGTCAACAAGCGAATTAATAGATGCATATACAAAAGCATTTAATGGTGATTATTTAAAGAATATGCAAGTGATTCAAGTAGGATTAGAAGCTACATACAAATCTATAACAGGCAATGATGCCTATAAGCAAATGCAGGCATGGCAAAAAGTTTTAAATGATCCAGAAAGTTCTATTAATAAATCAATGCGTATGTGGTCGGAATTTTCTAAAAAGATTGATTATGAAAAACTGACAGGAATACAAGCAGGATTACAGCAACTCACGTTTCAGATGCCAAAAATAGATATGAGTGCATTTGAAGGCTTGCAATCTAATTTAGGAAAGTTATTAAATACAGAAAATATAATTAATTCAAAACTTTCGGAAGCTATTGAATATGCATATGAAACAGCAAGAGAAGAAGCTGGAGAGCCAGACATAGGCAAAGAAGAATTACAAAATGTTGTTAGGGAAGAAATTGAAAATGATACGCTCGGTGATGCAGTTATTCAAAACAGCAAATTTAAAGAACACTTCTATGCGGTTATAAAATTTATCCTTTTGAATGTAATTTTGCCCTTAGCTGTAAGTTTTATATATGATTTAGGAAAAGCACAAATTGGAAAACTTATAAAAAGCTCTGCTGAGAATGATGCACCTGTGATTTATGAAATTCACAATGAAAATACATATGTAAATATCATAGATCAGACAGATAAGAAATATCGTGTATTTTTCATTGATGACGATGGAAATGTGATAGATGGCTATACAGACAAAGAAAATATAGATATGAATTTTGAAGATGAAGAGTAAAATACGAATTTATAAAAGGGTTTGATTTTGGTATAATAAAATCATCACAAATAACAAAGGCGGGCTATTATGCCAAAAGAAAACATATTTTCTGGCAAGTATGAACCAGATCGGGACACTTGCACAGAAGCAAATGAAGATAATGTTGCCAGATTTAGAACAGCAATGTTAAAGTTAGACAGAATACATAATGAATCAAATGAACAGGATCTAACAGAAAACATTATGCAGTTATGTTCCAGAAATAATAAGACTGGTGAAAAAATTGATTTAAGTGTATCTTATGAATTTGAAGATGCAATGGATTGGTTAGAAAGAGTCTATAATGATGTAGATGCTGATTTGATGATAATAGCAATAGACGAATTAGCAAAGCGTTATGGATATACTGCAGATATGGATGAAAGTATTGAAATTGTGCAGGAAAAAAGATTGCATGCAACAGAAAGTTTTCCTGCATTAATCAATAGAATACAGACAACCTATGCAACAGTGCCAGCAAGTGAACAGAAGATATTAACACATAAAATAGCTGGTGGAATGAAATTGTATGAATTAGAAAGTAATGCGAGACCGAAGGTACATAGAGGTGAAATCTGGGCGGTAGAAGTTTCTACTGGTGTTGGAAGGGAAACAACAGGAATAAGATGGTCGCTTATAATATCAAATACAACTCATGCAAAAGTAAGTGATGCGGTAAATGTAGTGTATTTAGATGGAGAAGAACCAAAGAATCTAATGTCACAAATGAAAATAAATAATACAGATCTGGAATTTGGAACATTAACAAAACAACCAAGTAGAATAAATTTAACAGATCTGTATACAGTAGATAGGAAACGATTTAGGGATTGTAAGGGTAAAGTAACAAGTGCATTTATGCAAAAAGTAATGACAAGAATAGCAAGTCAGATTGGAATTACTTTGGATAGTGGCTCAACCATAGAAGATATTGATTAAATTTTTCAGTTATTGTCAAAAGCAAAATTACATATTATAATTGTCTTAGTGAAGATATGGAGATTATACATAATGCTATAAATTATTTATAGATCGTTTCAAATCGTAATTGATATGCTGGTGAACCAGATAGTACCAATAGAATATTGGTGTAGATTAAAGAACTTGGTATAGTGAAAACCCCCTTTAATTGAATTAAATTTTCACGCATTAAAACACATCTGGAAATAGGTGTGTTTTTTTAGTGCAAAAATATATTTTGGAGGAGGCAAGTTCTGGAAAATTGATTTTCAAAAAAGGCTATACAGAAATTTTTTATGATTTGAAAAACAGAATAAGACATATTAAATAATAAAAGGGGGATTCAATATGTCAGAATTGGAAGAAGAAAAAAATATTGTAAATATTGTGGTGAGGTAATAGATGAAGATTGTGTAGTGTGTCCTAAATGTGGGAAACAAATTGAATCGTTAAAAGATAATTCAATACCAGTAATAGTAAATAATAGTGCATCAGCTTCAGCGTCTGCATCAGCAACAGCAATGCAACCAGAAGAGAAGAAAAAGAAATATAATCATTTATTGGATTTTATTCTTATATGTTGCACAGGTGGTTTCTGGATTATCTGGATGATAGTAAGACCAAAATATGAATACTAAAAATGTATATGTGAACAAACCAGAGTTTAGGCTCTGGTTTGTTTTCTAAAGAAATGTATACAAATATTTTTAAAGCCTTTTGAAAAATTAATCCCAAGGATTTGTTAATCGTCTTTCGTCACGAGGAATATCAGACCATAATGAACTAATATTATTAGCACGACAATAATCTGCAACTTTTTTCCCTAAAAAAAATTCAGTTTTATCAAAATTATGGGCTTTACGTTTATCTGTTTTATGATCATTCCAACCACAAAAGTATATTTTATCTGCATCATCAACATGACGATAATGAAGATAATTTCGCAATTCTCTGTATGGAACACCTCGCATATTAGAGTGTAAAGGAGCATTTTGTGAAAGGAGACGGAGGAACGTAGCAGAATTAAAATGATCAGCTTTCCAATTTAAATTTAATAATGAACAAAGGGAATAGTAGTCATTATCTTGCATTTCAATATTAAAATCATCATCCATAGTTAAAACACATCCCCAGTTATGTGTATGAATTGCAACAAGAATTTCATAACCAGTTGAGACAATAGATAAAATAGTGTCAAATCTAAAACCATTATAATTAAAAAAATAATGTTCTTTATCTATGTCATGTGTTTTCATATCGGTAATCAAGGGTTTAAATGCAGGACATCTCATAGTCGTTTCCTCCTAAAAAATATGTTTATTGAAAATGGAACTTTAGTGAAAGTAACCTGTTGTGATAACGCAACTTATACAGGAAGAGTATATAAAACAACTATACAATTATGTAAAGACGATAATGATAGACCACATGCATTAGTATTTATATCTCAAGATAAGCGTTATATAAAACAGGAAGGTGAATTTGGTTGTGTATCACTTTGAGTAGATAAAATAAAATCTTTAGAAATTTTATAAAACCAAATTTTAAATTCACAATTTTATTGTATCTTAAAAAGGTAAAAATAACAATATATGTAAAGGCAGTTTATAGCTGTCTTTTTTTATGCTTATAAATCAAATTAGTATAAAAGCAAGGAAATTTTTATATTGCCCAAAAGTGTACTTTTTGAAACTACTAAAAAACGACTGATAAACAGTCACGAAATGTATGGACATCCCTTTATGGAACGTTCCAGTATTTATGTACACATTTTAAGACTAGTGAAGGAGCGTTAATCATGAAGAGGTATGGTTATTATAATTCCAAAGGCAGATATCTTGATGAAGAGTCAAGTTCGATTTGGTTAAATGAGCAAGAGAATTGGTACATATTGGATTGTGGATATGGTCTGCCAAATGGGAGGCTCGCGAGTATCTGTCTGGAAAACGGAGAGAGATTTTATACGTAAGGAGATGATTTTTATCCACATATGTTATTTCAGATATTCGTGAGCTTATCTACATCCCCAGGTTCCCCGTCATATTAATAGTCGCCTGAAAACGGAATTCTCTGTCGTCGGTGAAAAATCCGTATAGACCATGATATTTTTCCATGACGGAAATCATGCTCTGTACGCCAATTCCGTGGCCGGGACGATATGATACAGGAATACCGTCTTTAAAGACAGGTGCATATTTTGGAGATGAGCAGTAGCTGTTTGCAATATTTATACAGAGCTGTTCATTTTTTTCATAAATTTTTAAATTGATATAGCGTTGTTCAGCTTCAGAAATGTGTGTGCATGCATTGAGGGCATTTTCAAGAGCATTTGCAAGCAGGCTGCATAAATCTGCTATTTTAAATGAATCAAAATTTGATGCGGTGACATTAAAATTAACAGTTATGTTTTGGGCAGCAGCTTTGTCGGCATATGATGACAAAATCAGATTTATCGCTTCGTTGCTGCAATATCTGATAAAACGGCTGTTTTCAAGTCCGGTGCATATTTCATCAATATAAGAGAGAGCCTGTGAAGTTTCGTTATTTTCAATACAGTTTTTTATAAAATTCATATGGTGACGCAGGTCATGTCTGTATATAGAAGACTGTTTTTGCGAAAAGGACAGCTGTTCTATTTCTTTTGCAGCTTGTGAAGTTGCCGTCGTGAGCAACAGATTTTCGCGTTCAGCTTTATTTTTTTCATCGGAAAATTTTAACGATAACATTGATAATATAAAATAAAATACAACAATAAAACTGTCCATAAAATCTATGACAACAGCTCCGCCTGTATACAGCAAATCAGTGTATACAGTAAATGTGTATTCCAGAATATAATAAGCCAGAGGAAGCATGAAAAATAATAACAAAGCTTTCTTTGATTCATATTTCAGGCGGATTATGTACGGAGACATGTATTTGATAACGAGAATCATAAGCGGAATTGTGACAAGAATGGAAACAGTATCAGAAACCAGAGTATTACCGTCAAAAAATGATGCTGCAAGAGTTCCAAACCATTTTCTTGGTGTGCATAAAAGATATGCGGCAAGAACTGAGGTTACGGAAATTAATATATTTTTATGAAAATAAAAACATATTAATAAAACAAGTGGAATATGTATAAGGAGAGGATAACATTTATTAAGAACTGTTTCACCGAGGACAAAATAGAAAACAGCCTGAATTAACGCAAATAAAATAAGTGTAATTATATAAAAGCTGCTGTATTTTTTCCAGCTTATATCTGCGAGACATAATGATACAACGATTCCGAAAATTAATACAAATATATAGTTGGTTATATTTAAAATGACAGAAATATCCATATTTTCAGTCCTCCATCTGGAATGCGAGATAATGTCGTTTAATATCGGCAACTCTTCGTTGTGCAAGTGGAATTATAAGTGAATTCTGCATATAAATATCTGTGGCGTTAATGTGTCGTATATAATTCATATTTACGAGAAAAGAGCGATGAACAAGAATAAATTCATGGTTATTTAAAAGAAATTCGCATACATTTGAAAATTTATCCGTACATTCGATTTTTTCATCGTTTTTTAAGTGATATATGACATGATGTTTTTGTGCTTCGACACAGATAATATTTGATAACATAATTTTGTGTACACCAATATTGCTCTTTATTACAACATATTTTTCTTGTTCATATTTTCTTTTTTCGACAATTTCGTTAATTGAATTTAAAAGACGATTTTTGTCAACAGGTTTTAATATGTAATCAGTTGCTTTGACACAGTAGCTTTCAACAGCGAATTCAGGTGAAGACGTAAGAAAAATAATATCGGAAGCTTTGTCAAAACTGCGTATTTCGGTTGCAAGATTCATACCGCTTAAGACGGGCATGACAATATCAAGAATATATATGTCGAATTTTTCTTTTTGTATAATAGAGGCAAGTTCTACACTGCTTCCGAATTTTGAAATATAAATATCGTATTTTTTTTCTTCAAAATAGTTATTTAGTATTTCACAAATGTTATTAAGTTCCGCAATATCGTCATCACAAACAGCAATTTTCATATGTAATCTCCGTAAATCCCGGTATGTCAAAAATTCTTTAATTGTTAAAATACCGAATAATAACAACATTATAACCCGCACTGATAAAAAATTCTAGTCACTCTACGCATCGTCGATTGAAAAAATTCATTTAAAATCGTAAGATTTTCATATGATAATGCCGATGCAGATAAGAATTACGCAGATTGCGAAGAGGAAAAGCGGGAACTTGCATTATATAAGGAAGAGATTGAAAAATATAATATGAGAAGAAAAAAGTTACATAAAAGTATAAGTATTATATGTGTTGCTGTCGGCATTGCACTGATAACAGCAGGAATATATTTTTTAAAGAATCCATACATGCAGACGTCTGAAGCCGTTCGCGGAAGTATTGACGGTCCCACAGCGGTTTATTTTGTGAAAAAACAGCCCGCAGTAGGAAGCGTCATATCCTGCATAACAGGAATTGTATGTATTGCGGCAGGAGTTGCCTTGACTGTAAAAGATACTCGTAATACATCAAAAATCAGATAACTTTATAGCCCATTTCTTTTATGGTGCGAATATCCTCATCCATTGAAATTCCTTTTACGGTCAGCATATTTCCCGTGATTGTCGCATTGGCACCTGATTTGAAACATGAAAAGCCGCTGTCGGGAAGATAATTTCTGCCTGCGGCTAATCTTATATATTGTTTCGGAAGTATAAAACGATAGAGAGCGGTTATTCTTAAAATTTCTTCTTTTGTAAGAGGAGCAAAATCGCCCATAGGTGTGCCTTTTATTGGATTTAAAAGATTAATCGGCACTGATGTGACATCAAGGTCACGCAGCGTGAATGCCATATCGATGCGGTCTTTCATTGTTTCACCGACACCGAAAATACCGCCGCTGCAAACTTCAAGCCCTGCTTTTTTTGCCGCAATTATTGTGGCGATTTTTTCGTCATATGTATGGCTTGTGCACAGGTACGGAAAATATCGTCTTGATGTCTCAAGGTTGTTATGTATTCTTACAACGCCTGCTTCTTTAAGTTTTCTGAATTGCTCTTCGCCCAGAAGACCGAAAGAGGTACAGACCGAAAGTTTAGTATCACGGCAGATTGCTTTGATTCCGCTGCATATTTTGTCAATATCTTTGTCGCTTACGCGTTTTCCGGATGATACCAGACAGTAGTGGCGTATATCGTGAAGATTACGGAGTCTTGCGTGTCTTAAAAGAAGCTCCGGTGAAATCATTGCATGGGCTTTGACGGGAATCTTTGCACATGTTGACTGTGAACAGTAAACGCAGTTTTCGGAACATTTTCCGCCTTTTACATTGACAACGGCACATATGTCAAAGTCATTTCCAAAAAATGTGTGCTGTATTTCATCGGCGGCTTTGCACAAATCATCAAGGTCTGCTTCGGAAAGAAACAAAGCATCGTCGATTGTAATTAACCCGCCTGATATTACTTTATCTTTTAAATCATTTATTGTCATAAAAATAACCTGCTTTCTGATAAAAATATTAACTGGTAAAACAATCATAATATAAAAAATATTAATAAATGATATTATAATCAGTAAAATGTATATTGTCAACGAAATGTAAACTACAATGAAATAAAGGTTGACAATCAAGAGGGCGTTTATTATACTTGCTTTAGACAAAATATATACGAGTGAGGTATAATAAAAATGGAAACACCAACAAAACCAGTAGCGGGTGCAAAACCTGCATTTACAACACAAAGCTTAGTCATGATGGCTATATTTGCTGCAATTTTATGTATTTCTGCATATATCAGCATACCGATTCCGGTTCCCGGAGCACCGCATATTACACTGCTTAACTTTGTAATTCTTCTTATTGCATTGTTATTTCCGCTTCAGCAGTCATTTTTTATCATTCTTGTATGGATGCTTCTCGGTGTGGTAGGACTTCCTGTATTTATCGGCGGCGGTGCCGGAACAGGTTATTTAATCGGACCATGGGGCGGTTATACTGCAACATTTATTCTCGTTGCTGTAATTCTTCCGCTTATCAGAGGTAAAAAATATAACCGTATAAGATATACACTTTCTGCTATTGCGGGTGCGTTGATTATTGACATTCTTGGAATGTTCTGGCTTATGGCACAGAATCATCTTAATTTACAGAGTGCATTTTTAATCGGATTTGTGCCGTTTATTCCGCTTGATTTGGTAAAATCAATAGTTGCGGCTCAGATAGTTCCCGCATTTAAAAATATTATTAAAAATTAACGGTTTTGTCAGTGCTTTCAAAAAACAAGTACGAGGCATAATTATGGATAATATTTATACAGTTATAAGAATTGACGAACCTGATTTCGGGTGCGAAGGTCTTCCTGACGGAGCGGTTTACAAAGACATTGTAAGAATTAAGGATAGTTCGGGCAATGAAAAGCAGCTTGAAATCGCAGATGCGTATTTATATGAAAATGATATTAACGAGGGGGACAGCGTGATTATATCGGATGGAAGTATTGTAAAGGTGTAAACTAAGCGGAACATGATTTATGGAGAAAACTTCATTTATCATGTTCCTTTTTTATTTACGCGTGTAACGAGCCAAAGTCCGTGCTTGCACGAGACCTTGGCGACTGCCGCGATAACTTGAGAAACTCGCGGAGCGTGTTTCTCATAGTTATGGGTCGTGACCCTGTTGAGCCAACGAAGCACACGAAATGATTTGTGGCAATAAAATAAAAACTGTTTAAAAATTACAATATACTTGACAATATATGACTAAAGTGTGATTATATAGCTATAATATTTGTTTTGAAATGAGTACATTATGAATGAGAGGTGCAAAAGAATATGGGGATAAAAAATATTTCCGATAACAGAGAACAAATCAGAGTAAGTAAAGACAGAATATTTTATAATATAAATATGCGTGATATAGATTATATTAGGGCATATAACAGTGAGACGCAGATTTTTGCCAAAGGTGAAACATTCAGGAGTGACGATTCACTTGTTGCAGTGGAAGAAATCCTTGATAAGTGTGTCTTTTTTAAAATATCAAGGTCTTATGTTGTGAATATACAACGAATTAAAGAGCTGGACGAGGCAGGACGACGTATAAAGATATACGATGAATTCATACCTGTGACAGCGAGAAAAATGAGTGCGTTAAAAAAGGCTTGTGTTGAATATAAGCTTAACAGAGGGGAGAATTCTTAGAATCAGTCTAAAAAAATCTTTTTAATAAATTCCCTGACAGTACAATAGAATAACAGTTTGAATTGTGTGAAAAATATACACAAAAAGAGTTATACCCCTCGTTCACGGAGTTATCATTGAAAATAGTGTCGAATAATGTAATATAAAATCAGACAGTGCCAAACTTCAGTACGGAGTGGATAAAGTTGAAGCCAATTATTATTTTTATACAAGTGAAGGGTATGAACATTCACAGTATGTAAATGCGGGAAATTAATATTTAAACAGAAGTTCCTGTCAACGTATATCAGTAAAAAGATATACGTTGACAGTTTGGGAGGTTGTTATGATGAAGTTCAAAAATACGTTAATAATTTTTTTAGGTATTATAGCAATTATTTTTGTAGGCTGCAAAGAAAAAAAGGCAACACATGAATCGGGTGCTCTTGAGGAACCTAAAGTAGAAACATACGAAGAAAATGGGGTTAATTTTACAAGAGAAAGTTATATAGGATATGAGATAACATATCCCAGTTTAGATAAAAAAATAGTTGATAAAACTTTTATTCAATACGGCGACAATCAATATACATGTTATGGGTATGAGAAGCCTGCACACAGTGTTAATGAAACTTATAAAGGAGAGCCGTATCATTTATGGACATATCATAAATTATGGACATTACCTGATGACATAAGCAGGGAAAATTTATCTGATGTTACATATACTGTGTATAACAGAACCGGAACATTTGTAAAAGAATTGCAGACAAGTAAAGTTATCGAAAATGCACAGTTATCGGGAGGGTATAAATTAGACTCAAGTTGTACAGTTACATCAGATTATACGGGAGATTTATATTTGTGTATTGTGTCGGAATATTATGGCTTTGTTGAAAAAATGACAAGCGAAACAAAGGAGTTGTCATTTGACCAAACAATAATAGGCGTAAACGCAAGGTATGCAGATGGAAGTACAGAAAATGCTTATTACAGCATTGAATATTATCCTGAAGGAAATAAAAAAGAACCATATAAAATCTACTATATATACCGCCTTACATTAGAAGAATAAAATGAGTACAAACAGAAGATATACGTTGGCAGTTTGGGAGGTTGTTATGATGAAGTTCAAAAATACATTAATAATTTTTTTAGGTATTATAGCAATTATTTTTGCGGGCTGCAAAGAAAAAAAGGCAACACATGAATCGGGGATTATAGCAGAACCTCAGAAATCAGAAACATATGAAGAGAATGGAATATCATATAAGAAAGAAAAATATTTGAGTTATGAGATAACATATCCTGTTTTAAATAAAAATATAAAAGATAAGTCATTTGTGCAATATATTGATTATCAGTGTTATTGGTGTGGATATAACAGACCGACAAGTGACCCGAGCGATTCTTATAAAGGTGAACCATACGATTTGCAAATATATCATAAAGAGTGGGAACTTCCGGCAGATATAGAAAAGCAAAATATCAGTGAAATAACATATACAGTGTATAACAAACCGGGAACATTTGTAAATGAATATCAGCAGGCAAAAATTGTAAGACAAGCTCAGTCAAACGGAGGATATAACCCGTCACCATACATTACAATTAGCGGAGACTGTAACGATATAGTATATCTTGCCGTGATTGCAGAGTATTATGGTAGGGCAGATGACCATGAGAATTCATCTATATTATATCAGAATTCATTTAACGATACAATAATAGGGGTTAAGGTAAAGTATAATGATGAAAGTGTAAAAGAAGCATATTATATTTTGGAATTTAACGAAAATATGCCACCAAAAGAGTCGGACAAAATGTTTATATTATACCGCCTTACATTAGAAGAATAAAATGAGTAAACGGAGGGATGCGTATGACAAAAAAATTAATAGCTGTTGTAATGATTATTTGTATTGGAATAACGGCTTTGACGGGGTGCGGTAAAAAAACAGTATCTAAAGCTGTTTTAAAAAATGATATGGAAAAAACAGAGATTAATGATATAGGCGTGTCAAAAGATGATTCGCAGCCGTATTGGGGTACATATGTGCACACATTTGCGGCGGCTGATGGCGGATATTATTATATAGGTAAATGGAATAACGCTTTTTTCCTGTTGTTTTTTGATAAAGATACCAAGGAATGTTATCCGGTGTGCGGGAAAGCGGATTGCACACATGATAATATGGAATGTAATGCCTATGTGGGGTACCAGTATTCAAAGAACAGACAGACAACAACATATTATTTGGACAGTGCGGTTTATTATTACAAAGATAATGTATATCTTCTTGATACGAATGGGTATCTTGTAAGATTTTCAACTGACGGAAGTACAAGGGAAAAAATAGCCGTTGTATATGCGTATGGTGGTGAGAGCGGAACCAATCTCGTGTTCCATGATGACTATGTGTATGTATACAATCTGCTTGGACATTTGGGAAATGAAGAAGAGGCTGTAGAGACAATAAAGCGTTATTCGCTTGATGGTAAAAAAGAAGAGACAGTTCTGGAATATACAGGTACAGGTGCCGCAATAACAAGGGCAAAAAGCTATGGGGAAAGACTCTACTTTCTTATAGAAACAGCGACAATGAGTAAAGACGAAAAAGCAAATAAGGTAATTATGAACAGCAGATACAACAGTCTTTATGCGTATGATTATAAGACCGGAACAGCAGGCAAAGTATTAGAAGGCAGTATAACAGATTATTGTATAGATGAAGTGTCAGGGAATATTTATTATTATGAATATAATGATGGCATGTATTGCTATAACGTAAAATCAAAAGAAAAAAATAAAATTTTTGACGGAAGCGAAGAAACCAGAAAAATGGAACTCTCTTTTGATGGAAAATATGTATATGCAGATAATCGTTTCTGGTCGATTGAAGCCGCAAGAAGTTACCAGACATATGACAGAAAATGTGTCGTATATTCAACAGATGGCAAGCTTATAAATACAATTAGCTGCAAAGGTGAAACATTTGCATTTTTTGGAGATGAGGATTATATGTTTGCGGAGGTTGAATTTGAGGAAAAAAGCTCAAGCGGTTCAAAGAGCGGACTTGCTTATATTAAAAAAGACGATATGGGTAAAGAATGTAAGTGGACAGAACTTAAATAATAAAAATGTCGTGTTATGGGGGTGAAGTATGCAGGAATATAAAAGGATATTAACTAAAAAATTAATTATAACAGTTATATTGTGTATGCTTCTTAATATAGCACTTTTTTTGTACGGCCAGCTTGAAGGACGAAATATTAATGATGTAATATCCGACAGCAGGCAGTATTCCGATTTAATCAGCCGTTTGAAAACGCAGAGAGAAGAATCGGATTTTGAGGGAATGTTTGAAGATGTTACACAGATTATAAAACAGGATAAAGAAGATGGTAAAGAATCATCGGCATCACTTGTAAGACTGAGAAAGAAACTTAAATATTTATCGGGTTTTACAAGTCAGGTAAACGAATGTCTTCAACAGGCGGAACAGATGCGTGGAAAGAAGCTGTTTTCAAATAAAAAAAGTTATTCATATAACAATATCTTAAAGACGGCTGAGGATTATAGCAGGATAGCTGATGTTAAGGTTGTGCTTGTGAATGATATGTGCATTGAAAAGACAATAGAATATAAATATACATATTATTTGCTGGCTGTATGTATGATTGTGATGATATATGAGTGCTTTAAGGAACGTGATAACGGCATGTGGCAGATAGTTCACAGTTCAAAAAGCGGACGTATGATACTTGCGTTGAAAAGATTTATATTTGTGTGGATATATGCGTTTGTGCTTACATTCATATATTTTGTATCAACAGTTATTGCATCTGTTTTGTTATACGGAGTATCTGGAATATGGAAAGCACCTGTTCAGTCGATAGAGACGATGAGCGGATTTACAATAAAATGCAATATGGCGGCATATATGTGTCTGCTCTGTTTAATTGCATCGTTTGTACTTGCAATGTTCGGAAGTATAATTTTGGCATTATTTACTGTTATAAGAAACAGAAATGTTGTACTTATAGGCAGTGTAATATTTGCGGGAGCCGAGTATCTGCTTTATAAAAATATAAGTTTGCAGAGCCGTATAAGTTTTCTGAGAGTGGTTAATATTATTAATTTTTTTGATATTAATACACTTTTGTCGAAATATGCAAATTGGGGATTTAAAACATTTGTTGTCTCATCAAAAGTTTTAATTATAACCGGAATGGCAGTTGTAACAATAATAATGTCTGTGGCGGCACTTATAAAGAGTGTTACATTGAGACCATTCGGAGCACAAAATGTGCTAAAAAAATTGTTTGATAAAGCGGGAGAGTTATATCAGAGAATATTTGCGTTATATCCGCCTGTAATTAAAGAAATGCATAAACTGATATTTACGGGAAAAGGATTTTTTGTAATTGCAATAGGACTTGTTCTTACATTATATATATGCGGTTCGGGGAAAATGGTATTTTCCGAGTCACAAAAGGAATATGATAATATATATATTCAAAAAGGCGGAGAAGATTATTCACAGCTAAAGAGTGAGATTGATGAACTTAACAGCAGGTATGACAGTATTCAGAAACAGCTTAAAGATATGCAGGAGGCATATAAAAACCGGGAAGTTTCGGATGACGAATTTCTTTATGCTGTAAATGCGGCACAGACGTTAAAATATGCAATTCAGAATAAAGAAGAATTAATAAATAAAATAGATTATCTTGCAAATATAGAAAATCAATATAATAAAAAAGGATGGCTTATCTCTGACAGGGGATATGAGCAGTTTTTTGGAAAGTATGGTAGACTTAGGGAATGTGTACTTGTCGGACTTATGGCTGCAATAATATTTATTGTGGTTTCAAGAGGGGCAGAAATACGATATTCAACGGGTATGAATATTATTGAGAATACATCGGCAGAGGGAAGAAAAAAACTTGCTTTAAAGCGGGATTTTGCAGCTATTATTTTTTCTGCGGCGGTTGTACTTATATTAAGTATAGTTGATTTGGGATTTGTAAGCCGAATGTATAATCTGACGTATAAAAATGCTCCGCTTGTGAGTCTTTCATTTATCGGGGATTATCTTGGAAAAGGAATCGGCAGAAATGCTGTCATACAAAAAATTATATTGTCATCAAGTATAGCAGGATTTCTTATTATAAGAATTGTATTGAGAATAATAACTGGATTTGTTGTTACGGCAGCGGCTTTATTGTCGGGAACTTTTGCCGCCAGAAAGAAAAATGCAGCAGTGGTTCCTATTGTAATGGCTGTAGTTGTATTGATTACAGTATTTATTTTTAACGGACTTGCAATATTTTAAATATTGTAATTATTTATGAAGTGTAAACTAAAAATCTTTTTGTCATATATTATAGTATAACGGAATATATGAAAGGAAACTATTGAATATGGCAAGATTTACAAATCAGGCACAACTTCGTTACGGCAATGCCGTTACAAATTCCAATATAGCGGTAGGAGAAATTCTGGAGGTGCTCTCGGCTACAAAAACGGCAGTGAGAAATACCTACGGACAGAGTGATACAGTTACGTATATTGTCAGTATTGTAAATTCGGGAACAACTCCGATTACAGGTATTTCAGTAACTGATAATCTTGGAGAATATACATTTGGAACAACAACACTTGTTCCACTTACGTATATTGACGGAACTGTAAAATATTATGTAAATGGTGTACTACAGCCATCAGCTGTTGTTACAGCCGGACCGCCACTTGTAGTGTCAGGAATAACGGTTCCGGCAGGAGGCAGTGTTACAGTTGCATATGAGGCAGCAGTTAATGAATTTGCACCACTTGATACAACTTCAGTTATAAATAATACAGCAATTGTTGCCGGAACAGGCATAACACCTATTACAGCTGAAGAAGAAATAACTGTAGAAAGTACGCCGGTTCTTACAATTACTAAATCTGTAAGTCCTGTTCCTGTTACGGAAAACGGTACACTGACATACACATTTTTAATACAAAATTCCGGTAACGTGGCAGCAGATGCTTCTACGGGAGTTGTGGTTACAGACGTGTTTGACCCTGTGCTGTCAAATATTTCCGTTACGTTTAATCAGACAGCATGGAGTTCACCTGCCAATTATTCTTATAATGAAACCACGGGAGCGTTTGCAACCAATTCGGGTCAGATAACGGTTCCTGCGGCGACATTTACACGGGACGAAGTAACGGGCGTGTGGAATATAAGTCCGGGAATAAGCACTTTGGTGGCAACAGGTACTATTTAATATATCAAGAATTAGAAAAGTATAGAATGGGCGAGGGCTGTAACGGCAATCGCCTGTTTTTTTTATGTTTATGCCGAAAAGTCTATTGACACAGCCGCAAAAAGGGAGTACACATTTGTTGAGAAAAGACGAAATGAGGAAAAATATATGAAGTACGTAAAGCAGTTTCTTATCATTATAGGAATATCGCTTGCCGGCGAAATATTAAAATATATTCTGCCGCTTCCGATTCCTGCAAGCATTTATGGAATGGCAATTCTTTTCATTGCACTTTTAACAGGTATAATTAAGTTGAAAGATGTACGTGAGACAGGAAAGTTTCTTATTGAAATTATGCCTCTTATGTTCATTCCTGCCGGTGTGGGACTTATGTCATCATGGGGCGTGTTAAAGCCTCTTCTTGTACCAGTCAGTGTTATAACAGTTGTTTCACTTGTTGTAGTTATGGCAGCAGGCGGTCTTGTGTCACAGGCAGTTATCAGAATTACAATAAAGAAAAATGGAGAGAATTATGATGAATGAATTTTTTATTAACTCAGCATTCGCAGGGGTTACAATAAGCCTTGTTTCATATATGCTTGGCATGTATCTGAAGAAAAGGTTTAAACTTGGAATATTTAATCCGCTTCTTATAGCAATTGCAGTTACAATGGTAATATTATTTGCACTTAACGTTGATTATGATACATATAATACGGGAGCAAAATATCTTAGCTGGCTTCTGACACCATCAACAGTGTGCCTTGCAATACCGCTTTATGAGCAGATATCACTTCTTAAAAAGAATTTTGCGGCAGTTGCGGCAGGAATTGTTGCCGGAGTGCTTGCCAGCCTTTTATCAATATTTATTATGGCAAAGCTTTTTGGACTTGGCCATACCGAGTATGTGACACTTCTTCCAAAGTCAATAACAACAGCAATCGGTATGGGTGTCTCTGAAGAACTTGGTGGTTACGTTACAATTACAGTTGCAGTAATAGTTATCACTGGTGTACTTGGAAATATATTTGCAGAACTTATCTGTAAAATATTCAGAATAAATGAACCAATAGCTAAGGGAATTGCAATTGGTTCAGCTTCACATGCAATAGGAACAGCAAAAGCTATGGAAATGGGTGAAATTGAGGGTGCAATGAGCAGTCTTTCAATAGCGGTTGCGGGAATTCTTACAGTATTTGGGGCAACACTTTTCAGTAATTTTATGTAATTGGAGGTTTTTGGCTATGATTATTACAATCGCAAGAGAATGTGGATGCTATGGTGATTTGATTGGAGAAAAGCTGGGAGAAAAACTTGGAATTCCTGTATACGATAAAAAGTCCGTAACACAGATGGCAAAAGAGGCCGGAATTTATAGCAAATATCCAAATTTCTTTTCGGAGAAACAGGCAAATGAGTTTCTTGCTGCAATTATATCGGATGAGTGTGAGACAGTGAAAGATACTCCCCAAAAAGCACTCAGTGCTGTAATAAAAGATGAATCATTTCTTTTAATAGGCAGATGTGGTAATTTTGCATATGGCACAGACCATAATGTTTTAAGAATATTTTTAAGTGGAAACAGACAGATACGCGTTGGAAATATTATGAAAAAACACAATGTGAATGTGCGTGAAGCAGAAAATACGGTTGATTCGACAGATGAGAGAAGAGCAGCATATCATAAGTATTATACAGATGAGACATGGGGATATGCGGGCAATTATGATTTGTGTCTTGATGCATGCAGACTTGGAGTAGACGGAGTTATAGATATAGTGTTACAATATATTAAAAAGACCGGAATGGAGAAAGATTAGCATGAGCTATAAACTTGCGATATTTGATTTGGACGGAACGCTACTCAATACAATAAGAGATCTTGCAGATAGTGTGAATTATGCACTTGAAAAAAATGGTTTTCCCAAAAGAACGCTTGAAGAAGTAACAAAATTCGTAGGTAACGGAATACGGCAACTGGTTGTGCGTGCTGTTCCAAAAGGAACAGATGAGCACATGACAGATGTTGTGTTTGAAGATTTCAAGGAATATTATGGAAAACATTGTGCTGATAAGACAGAAAAATATCCGGGAATTGATTATGTACTGGATTCGCTTCACAAAGAAAGATGCAGGACAGCAGTTATATCAAACAAGGCTGATTATGCAGTAAAAATATTGTGTGATGATTTTTTCCCGGGTAAATTTGATGCTGTATATGGTGAGCGTGAAAGCATGGGAATCAAAAAAAAGCCTGACCCGCAGGCGGTTCTTGCTGTTCTTGACGAATTTAAAACAGACAGAAAAGATGCGGTTTATATCGGTGATTCCGAAGTTGATATTGCAACAGCAAAAAATGCAGGAGTTGATGGAATAATAGTTTCGTGGGGATTCCGTGAAAAGGAAATTCTGATTCAGAACGGAGCGGAATGTATAGTAGATACATCACAGGAACTTGTCGATAAAATACTTGGATGATACAAATATAATTATAATCACGGAGAGTGAAAATATGGATACAAGAACAATTTTGCGAAAAGTAAAAGATGGAAGTCTTTCTATAGATGAGGCGGAACTTGCGTTTGGAAGACAGCCATATGAAGAGTTAGGATACGCCAAACTTGATGAAAACAGGAAAGTACGCCAGGGATTTCCAGAGGTTATATATTGCAGTAACAAACCTGATGATTATCTTGTATCTATTTATTGTAAAATGTTTGAAGAAAATGGCGAAGTGTTTGGCACAAGAGCTTCAATACATCAGTATGAAATAGTAAAGAAGAAACTTCCACAGGTTCAGTATGATGAGGTTTCCCAAATATTAAAGATAGAAAAAAACGACAAAAAGCTGACTGGAAGAATTGCTGTGTGCAGTGCTGGAACAGCTGATATTCCGGTTGCAGAAGAAGCAGCACAGACAGCAGAATTTTTTGGAACATACGTTGACAGAATCTATGATGTAGGAGTAAGCGGTCTTCACAGACTGTTGTCAAAGATGGAAGTTATACAGAAAGCAAATTGTGTTGTTGCCGTTGCCGGAATGGAAGGAGCTTTGGCAAGCGTTCTTGGTGGTCTTGTGAAAAATCCGATTATTGCTGTGCCTACGTCGGTCGGTTACGGTGCAAGCATGGGTGGTCTTTCGGCACTTCTTACAATGATTAATTCGTGTGCCAACGGTGTTACAGTTGTAAACATTGATAATGGATTTGGTGCCGGATATGTTGCAACACAGATTAACAGACTTGCGGGAGGAAAATAATTTGGCAAAAAAGAAAACATTATATTGGGAATGTAGTTCAGGAATCAGCGGGGATATGGCAGTTGCATCGCTTCTCGATGCCGGTGCAGACGAAAAAGTCCTGCTTGAAGTATTAAAAACAATTCCTGCACATGGATTTGATATAAAAATAAGCAGAGTAAGCAAGTCAGGTCTTGACTGTTGTGATTTTAATGTTGAGCTTGATAAAGATCATGAAAATCATGACCACGATATGGAGTATCTTTTTGGACATGACCACATACACAGTCATGAGCATATGGAAGAACATGTCTATAATGAAGACCACACACATTTACAAGAAGATACACATCATCATGAGCATAGAAATTTAGCTGATGTTATTGCTATAATAGATAAAACTCATATGACAGAAAATGCAAGAGCACTGGCTGTAAAGATATTTACAATTCTGGCACAGGCTGAAGCAAAAGCACATGGAACAGACATAAATCATGTCCATTTTCATGAGGTCGGGGCAATAGACTCGATTGCTGATATAATTGCGGTGTCAGTATGCCTTGATAATCTGGCAGTTGACGAGGTGTGCATACCATCGATGAATGAGGGCTGTGGAACTGTACGCTGCCAGCACGGAATACTTCCGGTTCCGGTGCCGGCTGTTGCCAATATAATTGCAGAGTATGGAATTGCAGTTAATCAGATGGATATAAAAGGTGAATTTATAACACCGACAGGTGCTGCGGTTGCGGCTGCGGTAAGAACTACAGACAGGCTTCCGGATAAGTATATAATCAAAAAAATCGGTATCGGTGCGGGGAAACGTACATACGAAAGACCAAGCATTTTGAGGGCGATGATTATAGAGACCGACGCAGAATCAGAGTGTGGCAAAGCCAATACCGGCTGTGAAGAGGCAGATTATATATATAAACTTGAGAGCAATATAGACGACTGCACAGGTGAAATATTGGGATATGTCATGGACCGTCTTTATAATGCCGGTGCGAGGGAAGTTAATTACATGCCTGTTTTTATGAAGAAGAACAGACCGGGATGGCTTATTACGGTTATCTGCAAAGAGGAAAATATTAAAACTCTAGAAAATATAATATTTGCAGAGACAACAACTATAGGAATCCGCAGGCAGAAAATGGAGAGGACAATTTTAAAAAGAGAAATTTCCGAGATTGCCACACCGCTTGGAAATGCGGTTGTCAAGGTATGTGATTCCGGTGATTCAAAAGTATTTTATCCGGAATACGAAAGTGCGGCAGCTATTGCCAAAAAAAATAATGTGCCGCTTAAAGAAGTATATGATATTATAAAGAGAGAAATTAATTCAGGAGGACAATGTGGTAAAAAAGAAAAAGACTGAGACAAGCTGTGATTTTTGTAATAATCTTGTTTATGATGATGAAATTGAATCATACGTGTGTGACGTAAACATGGACGAGGACGATTATGCAAGATTTTTAAGTTCAAGCAGAACATATTGTCCGTATTATCAGAGCAATGACGAGTACAAGATTGTTCGTCATCAGATGTAAACGCAGACACGAAACGGAGAATTATTATGGAAGAGAAAAAATATGCAGTGCTAATTGACGGGGATAACATTTCGTCGAAATATCTGGACAGCATTTTGAATGAAATGACAAAATATGGTATTGCAACATATAAAAGAATATATTGTGATTTTACAAGCCAGCAGTCATCAAAATGGCGGAGACTTGTAAGGGATAGCGGAATTCAGGCAATGCAGCAGTTTGCTAATACTGTCGGCAAGAATGCGACTGATTCGACGCTGATAATTGACGCCATGGATATTCTGTATACAGGAAATGTAGACGGATTCTGTATTGTGTCAAGTGATGGGGATTTTACTAGACTTGCAATAAGGCTGAAAGAGTCGGGAATGGATGTAATCGGAATGGGAGAGAGTAAAACTCCGAGATCATTCCGTGCGGCGTGTACGGTATTTACAGATTTGGAAATACTTTATGAGGCAGAATCGGAAGACGATGAAATCAGTACAAAAGGCAAGAAGCCTGCAGTTAAGCATAATGTTGTAAAGGTTTCGGAGATTGAAAATGTAATTATTGAGATAATTAACGAAAATAACAACAAAGGCAGGAGAACAGGGCTTGGAGAAATCGGAAGCCGTATACAGAAAAAATATAATGACTTTGATGTCAGACAGTATGGCTACAGTTCCCTTTCTACATTTATAGACGAAATTGACAGCTTTGTGTTGATAAAAGAAAACAATACTGTCCATGTGGCATTAAAAGAAGACAATGATGTCAAAGAAAAAGTAGTTCAGTTTGCAAAAGAGTATGTAAAAAAAGCCGGAAAAAACGGCATAGATTTAGGTGCTCTCGGACAGAAAATACATGGAAAATATCCTAACTTTAAGGTTAAAGAATACGGTTATTCTACACTTCAGAAGTTCATTTCAGGAATAAACATATTCAGGATAGAGTCCGATGAAGATAACAGAAAAGTAATATTTTTAAAGGAAAAGTAATGAATAAAATATTAAGGGAAAGAGGTTAAATATTATGAACAAAATAGCAAGTTTTACAGTTAATCATCTGAATCTGCTTCCGGGGGTATACGTTTCAAGACGTGATTATATCGGAAGTGAAGTTGTGACAACATTTGATTTACGTTTTACAAGACCAAATCTTGAGCCACCTATGGATAATCCTGGAATTCATTCAATAGAACATCTTGTTGCTACATTTTTAAGAAACCACCCTGTATGGAGCGACAAGACAATATATTTTGGACCTATGGGCTGCCGTACAGGATTTTATGTAATATTTGCAGGGGAGCTTAACTCTGAAGATATTCTTGATGTATTGAGAGAAGCCGCTGATTTTGTGCTTTCTTATGAGGGTGAGATTCCGGGATATTCTCCGAGGGACTGTGGTAATTATCTTGATAATAACCTCAAACTTGCACAGATTTACATGGACAAGTTCAAGAGAGAAGTTCTTGATAATCCGACACCTGACAGACTTACTTATCCGGAATAATCAGTCAGAGAAAATAATTAATTATAAACAATACAAAAGGACTTCGCGGATTAATCTGCGAAGTCCTTTTTGGAAGACAAAAATTTATTTAACTCTGATGAGAATTAAACCTCGAATAATAAATCGCCATATGAAGGGAATGGCCAGAATTCCTTGTCAACAATCATTTCGAGCTTGTCAGCAGGGGCTCTCAATTCATCCATTGCAACCTTAACAACATCTCTGAAATATGTTGCCTGCTCTTTACCTTCAGTAATATCTGAAGCCTTTTCAGTAACTTCTGTAAGCTTTTTCAAAGCAGCCTTCATTTCTTTTAAGTATTTAGTAACTTCATCGAGAAGTTCTTTCTGTGTAGAACTGTCAACACCAGCCTCGCTTACTGCGATAACTGAATTAGCAAGCTCTGTTGTATATGAAACAACAGCTGGGATGATGTGCTTGCTTGCAATATCAATCATAGACTTAGCTTCAATATTGATAGCCTTAGCGTAAGCTTCGTACTTGATTTCGGCTCTTGATCTTAATTCTGACTCTGTAAATACACCAAATGATTCAAAGAGCTTAATAGCCTTAGGTGCTGTAAGAGCTGGAACAGCATCAACCATGGATTTGATATTTGGAAGACCTCTTCTTTCGGCTTCTTCAACCCATTCATCAGAATAACCATTTCCGTTAAATACGATTCTGTGATGTTCTGTGAAGAGTTTCTTAATCATATCATGGCAAGCCATGTCAAAGTTGTCAGCCTTTTCAAGTTCATCAGCAATTTCCCTGAAGCTTTCTGCAACGATTGTATTTAATACAACATTTGCAGGAGCGATTGAATCAGAAGAACCAACCATACGGAATTCAAACTTGTTACCTGTGAAAGCGAATGGTGATGTTCTGTTTCTGTCTGTAGCATCTTTATTTAAATCAGGAAGTGTAGAAGCACCAGTCTTTAATTTGCCCTTCTGTATTGAGTTAGTAGCATCACCTTTGTCGATAAGCTGCATAACTACGTCCTCTAACTGCTCGCCAAGGAACATAGAAATGATTGCTGGAGGTGCTTCGTTAGCACCAAGTCTGTGATCGTTACCAACGTCAGAAGCGGATTCACGAAGAAGGTCTGCGTGAGTGTCAACTGCCTTCATTACGGCACCAAGTACAAGAAGGAACTGGATGTTTTCGTGAGGAGTTTTACCCGGGTCTAAGAGATTAATGCCATCATCTGTTGTGATTGACCAGTTGTTGTGCTTACCTGAACCGTTAACACCTGCGAATGGCTTCTCATGGAGAAGACATACAAGATTGTGGCGATAAGCAACTTTCTTTAATACTTCCATTGTAAGCTGGTTGTTATCTGTAGCTGTATTGCACTGTGCATAGATTGGAGCAAGCTCATGCTGTGCAGGAGCAACTTCGTTATGCTGTGTCTTTGCTGAAACACCCATTTTCCAGAGTTCCTTGTTGACATCCTTCATGAATGCACCGATTCTTTCACGGATAGCACCGAAGTAATGGTCATCAAGTTCCTGACCCTTAGGAGGCATAGCACCGAAAAGTGTACGTCCTGAGAAGATTAAGTCTTTTCTCTGTAAGTATTTATCTCTGTCTACAATGAAATATTCCTGTTCAGCACCAACAGAAGGAGTTACTTTCTTTGAAGTTGTATTGCCGAATAATTTTAAAATACGGAGAGACTGTTCGTTGATTGCATCCATTGAACGAAGAAGAGGTGTCTTCTGGTCAAGAGCTTCACCTGTATAAGAACAGAAAGCTGTAGGGATGCAAAGAGTAGCACCTGTTGCATCTTCACGTACAAATGCAGGTGAAGTGCAGTCCCATGCTGTATAACCTCTTGCTTCAAATGTTGCTCTTAATCCGCCTGAAGGGAATGAAGAAGCATCTGGCTCACCTTTAATAAGTTCCTTACCGGAGAACTCCATAAGAACTTTACCATTTTCGTTAGGTGCAGAGATGAAAGAATCATGTTTTTCAGCAGTAGAGCCTGTGAGAGGCTGGAACCAGTGTGTATAATGTGTGGCACCTTTCTCAATAGCCCAATCTTTCATTTCATTAGCAATAACATCTGCATCTGCGAGCTGTAATTCCTTTTCGCCTTTCATTGCAAGTTTAAGATTCTTATAAACGTTTTTTGGCAGACGTTCTTTCATAACTGTGTCATTAAACACGTTTTCGCCGAAAATCTCAGCAACATTAATCTTTTCACTCATGTTTTTGTCTTCCTTCCTTTATATGTATTTATTATTTAGATAGTAGAACTAAAAAAGGCATTCCCATTTATATCAAGAAGTATATAAATTGGAACGCCTTTGTTCTGCTATTAAATTACGACAATCATCTGTCTTTAAATAAAATAACTCAAAAACATTTATTATGCAAGTGTTTTTTTGAAAATTATTTAAAAATTTAATTTTATAGAGTACAAAACCGCCAAATAGCAAGCTGGTACGGAATGAACCGTGTCAGAAATATGCTGTTCTACGGTATAACAGATTCACCGATATAACTGCCATGTATTATGAGACGTTTAGTAAGATTATCTGCACATGTTGAAAGTGTGATAATCTGAGTTGCTTCACTCACATCACCCGTTGTTTCATACATGGTCAGTTCCTTACGCTGCATTGCATATTGTCTCATGGATGCAATATCAGGAAAATTAAATGTAAATGTATCGCTGACCGGGTCAGTAAGATACACACTGAAAATCTGATACTCTTTAATCTTATCCTGTGTATAAATGTAGAACTTGTCATTACCTTCTGTAGAATAAAAACCGGAATTACGGTATTTATGCAGAGAAGAGAACATAGTTCCGCTGTATAATGTGTGACCATATATTATTACATGGCTTGCTGTAATGCCGCCTTTTATACGATAGTCGATGAAAGGACAGCCGTTTTTATTAATGGAACCGTCAATTGTGGTTTCAAGATACTTTTCATTATCTGTTCCCTGGACAATCGGCAGACGTAAATTCACAGAGGGCACATAAATATACCCCTGGGCGTCAGGATTGATTGCAAGGAGAGCTTCATGATTATATTTGAAAGGAATCTCAACTTCACCCTCAGGCATCTCAACGGTTACCGGAGTATTATCGTCAAGAACCTCTGACTGGACATCTTTATAAATATCAGAACCCTTCTTATACTCGAGCAGTATCTTTATGAGCATACCGGCTGATACACAAAAGACAATTATACATATAATGAGAATTATACGTCGTATTACAGATCCTTTCTTTTTTGATTTTTCCTGCTTGTCAAATGCAATATCAGCTTCATCTTCTTTGTATTCTGTATCATTAATGATGTAGTCATCATCAGAGTGCTTTGAATCCATTATAATCAGGCCTTTCCGGCTGAACCGAAAAGAGTAATCTTTTCACGTACAGTCTGTTTTATTGCTTCGGTACCAGGAGCTAAAAGTTTTCTAGGGTCAAATCCTTTACCTTCAAGGTCTTTTCCTTCTTCAATGTACTTTCTTGTAGCAGCAGCAAATGCAAGCTGACATTCTGTATTAACATTAATCTTGGCAACACCGAGAGAAATTGCTTTTTTAATCATATCCTCAGGGATACCTGTACCACCGTGAAGAACTAATGGCATATTGCCGACTTTTGCTTTGACAGCTTCAAGAGTTTCAAAGCTTAAACCTTTCCAGTTAGCTGGATATTTGCCGTGGATATTGCCAATTCCGGCTGCAAGCATGTTGACACCGAGGTCAGCAATTGCTTTGCACTCATCAGGATCTGCACACTCTCCGGCACCGATAACACCGTCTTCTTCGCCGCCGATAGCACCAACTTCGGCTTCAAGTGACATGCCAAGAGCCTTAGTAATGGCAACGAGTTCTTTTGTCTTTTCAACATTTTCTGCGATTGGATAATGTGAGCCGTCAAACATTATAGAAGAAAATCCGGCTTTGATACACTTGTAGCATCCTTCGTATGTTCCGTGGTCAAGGTGAAGAGCAACAGGAACCGTTATCTCCATAGAATCTGTAAGAGCTTTAACCATATCGGCAACGACTTTGAAGCCGCCCATATACTTTCCGGCACCTTCAGAAACGCCGAGGATAACAGGTGCATTCATCTCCTGTGCAGTAAGAAGAATAGACTTAGCCCACTCAAGATTGTTAATGTTGAAGTGACCTACTGCATATTTGCCCTCACGGGCCTTGTTCAACATATCTGTAGCATTAACTAACATAAGATATACCTCCCGAATAAAATATTTTAACTATCAACATAAAAATATTATACATTATATTCAGACAAATTAAAAGCTAAATTTTGTTGTTAGAAACATTCATATATTGTATAATGTGAACAGAATTTGTAGCGGTTATATTACAGATTTCGTATGATATATATAGAGGTGGCAGAAAAATCAAAAAAGGAGGTAATTTATATGACAATATTATCTACGCTCGCAGCAAATGCTGCAATGTTTGCATGTGAGATTGACTTTAATGATGCTGAAGCACATGCAGGAACATCGTTTGTACCATTTTTGGGATTTATGGTATTTCTTATAGGTCTGGTATTCTGTTTTATCGGAATAGTTAAGATTAATGATGCAAAAAAGCAGTGGTATCTTTTCTACGATAACCGTGATAAAGATGACAGAAAACAGCCTAAGTATGCAAAAGAGAAAAAAACAGGCATTATATTTGTTGTTATTGGAGTAGTATGTATGATAGCTTCATTTATTATTATGCGTTAAGAGCTGAAATGTCGAAATCAGGCGTAAGCCGTCAATGTTTCATGTAATGCAAGTGAATTTTAGGTAAAAAAACACTGCCCGTTTTTGACGGGCAGTGAAAAGAGGGAGGAGAGCTGTTCTCTATAAATTAACAACTCGATTTATGAAAAAATTCTTGTAAACATTTTAATGTTGAGTTATCTGTTCAACTCATTTTTAATTCTCTTTTAGTATATGTTGGAAAAGTGAAGAAAAAATGTTCATAATGTAAATTTAAATTGAATGATATATGAATAAATTATGAACATAAATATTAATTATGGGGAGGAATTATAATGCCTACAACTTACAAATGCCCATCCTGTGGGGCGGCAATGGAATTTGACAGCGATACACAAAAGATGAAGTGTCCGCAGTGTCAGAGGATTATGGATGTCAGTGAATTTGACATGGATGCAGCTGACGGCAATTATGATGAAAATACCGGATTTGCCGGAGAAGGATATGAAAAGGAATCATATGATGGGGAAGCTACAGGTGGAACAATGAATATGAAAACATATCATTGCACAAGCTGTGGAGCTGAACTCCTTGCTGATGAATACACATCGGCAGTGATATGTTCATTCTGCGGTAATCCATCACTTGTGGAGGACAGACTTACAGGAGCATATAAACCAAAGAGAATTATTCCTTTTAAAATTAACCGTGATGCTGCTGTTGATGCGTATAAAAAATGGGTGCACAAAGGACCGCTTACGCCGGCAGCATTAAAGAGCCAGTCAACAATAGAAAAAATATCAGGTCTGTATGTACCATTTTGGCTTTATGATTACAAGGCTGAAGACAGAATGATTGCAGATGCCGAAAAAATAAGAACAATAAGGCGTGGAAATACAGAGTATACATATCATGACCATTTTTATGTATACAGGGATGTTGAGGCTGATTTCAAAAAGATTCCGGCAGATGCTTCTGAAAAGATGGAAGATGGAGCCATGGATAAGATGGAGCCGTATAATTATGCTGAGTTAAAAGATTTTGAGCCGGCATATCTTTCCGGTTATCTGTCCGAAAGATATAATTTTATGCATCAGCAGATGGAAGAACGCGTTAATAGGAGAGTTGATAAGTACATAACAGAGCTTACAAGAGATACAATTGCCGGGTACAGCAGTGTCAATGTGAGACATAATGATATAAGGAGAAATAATTATAATGCAGAATATGCCCTTCTGCCTGTGTGGGTTCTTAACTGCCGTTATCACGGAAAAGACTTCCAATTCATGTTAAACGGACAGACAGGGAAAATAGTTGCAGACCGCCCGATAAGCAAAGGTAAGGCATTTGCATGGGGAGTAGGAACATTCGTTGTTTCACTTGCTGTTATGATGTTGGGAGGTATGTTTATATTATGATGAATGTAAGGTTTAACAAAATTAAGAATATTTTTCTGGCAGCACTGGCAGTCCTTATGCTGTTTTTAAGTTTTCCACAGGTATTATATGCAAAAGATCCGGATTCATCAAAGATATATGTTACAGATGAAGCAGAAATACTATCAGATACAAAGGAGTCAAAGCTTCAGAAAAAATGCAAATCAGTGTCAAAAAACTGTAAGACAGATGTTGCAGTGCTTACTATATCAAAAGGACTTGATTATACAGACCTTGATAATTATGTAAGAACTTTTGCAAAAGAAAAAGGATATGCATATGATGCTTCATCATCAGAAGCTGACTACATCGTCTATGTGATAGATATGAAGTCAAGAGCTGTGAGAGTTGTAACATCAGGAATAGCAAAATCTGATATTTCACAGTCTGACCTTCAGAGTATAATCGATAAGACAACATCGACACTTTCAGATGGAAATTATTATAAGGCATGCGTAAAATACACAGATATTACCCAGAATCTGCTTTCAACAAGCAAAACATATAAGCTTTTCTTATATATGCCAATAAAGCTTGGCATTGCGGCAGTAATAGCAATTATTGTTGTTCTTGTAATGATGTTTAATGCAAAGACTAAGATGACAGTTGACGGAAATACATATGCAAAGAATGGCGTTCATGTATACAGGCGTGAAGACAGATTTATTAATACAACAGTGACAACAAGGACTATAGAGACAAATAATTCATCAGGAGGAAGCTCCGGCGGAGGCGGCGGTAACTCAGGAAGTGCCGGTGGACATTTTTAAATCGGAATTATAAAGAAAAAAGGTCTGTTCCCATCTGTGCAGGCACAGGTGGAAGCAGACCTTTTAATGAATTAAAAGAATGATACAGTATTATAAAGTTTCCGGTTCATCGTAATCAACATCGAAAGTTTCAACAGTTACAGTCTTCATAACCTGTGGCTGTAATGGACGGTCATTCCAGTCTGTATCGCATGTTGCGATTTTATCAAGAACGTCTTCGCCCTCTGTGAGTTTGCCGAATGCTGCATAATCACCATCAAGATGAGGTGCATTTGCATGCATGATAAAGAACTGTGAACCTGCTGAGTCAGGAACCATTGTACGTGCCATAGAAAGAACACCCTTAGTGTGTAAAAGGTCATTCTTGAATCCGTTGTGTGAGAATTCACCTTTGATGCTGTATCCGGGACCACCCATTCCTGTTCCTTCCGGGTCACCGCCCTGAATCATAAAACCTGGAATGATACGGTGGAATACTACGCCGTCATAAAATCCCTTGTTGATAAGGCTTATAAAATTGTTTACTGTATTAGGTGCGATTTCAGGATAAAGTTCAGCCTTCATAACGTCACCATTTTCCATTGTAATTGTAACTATTGGATTTTGATTTGCCATGATTATGTCCTTTCAAAAAATAAAATTCTTAAATATATTTATACAGTAAATTTATGTGAGTGGTCAAGCAAATCTTTTATATTTATGATATATATAAATAAATAAGGCATGAAAACTTGTGAGGAAAGGTTATAAAATTAAAAATGTTAAGAAATATATATGTATATATAAAATATATTACAATTGGCAGCGACGAACTTAATATAATTAAACAAAATCTTGATAAAGAAGTTAATCTTTTCATTCCTGATGATATTGAAGAAATTGATTTTGAAGATTCACTTGTTATTACGGATGTGCCTGAAAATGAATTTAAGATGCAGGCTGAGGCGTGTGGAAAAGACAGCTGTGAGGTAAAGGCTGCAGGGTTTAATACAAAGCCGGGAGAGGGTTATTCTTATGTATGCCAAACACTTGATATGGGGATTTCTTATTACAGGCTTGTATATGCACGCCTTACAGGTGAACCGTTTGTTGTAGCAGAGACAAAAAATTTATTAATAAGGGAGATGACGACAAAAGATCTGCCAGAATTGTATGCTGTATACAGCACACTTGAAGACTGCCGGTACATTGAACAGCTTTACGATTATGATAAAGAACTTGAATTTACAAAAAATTACATAAAAAATATGTATGGATTTTTCGAGTATGGTCTGTGGCTTGTATTTGAAAAAAAATCTGGAAAACTTATAGGAAGAGCTGGCATTGAAAACAGGGAAATAGACGGTGTTACATGCTGCGAGATAGGTTATCTGATAAGAAGAGATATGCAGCATAAAGGGTATGCATATGAAGCGTGTCAGGCAATTCTTGAATATGCATCAGATGAGCTTGGGATACAGGAAATGTTTGCTGTGATAGACAAAACAAACGAGCCGTCACGAAAGCTGGCACAAAAACTTGGCTTTGAACTTTATGCACAGACAGACGGCGGCCCGGATTTATATAAATTTGTATTTGGATAAATTGCATTTGCAAAAAATTACAAATCAAAAGCATAACGGATAAACGCAATAGCATTTTCAGGATTTTTGGCAGATACAACAACTCCGTAGCAAGGTGATTCGAGTGTGAGGTCGGTATCAGTCTTTACCTTCGTATTTGTGAGGTCAACAGCGATAGGAATACGGGTTTTATCAGCTGTTGTATAGTAAATGATGTTTTCCTCACCGATTTTTGCAAGCTCATCATCAGTAAGAATTTCAGTTAAATCATATAAAAATGTCTCGGCATCAGTTGAAAAATAATCGATATAGTCACGATTTGCCATGTAACCATCAATAGAGCCGACAGATGCAAGAATATAAATCTTGTTCTGGCTTATGTTAGCTTCCTGGTCGAGCGGCTTTATTGTTAAAGAATAGTGGCAGTCGAGTTCAACACGTTCTTTTTTTCCGTCAAGACCAATATATCTGGTGAAATTTTTTGTTATATCGTCAGAATATGTATCATATCCTGTAATCTTACCGTCAACAACTACAATATTGCATTTTATATCATAATTATTCTGCACAAAAGAGTAGATGGTATATCCGGCAGCGGCAATTATAATAACAGCGGCAAGCATGTAATATTTATAATAGCCGAAAATGTAACGGATTTTATCGGAAAAAGATAATTCCTTAAAAGATGTCTGCTGTTCTTTCGGCATTTCTTTCTTTGATTTTTTGTTCTGAGCCATAAAGACCTCCTTGATTTGTGTGTGTCGTTAAACATACAGAGTTTAACATAATCAGAGACGAAAAAACATACTTTTATAAATATTTAATAAAAACAGGGGATTATTTAATTAAAAATTCTTTGCTTTTTATGGTTTTTACAGTATAATCTTATTTTGATAGTAACTAAGTACACTGAAAGGAAAACAGACATATGTTTAGTATAGAAGGAAAGTTTTTTAAGGCACTCACTAAAGCGGGAGATTTTCTGATACTTGGCTTTTTGGGCTTTGTATTCAGTATTCCGGTTATAACAATGGGGGCTTCGATTACTGCAATGTTTTATGTTGGCATGAAACTTGTAAGAGATGAAGAAGGATACGTATTTAAAGGATTTATCAAGTCGTTTAAGCAGAATTTCAAACAGGGATTTCTGATAGAATTGATAATTGGCGTAGTTGCAGCATTGCTTATAGCAGATATAAGAATATGCTATATGTGGGCAAAAGCAGATGGCGGAGTTCCGATAAGACTTCTTATGTTTGCGGCAATAGGACTGCTTCTTGTTTTATCAGCAGTTGCACTATATGCATTTCCGATGCTTTCAAAGTTTGAAAATACAGTAATAGGAATACTTAAAAATGCACTTCTGCTCTGTATGCATCATCTGCCACAGACACTTATAATGCTTTTTATAACATATGGTCTTATAGTATTTTCAATCAATTACTTTACGGCATTTATAGTGACAATACCTCTGATTCTTTATATAGACAGCTATGTCCTGTCAAGAATTTTTCTTATTTATGTTAAGAAGAGCCAGGAGGAAAATGCAGTAAAACAGGCACTTGAAGATATAGAAAATGGACATCAGCAGGAATCATCAGAGAGTTCAGAAAGTGATGAAGAAAAATAAATACCGGCAGTCAGTTGTTTTACATAAATTAAAAACCGGCATGATTAAACCTTATTTCAGGCTTAATCATGCCGGTTTATTTACGCGTGTAACGAGCCAAAGTCCGTGCTTGCACGAGACCTTGGCGACTGCCGCGATAACTTGAGAAACTCGCAGAGCGTGTTTCTCATAGTTTTTGCTTGGATTTTGTCATATAGACCGATAGGTCAGACTTTAAAGTGCATCAACTCCGCGTTCGCCGGTTCTTATTCTTACGGCATCGGCTACATCATAGATAAAAATTTTGCCGTCGCCATATGTGCCGGTATTGATTTTATCAATTACAAGATTAATGATTTCCTCGGAAATTTCGTCACTTACAATAGTCTCAACTTTTACTTTTGGAAGCAGATTGCCACCAAAATCAATTCCATTATATTCACGTTTGTGGCCTCTTTGTATTCCATATCCCATGATATTGGTAATCATAAGACCGTGTGCATCACATTCATTGAGAATAGCTTTTAAATCGTCAAGTCTTTCAGGGCGGATGATTATTTCTAATTTTTTCATATCAAAATCCTTTCAGTTAGATTATTTTTCTGTATCCATATGTTTTGTTGGAAGCCCTTCCATGTAGAGCTGGCTGCATGAAGTAAAAACAGATGAACAGTAGTAAATAGAAAATATTACACATACAATCTGAACAAGTGTAGATACAAGTGCGATTCCTGACATAAGTGCGATGAAATTACCGAAAATAAGAATGCCATATAATGCCCATACTAATCTGAGAGAACGTGTGAGAGCTGATTTATCCTGAAATTTAGCTTCAAGGATAAGTCCTTCAGTAAAATAGTATGTCAGATAAATGTTAAATATTGTTGCGACACCGGATACAACCTTTAAAGCATTGTCGCCTCCCATGATAACCATAAGGAAATTAATTACCTGTCCCAGAATTATAAAAATGATGCTTACAACAGATAAGATACGAAATTTTTTGAATACGACATTGCGGCCGCCCAGTGGAAATGCACCGGCTGTAATAAGCACAGCTGCAAGTATGTCGTTAAAAATATCAATGTAAACAGAACCGATTTTTACGTTGAATTGAAGAGTCAGCAGTAAAAAGCCTGCCAGAATAAAAGATATATTTTTTTTGTTCATAATATTGTTAAAATCCTCCATTTCTTTACCATGCAATATGCAAAAACACTAAAATTATTTTAGAGGATATAGATACTGCGGTCAACTTAAAAATAGATTACTTTATAAAAATTTCATTATAGTAATACATTGTACTTGAAACATCAGTGTGTTACAATATCGCCGTTAATTAATACAGGCGATGAACAAAAAATAAGAAAATGAGGATTATTTATGCTTGAATGGTCTATACCTGAGGCGGAAGATGAAGACTGGATAAACAGCTGTATTGCTGTGTCAGGCACAATGGCAAGTGACGCTTCATTTGCCAATATCTATCTGCTTCGCAATAAATATAGTACAAAGATAAGCCGTTATAAAGACTTTATAATAAGAAAGTATTCTGGAAAAGGTGCAAGATGTGGTTATACATTTCCGCTTGGAAAAGGTGATGTCGCAAAGGCACTCGCCGAGATAGAAAAGGATGCAAAAGAGTGTGGTGAACGCCTGCAGTTTGCATTTGTCACAGAAGAACAAAAAGAAGTTCTTGAAAATGCCATGCCGGCACGTTTCTGCTACAGCAGTGATGCCGGGGACAGTGATTATATATATCTGAGAAGCGAACTGGCTTCGCTTTCGGGAAAAGCATTCCATAAGAAGAAAAACCATTTTTCAAAGTTTGTAAGGACGTATCCTGATTATAAATACTATGAGATTGGTGCATGTAATATTTATGATGCACAGAAAGTTGCGGATGCGTGGTATTACGAGCATCTGCAGGATGAGGATGCATCACAGCTGGCTGAGTACAAGGCTATAAAGGAAGCTTTGGAAAACTTTGAAGAACTCGGGCTTATAGGCGGAATAATATATGTTAATGACAGCCCTTGTGCCATGACTATTGCGTCAAAAATAAATGAAAATACTGTTGATGTCCATTTTGAAAAAGCAGTTGGTGAGTATGCATTAAATGGCGGATATGCAGCCATCAATAAGCTTTTTTCCGAAAAACTTGACGGCGTGACATGGCTTAACAGGGAGGAAGATATAGGAATTGAAGGACTGCGTAAGGCAAAGCTGTCTTACAGGCCTAAAATAATGCTGAAAAAATACAGTGCAGTTGAAAAATAAAGCTTTTAAACGGAGTAAAATTGTTAAGATAATCCGGACACAAGCGGAAGGGAGAATATTATGTTATCAAAAGTTCTAGAAAAATCGACATGTGCAAAATGTAAGTTCTGCTGTTCATTCAGAAGATGCAGTCTGTGGGAGACACCGCTTTTTCCGGAAAATACAGTTGAAAAACTTGAAAGCCGGGGAAGTTATCAGTTTGATATGAATGATGACAATGGCAAATATGGAAGGATGCATCTCCAGGACTCATATAATACAGATGATGAAAATGAGGAAGTACCATGTTTTTTCCTTGACCCGGACAAAGGATGTACGTTGTCATACGAAGATAAGCCATTTGACTGTAAAATATGGCCTTTAAGAATAATGAAAAAAGACGATGAGTATGTAATTGCACTTACGCCTACATGTCCGTCAATCGGAAAAGAACCGTCAGATGAGCTGCAAAAGCTCGTTGATGATGGACTTGGCGATATTATTTATGATTATGCCAAAACACATCCATTTATAATAAAAGACTATAAAGAGGGCTTTCCTGTACTTATGGTACGAAAGTAATACTTTTATTTGAAAAATGTAGAAAAAAGTCTTAATATGAGGTTAAAGTTTTTTTATATAATCCGATATATAAAGTGATTACAGATGACTATGGCATAATTGGGAAAGGAGATGCATACTATGGCAATATATGGAATAAATCAGCATGGTTCTCAGATGTATATAAACAGTATTGATGACAGCGATAAACTGAATGTTGTGAAAGATAACGGCAGTATAGATTCTGGAAGCAATGGAATTTCAGATAACAGCAATAGTATGCCGGGAGATTTTGCTGATAATCAGAACAGCAGAAACAATGCACCTAAGTTTTCTGACCCTGAGAAACTGTTTAATATAAAAAAGAATAATGGTTTTGACTTTACAGAAAAATCTGTTAAGTTTAATCAGGATGATATAGACAAAGCGATAGATGATATGAAAAAGGAAGTTGTCCTTGAGCAATATACATATTTCGTTGAGCCGGCAAATCTTGGTACAGATGCGGATGGTACGGTAAGGCTTAAAGGCTGATATTTTCGGGCGTTGTACTTATTGCATTTAGTGTTGTAAAAAAAAATTAAAAAAATTTCAAAAAAACACTTGCATTTTGTAAAAACATCAGATATAATACCATATGTCGTCACGATATTGGGCTTTCGCCAAATGGTAAGGCACTGGATTCTGATTCCAGCATTCTGGGGGTTCGAGTCCCTCAAGCCCAGCTTACCCTCGCATATATGCGAGGGCTTTTTTTATGCTGACAGCGAGCCGAAATCCGTGCTTGTATGACACCCGTTTATTTAAGAAATGGAGAGATTATATGATAGAATTAGGAAAGACACAGTGTCTTAATGTAGTTAAAAAAGTTGATTTTGGCGTTTATCTTGGAACTGAGGAAGATAAGGTGCTTCTTCCAAAGAAAATGGTTCCTGAAGATATAGAAGCCGGGGATGCACTTACTGTTTTTGTATACAGGGATTCAAGTGACAGACTTATTGCCACGACAAAGACTCCTAAGGTGCAGCTTGGCCAGCTCGCGGTTCTTAAAGTTTCGCAGGTCAGCAAAATAGGAGCTTTTCTTGACTGGGGTCTTGAGAAAGATTTATTTATGCCGTTTAAGGAACAGACAAAACATGTCCAGGAGGGCGATGAATGTCTTGTGGCATTATATATAGATAAGAGCAGCAGACTTGCCGCAACAATGAGAGTATATGATTATCTTACAAATGCACAGAACTATGTGAAGGATAGTGCTGTAAGCGGTACAGTTATTGAGATAAACCCTGATTATGGTGTTTATGTTGCCATAGATAACAAATATTTCGGAATGATTCCTAAAAATGAAGTGTTCGGAAAAATTAACATAGGTGACATAATATACGGAAGAGTTTCAAAGGTAAGAGAAGACGGGAAACTTACAATAAGCCTTAAACAGAAAGCATATATCCAGATGGATGAAGATTCTTCTATTATATATGAAGCAATTAAAAATAATGGCGGAAGTCTTCCGTTTACAGACAAAGCGTCACCTGAAATAATAAAAGAACATTTCCAGATGAGTAAAAATGCTTTTAAGCGTGCGGTAGGCAGACTTCTTAAAGAAGGAAAAATTGTTATAAATGAGACTTCAATTAATATGAAATAAATGGTATAATGCACTTTAGCAATTCGCAAAACAAGGAGGCTAAATCCTCTGCTCCTGCATGGGGCAGTCGCATTTTGCTTCGCAAAACAAGGAGGATTTTATGCAGAAAGTTATCAGTACAGATAAGGCACCGGCAGCAATCGGACCTTATTCACAGGCAATCGAAGTTAATGGTATGGTTTATACATCAGGCGTTATTCCTGTAGACCCTGCAACAGGCAATATTGCAGAAGGTGTTGAAGCACAGGCAGAGCAGGCTTTTAAGAACCTTTGTAATCTTGTTGAAGAATCAGGTTCAAAGGTTGAGAATATCATTAAGACAACAGTATTTATTAAAGAAATGAATGATTTCGGAACTATCAATGAGATTTATAAAAAATATTTTAAAGAACCATTCCCGGCTCGTTCATGTGTTGAAGTTGCACGACTTCCAAAGGATGTTCTTTTAGAGGTAGAGGCTATAGCATTTAAGTAAAATGTGGAAAAGTTAATGCAGAAGGGGGTTTTTACGGCATATGTGTAAAAGAATTAATATATTTTTTGCATGTTTTCTTGCATTTTATGTGGCTGGCTCAATGGCTGCCGGACTGGTGATAGGAACGACGGGGATTGACCTGCCTTACTGGGGACAGTGCCTTATAAGCCAGGCAATACTGCTTATTCCGGCATTTATCTATGTATTTATCAATAAGATAAATATATATAAGTGTATTCCATATAGAAAAATTAAGCCGTTAGATGCATTTCTTTCACTTGTATTCGGATATACACTTATTCCTGTGGTTTTGTTTATCAATGTACTTACACAGTTTATATCAACAAATTATATGAATGATGCGGTTTCTGACCTTACTTCATATCCGTTTATAATACAGATAATTCTTCTTGCAGTCATACCGCCTGTTGTGGAGGAGTTTATATTCAGGGGACTTATTTATCATTCATACAGGAAAAACGGAATCTGTGGAGCAGCACTGTTAAGTGGTCTGCTTTTTGGTGTTACACATCTTAATATTAATCAGCTCTGTTATGCTTTTGTAATTGGAGTTATGTTTGCATTTCTTGTCGAGGTAACAGGCTCTATGTGGTCATCAATGATAGCACACTTTGCTGTAAATACTTATTCAATTACTGTAATGAAGATTTTATCGCTCGCCGGTGTTGATGTAAATGCGATGGCAGGACAGACACAGCAGCTTTCATCGGGAAGCATGTTTATTGCAACGATTATTCAGGTGATTGTACTTGGAGCGATTGCAATGGGATTTCTGGCACTTTCGATACTTATATTAAATAAGCTTGCCGAGAGAAACGGAAAAGCCGGATTTATCAGACGTGATTTTGAGTTAAGACATGTGAGAAGAAACGGAGAGAAGTTTGTTACAATACCACTTATAATTACATTGGTTCTTGCATTTGGTTATATGATATTTACTGAAATAATAACAAGACTTACCATGATGGTTTGATAATACTATATGAAAATATAAAACAAAAAGCTTACCGGTTGATTACCCGGTAAGCTTTTTGTTTCGTGGATAAATCCACTGAAAAGAAAATGAGAAAGGAAAAATATAAGAAAAAACGAATTAAACTAAATAATCAATATTCTGTCCGAGATAAGGAGTAACGGAAGATTCCATCATCTTCTTCATCCCATCACCTAAAGTCTCCATGGTGTCAAGACTCTTACTTAAAACAGCGACTTGAACATCACTGGCAACATTAATAGTGCTTTGTGCTATTGACAATGAAGCTATATCCATATCAATCAGCCTCCAAATATTAAAATAATGTAACTTGTTTTGTTTATGTATTGATTATAGTACAATTGTTGTAATAATGCAACACATTTTTTGAAAAAACGGCAGAAAAATTGTTATAACTATTATAAACGCTAATTTTATGGTTAAAATAGTGCAGAATTGTGCCGGTGTTTTGTGAAAAATTCACATGAAATAAGCACATGTAGTAAATTTGCAAAAAAAACCAGACATATATTTGTGAAATTGAGATATGGTTTTTATTATCAAATTATTGTATGATTGTTACATCAAAAAAGTGCCGTGCGTAAGCTGAAGGCACAATAAGAGTGCAAAGATATACATAACTGATGTTTTTCTATTATATTATGACACATTATTTTGCACCTATTTAATTTAGGAGGATTTTTAAGAATGGCAAGTTTATCACTTAAGAATGTATGTAAAGTATATCCTAACGGTTTCGTTGCTGTTAAGGATTTTAATCTTGAAATCGCTGATCAGGAGTTCATCATCTTCGTTGGACCTTCTGGTTGTGGTAAGTCAACAACTCTTCGTATGATCGCTGGTCTTGAGGAAATCAGCTCAGGTGAGCTTTGGATTGGAGACAAACTCGTTAATGATGTAGAACCTAAGGATAGAGATATCGCCATGGTTTTCCAGAACTACGCTTTGTATCCACATATGACAGTATATGATAACATGGCATTTGGTCTTAAGTTAAGAAAAGTACCAAAGGCTGATATTGATAAGGCAGTTCATGAAGCAGCTAAGATTCTTGATATCGAACATCTTCTTGATCGTAAGCCAAAGGCTCTTTCAGGTGGTCAGAGACAGCGTGTTGCCATGGGTCGTGCAATCGTTCGTAGCCCTAAGGTATTCCTTATGGATGAGCCACTTTCAAACCTTGATGCTAAGTTAAGAGTACAGATGCGTGTTGAGATTTCTAAGCTTCACCAGAGATTACAGACAACAATCATCTACGTTACACATGACCAGACAGAGGCTATGACACTTGGTACAAGAATCGTAGTTCTTAAAGATGGTATTATCCAGCAGGTTGATACACCACAGAACCTTTACAACACACCAAACAACATCTTCGTTGCTGGTTTCATTGGTTCTCCACAGATGAACCTTGTTGATGCTGAAGTAGTAGGCAATGGTTCAAGTGTAACATTAAAGCTCAGTGATACAGTTTCTATTGCTTTACCAGCTGATAAGAGCAAACCTATCATTGATGGTGGTTATGTTGGTAAGACAGTTGTTGCTGGTATCCGTCCAGAGGATATCAAGGATGATGAAGAATTCATCACAAAGCATTCAGCTACAACATTTGAAGCTACAGTTAAGGTATACGAATTACTTGGTGCTGAAGTTAACCTTCACTATGATATTGCTGATACAACATGTACAGCTAAGGTTAATCCACGTACAACAGCTCGTCCTGGTGATGTTGTTAAGTTTGCTATGGATATTTCAAGACTTCATGTATTTGATAAAGAGACAGAGCAGATTATCACTCACTAATTGAGTTAATAAGCCAATATCATTTGGTTTTGGTTTTTTTGAATGGAATAATGATGTAATTTTTGAGGAAATGTATAGAAATTATGCATTTCCTCTTTTTTTTTTCGCCATTTTGCATTACAATAAAACAAGGACCTAAAAAGGACTAAAAGCGAAAGGGTGTTCACTATGATATCAAATCAAATATTACAGACAACTGTTGATGGACTTAAAGCAATATCACGGGTGGATTTGTGCGTTATAGATTCAGACGGCAAGATTGCGGCTAAGACATTTGATGATGTTCAAGGCTGTGTTGCAGATGCATTGACATTTATGGATTCGCCGGCAGAGAGCCAGGTTGTAAATGGCTACCAGTTTTTTAAAGTTATAGACGAACAGAATCTTGAATATATTCTTCTTGCAAAGGGAACAAGCGATGATGTTTATATGCTTGGTAAGCTTGCAGCATTTCAGATTCAGAATCTCTTGGTGGCTTATAAGGAAAGATTCGATAAAGATAATTTTATAAAGAATCTTCTTCTAGATAATCTCTTACGTGTAGATATGTATACAAGAGCAGAAAAGTTACATATTGAGACGGATGTTAAGCGTGTTGTTTATATAATTGAGACGAAACACGAAAAAGATACTAATGCACTTGAGATAGTAAGAACTTTATTTGCGGGAAAAGTGCATGATTTTATTACAGCAGTTGATGAGAAGAGTATAATTCTTGTTAAGGAAGTTAAAGGCAATGAGACATATGAAGAACTCGACAAGACCGCACAGGTTATTATTGACATGCTCAATACTGAGGCAATGAGTTCAGCACATATTGCATATGGTACTATTGTGGGTGATATAAGAGAGGTTTCGCGTTCTTATAAAGAAGCTAAGATGGCTCTCGATGTAGGCAAGATTTTCTACAGCAACAAGAATGTGGTTGCTTATAGCAGACTTGGAATCGGACGTCTTATTTATCAGCTTCCGATACCACTTTGTCAGATGTTTATAAGGGAAATATTCGGCGGTAAGTCGCCTGACGATTTTGATGATGAAACATTGTCAACAATTAACAAGTTCTTTGAGAACAGCCTGAATGTTTCAGAGACATCAAGACAGCTTTATATTCACAGAAATACGCTTGTATACAGACTTGATAAGCTCCAGAAGAGCACAGGTCTTGATTTGCGTGTATTTGATGATGCGATTACATTCAAGATTGCACTTATGGTTGTGAAATATATGAAGTATATGGAAAGTAAAGATACATTTTAATGGAGGAGATTACTGATGATAATCTTAGAAAATGTCACAAAGACATACTCATCCGGTACACCTGCCTTAAATGGTATTAATCTGCATGTTCAGAAGGGTGAGTTTGTATTTATAGTAGGTAAAAGCGGTTCGGGTAAATCAACTCTTATAAAGCTTCTGCTTAAAGAGTTAGACCCGACAACAGGAAAGATATATATTAATAAGAAATATCTTAACAAAATCACAAGAAAGAAGCTTCCTTATCTCAGAAGGGACATAGGTGTTGTATTCCAGGATTTCAGGCTTCTTCCGGATAGAAATGTTTATGAAAATATTGCATTTGCAATGAAGGTTGTAGAAGCTCCGTCAAGACAGATTAAGAGCCGTGTCCTTTCTATGCTCTCAATGGTTGGGCTTCTCGACAAATATAAGGCTTATCCGAATGAGCTTTCAGGCGGCGAGCAGCAGAGAGTTGCAATCGCAAGAGCTCTTGTAAACAGACCGGCTATCCTTTTATGTGATGAGCCGACAGGTAACCTTGACCCTGCCAATTCTGCCGAGATTATGAAGATTCTTAATCAGGCTAACAAGCTTGGCACGACTGTCCTTGTTGTTACACATAACATGGAAATTGTGCAGCAGATGAAGAAGAGAACTATCACAATGAGTGAAGGTAAGATTATAAGCGATTTGGAAAAGGGTGGTTATTTCTATGAAGATTAGGTCATTATTTTATCATATAAAAGACGGTCTCAAGAACATATACCGCAACCGTCTGTTTTCACTTGCTTCAATAGCAACAATAGCGGCATGTATATTTCTTTTTGGTATTTTGTATTCACTTGTAATGAATTTCCAGTATATGGTTAAAAAGGCTGAAAATGAAGTCTGTGTTACGGTTTTCTTTGACGAGGGACTTTCAGAGACACAGATTAAGCAGCTCGGTGATACTATTTCAAAAAGAGTTGAAGTTTCTTCAGTACATTACACATCTGCTGAAGAGGCATGGAATAATTTTAAGTCAGAATATTTTAAGGAGTATCCTGAACTCGCAGAAGGATTTAAGAATGATAACCCTCTTGCCAACTCTGCATCTTATGAGGTATATCTCAGCGATGCAAGCATGCAGGGTACACTTGTAACATATCTTGAGAATCTTGACGGCGTAAGACAGGTAAACCGTTCAGAGGTTACTGCGAGCAGCCTTGCAAGTGCAGCAAAGCTTGTAGGATATGTTGCTGCAGCAATTATTATCATACTTCTTGCAGTATCAATTTTCCTTATTACGAATACAATTGTTATTGGTATTACAGTTCGTAAAGATGAGATTTCAATTATGAAATTTATTGGTGCAACTGATGGATTTGTAAATGCACCGTTTTTTGTTGAGGGTATTACAATCGGAATTATCGGTTCAGTAATTCCGCTTGTTATTCTGAGTTATATTTATCAGAAGGTTATCAGCTACGTTCTTGGTAAATTTTCAATTCTCAGCAATATTCTTGCATTTATGCCGATGTCAGATGTTTTCAGAGTTCTTGCACCTGTGGCAATATGCCTCGGAATCGGCATTGGTTTCCTCGGAAGCTTCTTTGCGGTACGTAAGCATGCCAATGTATAAAATGCCGGTTTGAAAAATGTTAAAAAAATGTGCCGTTATCGGATGGTATTGGGAAAGGAGAGGCACCGTATGAAAAAAACGACAATTTTAAAATTTGTTGCTACATTGCTGTGCCTTGCATTATGTGCATCTTCTGTTATGGCTTTGTCTAACGGATTGTTTGCGGCAAAAAAGGTCGCGGCTTCTGACCTTGATGACGTAAAACAGGAAAAAGAAGATAAGGAACAGCAAAGAAAAGATGTTCAAAAGAAAATGGACGAATATAAGGCCAGTGCACAAGATACAAAAGAATATATGGCAATACTTGACGCACAGATGTCAGAACTTAATGGCAGTCTGTACGAACTCCAGATAAAGATGGAAGATCTGAATACACAGATTGATGAGACAACACAGAATCTTGAGGCGGCACAGGAAGATGCAGCAAGCCAGTACGAGATGATGAAGTTAAGAATTAAATTTATGTACGAACATAATGAAGAGAGCTATCTTGCTTTGATTCTTACATCTGAGAGTATGGGTGAAATGTTAAACCGTGCCGAGTATGTTACAAAAATTTCGTCATATGACAGGGATATGCTCACAAAATATGAAGAGACTATTAAGTATATAGCAGAGGCAAAACAGCAGCTCGAGGATGATTATACTGAGCTTGCGGATACACAGTCACAGCTTGAATCACAGCGTGACGAGCTTGCACAGATGCAGGCTGAAAAAGAGAGCGAACTTGCCAATTATAACAGTCTCATAGCATCCTCAAAGGCACAGGAAACGGAACTTTCTAGTGATATCAGCGGACTTACGAGTGAGATAGAGCGTATTGAACGCGAGCTTGAGGAACAGAACAGAAATAACAACAATAATAATGGCGGAAATAGTGGCGGAAGCACAGATATTCCAAGTACGGGAGTATTTCTATGGCCTACAGAATCAAGAAGAATAACTTCTGATTATGGCGATACTGATGGAAGAACAAGTCCACATATCGGAATTGATATAGGTGCAACTAAGCCGGGCGTATGGGGAGACCCTATTTATGCGGCTGACGGAGGAAGAGTTGTAAGAGCTGAGTATAACTGGTCAGCGGGTAACTGGCTCTGGATAGACCATGGCAACGGACTCTATTCTATTTATATGCACTGTTCAGAGTTCCTTGTCCGTGTAGGCCAGACAGTAAACAGAGGAGATAAAATAGCTCTGATGGGTTCGACAGGTGAATCGACAGGGGCACATCTTCATTTCAGTGTGCGTTATGGCGGTACATATGTTAATCCTTGGGGATATTTAAGGTAGAAAGACATATTTTTTATACATAAATCAGAACGGGTCTTAATACGGATTTGTTCTGATTTAAGTTTTTTGAAAGGCGAAAACAGATGGATAATATGGACAATTCAAATCAGCAGAACAATGATTTAAATAATGCGTATGCATCGTATAGGAGAGAAAAAAATAAAAATAAGTCAAAGTTTGGCAAAGGGCTTGTGGCTGGCATTCTTGCAGGAGTTTTCGCAACGGTTTCTGTTGTGGGAATTACAGCTGGGATTTTTGAGAGAAAAGGATATCTTCATTTTGGTGCAAATGGAGAGGTGTATGTGCAGCAGACTTCAACTGATGATTCAGATGGAATAGGAAGTGATGTTGAGGGGAAGCTTAATGCAATTGATTCGCTTCTTGACAGGAATTTTTATTTTGGTGGAACAGATGATGAAAAGGCTGAAAATTATATTTACAAGGCTTTTCTTGATTCCTATGGCGATAAATATACAGTTTATTATACTCCTGATGAATATAAGGCAATCCTTGAATCGACAAGCGGCAAGTTCTATGGAATAGGTGCTGTATGCCAGAAAAATGAGGATGGTTCGATTCTTATCGCAGACCCATATGAGGATGCTCCGGCATACAAAGCGGGAATAAGAAAGGGCGACTGCGTTGTGAAAGTTGACGGAACAGATATAACTGATATGGATTTGTCATCCGCAGTTGCACTTATAAAGGGGGATAAAGGAACAACTGTTAATCTTGAAATAAGAAGGGGTTCACAGACACTTACCTTTACAGTTGAAAGAGCAGAGGTAAATGTAAAGACTGTTGACCATAAAATGATGGATGATAATATTGGATATATTATAATTTCACAGTTTGATGAAGTTACGACAAAGCAGTTTAAAGAAGCATTAGAAGATTTGCAGCAGCAGGGAATGAGCGGACTTATAATTGATATACGTTCAAATCCTGGTGGACTTTTAAACAGCGTTGTTGATATTCTTGATGGGCTTCTTCCGGATGGATTGATTGTGTATACAGAGACTAAGAGCGGAACACGTAAGGAATATAAGGGAAGCAACAGTAATGAACTTAAAGTTCCTCTTGCAGTTCTTGTAAATGAGGATAGTGCGAGTGCTTCAGAGATATTTGCCGGTGCGGTTCAGGATTACGGAAAAGGTGCGATTATCGGAACAAAGACATTCGGTAAAGGTATTGTCCAGACAATACAGCCGCTCACAGACGGAAGTGCTGTAAAGTATACGATTGCCAAATATTTTACTCCTAAGGGACAGGATATTCACGGAAATGGCGTTACACCTGATATTGAGGTTACGCTTCCGGATGATGCTGTAAGTGATGTCCAGTATGAGGCAGCTGTTAACTATCTTAAAGGGAAAATGAATTAAGAGTTTTAAAAGTACAGAACAAATATTCGATTTGTTCTGTACTTTTTTTATTTTGAATGATATACTATAGTGGTAACATACTAGGAATAGTTTATTATTTTAGATATATCACATAGTTTAATCTTAATCAGGAGAACAGTATGAATCATTTTGAGTTGGTATCTGAATATAAGCCGACCGGCGACCAGCCACAGGCAATTAAGAAGCTTTCAGATGGATTTCTTGAGGGCAATCAGTTTGAGACGCTTGTCGGTGTAACCGGTTCGGGAAAGACTTTTACAATGGCTAATATTATTGAGAAAGTGCAGAAGCCTACGCTTATTATTTCACATAATAAGACACTTGCTGCACAGCTTTACGGCGAGATGAAGGAATTTTTTCCAAATAATGCTGTTGAATATTTTGTTTCATATTACGATTATTATCAGCCCGAGGCTTATGTACCGCAGAGCGATACTTATATAGCTAAGGATTCTTCTATTAATGATGAGATTGATAAGTTAAGGCATTCAGCAACAGCCGCACTTTCTGAAAGAAAGGATGTTATTATTGTGGCTTCTGTATCGTGCATATACGGACTCGGTGCACCTATTGATTACCAGAATATGGTTATTTCCCTGCGTCCCGGCATGGAGAAGGACAGAGACGATGTCATAAGAAAGCTTGTTGATATTCAATATATGAGAGGAGACCAGGATTTTAAACGAGGAACTTTCCGTGTGCGTGGCGATGTTGTTGAGGTTTATCCGGCAGCATCAAGTGGAGAGGCTGTAAGAATTGAATTTTTTGGTGATGAAGTTGACAGAATATCTGAGATTGATTCTTTGACTGGAGAAGTCAAGTCAGAGCTTGAACATATTGCGATTTTCCCGAATTCACATTATGTTGTTGATAAGGAAAAGATGGCGGCAGCAATTGAGAATATTAAGGAAGAACTGAAGGAGAGAATTGCTTATTTTAAGAGCGAAGATAAGCTTGTTGAGGCACAGAGAATTGAGGAGAGAACTAATTTTGATATAGAGATGATGCAGGAGACCGGTTTCTGCTCGGGAATTGAGAATTATTCAAGACATCTTGCGGGGCTTCCGGCAGGGGTTCCGCCATATACACTTATGGATTATTTTCCGGATGATTTTCTTATTATAGTTGATGAGTCACACATAACGATTCCACAGATAAGAGGAATGTATGCCGGCGACCAGTCAAGAAAGACAACTCTTGTAGATTATGGTTTCAGGCTTCCATCTGCTAAGGATAACAGACCGCTTAATTTTACTGAATTTGAGAATAAGATTTCGCAGATGTTGTTTGTTTCGGCAACACCATCTGTCTATGAGGAAGAGCATGAACTTTTAAGGGCGGAGCAGATTATACGTCCTACAGGACTTCTGGATCCTGAGATTTTTGTACGTCCTATTGAAGGGCAGATTGATGACCTTGTTTCGGAGATTAACAAGGAGACTAAGAAACATAATAAGATCCTTGTCACAACGCTTACTAAACGTATGGCAGAGGATTTGACAGATTATCTTAAAGAGCTTGGAATACGTGTCAAGTATCTTCATGCCGACATTGATACGCTTGAAAGGCAGAAGATTATACGTGATATGCGAATGGATGCGTTTGACGTGCTTGTTGGTATTAACCTTTTACGAGAAGGTCTTGATATTCCTGAGATTACACTTGTTGCTATTCTTGATGCCGATAAGGAAGGATTTTTAAGGACGGAGACATCGCTTATCCAGACAATCGGACGAGCTGCACGTAACAGTGAGGGACATGTTATTATGTATGCCGATAAGATTACGGAATCAATGGAAAAAGCGATTTCCGAGACGGAAAGAAGACGTCAGATTCAGCAGGAGTATAATGAAGAGCATGGAATAACTCCTCAGACTATAAAGAAGGCTGTGAGGGATCTGATAAGCATTTCCAAGGCAGCAGATGCATCATCCGGCAATGGTGAGACTCTTGAGAAAGATTATGAGTCTATGAGTCGAAAAGAACTTGAAAAGGTTAAGAAGCAGATTGAGAAGAATATGCACAAGGCTGCGGCAGAGCTTAACTTTGAGGAGGCAGCAGTTCTCAGGGATAAGATGATTGAAGTTAATAAGTTTTTATATGAGACGAAGTGAAAGAGGTAAATGATGAAAAAAGGAGATTACAGGCAGTTTATAAGGATTAGGGGAGCTAATGAGCACAACCTTAAAAACGTATCTGTTGATATACCAAGAAATGAGCTTGTTGTGCTTACAGGACTTTCAGGTTCAGGTAAGTCTTCGCTTGCATTTGATACTATTTATGCTGAAGGACAGAGAAGATATATGGAGTCGCTTTCTTCATATGCCAGACAGTTCCTCGGTCAGATGGAAAAGCCTAATGTTGAAAGTATAGAGGGACTTTCACCGGCGATTTCTATTGATCAGAAATCTACTAACAGAAATCCACGTTCTACAGTCGGAACTGTTACAGAGATATATGATTATTTCAGGCTTTTGTATGCAAGAGTGGGTATTCCGCATTGTCCTAAGTGTGGAAGAGAGATTAAGAAACAGACTGTGGATCAGATGGTTGATGTTATTATGGGACTTCCCGAAAGGACAAAGATTCAGCTTCTTGCTCCTGTTGTAAGAGGAAGAAAAGGTGAGCATGTTAAGCTTTTTGAGCAGGCTAAAAAGAGTGGATATGTTCGTGTTATGGTTGATGGCAGCATGTATGAGCTGACAGACGAGATTAAACTTGATAAGAATAAAAAACATAATATTGAGATAGTTGTTGACCGTCTTTCTATAAGAGAGGGAATCGAAAAAAGACTTACTGATTCGATTGAGACGACATTGAAGCTTGCTGATGGAATAATGACTGTTGATGTTATTGGCGGAAAGCCGATAAACTTCAGCCAGAGTTTTGCATGCCCGGACTGTGAGATAAGTATTGATGAGATTGAGCCGAGAAGCTTTTCTTTCAATAATCCTTTTGGTGCGTGTCCTGATTGTTTTGGCCTTGGATATAAGATGGAATTTGACGCCGAGCTTATGATACCCGATGAGAGACTTAGTATTGATGAGGGTGCCATTGTTGTTATGGGCTGGCAGTCTGTAACAGATGAGGGAAGTTTTTCAAGAGCGATTATGAAAGCACTTGCAGATGAGTATAATTTCAGCCTTTCAACACCATTTAAGGATTATCCGGACGAGATTAAAGATATTATTATCAACGGAACCAAAGGTCACAGCGTTAAGGTTTATTACAGAGGCCAGCGAGGTGAGGGTGTATATGATATTGCATTTGAGGGACTTGTAAGGAATGTTGCAAAACGCTACAGGGAGACAGCTTCAGAGGCATCTAAGCAGCAGTATGAAGAATTTATGAGAATTACTCCGTGTGCGTCATGTAAGGGACAGAGATTAAAACCGACATCGCTTGCTGTTACGGTTGCTGATAAGAATATTTATGAGATTACCAATATGCCGATTCTTGATTTGCAGGATTTTCTTCAGAATATGAAGCTTTCAGAAAGACAACTTGCCATAGGCAGCCAGATTTTAAAGGAGATAAGGTCAAGAATACAGTTCCTTATGGATGTAGGACTTGATTATCTTTCTCTTTCCAGGGCAACAGGTACGCTTTCGGGCGGCGAGGCACAAAGAATCAGGCTTGCAACCCAGATTGGTTCGGGGCTTGTAGGTGTTGCATATATTCTTGATGAGCCAAGTATCGGTCTTCATCAGAGAGATAATGACAAGCTTTTAAAGACGCTTGAACATTTAAGAGACTTAGGCAATTCGGTCATCGTTGTTGAACATGATGAGGATACTATGTATGCTGCAGACTATATTGTGGATATCGGTCCCGGTGCCGGCAGGAATGGTGGACAGGTTGTTGCAACGGGAACTGCTGAACAGATTATGAAGTGTAAGGAATCAATTACCGGAGCATATCTGAGCGGAAGAATTAAGATTCCTGTTCCTGCAAAAAGACGCAAACCGACAGGCTGGATTAAGGTGAGAGGTGCAAGGGAAAATAATCTTAAAAATATTGATGTTGATATTCCACTTGGCGTATTTACATGTGTTACGGGTGTATCAGGTTCAGGAAAGAGCTCACTTGTAAATGAGATTCTTTACAAGCACCTTGCAAAGGAACTTAACAGGGCAAGATGTATCCCGGGAAAACACGACGGAATAGACGGAGTGGAACAGCTTGATAAGGTTATTGATATAGACCAGTCGCCAATCGGACGTACTCCGAGGTCAAATCCTGCGACATATACAGGCGTATTTGATATGATAAGGGATTTGTTTGCCGCAACATCGGATGCAAAAGAGCGAGGATACAAAAAAGGAAGATTTAGTTTTAATGTCAAGGGCGGAAGATGTGAAGCATGTTCGGGTGACGGTATTATTAAGATTGAGATGCATTTTCTTCCTGATGTGTACGTGCCTTGTGAAGTCTGCGGCGGCAAGCGTTACAACCGTGAAACGCTTGAGGTTAAGTATAAAGGCAAGAGCATATATGACGTGCTTGATATGACAGTTGAAGATGCAGTTGAATTTTTTGAAAATGTTCCGTCAATTAAAAGAAAAATTGAAACTCTCAATGATGTGGGACTTTCTTATGTAAAGCTCGGACAGCCTTCAACTGAACTTTCGGGTGGCGAGGCACAAAGAATAAAGCTGGCGACAGAGCTTTCAAAGAGAAGCACAGGAAAGACTATTTATATTCTTGATGAGCCTACAACAGGACTTCATTTTGCGGATGTGCATAAACTGGTTGATATTCTTCATAAGCTCGCGGAGGGCGGCAATACGGTCGTTGTTATCGAGCATAATCTTGATGTAATAAAGACTGCAGATTATATTATCGACATGGGACCGGAAGGCGGTGCGAGAGGCGGTACTGTTATTGCAAAGGGCACGCCTGAGGAGATTGTCAAGGTTAAAGAATCTTACACAGGACAGTATGTAAAAAAATATCTGGAAAAGTAGGCGGTATTTTGATTGCGACATCAGGCAGTTTGAATACCTGAAGGATTTATATAGGGCAGCAGAGATATAAATATACAGATATACACAAAATATTTTGGAGAAAAATAAGTATGGTTGATGGAATTATTTTTGATATGGACGGAGTTTTGGTCGATTCCGAAAGACAGTCAAATGAGGGCTGGAAGTGGGCAGCAAAAAAACAAGGCATAGACATGCCTATGTGGCTTATCGATAGTTTTAAGGGAGCACCCGATGAGCTTAACTGTAAAATATTTGATGATTATTTTGAAGGAAAAGCTGATTATTGGGAGACAAAAATGCTTCGCACAAAGCATATTTACAAGATAAGGGAAAAGGAAGGTCTTCCTGTTAAAAAAGGTGTTAAAGAAATATTTGAGTATATTAAAGCAAATAATTTGAAATGTGCGGTTGCAACTTCAACAAGGCGTGTCAGTGCCGAAAAAACACTCCGCGATATAGGTGTGTCGGATTATCTTGATGCGGTCGTGTATGGCAATGAGGTTGAGCATGGGAAACCCGAACCTGATATATTTCTGCTTGCGGCAGATGCAATAGGTGTAAAACCTGAAAATGCGATTGTTGTAGAGGACAGTATCAACGGAATTAAGGCAGGTCATGCGGCGGGAATGAGAGTTATTCATGTGCCTGACACGATAGCGATTGATGATGAGATAAGAAAGCTGACGTACTGCGTGTGCAATGATTTGACGGAAATTGCCGATATTGTTGACAGTATTAACAAGCCTGTGATTAACAGAAAGGCTGTGCTTAACGCATTTGCCGGATATGTGCATTATTATGACCCGTCGGATGGAAAGATTAAACTAAAAATTGACCACACTTACAGAGTTGCTGCACTTTGTGAAAAAATTGCCGATTCTGTAGGGCTTACTGGTGAAGATAAGGACGTTGCATGGCTTCTGGGCATGTTGCATGATATTGGAAGATTTGAACAGATAAGATGTTTTGGAACTTTTAATGATGGAATGTCAGTTGACCATGCCGAGCTTGGTGCGGATATTCTTTTTGACCCTGACAGAAAAGATAAAGTTTGTGTAACTTTCGCCCAGGGTACTGTGTATGCAATAAAAAAGCCTATGTGTGAACCAGTCAACAATACTGTTGTGAAAAATGCTCCTCGCATAATTAATAAATTTGCCGAAGGATATGTCGAGAAAAACGGCAGTGATTTGCTTGAGCTTGCTATCAGACAGCATAATAAGTTCAGGATTGCCGATGGGCTTTCCAAACGTGAAGAAATGTTTTGTAATATTCTTCGTGACGCAGACAAAATCGATATTTTAAAGGTTAATGTAGATGTGCCGCTTGAGACGATTTATAATGCAACGACAGAAGAGATACGAAACAGTGTGATAACAGATGAAGTGCTTGAATGTTTTTATGCAAAACAGACTGTACTCAGGTCGCTTAAAAAAAGTGTTGTGGATAATATTGTCGGACACATTTCGCTTATTTTTGAACTGGTATATCCAGTGAGCCTTAAAATTGTAAAGGAGCAGGGTTATGTGTATAAAATGCTGGATTTTAAGTCGGACAGACCGGACACTGTGGAAAAGTTTGCCGGAATGAGGAAGTTTGTTGATAAGTTTCTTGAGGAAAATTAAGCAGGACATAGTGTGTCTATAGGTGAAAATTCGGCATTTCTCGTTTTGTGTCGTGTTTATTCCGGTACAGATGATATAACCTGTCAATGAAAGGAGGCAGCAGTATGAATCAAAAAAATATAGGCTCGTTTCTTAAAATATTAAGAAAGGAAAAGAACCTTACGCAGGAACAGCTTGCGGAACAGTTCAATGTATCGTCAAGGACTATTTCGAGATGGGAAACGGGAAGCAATATGCCCGATTTGAGTCTTTTGGTTGAACTTGCGGATTTTTACAATGTTGACATCAGGGAAATTATTGACGGGGAAAGGAAAAGCGAGATTATGAACAGTGAAGAAAAAGAGACATTGAAACTTGTTGCGGATTATGCGGAGAACGAAAAGGGCATTTTACTTAAAAGACTCAGAATTATAAGTATCGTAGGGCTGTGTTCGATTATTGTCGGTTTTGTGATGCTGAATCTGGGAACGGAAAATAACATGCCTGTTTATGATTATCTTATGGGAACTTCGTTCGGACTGGCTATGGGTGCATTGATTGTTGCAGTTTTTTATTCTACGGGAGTATTGTCTTATTTAAGAAAAAATATAAAATGCAGGAACAGCATGAAAGTCATAAAGATAATCGCTATATTGGCATGTGCGGCATTTTTGGTAGCATCAATAGTTGCGTCATTATAAAAAACATCGCAGTTAAATGATTTTTTGTAAGTTTATTTACAAAGTGGCTTGTCATTGCCGGCGGACTTTACTATAATAATTAAAGGAGTGCAAAGTTCGTGTATACACTGTAACTTGGCAACTGCCGTGAAACTGTCGGAACATGCAATACGTGTTTTGTGGTTTAGGAAAAACAATATATGAAAGGGACAATATGAATCAGGAAAAGGTTATTGTTATAGACTTTGGCGGACAGTACAACCAGCTTGTTGCACGTCGTGTCCGTGAATGTAATGTATATTGTGAGATTTATTCTTACAAGACACCTCTTGAGCAGATAAAGGCCATGAATCCTAAGGGAATTATCCTTACAGGTGGTCCAAACAGTTGTTATGAAGAGGGTTCGCCTACATGCACAAAGGAATTATTTGAACTCGGAGTACCGGTACTCGGACTTTGTTACGGAGCACAGCTTATGCAGCATGTTCTTGGCGGAAAGGTTGAAAAGGCACCTGTACGTGAGTACGGAAAGACAGAGACATTTGTGGATAAGAGCAGTGCTTTATTTGGAGATGTTTCAGAAAAGACTATCGTTTGGATGAGTCATTTTGATTATATTTCACAGGTTGCACCGGGATTTAAGATTATCGCCCACACAGCAGACTGTCCTGTCGCAGCTGCTGAGTGCAAGGAAAAGAATCTCTATGCAATTCAGTTCCACCCGGAAGTTCTTCATACACAGGAAGGTACAAAGATGCTTCATAATTTTGTACGCGGCGTGTGCGGTTGTGCTGGAACATGGAAAATGGATGCATTTGTTGAAAATACGATTAAGGAAATCCGTGAAAAAGTCGGCGACGGCAAGGTTTTACTTGCTCTTTCAGGCGGTGTTGATTCATCTGTTGCGGCCGGACTTCTCTCAAGAGCAATCGGAAAACAGCTTACATGTGTATTCGTAGACCACGGTCTTTTGCGTAAAAACGAAGGTGATGAAGTTGAGGGCGTATTTGGTCCAAATGGTCAGTTTGACCTTAACTTTATAAGAGTAAATGCTCAGGAAAGATATTACTCAAAGCTTGCGGGAGTCACAGAACCCGAAGCAAAGAGAAAGATTATAGGTGAGGAATTTATTCGTGTATTTGAGGAAGAGGCAAAGAAAATCGGTGCTGTTGATTTCCTTGCTCAGGGCACAATTTACCCTGACGTTGTTGAAAGCGGACTCGGCGGCGAATCAGCCGTAATCAAGTCTCACCACAACGTAGGCGGTCTTCCTGATTTCGTTGATTTCAAGGAAATTATTGAACCTCTCCGCAACCTTTTCAAGGATGAGGTAAGAAAAGCTGGTCTTGAGCTTGGAATTCCTGAAAATCTCGTATTCCGCCAGCCATTCCCGGGTCCGGGTCTTGGAATCCGAATTATCGGTGAAGTAACGGCTGACAAGGTACGTATCGTTCAGGATGCAGATTTCATCTATCGTGAAGAGGTTGATAAGGCAGTAGCCGAATACAAGAAGGCAAACGGTGAAGCTCCGGCATGGATGCCGAACCAGTATTTTGCAGCTCTCACTAACATGCGTTCAGTCGGCGTTATGGGCGATGAGAGAACCTACGATTACGCAGTTGCACTGCGTGCCGTAAACACTATAGATTTCATGACAGCCGAGAGTGCCGAGATTCCATTCGCAGTGCTCCAGACAGTCATGAGCCGAATTATAAACGAGGTGCGTGGGGTCAATCGAGTATTTTACGATTTGACGAGCAAGCCACCTGGAACGATTGAGTTTGAATAATGTACACGAGCCAAGAAATGCCGAATTTACGGCGTTTCTTGGCTCGTTTTTTGTTGCGTGACAATCAAATGACAATAATTTATTCATTTTCAGAAGTAGCTTTTAGTTTAAAAGATAAGTCTTGGAAATCAATGTTAAAATGAGCAAATAACACGCGAAGCATTTCAATTTTAGTTTGCGTATTTAAGTTTAACTCAATATAGACATCAGAATCTACCATAAAAGGATTTCTCATTCCTGTATTAGTTGTGTTGAATCTTTTTTTAATAGTCTTATTTTCCGGGAAATCTGCATTTACAAATGATATAAATGAACTTCGATCCAATAGGAATAATGATTTACAAACATCTTTGTACATTGATGTCCAATCAGAAATTGGAGTAAGTTCTGTAAGAAATTTGTATTGGCAGATGGATTTTCCTGTATAGTCAATATTATCTTCGTCAAGACCAATCCAATCATCTTCATTAGTCTTTGTGAATGAAGAATCTGGAAGTTTCCATATTTTAAGTGCTCGTTCAAATAGTACATGTGCACGCTCTTCCATAGTATCTTTTGTCCAGCATGTTTGCTGTGATACGAATTTGTTTAAATATAGACGACTTTCATTAAACCCTTTTTCAATACTACATTTTTCTTTGAATGATAAATTGCTATATTTGCTATTGTATCCAGTTAATGTTAAATTTCCAAAGGTATGTAAATATTCTTCGTGTATTTTGCTGTAGTTTTCTCCTAATTCATTTTTCCATGGTTCATTTAGAGTTTGTGGCATTATATGTTCAATGGTTAATTCACCAGAGTCTAATTGACCATATACATCTATTTTTTCTTTGTTGTCATAGTTTTCTAACTCAGCGAGAAAATACTTTTTGTAATTTGATTTTGTGTTATAAACATCTTTCGATAAAAATTTTTCTTCAAATTCATTATCTCTTGGAAAACGATAATGACCTACTTTATTTAAAAGTATGTATTTAAAAGCTACTAAGTAAGATACTTTTTCCTTGGACATCATATCTTTAATATTTTTACCCATGAAAGCAAACATTTTATTTAACGATCCAGAATCTATTCCGCAGATGATTCGCCGTGCCATGTATGATTCAATGTAAAGAAAAATTTCATCTAAATGCTTTTCTGAAATTAAATTATTGTCTAAAGCTTCAAAAAGTTCCATAGCAAAAGGATATACTATTGAAAAATCTAACATTTTTATTTTTGTTAGGGATCCTTTATAGCCTGATATACCATCCGTATTGATGACATAATTATAGTAGTTTGCATATTTTAGTAAATCTTTTAATAAAATACTAATGTCGTTATTCAAATTATTTGCAATAACATATGTTTTAAAATATTTATACAATTTGTCAGTTTGCCATAGCTTTTGCTCTTTTATTGCTAAATAATATCTAAGAAATGTACTTACATTATGAGATGTAAGTGTTTCAATTTTAGCCCAATATTCATTGTAATATTTAGTTTGTAGCTCTGAGTTTAATCCCATCAGAATAAAGTTTCTTACTTTATCTGCTTCTTCAAGTCCTAAGCCAGTAGAATTAAGACTTTCAAAAATGAGTTGAGGATCGTCTCCGTGAGACGGATTAATGGAAATCTTAACTATAATAAGTTTTTGTATTGCAGAAAAGAGTTTATCCAGTTCAGCAGGCTCCATATGTGATATTCTAGTATAAAAGTAGTTGTAATTACCTGTGACCGATGAGTTTTCAACTAATGTATCATGTGAAAATAATTTTTCATAAGCATCTTTATCGTTTTTTGCTAATTTTAGTTTGAGCTTTAATTCATCTGGTGCATATTCATCGACAAGATAACTATCTTTGATTTTTCTAGGGTTAATTATCTGCGTTTCAATATTGTTTTCCGTAACATAGTTATATATAGCCAATAGTAATAATGAAATAGTTGTTAGACGTTGTTGACCATCAATAATGCAAAATTCTGTTCCAGAAGCAAGTTCTTCTCCTACAAAAACAATACTTCCAAAGAAATGAGAGGGAATATTGTTACGATAAATAGATATCAAATCTTCCATAAGTGTTTCACATTGTTCCTTTTTCCAATCATAATTTCTTTGATAGACAGGGATGACAAAACGTTTATCTGATCCCTCCATAAAGCGTAATAAGTAACTTTGTATAGCGTCCATAATATAATTCCCCTTTCAAATTGTAATTGATTTTATTGTAAGTGATAATATTATTACTCCTTCTTCGGTTTCCTCTTTCTCTTCACATACGAAAAATCCGGAAACAAGTCTTTTAACAATTCAGCAGTTTCTTCTGCATCGTCATCCTCATTCATATTCTGAACCAGTAGCTGGTCGTCATCATCAAGGTTTAACGAAACAGAGTACTCTTTATTTGGACCTATTGGATTCATTGGGTACTTTACCTCTTTGAGATAATATTCCGTTTCTGATATTTCTCCATCCTCCAGCTTGTCTCGCAAGCGTGCCCAATACTCAACCATCTTTCGGAAGTTATCAAGGTCTTCTTGTGGACGGGGACCGGCACTAGGAAGCCGCTCTTCAAATTTGAAGCATATTTCTCCATCTTTTAGGGTAGGTCGTAGTCCATATGCCCATTCAATGTCAAACAGTACATGAAGTGCACTGAATATATTTGCCACATCAGGATCAGACAACGCATAAAAACTGACCCCTAGATTTCTTGCAATATTTAATAAAGTTGCTTCATCCGGATATCTGTTTCCAAGTTCATAGTTTCTGATAGTGGATTCGTTTAATCCACATTTATCTGCTAATTCCTTTTGCGTCATGTCAGATGCAATTCTGAAATTTCGAATCAAATAGCCTACCCGGCTGGTGAATTTCTCGCCCATTTTACTGCTCCTTATTCGTGTAATGAGTACCGTATTATGCATGATGTCACAAGGTACAAATCATATATCTGCGTACATTATATCATTAACAGTACAAAAATGAAATGTTTTTTACCAAAAAGTATTGACAGTACAAAAGTGAACTGCTAATATAATGCACATCACAAACGTTCATAAATGAACTGAATAATAAAACGAAAGAGAGGAGGCATTTGCTTATGGAGAACAAACGATTTTTAACAGCGCAGGATGTCATGGAAATGCTAGACGTATCACTATCCTATGCATATAAGCTGATACGGCGGCTGAATGCAGAACTTGAGGCTGATGGATTCGTGACAATAAAAGGGCGTGTAAGTACACAGTATTTTATGAAACGAATCTACGGGCTATCTACGGATAAGGAGGTGGGATAGATGGCGGTTATCAAGAATAATAAGACTGGAATGTGGGAGGTGAGAACCTATTATAAGGATTTGACTGGAGCAAGGAAACAGAAAACCAAGAGGGGCTTTGCGAAGAAAAGCGAAGCTCTTGAATGGGAGCGGAACTTCAAGCTGAAAGAGAATCAGAGTATCAGTATGAGCTTTCAAAGCTTTGTGGATATTTATTTGACGGATTTGGAGCCGAGAATAAAACGCAATACTTTCCTGACAAAGAAGCACATTATTGAGACAAAGATTCTGCCTTATTTCGGAAAAAGAAAACTGGATGATATACGAACCTCGGATGTCATCCAGTGGCAAAATGAGATTATGAAGCTGAAAAAGGATAATGGGGAGTTGTTCTCCCCTACCTATCTGAAAACCATTCATAATCAGCTTAGTGCCATATTAAATCATGCGGTAAATATGTATGGTCTGAAAGATAATGTGGCACGAAAAGCAGGAACCATGGGTAAAGAAGAAAATAAGGAAATGGAGTTCTGGACACAGGAGGAATTTCAGGCATTTTTGGAGTGTGTGGCAGATAAGACTATTTCGTATTATGCATTTGAAATACTTTATTGGACTGGTATTCGTGAAGGTGAGCTGCTTGCCTTGACACCGGGTGATTTCAATTTTGAAAAGAAAACGCTTCGGATAAACAAGTCATATCAGAGGCTGGAAGGTAAAGATGTAATTACAGACCCGAAAACACCAAAGAGTAACAGAATCATTGTCATGCCGGATTTCCTTACTATAGAGATGGAGGATTTTATAAAAAGCATATACGGAATCAAGATGGATGACAGAATTTTTACCATTTCAAAAAGCTATCTGCATCACGAAATGGATAGGGGAGCAAAGCTTGCAGGAGTGAAAAGAATTCGAATCCATGGATTACGACATTCGCATATTTCCCTGTTAATCAATTTAGGATTTTCAGCATTGGCAATAGGGGAAAGAGTCGGACATGAGGCGGTAGATATTACTTATCATTATGCACATTTATTTCCAACGGTGCAGACGGATATGGCAGCACAACTGGAAACAGAAAGGGAGGCGTTGGTCAATGTCAGAAAAGAATAGAGATGATAAAAACAGATGGCGTAATGTGACAATCGCATTCCGCATGTCACCGGAGGAAAACGAGGAGCTGAATAATAGAGTGAAGCTCAGCGGATTTCGTACCAAGCAGGATTATATAATCCAGAGTGTTCTTCATCAAAAGGTGGTTGCCATAGGTAACCCATTGATGTTGGTACAATTCCGGCAGAACCTGCAAAGGATTGAGCGTGAACTTGAAAGAATAGAAAAGGCATCGGATATGGATGGGGAGCTGCTGACTCCCATCCGCTCCATGCTGGAAATATTGGAAGGCTTCAAAGAAAAGCCGAGAACATTGGCAGATATGAAGCAACTTACAGTACCAAATGAGGAATAACAAAAATTTTGCATAAAGGAAGTGACTGCTATGAGCGAAGAAACATTATTTGAAAAATTAGGTGTGAGATACATAGAAAAAGAGGGCATTTTTTATCCATTGATTACATTAGGTGGAGAGGAGAATAGTTCAGATGTCGGAAAATATGGTCATATGTGGATTGATTACATACAGAAGGAATATCCACAGCGATACAGAAGTCTGGTACGATTTGGAGAATTACATGACAAAGCAACCGAAGTAAATGAAGTGGCTTATGAATTGTTGGAGGATATTGAAAATGAGTGGTTGCGTAAACATAAACCAAAGCATGCGAATTCTTTTGTGGAAATGTATCAGCTACGAACTCAGGCAAGAATGATAGCTGAAGAAGTAGTTCTGCATGATGTGGTGAACTGTTTTCATTAGGGGATAAGTGGAGTTCTGTATCGGAGCTGTGGCTGGTAAATAATATGTCGCGTATCCGCGACTTATAAGCTCCCGAAAGGGAGCTTTATCCGGTGGGGAGAGCCGTATAGCCACTCCGGCGAGGAGCGCAAAACCCGCTTGCGGGTCTGCATTTTTGATGGCGAAGCTGTCAAAAGTGCTTTTGCGTTACTTTTGACAAAAGTAACAAAACCTTCCCAGGGAAATCTGCTGTTTCGTGCCGTATCCGGCACTCATTACAGATAAGAAGGAGGTGCCTATATTACATACCAAAAGAGGAGGATTTTGACAATGGAAAGAACTATCAGTTTCATGAATGGGGAAGGTTCCATCGGGCACAACACTAGAAGATTTATAGCTGACAATGTAGATGCCAGCCGTACCAAGAATAATATTACTCTTATTCACGAAGATATTAAGCAGGCATATCATAAATTATTTGATAAGGCACTTAAGGAATATAATGCAAAACAGAAACGCAAGGACAGGCAGATTAAAAGTTATTATGATAAAATTTCCCGAAGCAAGCAGGAAAAATTATTTTATGAGGTTATCGTTCAGATAGGCAATAGGGATGATACCGGAGTAGGTAGTTCTTCTGCAGAGGTTGCAACATGGGTGCTGAAGGATTATGTGAAAAAGTTTCAACTTCGCAATCCACAGCTTTATGTGATTGGTGCTTATATTCATTTGGATGAGGAAACACCACATTTGCATCTGAATTTTATCCCTTGGGTATCCGGTTGCAAGAGAGGATTGGAGACAAAGACAAGTCTTAAGGCGGCACTTGCTACCAGAGGATTTGTAAGTGAAGGCAAAGGGAACACCGAATGGAAGCAGTGGGCGGAGGCAGAGAAAGATGATATTGCTCTTATTATGAGCCGGTACGGAATTGACTGGAAGAAGAAAGAGACGCACAATAAGCATTTATCCGTACTGGATTATAAAAAGCAGGAACGGGCAAAAGAAGTGGCTGTACTTGAGGAGGAGTTGGAGGGCGCACAGGTTGTTCTGGAATTAAAAGAGGAACGGATAGAGTCTTTGGAAAAAGAAATTGAAAGTAAGCGGGAATGTTTTAGAAAAGAACGGTCTGAGGTTCAAAAGAAGCTGGATGATACCATAGCCGAAAATCAGAAATTACAGTCGGAAACAATGGATTTACGCTTAAAGAATTCTGAATTACGACTGGAATATTATGAGAATGTAGATAAGCTCACGGATAAACAGAACGAAATTGAGGCTGCGCAAAAAGAGGCAGACAAGTGGATGATGATATCGGATACTGCAAAATTACAGACTGAACGGGCTGAATTTGAACTGGAAGAGGCAGAAAGACTTAAGAAGGAACTTCTGAGAGCGGTCGATGGCGACGATTATCTGAAGGAGCAGGTGATAGAACTGAGGTATCAAAACCAGATATTGCGGGAGGAGAATCGTAGCCTAAAGGACAAGCTGGAAAATGCATATGAGTTTATGAAGCAGTTTGTAATTGGTGGGATTAATCTGCTGGAGAAGTTTATGGAGTGGCTCGGGGAGAAGGTCAAGGATGTGGGGAGAGGAAGGTGATGTGCACCTTCCTATATTTCAAAATAATTTTTTTACTATTCGAGTGTAATTAAATATTTTAAGCAGGGAATTTTAAAATAAAAAGCTCTATTTTTGTCTGATACGATTCTGTCATATTTCCTTGAATAAATTGCATGATAAGGAATGGAATCTTTCGTTCTGATTTGAATATACTTTCCATTTGCAGTATGTAACATTGCGTCAGGCGAAAGACAAAGTTGGTCATTTAGAATGTCACATATGTCTATGTAGTCAAATTTTAGTTGGGCAGCAAGTTCGGCATATTTTGGCAATGATAGGTCTACTAATATAGGTGGCAAAAACATCCAATTCTCAGGCGCTCCTTCTTTGTTGATGCGAACATATAACATTCGATTGATTTTTTTATATAACTTACTTTCTTCAAAGGGCTTGAAAGATAGTAATTCATCAATAATAGATGCGGTTTGTGTGATAAACATTGTTTCAGCAGGAATTCCGAGTTTATTACATTTGTTAGTTTTAAGCTCTCCATCTTCGAAATCGAGAGTAGTATTGGAAAGTTGAAGTCCAATAGTGAGTTCTAAAATCTGTCCGGTTTTACCTTTATTAACAACAATATTATTAAACTGTTCTTCGGTAAGGTATTCCTTAAATGGAATATAAGCAAGTTTTTCGATTCTTTTCTGAGCTTCTATTAGTTTCATGTTTTATCAACCTCCTTAAAAAATTCACTAATCTCAACACCAAGTACATTTGCAATCTGGTTCAGCACCGATATTGAAAGACTCTTATCACATCCGGATGCTTCGATTTTGGAGAGATAGCTGATGCTGATTTTAGCCTGTTCGGCAAGTTGCACCTGTGTTAATTTAGATTGTTCTCTGTAATATTTTATATTTGCACCTATAACACGATATAGGTCTATATCATTTTCGAAATGCATATCAACACCTCTTTCACTATTTGTGAATATTATCTCATGAGATGTATAACAGATAAATTCACTTATAGTGAAAGAAAACTACTATGGATTTTTGAATGAAATTGAGTTACAATGTAGAAATCAACAAAAAAGAAGGAGGAATGTCTTATAAGTTTACAACCAAATAGTTTTAAGCTTGAACCAACAACAGTCTGGTCGTTTCCGGACAGGGGCAGTTGGGCAACGCATTCAGGAAAGTATCGAGGAAATTGGTCACCATATGTACCAAGAAATCTGATACTTCGGTATTCTAATCCCGGTGATTGGGTCTTAGATCAATTTATGGGTAGTGGAACAACCTTAGTAGAGTCAAAGCTACTCAATCGTCATGCGGTAGGTGTTGACATCAATCCGCAATCTGTTTCAATCTCTGAAACGAATTTACAATTCCAATGTGAAACAAATTCAAAAATCTTTACACGAAATGGAAATGCTACAGATTTGCATTTTATCAAAGATAGTCGTATTGACTTTATCTGTACGCATCCGCCATATGCCAATATCATCAAATACAGCAAAGGGATAGAAGGGGATATTTCATTACTTGGTGTGGAAGCGTTTTTAAATGAGATGAAGAAGGTCGCAAATGAAGCATATCGTGTTTTGAAAAAAGGAAAAATGTGTGCTGTAATGATTGGGGATGTAAGAAAATATGGAAAGGTTATTCCATTAGGATTTCGTATGATGGAATGCTTTTTACAGGCAGGATTTACGAATAAAGAAATTATAATTAAAGAGCAGCATAATTGTCGTTCTACTGATTATTGGGAAAAACAAAACAACAATTTTCTGCTTCTGGCACATGAGTATATATTTGTATTTCAGAAGTAAGATAATTCACACAGAGTGAAAGTTTTGGTTGTTATTTTGTATGTTTGCAAGTATAATAGATATGTAAAAGATTGTCCTTTTGCGGACATAGAGAAGAGGAATCAAAATGAATAATTCAAGTGTCGCTCCATTTGTGAAATGGGCTGGCGGTAAGCGTCAGTTGATTCCACAAATAAAGGAAAGAATGCCTGAAAAATATAATAATTATTATGAGCCATTTGTGGGTGGCGGTGCAGTTACATTCGAGTTGCTACCTGCAAATGCTCTGATAAATGATATAAACAAAGCATTGATAAATGCATACAAGCAGATATGTAACGCACCGGAAGCATTCCTGAAGGCTGTGAGCAGGCTTGATACGGAAATGTGGGAAGATGGTAAGGAATACTATTATTCCCTCAGGGAGCATTACAATGACAAGCTGATGAAAGCGGAGTATGATGTGGAATTGGCTGCGTTGTTTGTGTTTATAAATAAGCATTGTTTTAATGGCTTGTATCGGGTAAATGGCAAAGGATTATTTAATGTTCCGTATAACAACAGCCGGAGAGCTTCTGTTGATGAAGAGGTTATTATGGCTACTTCAAAGTACTTGCAAGGAGTAACCATTATAGATGGTGATTTTGAAATGGCTTGTAAGGATGCAAAGAAGGGCGATTTTATATTTATAGATAGTCCATATGCACCACTCGCGCCTACTTCTTTTGAGTCATACACAAAAGAGGGATTTGATATAGAAAGCCATAAGCGTTTAGCAAAACTTTTTGATGAATTAACAGATAGAGGTTGCTACTGTATGCTCACAAATCATAATACGGACTTGATAAATGAGCTGTATGGCAACAAAGGCTATAAAATAGATGTTGTAAGTGTAAAACGTATGATTAATTCAGATGCATCCAACAGAGTTGGTGAAGAAGTGATTATATGCAATTACTAAAGGAGTCGAGATAATGGAGAACTTATTTACAAAGAAAGTGCCATTATATTTTGAGACTGAAGAATCACAATTGATATTAGGTGATTCCTTTAAAATTCTAACAAAAATGGAACCAGAATCTGTTGATATGATATTTGCAGATCCACCTTATTTTTTAAGTAATGACGGCATTACCTGTCAGGGCGGAAAGATGGTTTCAGTAAATAAAGGCTCATGGGATAAGCTTTCGGAAAGTGGAACCAGCGTCGAAGAAAAACACAAGTTTAACAGAAAGTGGATTAAGTTATGTAAGAAAGTACTAAAGCCGAACGGCACAATATGGATATCAGGAACACTACACAATATATATTCAATTGGTATGGCATTGGAGCAGGAAGGCTTCAAAATAATCAACAACATAACATGGCAGAAAACAAATCCACCACCAAACTTAGCATGTCGATGCTTCACACATTCTACGGAAACCATTTTATGGGCACAGAAGAATGATAAGAAGTCTCGGCATTTTTTTGATTATCAGAAAATGAAAGAAATGAATGGCGGAAAGCAGATGAAGGATGTGTGGACTGGAGCATTGACGAAACCTTCTGAGAAAACAGAAGGTAAGCATCCCACGCAGAAACCGGAATATTTGCTTGAAAAAATTGTACTGGCGTCAACGGAGGATGGACAAGTTATATTGGATCCATTTTGTGGTTCTGGAACTACCGGAGTAGAGGCAGTACGATTTGGACGGAAGTTTATTGGAATAGATGTAAGTGAAGAATACTTGGAGATATCCAAGAGGAGATTGGAGAAGGTAGCAAATGACAAATAGAAATTTTGATGAATGGTTGAGTAAGTTCAGACCAAGTATATCAAGTTATGATTATTATATTGATTTTGAAAAGGTCGTAAGAAATGTTAATGAAATCAAGGTGGAATTAAACATCTTAAATTCCTTGATTGGTTCTAAAAATATCGAAGAAGAATTTGAGAAGATTGTGACAAAGTATCCGGAAACTTTACAATGTGTTCCGCTACTTCTTGCGGTGAGAGGTCATGAAATATATGCCCAGGATGAAGAAGGTGCGTTCTTATATAATTTCAAACAGATGAATTACAATGTGGAGCAGTACAAGGTATTCATGCGTAAGACAGGATTATTTGATATGATTGCAAATCACTTAGTAAATAATCTTGTGGATTATGCGTTGGGTATAGAAACCGGATTGGATTCTAATGGTCGTAAGAATCGTGGCGGTCACCAGATGGAAGACTTGGTTGAAAAGTATATCATGGCAGCAGGATTTGAAAAGGATGTAAATTACTTCAAGGAAATGCACCTCAAGGATATTGAAGAAAAGTGGAATATTGATTTATCTGCACTTTCTAATCAGGGAAAAGCCGCTAAGAGATTTGATTTTGTAATCAAGACAGATAAGATGATTTATGGTATTGAAACAAATTTCTATGGTGGCGGTGGCTCGAAGTTGAATGAAACCGCAAGAAGTTATAAAATGCTTTCGCAAGAAGCAGACACTATTGAGGGATTTACCTTTGTGTGGTTTACAGATGGAATTGGCTGGAAGAGTGCAAGAGGTAATTTGAGAGAGACATTCGAAGTTATGGATACTATTTATAGTATTGATGATATGGAGAATGGTGTTATGGAAATAATATTTAATGGAGGAAAAATATGATAGAAAGAATTTATAATAAAGTAAAGTTTCCAAAAGATGAAACTGCAAATGCAATATTGAATTTTTTAAGAAGTAAAATTGGAGATAGGGAGGATTGCTATTGTTTATATGAAGAACCGGATTTTTTAGTGGAGAATGGCGTTCTGCCAACATTTACCATAGTGGACAGAGAATGGGGAGTAATATTTATTAAAGGATATAATTATACAGCAGAACGTTTAACGGAAATGAATGAAAATTATTGGGTTATTTCTGAAAATAAAGAGATAAATGAGATAAAATACTTTGACAATTATTGTTATAAATGCAAAACAGATATTATGTCGCCATTAAATGGAATAGACAATGAACTGAAATTTACAAGCTTTATTATTTTCACTAATTTAGAAAAGGAAAGGGTCAAAATTCACGAAAACTTTATGAGAAATATATGGTTTTCGGACTATATATCAGGCAATATGTTTGATAATATGTGTGAGCACCGATTGGATGATGATAATTGGAAAAGGCTACTTAGTGTTATTGAAAAGGCGAATGTATTGGCGAAAGATATCGGAATTCCGATTGAAAAACCAGCAAAGAACTTAAGGGAAGCAATTGCAATAAACAATCAGAAAATATACACATTTGATGAAACTCAATTAGAGGCAAGCCTTAGTATAACAGATGCATGTGAGCAGATTAGAGGGTTGGCTGGAACTGGAAAAACAGTTATTTTGGCAATAAAAGCTGCTAAGATTCATAGATATGATCCCAATGCAAAAATTGCGTATGTATTTTATACTCAGAGTTTGTATACGCAAGTAACGAGACTGATACAAAAGTATTATGTAAAATTGACTGGGGTTCAACCGTCAGAGAATTTAAAGATATTGCATGCGTGGGGAGGAAGAACAACAGGCGAGGGACTATTGTATAATGTTTGTAGAACTAATGGATTGTCACCTATACCATATTATGAAGTAAGGGGATATAGTAATCCCTTTGGAGAGGCATGTAAAAGAGTTTCAGCTTATAATTTAAGAAAAGAATATGATTATGTGCTTATAGATGAGGCACAAGATTTACCAGAAGAATTTTTTTATTTAGTAGCGAAGATTGTTAAAGACCCTAAGAAGATTGTGATAGCATATGATCAATTACAAACAACAACAGATGTTTCAATGCCAGATTTTGAAGAATTATTTGGAAAGGATAAAAATGGAGAACCGCAGGTAAAGTTACTTGAAGAAAATGATCATATATTGAAAAAGTCATATAGAAATTATCGAGATGTTCTTTTGATTGCTATGGCTTTTGGCTTTGGAATTTATGCTGTAGATGGAATGGTTCAAATGATAAGAAGCGTTAAAAATTGGAAAGCTTTGGGGTTTGATTTTGAAAAGATTAATAACGTGGGAGATGATATTTCTTTTTCAAGTCGAGTTATAGTGGAAAGAACTAAAGAAAACAGTCCTAACGAAATCAATCAGCTATATGAAAAGTATCCGATTGTAAATTTTGATTTTTATTCTACAATTAATGAAGAATATCAGAGGGTAAGTGAAAAAATAGATGAATTAATTACTCAAGAAAAAGTTAAGCCTGAGGATATAATGGTAATAGATCTGAGAAAAAAATCTAAAGAATTGTTGCAACGTATGCAAGAGTTGTTATACAAGAAAGGGCACCTTTCAATTATTCCAGGAATTGTTGAAGATTCTAAAAATTTCTTTCAAGATGAGTGTGTTACATTGACAACACCGAGGAGAGCAAAAGGAAATGAGGTTCCGATAGTATTTGTTCTTGGTGGAAATAGCATGTATGACGAGACCTCTATGGCGAAACGTAGAATTGCGAGAAATTCTTTTTTTATTTCAATGACCCGTTCTAAAGGTTGGGTATTTGTGAGTGGTGCTGAGGACAATATAGATTTGTTTAAAGAAGAATATGAGAAAATCGTTAGTAAATTGCCATGTTTTGAATTTGATTTCCCATCACAAGCTGAATTTGAGAAAATGGTAAATATAGATTATATTTTTAAATCAGATAAAACAGCAAAATTTGAAAGAGATATTGAAGCGTTGAAAGCGGTTTTGGGCGATAAGGAAAAACTGAAATTACTTAACTTATTTTTAGATGACGATACAAAGGAGAGCATTAAAAATTTGCTTGGAGAGAGTACAGATGAATAGTTATGAATTAATTATGAAAGATATTAAAGCAACTATAAGTAAATATTTGGAGTGTAAAATGATTGTGAATCCGCTCTTTGCAGAAAAAAAGTGCAATGATTTCTCTATTTCATCAAATCATAATCAAACTGGAATACAGAAAGATGCTAAATTTTCGGAAGTATATCAGAATATTTGTAATCAGAATGATTATTTGTTTATGTTTAATGATGGTGGTGTTATACAGATTGATTATAAATTTTATATGAAAAGTATTTCAGAGGCTTGCCTAATTTATTATCCGTGTCCAAATGAGTTAATGTATGATGGATATTTGGATAAAATGAAAACGTATATTCGATTAGAATATACAGAAGACAGAACACAATACTCTGCAGTGTCACATCCAAAGGCTCATATACATATTGGAAATTATAATGATTTAAGGATAGGGGTAAAACGTGTGCCTACGTTATCGGAATTTATGGAACTAATAATGTACCTTAATTATCATGAGGATTGGATTAAAATAAAAAATGTTACATCCGAAGACGAGTTGATAAAAATGGTTGAAGATATCATTAGGGAAAGAAAAGAAATGACAGTTCAAGGATGCCTAGAGTCATATGAAGAACAGTTTTTTTCGATTACTTTGTAAATCGAAACTGGCAAAATTGTTGTGACAACAAAATGACAATACAATTACCTAAAAATCCACGCAACAGGTATAGTTTGGACAAAACTCCCGGATTTTCACCACCAAAATCAATACATTACACCACAAAACAACTTGGCAAAGAGGAGTTTGAATAACGGATTGAAATGCCGAAAGCTTGTATTTATGCGGGCTTCCGGCATTTGTTTTATCAAATGGCTCTAGTTTGGCTCTATTTGTGGAGTGGCAAATAATATCGATTTTTCTGTTGAGAGTGATATATCTGAATACGAAATATAATGTGACCAGAGATTAAGCATTTTAAGAATTTCAGATGATAACTGCATCAAGCTTAAGTGGTTGGTGGAGACAGAAAAGTTTTGGAGAGTAAGAAACGAGCGTCCGGGGTGGCATGATACCACTTCCGGGCGTGTTTTTTATTTGACAAGATTTGTTAAGTTATAAAAAATGAAAATAAAACTATCTTTTTGAGGTAGTCAGTTGTTACACATATTAGAGTGAGATAAACGTTTATTCATTACAAAATAAGGAAGGAGTGTAACTTGAATGATTTTATTTTAATCCTGCAAATGAAACAGGGCAATGATCAAGCCTTTGATAAATTTGTACGGAAATATTATGCGGATATTTTGTCTTATTGTAGATATCACTGTTTGAATCAGACAGAAGCGGAAGATCTAACACAGGAAACCTTTCTTCGCTTTATAAATAACATACAATCTTATCAGCATATGGGAAAAGCAAAGAATTACCTTTATGTGATAGCTGGTAATCTCTGTAAGAATAGTGCAAAGAAATGGAAGGCAGAGAGCATAGAAACGGAAGTATTGGAAAGAGAGTTAGTTTCTGATGGCGATATCCCCAAAAAGGAAAATCAAATGTATGTGGAACATGCACTTGAACAGATGCAGCCGGAATTAAGAGAAATTATTATAATGATCTATTTTCAAGAGCTAAAGCTAAGAGAAATTGCTGACATAATGCAGATTGGATTACCGCTAGTAAAGTATAGGCATAAGAGAGCAAAAGAAGAATTAAAAAGATTATTGGGAGAGGAGGAGTCTCATGAAACTTGAGAAGATGATGGAAACATATAAAAGAGAAAATAGTGTTACTCCAAGAGAAGAAAAAATTTTGGAAACTATACAGAAATCAAAGAATGTCATGATGGAAGTACAGTCTGAAAATATGATGAGTTATACAGAATTCTTTTTTTCGCAGTTTCGCTTGATTCGAAAGAGATGGTGGATATTACAGGCAATGTTGCTTGCCTTGGTATTTTTGATTATGCCATTTTTGAAGGATTCGATTTATCTTATGAGAACATTGGGAGTTGCTTCTGTATTTTTTGTAGTGATGATTATTCCGGAATTTTGGAGAAATAAGGAGAGTAATTCCCGTCAAATAGAGGTGACATGTTTGTTCTCTCTTAGACAGATTTATTCGGCAAGAATATTTCTAATAGGAATAGTTGATGTATTCATGCTAACAGTATTTTTAACAGTGGTATGTATCGGCATGAAAATGCAGTTTATGGATTTACTGGTTCAGTTCTTGTTCCCTATGGTTATTACAGCGGGAATTTGTTTTGTAATGTTGAACTGTAGCTTTCTGAATGAGGCAACATCTATATTAGGATGCTTTATATGGGGCGTGATATGGTGGGGCGTTGCAATGAATAATGCTATTTATGAACGTATTGCTATGCCTATATGGATTATCCTGTTCGTATTTGCAATATGTTTTTTGATTGGTGCAGTCTATAAGACGATTCATGAGTGTAATCGTTTTTTGGAGGTGAATTTATATGGAATTACAAATGGTTAATGTTACAAGAAAGTTTGGTGAGTTTTGCGCTGTAGATGATCTGAATTTAACAATAACCAATGGCGTATATGGATTGTTGGGTGTGAATGGTGCAGGTAAGACAACTTTTATGAGAATGATTTGTACCTTATTGCCGCCAACAAGTGGACAGATTTTATGTGATGGAAAAGACATTTTCCAAATGGATGGAGAATATAGAAATTTGCTTGGATACTTACCACAGGAATTTGGATTTTATCCAGATTTTACGGTAAAGGATTATCTGATGTATATTGCCAGCTTAAAGGGAATCCGTCCTATGGTAGCAGGAAAACGAGTAAAAGAATTATTAGAGCAGGTGGGACTTACAAAGGCTGCCAATAAGAAGATGAAGAAGCTATCAGGAGGTATGAAGCGTAGAACTGGAATCGCTCAGGCTATGTTAAATAATCCAAAGATTCTTATTTTGGATGAGCCTACAGCCGGACTTGACCCATCGGAAAGAGTTCGTTTTCGTAATCTGATTAGTGAACTGTCAGAGGAGCGAATTGTTATTTTGTCAACGCATATTGTTTCAGACATAGAGTATATTGCAAACGAGATCTGGCTGATGAAAGAAGGGCAGATTGTGCAACAGGGAAATCTGGATGATATGATTGCTTCTATGCAGGAAAATGTGTATGCGTGTGAAGTATCACAGGCAGACGCAACAAAAATGATGAAACAGTTCAAAGTGTCAAATATGAAGTCGGAGAGAGGAATGGTGGAACTGCGTATTATTGCTGATAGACCGCCAATTCCTGAAGCCTGCGTGATAGAGCCAACACTAGAAGATGTGTTTCTGTATTACTTTGGAGAAAAGGGTGGTGAGACAGAATGATACGTTATGAAATCAAGAAGATTTTTTCTAAAACCATCTGCAGGATATCTATGATTGTGCTGCTACTTTCACTTATTATATCCTGCTATTTTGCAATTACAAATATCACTTACATTGATGAACAAGGGGTATCGCATACAGGAATAGCAGCAGCTAGAGATCTACGAACAGAAAAGCAGAAATGGGAAGGCACTTTGGACGAAGAAGCCTTGCAGAAAGTTTTGGATGAATATAGAAAGATAAATGAAGAATACCCAATTCGTCAAGGAGATTACACAGCCAATATGCTGCATGATTCCAAAGTGCAGGGCATTTCAGAAATCAAAGATATGATTAATATCGGATTTTGTGAGTTCCGAGATTTCAACTATTATCGTATTGATTCTGTATCAAAAGATGAAGTTGGTAAGCTATATGAGAATAGGGTAAAAAGTTTAGAAAAATGGCTAGGTTCTGAAGATGCAGAAGGGTTATTTGATGAAAATGAGAAAGCCTTTTTGCTTGAAAGATATGGTCAGCTAAAAGCTCCATTATATTATGAGGATTATGATGGATGGGGGTCAGTACTACACTATGCTCAAACTATTGTAATGTTAGTCATGCTTGTATCTGCATTTTTGGTATCTGGTATTTTCTCAAATGAATTTAGCTGGAAGGCAGATTCCATATTTTTCTCGACAAAGTATGGAAGGGATAAAGGAACGAAAGCCAAACTTACAGCAGGGCTTATTGTGGTAACGGCTATTTATTGGCTGTTTATTGCTTTATATTCCATCATTGTATTAGGGGTTCTCGGATTTGGTGGTGGAAATGTAATGATACAAACTGGATTTTGGTATTGGAAGTCCTTTTACAATATTACTTATGTGCAACTGTATGTACTTACCATTTCAGCCGGTTATATTGGAACATTGTTTTGTATGTTACTGTCTATGCTTATATCTGCGAAAACACATACAGCAGTAGTGGCGGTTACTATTCCATTTGTTAGTTTGTTTTTACCATTATTCTTGTCGAATTTCCACTTCTTAGAAGGTGTACTTGGATTATTCCCAGACCAATTATTGCAGATTAATGAGATTATAAATCTTTTCAATTTGTATCAAATAGGTGGGAAGGTTGTTGGTTCGATTCCGATTATGATGGTAATATATCCTATTTTATGCGTGGTGCTATTGCCGATTATTTATTATATATATCATAAAACGGAGATAAAATAGATGAAACGTAAAAAGAGAGGCCATCTAAAAAATATGGCTCTGTTCATGTTTCTGCTCTTGGTCGCTTGTGTTGGGTATTTCTTGGTAGTGAATGGTGTCATTCATTATTCAAGTAAGTTAAAAAGTTTTGGGATAATAAAGCAAGAAGAACATAACACTGCAAGTGACAAGTATGGATGGGAGTTAATGCTGGTCAATCGTGATAATTATGTTCCTGATATTTATGAAATTGATTTTATGGAGCTAAGCAATGGACAGAAAATTGATTCCAGAATATACCCATATTTGCAGGAAATGTTTGATGATGCGAGGAATGCAGGTGTATATCCTTTTGTTAGGGAAGGATACCGAACCGCAGAGGAACAGCAACAGATTTTAGATGATAAAATAGCTGCTTATCGAAGTGAGGGATATACAAAGCACATGGCAGAAGAAACAGCAATGGAGTGGGTAGCGTTGCCGGGGACAAGTGAGCACCAACTTGGAATAGCAGTAGATATCAATGCAGATACCTCAAAGTGTTCTCGTGATGATGTTTACAACTGGTTACTTGAAAACTCTTATAAATATGGTTTTATCCAAAGATATCCGTCAGGAAAGACAAGCATTACGGGAGTTGCTAATGAACCGTGGCATTATCGCTATGTAGGAAAAGACGCGTCAGAGGCAATTCATCAGAGTGGAATGTGCTTGGAAGAGTATATTGATACATTGGATTAGTGGAGGGCCATAAGTAATAATATGAAATGAATTTGTATGAGCGTCCGGGATGGCATGATACCACTTCCGGGCGTATTTTAACTATATAAAAAACATGTCGAGAACAAACGATTCTAGGAGTAGATAATCATGTTGAAATACTTGGAAGAAAATAATAAAAAACTGAAAGAAGTGCATGTACTCTTGCAGAAGCATTAGTTCTTATGTTAGGATACTATCTAAGGAAAGTACCCATGACAGGGCGTTAAGCGTCCGGGGGACGCTTGTTTAGCACCGACCGGAGCGAAGCGTAGAGGTAGACTCCCGAGTTTATGATACCGGTTTACCGGCGGAATACATAGGAAGGGGTGCTAGGTGCCGGTGGCACCTGCTTAGCACCGACCGAAACGAAGTGTAGACGTGGCGCCGATGACAGCTTATGAGATCATTACGATTTTCATTGGGATATTAGCTTTACTGATGTCCTTTGGTAGCTTGATTGTAGCGTTGCTTGCCTTTCTCGACAAGAGAAACAAGCACAAATAAAAATGCCTATCCTGTCTGATCCACAGGATAGGCGGTGTCCATAAGGACATTTCTTTAGCCTAAACTCGGAGCATCCACCTTTGGAGTGGGTGCTTTCTGTTTAATTAGATATTATCATCTTATGTCTGATAATTCAAGAGATTTCTCTAATTTGGAAAAATTTTCACGGTAAGTCTGTCAGTTCCTTTTTGACAACCATATTGTCATCAAGCAGGTGCTGCTTGATTTCTTCGATATTTTCATTGATGTGCTTCAGGTTGTCAGCATACTCTTCTTCTGAATATTCATCTTTAGCATTTATCATATTTTCACGAATTTCCAGAACTTTCATATAGGTACAGAGTTTTTTATTGATGAGATTGTTCTTAAAGGACAGCTTAACAGTAGATGGCTTGAAATTGCCCTCATCGTCCTTATCTGCCTCAAATTTCATATCAATCTGATCATCCAGTTTAAACAGTAATGATAAGACATCAGAAACTGTTTCTATATCAAAATCCATGAAAATGTTAATGCTGATGCCTAGTGCATTGGCAATCTTTAAAAGCTGGTCAGGCTTTGGATTACGGATTCCATATTCATATTTCTTTATTGTTGCGGAGTTTATGCCGGATAACTGACCAAGCGTTTCCTGCGATATTCCACGCATATTGCGAAAGTATTTAATCTTTTCCCCAGTAGTCATGTGAAAACAGCTCCTTTATGTTTTGATAAGCCTATTCTATCACATTGGGACACATTTGTGTATAAAAATTTAATATAAATACTTGACAGACACAAATGTGTACTGATATAATACGGACAAACAAGGTCACAAAAGTGTACCAAAATAAAACAGGAAAGGAGAACTCAATATGGAGAATACGATGAAGATGTATGTAACAGCAGATGAAGCGGCACAGATTCTTGGAGTATCAAGAGGATATGCTTACAAAATCATTCGTGGTCTTAACAATGAATTAAAAGAAAAAGGCTATCGAGTGATTTCAGGCAAGGTGCCTACAAAGTATTTTGAAGAAAAGTTTTATGGTATGGCAGTTGGTTAGTGGAGAGGAGATGATGATATGCCAGCAACAAGAGATGGCAAGACGTGGCGTAGCCAGTTCTATTATGAGGACTGGCAGGGTGTACGTCATAAAAAGAACAAAAGAGGCTTTAAGACAAAAGCCGAAGCAGAGGAGTGGGAGCGTAACTTCCGGCAACAGCAACAAAAGGACTTGGATATTAATTTTGAGAACTTTGTGGAGATCTATTTTGCTGATATGGAGAACCGATTGAGGGAAAGCACAATCAAGAACAAAAGATATGTGTTTGACCTTAAGGTTACACCATATTTCAAAAAGAAAAAGATGTGTGAGATTAAGACAGCGGATATTCGAGCTTGGCAGAATGAATTGATAAAAAAAGGATATGCACAGACGTATCTTAAAAGTATCAATAATCAGCTTGCTGCACTTTTCAATTATGCGGTCAGATATTATGACCTGAAAGATAATCCATGCAGAAAAGCAGGAAGTATTGGGAAGAGCAAAGCCGATGATATGGAATTCTGGACAAAGCAGGAGTTTAAGCAGTTTATCCCTTCAATGGATCAGAAACCGGAGGCAAGGATGGCATTCTTGCTTCTGTATTGGACGGGAATGCGTATAGGAGAATTACTTGCATTGACCTATGAAGATATTGATTTTGAAAATCGTATTGTAAGTGTTTCGAAATCATATCAGAGGTTGGATGGAAAAGATTTGATAACTCCGCCCAAGACACCGAAAAGTAATCGTAAGATTAGTATTCCACCATTTTTGGCAGAAGAGTTAAAAGAGTATTGTAGCCATTTATATGGGATTATGGCAAATGAGAGAATGTTTCGTTTTACAAAGTCTTATATGGAACATGAAATAGTGCGTGGCATTAAGGAAACAGGGGTAAAGCGAATTCGTCTTCACGATTTACGTCATAGTCATGCTTCCTTACTTGTGGAGCTAGGCTTTCAACCTTTGGCAATAGCGGAAAGGCTTGGGCATGAAAAGATAGAAACAACCTTAAATACCTATTCACATTTATATCCGAATAAACAGGCAGAATTGGCGGATAGGTTAGAACTTGAAAATGAGGAGGATGTACAATGAGTGGAGTACACAAATATCCTACAATCAGCTTTCGTGTTTCACCAAGAGAACGGGAGATGATTGAGGCAAAGATACTTGCAAGCGGTATGCAGAAGAAAGATTATTTTGTCCGTTCTTGCATATACAATCGTGTATGTGTGGTTGGAAAGAAGGAAGTCATTTACAGACTGGTAGAAGAATTACAGAATATGCAGACCAATATATCCGAAGTTGTAAAGCAATTTGAACAGCAGGCGGTAACATTATCTTCTGAAGGATTAGAGGATATGAGAAATGACTGTATGGATATGTTGCAGGCAATTCTCTGGATGTTGGACGGAGCGAAATATCTTTGGCAAGGACAACAGACAGATAAAGAAAAAAGTCCTGACAGCGGCAACTGTTAGGACTTGTGATAACTGGAGAAACCTCTGTTATCCATGCTTATTGAACTGCTAATGTTCAATAAGATATGTATTTACAATAAGAGTATAGCAGAGGTTCTTCTTTTGAGCAAATTATATTTTGAATTGGAGAGGACTCTTATGGAAGAACAAAAGACGGAATTAAAGATGATACGGATGTCAGAGATACAGTCACAGGAAGTTGAATGGTTATGGTATCCGTTTATACCATACGGAAAACTTACAATTATTCAAGGTGATCCGGGGGATGGCAAGACCACATTGGTTTTGAATATTGCGGCAAAGCTTTCCAGAGGTGAGGGCTTGGATAATGATATGAAAGTGAAGGAACCGGTAAATGTAATTTATCAGACTGCCGAGGATGGTTTGGCAGATACAGTAAAGCCAAGGCTTGAGCTTGCAGGAGCAGATTGTGAAAAGATATTGGTTATTGATGAGAGTGATAAATCCCTGTCTATGGCAGATGAGAGGCTGGAGGAGGCTATTGCTCGAACAGGGGCAAAGGTATTGATTTTAGATCCGATACAGGCTTATTTGGGTGGTGGAATGGATATGAACAGAGCAAATGAGGCAAGAGATATGACAAAGAAATTAGGAGCGTTGGCTGAGAAATATCAATGTGCAATCCTTCTTATCGGTCATATGAATAAAGCATCGGGAAATAAGGCGGCATATAGAGGCATGGGTTCCATTGACTTCTTTGCTGTAGCAAGAAGTGTGATTCTGGTTGGCAGAGTGGAAGGTGAAGCAAATACACGAGCAGTAGTTCAGATAAAGAACAATTTAGCTGCATTTGGTCATTCGAAGGCATTTATGTTGTCAGAAAGTGGGTTTCATTGGTTAGGGGATTATGAGATTACAGCGGATGAAGTGCTTGGGGGAATTGCACCTAAAGCAAATAAATTGGAGCAGGCAAAGCAAATGCTTCGAGAACTTGCGGAAACGGCAAATGCAGTGCAGAGCAATGAGATTTTTGAAATGGCAGATGAGCGGGGGATTTCAAAAAGAACACTGGAAAATGCCAAAAAGGAACTTGGTATCCGGGCGAAGAAAATCAACAATTCATGGTATTGGGAGTTGGATAAGGTAAAGTCAGATTAAGGCAAGAATGCAACAATGCAGACTATATAGAAATTGCGGAGATGAACCTTGCAAGGTTGCAAAATCTATAGATATTGCATTGTTGCGGACTTGATAGTAGAGGAAAGGATTGATGGATTGATATGAAAAATGTGCAGATTTCACAGGAGCTTTTCATTGCACTTATGAGGTATTTTCTGCTGGAGCAGGAGGAGTTATACCCAGAGATAAAGAAAGGTCTTGAAAAGAAACTAGATGCGCTGGTAATGAGAGAGCTGTATACGAAGTACAAAACCGCACCAAGCGAAGAAGAACGAGAAAAGGCACGCAGGGAATATTTGGATAAGCGTGGTGTGCCGGAAAGCTTTCGGTGGTAGTTTCGCTTAATCGTAAATGACGGGTGCGTGGCACGCTCCCGTTAGATATGGTTAAGGAGAAATGTTGTGCGGTGGTAATACAGTGAACGCTTGCGGACACTGACTGCCGGAGGCAGATTAGCCCCCGGCAGGGCGCAAAACCTGACTTGTCAGGTTGCATTTTTGATGCCGCAGGTGTCAAAAGTGCTTTTGCGTTACTTTCGGCGAAAGTAACAAAGCCTGCGCCGTTTCCGGCGCTAATATGACAGATAAAAGGAAGGAGAGAATTGCCTATGGAAAGAACGATTAGTGGGATGGTAGGAAAAGGTTCCGTTAATCATAACACCCGAGCATTTACAGCAAAAAATGTGGATAGTGATAGAAGTGGTGCTAATGTTCATTTTTGTAATGAAGATATAAAACAGGTTTATCATAAATTGTTTGATGAAGCACTTGAACGATATAATGCAAAGCAGAAACGTAAGGATCGAGTGATTGATGATTATTATGAAAAAATCAGACAAGGCAAGCAGGAGAAACATTTTCACGAAGTCATTTTTCAAATTGGAAATAAAGACGATATGAATGCCAAAAGTGAAGAAGGGATTCTTGCTAAAAAGATATTAACAGAGTTTATGAACGAGTTTCAAGCACGAAATCCTAACTTGTATGTGTTTTCTGCTCACTTGCATATGGATGAGGAAACACCACATCTACACATTGATTTTGTGCCATATATTACAGGTAGCAAGCGAGGATTGGATACAAGAGTATCATTAAAATCTGCATTGGCTGCAGAGGGTTTTACAGGTGGCACGAGAGGCGCTACAGAGTGGAATCAATGGATTGCAGCGGAGAAGCAGGCGTTGGCTATGGTAATGGAGCGATACGGTGTTAAATGGCTTCAAAAGGGAACACATGAAAAGCATTTGTCGGTACTGGACTTTGAAAAGCAGGAGAGAGCGAAGGAAGTAGCGGAATTAGACAGTCAAAAGCAGGAAAAGACCACTGAGGTTGCTAAATTGGATCAAGTAGTATCCTCTATGAAGCAGGAATTAATGACTACTACGATTAAGCAGGTAAAAGCTGAGGAGGCTATTGAAAAGGCAAGAGCGGAAGGTGCTACGCTTCAGAGGGATAACGAAACATTAAGTACAAGCAATCAACAATTGCGAGTGGAAAATACAAGCCTTGAAATAAAAAAGGAGGAACTACGGACCGATAACCGCCACTTGGAACAGCAACAATGGAAATTGAGGACAGATAATAGCGAGTTAAAGTTGAAACAGAGTGTTTTACAGTCCGAGAACCAGCTATTGGAACAAGAACAGAACAAATTGCAAAAGGATAATGAAGATCTGGAGCAGAAGCAAGCTACGCTACAATCGGATAATCAGGTACTAAAACAAATGCAGGATAGGCTGCAGAAAGATAATGCCCAGCTTGAAATACAACAGGAGAAATTGAAAAGCAGTATTAATCAGATGGTGCAGTCAGAGAAGTTGTTGCAGCGTGACGTCCGAAAGTATGATGAAGAACCTGAATGGCAACTTCAAGAGCCGGGAGCATTTACAAGTGCAAAGTCATTTCGGGATAAAGTAGCGTTGCCTCTTGTGAACAAATTGAAGGAAACGGTAAAAAGTTTGACAATCCAATGTGTTAGATTAAAAGAGGAAGTGCTTCAACTACGAGATAAAGTTAAGCATCTCACAAGTGATGTAGAATTTTATAAAGGCAAGATTAGAGATATGAACACTAAAACGGAATTATTGAAGGAAAAAGCCGATGATCTGGAGCGTGTGAAACGATATGCCGGTGCGGAGCAAATCAACACTATTATCAGTAAGGTAAAGGAGCAGGAACGCATGGAGCAACAGGCAAGACAGTATAACAGGTCTTATGGAGCGAGATAAACGAAAGGATGGATTGATATGATGGATGATAACAGATTGGATAATATTGCAGAGTGTGCTTATAACATGGACAACGGATATGTTGAGGTGTGGTATGTTGACGGGAATATGCTTCGGATAAAGTGCGATGAGGTTGAGGCTGCTCTGCGGACTACAGAGCAGTCGCTGGCAAAGCTACACAAATTGTTGGATAATAAGCCGATAGAGTATGTGGCAATGGCTTTGTCAGGGGAAATGCAGGCATATTGTGATATCGAGGATGAAATGGCTAAGAGTATGTTTGGGACGATTGTGCAGGGGTATTTGAAGAAGGGGTATAATCGAGCTACGGCGGAGATGATGGCGAGGGAGTTTTTTCGGTATGAGAGTTGAATTTTGTTATAATTGAAAAACGGTACATATTTACTGAAAAGTTTAAGTAGTAGAATAGATAATTATGTTATAATTATACTAAGATTTTAGTGGAGGAAAATGAAAATGTATGATTTCCTATTGGAATTGAAAAAGGTTTCGCTTTGGGGTGCTTTACCTTTGTTTGTAAATGTTATATTTGTTATAATAATAATTATGGTTTCAAGTATGAAAAAAGACAAACTTTCACCTGCCGATGAGTTATGTGATAAAAGAAAAAATCATAAATTACAAAAGATTTTTTTGCGCGTTGATCTTTTTTCGGAAGTGTATTTATTTGTATGCTCAATTATGGCGTGTATTCCACTTGTAGCAATTTTTAATCAAAAATACTATGCTTATATTAATGGAATGATTGACAAAATAGAAGTTGTAGGTAGCAGTGTTTTAGGATTAACAACAATTGCTGTAACACTATCAGTTGCAGTTATTCTTTTTGATAGAAAGTATTACATTGTTTTTTCAATACGTGATGTTCTTCAAAAATTTAAATTTGCAGAATGTTTGTTTATAAGTGTGTCAAGTTGCGTAATAGTAATTATTATGCAAATTACTCTGATAAATCAAACTATTGAGTCACTTTTTGATTTGATTAGGTTTATGGTGTTTGAAATTGTTACTATATACAATATTGTTGCTAATACTTATGTCCTTTTCATTATTGTTTATATTATGTTTTTTGAGCAAAGAAAAGAACTTGAAATATTAGGACAGTTATATCGAAGTTTTTGGATTGATAGACTTGATACATCGTCTTTTAAAGAAAAAACGAATTGGAGCAAAGAAGCAGTTGAAATAAATGTTGATTATTTGCTTCAAAAATATGTTGATACATGTAGGAAAAAGAAAATATTAAAAATAGATTATATCGAATTTGCAACAACATTGGATACATATAAGCAAAAATGGTATAATAAAGCAAGAAATAAATTTATTAAATTGAATATAATTTGCATGTTAAGTAGTATATTATTGGACATTGCTTTTTTGAATAGAAAATGTATTATTCTAGTTGTGATTAATCTAGTTTTTACTGCAATTAATATAGGGATTACCTTTTGTGAAAAAGACTGTATACACTTGGTGATTTTAAAATTTTTTTCTGATACATGGGGATATTATATTCATCAGAGAAACAATAAAGAAAAATTCATTCCAAGAGTTGCATTAAGAAAAAGCAATGTATATGACAAATATATAATGAGAATGAATAGTCTTAATGCTTTTTTTTACATATGGATAAATTATTTAGATTATAAAACTAGTGACAACAAACTAGTTATAGATATGTATCAAGAGATGATAGACTGCTTAGAGTCGATGGAAAATATTAATAGTGTTTTATATATGCCAATATTTATTGTTGGGTTCTTCTTATATGAGAAAAATATAAATGTATTAAGTGCAAGAGAGATATATGATAAAATAGATGAAAATGGAAATTTATTTGAAATGATGTTTATGAGTCAAATAGTACATTTGACGAAAAATGATAAAAGATGCATTCAAGATGCAAAGAAGTATTTGTTATGGTTACAACAAATAGGTGATATAAAGGAATGAAAGTGGAGATAGCATGGATAAAGAAATAATTAAAAAAATATATAATGATATTTTTCTTTATATACAACATAGTAATATTGATTTGTTTTTATGCGGTGGAGCTAGTAATAAATCATATGTTTCAAACCGAGATCAATTAAGAAAGCGATTGGAGAAGGATAAAAAGTTATCTATTTTTTATCCTGAAGATATGTTTATGGAATTATTAAGTAGAAAAAAGTATGACTTATTTACATTAGAAAATTTTTTGGCTGAAAATAGTGACTTGATTATGATTGTATGTGAAAGCCCAGGTTCTTTTACGGAATTAGGTGCCTTTACAAGTAATGAGAAAACACTAAGAAAATTGGTTGTTTTGATTCAGAAAAAATATAAGAATGACAAAAGTTTTATTATGCAAGGTCCTGTTAGATATATAGAAAAGCATGACAAGAAAAATGTAATATATTTTAATAATGATTTGGATGATATGGAAGAAGTAGTTGAAGAATATTTGGCATCAAAGTATTGGTTTTATAGAAATAAGAAATATACAAGAAAATATGGTAATTATACAAAAGAAATTAACTTGATATCAGGTCAGTTTTATTTTATACTGTTATTGTTATATTTTTATAATAAAATAGAAACAAAAGAAATGAATGAAGCAATCAGATATATTTATCAAGAAAGAAAATTTGAGGCGAATCAATTTGAAATTCTTTATACAGCAGCATTGAAGAGATTATATAAAGAAGGAATGCTGATAAAAAATGTTGAAAATGGGTTGAATTATTATAAATTATCAAAAAAGGGTTATTACACTGTAAAAGATTTATTAAATGATGTTATGGTAGATAACCGGGATAAATTGGTAAATAGAATTCGACTTGACATTATTTCTGCTCAATATCGTTAGCATCACAATCTTAGAACGTTACTGATACATATTTTTGTTGAAGTTTATGGAGGATGGTTCGTCTTCCGGAGAATATGAACATGACCAGAGTTGGTCAAAACCATGGTGTAATTCCACGACAGTGAAATCCCACCATGGTTTTGACGCAAAATATATAAGGTAAGAAAGTGGTGTTAACGATTTGAAAAAATATAATAACAAAATGGTAATTGAATCATTAGGGCTACCAATGTTTGAAGATATAGAAACATTGGCGGAGGAAACGAGGCTAACAGAAAAATTAGTGTTCTTTATAACCAAAGAGGATGCGAAAGGACGTTATAAAAAATTTTATATCCCGAAAAAAGACGGAACTTCAAGAGAAATAAATTCACCATGTATGTCTTTAAAAGTAATACAACGTTGGGTGCTAGAGAATATTTTATATAAAGTTAGAGTTTCGCAATATAGTATCGGTTTTGTAAAAAACGGTAAAGGTTCGCCACTGGTACAATGTGCTGAACGCCATAAAAATAATCTCTATATATTAAAAATGGATTTGAAAAATTTTTTTCCCTCGGTAGAGAGAGGCAGAGTTTATAATCAATTTTTACAATTAGGATATAATACATATGCATCTAATTTGCTAACGAATATATGCACATTAAATGGAAGCTTGCCTCAAGGAGCGGTAACATCGCCATATTTAGCCAATTTGGTATGTTATAAAATGGATATAAGAATTGCGGGATACTGTAATAAACGAGATATAACATATACTAGATATGCGGATGATTTAATTTTTTCAAGTGATAATAGAGATTTGTTACGAAAAATTTATGGAATGATCAAGAAAATTGTTGAAGATGAAGGTTTCGTAGTTAATGAGGAAAAGACCCGATTTTTATCACCTAAGGTTCACAAGGAAGTTATAGGGGTAACAGTAAATGATGGCGTAATAAAAGCACCTAAGGAAATGAAACGTATGGTTAGGGCGATGATTCACTATGAAATAGTAACGGGTGATTATTCGGACAACGAAAAAATTAGAGGATATATTGCATATATTGATTCATTAGAGAGGAATTATCGAAATAAAATCATAAAATATATTGAAAAATATTTAGACGATACCATTACATTGTTTCCAGAACTAGTAGAAAAATTTAATCAAAACAAATTATATAATCAAATTCCAGATATGAAACAACATGATATATCAAGATTTGTCAATTTTGAAGATGAAGCAGATTATTATAGTATGGTAGTAAATGAACGAGAAGACTATTTATCTAGACATGGAATTGCTATATAAGTTTTACTATGCTACTGGCTCCATTTTGGCTCTAAAAAATTTGGACGAGATAGAGATAAACATAAATTATGAAGAATATGAATAATAAAACACACAAATGTATACTATGAAACACCCCAATAAATCTCTCCGCCCAAGAGTTTGAATAGTAAACAGAGCTTCATAAATGGCGTAAACAAGCCATTTATGGGGCTTTTTCTTTTGTCGAGATACCTATATGATACCCATTGAGGGTCATGTGAGGAAGAGTTGATGTAGATATTATGATTAATTATCTGGCTTTGCAGGATGAAAGTTATCAGAACATGATGAGGATACTTCAGAAAAACGGATACTTTCATTGCAACATATTACAATAAATAATATAATAGATACAATAAATATTAATTGAATGGATGTCATCAATATGGATAAAATAAATGAATTACGATTAGGATTAGAAACTGCATACATAGATGGTTCTGTTGCTTCTGACAGTTTTTATTGTCCTCAGTTTGTATCGAATAATTATAAATCTGGTAAGAAAGTTTTATCTTCGATTGAAGATGAGCTGTTAAGATGTGATAAGTTTCAGATAAGTGTTGCATTTATTACTATGAGCGGAATCACACCATTACTTCAGACATTTAAAGATTTGGAAAAGAAAAATATTCCAGGTGAAATTCTCACAACTAATTATTTGAATTTTAGCGAACCTAAAGCGTTGGAGAAGCTTAATGGATTATCAAATATTACATTAAAAATGTATGACGTACAAGAGGCGGATGAAGGATTTCATACAAAAGGATATATTTTTAAAACAGATGAAGTATATCGTATTATCATTGGAAGTTCGAATATAACAAGTGCAGCACTTACCAGCAATCATGAGTGGAATACTAAGCTTGTATCAACGCAGCAAGGGAAGATAGCGAAGGAAATAGTTGATGAATTCAATAGATTATGGAATTCTAGTTATGCCTTAGATTTTAATGAATTTTATAGGAATTATAAAGAACAATATGAAATTATTAAACATCAGAGAGATATTGCGAGGATTGATAATGTTGTATCGCTTGAAAAATACAAGCTAAAGCCAAACAGCATGCAGATTGGATTTATTACAAATCTTAAGAAGATTTTAGAAGAAGGAGAGGACAGGGCACTTCTTATATCGGCGACAGGAACAGGTAAGACTTATGCTTCTGCATTTGCAATGAGAGAGCTTGGATTTAAAAAAGTTTTATTTTTAGTTCATAGAGGACAGCTTGCAAGACAGACTAAGAAATCTTATGAGAAGGTGTTTGCAAAATCTGTTTCTATGGGTTTGGTTGGTGCAGGTTATCATGAATATGAAGCGGATTATGTATTTGCTACTGTTCAGACGTTAAATAGGGATGAACATTTGCTTCAATATGATAAAAATGCATTTGATTGTATTATTTTTGATGAAGCACATCATGTAACTGCTGATACATATCAGAAGATTATGAAACATTTTACGCCTAAGTTGTGGCTTGGAATGACAGCAACTCCTGATAAGCGGGATGATAATATTGCAGGTAGAAATGTTTATGAGTTGTTCAATTATAAGATTGCATATGAGATACGTTTACAACAGGCCATGGAAGAAAATTTGTTATGCCCATTTCATTATTTTGGAATTACTGATTTGTCTATAGTTGGAGATGTTAAAGAAAATCATGATTTTAGTATGCTTACAAGCGATGAACGTGTAAGGCATATAATCCAGCAGGCAAATTATTATGGATATAGTGGAGAAAAAGTTAAAGGTCTTATATTTTGTAGCAGTATCAAAGAAACACAGGAGTTATCAGATAAATTTAATAATATAGTTAATCCAGATACAGGGAAATATTTTCGTACGATAGCGTTGAATGGTGATGCAACGGAACAGGAAAGGCAGAATGCATTTGAGAGACTTGCAATGGATGAGAATGAGGAAAATATTAATAAGAAGCCGTTAGACTATATATTTTCTGTAGAAATATTGAATGAAGGTGTTGACATTGTAGAGGTTAATCAGGTTATTATGCTTAGACCGACACAATCACCTATAATATTTATACAGCAGTTGGGACGAGGACTTAGAAAGGCCGATGGAAAAGAGTATGTTGTTATTCTTGATTTTATTGGTAATTATAATAATAATTTTATGATTCCAATAGCACTGTCAGGGGATAGAACTTACAATAAAGATAATATACGTAGATACATAATGGAAGGTGGAAGGGTTATTCCAGGTGCATCTACAGTGCATTTTGATGAAATAAGTAAGAAAAGAATATTTGCATCTGTTGATAATGCTAATTTTAGTGATATTAAACTGATAAAAGAAAATTACACAAATCTTAAGAATAAATTAGGAAGAATACCACATTTACGGGATTTTGATGATTATGGAGAAATGGATGTTGCCCGTATTTTTGATAATAATAGTCTGGGTTCGTATTATAAGTTTTTAGTTAAATATGAGAAGGATTATAAGCTTCGTCTCTCACAGGAAGAAGAAAAGATAGTCGAATTTATTTCCAAGAAACTGGCAAATGGCAAGAGAATTCAAGAATTACAATTACTTAAGAGAATGCTTATGTATGCAAAAGGATTGTCCAAATGTGGATTATTTTCAAGTCTTTCACAGGATATGTTGACTTATGGTAAATTAATTAGCAAGGAACAGAAGGAAAATATTATAAATGTTATGACTAATGAATTTCCGGCAGGATCTGGTAAGAAAACATATGCACAGTGTGTTTTTATAGAAAAGGAAGGCAATGATTATAAGCCAACAAAAACATTTCTTGAAATGCTATCAAATAAAGATTTTTATAATATTATTAAAGAACTTGTTGATTTTGGAATAAGCAGATATGAGAGAGATTATAAACAAAGTTATGATGTAACAGATTTTGTCCTTTATCAAAAATATACGTATGAGGACGTATGTCGTCTGCTTAATTGGGAACAGAATGAAGTTCCATTAAATATTGGTGGTTATAAATATGATAAGAAAACAAAGACATTTCCAGTATTTATTAATTATGATAAATCGGATGATATTAGTGACACAACAAAATATGAGGATCATTTTGAACAAGGATTTAGGGATCGATTGATAGCAATATCAAAATCGGGAAGGAGTCTGCAATCTGAGGATGTACAGAATTTTCTTAAGGCTAAAGAGAGAGGAATTAGAGTAGAACTTTTTGTGCGAAAGAATAAGGACGATAAGATTTCTAAGGAATTTTATTATCTTGGGCATATGACGGCTAGTGGAAATACTAAGGAATTTACAATGCCAAATACACAGAAAACAGCAGTTGAAATAGAGTGGATACTTGATGTTCCAGTACGTGAAGATATATATGAGTATATTGTAAATTCATAAATATTATGTATATGTCAAAAGTATAAAAAGTCGTTTGTGCTTGCAGAAAAAGACTTTTTTACTTAATTTATTGCATTAAATCACGATATTAAAAGAAAGAAGGAAAGTGAGATAATTAGTTTTATAATTGTCACACAAGAATTATATGAAAACAGTTAAAGTAGTTGCAGCAGTAATAAAAGAAGTTAATGATAATGGGGAGCCAATTATATTCGCAACGCAGCGCGGGTATGGAGAATTCAAGGATGGCTGGGAATTTCCAGGAGGAAAAATAGAGGCAGGAGAGACACCACAGGAAGCATTAAAACGAGAGATTATGGAAGAATTAGATACAAAAGTTAAAATTGGAAATTTAATAAATACAATTGAATATGATTATCCCAATTTTCACCTTTTAATGGATTGTTTTTGGTGTGAGATAGTAAGCGGAGAATTGAAGTTAAAGGAACATGAAAATGCAAAATGGCTGACTAAGGAGCATCTTGATGAGGTTGAATGGCTGCCGGCAGATGTTATTTTGATTGATAAGATAAGAATGGATATGTAGGAGAAATTATACGGAAAATTTGATAAGAATGATATTAAAATAAAATTTGAATTTAATATCCAGTAAAAAGGAGGAGAATATGATACCGGCAATTAATAAAAGAGAAACAGGATGGAATATCCGAATACTTATGGATAAATACAATCTAACAGTAAAGGATGTACAGGAATATCTTGGATTAGGAAGTCAGCAGAGTATATATCATTGGCTTAACGGAATAAGCATGCCGACTATAGATAATCTTTATGCGTTAAGTAGTTTGTTTGGCGTTTCAATGGATGATATTGTGCGTGGAAATAAATCTGATATAAAAGATTACAGTTATAGAAGACTTTTTAGATATTATAATATTTTAAAGAAATGTGTTGCATAATATTTTTATACTACAAGTTCAATGACAAATGTATCAGTATATCTTAATATATTATATATAAATTATATATTTAGGAGGCTGATATTTATGAATGAAGGGATTTTGATAGCATATGATGATACATACTATAGTATAGGAGATACGTTAGTAATACAGAAAAGATTGACTGATATTTTAAAACCGTGTGGTATGAGATACTTTACTGGACGTAGTTTGTATAAGCCTGAGGATCCAGATAGAAGGGATGATATCATGTATGATGCAATGAAACTACTGTCTCAATGTGAATGGATTGATAATAAAAATGTAGGTATATTTGTGATTGATGACATAATAAGTATTTCATTTAGCGATATTGACTGTTCTGGAATGGTAGAACCTAAATCCGAAAAATATAAGTATTATGAGGATTATTTCAAGAAAACAGGCAGGATGGCTCATAATATATTAATAGATGAGAACAATCAGATTGTAGATGGATATGTATCATTGCTTATTGCAGATAAACACAAGGATAATATGAAAAAGTGGCAGAATCCAGCGATATATAAAGTAAATGCATTGGTTCCTCGTGCAAAGGTTGTTATTGGACGCCATGTTGATATGTCAGGAACTGATATAATAATAAAAGGACCACAGTATTTTGCATGGATATATAATAAAAAAGAACCTGTTGTGCCTGGAGATGTATTGAAAGTTAATACGAGAAAAGGAGAGGCATATATGGTGGTAGAGAAGATTAAGTATATAGCGGGAAAGAAAAAGTGTGCAGAATATAAAAAAGTTATTGAGCATATGGGGATGAGAATAGAGATATAATTATTTTAATAATTCAAAATTCACCAAAATCAACTTGTGTTTTAACAACACCATATATATGTGACAATGATAATTATGAGTCAATTCTTTATGGGGTGTACAGCACGGAACAACTTGCAAGAGAAGCAGCGGAGGAACTTCTTGAACTGGGGAATATACATCATTATGAAATAGAATGTCCTAAGTTAGATGAATTTGGATGGAGATAGGTAAATGTGGACAATAGTTTCATAAATTAGATTAAGGAATTAAACTGCAATGACACAAGAGTAGACTACAAGGATTGTAATGGGAAATTTTTAGGAGAACGGTTACTATTTGAAGAAATCCCCTGTAAATTATATTTTCAAAAACAATACAAATGATTGACAATGTAAATTAAAACGGTATAATATAATTATAAGAGGTGCATATAATATTATTATTGTATTTTGAGATGGAGGCGATTTTATGGCTACAGTACCTACACAAGTAAGAATAGATGAAAATTTAAAGAAACAGGCAAGTGAACTTTTCTCACAGTTAGGAATGGATATGTCCGGTGCAATGAATATATTCTTGAAACAGTGTGTATTAAGAGGAGGACTTCCTTTTAGTGTTGAATTGCCACAGTATAAGCCGGAAGTATTAGAGGCAATGGAAGAAGCAAAGAGAATCAGCAAAGATCCTAATACAAAGAGATACGCTAGCTTTTCAGAGGCTTTGGAGGATATTGATTGATGCAATATGAATTAATACTAACCGGGAAATTTAAGAAAAGTCTCAAGCTGGCAAAGAAACGAGGCTTGGATTTGAAACTTTTAGATAAAGTTATTACGATGCTGCAGAATGATATTCCTCTCGAAGAGAAATATCGTGACCATGAACTAAAAGGGAAATACCAGGGGTTCAGGGAATGTCACATTCAGCCGGATTGGTTATTGATTTATCTGAAGGAGAATGATGTTCTAACATTGACTTTAGTTGATACCGGAACACACGCGGATTTGTTCAATTTGTAGCGGAATATACAAAGGTATTTCATAGTAACGGATTAAAATGCCGAAAGCCTGTATTTATGAGGGCTTCCGGCATTTGTTTTTTCAAATGGCTCTAGTTTGGCTCTATTTGTGGGTGGAGTAATGATTTTCATAGGTTAATGTTAATTTTCCTATTTTGGTGTATGAAGCAGGAAACCAAACTTTGGTCGGGGAGGTTCCTGCTTTTTGTTTATTAGTGACGAGACTATAATAACAGAAGGTACAGACTAAAACAATCTGACGCATAATGCATCAGAATAATTTAGGCTGTACCTTCTTTTAATTTGCCTGAAAATGAAGAAAAAAGAAGCGTGGAAAGTTACGGTTTACAATTTGGGGCAGTAGAAAGGCTGCCTTTTTGCTATATGATATATTGTAAAATTAAATATTTTTTGTGAAAAATAGTTGCATAAAAAATAATTAATGATATAATAATGATAAGTAAAGAAGAAAAGTGACTTGGAGGAATGAGCCATGATTATAGAGATAAGAGCAAAAAACTGTTATGCATTTGAGGATGACATTACATTTTCGATGAAAGCAGATATGCGAAATAAAAAATTTGGAGCAAATGTTCACAAAGAGAATAATTTTAATGTCCTTAAAACGGTAGGAATATATGGACCAAACAATGCCGGTAAAACATGTCTAATCAAGTGCATTAGGGCAATAAGAAATGTACTTTTAAATAAGAAGAATGGACTGATGCCAAATATATTTACTGATAGTGATGTATGCGAGTTAGGTGTTACATTTATGGCATCTGGAAGAAAGTTTTCTTATGATTTTAAGTATGATGCAGAAAAAGAAGAATATATATATGAGTCATTTTCGGAGATATTTAAAGATCAGTACAACAACGAAAAGGAAGTTTGTTGGTTAAAAAAAGATACTGTTAGTGAAATATATGAGTGTATTGATGAATCTGTTCAGAATATGATTTCAGTTGTATCGAAGAATAATTTGCTATGCTATGTGGTAGATACAAGTAAATTCGAACATATCAATGAGATGAAGCAGATTCTTGTCGGATTTGCAGAAAAAATTGATATCATCAATATGAATAACATACCTATGCAGCACACGATTGAACTTATGAAGAATAAGAATCAGTTACAGCAAAAGGTTGTTGAGTTCATAAAAAATGCAGACTTATATATGGATAATTTTGAATATGTGGATATGGATAAGATACAGCTGAAAACTGGTGAAGGTGACGAAAAGCCAGATGAGAAAGTGCTTGATATTCCAGAGAACATTATGGATCAAATCAGATTGGTTTCTACTTATAAAGGAGTCCATGTGCCAAGTATGATGTTTGACTCCACAGGAACAAAGAAGATTGCAGCTATTGCCAGCTATGTAATTGAAGCACTTGAACAAGGCAGGATTTTAGTCGTGGATGAGTTGGATAGCAGTATTCATTTTAAGCTTACCAGGGCGATTGTTGCGATGTTTAATAATGAATTAAATACAAGTGCACAGATGATATTTACAGTACATGATATAAATCTTATGGATTGCAAGAGAATGTTTCGAAAGGAGCAGATTTGGTTTGTTCATAAGGATGAAGAAGGTGTGTATGTATATTCACTTGCAGATTTTACAGCACAGCAGGGCGTACGAGATACGACAGATGTTATGGAAAAATATAGGAAAGGTGCACTTGGAGCTTTACCTGATCCAGAATTGATTAACTCTTTGCTTAGCATTAAAAGCGGTGTAAAGGGGGGGTGATGCCGATGCCAAATAAGCTCCCTAGGTTTTTTGATAACCATAAAATCTGTATTATTTGTGAAGGTAATGAGGAATATGAGTATCTAAATCGATTAAAGAATTTAAAAGTATGGAACGAGCAATATGATATTTCATTGGTAAATGCCGATGGAAATGGTAATATCCCGGCGAGGTATCAGGATCGATATCAAAATGGAGCAGATGAACTTGTGCTTGTGTTCTGTGATACGGAAAAGAAACCTCACGAGCAGTATGAGGACATTAAACGCAAAATCAATGAGTTTCATGGTGTGGATAGTGCAGCGAATGAAGTGATTATGTTTGGTAATCCTTGTACGATGCAGATTATATCTAAGCACTGGGCCGATGAAAAACTGAAATCTCCGGCAAAACCAGTGAATGCTCCCTTGATAAAGGAATATACCGGAGTAGAGAATTACAAAGGTAGAGCAGACCAGATTCAGAAAGTTATGGAACATGTTACTGCGGAGAATTACAAGGATATGAGTCAACGAGTGAGAAAACTGGATTCGGATGATTCTGTTACTGGAAGCAGTAATTTTGGAAAGTTCATAAAGCTGTTTGAGAGTGATGACAGTGGGTGGATTGAGGAGATTAATGAACAAATAGAGTAGTATAAGGAGAGTACAAAAGTTATATTATGAACAAAGTGAATGTGATAAAACAAAATTTGGAGTTCATAGGTAAAACGTGGATGAAGTGTATTGGCACATTTGCAAGTATATTATCGCTTTTCTTTTTGTTTTGGACTTGGGATGATATACGCATTACGTCAACGCAATATAAATGTGTGATAATAATATTATTATGTGTGCTTGCACTCATACTTGCAATCCTATGGACGTGTATTTTTAAGAGAACAAAGACAATTTGGGAAAGTCCATCTGGGAAAATAAAAGTATGTTATTCTGATATTATGAAAGATGGGTTTGACAAAAGGAACAAGGAAGAAAAGTTATTTGTAATTCCAGTTAATTCATGTTTTGACACTATTGTAGATGAAGATATATCAACATGTTCAAAGCCATTGGTATCACCTAATTCGTTACATGGAAGATGGATAAAAAAAATGGTTAATAAGGGATTTACTATAGAAGAAATAGACAACAAGATACATAATTGCTTGGAAATGCAAAATTTAGCGCCCAAAAGTATTATTGCTGACGAAGATAAGGAACGTGGGAAAAGAGAAGTATATGAGTTAGGTACAGTGGCGATGATTAGGGGAAATAACAATAGTACCTTTTTGTTACTTGCAATTTCGGAATACGATAAAGATAATATCGCTCATACTTCTGTCGATGATTTAGAAATGTGCATAAAGTCACTTCTTAATTTTTACGATCAACATGGTCAAGGGCATAGATTGGTAATTCCATTGATGGGAACAAACCTTTCGAGAGCAGGATTGTCACATAATGATTCACTGAGAGTAATAACATCGTTATTTCAATTGTATGGAGATAAAATACATGGAGAAGTTGATGTTGTTATATATAAAGGAGATAAAGATAAAGTAACATTAGACATATAGTAAAGGAGGAATTTAATATGTCATATCAAAATGCAAATTATAGTGCGTTTTATGTTTCGGAACCATTTAGCGAAAGTAATTTAGGGGCAAATTCAACACATGATTTTGTTTACTACAATATGCTAAGAATGTGGAAAGGGGAGGATAATAGTTTTCCCTTTAATGATGCACATGATAAGACATATAATGTGCGAGATGGTAGTGATTGGGAAAAGACTCTTAAGCCTAGACTTCATACAAGGCTTGACAATTCTAAGAACATTATTTTATTTTTAAGTTCCATTACTGCCAATAGTCATGTATTGAGGGAGGAAATGAATTATGGAATAGGTACAAAAGGTTTACCGGTAATTGTAATTTATCCAGATTACGACAAGAAGTCAGATATAGTTGATAGTAATGGAAATTTTAAGAAGCAAATTAAAGATTTGTGGGATAAGTTGCCGGCTTTTCGTGATAATATGTCCTCGGTAGCTACATTGCATATTCCATGCACTAAGAGCGTTATTATATCAGCATTGAATAATGAAGATTTTATGGTAAATACAATGGCAGATGCAAAAAAATATTACTATAAACCATAAACAATGACATTTTGAAAATAACGAAACTTGTAGTGATTGCAAAATGCTTGCAAAAAGTTCCGAAACGGCAAAGAATATGTAGAATTTTAAGAATAATCATACCAAATATAGATGTTTATAATTTGATTAGATACAATATATAGTTGCCGAAATCGAGTTTGAATAACGGATTGAAATGCCGAAAGCTTGTATTTATGCGGGCTTCCGGCATTTGTTTTATCAAATGGCTCTAGTTTGGCTCTATTTGTGGGGAGAGTAATAGCAAGGTTAAGGAGAAATTATGAAAAAGATAATCATATTAAGAGGTAACTCTGGAAGTGGAAAAACAACAGTAGCTAGAGCGTTGCAAAAGAAATTTGGATATAATACAATGATGATTTCACAAGATGAGATTAGGAGAAATATCTTGTGGGTTAAAGATGGCGTTGATACTAAGGCATTACCACTTATGATAGAACTTATGAAATATGGGTATGAGCATTGTGATGTGGTTATTTTAGAGGGCATCATGTATGATGAGTGGTATAGTCCTTTGTTCAAAACGGCAAATGAATTGTATGGAATGGATATATATGCGTACTATTTTGATATACCATTTGAAGAGACGGTCAGGCGGCATAATACAAGAGATAAAAAACAGGAATTTGGTGAAGAAGATATGCGTAGATGGTGGAGAGAAAAGGATTTTTCATCAGTTTTTAATGAAAAAATTATTACATCTGATATTGATGCAGACAGTATTGTTGAAATGATATATATGGATTCAGCAAATGAAGGATAAGGGTATTACGAATGGCAAGAACAGAAAAAGTGATAATGACTAATATGTGTATGGTGTTTAGTGAAAATAGGATACTTGTCCAAGATAAGACGGATGATGATTACTCTGGAATAACATTTCCGGGAGGACATGTGGAAAGAGGAGAATCATTTACAGATGCTGTGATACGCGAAGTGTGGGAAGAAACTGGATTGAAAATTTCAGAACCAAAACTTTGTGGGATAAAAGACTGGATGAAGGATGAGGAAACAAGATATATAGTGTTATTGTATAAGACAGATAAGTTTGAAGGAATAGTTACTTCGTCTGAAGAAGGGGATGTATTCTGGCTGACATTAGATGAAATGAAGCAGAGAAAACTTGCTTATGGAATGGATAAGATGTTGGAAGTATTTTTAAATGACAATATTAGTGAGTATTTCTTTTTTGAAGAAAATGGCAAATGGATAGAAGAGTTGAAATAGTTTAAATAAATGCAAAGGAGTTTTAAGTGGATATTTTATTTAAGAATGATGATTTTGTATTTTCATACAGAGTTGGTGGAATATTGATACGCAATGGAAAAATTCTATTACAGCGTCCTAAGAATGATGATTATTCCATTATAGGTGGACATGTATCAGCAATGGAAACAAGTATAGAAACTTTGAAGCGGGAATTTGAAGAAGAACTTCACACTAAAATAGAGGTAGATAATCTGCTGGCGATTGGTGAAATATATTTTCCATGGGGTAAAAGACCATGTCATCAGATATGTTTATATTATAATGTACATCTCGTTAATTATGATATTCCTTTAGATGGAGTATTTCATGGTTATGATGGTCTGGATGACAAAAGGATTGATTTAGATTTTTGTTGGGTTCCACTTGAGGATTTAAAGAATGATGTAAAGGTATATCCGCAGGAGTTGGTACCTTATATTCTTGAACCAAAGAAGGAAATTGTACATTTTGTTTCAAAGCAAATTTAGAAGATGAGATTATAGGTGTCGATGGAGAAGAAATATGTTAGAAGTTAAATTTTATGATACAGTAGATGATTCATTACTGAAATTTGCAGTAATTATCTCACAGAGTAACGGCAAGTGGGTATTTTGCAAGCATAAAGAAAGAGATACATATGAAGTGCCGGGAGGGCATAGAGAAGCTGGGGAAAATATTCTTGAAACTGCTAAAAGAGAGTTGCAGGAAGAAACAGGAGCTATCAAATTTGAGATAAAACCAATATGCGTATATTCGGTGACAGGTAAGACTAGAGTAAATGATACTGGTGAAGAAACATTTGGACTGCTTTGTTTTGCAGAGATAACAGAGTTTGCGAAAGAATTACATAGCGAGATGGAGAAAGTTGTGCTTATGGATGAGTTGCCTGAGAACTGGACATATCCGTTGATACAGCCGAAATTGATAGAAAAGTATTTACGGGTAAAAAATAATTCTATAATCGGAGCAACAGTAACTGTCACGGTCGATAGACCATTAGGAAGTTATCATCCTGAATATAAGGATATGTATTATCCAATAAATTATGGTTACATTGAAGGAGTTATGGCATCAGATGAAGAGCAGGACGCTTAGATATTAGGTGTAAATGAACCAGTAGGCAAGTTTACAGGTAAAATTATTGCTATTGTTCATAGAAAAGATGATGTAGAAGAAAAATGGGTAGTTGTACCTGACGGAATGATGTTTTCAAAAGATGAGATTAGGCAGCAGATTTATTTTCAGGAGCAATATTTTGATAGTGAAATTGTGATGTAATATTAAGGAGATTGCTATGTCATTAGGATTAAAAAGAGGAACAGTGCAGCTTGAACCACATGATAAACAGTGGGATGAGGCTGCGATTCAAACAATCAAAAAACTTAAATCTATATTAGGTGATGATGCTGTTGATATACAACATATTGGAAGTACAGCAATACCGGCAATTAAAGCAAAACCGATTATTGATATTGTCGTTGGGGTAACTGATTTTGAGGAAATAATGTCATATAATGAGCAGTTACAGAAGGAAGGAATCTTTTATCGTGGTTCAGATGTGGAACGTCAGCTTCTTTATGTAATGGGTGATATGGAAAAGGATATCAGGACACACCATATTCATGTTGTGAAGTGGAATGGAACTGAGTGGAAAAAATATATTCATTTCAGAGATTATCTAAATGATAATGAGAATATGGCTTTGCAGTATCAGAAGGTAAAGGAAGAACTGGAAAGTAAGTATGCAGATGATAGAGTAGCATACACTAATGGAAAGCAAGATATGATAGATATTATTTTGAATGGCAAATAGATTGTTGACATGAATTGCCAAGACTGTTATATTGTTCAATAAAAACAAGGAGAACATACACATGAATCAGAACTTATATTCAAGACATTATATGTACATGTATTACGGACGTACACGGCTATAAACATGCAAGGGTAGTGCATTAGGTTATAGCGTGTAGGTCTTTTAGTCTAGTGCATAAAACCAGAATATAAGAGAAGATTTTACATACATTGCATCTTATTAAATTGGATTTATCGCACTGGACATTGAATGTTTGGTGCGATTTTTTATGTTTACAAGAAAGAGGTGCAGAAAATGAATGATTTAATTGAACTTAAACTGATAACAAGAGAAGATGCTGAATGTCTGCATAAACTGCAGATAGAAGCGTTTATGCCCTTATATGAAAAATATCAGGATGATGCTACAAGTCCGGCGAAAGAAAGTCTTGAAACAATAACAAAGAAGATAGTTGATGATAATTCGGATTTCTATTTTATTTTGTTTAATGGTGAGAAAGCTGGAGCTGTAAGAGTTAAATGGCATAAAGGGCAAAAAGTACACAAGAATGTAAATTGGATATCTCCTATTTTTGTTATTCCAAAGTTTCAAAATAAAGGGATTGCCAGTAACGTAATCAAACAATTATTTGATATTTATCCGAATACAATAGAATGGTGGTTATCCACTATCAAGCAGGAAGAGAAGAATTGCCATTTGTATTAAAAATGTGGATTTGTTCGAACTGGAGATGAAATAGTTGTAAATGAAAATATGACATTAGTTTTTTATGTAAAGAGTTATATTGAGGTAAGGAGATTTAAGAAAGAGGATGCCAAAGAGGTCAGAAATCTTATTGTCAGGAATTTCTTAGAGGTTAACAGTAAAGATTATGGCATATCAGCAATGGAGAAACTTGCAAAGGTTTACAATGTGGAAAAGGTTCTGAGTGTGGCAAGTTATGCACATATGTATGTCTTTGAATTTGATGGAAAAATAATTGGAACAGGTTCTATCTCAAGTTTTTGGGAAAGTGAAACAGAAAGTATACTTTTGTCAATTTTTGTCCTCCCGGAATTTCATGGAAAGGGTGTTGGAAGAAAAATCATAAATACATTAGAAACGGATGAATTTTATGTAAGAGCAAGCAGAATTGAGATACCAGCATCTATTACAGCAACGGAATTTTATAGAAAATTTGGATATGATTACAAAAATGGTGTTAAGGAATTGGATGATGAACACCATTACAGATTGGAAAAGTTTAAGGCGGCAGGGTTGAAATAACAACAGATAATCAATTTGTCATTTGTTAGCTTGATTATAGCATTGCTTGTTTTTGGAGATAAAGAGAAAAACTATTTGAGGAAGAGCAAGCGAAAATAAGACCTATAGGACAAAATGTGTTGATAGAAACCGCCCTCAGCCTTTGAAATTAAAGGGCTGAGGGTGGTTCAATCTTTTTTGAAACAACTTTGAGGGTGGACAAAACGTGTTGATAAAAACACCTGCATCCCTTGCAAATAAAGGGGAAAACAGTGTTTAATCTTCCTTGAAACAGCAACAACGGAGGAAGATTAAATGAATCAAGTAAATTGTCCTGTATGTAGAAATAAATGTATTAAAGCCGGAAAAACAAAAGCAGGGTCACAGCGTTGGCTTTGCAGAAAATGCAATTCATCAGTTACACACAAAATAGACAACTCTGCCAAATAACTGCAAATCTTCTTGGATTGGTTGTTTGGCAAAGAATCCCAATCATCGATGCACAGAGATGGAAGAACATTCAGACACAAAACCGCTAAATATTGGAATATATGGCCTATGCAGCCTAAAGTCGAGAACAGCAGGGATGTCGTGTATCTTGATGGTATTTATCTGGGAAGAAAAGCGTGCGTTTTAATCTGTTGTGATGATAAATATGTCCTTGGCTGGTATTTATGCAGATATGAATATGCTGCTGCATGGACGTCTTTAATGAAACAAATAGCCGAACCGAGAATGGTTGTATCTGACGACGGAATAGGGTTCGCAAAGGCATTCGAAAAAGTATGGTCCGGAGCAAAGCATCAAAGATACGTTTTCCATGTATTCTGCCAGGTAAAGCGTTACACGACATCAAGACCTAATTCAATGGCAGGTACAGAGTTATATAATCTGGCAAAAGAGCTCCTGAAAATAAATACAAAAGAAGAAGCGGATTTATAGATAAAACGATTTATTGAATGGACAAATAATAAGGGCTATTCCAACTGATAAAAGTACCATGGTAGTATATAAAAATGAATGAGAAGAATAAACTGGAAAAAAGTCTCTCTAATTGGGGCGATGCCATTGTATGGAGTGATTTACATAATTATGAATATTAAGGAATTGGCTTGTGGAAATTCGGCATTACATCTACAGAATGTTAAATTTTCTAAAGTGCCCAGATAGAAGTGTGATATATAAAAGAATATGCCAATATGAATGCAGTTTGTGTTGTTGGAGCTGGTTAGCCGATAGGTTAACCTGGATACCTCAGACGATTCACTAGTCAAAAAATGAATATAGTGTTTGTATTACTGTTGTTGCTAATGTTAAGTTGAATTTGTTTGATTAGGTTGTCTGAAATTTCTGCTTTACGGATATGATATGGAACACATTGAAGATGAAAACAGTAATAATTGTTGCCACCAAAATGTAGACAAAACTGCTGATATATGGGGAGTCACTTTTTTCGGACAGCAGCAACAGCGGAATTCTTATTTTTAAAATGACATTTCCCAAACAATGCAATGTTGAAATTAGTATAAGAATTGTGAAATAAAAACGTATGATAAGCGGGAGTTGTGTTTTTGATAAGTATGAATTTTCGTGATACCAATTTTAATATAGTGCAATTACCATGTAAATTGTAAAGCTAAGTCAAGCTGGAAAAGTTTTTGACTAATGGAGGTTTATTTGTGAATAAGGAAAGTGGCATTGGTAATTCAGTAAAAGTATTTCAAAACTAATCTTAATTCTCGAAATTATTATGAATAAATAGACATATAGATTCTTTATTGTATTTTTGATATAATAATTTTATGAAAAGTAGGGCTGATAGATATGAAGGGAAAACAGTTAATTTAAGTATTAAACTGTTATAGTAATGGGCACAAATAGTATTAAATATATGTCTCAATTAATGCAATTTAATTATATAATATTAAAGATGAAATTATTTATGGGCTAAAGTGGTTAATAATATTATTATAAATGTTAATATGAAACTGTGATTTTTATCATATAGGAATATAGAAAATTCTTATATGATATTTTTTAATTATTCTCGGTCATGTACTGAATTTTAATGAAGTTAATATTGATGCCGTGGCGTTTTGAATATCAGATTATGATAAGAGGAAGCACGCAGAATAGAAATCTTCTTATTGAAGTAATTAATAAAAATTATAATATAAATTCCACCAATAATAGATAGGCTCGATAATTAGTTGATATATGTAATTTGATTAAATTACATATTGACAAAATTGGTTAATATGATATTATAAAAATGTAATTTAGCTAAATTACAGAAAGGGGCTGCGATGAAATTAGAACAATTAAGTGACATAGTTAGCTTTACAATAGGTAAAAATCCTACGAGAATTAAAGAGCCGGAATTAATTTTGTATTCGTTAGAGGATTTCGAAAATGATTTGTATGGAATAACAAAGCCAAGTAATAAATCAGAATGTATCATCAATCTTATAAAATCAAAGGTGGCTCCGGTTTCAGTTGATAATAAAGATAAATGTATTACATCAAATTTTCTAAAATGCGAATTTAATGAGCAAATACTGGATAAGTGGTATTTTTGTTATCAATTTAATGAGGGAAAGGATTTTAAACAGCAAATAGCAATGGTTCATCAGGGAACAACTTTAAGTGTAAAAAAGTTAAATATGAAAATAGTAGGGGAATTGAAAATAAGATTGCCTGATATAGAAACGCAACATAAGATTGGTGAAATATATAGGCAGTCTTTAGTGCAAAATCGACGAATGATAAAGCAGGCAGAGGATATTAAGAAATTAACTCTTACAATTATAAGGAAACTTGAGGAGGATTAAAAAATGGCAGAAAGTAAAGATTTATTGCAGGTATTATGGAGTGGGGCAGATGTGCTCCGAGGAAAGATGGATGCGAATGAGTACAAAACATATTTATTAGGATTAATTTTTTATAAATATTTATCAGATTCATATTTAGCAAAGGTGTACGATTTGCTGAATGACGAGACGCCTGATGATTTACAAGAAGCACAAAAACAATATGAAGAAGTAATGAAAACAGAGGATGCAAAGGATTTGTTACAGGAATTGAGAGAGTCAATGCATTATACACTTGAACCGGATATGACATATGTAAGTATATTAAATGATGCTAAGGGAAATTCATTTAATAGAGAGAAATTACAGGCAGCATTTAATCGTATTCAGGAATCAGATGAATTATTTAATGGATTGTTTGCTGATGTAGATTTGTATTCTAACAGATTAGGAACAGGAGATCAGAAACAGAGTGCTACAATAGCAGAAGTGATAAAAGTACTTGATGGAGCAGATTTAATTCACGCAAAAGGAGACGTTCTTGGAAATGCGTATGAGTATTTAATAGGACAGTTTGCATCGGAAACCGGCAAGAAAGCGGGCGAATTTTATACTCCGCATGGACCGGCACAGATTCTTTGCAGAATTGCAATGACGGGGCAGGAAAATAAAAGAGGGCTTCAGGTTTATGATCCGTGTATGGGTTCGGGTTCTTTAATGCTCAGTTGTAGAAATTATTCAACAGAACCAGACTATATTAAGTACTATGGTCAGGAGCTTATGCCCTCAACTTATAATTTAGCAAGAATGAATATGTTTTTACATAGAGTTCATCCTGAAAATCAGCATTTAAGAAATGGAGATACATTAGATGCCGACTGGCCTACTGATGAAGAGACAGAATTTGATGTTGTTACTATGAATCCTCCTTATTCAGCTAAATGGTCTGCGGCAGAAGGGTTTAAACAAGATGAAAGATTTATGGATTACGGTGGAAAACTTGCACCTAAATCAAAAGCAGACTATGCATTTTTGCTTCATGGTTTTTATCATTTGAAACAGACGGGAACAATGGCAATCGTACTTCCTCATGGAGTGTTATTTAGAGGGGCTGCTGAAGGCACAATCAGAGAGACTTTACTGAAAAACGGTTCTATATATGCAGTAATTGGTTTGCCGGCTAACATGTTTTACAATACATCAATTCCAACATGTATAGTAGTGCTTAAAAAGCATAGGGAGGGTAGAGATGTCCTTTTTATAGATGCATCTAATCTCTATGAAAAAGAAAAAAAGCAAAATGTAATGAATGAAGAACATATTGATAAAGTATTAGAACTCTATAATAATAGAAAATCTGTGGATAAACTGGCATATTTGGCTTCATATGAAGATATAAAAGCAAATGATTTTAATCTTAATATCCCTAGATATGTAGATACAAGTGAAGAAGAGGATGAAGTAGATATAAAGGCACTTACAAATAGTATAAAAGAGACCAATAAGGCTATTAAGGAAAGTAATACAGCCTTAGTGGATATGCTTAATAATCTTACATTTAGCTCATCTGAGACAGAAACAGCAATTAATGAATTTATAGAGATTCTTAAGGAGGTGTAAGAATGGGAAATACACCTAATATTAGATTCAAAGGATTTACTGATGATTGGGAACAGCGTAAGTTGGGGGATTGGGGGGATTTTTATTACGGAAGAAGCTGCCCTAAATGGTCAGTAACAGAGGATGCAACCATTCCGTGTATTCGATATGGAGAACTTTATACGAAATTTGGAGCAAAAATAGATAGAGTTTATTCCTACACCAATATGCCGCCAGAAAACCTTAGATTTAGTAAAGGAACAGAGGTTTTAATTCCACGAGTTGGGGAAAATCCTATGGATTATAACCACTGTACATGGCTATCTATGAAGGATGTAGCGATTGGTGAAATGATTTCTGTATTCAACACGGATAACAATCCGTTGTTCACGGCTACAATGTTTAATGCTACATTACAGAATGAATTTGCCATGAGAGTGGAAGGGGGAAGTGTTACCAATCTTTACTTTGAAAAGTTGAAGAATATAGATGTTTCTTTTCCTTCTATTCGAGAGCAAGAAATGATTGCAGCATATTTTGAAAATATCGATAACCTCATCACTCTTCATCAGCGTAAGTGTGATGAAACAAAAAAGTTAAAAAAATTTATGCTTCAAAAAATGTTTCCGAAAAAAGATGCAAAAAAACCAGAAATCAGATTTGCTGGATTTACTAACGATTGGGAACAGCGTAAGTTTGCTAATATTACAATGCGAGAATCAACTGTTGGTGTTTCTTCATCTACTTATCCAAGCGTTGAATACGAAGATGTTATTGCAGGAGAAGGCAGATTAAATAAAGATATTAAATACAAAGAGCAGCAGAAAACAGGCATTGTTTTTAATGGTACACAAATCCTTTATGGAAAATTGCGACCATATCTTCATAATTGGTTAAACCCTGATTTTAGTGGGATTGCAGTAGGAGATTGGTGGGTTCTTAAACCAGTTGAAACAGATAAAAGTTTCATTTATAGACTTATACAGACACAACAATTTGATGATGTTGCAAATCAATCAGCAGGTTCAAAAATGCCTCGTGCAGATTGGAATTTAGTATCAAATACGGAGTTCAGAATACCTAAAACGAGTGAAGAACAGATGGCGATTGGAACATACTTTAGCAACCTTGACCACCTCATCACTCTTCATCAACGTAAGTGTGATGAACTAAAAGAATTTAAAAAATATATGTTACAGAATATGTTTCCGCAGAAAGGATAAGTGATTATGGCAGAATTAGAATCAGTGATTGAAAATAGGCTTATACATCAGCTTTGTAGTGGCGAATCTCAATGGACATATAGACCAGACATTAGGACAGAAGAAGATTTGTGGAATAATTTTAAATATATTTTGGAACAGAATAACAAAGCTAAATTAGACGATATTCCACTTAGTGAATCTGAGTTTGCAAAAGTTAAAAATGATTTGTCACATGCATCATTTTATGATGCAGGAAAGTGGCTTGTTGGAGAAAATGGTAAAGTTTATGTTCATGTTCAAAGAGGAAATGAGACGCTTCATTTAGTTGTTATGAATAATGAACATGTGGCAGGTGGTTCAAGCGTTTATGAAGTAATTAATCAGTATCAGGCATTTAAAGATGACAATGATGTTAATGCAAGAGACAGGAGATTTGATGTTACACTTTTAATTAATGGCATACCATTAATTCACATTGAATTAAAGAACAAAGAACATTCTTATATGGACGGATACCGTCAGATAAAGAAATACATAGCTGAAGGAAAATTTCATGGCATTTTTTCAAATGTGCAGATGTTTGTGGTTAGTAATGCTGTTGATACAAAGTATTTTTCAGCAGCAAGAGATACTGAATTAAATAAAAAGTTTTTAACAGGCTGGATAGATAGAGAAAATATGCCAGTATGTGATTATATTGATTTTGCTGAAGCTGTACTCAGAATACCACAGGCTCATGAGATGGTGACAAAATATACAGTTTTAGATAATGACAAGAAAAAATTGCTTATTTTAAGACCTTACCAGATTCATGCTATTGAAGCAATGAGAGAAGCATCTAAAGCTGGTAAATCAGGATACATCTGGCATACAACTGGTTCTGGAAAAACAATGACATCATATAAGGCTACAAGAAATCTTTTGATGGATATACCATCAATTCAAAAAACTGTTTTTTTAATTGATAGAAAAGATTTAGATTTACAGACAAAAGGTGCTTTTCAGTCATATGCAGATAACGATACAATTGATGTAGACGATACTGAACATGTGGGTAGCTTGATAAAAAAATTAGCAGATGATAACAGACAGATGATTGTAACCACTCGTCAGAAGATGCAGGTTATGATTAACAGACGACTTAAAGAGGGAACAAAAGAATATAATAAAATAAAGGCTCTTAAGGTAGCGTTTGTAGTAGATGAATGTCACAGAGCAGTAACCCCTCAAACAAAGAGAGATATAGAAAAATTTTTCAATAATTCAATCTGGTTTGGGTTTACTGGAACACCTATATTTGAGGAGAATAGATACGAACAAAAAGGTGATTTACCGCAGACAACAGAAGAGTTATATGGACCATGCCTTCATAGTTATACGATAAAAGAAGCAATTCATGATGGAGCGGTACTAGGGTTTAATGTTGAAAATCTTGGACCTAGAGATATTCCAAAGGACGATGAAGATAAATATTATCATAGTGTAAATCACATGAGAAATGTTTTGAACATAATTATTAATCAATCATTAGCTAAATTTGGAATGCAGAATGGAAGGGGAAAGACCTATGAAGCTATGCTTACAGTTGAATCTATAGCTATTGCTCAAAAATATTATGATATGATTTTGAAAATTAAAGCAGGGGAAGATGAACTTAAAATAAGTGATGATGTAAAAAGAATCTTACCAGATTTTCCTAAAGTTGCTATTACATTTTCTGTATCAGAAAATGAAGAACAATCACAAGTTAATCAGGATTCCATGAAGAGATATTTAACATATTATAATAAACTTTTTGGTACAAAATATGCTATTGAAGGGCTTGGAGCATATAATGGCAATTTAAATGATAGACTGGCAAGAAAAGAAAAAAGATATGCAGATAGGGAACAGCAGGTTGATATTGTAATAGTGGTAGATAGGTTGCTTACAGGTTTTGATGCTCCATGTTTATCAACATTATTTATTGACAGGCCTCCAATGAGTCCGCAGGGATTGATACAGGCATTTTCAAGAACAAATCGTTTATATGATCAAAACAAGGAATATGGTCAGATTGTTACATTTAGAAGTCCTAAAGAATATAAGAAAAAAATAAATGATGCACTGGTGTTATATTCTAAGGGTGGTATAGGACAAGCGATTGCTGAAGATTGGGAGACTGTACTTAATAATTTTGTTTTATCATTAAAGACAATAAGAACATTTGCTCCTACACCAGCAGATGTAAATGGATTATCTAAGAAACAAAAGAAAACATTTATTAAATTGTTTAGAGACTTAGATCATGATTATGCACATTTGAAATCATTTTCAACTTTTGAACCTAAAATCTTGGATGAATATGGATTCAGCCAGCAGATATATGAAGATTATGCTGCAGTTTATAATAATGTTATTGAAGAATTAAAAAAGGATCCACCAGATGATACAGGAGATGAACCAATTAGAGATGATTATGATTTAGTGGCATATAGTAAATTTAAAATTGATTTTGAGTACATTGTAGAATTGTTACAAGGTTTTGTAGATTTCTTGGATCAAAAAGATATAGAATTTAATGAGGCAGAATTTGAACATAAATTACTGGAATTAAAAGAGATTGTAAAAGATTTTGCAGAAGATAATTCTAAACTAAGTGATTTATTATTACAGGTACTAGATGAAATCGAACAGGATAAAGCCAAGTTTATGGGACAAGATATGTCTGTTATCATTAATCAGATGCGTTATGCTGCCATAGATAAGGAAATAGAAAAATTTTCGAAAAAGTGGTATATTCCGTTTGAAGCTGTTAAATATGAGGCTTATAATTATAAAGACGGAGAGCTGGCAAATGAAAATAAATTGAAGGAACTTGCTGATTATGCGACATATAAAGTGGAAACATCTGAAGCACTACCTAAATTCAAATTTAATGGAGCTCTTATTAAAGAATTTAAAGAAATGCTTATGCCTGAAATTGGTTCACTAATTGAATAAAAGTGAAGAAAGCTTGTAGTTTTTTGCTACAAGCTTTCTTCATTTATCTATAAATTAGCGTGCGTATTGCTATTATTAATTTAAATTTGATAGTGCTCTCATAATTAAATCTATGTCTTTACTTTCTAGTTCTTGAATGATATGCAAGTATGTTTTTTGTGTTGTAGTTATATTTGAGTGTCCTAATCTACGGGCAACACTTGCTATTGATACACCTGCAAATAACAAGAGTGATGCATGAGTGTGTCTCAATCCATGAATTGAAATTATAGGTATATCGACTTCCTTGCAATGTCTTGCCAGGACACTGTTAATGGTAGAATTATAAATCTTTCCATTTACAAAAATAGGCTCATCTTCGGGTAATCTTTTTACAAGTTCAGCAAATTGCATAACAGTTTGCCAATCTAACGGTATCTTTCTGATAGAAGATTTATTTTTGGTAGGAAGAAAACCGGTATGGTTTTTATAATCCCATGTTTTAGAAACTGAAAGCATCTGACGTGACAAGTCAAAATCTTTAGGTGTAAGTGCCAGTGCCTCAGAAAAACGCATTCCTGTTTTTGCAATTAATAGGATTAACCAGTCTAAATTAACTTCTGATTTTAAATCGAGATTATCCAATAGTTTATGAAGTTCATATTGGTTAAGATATTTGGGTTTCTTTTTGCGTGGTGTTTTTCCTTTGATAATTGCTTTTCTGGTAGGATCTCTTAGAATCAGCCCCTCATCAACGGCATCAAGTATTGCACATTTAAGATGATGATGAAAATCCATTGTAGTTTGTCGTTCGTGGGACATTGCATAATCATTAAGAAGTTTTTGGTAGGAAAAGCGATCAAGTTCACCAATAGTTAGGTTAGGAATAAGTTTTTCAAGCCATTGATGAGCCATATTATATTTACTCATTGTAACAGGTCGAATAGCTCCCTCCTTATAGACTGTAATCCATTGTTTGTAGTAATCACAGAATAGCATAGTATTGTTGGTTGTCGTTGTGTACATTTGTAAGTCCTCCTTTTTTATTGTAATACGCACGCCGATGAAGAGTGATGAGGTGGTCAAGTTGTTGGAAATACATTCCAATTTTCTGTTGTTCCTTATAACTTGGATACATATCCTCATAATTTAACACATCTTTTATAGACAAATTAGTTTGCTTATTTCCATCATCAAATTTAAGAAAGTACTCATTACGATTCATCTTAATATATAGATAGTATGGATCAGTATCCTCATGAGGAGTTATACCTGCAATTCTCTGATTAAGCGTATATTTCCCTGATTTATCAACTAAAAATGTTCTAGCAATAGCCCTTCCATTTGGAACATCGCTTAACACAAATGCTATTTCATTTTCATATAAAGGTTCATTTTGGGCATAAGAAAACTTCCGTATTTCTCCATTAGTTGATACAAATTTTGAATTAACAACAATATATTCACCATCATCATTTATTTCATTCTCATGTGCTTTTCCGTTACGATACTCTGCCACTTCCATTAACTTACGCTGTTCCCAATCATTTATTCTTGAAAAATATAGAAATGACTTACGCTGATGAAGAGTGATGAGATTATTTAATGATTTAAAGTAGTTTCCAATATTTTTTTGTTCTTCAATATCTTGTGGTAACATTAATTCTGTTTCAAAAAAATCTGCAGGTGCAATATTTAATAAACCATGATTTCTAGCCCCCTCCGCTGCAATAGCCTGAATGTCTTTATGCCAATTATTCGTATCATAATAATTCATAAGAAAATCGGAATTTAAAATATCTTCATTTTTTATTCTAAATACAATATAAAGCGTAGATAATACACCATTTTCGTATCTATCAAGTCTTTTTATGGCACCCCAAGGAGCATCACTAGATGTACTCTTGTTATATGCAAATTCACCATTATAAATTAAGTAATAACCACTAACATCTTTACTTGCCACACGTTTATCAAAAAACTCATTCTGATCAATAAGACCGTATTGAGCTGATATTGTGAGTGGTAATTCAGATACTAAATCTTGATTTTTTCGAGTAACTCTTTCTACTATTTCCCCCAACTTACGCTGTTCCCAAGTGTCTGTATATATTGATACTAGTACAATAGCATATTAACAAAGAGTTACGCATAAATAATAACTTTGTATTTTCAGGATTGATATTATATATACTAATTGGGAAGTATTACAAGAATGGTATTAAAAAATTGGACAAAGAGCATCATTACAGCTTGAAAAAATTTAAAGAAACAGACTTGAAATAATAAATGATGTATAGTATTATAAATATAGCTATAAAAAATAAGTGCGTGAATTAAAATATAATGATTGGGAGGTGGTTAAGTGGATATTTTATTTAAAAATGATGATTTTGTATTTTCATACAGAGTTGGCGGTATATTGAAACATAATGGTAAAATCTTGTTACAGCGTCCGAAGAATGATGATTATGCCATTATTGGCGGACATGTTGCGGCTATGGAGACAAGTATGGAAACTCTTAAACGGGAATTTGAAGAAGAGCTTCATGCTAAGATAGAGGTAGATAATCTGTTAGCAATCGGAGAAATTTATTTTCCATGGGGAAAAAGACCCTGTCATCAGATATGCTTATATTATAATGTACATCTGATAGATGATAATATTCCATTAGATGGTGTGTTTCGTGGATATGATGAGCTGGATAATGAAAGAATTGATTTGGATTTCTGTTGGGTTTCACTAGAAGATTTAAAGAAGGGTACTAAGGTATATCCTTTAGAGTTGATACCATATATCCTTGAGCCAGGGAAAGAAATTGTACATTTTGTTTCAAAGCAGATTTGAGGAGATAGTCAATGATAGAAAACATGAAGGTAGAATTTGGCAGAACATCAGATATTGATTCATGAATGACAAACGTGCTTTGTGCGTGAAGAACGAACAAGCTATTGTTGGCGTACTTTTATATTCAAGGAAGCATAATATGATATGTTGTTTGGCTGTTGATCCAGCTTATCGAAAAAGGGGAATTGCTTCGATTCTTTTAAAAGAGGCACTTGATAAGCTTGACAGAGATAAAGATATAACTGTGTCTACATTTAGAGAAAATGATGTTAAAGGAATTGCACCTAGAAAATTATATAAGAAATTCGGATTTGAAGAAGGTGAGCTGATTGAAGAAATTGGATATCCTAATCAAAGGTTTGTGTTGCATACTGACAAAAGTGCTGATAATGTAATAATTGGTACAAAAGTAACTGTCACAGTCGATAGACCATTAGGAAGGTAAGATGCAGGAAGATATTGCAGAAGTTATTGGAATATCGAGGCATGTATATGTGAGAATTGCAGGATAGTACCATTTGAATATTAGATATAATAAAAAAGGAGCATGCACATGAGCACACAGACATTCACAATATCACCAATTCCGGACGACATATTTGCTAAGATGCAGGGAAAATCATTTAAGGACAACTGCACCGTGCCAAGAGATGATTTGAGGTATATTAAAGTTTTGCATGTTGGGTTTGATGGTGAAACACATGTTGGTGAGCTGGTTGTGAACAGAGTGATTGCTGATGACGTGCTTGATATATTTAAGCAGCTTTATGAAGCGGGTTATGAGATTGAAAAAATCCGCCTGATTGATGAATATGATGCCGATGATGAAAGGTCAATGAGAGATAATAATTCTTCGGCATTTAATTTCAGGTACATTTCTTATTCAACGACGCTGTCAAAGCATGCGTTAGGGCTGGCGGTTGACATCAATACACTTTATAATCCTTATGTGAAAAAAGTTGATGGCAGAAGAAATGTGGAGCCTGCCAATGCTGAAAAGTATACAGACAGGAGCGTGGATTTTCTTCATAAAATAGACCATGACGATTTGTGTTACAAGCTGTTTGTGGAACACGGATTTGAGTGGGGAGGCGACTGGGAGCATGCGAAAGATTACCAGCATTTTGAGATGACTGACGGGTGGATTGAAAGCCATGCAAAAAATCAGGGGAGAATGAGTAAATGAAATTATTATACGGAACAGGAAATCAGGCAAAATTAGCTACGATGAGAAGCAGACTCAGGCAAATTGGGATAGAATTAATAGGATTAAATGATTTGAAGGCTGATGGGCTGGATATTCCTCAGGTAGTGGAAAATGGCAATACTCCGCTTGAAAATGCACGATTGAAAGCAAAAGGTTATTATGAAGCTTTTCATATTCCTGTATTTTCGTGCGATTCAGGATTGTATTTTGATAATGTTCCTGATGAGATTCAGCCGGGCGTACATGTACGCAATGTAAACGGAAAGCGTTTGTCAGATGATGAGATGATAGATTACTATTCTGGATTGGTGAAAATTTATGGTAATCTGATAGCGAGATACAAGAATGCGATTTGCTTTGTGATGGACAATACACATATGTATGAGGCAATGGAGCCGTCTATGGAAAGTGAGAAGTTTATTTTGACAGATAAACCACACAGTACAATCAGAAAAGAGGGTTTTCCGCTGGACAGCATATCGTTGGAGATAAATACGAATAAATATTACTATGATTTGCCGGAAGATAAATTAGAACAGGTTGCTGTTGAGGACGGATTTTTGGAATTCTTTAAGAATATTTATTGTGTGTGCGAAAAGGATAGTTTTATACCGGGAGAGATTTAAGCTTTGATTTTTAAAGAATATAACCAAACTGACATAATCAACATAAAAAATCAAATAGACAGGTTAAGAGCATGCGGAATCGGTGTTGCGGATTTGCCGCAGAATTTAAGGGATTCTGTGTGGAAAATTGTTTACTGCGAGTTGAAACAAAATGGCAGCCGACAAAATACCGTCAGCAAAGCGGCTGACGGTGTCTGCCAGAGCAATATACTTGAAAAAATGTTTGGGCTGCCGAAAGATGTTTTCGGGAAAAAATATTGGAATATGTATTCGCCCGACAGTAAGATAAGACAGGAAAAATACAGTAATGTGCAGCTGCCGTTTAATTACGCACAGGTTGAGTGCAATAGCGTATACAGGGCTATGATTCATCATATGATAACAGGGGCGGACGTGCCGACGGATACGGTTGTTGATATTTTCGGGAAATTCGGGCTGGCGGCGGCATTGTGTGCAGGTGGATATAAATATAAAATAGTATGCCTTAATGAGCAGAATTTTTATTTGTATTCGCTTCTTCAGGACGTGATGCGAAAGCCTGTAAAGTTTTATAAAATGATAGATGAGGAAAGAAAATATCTGGAAATCAAGCTTGCCGACAATGAGATAAAAGATATAATGAAGTCACAGATACAGCATCTTGGACAAATTAAGGTACTTGTCTATTACGGAGTACGAAAGAATGTCGGAGGACAGTATTCGTATGAATCTACGGGATATACGAAAGAGCAGATTGCCAAGTATATATTTATATGTTTGTGTTTTGCACCGGAATACTGGGTGGAGACTAATCTGGAAGTAAAAAACAATAAAATGGTTACTGGGTGGCTTGACGATGAAAAGACATATAAGAAATGTGTGACGGATTTTGTGAAGTTATCGCAGGAAGATTTTGTGGCTTTTGCCAAGAAATTTTCGGAGTTGAAATTTGTAAACTGCGATATAAGCAGGGTTATTGATATAATAAGAAAAAATGCAGACAATCAAAATTATAGCAGCGGTGACATACAAAAGTTTCTTCTTTATATAGACGTACCGAAATATATAAAAGAATATCAGCGTTTCGGATTTGACGGCACTATGATGATAAGCCTTTTAAAAATGCTCCATCACTACGAGGGCAACTGGATTATGACATGGTCAACATTTTTACAGAAAGGCCTTAATGATGAAAATCCCACGCTCTACGATATGTTGTATACACAACAGGAAATGCAGTCCGATATATACATAGCACATGGGAATTACGAGCGTTTTGAGGAAAAAGTGCCCGTGAAAGTCATATATAATATGTTTGATATGATAGACAAAGACAAGAATTTATTTGTTTTCATTTACAGGGATAAGAATAAAAACAAGCAGCAGAATATCGTTTTTGTTACTGATATAGATTTTGATGAAATCGATTGTGAATCATTTTTCCGAAAATATAAAATGGAATTTAACGGAAAAGAAAAGTTATTAAAATTAAAGTGGCGTGAATTTAAAAAGAATTATGTGAAGTTTTCATAAGTGTAAAAATCGTGCGACGGGATAAAAATTTTTTTTGAGAGAGTGCAGAAAACCTGTGCTCTTTTTTTATTTATAGGCTGATAGCATGATTAAAATCCGGAATTTATAATAAGCTCATAAACAAAAACAAACGCACAAGCGAAAGGAGAAATTATTATGATGAGAGTATTGACACCAAACGGAAATGTAATTGAGGTAGAAAAGGCAGAAGCAATAGTCGAGAAAAGAGTCAGCTTTAACGGAAGGGATATCAGACTGTGTCAGACGGCAAAAGACAAAAGCCAGCCTGCCAGCGGATTGTATTTTTCGGTGAAAACGGAGTCGGTTTTTACTATTGCAAATGAAGGAAATCTTCTTGTTGGAAATCTTCCCGTTGATACGGTAAAGAAAATTGTCACAAATCTTGCAAAAGACGGTTTCTGTGATTTGAGCGAATTTGATTACCAGCCGGAAATCGGAATTAACGACAAGCCTGTATTTGACGAAGGTAAATCACGTCCGTATTTTTGCAGGAGCAATGTTGCGATGATGTTTGCACCGAGACAGAATATGGATTTTCCGATAAACGGAATTTCAAATACAGATACCGGAGTAAATTCATTTCCGCAGAACAATACTGAGGAAACAGATATTTTTAATGATGATTTGTGGGCTGATGACAGCTCTGATAATGATAGCTGTGATGATGGCTTTGATAATGGAGAAGAAAATTAAAAATGCCTAAAATATATATTTTAAGAACAGATTCGGCGGGAAATGTATATCGTGGGTATGAATATGATGCACAAGATTATTCGGACATGATTAAAATTACCGACATACAAAAATTTGCACTTACAAAAAATATCGACATTTTATATGAAGAAGATGCCGTTATTATGGGAAAAACGCTTAACCGTGCGGTATGCGGCGAAGACGGAAAAGTGCAGAAAATATTTGCGGGAAATATAGCTGCTGTAAAACATGAAAAAGACATTATAAAAGATATTAATAAAGAAGATATTGAATTCGTTGAAAAGTCATTGAGACCCATAGAGCGTATTTTTGGCGGTGAAGTATTTTTTAAATCATAGATTTATAACCTAAAGCACACGACACGCCGGCTGTCAATAACAAAGACGGCTGAATTACATTCAACAAAGACGGCTGAATTACATTCAACAAAGACATCGAATTTCCTTCAAAAAAGTGTCGAATTACTAAAAAAAGCGGCTGAATATCCGTATCGGAAAACAGCCGCTTATTTTTTAAAAAATTCATTAAAATCACATTCAAAAACTTTGGTTAATGCGATAAGCATATCAACGGTCGGGTTATTGTATCCGTTTTCGACTTTACTGAAAATTCCTGTTGTGACATTGATATTTTCGCATTGGAGTTTGGCAATGACATCAACAGCTTTCATGTGGCGTTCTTTGCGCAAACGCCGTATGTTTGAGCCGATGAGCGGATTAAGATGCTGGTTGATTCGTTCACTCATGATATTCACCTCAAAGAAATCATATGTAAAATTTTATCCAAAATAGAAGAAAAAAGTATCCAAAATAGAAGTTATATGTTACAATGATAAAAACTTCCATTTTGGACAGAAATGTAAAATTACAAGGGAGGAAAAAATTTTAATGGCAATACAGGAAGTTATAAAGTACGAGGGAGAAAATTCTGTTTTGATATATAAGCATCCTGCTGAGGATTTTAATACGATGTCACAGCTCATTGTCCATGAGTCGCAGGAAGCGGTATTTTTTAGTGACGGACAGGCTTTGGACAGCTTCAGGGCAGGAAGATATACTCTTGAGACAAAGAATATCCCGTTAATTTCCAAGCTTAGAAATCTTGTATCGGGCGGCGTATCACCGTTTCACACAGAGGTTTATTTTATAAATCTTGCAACGATGATGGACATACCGTGGGGCACGCCGAGCCAGGTAACTGTGAGAGACCCGAATTACGGATACAGTTATAGTGCGGGTGCAAGTGGTTCGTTCGGACTTAAAATAACAGACGGACGCAGACTTCTTATTAATCTTGTCGGTACAGAGAAGAAGATGGAGACATCTGATGTTCAGAAGTATTTTAAAGATCTGATTGTTACGAGAGTTAAAAATTGTATTGCGGTTGAACTAGGCAGATACAGCTACAATGAATTTAACCAGCATTTAAGTGACATTTCTGAAAGCGTTGCGTCACAGATTGAAAAAGATATTTCCGATTACGGCATACAGATACTTAATTTCTTTTTATCTTCGGTCAATATAAAGCCTGATGATCTTGAAGCATTAAAAAATCTCGACAACAGCATGGTACAGAAAAGATTTGAGGCTATGGGTAACAGGGATGCGAATGTTATCGAGGCACAGGGAATGGCGAAAGCGAGAGAAATCCAGGGCTACACATGGCAGCAGGAACAGCAGTTTGACGTTAGTAAGACATTTGCACAAAACGAGGGATTTGCGGGTAATCCTGCCAATATGATGGCACAGATTCCGCTGGCATTTTCCATGGGAGACATGATTAAATCAAATGTAGATTCTGCAGTGGCTTCGACAGCCGAAACGAAAAATAATACGGATATTTCTGTTATAAGATGTGCAAAATGCGGCACTGAACTTCCGTCAAATTCAAAATTCTGCTTTAACTGTGGAGAAAAAGTTGAGGTTCCAAAGACGGTTTTCTGTTCGGAATGTGGACAGCCGATAAGTCCCGAAGCTAAATTCTGCATGCACTGCGGAGCAAGGAGGGACGTATGACAAGATACATTTTTTGCGTGATTGCTGTTTTAGTACAGCCGTTATTTGTGTGGTATGTGTACCATAAGCAGGATAAAAGAGAAGCAGCCTTAAAGATTCCGATGATTGGCTGCAGTGTGCTTTATCTTGTTGTGCAGGTATATGCGTTCTTCAAACTGTGTATAAAAATTCCGGGAAAATACGGTATATTTTCTTATCTGATTCAGGCTGTAATTCTGGCGGTATTTATAGCTTTGGAGCTGGCTTTGTCAGGCAGCAACAAATATATAAAAAAAGTCCAGGAAAATGAGCAGAATTCAATACGTGATTTTAAAAATCTTATCAAAGAACTAGAAATATGCAGATTGGATATCTCTGAAGAAAATAAAAAATATATAGATAAATTATACGAAAAAATGAGATATTCCAATCCTGTGAGTTCACCTGAAGTTTCACAGGAAAATGAAAAAATACACAAATTGATAGCTGAATTACCGGGAATTACAGAATCTTCACAGTTTGGGGCTAAATGCCTGGAGATAGAAAAACAGCTTGATATAAGGAAAATAAAGAATACAAAGGAGCAGGGTTAAACAATGGAGGCTATAAAGTGTCCTAATTGCGGAAGTGAAAAAGTAAAAGAACTGACAGAAGAAAAATATGCGTGTCTTGCATGTGATAATATATTTTTAGTACATAATCTTTCAAAAGAGTTCAGACAGACAGATGCACATATTACAGATATGCACGAGGATATAAATGAAAAACTCGATAATTTAAGTAAGAATGTTAATTCTGTAACTGTAAATTCCAATTCACAGGCTTCAAGAGCAAAAGAAATCCTGATTGAAGCACAGGATAATTTTGACAGAGGAAAATATTGCGAGGCTTATGCCGGATTTAAAAAATATACAGGCTTTGAACCGGATTCATGTGTCGGATATGAAGGAATGTATAAAGTTATATTAAAATTAAAAGGTAATACATCTAAAGAAAAAGACAAATATGCTGGTTATGATCTATTAAATAAAATGATAAGCTGCAAAGACTGTGATAAAGAAGCTGTACTAACACCTATGATACAGCAATATGTCGCAGAAAAAACTGAAACAGAAAGTCGTAATTTAGAAAATGAAGTTAATAATGCATGTTCTGAAAACGGAATTAAGAACAATGGTGTAGAGGATGGCATAAAAGCATTAATAGAATTCTACGAAAAACAAAAGGATACCACTGAAAAACGATATGAACAATATAGAGAGTCAAGTATAAAAGATTACGAAGAATACAGTGCGATGTCCGATGAAGAAAAGAAGAAGAAAAACCTTTTAAAACTTATTGCACCTGTAATAATAGGTGTGCTTTCTTTAATTTTATTACATGGATTTTTCAGATGGGTTGTAGTTATAATAGCAGTAATATGGGCATGGCTCTCAACTGCATCTCCGGTAAAATGGGATGATGATTCGTCTGACAGTAATAAGTGGAAAGACAGCATTAACAGCAATCAGACGCGTGCTGATTATTGGAAAACAAAAGAAGAAAGACTAAATGACAAAGAAGAATTCACAATATCTGATATGGAATCTGTTATAAATGATATTTCAAAAAGCTGTAGTTCTTCAGATGAGATTATAGAAAATGAGAGAATAAAACAGGAAGATGACATATCAGGCTACTGGATAGTAGAAGTCGGACGAGGGGCCATGGAAAGCGTTGATTCTTCGCTTAAGGCATGTGAAGCTGTTGAAAAGCATTGCAAAGAAACAGGTATTTATAATATACACGAACCAAATAATGTGTACATATATTATACTGAAATAAGAATCAAGAAAATAAGAAAGAGTCAGGCAGTTACAATTCAGAAGTTAATACAGTCATATGGAATCCAGAATGTCAATATCAGACAGATGAGTCCGAATGAATTATAATAGGCCGTGTTGGTTAGTGGGAGCGTTTTATCGCCCCCACTTTTTATATGTTTAATATTTAAAATAGTTATTGTAAAGAAATATAAAAAATTATATAATAAATATATTAAATACTAATGTGCAAGAGGTTTTTACATGAAGAATATATCAGAAATGACCATTAAAGAAATAGAAGATGAAATAAAAATGGCTAAGTTTGATGCTAATGAAAATTATGTTTTTGTAAGTTATTCGCATATGGATTATAAACAGGTATATCCAATGGTTTTAAGATGGATAAGAAAGGGATATAACATATATCTTGATGTGGATTTTGAAAATCACAGTGGAAATGAAAACTGGGTCGAAATGATGACAAAAGCATTGAGGTCTGCATCATGTCAGCTTGTTGCATGCTTCTACAGCGAGAATTACTGCTTCAGTTATCCATCTATGCTTGAATTGCTTACTGTTTGCTCAGATGAAACGGCAAAGAAAAGAAAACCGTTTACAAATCCTGTTTTGCCGGTAGATATTATATGTCTGGAAAACAAGCCGAAAGATGAAGGGAAAAATTTTAGTTCACAGGAAATTAAGAATGATTACAAAAAGTATTTTACAAATTTAAGACAAAAAGTAGGTGATAGATTGTGGGAAAATAATCATCACGAGGAAGAATGTTACGAAGAGGGATTAAGAAGCCTTTACAACAATGATGAAGAGCGTGTAAAAGCAGCTGTAGAGGGTATAAAGCAGGCATATGATTCTTCTCAAATGGTTAATTTTTATCCTTCTGTTGCTATGATAGTCCGTGAGGTAAGAAAAAAGAGTAATCTTTATGGCAATTATATTGATGCGTCAAAGTATAATGAAGAAAACAGATTTAAACAGGACAGTGAAAATGCCATATATATGTTTGACAAAGATAATGGAGAGCCGGAAGTTTTAGATGAAGCAGAAGCTGTCAAGAGTGCAGATGATGTCGTTGAAACAGCCGCTACAGCCGAGGCAGTTGAAGATATAAATGACGCAGCCGACACACAAGATTTAAGTGATGACTTGTTATATTACGATTCTGCAATTGGCAGGGACAACATGCTTGGCGGAATTGTGATTCTTAAAGGTTCAAAAATCAGCAGGAGCGAGGCGAATTCATGCCCTGAGGGAGCAAAGAAAAAGAGAAACAGCTCGCTATTAGACGGAAGTATCACGGACGATGGTGAGTATTATGTCCTTCAAAAAGATATGGAGTTCAGGAGCCTTTCGGGAGCGGCATGTTTTGTGTCGGGTACAAGTGTCAACGGAAAGCTGGCATGGAAATCAGGAAAAAAGAATGAAAAAACAGTGGGAAAAAGTTCATCCGGAGTGCGGAGTACAGGTGTAAGTTCTAAGATTAATCAGATTTGCATGGTAATTGAAAAGGTGAATCAGGAAAATAAACCGATTGAGAATTATACAAAAACACTTCAGAATATTTACGGAGCTGTTGCAAGTGAACTTAATATAAGCAAATCTCCAGTTGTAGACAAGTGCAACAGACAGCTCGGTCTTACTGCCATGGAATTTGCAAAATATGTCCGCGATTACAGCGAAGAAGGCAAAGATACATTATATGACATAGTTATGAATGCAGCTGGCAATGAAGATGAAAAGGCACTTATAAGAAAAACATTCAAAAAGAACTGATAAGTTTTGAGGAGATTGCATGAAAAGAAATAAATATAAAGATTATTTGTGGTATACAGCTCTTGCAGTATTTATCATATGTGTAATTGAAGGCATATTTTTCTATCACAATGTAGAAAATCCTTTCCTTAAAGTTACGCTTAATATTCAGAATGCGATAAAAGCATATAAGATTGATCCAGACATAAAGCAGGCAGAAGCACTTGCCTATATGCAGAAGTCTGGTGGTGGAATTATAAGCGTCATAATAACATATGTTTACTGTTTTGCTGTTATAGTGGCACCATTTTGTACAGTAGGTGCATTGGCTGTGCTTATAAGAAAGCCGGCAAGTTATGTAAGAGGATTTTTTAGCCAGAGAAACAAGAAGCATGTGCTTATAATAGGAGAAGGAAAGTATCAGTTTGCATTTATTGATGGTCTGGTAAAAGACTGCCGTGTGACAGTTATTGTAAGCAGAATGCTTTCAGAAGATACGAAACTGAAGTACATAAATAAGGGAGTAAAGATTATCCAGAAATATGGTGATATGTCAATTGAAACCATATTCAAATCGCTTGATATACGTAAATTTAATGATATCTTTCTCTGTGATGAAAGTGCAATTGCTAATATTGAATATTTGAAATCTTTATCTGAAAAATCATCAAAATACAGTGATGCAGGCAATTCAGCTTATCAGCAGATTCATGTTAGCAGTGCAGATAATTCGATGGCGGAACTTATCCGACAGTATTATGATAATCTTGATACAAAATTATTTGACCTTGATATAGTAGATGTAAATAAAATGGCTGTTAATAAGATGTATAAAGAACATCCTGTATACATAGCAAACAAAGATGATAATTATGATGTCCATATCGGAATTATAGGTTTTGGCGATTTTGGACAGAGTTCACTTATACAGGGGCTTAATATGTCAGTTCTATCGGCGGATTCAAAAATATGTATAGATGTTTTTGATAAAGATATTGATTCGATAATCGGTGGATTTATGAAAAACTTTTCGGTTGATGCACTTGAGGGTCTGAAATTTATAAAAGAAGATATTTATGAAGGAAAAAGTACAGGTTGTTACGAATTAAAAATGCCTTTTAACACTTCACCGGACAAGTTTGGAATGGATGGAGAAATAAATATCAGATTTTTTAACACAGATGCAACAAAGTTACATTTTAATAAAATATTTAAAAAATGTAATGATGAAAATCCATTTACATATCTTATAATTGCGATGGCAGATACACGCTCAATGGCAAATACCATTATAGAATTAAAGCAGCTTTTATATAAAAAAGGTGACACATGTATAAACATTCCTGTTATTGTAAGAGTAAAAGAAAATAATGATTTTGCAAGTATTTATGGTGAAAAGAATCTGTATACAATAAACCGCGATAAGGATATTTATTCGTATAAATCAATAACAAACCAGGAAATTACAAATGAAGCAAAGCTTTTTAATCACAGATATAATCTGCTTTATGATGTGATAAGCGGTTATAAGAAAGATAAAAATATAGTTGTAGATGATAAATTTATGCTTGAAATAGAAAATCATCTTAAAGAGGATGCACTAAGAATCGAAAAGAATGAGACAGAATTAAATAATGCATGGCATAAGATGAGTATTTTCGACAGGGAGTCAAGCATTGCACAATCACTTCATCAGGATGTAAAAAGATGGCTTGTGTATGATAAAAAGGCATATTCGCTTAAAGATAATAAGGAAGAACTGGAAAGAATTGAACATAGAAGATGGAATGTGTTTATGATTACCCGTGGATTCAAATATGAAAAAGCAGGGAAAAAGGATTTGTATGCAAAAACCCATCCGTGTATTTCCAAGTGGGAAGTTTTGAAAGTTGAAAAGCCTGATACACTTGAATATGACTATACGCCATATTATATTTTAAAAGTTAATAAATAATTATAATATAAGCTGTGAGGTCAAATGTGGCTTCGCAGCTTCTTGTTATACTTGGTATTGTGGCACTTATTATGATGTTATTTGTTATGATATTGAAGTTAAGATATGTTTTTTTGAGGAGAACGGAAGATAATGAAAAATATGAAAACAGAAAATGTATTAAAACTTATATTAAAGATGGGAATGCCAATGGTTATATCAATGATGGTAAATTCGTTGTATAATATTGTTGACAGCCTGTTTGTAGCGAAGATGAGCGAGAATGCCATGACGGCACTTTCACTTGTATTTCCAATTCAGAATCTTATAAGTTCAATTATGATTGGATTTGGTATAGGAATTAATGCAGTTGTATCATTTTATCTCGGAGCAGGAGATAGGAAAAGAGCTGATAAAGCAGCCAGTCAGGGATTATTTCTGGGTACTGTCCATGGCCTTGTGTTTACTGTAATTGGTATAACAGTTATGCCATGGTTCCTTAGAATGTTCACAGATGATAGTGAGATACTAAGTCTTGGTGTGCAATATACAAATGTAGCATTTGCATTTTCAGTGGCACTTTCGTGGGAACTTGTATTTGAGAAAACATTTCAGGCAGTCGGCAGAATGACGGCATCAATGGTATGTATGCTGGCAGGCTGTATTGTAAATATAATACTTGATCCGGTACTTATATTTGGACTTGGCCCGGCACCGAGAATGGGAATAGAAGGTGCAGCACTTGCGACCGGAATAGGTCAGTCGGTATGTGCAATTGCATATATAATTTTATACATAGTAAAACCTATTTCTGTTAAATATAAAAAAGAGTATATGATTCCGCAAAAAGATATGTGTAAGAGACTTTATGCAATAGGAATACCGGCAAGTCTTAGCCTTGCACTGCCATCACTTCTTATATCAGCATTAAATGTTATTCTTGCGGCGTTTTCCCAAACTTACGTATTTGTGCTTGGTGTTTACTATAAATTACAGACATTTCTTTACCTTCCGGCAAACGGAATTGTTCAGGGAATGAGACCGCTTATAGGATATAATTATGGTGCCGGTGAGCATAAAAGAGTTGAGGAAATATACAGAACATCGCTTGTTCTGGTTGCTTTAATAATGGCAGCAGGTACAATACTTTGCTTTGTATTTCCTGGAGAGCTTATTGGTTTGTTTACAACAAATGCGGACACAATAAGTGCAGGACGGACAGCACTAAGGATAATTGGTCTGGGATTTATAGTATCTTCTGTGTCAGTTGCATCATCAGGTGCATTGGAAGGACTTGGAAAAGGTGGTCCGTCACTTGTTATTTCTGCTTTAAGATACGTTGCTGTAATAATACCGGCAGCATTTATATTAAGCCGTATTATCGGAGCAGCAGGAGTATGGCATGCATTCTGGATAACAGAATTAATAACAGCGGTAGTATCATTTTATATATTTGTCCGTTCAAAATCAAAATAAATGAAAAGGAGAGTGCTATATGTGTACAGCAGCAACTTATAAGACAAAAGATTTTTATATGGGAAGGACACTTGATTATGAATTCGCATATGGCGAAGAAGTAACAGTTATGCCAAGAAATTATCCGCTTCATTTCAGATATATGGGGGATATGTCAGAACATTTTGCAATAATCGGAATGGCACATGTTGCTGATAATTATCCATTGTATTATGATGCAGTCAATGAGAAGGGGCTTGGAATGGCAGGACTTAATTTCGTTGGAAATGCAGTCTATGCAGAACCGGATACAGAGGCTGATGAGAAAGAAAATGTATCACAGTATGAATTTATACCATGGGTTTTAAGCCAGTGTTCAAGTGTAAAAGAGGTAAGGAGTCTGCTGATGAGGATTAATCTTGTCGGCACACCGTACAGTGAGATGTTTCCGGCAGCACAGCTTCACTGGATTATTGCAGATGAGAATGAAGCTATAACAGTAGAATCTGTAAAGGACGGATTAAAGGTATACGATAATCCTGTAGGTGTACTTACAAACAATCCACCATTTGATATTCAGATGCTTATACTTGCGGATTATGCAGGACTTTCACCAAAGCAGCCTGTTAATACATTTGCATCAGGCGTTGACTTAAATATGTACAGCAGAGGAATGGGCACTATTGGACTTCCGGGAGATTTATCATCCCGTTCAAGATTTGCAAGAGTAGCTTATACGAAGATGAATTCACGTTCCGGTGATTCTGAAAATGAAAGCGTAAGCCAGTTTTTCCATATACTTGGAAGCGTTGAACAGCAGCGTGGATGCTGTGAAGTTGCAGATGGAAAATATGAGATAACAATATATACGTCATGCTGGAATGCCGCAAAAGGAATATATTATTATACAACATATGAAAACAGTCAGATTTCAGCTGTTGATATGAACAGGGAAGACCTTGAAAGCAGCGGATTAAAGAGATATCCGCTTGTCAACGGACAGCATATAAATTATCAGAATTGATTAACTATTACAAAAAGAATTCTGCACACGGGCATTGTCCATAAGCAGAATTCTTTTTGTACATATGTTATAGCTGCTCGGAATTCCATTCAGGCTGTTCACGAAAAGTTACTTTGCCTGTGGAAGCATCCATAGCATCAACAATTGCAAGTGACTCAAGATGATAACCGAGATTTCTGATAATCTGACCTCCACTTTGGAACCCTTTTTCAATTACAATCCCGATACCTTCGACAGAAGCACCAGCCTCATTTACAATAGAAATAAGTCCCTGAAGTGCACATCCGTTTGCGAGGAAATCATCAATTATAAGAACGTGGTCCTCTGGATTTAAGAATTTCTTGGATACAATAACCTGATTTTTGCATTTGTGTGTAAATGACTCAACCTCGGCAACGTACATTTCGCCTTCAATATTAATGCTTTTTGATTTTTTGGCAAATACAACAGGAACATTGAAATGTCTTGCCACGATACATGCAATGCCGATTCCTGAAGCTTCAACAGTTACAATTTTATTAATCTTTTCTTTAGCAAAACGGCGTTTGAATTCTTTTCCAATCTGGTCAAATAATGCAATATCCATCTGATGATTTAAAAAACTGTCAACTTTTAATACATTACCTTCTTTAACGATGCCATCTTTAATAATTCTTTCCTCTAAAAAGTTCATTATAGCCTCCGTGTATATTTTTATATTCTCTAGAATACCAAATACGGTAGAAGGTAGCAACAAAAATTTATAAAAATATAAGTAAAAATACGGATTTAAGGGAACCGGTACGCATTATGTCAGATTATTGAGCTTTCAGGGTGTCCGTTAATCCAGGCTTTTACATTAGCCATTGCAACATCAACAACGCGAAGCTGTGCCTCACTTGGTGACCATGCAATATGTGGAGTAATTATGGCATTAGGACAATCCATAAGCGGAATGTGTGAGTGCGAGTTGTCTGCTGATGTTGCATCAAGTCCGGCAGCGTATACTTTGCCGCTTTTAAGTGCTTCACAGAGTGCGTCCTCGTCGATAAGACTGCCTCGAGAAGGATTAATAATGATAACACCATCCTTCATTTTGCTGATGCTTTCCTTATTAATAATGTTGACAGTTGATGGATTAGCAGAACAGTTGAGCGAGATTACATCAGCTCTTGCATAAATTTCCTCTGTACTTACCTGTTCAATTGAAGCATATTCGGGACCGGTTTTTATGTGGTGGCTGGATGCGATGACTTTCATTCCAAAGCCCTGTGCCATGCGTGCAACCCAGAGACCTACGTGTCCCAATCCGATAATGCCAAGTGTTTTGCCGTATAATTCAATCTGCCTGTCAATAGGATTAAAAAAAGTACCGCCTGAAAGTACATTATCAGGAGCTTTTTTGATAAAGTCACTATTGCCACGTATATCATGGCATATATCGAGAAGCAGTGCCATTGTAAACTGGGCAATTGTCTGTGCACCATAAACTGTGTTTGTAAGAGTTACATTGTGTTTTTTTGCAGCGTCACGGTCAAAATTGCCATATCCCATAGCAAGTGTCGAAATATATTTAAGATTAGGATGACGTTCAAAAAATGACTCGTTAAGATAATTATCTATATTAAAACCTATAAGTATTTCCTCATCTTTAAGCTGCGATTCGATGTCCTTTTGAGACTGGTGGTATACGCTGTACAGACGGAAACTTTCAATTTCCGGGATTTCATTGATATGCTGTTCCCATCTTGACTTAATTATGGGATTGAGACTTTCCTTCCATGCAGGATGACCTGTGTAAATTAATGCCTTCATATAAAATCCTCCTTGTTTTTGCGGAGCAAAAATCCGAGTCCTATGGCGGGGAGAGGACTTAACCTCCTTGTTTCTAAATATAATACATGTATAATTTTATGCAATGGATATTATAATGTCAATATTGATAATTAAAAAGTGAAATTTATAAGCTTAATCGGCACATAACAAGGAAAAATAAGGGAAATACCACATAAAACATTAAAAAAGCAGGAAGAATCATATATAATTTAAAGGCTGCTTTTATGAAATAATAAACTATAATATTATACATGTGTAGTTATGGCACGATGTATAATATAAAAAGAAACGTATACTTTTTTGCTAATATATAGTAAAATAAAATAGTATGTAATGAACTGATAATGCACAAATATGGTTATTGATGGAGGGTCAGATTATGAAAGCAGATGTTGTTATTGTAGGAAGTGGACCAGCCGGTATTTTTACGGCACTTGAACTTATAAAGAACGGAAGTAAGAAAAAGATAATAATGGTTGAAAAAGGCAGCAGTATTCATAAGAGAAACTGTCCTAAGAGTAAAACCAAAAAATGTGTTGGATGTGAACCTTGCAATATTACAGCGGGTTTTTCAGGAGCCGGGGCATTTTCGGATGGAAAACTGTCTTTGTCATATGAAGTTGGTGGAGATCTGCCATCACTTATAGGGGAAGATTTTGCACAGAGTCTTATTGATTATACAGACAAAATTTATCTGGAATTTGGAGCTGATACTCATGTTGAGGGTATTAATCAGGGTGAAAAGGTAAAGGAAATCCGTAAACGTGCAATTCAGTCAGGGCTTAAACTTGTAGATTGTCCAATAAGACATCTTGGAACAGAAAAAGCACAGGAAATATATGCAAGCATAGAAGATTTCCTTGTTGAGCATGGTGTTGAGATAATGTTTGGCTATACATGTGAAGATATTATTTTAGAGGAAAATAAGTGTGTCGGCATACGTATTAAAAAGACTGTTGGTGTCAGTGATGAAACAGAAATTTATGGCGATGATGTTATTATTGCAACAGGAAGAAGAGGTGCCGAGTGGCTTGAAAAATTGTGTGCAAAGTATGATATCATGCATAAGCCGGGAACTGTTGATATAGGTGTGCGTGTTGAAGTACGCAATGAAATTATGGAGGATGTCAACAATGTTTTGTATGAATCAAAACTTATAGGATATCCAAGACCATTTAAGAATAAAGTGAGAACATTCTGTCAGAATCCGGGAGGATTTGTAAGCCAGGAAAATTATGATGACAATCTTGCAGTTGTAAATGGACATTCATATAAAGATTTAAAATCTAACAATACAAATCTTGCAATCTTATGTTCGCATAATTTTACTGAGCCATTTAACCAGCCGATTGAATATGCTAAAAAAGTCGGAGAACTTACAAATATGCTTGGAGCCGGTCAGATTATGGTACAGCGTTATGGTGATATTCTTGACGGAAAGAGAACATGGCAGAAGGAACTTGCACAGTCCAATGTAAAACCGACACTGCCTGATGCGGTTGCTGGCGATATTACAGCAGCAATGCCATATCGTGCAATGGTTAATATTATTAATTTCATACAGGCAGTAGACCATGTTGTTCCGGGTTTTGCAAGTACAGAGACTCTTTTGTATTCTCCGGAATTGAAATTTTACAGTAATAAGGTTAAAATGGATGAAAATCTGAATACAAATGTAGAACATCTATACTGTCTTGGCGATTCAAGCGGATGGACAAGAGGTCTTATGATGGCATCTGTGATGGGTGTCCTTATGGGAAGAAAGCTTATTTAGTTTTCTGTGAGAAATTTAAAAAGTGATAAATGCAAAAAAAAATAAAATTACATAAAAAAATAAAACCACATCAAAAAATGTGGGTTCTCTGTAACATACAAGAATAGAAAAATCCGACCGGGCAGCAGTTAAATGTTGTCCGGTCGGATTTTATTGCGTACAGAGAGGTAAAATCCGTAATTACATAGGAATCTGTCAGCTGTTGCAATAACATAATTTAGTGAAATTACATAAGTGAGCGATATAATGCTGCAATTTCTTCAACTGATGTGTCTCTTGGGTTACCAGGACGGCATGCATCAGCATAAGCTGATTCAGATAAGAACTGAACATCCTCTTCTTTTGCAATTTCCTTGAGATTTGCAGGAATACCAACATCTGAAGAAAGTTTCTTAACTGCATCAACAGCAGCTTTACGATATTCTTCCTGAGTCATATTTTCAACGCCTTCAACGCCCATTGCTTTTGCGATGTATTTGTATTTGTCGCCTGTGAATGGAGCATTGTATTCCATTACTGTTGGAAGAAGAATAGCATTGGCAACGCCATGCGGTGTATCATATACAGCACCAAGTGCATGAGCCATTGAATGAACGATACCAAGACCTACATTAGAGAAACCCATACCTGCGATATACTGACCGAGAGCCATGCCTTCACGTCCTTCTGGAGTATTGTCAACAGCACCTCTTAATGAGTTAGATATAATCTCAATAGCTTTTAAGTGGAACATGTCTGTCATTTCCCATGCGGCTTTTGTAGTATAACCTTCGATGGCATGTGTAAGTGCATCCATGCCTGTTGCGGCTGTAAGACCCTTTGGCATGCTTGACATCATGTCTGAGTCAATAACTGCGATTACAGGAATATCATGTGTATCAACACATACGAATTTACGTTTCTTTTCGACATCTGTGATAACGTAGTTAATAGTAACTTCTGCTGCCGTACCTGCGGTAGTAGGAACTGCTATAATAGGAACACATGGTTTCTTAGTAGGGGCAACGCCTTCGAGGCTTCTTACATCAGCAAACTCAGGATTATTGATAATAATGCCGACAGCCTTTGCTGTATCCATTGATGAACCGCCGCCGATTGCAATTATGTAGTCAGCACCTGAAGCTTTGAATGCTGCAACACCGGTCTGTACATTTTCAATTGTAGGATTTGGTTTGATATTTGAATAAATCTCATAGGCAAGCCCTGCTTTGTCAAGAACGTCAGTAACCTTCTTTGTTACATTAAACTTGATGAGGTCAGGGTCTGAACATACAAATGCCTTTTTAAATCCACGTACATTTACTTCATCAGGAATTGAGTTGATAGCTCCTGCACCATGATAAGATGTTTCGTTTAATACAATTCTGTTTACCATAATAATAGTTCCTCCATGTTTTATTTAAAAAATCAAGATGTAAATACCTTTGCTATTATTTTAACAAATTAGTACCGAAATGTCAAAATAATTTGGTGGATTTGTATTAAGTTTTCTGATAAAAATATGTAATAAATTGATTATGATTATTAAGTCTGTGTAAATCTGTAGTTTTGACTTGCTTTATACACATTAATACAAGTCGGAATAGGTAACTTTTGAAAAAAGTAATAGGATTTGGGTATTGTAAAGAATAAAATCATTGTCTAAAATATAACAAAATCAAACAAAAAGATTTATAGAAGAATGAGTTTAGGAGGAAAGCGACATGGCAGAAACAAATGTTGTTGAAAAACAGCCTGTTACAGATGAATACCTTAAAAAGATGGATGCTTACTGGCGTGCAGCAAACTATCTCGGAGCAGCACAGCTTTATTTACTTGATAATCCACTTTTACGTGAGCCGCTTACTATGGAACATGTAAAAAAGAAGATTGTTGGTCACTGGGGAACAGTTCCGGGACAGAATTTTGTATATGTTCATTTGAACAGAGTAATTAAAAAATATGATCAGGATATGATTCTTATTTCAGGTCCGGGCCATGGCGGAAATTTCTTTGTAGCCAATACATATCTTGAAGGAACTTACAGTGAAGTATATCCAAACATCGGTGAGGATATGGATGGACTTAAAAAGCTCTGCAAGCAGTTCTCGTTTCCGGGCGGTATTTCAAGCCACGTTGCACCTGAGACACCTGGTTCAATCAATGAAGGTGGTGAGCTTGGTTATTCACTTGCACATTCATTTGGTGCAGTATTTGATAACCCTGATCTTATTGCAGCCTGTATAGTTGGTGATGGTGAGGCAGAGACAGGTCCTCTTGCAACATCATGGCAGTGTAATAAGTTCTTAAATCCTAAGACAGATGGTGCAGTTCTTCCTATTCTTCATCTTAATGGATATAAGATAAGCAATCCTACAGTTCTTGCACGTATTTCACATGAAGAACTTGAGCATTTCTTTGACGGATGCGGCTGGAAGCCATATTTTGTTGAGGGTAGTGATCCTATGGAAATGCATAGAAAGATGGCAGAAGCTCTTGATACTGTAATGGATGAGATTAAAGCAATCCAGAAAGACGCAAGAGAAAATAATAATACAGAAAGACCTAAGTGGCCTATGATTGTACTTCGTACACCAAAGGGCTGGACAGGTCCAAAGGAAGTAGATGGCAATCAGATTGAAGGCTCATTCAGGGCACATCAGGTACCTATCATGATGGATAAGCCTGAACATCTTGATATGCTTAAGAACTGGCTTGAAAGTTATCATCCTGAAGAACTTTTTGATGAGAACGGAAAGCTTATACCTGAACTTAAAGAACTTGCACCTGTAGGTGACAGAAGAATAGGTTCTAATCCACATGCTAACGGTGGTAAGCTTTTAAGAGATTTGAGACTTCCGGATTTCCGTGAGTATGGAATTGACGTTCCTAAGCCGGGTGCTGTTGAAGCACAGGATATGATTGAACTTGGCGGATTTGTAAGAGATATATTTAAGTTGAATGATGATGCCAAGAATTTCCGTATATTCGGACCTGATGAGACTATGTCAAACAGACTTGGAAAAGTATTTGAAGTTACTAACCGTGACTGGAATAATGAAAAATATGATACAGATGAATTCCTTGCACAGGATGGACGTGTAATGGATTCAATGCTCAGTGAGCATATGTGTGAAGGCTGGCTTGAAGGGTATCTTCTTACAGGACGTCATGGATTCTTTGCAAGTTATGAAGCATTTATCAGAGTTGTAGATTCAATGTGTGCACAGCATGCAAAATGGCTGAAGGTATGTAACCAGCTTCCATGGAGAGCATCTATTGCATCATTAAATCTTATATTAAGTTCAAATGTATGGCAGCAGGATCATAACGGATTTACACATCAGGATCCGGGATTCCTTGACCATATTGCCAATAAGAAAGCAGATGTTGTAAGACTTTATCTTCCACCGGATACTAACTGTCTTCTTTCATGTTTTGACCATTGTATTAGAAGCCGTAACTATGTAAACGTACTTGTTACATCTAAGCATCCAAGACAGCAGTGGCTCACAATGGAGCAGGCTGTAAAGCATTGTACACAGGGTATCGGTATCTGGGAATGGGCAAGTAACGACCAGGGTCAGGAACCTGATATTGTTATGGCATGCTGCGGTGATACACCTACACTTGAGACTCTTGCAGCAGTTACAATTTTAAGAAAGGCACTTCCGGAGATTAAAATTCGTGTTATCAACGTAGTAGACCTTATGAAGCTCGAGCCTAAGTCAAAGCACCCACATGGATTAAGTGATGCAGAATATGATGCATTGTTTACAAAAGATAAACCAATCATATTTGCATTCCATGGTTACCATACACTTATTCACGAACTTACATACAGAAGAACTAACAGAAACATTCATGTATATGGATATCAGGAAGAAGGAACTATCACAACTCCATTCGATATGCGTGTCCAGAATGAAATTGACCGTTTCCATCTTGTAAAGAATGCTGTTAAGTATCTTCCACAGCTTGGCAACAGGGGTTCATATCTTGTTCAGGAAATGAATGACAAGCTTGTCGAACATAAACAGTATATCCATGAATATGGTATTGATATGCCGGAAATCAGGGATTGGAAATGGGATATGTAACTATATGATTAAATAAATTTGCCATAATAGATACCTTTTCTTACATAATTCTATAGAAAATGCAGAGCATACTAAATGGTTGGCTCTGCATTTTCATTTTTATATAAAATTAAATCAACAAAGTTTTTTATGACTTATTTTTCTTACGGAACTGTGCCGGCGTAATCTTATATTTGTCAGTGAAAATTTTATAAAAATATCCTTTGTTCTGGTATCCGACTTCATGGGAAATCGTGTCAATTGTGTGGTCAGTGTTAATCAGCATGTCTTCAGCTTTTTTGAGACGCAGTGACTGAAGATATTCCGTATATGTAAGACCAGTCTGGCTCTTGAGCAGCCGGTTAAAGTAATCTTCCTGAAAATGAAATTCATTGGAAAGCTGCATAATTGAAATATTATTAAGATTATTATTGATATAATTAGTGATTTCTTCAAAAAGAATCCAATTCATACGTTTGCGGAGCTGCTTTGACAGAGAAAATTCATATTTGGTACTAAGAATGTGAAAAATTCTTATGAGAAGTCCCTGACATATAAAAGGAGAGGCTTCATCATGACGCTTTAGTTCTTCAATAAGGCTTGTAAGTGTCTGCTCCATTAAAACTTCTCCATCGGAATGTGGACGGAAGTGAAGATATTGTTGTAAAGTTTTCTGTTCAAGTAATGCAGTGCTTAAAAAAGAAGAAATACGTTCTGTCGTAACATGATGCTTTACAATATCGTCAAACATGAAGTTAGTTATGCCAAGAAACAGAATAGTTGCATTGCTGCTGTCAAGAATCTCCTGATGCTGGCAGTTCTTATCTATAAGGCAAAGTTCGCCTTTATGGAATGTGAATTCGCTGCCTAGAATCTTCTGACGGTATTCTCCGTCAATAATATAAAATAATTCAAGATATTCATGTGAGTGCATCTGGGTTCTCATGCCATGTTTAAAATGACAGCTGTATGTAAATGGTGTATCACATGGAAGAATAGTTGCATAAAGGCTGCTGTTATCAGGTATATCCCATAGCAAAGTAAATAAATGCTCCTTGTCGGGCATGGGATATTCCTTTACTTCTATATCACGGGATGAATATTCAGGACAGACAATGCCGAACTTCTGATAGATATCAGGAGTTTCGATATTGTGTTCATCATATATAAGTTGTTTTGTAAGAGATTGTAAATCCATATATAACCACCAAATTTATAAAATGTATATTAATAATATAACACAATATTTTTAAATTGCAAGTAAAAATGTTAAAAAAATTCAAGAAAAATATAGAAAAATGTCAAAAATAATGTTAATATTATTTTATAAGTAAAAGGCATATTTTATTAATATGTATAAACGGGAGCGTATAAATATGGATATTGCGGTTTGTGATGATTCAATGGAAGCATTGAATGATGTGAGGAATGTTCTTATTGAAACTAACAGAGTAAACTTAATCGAATGTTTTAATGATATTGATAGGTTTATGAGGGATGTAGAAGATGGCAGCAGATATGATATTGTAATGATGGATATTGATTGGAAAGAGAAAAAGAATGGTATTGATTATGCTGCATGGCTCTATGATAAGGCACCTGATACACGTCTTATATTTTTTACAGGATATTCGCAGGAGTATATAGAAGATGTATTTATGCAGCGGACCAATATTGAAGGTTATCTAAAAAAACCTGTAAAAAAGGACCGTGTAATAAAGATTATAGATAAGATTGAAAATTCAAAAATAAACATGAATTTACAAAAGCTTGTAATAAAACAGCGTGGACAGATTCAGACGGTAGCATATGAATCAATAATATATATAGAGGGCAGCAACCATAATGTATATATATATACTGATAAGAAAGATATTATGGTATATGATTCGCTGCAGCAGATTTTAAAACAGCTTCCCGATGATTTTTACCAGTGTCACAGAAGTTTCATCATTAATTTTAATCATGTGAAGCGTATTGAAAAAGAATATGTTGTTATGGACAATGGTGAGCACGTTTCGGTGAGCAGACTCAAAAGAAAAGAATTGTCTGATTTATTTTTTAAATATATGGGAGAGAAGATGTGAAAGTACTTTTAGAAACAGGGTTTATAATTGCAACAGCAAAAATTATATATGCAGTAAGTGTTTTTTTGGATAAGGAATCTGGGAAAAATAAAAAAATAAAGAAAAGTCTGATTGATATATCATTAAGTTTTGTAATAGAATTATGCGAACTTATTTTTTTAAAAACACTAAATGTTGAGGCACAGGACGTAATTTTAAAAACAGTTATTACATGCAGTGTTTTACAGATTATTTTAATTTATGTGCTGGCATTTATTAAAAAAAGGAAAAAATCACCGCGGTTTAATATTATGAATCTTTTTATTGTAATATTTCCGCTCAGCCAGCTGATGGTAGTACCTTATTGTTATGTTGGTGAAAATTATAATAATCTTGCTATTTCAGCGGTTACAACCGTTATTGGATGTCTTATAGACAGTGTACTGTTATATATTGTATATAGTTTGTGGGCAAAGGACGAACTCGATTACAATATTGAAAATCAGAGAAAAGAACTTGAACTTATGAAGCTGAATAAAGAAAATATTGAGCAGGACGAGAAGAAACTTCACGAACTTAAAAACAAATATAATGAAGAATTGAAGCAGATTCTTGTTATGTATACGGATAATGAGGATGGTGATAAGATTGCCTCATCTATAGAGGCACTTGAGGCGAAAGTAAGAAGTACAGGAGAAAAGAGATTCTGCAAAAATATGATTGTTAATGCTGTTCTTGAAGATAAAGACAGAATTATAAAACAGAATGGTATTAAGGCTGAATATTCAGTAAAAGCCGGAGAAAATACTAATATTTCCAATCTGCATCTTTGCAGCATATTTTCAAACATACTTAACAATGCAATTAATGCATGTCTTGAAATTGAAGATAAGAGTAAGCGTTTTATCAGTGTAAAGTGTGATTATTCGGGCGATTATATGAATGTTCTTGTTAAAAATTCGGCAGATAAGAATCAGAAAAAGAAAATCAGAAGCTCAGAACACGGATGGGGAATGAAAATTCTTGAAGACATAGCACAGCAGTACAACGGAAGGCTTGAATACGGTTTTAAAGATGGCATATACAGTACTATGGTTTCTCTTGTATATACGAATAATCAGGAGGAAAGCATATGATAACTGCGATTAATTTCTTTTTGTATTTTTTTGGCTCTAGTATTGAACTGGTAGCTATTACATTTATGCTGACACCTAAAAAATCAAAATTATCGGCATTTATTATTATGTTTATGTCAGGTTTTTTCGGAGCCACATACAAGTTTTTCTATGTCTATGACGACAGTGGCATGCAAAGTGTAATTATATCACTTATTTTGCAGGCTGCACTTATAATAGCAATGAAGCTGGCTTTTGAAGAAAATTTGCTGAAATGTATAACAGTTGCAGCGATAGGCGTGCTTGTTCCTATATTTACGGCGATTATACACATTCTTATTCTTGGAAGCGAAAGACAGATGGACAGCATTATATATACGATGTCTTATATTATTCAGATTCCGACAATGGCAGCTTTGTTTATTATTGTTGTATGGCTGTGGAATAAGACGAAAAAAACTCATCAGATAAGCGGAAGTTTTGCGATTATGTCAATTATGGCGGCGGTTTATTTTACAATATTGACATATCTTGTGTTGTATTATCTTGAAGAAGTGAAAAAACGTGTGTTTATTTTTTTGCCGGTAATATTGATTGAATTTGTTGCAATGATTTTTCTTTTGTACCTTATCTACAGAAAGAACGAAGAACAGATGCAGCTTAATTATATAAAAGAGCTTGAGATAGCAAGGAAAAAGGAATCATATGAATATGAGCAGCTTATTAATAAAATCGAGGGTATGGCAAAGATACGCCATGATTTTTATGACCAGCTTTCAGTTACAAAATATATAGGTGGAAAGGATAAAGAATCAGCATTAAGAATGATTAATGAATTGAATGAAAAAATTTCGGAACAATCATAATATAAGCTGACCGACAGGTGCAGATATGATTAGTACATTTAATTTTCTACTGTATTGGATAGCAAACTACATGATATTTATAGCATTGACATTTATGCTCACGCCGAGGAAATCAAAGTTTTTGTCTACTGTTATTGTGTGTGCGGTTGTATTTGTGCCGACTTTGTATAAGGTGCTTCATCTTGGAGAACAAGGGCAGGCTTCGGCAGTAATCATGATAGTAGTAACAACAACATTACTTTTTGTTGGTGTAAAATTGGCATTTAAGGACAGCATTTTAAGGTGCATGATTGCGGCAGGATTGTGTGTTTTTGTTGCACTTATGGCAAATGTTATTTATATGCTGTGGCCTAATTCAACTGATTTTACGACACAAGTCTATGTAACACGGGCATATCTTGTTCAGATTACAATTCTTGCGATGTTATATCCGGCAGTTATTTATCTGTGGCATAAGTTTAATCAGAGAGTAAAAATTGATATAAGAATAGTTATTTTTTGTGTACTTATTTATCTGTATTTTCTCATGATTGTATACATATTTACATATCAGATATATCGTGTGGATGTAAAAAGTAAGATTGTAATTGGAGTATTGTTTTTTATTGCTGTAGCTGCTGTTTTGTTTATTATTTATATTCTGTATCGGAAAAATGAGGAGCACAAAAAACTTGCAGCAATTAAAGAGCTTGAGATAGCAAGGAAAAAGGAATCGTATGAATATGAGCAGCTTATTAATAAAATTGAGGGTATGGCAAAGATACGCCATGATTTTTATGACCAGCTTTCAGTTGCAAAGTATATAGGCGAAAAGGATAAAGAATCAGCATTAAAAATGATTAATGAATTGAATGAGAAACTGAAGTAAGATAAATGAAGATTAAATAAAAAAACATCTGACAGGTTTTAGCACTGCCAGATGTTTTTTATGTTGAATGTTATAAAGATGCAGAGTCGTCTTCCTTGACGGTATCAATGAGACCATGCATTTTATCTGCAATACTTTCAAGGATTTTGACATTCTCTTCTTCATTATTAGTAGTTTCAGAAGCATGTGCTGAAAGCTGTTCTGAAACAGCTGATATTGTCTGGATAGAATCAACAATTACATTATTGGCATTTTTAAGTTCTACTATGCTCTGTGTGAGCTGTTCAACATTATCGCGTATTGCATATGTATTATTCTGAATATTGTCAAAGCTCTTTGCTGTACTTTCGGTTGAAGACTTTTCTGCATTGATTCCGTCAATCATTTCGTAGATTACAGTTACAACTTCTTCAATAGCAGTTGAAATATTTTCAATAAGTTTTGTTATATTTTCTGTAGCATCACCTGTCTGAGTTGCCATTTTTGAAATTTCAGTTGCAACTACAACGAAGCCCTTACCGGCTTCTCCGGCTCGTGCGGCTTCAATGCTTGCATTGAGGGCAAGTAATTCTGTCTGTGAAGCAATTTCTTCAATCATTGCTATGATTGAATGCATTTCTTTAATACGTACACTGAGGTTAGAGAGCTTGTCTGCCACATGCTGACCGTTTTTAACTGAAATATCTACATTTGCAACAAGCTGTTCAACATCTTTGCTGCCGTTTGTAAGTATGTTTAATGTTTCCATCATGCTGTCAGATATTTCATTTGCAGCAGTGTCAACAAGGCTGACTTTTTTCTGGATTTCTTCAGTTTGTGAGAGCTGGTTCTGTACTGCGTCTGCTGTATCGGCAGCACCGGTAGAAACCTGAACCATTGTTGACTGTGTAAGTTTTGCTGAATCATTTAACTTTTCAAGCTGTGTATATATTTCTGCAATACCATTCTGCATATGTGCAGACATCTGGGAAATATCGTCAAGAACTTCCTGTGTCTTTTGCTGTGATTCTTTAACGACATCAATTTTCTGCTGTGCATTTGCTTTTGTTGTAAGTGCGAGCAGACATGCGAGCACACCTGTTATTATTACTGTTACAATCTGGATTGCAGCAGTATCAAGTCCGAGATAACCAAATTTTCCGGTTGACGCACCAACAAATACGGCTATAAAACTTTCGATTATAACACCTGCGTTTACCATAAGCATGTATTTGAAATCATTGTAAACAGATACGATGAATATCATGGGAAGAGCCATGACATATATTGCACTGCATGAAGTCGTAAATATCGTGCATGTATAAAATATGGCATAACCAATTGCTACAAAATGGCGTATTGCCTGTGATTCATGGTTTTTCCCCCATGCTATGAATTCGCATATGACAGGTGCAAAGCCGATTGTTGTAAGAATTATTACAAAAAGCCATGATTTTCCTCTTGTTGAGGCTTCAAGGACGCAGAATAAAGTTATAATAATAACTTCAACAAGGTGTGAATACATTGCAATTTTGTTGTTGCGTTCCAGCTCGGAAGCATAATTTTCGATTTTCTTTTCTGCTTTTTTAAAATTTTTATTAATTATTTTATCTGTCTGTTCTTTCATAAAATCTCCATTTCTGTGTAATTAACATAGATATTAAATTGGTTTACGAAATTGTACAAAATAATTATAGTCTGTATTCAGATAATTTACAACAAAAAAATCATGCCGGTAATTTTTGAAAGCCGGCATGATTTTTTTGTGTGATTATTTAAATGTTTTTTAAATATTCTTCATCAGGAATATGTGAGTATTTAACTGCTTTTAAAATGGCTGCTGACATAACTTCGGCTGCGAGAGTTCCTACAATATTAATGTCTGCTTTCACAGGCTCATTACCGGATGGAATACTTGCAGCATATATTGTATCGCCGTCTGCCATTGTGCCTACAGGATTGATGCATCTTGCATAGGCATTTCGTGTCATTGAAGCGATTTTACCCATCTCGGCTTTTGAAAATTCAGCATTTGTTATAATTGCACCGATTGTTGTATTTCCTGTAAATGGGTCTTTTGGCAGCATATTGTGGAGTGCTGCTGTTATGCTGTCGGCAAAGCCTGAACGGTCAGGTTTATGGAATCCGGCGATTTTTTCTCCTGTTTTGGGATTGAAAATGTCACCGAGTGCATTGACGACAACAATGGCTGTGAGTGTGAGTTTTCCGACTCTCACAGAATGTATTCCAAGACCTGATTTCTGTGCGTAATTCATGCCTCCGATTTTACCGACGGTTGCACCTGTACCGGCACCGACATTGCCGATAATCTCTGATGTTTCATGATTTTTTGCTTCAACGGAATCACCGGCTGTAAAATCAGCAGATGAGCGGTTAAGTGCGTTTGTGCATGCTTCGTAACCCATTTTGTAGTCAGGGCGTACATGCGAATTACCATAACCAAGGTCGAATATGCATGACTGGCATACAAGCGGAACTTTAGCGACGCCGGTATCATATCCGATACCATTATCTTCAAGACATTTCATTACACCATCTGATGCGGCAAGTCCATATGCTGAGCCGCCTGAAAAAACGATTGCATTTACTGGATTGTCAGCTGTGAGCGGCATTGTAAGAGGGGTCTCTCTTGAGGCGGGACCTCCGCCGCTTATATCGCAGCCAACCTTTGCACCGTCAGGAAAGTATATTACCGATACGCCGGTTTTGGCTTTATTGTCTGCTGCATGACCGAGTTTAAATCCAAGTGTGCCATTGGTTGCAGTGTTTACATCAATTTCATTAAAGAACTGATTTTGCTGATTCATTTTTAACGCCTCCTGCTTTTAAAACCTTGTAAAGCGTGCGTGTTAAAATGCTTCCAACAACAAAACAGATTACGGCTTCAATAGCACCCTGAACTCCGACAAATGCGATTACGAACATAAATGGATTTGTGGCACCAAATGCTTGAGCAAAGCCCTGTATATACTCAGTGTTGTAAAAGAATATTACAAGTGAACTCATGAAAAGCAGAGTGTTAAGAAGAGGGCATGCAAGACTTGCAATGTAAAATGATGCCTTTGCAAGGTGCTTTGACTGACGGAGTGCTTTGAATATAAGACCTGTAAGCCAGCCTTCAAGTACACGCATTACAAATGTAGTGATAAATGTTCCAACCGGATTGATTGTAAGAAGTACAGAACCGAATGCACTTATGCCAAAAGTCTGGTAGAAGCTTGTGAGACCAAAAGCCGCACCGCATACCGCACCGCCAGCAGGACCTAACATTACGGCACCGACAGTTACCGGAATAGTCAAAAGTGTTACAGAAAGTCCCGGTGTTTTAATATAACCGAGTGGTGTGAGAGCCATAACCATAATAATTGCGACCATTAACGCAAGCTCGACTAAAAATTTTGTGTTTCCCTTAGAATTCATAATATCCTCCTTGTTTTGCGAAGCAAAATCCGAGCACCTCAGGCGAGGAGAGGATTGCCTCCTTGTTTTGCGAAGCAAAATCCGAGCACCTCAAGCGAGGAGAGGATTGCCTCCTTGTTTTGCGAAGCAAAATCCGAGCACCTCAAGCGAGGAGAGGATTGCCTCCTTGTTTTGCGAAGCAAAGTTCCAATGTGCATCTTTGATGCAATATGCCTCATGATGATGAAAGGACTTTCTTCTTTTTAATTAAATATAGGGATAAAAATGAACGCTAAAATTAAAGAGACGTCAAGGCTTGTTAGCAGCATGAATGTCTGACATCAGAATAAATACTTTGACTAATACAATCTGTCAGAACAGTTTGTTATGTAACCGCCATAAAGGTCGGTTCTTTTTAAAAGTATTTAAAATAAAATATAGTGAATAAAGCTGATGCATTTTCTTTAAAGAATAACGCTCATTAATATATTAGCACAAGTTATTAAAAAAAACAATGTAAATGAGAAATAATATGGTTGATTTTTCAAGTAATATACTATATACTATAACTATATAGTATGAGTGTATAAGTAGATATAGAAAAGAAAAGAGGCATTTATGAAACTATTTTTAAAATATATAAAGCCATATGTTTATTATTATATTTTAGGACCGATTTTTATGCTGGTTGAAGTTGCGGGTGAGATTATCCTGCCATGGCTGTTGTCAAAGATTATTAATGTCGGAGCAGCCAATCATGATGTAGGATATATAACAAGAATCGGGCTTGTCATGGTTTTAGTGGCAGTATGTATGGCGGTTGGAGGCGTGCTTGGTGCATGGTTTGCGGCTAATGCAGCCATGAATTTTGGTGCTGACCTGCGTATGGATTTATTTGAAAAGATACAGAAGTTTTCATTTAACAATATAGATAAGTTTTCAACAGGGTCGCTTATTACGAGGCTTACCAATGATATTACGCAGATTCAGAATATGATAATGCAAACACTCCGGGCGTGCCTTCGGTCTCCGGGAATACTTATAGGTGCAATAACTATGGCATTTGTAATAAGTCCATCGCTTGCTATTGTATTTATAATTGTAGTTCCTGTACTTGTTATTTCTATTATTATAATAATGAAGAAAGCATTTCCAAGATTTAAGGCTTTGCAAAACAGCATTGACTGTCTTAATTCGTGCGTTCAGGAGGGGCTTGTCAACATAAGGCTTATTAAGTCATTTGTGAGAAAAGATTATGAAGAAAAGCGTTTTGATGAGCATAATAAGGACTTGTTTGATAAAAATATCCACGCCATGAATATTATGATTAAGTATCAGCCTGTCATGACGCTTGCACTCAATGCTACGACCGTTGCTGTTGTATGGTTTGGCGGCAATATGATTATAGGTGGGAAGATGCAGGTGGGTGACCTTACGGCATTTATTAATTATATAGTCCAGATTATGGGAAGTCTTACGATGCTTTCAATTGTATTTTTAAATTGGGCAAGAGCAGTCGCATCATTTAGAAGAGTAAGAGAGGTGCTTGAAGAAGAGATTGACCTGACAGATGATAATGCATTATATAAGGAAAGAAAAGTTGAGGATGGAAATATATCATTTAAAAATGTGTCGTTCAGATATTATAAGAACAGTGAAGAAAATGTTTTGTCGAATATAAGCTTCGATGTAAAAGCAGGACAGACACTTGCTATTATCGGTCCGACAGGAAGTGGCAAGACTACACTTGTGTCCCTTATTTCTCGTCTTTATGATGTTGATGCGGGTGAAGTATGTGTGGATGGAGTTAATGTCAAAGAGTATTCGCTTGATAATTTAAGAAATGGTATAGGCATGGTACTTCAGAAAAATACGCTGTTTTCGGGAGATATTTATGAAAATCTCAGGTGGGGCAATGAAAATGCAGATGAAAAAACGATTGCACAGGCAGCGGCAGACGCACAAGCTGATAAGTTTATAAGAGGCTTTAGAGAAGGATATAATACACAGCTTGGACAAGGTGGTTCTAATGTGTCGGGCGGACAGAAGCAGAGACTTTGTATTGCGAGAGCCTTATTAAAGCATCCTAAGATATTGATTCTTGATGATTCGACAAGTGCGGTTGATACTGCAACTGAAAAATATATAAGAGATGTATTATATGGAAAATATTCAGATATGACAAAGATAATTATTGCACAAAGAATTACATCAGTTATGGAAGCTGATGAGATTCTTGTCATGGATAATGGCTGTGTAAAAGGATTTGGAACACATGAAGAACTTTTAAAGACATGTCCTTTATATAAGGAAATATTTGATATCCAGATAAGTAAGGAGGTGGGATGATATGCCACCAATGGGCGGAGTTACCGGAGCCATGAAAGGAACCGGCGGGTCTATGGGAAAAAAGAAAGAAAGACCCAAGAATACTAAAAATACGATAATCCGTCTTTTTTCTTATATGAAAGAGACAAAACTTCAGCTGGCTGGTGCATTGTGTTGTGTTCTTGCGAGTACAGTCAGTACGCTTGCGGCATCTTATATGTTAAGACCGGTGATTAATAATTATATTATAGGATTTAATGAAAATGGCGGTATAAAGAGTCTGGCGATGGCACTCGTTGTTATGGCATCGGTTTATCTTCTGGGAGTTCTGGCAACATATTTTCAGGCAAAGCTTATGTTAAAAGTGTCACAGAGAGCAATGTTTTCTTTAAGGCGTGATTTATTCGTACATATGCAGAAGCTTCCGGTATCATTTTTTGATATGAACAGCAAGGGTGATCTGATGAGCCGGTATACTAATGACGTTGATGTTGTAGGTGAGATGTTAAACAGCACGGCAGTACAGCTGTTTTCTGGGATAATGACGCTCGTCGGAACATTTGCGATGATGATATATACCAATATATGGCTTTCATTAATAACATTTGTCATGGCACCTGTTATTATTTATTCCGGCAGATTTCTTGTGTCACGAAGCAGGAAGTATTATGCGGCACAGCAGAAGTCGCTCGGTGCCCTAAACGGGTGCATAGAGGAGACAATAAGCGGACAGAGAGTTGTCAAGGTTTTCTGCCATGAAAAACAGGCAGTGGAAGATTTTAAAAAATATAATTATGACTTGAAAGACAAGCAGATAAAAGCACAGTTTTTTGGTGGAATTATGGGACCTGTTGTAGGAAATCTCGGACAGGTCAATTATTCGCTTACAGCTATGATTGGCGGTATTTTATGTGTGCTTAAAGGCTTTGACATCGGAGGACTTACGATATTTGTAACTTATGCAAGACAGTTTTCAAGACCGATTAATGAGATTACAATGCAGATGAATACAATATTTTCTGCACTTGCCGGTGCAGAGCGAGTGTTTGATATATGTGATATGGAAGTGGAAGATGTAACGGGTGATATTCCTGACAATGTGAAAGGTGAGATTGTCATGGATGATGTTACATTCGGATATAGAAAAGATACTCCTGTACTGAAACATATAAGTCTTGTTGCGAAAAAGGGACAAAAGATTGCTTTTGTAGGTTCAACAGGAGCAGGAAAGACAACAATAACTAATCTGCTGACAAGATTTTATGAAATATGGGACGGTGGGATTACGCTTGACGGCAGGGATATAAGAACATTAAATATGGAAGAACTGCGTAAGAATATAGCACTTGTACTTCAGGACACACATCTTTTTACGGGAACAGTCATGGAGAATATAAGATATGGAAGGCTTGATGCATCTGATGAGGAGGTTATAGCGGCAGCAAAGACTGCCAATGCTGATTACTTTATACGTCATTTGTCAGAAGGATATGATACTGTGCTGGAGGGAGATGGCTCTAATCTCAGTCAGGGCCAGAGGCAGCTTCTTAATATTGCCCGTGCGGCATTATCCAAGGCACCGGTGCTTATAATGGATGAGGCGACAAGTTCAGTTGATACAATTACAGAGCGTCAGATTCAGGATGGAATGGACAGACTTATGTCAGACAGAACTACATTTGTAATTGCACATAGATTGTCTACTATAAGAAATGCGGATGCCATTATGGTTCTTGAGAATGGAGAAATTATAGAATGGGGAACACATGAGCAGCTTCTTGCAATGAAAGGAAGATATTACGAATTATATACAGGAAAAGCAGAACTAGATTAAAAATAATATGCACTGTTTAATAAATGATTTTTTGGGGAATAATGCTTTTGAAAAATCATATTAAAACAATTAATTAAGGAGTGCATATATGAAATCCGGAAGCATTATTGAAGAAGTTACTGCAAGAGAAGTATTGGATTCAAGAGGAAATCCGACTGTTGAAGCGTGTGTAAAATTATCGGATGGAAGTGTCGGATATGGGATATCACCGAGCGGTGCATCAACAGGTATATATGAGGCACTGGAATTAAGAGATAATGATAAAAAAAGGTATATGGGAAAGGGTGTTCTTAATGCTGTAAAAAATGTTAATACAGTTATTAACGACACATTAAAGGGCATGGAATCTGGTGATATTTATGCCATTGATGCGGCAATGATTAAAGCTGACGGAACAAAAGATAAGTCAAAACTTGGTGCCAATGCAATACTTGCGGTGTCTATAGCAGCATCACATGCTGCGGCTGCGTCATTAAAGCTTCCTCTTTACAGACTGTTTGGTGGAATTGCAGCTGATACTATGCCTGTACCTATGATGAACATATTAAACGGTGGTGCACATGCGGGTAATACGCTTGATGTGCAGGAATTTATGATAATGCCTGTTGGTGCCGGGAATTTCAGGGAAGGGCTTCGTATGTGTGCTGAAGTATTTCACACTTTGAAGAGTATATTAAAAAAAGACGGATATTCGACAGCAGTTGGAGACGAGGGAGGATTTGCCCCTGACCTTGTAAGCGATGAAGAGGCATTGTCTTATATTGTAAATGCAATAGAAAAAGCCGGATATATTCCGGGAAAAGACTTTGCACTTGCAATTGATGCGGCAGCAAGCGAATGGAAGGGAAGTGTGTGTGGAGAATATGAGCTTCCTAAGTCAAAAAATACTTTTACTTCTGAAGAACTTGTTATACACTGGGAGCAGATAGTTGACAGATATCCGGTTATATCTATTGAAGATGCACTAGACGAAGAGGACTGGGAAGGCTGGAAAATGCTTACAAACAGGCTTGCACACAAATGTCAGCTTGTAGGAGATGATTTATTTGTCACCAATACTGAGAGGTTAAAAAAAGGAATAGAGAGCGGATGTGCCAATGCAATTCTTATCAAGCTTAATCAGATTGGAACCGTGTCTGAGACAATTGAAGCTGTAAAGATGGCTCACAAAGCCGGATATAAAGCGATTATATCGCATCGTTCGGGTGAGACAGAAGATACGACTATTGCAGACCTTGCTGTAGGCCTTAATGCAGGCCAGATAAAATGCGGGGCACCAAGCAGAAGTGAGAGAGTTGCAAAGTATAACAGGCTGCTTAGAATAGAGGATGAAATTAATGGAAAATATGGATTACAAATTACTGATAGATACGGCGGCACTGGCAGGAACGGTAATGCTTGAAAATGGTGCTGAAATTTATAGGGTTGAAGAGACGATAAATTATATTCTCAAAGTGTCAGGACTTAAAACAACACAGGCGTTTGTTATTTCGACTGGATTTATGATTTCTCTTGATGACCCTGATATTGACGCACTTACAGTTGTACGTCGTGTAAATAAAAGCACAACTAATCTTAATATGATAGCAAGCGTCAATGATATTTCAAGAAAGTTTTATAAAGGTGAAATTACGCTTGAGGAGGCTTTTTATCAGATAAAACACCTGAAAAGAAATGTATATCCATGGTGGCTTAAAGATATATGTATAATTCTTGGAGTTGCTTTTTTTACAGGTATGTTTGGAGGAAACTGGCAAGACATGTTCTATACAGGAATAGTGGGGCTATGTCTTGTCGGATGGCTGCATATTGGAAAAGTAACTGAATTTAATGATTTGATACAGGATTTGATTTCTTCCGTGATTATTTCGGTTATTGCATCGCTTTTTGTAAGATTTAATCCGCAGCTTCACCTTAATCATGTTATTGTTGGTGCAATAATGGTTCTTGTTCCCGGAGCCGCAATAACCAATGCTATACGTGATACACTTCATGGAGATTATGCGGCTGGAAATGCCAAAATTCTTGAATCATTTGTCCGTGCAGCAATGATTGCACTTGGTGTATATGTCGGATTTCTTATAATGGGAGGTGTTGTGAGATGATTATGCAGTGTATATTTGCCTTTTGTGCAATTATCAGTTTTTCAGTGATAAATGAAGCACCTAAAAAGTGCCTTTTTATAAATGGTGTTCTTGGAATGGCAGGCTGGGCAGTTTACTTATATATAGACAGAATTTCAACAATGCTTACGGCAACTTTTGTATCAGGGCTGGTACTTGCTGTTGCTTCACATATACTTGCAAGAATATTAAAGACACCGGTTACGACGATGCTTATTCCCGCAATTCTTACTATCGTTCCGGGAGCAGGAATGTATCAGACCGTCTATAATCTGTTTCTGTCAGACATGGATGGTGCATTATCAAGTCTCGTATATACGATAGGTGCAGCTGGAGCGATTGCTATTGCAATCTTTCTTGTTGATGCATTTGTAGTTGCAATAAAGAAAATTGTAAAAAAAAGACCGCAAACTGATTGATTATTACAATTAGCTTGTAATTTATTCAAAAAGTATTGCAAAAATATGTCGAAAAGTGTTAAATATAAGTAAAGATTTTAAATTTTCTAACAAAAAAAGTTGAAATCAAATTCGTGAGTATATGTTATTTGAGAGGTACATTATATAGGTGGCGGGGATGACTGAGACGATAAAAAATGATGACTACATATTTAATTATATTTCAAATAAAAGTATAAAGAATATAATGACCGATGAAATAAAGTATTTTTTCAGCGATAAAAGAAAAATATGCATGGTGAAAACAGACAATGAAAAAATTGAGTTTTATGGCAAACTTAGTGATATAGAAGCTGATTTGAGTAAAGTGCCATTTGTGAGGACACATCAGTCTTATCTGGTAAATTGTAAATACATAAAAAATACAAGCTATAATCATGTTGAGTTAATGGACGGAGCTGTTCTTCCTGTAAGTCAGTCAAAGAGGAAGAATATTTATAATATTTTTGGGAAGTACAGAAAGATAACAGAAGATAGTGATTATTAATTTAATTAATGTATGGTGAGGGAAATATATGAAAAGATACAGGAAGCTTTTTTATTTAATACCGGCATTTGCGGTAATGATATTTGTTGGCTGTTCAAATAAAGGCAGATCGTCTGACAATGTTGATTATGAATATAGTGATTATGTGTTTGATAATGATGCACCTCAGTATTATATGAGTAATAGCAGTGCGGCATCACCAAGCGGGTATTATTTTATAGGTGATGCTGCAATATCTACAGGCTCTGAAAGATTTTTGTATTATTTTGATATGGTTAATAAGAGTGTTATGCCTCTTTGTACTAAGCTTAATTGTGAACATAATTCGCAGGATTGTGATGCATATGTGTCTGATAAAAGCAGAGTAACCGGAGGTTTATGGTATTATAATAACCGTCTTTATATGATTGAAAGAACAGATGAGAAAGACCTGCTTGTTTCATATGATAAAACCGGACGTGACAAAAAGACAGAAGCGGTACTTTCGGTTAATGGAATGTCTGTTGTAAGCAGCAGGCAGAGAGCATGCTTCAGCCACGGAAAGCTGTATTATATTTTAACTTCCGAAAAGACGCAGTATCTGTATTACGTACAGGTTGGCACAAATACACAGCCACAGTTTATAAAAGAATATTCGACTGTATATGGTATAAGAGAGACAATTACATTGTATCCTGTTGGCGAAAAGGTATATGTAAAACTTGTAAGCGGCATTACAGATGTTACAAATGATTATATACTTGAGAGTATAGATATTAATAACAATAATGTGTCAAAAGTTTATGATTACATGTCTGACGGAAGTATTTTCAGAGGTGAGGCTGATGATTGGAATAATGGTGCATATATTGATGAATCGGGAAATATGTATTTTATTTCACTGACAGAAGATTCATATATACTTAATAAGATGAATACAGTTTCAAAAGATAATGAAGAGATATTTGTTATTGATTTATCACAGGACACAGGGAAAAAGGAAGCGTATACAGACTTTCTCGGAATTGATGATAAGTATATTTATATTCTTGAACGTGTTGATTTTTCTATTGTCGAAAATAGAAAAAATAAAGAATTAAAAAACAAACTTGATATATTGGATACAAAAGGAAATATTGTTGACGTTATAGAATTCACAACAAATGACGAGTATGCAAAAGAAAATCAAGTGGGAACAGAGGGGAATGGATTACAGTTTGATTTTTTTAACGGAGACAGCAGATATATGTTGTTTGCTGTAGAAGGATATTCTAAAACAGGGGTTGAATTTTCAGAACAGAATATAAAAAAATATAAAGAATGTGTTGAAAAGTTAAGAGGACAGCAAAAAACTGTTACAACATATTCTTATGCTGTTATTGACAAGAAAGATATAGGAACAGGAAATTGTAAGATTATTAATGTTACACCTTAGTTTTATATATGGGGAGTGAGGTGTGGTATATGGAAATTGTAAGAGTTTTTCGTAAAATTTGGGGCATTGTTATTGTTATATTTGTTATAGCTGCAGGCATGTGCATTTTTAAAACAAACAATGATAATGATAAAAAGGCATATGATTATTATAGCAGCCTGACTGATGAATATATAAGCAATCTTAATAAAATGTCACAGGACGAAGCTTATAAGTCTGTGTTTTCGGTGAAACTTGAAGATAACGAAGAAGCACAGTATATACGTCAGGCAAGGGCAGTCTTAAAAGATAAAATAGAATATGCACAAAATTATAAAAGCAAAGTAACGGATATGGCAGGATATGAAAAGATATTAAATAGCAGCCTGTATGCCGACGAGGATAATTTCGGAAGATTAAATGCAAAAAAATATGCAAAAGACATAAAAAAACTGGCGGATATGGATGTTACTCCGGCAAATACCGCAGCGATTGAGAAATTCATGGATTTTAAGGAAGGCTCTGTTATATTTGCCATAATGATTATAATGCTCGTTGTTATTTTTGTGGATGAGCGTGATAACCGCATGATTTATCTTACACATGCATCATCCTGCGGAAGAGTCAATCTTATATTAAAAAGATGTGGAATATTGTGTATGTTCAGTTTTATATGTTCATATATTTTTAATACATTAATATACGGAATGTTTCTTTATATGTACGGAGGTATCAGGTATCTGAATGTTACGATACAAAGTTCACAGATGTTTTCAATGTTTCCGCTAAAAATAAACATATGGCAGTTTTTTATCCTGTATTGTGCGATATTCGCTGTTGCAATGATATCTTTTGGTTTAATTTCGTATTTGTTTGTGAGTATGTTTAAGAATTATAAGATTGCAATGGTTGTTATTCTTGCAATATTTTTATGTGAATATCTTTTATATAACAATATTGAAAAGAATAGTGCACTTTGTATATTACATTATGTAAATATTATTAATGTGATAATACCGCAATATTCGTATTTTATATATGAAAATTGGGGATATACGGGATTTATTGCCGATATATCGGGGACAACATTTGTGTTGACGGCAGTTATTGCATGTATTGGTTTTTGTGGCATGCTTTTAATGGGATATTATATGTATCCGGACCGGAAACAGGGATTTTTAGATAAAGTATATCAGAGATTAAGAGAATTATGGCAGCAGATTTTTGGCAGAACCAATTCGGTTTTTATGGAATTTTATAAGTCATTTATAATTCAGAAAGGATTTATAATTCTTATTCTGGCAATATATCTGTTTGCAAATTGTAAGATATACAGAGGCGTTAATTATAGTAACAACAATTTATATCTTGTAAACTTTTATGATGAATTTTCGGGGCGGATACCTGATGAAGAATGTGATACATATATATCTGCTTTAAAAAATAATATAGATGAATTAAAAAAGATTGAAAATCTTACATATAACCAGAAAAAGTCTGTTTCAGATATGGAAAGTGCATATGCTGTCATGGTTTCAACTGTTGAACATGTAAGAAAAATCAGCAATGAAAAATCTATCAATGCAGTTATTGTAAAGCCGGATACTTATAATGATATTCTGGGAGAGCGTAATTACAATAATCAGGAGAGCATTAATCTTATTTGTATAATTGCAATTATACTGATGACTGCCGGGGATTTTTCATATGAAAGAAAATGTGGAATGTATGTACTTTCGAGAACATCAAAAAAGAGGAATATTACATGGATTAATAAGACTGTGAAAGTGGCATTGACAGCAGTTGTAATATGGGGGATATCATTAGCTTTTAATTACACTAATGAAGTATCTTTATATACATTTAACAATATAAATGCACCGGTTCAAAGCCTTATTACGTTTGCAGCATTTCCACTAAAAGTTTCAATCCGTGGGTATATGGCATTGTGTCAGATTATAAGGCTGATAATGTTTATTGTCATAGGATTTATGGTATTGGGAATTTCATTTTTTATGGATTATAAGAGGTCAGTTGCACTTTCCGTGGTAATTTTATTGCCACACGTTCTGTATATATTGAAAGTTCCATTTATGTATTATCTTTCTGTTGTAATACCGGTTGATTTTAACAGGTATTATATAAGGTTTGCAGGAGGCATAGGAATGTTTGTTATGCCTGTTATGATGATTATATCAGGGCTGGTTATTTATATTATTGCTCTGAGGAAATGGAGGGTATCATGAAAAAATTAATATTTATTATATGTCTTGTAATGTTTATGGTGACAGGGTGCACAAGTGGTAATGATAATAAACCAGCCGGCAATAATTCACAGAATGAGTCACAGATGCAGTCACGGACCGATAATGATAATGTGCCGTCAAAATCGGAATCGAAGTATATATGGGAAGAAGAGCCATTGTATGATAGCAATATTGATATGTCGGGAGCTGTTGATGAAACATTATCAAAAGTTATAAGCATATATAATGGCAATTCGGATGCAAAAGAATTAATTACGGATGATGTGAAGGCTGATATGACATCAATAATAGAAAAGTGGTATAATAACAAATTTTATAATGTCAAGAATATCAAAAAATCTGAAATGTTAAAGCTGGACATAGAATCATGCGACAAAGAGTTGGTAATGTGTGATGGCAGACCATATATTAAAGTTACATTCCGTGTTTCGGCAATGAATGGCGGTCTGCGTGGAGAAGATAAACTTAATGCCTTGCTTGACTGTTCAAATGACAGATATAGTGTGTATAAAATGTGGTATTACGGTAAGTATAGAAATACAAGTGGCTCATTTTAAATAAGAGAATAAAAAATATCAAAAACCTACTTGACAACTAGGAATAGAGGGAATATAATTCAAAACATAGCAATCATACTAAAACAGTAGGAATAAAAACAAGGAGAATTTGATATGAGTAAAATAGTTGAGAGCAGTTTGGAATTAATCGGTAAAACACCTCTTTTAAGAGCATCTAGATATGCAGCCAAGGCAGGTGCAACTGATGCGGATATATTAGTTAAGCTTGAATATCTTAACCCGGCGGGTTCAGTTAAGGACAGAGTAGCACTTGCAATGATTGAAGATGCAGAAAAGAAGGGTGAATTAAAGCCGGGGGCTACAATTATTGAGCCAACTTCAGGAAATACAGGTATCGGTCTTGCAGCAGTAGCTGTGGCAAAAGGTTACAGAGCAATTCTTACACTTCCTGATACAATGAGTGTTGAGAGAAGAAATCTTCTGGCAGCATATGGTGCAGAACTTGTACTTACAGAAGGTTCTAAGGGAATGAAAGGTGCTATTGCAAAGGCAGAAGAGCTCAAAGAGTCAATTCCGGGAGCAGTTATTCTGGGACAGTTTGATAACCCTGCTAACCCAGCAGTACACAAGGCAACAACAGGTCCTGAAATATGGGAACAGACAGATGGAAAAGTTGATATATTTGTTGCCGGTGTTGGTACAGGCGGAACAGTTACAGGCGTCGGCGAATACTTGAAGTCAAAGAATCCTGATATTAAGATTGTTGCTGTAGAACCTGCAACAAGCCCGGTTCTTTCAAAGGGAACACCTGGAGCACACAAGATTCAGGGAATAGGTGCCGGATTTGTTCCAAAGGTATTGAATACAAAGGTATATGATGAAGTTATTACAATTGAAAATGATGATGCATTTGAAGAAGGAAGAACATTTGCAAGAAGCGAAGGAATACTTGTAGGTATTTCATCAGGTGCCGCATTAAAGGCAGCAGACATTCTTGCCAAGAGACCTGAAAATAAAGGAAAGACTATTGTTGCACTTCTTCCGGATTCAGGTGACAGATATCTTTCAACAGCATTATTCAGCACAGCTGAGTAATCAGGCTTGACAAAACAGAATGAATTCGTATAATAATAAAAGAACTTTTTGTATGTGTATTTGAAAATACAGGTATGGTACGAGGGGGAGCGCCCTGGTACTGTGTATGGAAAGTATAGCGATGGGAGTCCGTGTTTCGGATTGAGAGGATGCATGTGAGCATCGACCGCCAATAATTTTAATAGCTGTTTTTGGCGTAGTCGTTATATCTGGAAGTTCTATATTATGAGTGAATTATAATCAGCAGACATATTACAAAAAGATATGGTTTGCATATAAGCTGAACAAATTATAGAAGATATTAAGGATACGTCGCAAGGCGTATCCTTTTTCAATTTGCAGAGCGTATTTCTCATAGCCGGTATACGTCTATACAGCGGAAAAGAGGAGAAACATGAACAAAAGTCAAAAATTAACAAAGCTTATTTTCCTTGCTATGATGGTGGCAATCGGCGTAGTAATTTCACCGATTCTTCGAGTAGAGGGAATGTGTCCTATGGCACATTTTATTAATGTAACATGTGCTGTTATGCTCGGACCATGGTATGCATTTATCTGTGCACTTGCAATCGGAATTATCCGTATGGCATTTATGGGAATTCCGCCACTTGCACTTACAGGAGCGATATTCGGTGCATTTTTTTCAGGTATGCTTTACCGTCTTTCAAAGGGTAAACTTATATGTGCATTTTTAGGAGAAGTAATAGGAACAGGTATCATCGGTGCAATAGTTTCTTATCCTGTAATGACATTATTCTGGGGAAAAACAGGTCTTACATGGTTTTTCTATGTTCCTTCATTTATCGCAGGAACACTTATCGGAGGAAGTATTGCATTTATTTTCTTAAAGCAGCTTCAGAAAGCAAAGCTTTTATCAAAATTCCAGACAGCACTTGGTTCAAATGTATATGAAGGTTCAGATGTTGTCACAAATGATGCAATTGGCATAGCATGTCTTGGATTTATCGGATATCTTGCAACAGTTGTAATTGTAAATAATTTTGTAGCAAATCCGACAGGTTTTGTTTCAATTATAAAATACATAGTTTTTGCTGTATTTATTATAGCAGCTGTGGTATTCTGGTTCGTGAAGAAACCAAAGAAGGAATCAAAAGAATCTTATGTATAATAAATGGAATGATGTAAAAGGAAAAATTGACAGCCAAAGTCCGCTTATTCATTGTATTACAAGCCCGATTGCAATTAATGACTGTGCCAATGCAGTGCTTGCACTTGGAGCAAAGCCTATTATGGCAGAACATCCGCTGGAAGTGGAAAATATAACATTAATGTCAAAATCAATTGCAGTAAGTCTTGCTAATATTACTGATGCAAGAGCGGAGTCAATTATGATTTCCGGTAAAACAGCATGCAAAGCCGGTATTCCATCAGTAATTGACCTGGTTGGTGTTACATGCAGTAAAATGCGTGCAGACCTTGCAAAGAAATATATTACACAGTGCAGACCGGCAGTTATCAAGGGAAATGTATCAGAGATAAAGGCGGTATGTGGAATGGGATTTGATGCATCATCTGGAATAGATGTGTCAGATAAGGATAAGGTTGATTCAGCCAATCCAAAGTCAATAGAAGAGATGTCTTATATTGTTAAGAATTATGCAGCTGCTAATGGCTGTGTTGTTATGGCAAGCGGTGAGACAGATATTATAAGCGATGGAAAAGAAGTTTATCATATTTCAAATGGTTCATCCAGGATGGCAGATGTAACTGGTACAGGATGTATGCTTAATTGTATAACAGCAGTATTTATGTCTGTTACAGATGCACTTACGGCTTGTGTGCTTGCAGCGGCAGTGCTTGGTATAAGTGGCGAATTGGCTGATGATTCCAGAGGACTTGGCACATATCATATCGGTCTTATTGATTCACTTTCCCTTATGGATTCAGAAAAGTTTTCGCAGATGGCGAAGATAAAAAAGTACAATAAATAACATTATTACGGTGTCATTTTCATAAAACCAGACATCATACATCCACCGGCAGCACCTGCCTGAAGAATTTCAGGCATACGTGCTGCCGTTATTCCTCCTATCGCATAGACAGGAAAATCTGCAATTTCAACAACACTTTTTAGAAAATCAAGTCCTCTTCCTGCAAGACCCTTTTTGCAGTCGGTCTCGTAAATATTACCGGCAAATGCATAATCTGCACCAAGTTTTTTGGCAAGAAGCATGTCTTCAACAGAGTGAACGGAAGTACCTTTTATCTTAAAAAATGAGCCTTTCTGTTTGTCAAGTTCTGACAATATATGCAGTGGGAGATGAATAAATGGGTGATTGCATTTTATTGCAACATCATAAAAATTGTGGAGAATAAGCATTACATTTTCATTATTGCATATTTCAATAGCTTTCCCGGCAAGTTCCTCATATTCTTCCGGTGATAAGTCCTTTTCACGGAGAACTATTGCTTTTGGGTGAAGCGATGCGATAAATTGTAATTGTTCAAAATAAGAAAATTCATCACAAAGATGTCTGTTAGTTATTGCAATCATATTTTCATACATAATATTTTACCGGCCTTTCTGGTACAAAATTGTTATTGCGGCATGTTTCTTTATGGATTATAATGGATAAAATTATAAAAAACAACAGAATAGGAGATAATAAGTATGTATACATTTACTAAGGATTGTCTTATTGGAATAGAAGCAATAGATAAAGAACATGAGCAGCTTTTTAAGATGATAAACGATGCAGCAAAAATGCTTAACGATGGACAGGTAAGCGTTCCTGCCGTAAAAAATGTTGTTAATCATTTGAAAGATTATGCGGCAGAGCATTTTGCACATGAGGAAGCTTATATGGAAAAGATAGGTGACCCGGAGCTTGCACGTCAGAAAAAAGAACATGCTTCATTTGCGGCAAAAGTTGCCGGTGTTGATTTTGATTCAATGACCGATGAGGAGGCTGTAAAAGAGCTTACAGAACTTGTGAAATTCCTTGCAAAATGGCTTTATCATCATATTCTTGGCAGCGATATAATGATTGGCAAAATGATATCTGAAAAGCCGGCAGGTGCGGGAGACAATCAGAAAAAGAGCATGTTTGAATTTACAGATGAATACAAAACAGATATTGATTTTGTAGATGATGAACATAAAAAGCTTTTTGAGATTATTGAGCGTACATATGATGTAATTAATAATCCGTTTCTTGCAGATAAATATGATTCAATAGTTTCTATTATTGCAGAACTTAAAGATTATACAGAACTTCATTTTAAGGATGAAGAGAATTATATGGAAAAAATCGGTTATGAGGGACTTGCAGCACAGAAACTTGCACATGAGTCATTTGTTGAAAGACTTGCAGAAATTAATATGGAAGAGGTTGATGACAGCCAGCATGAGTATCTCTGTGAACTTATAGATTTCCTTCTTGGATGGCTTAAAAACCATATTTTGAAGATGGATAAAAAAATCCCGGTAAAATAATAAATAGAACATCATTTTATGATAAAAACCGCAGCTCCGGAGTAAATACCGGAATTGCGGTTTTTGTTTATTTTATATATCCATTCTGCTTTAATGATTGTTCAATTTCATCAAGAATCTCTTCACTTGGAGCTTCGATAGTGTGGAAATGTTCATTACATGTCACATTTTTAAGAAGTGATGAATTGCCGCTTTCCACATCATTAATGAATCGGGCGACATCACGTCTTGAGGTAATATCGAGCTTTGCTTCAAAACGGCCGTATACATTGTGGTCAACAAATACATTGAGAACTTTGCCGCCTAAATCAACGATTAAAGAAAGCTCATCAGCAGTCTGGTCATCGCTGTGTGAAACTTTAAATGTGCGAGTAAAAACCTTTGGCTTTGGAGCGATAACATATCCGCGGTTTGTTGAAAGGATATCATTTCCTGAAGCACGAAGAAGAGCAATATCCTGTACAACTGCCTGTCTGCTCACGCTGAAATGATTAGCAAGAGCAGTGCCTGATACAGGAACAGGACTGTGTTCAATATAGTCTATTATTTTATTGCGACGTTCTTCTCCATTCATTTTATTTTTAACCATGCCTTTCTACATTTCTTCGTTATATAAATATTTCATGTAAAATAAAATTATATTCTGTGAAGATTTTTGAGGGAAATATCCATAATAGGTGCTGAATGTGTAAGTGCACCGCTTGAAATATAGTCTACGCCGATATTAATTAATCTGTCAATATTTTCTTTTGTTACATTTCCTGAACATTCTGTTTTTGCTCTGCCGTCTATTATTTTTACAGCTTCTTTCATCTGTTCAGGTGTCATGTTGTCAAGCATGATGATGTCTGCACCAGCTTCGACAGCTTCGCGTACCATGTCAAGATTTTCAGTTTCAACTTCGATTTTTCTTACAAATGGGGCATAGTCTCTTGCCATTTCAACGGCTTTTCTGACACTTCCGGCTGCACCGATGTGGTTGTCTTTAAGGAGAACACCGTCGGAAAGATTGTAGCGGTGATTGTATCCGCCGCCGACTGTAACGGCATACTTTTCAAAGATTCTGTTGTTTGGAGTTGTCTTTCTTGTATCGAGAAGACGGGTTTTGGAGCCGGAAAGCAGGTCGGCGATACTTCTTGTGTATGTTGCAATTCCGCTCATTCGCTGAAGGTAGTTAAGTGCAGTTCTCTCGCCTGACAAAAGGACTCTTATGTCGCCTTTTATGATTCCCATAAGCTGGCCTTTTGTAACTTTGTCGCCGTCTTTTACTTTCATATCAAATTCAGTATTTTCATCAAGGAGGCTGAACACACGCATAAATACATCAAGTCCGCATATTATTCCGTCCTGTTTGCATATAAGTTCAACTTCTCCCGGACATGCATCAGGCATTACGGCATTAGTTGTTATATCTTCACTTGTTATATCTTCGGCAAGAGCCTGCTGTATCAGATGGTCGGCATTTAATTTCATTGTTATTGAATTCATGGTAAAAATCCTTTCGTGCAATATTGGTATTTATTGTTATAAAAATAATATTTAAGCTGATTTTTTGGCATTTGTTTCATTTTTAGCACGTTCTATTTCATTTAAAACAGATTCGCGGTAGTTTGCAGCGATTTCTTCTTTATTAGTATAAAGTGATGTGTTGATATTATCAATTATAAAATCCGGGCACTGCAATGTATTGTCAAAATCCATGTCATTGACAGCACGTTTCGCAAATACAAGACTTTCAAGAAGTGAGTTGCTGGCAAGGCGGTTGGCACCATGTACGCCGTTGCAGCTTGTTTCACCGGCTGCATACAGGTTATTCATTGTTGTTTTACTCTTCATATTAACTTTTACGCCGCCCATAAAATAGTGCTGTGCAGGAACAACCGGAATAGGTTCTTTTGTGACATCATAGCCTTCCTCAAGACAGTGCTCATATATATTAGGAAAATGATTTTGTATCACTGCTTCGTCAATAGGTGCAAGCGACAGCCATACGTGATTGCTGTTTTCCTTTTCCATTTCATTAAATATTGCTGCTGCAACAACATCTCTTGGCTGTAATTCATCTGTGAAACGCTCACCTTTTTCATTAAGAAGAACGGCACCTTCACCGCGGACGGATTCTGAGATTAAGAAACGTCTTCCGGGTTTTGAAGAGTAGAGTGTTGTGGGATGAATCTGTATGTAATCAGGATGCTCAAGTTCAATATTGTGATTTAAGGCTATTGCAAGTGCATCGCCTGTGAGCTGTCTGTAATTGGTTGAGTGTGTATACAGACCGCCGATGCCGCCACATGCCCATAATGTGTACGGTGCCGTTATTGCATAGAGAGTATCATTTTCACCGGCTGCAATGATGCCGTAGCATGTGTTATCTTTTTCGATGATATCAAGCATTGTAGTGTTTTCCATTATTGTTATGTTGGAACGGTTTCGTACCTGTGCAAGCAGTTTTGATGAGATTTCTTTTCCTGTTATATCTTCGTGAAAAAGAATTCTAGATGTTGAATGTGCACCTTCTCTTGTAAATGCAAGACTGCCGTTTTCGTTATGTTTGAAGTCAACCCCGTAACCTATAAGTTCACGGATTGTGTCCTGTGATGAACGAATCATTATATCTACAGCCTCAGGATTGTTTTCATAATGGCCTGCACGCATAGTGTCTTCATAGTAGCTGTCGTAGTCATTATCGTTTTTTAACATGCATATACCGCCCTGTGCAAGAAATGAATCGCTTTCTTCGGCAGTTGATTTTGTTATCATGATTATGTTTTTATCCTCAGGAAGGCTGAGTGCTGCATACATTCCGGCAACGCCTGTGCCTGCTATAACTATATCTGCATTGATTTTTTTCAGGTTTGAATTATTCTGCATAATAATCTCCATTCTGCAAACGATTGTGTTAATGTCTGCTTATTTTGCAAGTTCGAGCATTTTATCAAGTGATGCAAGAGCTTTATCTTTTAAATCGTTGTCTAAGAAAATTTCATTTTTACCGGTTTTTAAGACATCAAGTATTTTTTCAAGAGTGACTTTTTTCATATTTACACATGTAGGAAGTCCGACAGTATAGAATGTTTTGTCAGGATATCTTTCTCTTAATTCGTATAATACGCCACATTCTGTGCATATGATAAATGAAGCGGCTTTGCTTTCTCCGGCATACTTTATAATTCCTGATGTACTGCCGATGAAGTCGGAGAGTGCAAGTACGTCCTGTGTACATTCAGGGTGGGTAAGAACTTCGGCATCAGGAAACTTCTTTTTACATTCGGCAAGTTCTGCGGCACTTATGCCTTTGTGGATAGGACAGAATCCCGGATTGAAAATGAAGTTTTTTTCAGGAATCTGGCTTGCAACATATCGTCCGAGATTTTCGTCAGGTATAAAAAGAATGTTTTTATTAGGGAGAGCTTTGACAACTTTTACAGCATTTGCGGAAGTTACACACACATCAGAGTGGCTTTTTAAAAGTGCAGTTGAGTTTATATAACAGACAATGGCAATGTCATCATATTTTTCTTTTACTTTTTCTATGTATTCAACAGTTGCCATATGTGCCATCGGACAGTCAGCATGACTGTCGGGCATAAGTACTGTTTTTTCAGGGTTTAAAAGCTTTGCACTTTCGCCCATGAACGACACACCGCTTAAAACGATAATATCGGCATCAGTCTCCTTTGCAACTTTGCTTAAATAATATGAATCACCTGTATAATCGGCTACTTCTTTGACATCATCATCGACGTAGTAGTGAGACAGAATGACTGCATTTTTTTCTTTTTTAAGGCGGTTGATTTCTTCAATAATATCCATAATTAAATAAAGCCCCGGTAATGAGGCGGCCTCCTTTGGTATTTGCTAAAATATTACGTGAGATTATAGCATAAGACTTTACATGTGACAAGACACATGTTAAAAAATATCTTTACATAAAGTTTACACCGGAATATTGGATGTAAATGAAAAGCTACTTATTAATATTAATATAATTTTTAGTTGTGGTAAAAATATTTTTATTATATAATATTAACATGTCTGTGTATGCAGACACGGCACTGGCCCGGCGTTATAATTTTAATTTATAATTTAAAATGGAGATATAATATGCAATATACGTTTATTCAGTTGATATTTTTATTTTTTGTATACTCTTTCCTCGGATGGATTTTTGATATGACAGTGGCTGCTATCAGATATGGAAAGATTTTAAACAGAGGATTTCTTAATGGACCACTCAGTATCCAGTATGGAATTATTATGATTATAGTTCTTCTTGATATTAATGATTTGTGGGATTATCCACTTTATCAGTTTATTACATGTATGGTTATTGTATTTATGACGGAATATGCGTCAGGTGCAATTTTGAAGAGAATTACAGGAAGACGTTTCTGGGATTATTCTGATATGAAGCTTAATGTCGGTGGATATACATGTGCATTCAGCGTGCTTGGTTGGGGATTTACAGCAGCAGTTACTGTATGGCTTATCAATCCGCTGGTGTGCATTGTCTATTCGCTTATTCCTGTAAATGTTGTAAAAGTTCTTGAGATTATTGCGATAGTTGTGTTTTTAATTGATTTGTTTGTGACAGCAGCAACTATGTTAAAATGGCATTATGCAGGCGGAATATATGGTAATGTGGCTGACACGCTCAAAAAGACAAAGAGCACGCTCGGAAGAAAAACATATGAAATTATTTCAAGGCGTATGTATAAAGCATTTCCTGAGCTTGTAGGTCAGGAAATTAATGACGAAGTAGGTTTTGGAAGGACTAAGGACAGAATATTTGCAAAGGGGCTTTGCATAGATAAGCTTGTGTGGATATTTTTTGTTAGTGCATTAATCGGAGACTGGGTTGAGACTGTGTTTGTGTGGGCTACTTCCGGTGTATTTATGAGCAGAAGCAGTCTTATATACGGAACATTCAGTATTGTATGGGGTCTTGGAGGTGCATTGGCAACTGCCATGCTTTATCCTTTAAAGGATAAGAATCCGCTTTTTATATTTGCAGGAGGCTTTTTCCTCGGCGGAGTTTATGAATATAGCTGTTCTGTTTTTACGGAAGTTGTATTCGGAACAGTATTCTGGGATTACAGCCATCTTCCATATAATATTAACGGAAGAGTGAATCTTCTTTTTTGCGTATACTGGGGAATAGCGGCAATAGCATGGGTAAAACTTCTATATCCGGCGGCAAGCTTTTTACTTGAAAAGATACCACCTGTTGCGGGAAAGATAATGACATGGATTATAGTTATATTTATGGTGCTTGACATGGCTGTTTCAGGTGCAGCGATAAGCAGATATGTCTCAAGAAAAGCCGGAGTTGAAGCGTCAAATCCTGTTGAGCATATGTGTGACAGCATTTATAAGGATAAGCTGATAGAAAGAATTTATCCTAATATGAAGATTCAATAAAGAGTATAAAAAAGCCATGCAGTGTTGTAATTCATGGATTACATTCCAAAGTTACATCATGTGCATGGCTTGCTTTTTATTTAATTTACAGATAGAAACGTCCGGATGCTCCGCATGGAAGCACAAGTCCGTTAGATGTTACAGGCAGTCCGACCTCCTGGGAGTCAACATGACCGTTAAATTTCTTTAATTCGGTATTTAAAAGATAACTTAAAACTGCAGGCTGAAGTCCTGTCGTGTATGAGTTGATAAGGAAAAATAAAGGCTTGTCTGTAAGAAGTCCGGCACACTTGGATACAAGCGGATGGATTGCATCTTCTATTTTCCAGATTTCACCCTTAGGACCGCGGCCGTAAGATGGGGGATCCATAATAATTGCATCGTAGTGATTGCCACGTCGGATTTCACGTTCTACAAACTTGACACAGTCATCTACAATCCAGCGTATCGGCTTATCCGAAAGTCCGCTTGAAGCGGCATTTTCCTTAGCCCATGTCACCATGCCTTTTGAAGCGTCTACATGTGTTACGGCTGCACCGGCAGCAGCACATGAAAGTGTTGCACCGCCTGTATAAGCAAAAAGATTTAAAACCTTGATTGTTCTTTCAGGGTCTGCAGCTTTTGCATCTGATATAAGTTTGCCAAACCAGTCCCAGTTAGCAGCCTGTTCAGGGAAAAGGCCTGTGTGTTTGAAGCTGAACGGCTTCAGGTTAAATATTAGAGGCGTGTCAAATGAAGGACTGTTATATGAAATCTGCCACTGTTTTGGCAAATCAAAGAACTCCCAGTCGCCGCCGCCTTTGGCACTTCTGTGGTAGTGGGCATTCATATGCTTCCAGCCTTTGTTAGTCTTTGGAGTATTCCAGATAACCTGTGGGTCCGGTCTTACAAGTATGTAATCTCCCCAGCGTTCAAGTTTTTCTTTGTCAGATGTATCTATAACTTCATAATCTTTCCAGTTTTGTGCGATAAACATAAAATTTATTACCTTTCATTTTATAAATAATACAAAGTATACCGCTATCAGTATACATTAAAATAATCATTTGCACAATCAGAACGATATTTTTTATAAAAAATTTGCAGACATGTAAGCCATTATGATATAAAATAAAATACACAAAGAAAAATTACTTCGCATAAACAAAGAGAAGATACAGGGATTCTGCATAGATAACTGCATTTCTCTTGCAAAAAATAGTAGGAGGGACATTTTGAATTTTAAGAATTATAAACGTGAATATCTGATGAAAGACATAATATCAGGTATTATAGTTGCACTTATATCAATCCCTATTTCCATGGGATATTCCCAGGTAGCAGGGCTTCCTGTAGTATATGGTCTTTATGGTTCGCTTTTTCCTGTAATAGTGTTTGGACTTATCTCTTCATCACCACAGTTTGTATTTGGTGTTGATGCGGCTCCTGCGGCACTTGTCGGCGGAACAATTGCAACGCTTGGAATTGCATCAGGAAGTGAAGAAGCGATGCGGGTTGTGACGGTCATAACATTCGTTACTGCGTGCTGGCTTCTGCTTTTCTTCTTAGTAAGGGCGGGAAAGCTTGTTAATTATATATCAAAGCCTGTGCTTGGCGGATTTATATCGGGAATCGGATGTACAATCATACTTATGCAGGTTGCAAAGCTTTTTGGTGGAACAGCCGGAACAGGTGAAGTATTTGAACTTGTAAGCCACATAATCTCACAGCTTGGAAGTTTTAATCTGCTTTCACTCATTATGGGTGTGGGTACAATTGCTGTTGTGCTTATAAGCAAAAAAATATCAAAAAAGTTTCCAATGTCAGTAATTATGATGCTTGTCGGTGCATTGTCCACTGCAGTATTTCATGTTGACAGATATGGTGTCAAACTGCTTCCTAAGGTTGAGCCGGGGCTTCCAAAGTTTAAAATGCTTGATTTTTCGGTATTGTCAGAACATCCGGCACAGATTATAACACTTGGTCTTACGGTTGCACTTGTAATTGTGTCATCTACACTTTTAACTGCGTGCAATTATGCAATAAAAAATGATTACAAAATACAAAATAACAGAGAAATTCTTGCATATTCTGTCTCTAATTTCTGTGCCGCATTTAACGGATGCTGTCCGCTTAACGGTAGTGTATCAAGAACGGGTATTGCAGAGCAGTTTGGCGTTAAATCACAGATGATGTCTCTTGTAGCTGCTGTGACAATGCTTCTTGTTCTTATGTTTGGAACAGGGTTTATTGCATATCTTCCGGTTCCGGTTCTTACAGGTATAGTTATTGCGGCACTTATGGGAATTCTTGAATTTGGAATGGCAAAGAAGCTCTGGAAGACTGATAAAGTAGAGTTTGCAATATTTACGGGAGCATTTCTTGGTGTTCTTATATTTGGAACTATTTACGGCGTTATAATTGGTATTGTGCTTTCATTTGTTTCAGTTATTATAAAGGCGTCGGTTCCTCCGAGAGGACTTCTGGGTATTATTCCGGGACAGAACGGTTTTTATGATATGGAGAGAAACCGTAATGCACATGCTGTAAAAAATACTGTTATTTACAGGTTCAGCGGTACTTTGTTTTTTGCAAATATCAATGTTTTTGTAAATGATATAGAAAAGGCGGTAATGCCTGACACAAAGCAGGTTATAGTTGATGCCAGCGGTATTGGAAGCATTGATATAACCGCGGCAGACAGACTTGTGCTTCTTGCAGGAAAGCTTGAAAACAAAGGGATAAAATTTTACATAACCGAGCATGTCGGTGCAGTAAATGATCTGCTAAGAAAGCTTGGAGCCGGTGAGCTTATTGAAAAAGGTGCTGTGCGAAGAACCATTTCATTAGCTTTAAGAGACGCCGGAGTAGTTAGACCATATCCGCTTGAAGACAGGGATGGCATGACTCCTATGGACACAGTGCTTGAGAGCAATGATGAACTTGCCGAGTTTGAATGGGCTTTCGGGGATGATGCTGATGAACGGATGGAAAAACTTGCACTTGAAGTTGCCGGAAAAGTTGCTGATGGCGATATAGATGAAAAAGGTATTATTAAAGATGCTGAGCAGCATGCGTCATGGGGACGTATCGGTTTGTTTGATGAAGATGAACTTCTTGACAGACTTGAGATGCATCTGTCAGAAATAGCACAGCGAGGACATCATGATCCAAAACAGCTTGAGGAAAGAATTGAAGAGAGACGTGCTGTTGTTGAGAAGAAGCTTCAGAGCCTTAATCCGGAAGCTATCAAGGCACTTCATGAACACAGAAGAAAGATGGCAGCACATTTTAAAAATGCCAACCCTAAGGCTTATGAACATATGATACAGGTAAGAAAAGAGCATATAGAAAAGCTTGAAAAGAGTGATCCAAAACTCGCAGAGAAATTAAAGGAACTTTATAATCACGGAGAAGACAGTGAATCATGAATATTTTAAATGCAGAAAAAATCAGTAAAACATATGGTGAAAAGGTATTGTTTGATAAAGTCGTGCTTGGCGTAAATAAAGGCGACAAAATAGGCGTTATCGGTGTAAATGGTACAGGAAAATCAACATTTTTAAAAATTATTGCAGGAATTGAGGAACCTGACGCGGGAGAAATTGTTTCCGGGCGTGGAGTTACAGTGTCATATCTTGCACAGGCACCGCAGTTTAATCCTGGTGATACGATTGTGGGTTATGTTATTAAAGATAAAAATAATGCAAGTGAAGCTGAGGCAAAGACAATACTTACAAAGCTTGGAATAACTGATTTTGACGCTGCAATCAATACTCTTTCCGGTGGACAGAGAAAAAGGATTGCACTTGCAAGAACACTTGTGTCACCTGCCGAGGTTCTTATACTTGATGAGCCTACCAACCACCTTGACAGTGATATGGTTATATGGCTTGAAGAATATATTAAGAAATTCAAGGGCGAACTTATAATGGTAACGCATGACAGGTATTTCCTTGATAATGTAACAAACAGGATTGTTGAACTTGACGGTGGCAAATTATATGGTTACGATACAAATTATTCCGGGTTTCTTGAGTTAAAAACCCAGCGTGAGGAGATGGAGCGTGCGACGGAAGCTAAACGTGCCAATATTTTACGCCGGGAACTTGAATGGATAAGACGTGGCTGTCAGGCACGTTCGACAAAACAGCAGGCAAGAATTGACAGATATGAAGATATGAAAGAAGCGTCAAGGCAGGCAAGAGCAAGCTTTGAAAATAAAGCACTTGAAATGAATTCTGTAAGCACGCGTCTTGGCAAAAAGACTATAGAATTGTCAGATATATGTAAAAGCTTTGGAGAAAAGAAAGTGATAGATGATTTTACATATATTTTTCTGCGTGATGACAGAATCGGCATAATCGGAAAAAACGGATGTGGCAAGTCTACGCTTATGAAGATAATAACAGGTAATCTGAAGCCTGATTCAGGCAGTGTGGAGATTGGCGATACTGTAAGAATTGGCTATTTTATGCAGGAAAATGAACCTCTTGATGAAAAGATGACTGTTCTTGAATTTGTAAGAAGCATAGGAGAGTATGTGACAACAGCTACAGGAAAAGCTACTGCTTCGCAGATGTGCGAGAAGTTTCTTTTTGGACCAAAGAGCCAGTGGACACCAATATCCAAGCTGTCTGGCGGCGAGAAGAGAAGGCTGTATCTTTTAAGCGTGCTTATGAGTGCACCTAATGTCCTTATACTCGATGAGCCGACTAATGACCTTGATATTGAGACACTTGAAATATTAGAAGATTATCTTGATGGATTTGCAGGAATAGTTATAGTGGTTTCGCATGACAGATATTTCCTTGACAGAACTGTTGACCGTATCTTTTCATTTGAGGGCGGTGGCAGATTAAAGCAGTACGAGGGTGGTTTTTCGGATTATTATGAGAAAAAACAGGCAGAAAACGGTATTGCATCTGATGGTGCTACGCAGTCAGTAAAAGAAGCTGTATCTGGTGATACGACATCTGCAAAACCTAAAAAGTATTATAAGGAAAGAGAAAACAAGCTGAAGTTTACATATGCCGAGCAAAAAGAATATGATACGATAGATGATGATATTGCATCACTTGAGTCAAAAATTGAGGAACTTGATGGTGAGATTGCAGGTGCTGCAACACAGTACAGCAGGTTGAATGAACTGATGCAGGAAAAAGCGGATGTTGAAGCACAGCTTGAACACAAGATGGACAGATGGGTGTATCTTAACGACCTTGCAGAAAAGATAGAAGCCCAGAAGCAGAATTAAAAATTTTCAAAAATAAAATTATATATAATATCAGAAACCGGTCGTAAAGTCAGTAAAATCTGGCTTTTGCGGCCGGTTTTTAAATGTTAAAAAAATATAAACATTTTACAACTAAAAAATAAAATACTTCGTATATAGATTTAGAAGAGCAAAATTCAATCTGCAATTTTAAAATCTTTAAATTGTATGGGGAGTTTAAAGGGAAAAGAGGTATTTATGAAAAGAAGATTTTTAATCAGGGGGAGTTGTCTTGTTCTTGCAATCGGGATGATATTAGCAGGAATGGGATGTGAAAAACGTAAAAGAGTTCCGGAGGATATGACACTTGGTGACGAATATCTTGAAAAGATAGTGTTGGCGTCGGATGTTGAGGAGAGAGATTTTGAGGAAGACGGCATCAGGTATCATGAGTTTAAGACAAAGAAAATGATTGTCACATATCCATTGATTGAAAAAGAGGTTAAATCGGAGACGGAAATCAGGAAGGAATCATTTTCGCTGAGAACGGATAAATCTTTTTTTATTGGTGACAGGTCATTTGATTACAAAAAGAGAACCTGCTGGTATAAGTATGTGGCACTGCCGTATGTGGACAGAGACGATAAGATGGTAAAAAAAGAGTATTCATTATATAACGCAAAAGGTTATATTAAACAGCTCGGAGATTCTTATCAGGAAACTATTGATAAGATAGGAATATCAGAGGCTGATGATATTTTTAAGGTAAATGGGACAGACAAACAGATTATAGAAAATGGTGATACTCACAGACCGATAATTGTACTTTTTGGAGATGAAAATTCAAGTGCGACCAGCTACAATGATTTGAATGTCAAGTTCTGTAAAGAATTGAATAAAGCAGTAATAAGAATAGACACGACATATACTGACGGAACTGCCGAGACAAAATATTACAAGATAAAGACATATAACAATAACACATTTACACATTATACGTTTTACGAAGTTGAGTTTGACTGAGGTGTATCACAAAATGACGAAAGGCGGGGCTGATTTATGAATAAGAAGCTTTCAAAACTTTTTTACAGAGGGATGTGGCACAGAAAAAAAGAAGTAGCCGGTGTGTGTATAGCGACAATGCTGGCATCATTTTTTATAACATGTATATTGCTTTTTCAGGAAAATATGTATCAATGGCAGGTGGCGGAGAATTTTATGAGGTTCGGAAGCTGGTTTGTAATGCAAAGCAGTGGAGAGCCATACAATACCTTGAAAAATAGTATTTATCTTGATGAACCTGTAGAAGCCGGAGTATACGGTACAATTTATAACAGAAACTGGGACAAGGCAAGAGGGTGTATAGGTTACATGACACCTGAGTTTATGGAACAGGCTAATATAGAACTTGATAAAGGAAGATTGCCTGAAAATGAAAAAGAGATAGCCTGTGACTGGACGACACTCGCAAAACTCGGATATAACGGTCAGTTGGGACAGGAAATAGTAATAAAATATTATCAGAATGACAATAAAAGCCGTGAGGACCCGGAAAGACAGGCTGTGTACACACTTTGCGGTGTGTTCGGAGATTATTCAGATGTATGGGAATACGGAAAATATATCCCATGCGGAGTAATAACGAAGGAAGCATGTGAACAGCTTGATTCAAAAGAATCCAAAGTGTGGCTGTACAGTCTTAAAAATACAGTAAGAAATAAGGATTACAACAGTATTTATAATGAACTTCAGGGCAACATAACATCAAAGATTTTCTATAATACAAGTGTGTATGATTTTGAGGCGTGGGGACCGAAAGATATTTATAATTATATTTACATACTTGTAATGATAATCGGAGTTGCATCCCTTACTTATCAGGTTATAGGTTATCAGCATGGCAGAAACAGATTTTATAAAAGAATACAGCTTATAGGTGCGTCAAAAAAACAGGTACATATGATGCGTCTTGTGGAAAATGTCACAATACTGGTTGCTGCGGGTGTGCTTGGAAGTTTTATTGCAATGTTTGGAGCGAGAGCTTTGTGCTGGTATCTTGAGTGGTATAAAGGAATTTCATTTTTTAAGATTACAGCGGCCATTATTTTAAAATGTATTCTGACTATATTAATTGCAATTGTTATGTCAGAGCTTGTCAATGTAAGCATGATTAGGAAAAGTTCAGGTGTCTGGACAGAGAATTCAAAGAAGAAAAGCAAATCAAAAGTTTCTTATAATTATAAAGGAAAGCTTAAAAAGAATAATCTTACATGGCAGATGCAGGTAAGAATATCAAGAAGCAGTGGATTGGGACAAAGACTTGGTGTCCGGATTTTCTCCCTTGGTGTTACGGCGGTTATAATTTTTTGCTTCCTTAATATAAGCAATGCAGTTAAAGATTATAAGTCTATTGAGAATATGTATGATATGACGGGTTTCCAGCAGTCAGACAGGAGCCTTGAATACACACTTCCAATGACTACAAAGTATTCTTTGGAAAATTATATAGACAACAGCAATATGGATACAATGAAGTATCTTCTTCAGAAACAGGTACCGCTTATTACAAGAGATGAGTATATCACAAAAGAGCAGGAGAGTAACGAAAAAGCAAAGAACGGCAGACATACTTATGTAAAATCTAATGAAGAGGTGGTAAGACAACTCGATATAACAGCACATGATATATATTGTAAACCCGGAAATACAAGTCTGTTAAAAGGAATAGATAAATCATTTCTTGATAAAGTAGAACAGTTAAATGGAGTAGAGAGCATAACATATTCATGTTTTGAGTCTATGCGTAACTGGACCTGGGATAGTATGGATTATGAAAAAATGGGGGCAAGACGTTTTTCAAAATCTTCATCCAATTCAAAAGATAAAATGACGGGATATGCAGATAAATATCTTTATACAACATATTATCTTGATGCGGACAAAATATTATATGACAGATTAAAACAGTATGCAGGAAGCGGATTTGACTATGATTCATTTGCTGATGGAGAAAAGATAATTGTGTTTGTTGATAAGAATCCATATGAGCAGTATGACGATTCTATAAAGGAAGGAAGTAAAATAAACTTTCATTATTATAATGTGCTTCTTCCGGGAGCAGATAGAAAGATGTCGTCTAGTTCTTATTTTAATATATTTGATAGAGGTAAAGATGATGTAGAATATAATTTCTTTTACGATGCTGCAATTGAAAAACATCTTGAGGATAAGATATATGCCTATCAGCTTGTGGCATCAGAAAGAGGAAGAACTTATCAGAGTTTATTAAGAACAGAATATGGGGCTTCATCGGAATATCTCGGCCTGGAATATGATATGAAATATGGTACATGCGTATCACCTGAAGCTGCAGGAGTTGTGTATGTCACTGATGAAATAAAAAATGAATTAAAAGACATTATTCCGGATTTTGGATATTATACAGCAGTTGCATCCAAGAAACTCGCTGAGACAGAATGTGAAAAACAGAATGAACTTCTTGAAAAAATTTACGGCGAAGAATTGCCGGAAGAATTGAAGTGTGAACTTAAAGATAATACATTTACAATAAAATATAATATCGCTGCTTCTTATTCAGCAACTGATAATATTGTACAGATTTACTGCAAGTCAAATGATGTAATATTTACAACCAATTCTGAACTTAAAAGTGAGTACCGCACGAATGTGCTTAATGCATTTCTTGAATACGGCATAACAATGCTGGCGGTAATTATAATTAATCTTCTTATTATAACGGTGCTTACAAAGAACCGGATTGAGAACAGGACTGACAAAATAGTACTGTTAAAAAGACTGGGGGCAGGCAGGTCAAGAATTGTCCGTATATTTATGATAGAAGTGTTGCGTGAATCGCTGTGGTGCGTATTTACGCTTCCACTTCAGATGATAATTCAGTTTATTGTATACAGAAGTCAGATTAAGAAAATATAAAGGAGTTGTGGTTATTATGGAAAATATAATTTTAAATGCAGCAGGAATTTCAAAAACATACCATGCAGGTTCGGTTGATGTAGAGGCTTTGAAGAAAAGCGATGTATTATTTAAAAAGGGGGAGTTTACGGCTATAGTTGGAAAGAGCGGTTCGGGCAAGTCTACACTTTTAAGGATAATAGGAACTATGGACAGACCTGATGAAGGAACTGTGGAAATTGAAGGGATGAATGTGTTTGAGATGAAAGATAAACAGCTTTCAAAGTTCAGGCGTGAGAAGATAGGCTTTATATATCAGGATTACAGCCTGTTTCCTGAATTTACAGCGTATGAAAATATTGTAGTTCCGTTTGCACTTGACAATAAGAATGCACCTGAAGAAGAGATTGATGGAATACTTGAATCACTTGGAATATCACATTGTAAAGGAAAATATCCTTCACAGATGTCGGGTGGCGAACAGCAGCGTGTGGCAATTGCGAGGGCAATTGCCACGCATCCAGCCGTAATATTTGCAGATGAACCTACAGGCAATCTTGATGCCGAGAGTGCAAAAATAGTTGCAGATATGCTTTCAATGGCATCAAAAAAATATAACCAGACAATAATAATGGTGACGCACGATATGCAGATGGCAGACCATGCAGACAGAGTTCTTACAATTGTAGACGGCAATGTGAAAGAAGGAAAATTATATTAAGATTGTACTAAAAAAAGAACAATAAAATTTATTGATTTTATCAAACTTATCATGTATACTATCACTTGCTGTGACATTGATAGCGTAGAAGCGTGAGGTTGCTGCCGCAAGGCAGGTTTTCCGTGGAGCGAATGTCAAGGCCGGTATTAACCGGCAGATGAACCTGGCGACAAGTCACTGTACAAATATTAATCATCTGCATGAGCAGAGATGACACGCAGTTATTGAGATGAGAATTTTCGATACGCGTGGGAGTGTGTACAGTCACCGCTTGTCGTACTTACATTATAAAGTGCGAAAAGGAGGCGACTTTTTTTATGGCAAATCAGGTAATAAGAATTACACTGAAAGCTTACGATCATCAGTTAGTTGATCAGTCTGCGAAGAAAATCATCGAAACAGTTAAGAAAACAGGAGCTCAGGTGAGTGGTCCGGTACCTCTTCCAACAAAGAAGGAAGTTGTTACAATTCTTAGAGCTGTTCACAAGTACAAAGACTCTAGAGAGCAGTTTGAACAGAGAACTCATAAGAGACTTATCGATGTTTTAACACCTTCACAGAAGACTGTAGATGCATTATCTAAGTTAGAGATGCCAGCTGGTGTATTCATCAATCTTAAGGTTATGAACTAATCATTCCTTAAACTTTTTTTCATTATTTTTAAGAGCATTAATCCTAAGGGTTTAATATAGAAGCAACTTGGCAACAGTGGTGCAGGTTCCACTTATATTAGCTGTTCTAGGATGACAGGATGCGCTGTGCATATGTTTAATAAGGCATATCATCTTGTCCGCTGTAGATTAAAACAGGAGGAAGATCAATGAAGAAAGCAATTTTAGCTACAAAAGTCGGAATGACTCAAATCTTCAATGAAGACGGTGTTTTAACACCTGTAACTGTTCTTCAGGCAGGTCCTTGTGTTGTTACACAAGTTAAGACTGTAGAAAACGACGGTTACGATGCAGTTCAGGTAGGTTTCGCTGATATTAAAGAAAAGTTAGTCAGCAAGCCTGTTAAAGGACATTTTGACAAGGCAGAGGTTCCTTACAAGAGATTTGTAAGAGAGTTCAAGTTTGAAAATGCTTCAGAGTATTCAGTTAAAGATGAAATCAAGGCTGATATCTTTGCTGCAGGAGACAAAGTTGACGCAACTGCTATTTCAAAGGGTAAAGGTTTCCAGGGTGCAATCAAGAGATTGGGCCAGTCAAGAGGACCTATGGCTCACGGTTCTAAATTCCACAGACATCAGGGTTCAAACGGATCAGCAACAACACCTGGTAGAGTATTCAAGGGAAAAGGAATGCCTGGACATATGGGTTCAAAGAGAATCACAATCCAGAATCTCGAAGTAGTAAGAGTTGATGTTGAAAACAACGTAATCTTAGTAAAGGGTGCAGTACCTGGACCTAAGAAATCATTAGTAACACTGAAAGAAACAGTAAAAGCTGCAAAGTAGTTTTTGCTAAGGAAGGAGGACCACACAGATGGCAAACGTATCTGTTTACAATATTGAAGGCAAGGAAGTTGGTTCTATCGAATTAAACGATGCTGTATTTGGTGTTGAGATTAACGAACATCTTGTACACATGGCTGTAGTAAACCAGCTTGCAAATAATCGTCAGGGAACACAGAGCGCAAAGACACGTTCAGAAGTTTCTGGTGGCGGAAGAAAACCTTGGAGACAGAAGGGAACTGGTCATGCAAGACAGGGTTCTACAAGAGCTCCACAGTGGACTGGCGGCGGTATCGTATTCGCACCAAAGCCAAGAGATTATTCATTCAAGATGAACAAGAAAGAAAAGAAGATTGCTCTTCTTTCAGCTTTAACTTCAAAGGTTGCTGACAACAAGATTGTTGTTCTTGATGAGTTCAAACTTGATGAAATCAAGACAAAGAAATTCGCAGAAGTTATGAACAACTTAAAGGTTTCTAAGGCACTCGTAGTTCTCGAGGGCGAGAACAAGAACGTTGTTCTTTCAGGAAGAAATATTCCTACAGTTAAAGTTTCAGCTACAAATGAGATTAACACATACGATGTATTAAAGTATGATACTCTCGTTGTTACTAAGGCTGCTGTAGAGAAACTCCAGGAGGTGTATGCATAATGGCAAACGTACAGTATTATGATGTAATCCTCAAGCCTGTTATCACAGAGAAATCAATGGCTGATATGGCTACAAAGAAATATACATTTCTTGTACATCCTGAAGCAAATAAGTCAATGATTAAAGAAGCTGTTGAGAAGATGTTTGAAGGAACAAAAGTTGCTAAAGTAAACACAATGAACAGCGTTGGTAAGAAAAAGAGAAGAGGCAGAGTTGAAGGTATGACTGCTAAGACAAAGAAAGCAATCGTTCAGCTCACAGAAGACAGCAAAGATATCGAAATCTTTGAAGGCCTCTAAAATATACGCAACAGTGTAGAAAACAATATTACACAACTCGAAAGGAGAGAATATAATGGGAATTAAAACATATAACCCATATACACCTTCCAGAAGAAATATGACTGGTTCTGATTTCTCAGAAATCACAAAGAAGACACCAGAGAAATCATTACTCGCTTCTAAGAAGAAGACAGCCGGACGTAACAATCAGGGTAAAATCACTGTAAGACATCACGGCGGCGGAAACAGACAGAAGTATAGATTAATCGACTTCAAGAGAAATAAGGAAGGAATTCCTGCAAAGGTTATTGGTATCGAATACGATCCAAACAGAACAGCAAATATCGCTTTAATCTGCTACGCAGATGGCGAAAAATCATATATTCTTGCACCACAGGGTCTTACAGATGGTATGACAGTTCAGAATGGTGCAGGTGCAGAGGTTAGAATTGGTAACTGCTTACCACTTTCAGAAATCCCTGTTGGTACTCAGGTACACAATATTGAGTTATATCCTGGCAAGGGCGGACAGCTCGTTCGTTCAGCTGGTAATTCAGCTCAGTTAATGGCTAAGGAAGGCAAGTATGCAACACTTCGTTTACCTTCTGGTGAGATGAGAATGGTTCCTATCGTTTGCCGTGCAACAATCGGTGTAGTAGGAAACGGTGATCACAGCCTGATTAATCTTGGTAAGGCCGGTCGTAAGAGACATATGGGCATCAGACCTACAGTTCGTGGTTCTGTTATGAACCCTAATGACCATCCACACGGTGGTGGTGAAGGTAGAGCACCTGTTGGTCGTCCATCACCTATGACACCTTGGGGCAAGCCAGCTATGGGTCTTAAGACTCGTAAGAAGAAAAAGCAGTCTAATAAGCTGATTATCAGAAGAAGAGACGGCAAGGCTATTAAGTAATTAATAAAACTGTAAACAATCAAGATTAAGATTATAAGGAGGTTTGAACCTATGGCTCGATCACTTAAAAAAGGACCATTCGCAGACGAGAGCTTGCTCAAGAAGATTGATGCATTAAACGCATCAGGTGACAAGCAGGTTGTTAAAACATGGTCACGTCGTTCAACTATTTTCCCACAGTTCGTTGGACATACAATCGCAGTTCATGACGGAAGAAAGCATGTTCCTGTATATGTAACAGAGGACATGGTTGGCCATAAGCTCGGTGAGTTCGTAGCAACAAGAACTTACAGAGGACATGGTAAGGACGAGAAGAAGAGTAGATAAATATCCATTAATTGAAAGGAGGCTGTAATACCATGGCAAAAGGACATAGATCCCAGATAAAGAGAGAAAGAAATGCAGTTAAGGATACAAGACCTAGTGCAAAATTATCATATGCCAGAGTTTCAGTACAGAAAGCATGTTTCGTATTGGATGCTATAAGAGGTAAGAGTGTTGAAGAAGCACTTGCAATCGTAATGTACAATCCAAGATATGCTTCATCACTTATAGAGAAGTTAATTAAGTCAGCAGCAGCAAATGCTGAAAACAACAATGGTATGGACCCAAGCAAACTTTATATCGAAGAGTGCTATGCAAACAAGGGACCAACAATGAAGAGAATTAAGCCAAGAGCACAGGGTAGAGCTTACAGAATCGAAAAGAGAATGAGCCATATCACTGTAATACTCAATGAAAGATAATTCCGGATGCGCTGATTGCGCATTGCCGGAACGGCTTTTGGAAATGGACGTTTCCTGAAGAACAGAAAGGAGATTTAAATGGGACAGAAAGTTAATCCTCATGGTTTGAGAGTTGGCGTTATCAAAGACTGGGATGCTAAATGGTATGCAGAAGATAACTTCGCTGACAACCTTGTAGAAGATTATAACATTAGAAAATTCCTTAAGAAGAAACTTTATGCTGCAGGAATTTCTAGAATTGAGACAGAAAGAGCTTCAGACAGATTAAAGATTATTATTCACACAGCTAAGCCGGGCGTAGTTATCGGTAAAGGCGGTGCTGAAATCGAAAGCTTAAAGAAGCAGGTTGAAAAACTCACTTCAGCTAAGAAGTTAAGCATTGATATTAAGGAAGTAAAGAGACCGGACAAGGATGCTCAGCTTGTTGCAGAAAACATTGCTCAGCAGCTTGAAAACCGTATCTCATTCAGAAGAGCTATGAAGTCATGCATGGGCAGAACAATGAAGCAGGGTGCTAAGGGTATCAAGACATCTTGTTCAGGTCGTCTCGGCGGTGCTGATATGGCTCGTACAGAATTCTACAGCGAAGGTACAATTCCGCTTCAGACACTTCGTGCTGATATCGATTATGGTTTTGCAGAAGCAAATACAACATACGGTAAAGTCGGCGTTAAGGTTTGGATTTATGAAGGAGAGGTTCTTCCTGCAAAAAAGGCTAATAAGGAAGGGAGCGAACAATAATGTTACTACCTAAGAGAGTAAAATATCGTAGACAGTTCCGTGGTTCTATGGCTGGTAAGGCTACAAGAGGCAACAAGATCACTAATGGTGAATATGGTATCGTTGCAACAGAACCATGTTGGATTAAATCAAATCAGATAGAGGCTGCCCGTATTGCGATGACACGTTACATCAAGCGTGGCGGTAAAGTATTTATTAAGATTTTCCCAGATAAGCCGGTAACTGGTAAGCCTATCGGTGTTCGTATGGGTAAAGGTAAAGGTAACTTGGAGTGCTGGGTAGCAGTAGTTAAACCTGGACGTGTTATGTTTGAAATCTCAGGCGTTCCTGAAGAGACAGCCAGAGAGGCGTTGCGTCTTGCAACACACAAGCTTCCTTGCAAGTGTAAGGTTGTTTCACGTGCAGACTTAGAAGGCGGTGATAACAGTGAAAATTAATAAATATGTAGAAGATTTAAAGGCAAAATCAGCTGCAGAATTAAGTGATGAATTAGTAGCTGCTAAAAAGGAACTTTTCAACTTAAGATTCCAGAACGCAACAAATCAGTTGGATAATACTAGCAGAATCAAAGAAGTTAGAAAGAACATTGCTAGAATTCAGACTGTAATTGCACAGAAGAATGCTTAATTAATTGTTGAATAAATAATTTTTGGATTCCTAAGAAAGGAGAACGAACTGTGGAAGAGAGAAATCTTAGAAAAACTCGTACAGGCAGAGTCGTAAGCAATAAAATGGATAAGACAATCGTTGTTGCTGTTGAGGATAACGTAAAGCATCCACTCTACAATAAGATTGTCAAGAGAACATACAAGTTAAAGGCACACGATGAGAACAACGAATGTTTAATCGGTGATACTGTTAAAGTAATGGAAACAAGACCACTCTCAAAGGATAAGAGATGGAGACTTGTTGAGATTATCAGCAGAGCTAAATAATATTGTTAAAGAATTCAAAATGTCGATACGCCAGGCACGGTTGAAACTGGCGGCAAGACATGAATATTACTGAAAGGGGTAGTATTATGGTACAACAGGAAACCAGACTGAAGGTTGCTGATAACACAGGTGCTAAGGAAATCCTCTGCATCAGAGTTATGGGTGGCTCTACAAGAAGATATGCAAATATCGGTGATGTAATCGTAGCTTCTGTTAAAGAGGCAACACCAGGCGGCGTTGTTAAGAAGGGCGATGTAGTTAAGGCCGTAGTTGTTCGTACTGTTAAAGGTACACGCCGTAAAGACGGATCATATATCAAATTTGATGAAAATGCTGCTGTTATTATTAAGGACGATCAGACTCCAAAGGGAACTCGTATTTTCGGACCAGTAGCAAGAGAGTTAAGAGATAAGAAGTTCATGAAAATCGTATCTTTAGCTCCAGAAGTATTATAAGGAGGTGCCACAATGTCAGCTGTAAGAATTAAAAAAGGTGATACAGTTAAAGTTATCGCAGGAAAAGACAAAGGCAAAGAAGGCAAGGTATTGTCTGTAAATGCTAAAAACAATACAGCATTAGTTGAGGGCGTAAACATGGTTACAAAGCATGCTAAGCCAAGTGCAGCTAATCAGCAGGGTGGAATTCTCCACCAGGAAGCACCAATCGCTATTTCAAACATCATGTATGTTGTGAAAGGTAAGACAACAAAGATTGGTTACGAATTCAAAGATGGCAAGAAAGTTCGTGTTGCTAAGGCAACTGGCGAAGTAATTGACTAATACAGGAAGGAGGCAATAAAAATTGAGTAGACTTAGAGATTTATACGAAAATGAAATCACTAAAAAGATGACAGAGAAATTCGGTTACAAGAACCCAATGATGGTTCCAAAGATCGATAAGATAGTAATAAACATGGGCGTTGGCGAAGCTAAGGAAAATTCAAAGCTTCTTGATGCTGCAGTTAAGGAACTTGAGACAATTTCAGGTCAGAAAGTAGTTCTTACAAGAGCAAAGAATTCTATTGCTAACTTCAAGTTAAGAGAAGGTCAGGCTATCGGATGTAAAGTTACACTCCGTGGTGAAAAGATGTACGAATTCCTTGACAGACTTGTAAACCTTGCATTACCTCGTGTACGTGACTTCCGTGGCGTAAGTGCTGAGTCATTTGATGGCAGAGGAAACTATGCATTAGGTATTAAAGAGCAGATCATCTTCCCTGAAATTGAGTATGATAAGATTGATAAAGTAAGAGGTATGGATGTTATCATTACAACAACAGCTAAGACTGATGAGGAAGCTCGTGAATTGTTGAGAATGTTCAACATGCCATTTAAGAACTAATTTAAGGAGGAAAATTCAATGGCTAAAACTTCTATGAAGATTAAGCAGCAGAGAGCTCCTAAGTTCTCTACTAGAGCGTATACTCGTTGTACAATTTGTGGTCGTCCACATTCTGTTTTAAGAAAATACGGAATCTGCAGAATTTGCTTCCGCGAGTTAGCTTACAAGGGTCAGATCCCAGGCGTTAAGAAAGCTTCTTGGTAAGATTTTACCAGGAAGGCCGCCATTGCCTTTAAGGCTGGCGGCTGGATACGCATGACACATTTGTGTCAGTTGCATTAACAAAAGTCCTGCATGTGCGGGAAACCGGTTAATTAATTAAGGAGGAACATTTAAAATGACAGATCCAATTGCAGATATGCTTACAAGAATCCGTAATGCGAATACAGCAAAGCATGATACAGTTGATGTACCATCTTCAAAGATGAAGCTTGCTATCGCAAAAATCCTTTTAGATGAAGGATATATCAAAGCATACGAACTTGTTGATAACGGTAACTTCAAAGATATCCATATCACATTAAAGTATGGTAAAGATAAGAATGAAAAAATCATCTCTGGTCTTCAGAGAATTTCTAAGCCAGGTCTTAGAGTATATGCAAACAAGGAAGAACTTCCTAAGGTATTAGGTGGTCTTGGTGTTGCTATTATCTCAACAAACCAGGGTGTTATCACAGATAAGGAAGCTAGAAAGCTCGGCGTAGGCGGAGAAGTTCTTGCATTTATCTGGTAGTATAAGACAGCAATAGCTGTATATAAACAACTCATTAAGCGGGCATTAAAAGATGCTCTACTATAATTAGGAGGTGCACGGCATGTCACGTATAGGAAAAATGCCTATCGCTGTACCAGCAGGAGTAACTGTTGATATCGCAGAAAATAATAAAGTGACTGTAAAGGGTCCTAAGGGAACACTCGAGAGAGTATTACCTGCAGAAATGGACATCAAAATGGAAGGTAATGAAGTCATCGTTTCAAGACCAAACGATTTAAAGAAGATGAAATCATTACACGGTTTAACAAGAACACTCATCCACAACATGGTTGTTGGTGTTACAGACGGATATGAAAAGAAACTTGAGGTAAACGGTGTTGGTTACAGAGCACAGAAGCAGGGTAAAAAGCTTGTTTTATCACTCGGTTATTCTCATCCGGTAGAAATGGAAGACCCAGATGGTATCGAGACTGTATTAGATGGTCAGAATGTTATCATCGTTAAGGGTATCAGCAAAGAAAAAGTTGGCCAGTACGCAGCTGAAATCAGAGCTAAGAGAGCTCCTGAACCATATAAGGGCAAGGGTATCAAGTATTCTGATGAGGTTATTAGACGTAAGGTCGGTAAGACTGGTAAGAAATAATTAAAGGAGTGAATGTTATGGTTAGTAAGAAGTCAAGAACAGTAGTTCGTGAAAATAAACATAGAAGATTACGTAATCGTTTCAGCGGTACAGCAGAGAGACCTCGTTTAGCTGTGTTTAGAAGCAATAATCATATGTACGCTCAGATTATTGACGATACAGTTGGTAAGACACTTGTTTCAGCTTCAACACTTGATAAGGATGTAAAGGCTGAATGTGAAAAGACTAATAACGTTGAGGCTGCTGCAGTAGTAGGTAAGGTAGTTGCTAAGAAGGCATTAGAAAAAGGTATTACAACTGTTGTCTATGATAGAGGCGGTTTTATATATGAAGGAAAAGTAAAAGCATTGGCAGAGGCAGCAAGAGAAGCTGGCCTTGAATTCTAAGCGGAAGGGAGAAACAGTATGAAACGTACAATCATTGACGCTAGTCAGTTAGAGTTAAATGATAATGTTGTTGCAATTAAGCGAGTAACTAAGGTAGTAAAGGGCGGACGTAACATGAGATTCGCAGCTTTAGTTATCGTTGGTGATGGCAACGGACATGTAGGTGCAGGTGTTGGTAAAGCAGCTGAAGTTCCTGAAGCAATCCGCAAGGGAAAAGAAGATGCTATGAAACATTTAGTAGAAGTTCCGATTGATGAGAATGGTTCAGTTCCACATGATTATATCGGTAAGTTCGGAGGAGCTACAGTTCTCCTCAAGAGAGCTCCAGAAGGTACTGGTATCATCGCTGGTGGTCCTGCTCGTTCAGTACTCGAGCTTGCAGGTATCAAGAACATTCGTACAAAGTCACTTGGTTCAAACAATAAGCAGAATGTTGTACTTGCAACAATCGCAGGTCTTCAGTCAATGAAGACACCAGAGGAAATCGCAAGACTTCGTGGTAAGTCAGTAAGCGAAATCCTTGGCTAATCAAGAACACACGAGAATTTGATGTAAAGGGTAAGAGGGCAGTGTACTGCTGTCTCTCCTGCCCAAAACATTGTTATAGTGTCCGCTGATAAGCGGCAAGATGGAGGTTAAAATGGCTGATAAGAAGTTAAAAATAACTTTAGTAAAGTCTCCAATCGGTGCTGTTCCTAAGCATAGAAGAACTGTTGAGGCTATGGGTCTTACAAAGATGCATAAGACTGTAGAACTCCCAGATAATGCAGCAACAAGAGGACAGATACAGCAGATTGGTTACATGTTAAAGGTAGAAGAAATCTAATTTTATTTAGATGAAGGAGGTGCAATAATGGATTTATCTAATTTAAGCCCAGCTGAGGGTTCAGTAAAAAGCGATAATTTCAGAAGAGGCCGTGGTCATGGTTCTGGTAACGGTAAAACAGCCGGTAAGGGACATAAGGGTCAGAAGGCACGTTCAGGTGCTCCAAGACCAGGTTTTGAAGGTGGCCAGATGCCATTATACAGACGTATTCCTAAGAGAGGTTTCACAAACAGAAACCGTTTAGAAATCGTTGCAATTAATGTTAGTGCATTAGAAAGATTTGATGCCGGTTCAGAAGTTTCAATTGAAACACTTATTGAATCAGGAATTGTTAAAAATCCTAAAGACGGCGTTAAGATTCTTGGAAATGGAGAACTCACAAAGAAGCTTACAGTAAAGGCTAATGCTTTCAGTGCTTCAGCTAAGGAAAAAATCGAAGCTGTTGGTGGAACTTGTGAGGTGATCTAATGATAAAAACACTTACGAGCGCATTTAAAAATAAGGATATACGCAAAAAATTGCTTTATACACTTATGATGCTTGTTGTAATTAGAATAGGAAGTCTTCTTCCTATCCCTGGTGTTGATACAGAGTATTTTAGTACGCTTCTGAGTGGTTTTAACAGCGGCGACTTGAGTTATCTGAGTGCATTTACAGGAGGTTCATTTGAAAAAATGTCCCTCTTCGCACTCAGCATAACACCTTACATTACTTCTTCTATCATCATGCAGCTCCTTACAATTGCAATTCCTAAATTAGAGGAAATGCAGAAAGAGGGCGAAGATGGCAGAAAGAAGATTGCTTCTATTACGAGATATGTTACAATTGCTTTAGCTTTAATCGAGAGTATTGCAATGGCAGTAGGATTTGGCCGTCAGGGTCTTATTAAAGACTACAAAGACATGAGTACAATACATTATGTTACATGTATCATTGTAGTAGTAGCAGCACTTACAGCTGGTTCAGCTGTGCTTATGTGGATTGGAGAGCGTATCACAGAAAAAGGTGTAGGTAATGGTATTTCAATAGTATTGTTAATTAATATTATTTCAGGTATGCCAAGTGATTTTGTGACACTTTACAGCACATTTGTTGCTAATAAGAGTATTGCAAGGGGCGTTACAGTTGCAGTAATCATTGCTGCTATAGTAATCGCAGTAGTCGTTCTTGTTGTAATATTACAGGATGGCGAACGCAGAATACCGGTACAGTATTCACAGAAAGTTGCAGGAAGAAAGACAATTGGTGGTCAGGCTACAAATATTCCTTTAAAGGTAAATACAGCTGGTGTTATGCCAATTATCTTTGCTTCATCAATTATGCAGTTCCCTGTAATCATCGTTCAGTTGTTTACAAGTAACTCATATGAGTGGACAAAGTATTTAAGCCAGTCATATTGGTGCAGAGTACAGATGCCTAAGTATTCTATAGGCCTTTTACTTTACATCATACTGGTAGTAGTATTTGCTTATTTCTATACATCGATTACATTTAATCCTGTACAGATTGCAGATAACTTAAAGAAAGCTGGTGGAGTTGTTCCTGGTATTACACCTGGCCGTTCTACAAGCGAGTATTTAAATAAAATATTAAATTATATCGTATTTATTGGCGCTGTTGGTCTTATGATTGTAGCGTTAATCCCGATTATGTGCACAGGCTTTTTCAATGCAAGTGTATCATTTGGTGGAACATCTATCATCATTATTGTTGGTGTTGTTCTTGAAACAATGAAACAGATTGAGTCAATGATGGTAAATCGTAACTACAGAGGATTTTTAAGCGAGTAAAGATATAGACATGAGGGACTTGCCTGGGATATTTTCCGGGCGAGTCGTTTGTGTATATTGCGTTTAAATTCTACAGGAATGGAGAGACTTATGAAGATTATAATGTTAGGAGCACCTGGTGCCGGTAAAGGTACACAGGCCAAAAAGATTGCGGCTGAATACAAAATCCCACATATCTCAACAGGAGATATTTTCAGAGCTAATATTAAAAACAATACAGAGCTTGGTCAGAAGGCTAAAGCTTATATGGATAAGGGAGAGCTTGTTCCGGATGAACTTACACTCGACCTTATAATGGATAGATTTAAACAGCCTGATTGTGAAAACGGATATGTGCTTGATGGTTTCCCAAGGACAATTCCACAGGCAGAGGCACTTGATGCAGCACTTACTGCTAAGGGTGAGGCTGTTGATTTTGCAATCAATGTTGAAGTTCCTGATGAAAATATTATAAACAGAATGTCAGGAAGAAGAGCATGTGTAGGATGTGGTGCAACATACCATATTAAATATAACCCTACAAAGGTAGAAGGAATCTGTGATGTCTGCGGCGAAAAGCTTATTTTAAGAGATGACGACAAGCCGGAAACAGTTAAGAACAGACTCAGTGTATACCATGAACAGACACAGCCATTAATTGACTTCTACGCAAAGAAGAATGTATTGGCTGAAGTTGATGGAACAAAAGACATGGAAGAAGTATTCGAAGATATTGTAAAAATATTGGGAAAGTAGTGAAGTCATGGCAGTTTCGGTAAAATCACACAGAGAAATTGAATTGATGAGAGAGGCAGGCAAAATTCTTGGTACAGTGCTTAATAATCTTACAAAAGAGATTAAGCCCGGAATGTCAACATGGCACATCGACAAGATGGGCGAGGACATGATAAGAAGTTTTGACTGTGTCCCTTCGTTTCTTGGTTATGGCGGCTATCCTGCTTCAATATGTGTTTCGATAAATGATGAGGTAGTTCACGGAATTCCGTCTAAGAAAAGGATTGTAAAGGAAGGCGATATTGTCAGTCTTGATGCCGGTGTGATATATAAAGGTTATCAGTCAGATGCAGCCCGTACGGTTGGAGTCGGACAGATAAGCGATGAAGCGGCACAGCTGATAGAAGTCACAAGACAGAGCTTTTTTGAAGGCATCAAATTTGCAAAAGAAGGCTGTCATTTACACGAAATATCAAATGCTATTGCAGATTACAACGAAAAGCACGGTTATGGAGTAATCCGTGATTTAGTCGGTCACGGCATTGGAACAAAACTTCATGAAGACCCTGAAATTCCAAATTTCCGACAGGAAAGAAGAGGAATAAAGCTTTATGAGGGAATGACACTTGCTATTGAACCTATGGTAGCCATGGGAGACTGGAAAGTGAGATGCCTTGATGATGACTGGACAATGGTTACAACAGACCATTCACTTACAGCACATTATGAAAATACTGTGCTGGTAACAAAAAATGGACCGGAGATTCTTTCACTGGTCAAAGAATAATGGAGGTCTGTTATGGGAAATAAAATGACCGGCTGTTTTGCAAGGTCCCTTGCAGGACATGACAAAACAGAAATTTATATAATAGTAGGTGAAGAGCCGGGGTATGTATATCTTTCAGACGGAAAACTCAAAAAAGTTGAGAATCCAAAGAAGAAGAAATTAAAACATATCCAGCCCGTAAAACGTGCAGATGCACTTATTGCAGAAAAACTCGAGACACAAAAAGAATTGCATAATGAAGATATTAAAAGAGCAATTAAAGAATATATTTCTAATATGAAGGAGGACAATAAATGTCAAAATCAGATGTAATTGAAATTGAAGGAACTGTTGTGGAAAAACTTCCAAATGCTATGTTTCAGGTAGAACTTGAAAATGGTCATCAGGTGCTTGCACATATAAGTGGCAAGTTAAGAATGAACTACATTCGTATCTTACCTGGTGATAAAGTTACAATTGAGCTCTCTCCATATGACCTTAGCAAGGGCAGAATTATCTGGAGAGATAAATAAGAAACATGATAACAGTATTACTGCACAGCAAAAATTTTTGAAAAAATTTTCAAAATTACCTTGCAATTAAAATTTATGTTGTGCTATAATATCAAACGAACTTGTCTGAAAGGAGGCTTTTGCAGTGAAGGTTAGATCATCAGTAAAACCAATTTGTGAAAAGTGCAAAGTCATTAAGAGAAAGGGTGCTATCAGAATTATCTGTGAGAACCCAAAGCACAAACAGAGACAGGGCTAATTTATAGTTTATGGGAGAAGTAGTGATACTTCTCATGTTTGTGTGTTTACAGATAGAATATATTTCAGGTACAATATATTTTATTTGTTACAATAATCTTTCCTGTGATTTTATTTTGAATAAGGAAAGATGTTTAGTTATGCGGCTGCAGTGATGAACCACACGGCTAAGTTGTACGGTTCAATCACTATTTTATATATGCGGGAAGAGTGGCAGCGCACACATTTCAGGCGGCACATTTTGTGACGAGCTGCGTTTTGTTAGTCGGACTGCAACATTTCATTTTAATTATTATTTATACATTGATTAACGGAGGTTAAAGAACACATGGCTCGTATTTCAGGTGTAGACTTACCAAGAGAAAAAAGAATTGAAATCGGTCTTACTTATGTCTATGGTATAGGCAGAGTTAGAGCATCTAAGATTCTTGCAGAGGCAGAGGTTAATCCAGACACACGTGTTAAGGATTTAACTGACGAAGAAGTTGCAAGAATTGCTAAGGTTATTGATGCAGATACAGAAAATCTTGTAGAAGGTGACTTAAGAAGAGAAGTTGCCATGAACATCAAGAGATTAAAGGAAATCGGATGCTACAGAGGAATCCGTCATAGAAAAGGTCTTCCTTGCAGAGGTCAGAAGACAAAGACTAATGCTAGAACATGTAAGGGTCCAAAGAAGACAGTTGCAAATAAGAAGAAGTAATAAGGTAGACTTTTAATATAGGAGGTTAGTTTAGAAATGGCTCAAAAAGTTACAAAAAAAGTGACAAAGAAGCGCGTTAAGAAAAACGTAGAAAGAGGACAGGCTCATATTCAGTCTTCTTTTAACAATACAATCGTTACATTAACAGATGCAGAAGGCAATGCTTTATCATGGGCAAGTGCCGGCGGTCTTGGTTTCAGAGGTTCTAAGAAATCAACTCCTTATGCAGCACAGATGGCAGCTGAGACTGCAACAAAGGCTGCTTTAATTCACGGATTAAAGTCTGTTGACGTTATGGTAAAGGGCCCAGGTTCTGGTAGAGAAGCTGCAATTCGTGCACTTTCTGCTTGCGGACTTGAGGTTACAAGTATCAAGGATGTTACACCAGTTCCACATAATGGTTGTCGTCCACCAAAGCGTAGAAGAGTTTAATTAGGAGGTAGAATTTAAGATGGCAGTTAATAGAACACCAGTGCTTAAGAGATGCAGATCTCTTAATTTAGATCCTATTTATTTAGGTATAGATAAGAAGTCAAACAGAAAGGCAAAGAATGCCGGAAGAAAGATTAGCGAGTATGGTATGCAGCTTCGTGAGAAGCAGAAGGCTAAGTTTATCTACGGTGTATTAGAGAAGCCTTTCCGTAACTATTATAAGAAGGCTGAGAAGCAGAAGGGTATGACTGGTGAAAACCTCATGGTTATGCTTGAGCTCAGACTTGACAATGTAATCTTCAGAATGGGTTTAGCCAGAACTAGAAGAGAAGCAAGACAGATTGTTGATCATAAGCATGTATTAGTAAATGGTAAGTGCATCAATATTCCTTCATACCTTGTTAAGGCTGGAGACGTAATCGAAATCAGAGAAAAGTCTAAGTCATCAGCAAGATATAAAGAAATTCTTGAAGCTACAAATGGAAGACTTGTTCCAGAATGGCTTGAAGCTGACAGCGAAGCTCTTAAGGGTACAGTTAAGGCTATCCCTACAAGAGATATTATCGACGTTCCAGTTGATGAAATGCTTATCGTCGAGTTATATTCTAAGTAATTAAAGAGTAAACTCAAATTAACCCATAAAAGGAGGGGCTATACATGGTTGATGCAGATTTTAATTTCAATATGCCAAAGATTGAGATGACTGAAGAGTCAGAAGATGGAAAATATGGCAAATTTGTAGTAGAACCACTTGAGAGAGGCTATGGTTTAACTCTGGGTAACTCACTCAGAAGAATCATGCTTTCATCATTAGTTGGTACTGCTGTAAGCAGTGTTAAGATTGATGGTGTGCTTCATGAGTTCAGTTCAATTCCTGGCGTTAAAGAAGACGTTACAGAGATTATCTTAAACATCAAGAAGCTTGCTATTAAGAATAACAGCAACTCAGTCGAGCCGATTACTGCTCATATTGACTTCGCTGGAGAAGGCGTGGTTAAAGCATCAGATATCAAGGTTGATCCTGATATTGAAATTGTTAACCCGGACCTTGTTATTGCACATTTAAATGGCGGTGCTGACTGCAAGCTCTCTATGGAGCTTACAATCACAAACGGCAGAGGTTATGTAAGTTCTGAAAAGAATAAGCATGAGGATATGCCAGCCGGTGTTATCGCTGTAGATTCTATTTACACTCCTGTAGAGCGTGTAAATATGGCCGTACAGAACACTCGTGTAGGCCAGGATACAGATTTTGATAAGCTTACTCTTGATATATTTACTAACGGAACAATTACTCCTGATGAGGCTTTAAGCCTTGCAGCTAAAGTTTTAAGTGAACATCTCAAAGTATTTATCAACTTATCAGAAAATGCTGCAAACGCTGAGGTTATGGTTGTTGCACAGGAAGACGAATCAAGCAAGGTACTCTCTATGAGCATTGAAGACCTTGAATTATCAGTTCGTTCATTCAACTGTCTTAAGAGAGCAGGTATCAATACTGTTGAACAGCTTTGCAATAAGACACCTGATGACATGATGAAGGTTCGTAATCTTGGTAAGAAGTCTCTTGATGAGGTACTTCTTAAACTTAAAGAGTTAAATTTAAGCCTTAGTCCAAACGAGGACTAATAAATAAATAGGTGTGTTACATACACACGATAGTAGATTTGTAGATTTAAACACACATACAGTAAGTCCATAAGCGCATGTATGTGCGTTACAAATGGAGGTTAAATTAAATGGCAAAGTATAGAAAGCTTGGTAGAAATTCAAGCCAGAGAAAAGCATTACTCAGAGGACAGGTTACAGCTCTTATTGAGAATGGTAAGATTGTTACAACTGAGGCAAGAGCAAAAGAAGTAAAGAAGCAGGCTGAAAAGCTTATAACACTTGCAATCAAAGAAAAAGATAACTTCGAGACAGTTAAAGTTTCTGCAAAGGTTCCTAAGAAGGATGCCAACGGCAAGAGAGTTAAAGAAGTTGTTGATGGCAAGAAAGTTACTGTATATGAGACAGTAGAAAAGGAAATCAAGAAAGATTTACCTTCAAGACTTCATGCAAGAAAGCAGATGGATAAGGTTCTTTACAAAGTAACAGAAGTTCCTGCTGAAGCAGCTGGAAGAAAGAAGAACACAAAAGTTGTTGATCTTACAAATAAAATGTTTGATGAAATCGCTCCTAAGTATGCTGACCGTAAGGGTGGCTATACAAGAATCGTTAAAATCGGTTTAAGAAAAGGCGATGCAGCAATGGAAGTTCTCCTTGAGTTAGTATAATGAATTGGAAGTCCCCAGTCATAAGGAGAGTTCTTCCTATGAGATAAAATTAGCGGACTTTTAAATGCGTGGATATTGTTTAACTCAATATCCACGTTTTTTTCATAGTTATAAAATATATTATAAGATTATTATGTCAAAGACTGTATTGATATAAATGAAATGGAAATGAATTATGGGAATTGTTAAGACAAAGGATTTAACATTTGAATATATAAGACGAGACGAAGAGGGAAATGTAGAGGGAATTACAACAGCAGTAGATCATGTCAACATCGATTTGCAGGCAGGGCAGTTTATAGCTGTACTTGGACATAATGGTTCAGGCAAATCAACACTTGCAAAGCATTTTAATGCACTTGTATCACCAACGGAAGGTACGGTGTGGGTAGATGGCATGGATACAAAGGAAGATGATAAAATCCTTGATATAAGACAGACTGCCGGAATGGTATTCCAGAATCCCGATAATCAGATTATTTGTACATTAGTAGAGGAAGAAGTGGGCTTTGGCCCTGAAAATATAGGTGTGCCTACAGATGAGATATGGCAGAGAGTAGCTGACAGCCTTCAGGCAGTTGGCATGTACAGTTTCAGAAAAGCTTCACCAAATAAACTTTCAGGAGGGCAGAAGCAGAGAGTTGCAATTGCAGGTATCGTTGCGATGAAACCAAAGTGCATTATACTTGATGAACCGACAGCAATGCTTGACCCATCCGGACGAAAAGAAGTGATATCGGTACTTCATGAACTTAATGAAAAAGAAAACGTGACAATTATTCTTATAACTCATTATATGGAAGAAGTAATAGATGCAGACAGAGTGTTTGTTATGGATGCTGGAAAAATCATGATGGAGGGAACTCCGCGGCAGATATTTTCAAATGTTGAGCATCTAAAGGAATTAAGACTTGATGTGCCGCAGGTAACAGAACTTGCATATGAGTTAAAGAAAGCTGGTGTGCCACTTCCTGACGGGATACTCACAAAGGAAGAATTTACGCTTGCATTAAAACGACTTGTTATGCAGAATGGAGATTAATATGTCAATTATAGTTGATAAAATAAGCTATACATATGAAATAGGAACCGGATTTGAAAGGCAGGCATTAAAAGAAGTAAGCTGCGTTATAGAAAAAGGTGAATTTATCGGACTTATCGGTCATACAGGTTCAGGTAAATCAACATTTATACAGCATTTGAACGGACTTGTAAAAGCAACTTCAGGTGCTATATATTATGACGGTGAAGATATATATGACAAAGATTTTGATATGAGAAAATTGAGAAGCAAAGTCGGTCTTGTTTTCCAGTATCCTGAGCATCAGCTTTTCGAGACTGATATTTTCAAAGATGTATGTTTTGGTCCTAAAAATCTTGGCCTTGACAGAGCAGAGACAGAACTTAGAGCATTTGAAGCACTTCGCCTTGTTGGACTTGATGAATCTCTTTACTACCAGTCGCCGTTTGATTTGTCAGGCGGTCAGAAAAGAAGAGTTGCAATAGCCGGAGTTCTTGCTATGAAACCGGAGGTTCTCATATTAGATGAGCCGACTGCCGGTCTTGACCCTAAAGGAAGAGATGATATTCTTGACTGTGTCAAAAAGCTTCAGAAAGAAACAGGCATTACAGTAATCCTTGTTTCACACAGCATGGAAGATGTTGCAAAATACGTTGACAGAATTATGGTTATGAATGATGGAATACTTATGTATAACGGAACACCAAAAGAAGTATTTGCACATTACAAAGAGCTTGAGAAGATTGGACTTGCGGCACCGCAGGTTACATATATAATGAATGATTTGAAAAATGCAGGATTTGATGTTGACGTGAGTGCAATAACGATAGAAGAAGCAAAAACATCAATACTTAAAGCATTGGGAAAGAAATAAGCTGGAAATAATGTTGAAAGCATAACTCCGGCTGAAAGGAAAAATATGATAAGGGATATTACAATAGGACAATATTATCAGACAAAGTCTGTTATACATGAGCTTGACCCAAGAGTAAAACTTATGGGAACATTAGTATTTATTATTTCACTGTTCTTAGGTAAAAGTGTATGGATGTATCTTGCGGTTACAGCATTTCTTGCCGTAATAATCAAGCTTTCAAATGTTCCGCTGAAATTCATTGTAAAAGGTCTTAAAGCGGTACTTATTCTTATAATATTTTCTGCAGCATTTAATCTGTTCCTGACAGATGGAGAAGTGGTTGTAAGACTGTGGAAATTAAAAATCACAAAAGAAGGTATTTATCAGGCGGTATTTATGGTTATAAGACTTATGTACCTTATTATGGGCTCATCACTTATGACACTTACGACAACGCCGAACAATCTTACCGACGGACTTGAAAAGAGTCTTGGATTTTTAAAAGTTATAAAAGTTCCTGTCCATGAAATAGCGATGATGATGTCAATAGCATTAAGATTTATACCGATTCTTATCGAGGAGACGGACAAGATAATGAAAGCACAGATGGCAAGAGGTGCTGATTTTGAAAATGGAAATCTTGTTAAACGTGCAAAAGCAATGATACCTGTACTTGTGCCATTATTTATATCAGCTTTCAGACGTGCCAATGAACTTGCAATGGCTATGGAAGCAAGATGTTATCATGGTTCAGAGGGGCGTACAAAAATGAAACCGCTTAAATATAAGAAAAATGACAGAATTGCATATGGTGTACTTGCAGCATATCTGTGTGCAATGATAGCACTTAATATATTTTTAGGTGGAAGAATTATATAAAAATTGGAATTAATAATTATAATAAATATGTTTTAATTAAGCCGCGGTGAATTTTTGGTATTGAAAAAATCATCGCGGCAAATGAGGTTATTTATGAGACGTATAAAACTGACAGTAGCGTATGATGGCTGTAATTACAGCGGATGGCAGATACAGCCTAATGCTTCGACAATAGAACAGGTTCTTGATAATGCGATTAATAAAGTGACAGGAGAGAAAGTTCACGTTATCGGTGCAAGCAGAACGGATGCAGGTGTACATGGTCTGGGAAATGTCGCTGTATTTGATACGGCTTCTGGAATTCCGGGTGACCGCTGGGCATATGCAATCAATACACATCTTCCTGAAGATGTGAGTGTTGTTGAGTCACGCGAAGTTTCACCGGAATTTCACCCAAGACACTGTAATACTGTAAAAACGTATGAGTACAGGATATTAAATACAAGATTTCCGATTCCACAGTTTAGAAATTACAGCTGGCATGTAAAAGAGCCTCTTGATGTAAATGCAATGCAGAGTGCAGCACAAAGGCTGGTAGGAGAGCATGATTTTAAGAGTTTCTGCTGTGTAAAAACACAGGCGGAGTCTACTGTAAGAACGATTTATTCTGTAGATGTGCGGACTGAGGATGAAGCGTGTATAGTTATCAGGGTTTCGGGAAACGGATTTTTGTATAATATGATAAGAATAATCGCAGGAACGCTTGTAAAGGCTGGAAAAGGCAAAATAACACCGCAGGATATAGACTTAATGCTTGAAGCAAAAAACCGCTGTGAAGCAGGACAGACAGCTCCACCGCAGGGGTTGACACTTATGAATATAGATTATGTTGACGGTGACGACATGGAAGTTGAAAATCAACATTGAAAAAAGTGTTTTGTTGATTATCATGAAAATTTTTATGATTTTGTGGATAACCTCCCGGAATGCAAAAAATCTGATAAATAAATATTGACACGCGTGGTATCGTGTTATATAATCTTTAAATGTGGCGTGGAAAAGTACGCCCTGAATCAGGTTAATATGATTTTGCATGCTTCACCAATGCCCCGGAAAAGCATCTGTAAAGTCATTAACAAATATATTTATCTAAATAATTAAGTATGCATTTAAAGCAATATTTCAGGAGGAAAACCAATGAAAACTTATATGGCTACTGCATCAAGCATCGAAAGAAAATGGTATGTTGTTGATGCTGCAGATTATACATTAGGTCGTTTAGCATCACAGGTTGCTGCTGTATTAAGAGGCAAGAACAAGCCAACATATACACCATCTATGGATTGTGGTGACAACGTTATCGTTATCAATGCTGAGAAGGTTCAGCTTACAGGTAAGAAGTTAGATCAGAAGATTTATTACAATCACTCAGAGTATGTTGGTGGTATGAAAGAGACAACACTCAGAGAAATGATGGATAAGAAGCCTGAAAGAGTTATCGAACTCGCTGTTAAGGGTATGCTTCCAAAGGGACCTTTAGGAAGACAGATGTACACAAAACTTCACGTTTACGCTGGTCCTGATCATGATCAGGCAGCTCAGAAGCCAGAAGTATTAAAGTTTTAATTTTGGACATATAAGGAGGAAATAACAGTGGCTAAGAAAGCAAACGCAAAGTTCTACGGAACAGGTAGAAGAAAAAGCAGTATCGCTAGAGTATATTTAGTACCAGGTAACGGTACAATTACTATAAATAAGAGAAGTCTTGATGAGTATTTTGGTCTTGAGACATTAAAGGTTGTTGTTAAGCAGCCATTAACACTCACAGAGACAGCTGATAAGTTTGATGTTATCGTAAACGTACACGGTGGCGGATACACAGGTCAGGCTGGTGCTATCAGACATGGTATTTCAAGAGCTCTCCTTGAGGTTGATTCAGACGAATATCGTCCAGCACTCAAGAAGGCAGGTTTCTTAACAAGAGATCCAAGAATGAAGGAAAGAAAGAAATACGGTCTCAAAGCAGCTCGTCGTGCTCCACAGTTCTCAAAGAGATAATAAGAAGAAAATTGATATTTCAAAAAGCCCCGATTTTTCGGGGCTTTTTTTATACCAAAAATTAAAAAATAAGCATTTTTTTGAATAGTTGCCACATTGTAGACATACAGTAGCCACACCAAAAATAAAAATCAATTTTCTAATAATCAACACCAGCAGAATTTAAATATCTTCATAATAATATTTGTATTCCACTACATGGTTATTAAGATAAATATAATTAGAACACTTGAAACCCTTGTCAACATTGACTTGCAGAGATTTTTTTGTCCAATTACAGACATTTGGTGTTTATTTGAAGTATAAATGGATGCTAATTTTACATAGATTAAATGTAAAAATAGCATCCATTTTTTAGACTATTCTCTAATATATATATTGAAAAATAGAGAGATAATGGTATAATTAATAAAAAAAGTGTCCAATAAGGGATAAAATATGTTGCATAAAATGGAGATGAAATTATGAGTTATTCAGCAACACAATTAGCAAAAAAATTAGACATTTCTAGATCATATTTATATTATCTTAAAGATAATGGCGTAGTTGAAGTTGAGATAAATGATAATGGCAGAGTTATATGGAATGAAGAAGCATACCAAAAACTTAGTGAATATATAAAGAAAAACAAAGCGGATAGTTCAGATGAGCCTAAAGATGCACCAAAAGAATATAAAACAACTAAAATAAATAATCGCAGATATTTGGGTAATAAATATAAGTTACTTCCGTTTATTACAGGAGTAGTTGAAAATGAATGTAAAAATATAAATACAGTAGCAGATATTTTTGCAGGAACAGGTGCTGTTGCCTCTGCTTTTATTGATAAGAAGATTATTACGAATGACATTATGTATAGTAATTACATATGCCATGTTGCATGGTTTAGTAGTGAACATTATTCAGAAGAGAAAGTTATAAAAATTATTACACAATATAACAATTTGGAAATTACTGAAGATAATTATATGAGTGATAATTTTTCAAATACTTATTTTTCTTTGGATGATTGTAGAAAAATAGGATTTATTAGGCAGGATATAGAAGATAAATTTAATTTGGGGTATATTAACGCAAGGGAGAGAGCTTTACTAATAACATCATTGTTGTATGCAATGGATAAGATTGCTAATACATGTGGACATTATGATGCCTACAGGCAGGGAGTGGAGTTTGAAAAACATTTGGAATTGTATGTTCCACAACCAGAACCTGATGTTAATGAGAATAATGTTTGTTATAATATGGATACAAACGAATTAGCACCAGAAATAGAAGCGGATTTAATCTATATTGATCCACCATATAATTCAAGACAGTATTGTGATGCGTATCATCTATTGGAAAATGTAGCCAGATGGGAAAAGCCAGAGGTATTTGGTGTTGCTAGGAAAATGGACAGAACAGCTTTAAAAAGCGATTATTGTACTCAAAAGGCAACGGTAGCATTTGAAAATCTTATTGATTCAATTCATGCAAAGTATATTTTGCTCTCATATAATAATATGTCAAATAAAGGAAATGACAGATCTAATGCCAAAATAAGTGATGATGACATTATGAAAATTTTAAGTAAAAAGGGAAAAGTAAAAGTTTTCTCGGAAGATTACAAAGCATTTTCTACTGGAAAGTCAGACATACAGGCAAATCAGGAAAGATTATTTTTGTGCATATGTAATAATGAAAAAAAAGAAGTTATTCCATCAGCATTGAATTATACAGGCGGAAAGTATAAATTGCTTTCACAAATTCTTCCATTGTTTCCGAAAGATGCAGATCAGGTTGTAGATTTGTTTTGTGGTGGTTGTAATGTTGGGATAAATGTAGATTGCAACAAAGTTTTGTTTAATGATAGTAATGAATATCTTATGGGGTTATTGGATACATTTAGACGATTAACGAAAGAAGAGATATTTGATTGGATATATAAAAGTATAGACAAATACGGATTATCGCTAGTAAGTAAGAATGGATATGATTTTTATAATTGCGAAAGCTCAAAGGGATTAGGTGAATATAATAAAGCCGGTTACAATAAACTTAGAGGTGATTTTAATAAAAAAGCCAGCAAAGATAATGAGTATTATTTAATGTTATATTTGTTAATCGTATATTCATTTAATAATCAATTACGATTCAACAGGAAAGGAGAGTTTAATTTACCTGTTGGCAAAAGGGATTTTAACTCTAAGATGCAGGGAAAGCTGGAAGCATTTATTGATAGAGTTAAGAGTGGAGATTATAGGTTTACAACAGATGACTTTAGGAATGTAAGTATGGAAGACTACACAGATAAAAGTTTTTTCTATGCTGATCCTCCTTATTTGATAACATGTGCAACTTATAATGAACAAGCCGGATGGACAGAAAATGATGAAAAAGATTTGCTGAATTATCTTGAAGAGCTTGATAAAAAGGGGATTAGATTTGCCTTATCTAATGTATTGGAAAGTAAGGGTAAGAAAAATGTAATACTTTCGGAATGGATTAATCAAAATAAGAAATTTAAAGCTATTCCATTGAATTATGATTATACCAACTCAAATTATCATACAAAAAAGGATGGAATAACTAAGGAAGTGTTAGTAGTAAACTATTGATTAGAGGAGATATTTTATGGCAAAAAAGATTGGATTTAAAAGTTATTGCTGGGCTATTGGTACAACAAGCTATCGTACTGACAACTTTAATCTGAGTATAGAAAAACAATTGCATTTACTGAGGCAATTCAGAGAGTTGGAAGAAAATAAAAACAAGAAGTGGGGAAATAATAAAAAGTTTCAAGCAGAATATTACAATTTTTTGAAAGAAAATAACTTTGTAAAAGGAGATGCTGCTCTTCCAGATAAAGATGCAAGAGAAAAAACATCAGGATTAAGAGATATAGGACTTCTAGATGATGAGCGTAACATAACAGAAGCAGGATTAGAACTGTTAAGAATCACTGATTCAGCAGATTTTTCAGCGGATAATTTTTTGGAAATTCCGAAGGACAGCTTTTTATATTTCAAACAGATGTTAAAAACATCAAATGTTGTAGAGGGAAAAATCGTAAGACCCTTTGTCGTATTTCTGTATGCTGTAAATGAATTAGGTTATCTCACAAATGATGAGTTTACATATCTATTACCATTATGTGTGGATGAGCATACTACAAAAAATATAGTTAAGAGTATAAAGAACTATCGCGAGACTGGCGAGAAAGATTTTGATGATATTATTTTATCCGTTTTGATGGAAAAAGATAATTATAAACAGGCGTTGAATTTGTTGAAAACAGAACCTATCTCAGAAGAATTGATATGTAACGTTGGAATCAATAGAAAAAGTGCAAAATATGACAAGCCATATTATACCTTATATTCCTTATTAAAAAAGATTGTATTTTCAAAAGATAATCTTGCATTAGAATTTTATGAAGCTACAAAGAAATTAACCAATAGTAAGGTTGGAGGAGCTTGGAGAAAATATTTCTTCAACAGTAGTGCACGAAGTGTAATTTCAAGAGAGGGGCTATCTGTACTTAATACTGTTCCTATATTACAGGTAACAACAGAAGAACAGTTTAATGAAGAATTTTTTAAGGTGGTGCATACTTTTAAGGCTAGAGCAACATTATCAGATTACTTTGATTTGAATAGAAGATATTTCAAAATAACAGATATCGTTTTGTTTGAGGATAATAAGGTAAAACTGGATGTACTTCCACAATGCTATATTGAGATTATAGCAGGAAATCTGTTAAATATAGCTTTTGAACAGACAGAGTTATTACCCCAAAATTCAAAGCTTAAAGATATAGATTCATTCTTTGATATAGATATAAATATTTTATATCAAAAATTAGGATGTGCTCTAGGTACCAGCGTAGCCAATAAAGAGATGGCTCAGAAGGTTATAAAAGATGAGCGTTACACAAGATTTAATAAGCTTATAGATGACAAGTTTGATAAAAATACTATTATTAGACTGCTTGATGATTTTGAAAGCAGAAATGACGATGAAATAAGAAGCATAGTTACAGACAATGCGGATATTCCTACAATATTTGAATATGTACTTGGTATAGCATGGTATATAATCAGCGAACGAAAAGGTGATGTTCTTGAATATATGAATTTATCATTAGAAGCAGATTTATTACCGAAGACTCATGCTGGAGGCGGAGAAGCTGATATAGTATGGAAGTATGAAATGACATATGAATATCCTAAGCATACATTGTTAATAGAAGCTACACTTGCGGATAAAAAGAATCAGCGAAGAATGGAAATGGAGCCAGTATCAAGACATTTGGGAGATTATTGTCTGGCACATCCAGAAGATGAAGCATATTGCGTGTTTATTACAACATTTTTAAATAATAATGTAATATCAGATTTCCGGGCTAGAAGGTTTATGGAGTATTATAATAACGCAGGAACTAAGTATATTACAGGAATGAAAATTCTTCCTATACAGACTACAGAGCTTAAAACATTACTAAGATTTGATGTTAAGTATCCACAGATATACAAAATGTTAGATGCAGCTTATAAAACGGACGGGTCACCTAAAGAATGGTATGAGAATAGTATTGTGAGAGAAATTGGTATGTATAATGGACAGGAGATTTAGAATAATTTCATAAGTGGCATTGTTATTTATATGTTAATTTGGTTTAATTGCACTTCAGGATTGATTTCTGGAGTGCTTTTATAATATATATTTGTTTATTATCTTATATTTATGACACTAAATAGAGTCATTGATGTATGACGAAAAAAAACAAGGAATAATAAAAAAAACGATAGAGTCTATTGAAAAAAGCTTTGGATAGTGTTATCTTAACTATAAGAATAATATTAGGAGGTATTTTATGGCACTTGTTATGGCTTTTTCGTATGATTCAAGACCAATCCAGACGATATTGAATCAAATTAGGAATATAAATAAAAGAGATGGTATTGATCTTCAACCTAATTATCAAAGGGGATATATATGGAGTTCGGATTTTAAAGATAAATTATTATATAGTATCATTAAAAGCTATCCTATTGGAAATGTGAGCTTAAGAGTACGTACTGAAAAAAATGAAAAAGGAGCTATGCAAGAGGTTGTAGATGGACAACAAAGATTGACTACAATATATAAATTTATTGAAAACGAGTATGTTATTCAAAGTGATATATCTAAAGATATTATAGAATACATTATAGAATATATGGGGGAAGATACGGATGAAAAATTAAATAGGCTAAAAAAAAGAATGCATAATAAAGGCAAAATATCTATTTCATTTAAGCAACTTCCTGAGGCAATACAAGATAATATTTTAGCATATAATATATCTATTACAAATATAACAAATGCATCTGATGATGAGATAACAGAGTATTTTCGTTACTTGCAGAATCAAGAAAGACTTAGGGCAGGAGAATTACTTAATTCGATACCAGATACAGAGCTTGAAAAGTATTTGAATCAGATTGAAAAGAAGGAAATTTTATTATCAAAGTTAGCGTTTCAAAATAAAAGGAAGCAGTTTGATCGCGTTTTCTATAGTATTGTAGGATTAATAGATGGTCAAATAGGTTTTGGCGTGACTGACAAGGAAGTTATGAAATTCCTAGATAGCTGTAAGGACTTAAATGATGATACGATAAAAAGTGTAAATTATTTGATTGAGACATTAAATGAAATAGCTGATGATGAATCTATACCTGTAAATTATATTTCATGTAATGCAAGAGCAATGAAATTTTTATTGCTTTTAATAGTTCTGAGATTGGTTGATTTTAAAACTGATTGTAAAAACAAATTAAAAGCATTAGATGCCATAAATGAAAAATTGTCAGCATTTAGTTCAGCAAAAGCAGATAGCGTAATGAAAGCTTTTTCTGGTTATTCAAATACTGTAATAGAAGAGTATAGATTGCTGGCACTGATATCTAAAGGGGGGCATTCATTCAAAAGAGTAAAAAATAGAATGGAAATATTGGCATATTATATTAATAATTTTGACAATAGAGAACAATCATCTGGAATTATACTTGTTGAGGAAACAGATGAATAATTCAAATAAATAAAATACTTTGAATATTTGTAAGAAAGCATAGGTTAATAATCTATTAAAGGTGAGAAATTATGAATGCTATGGAACAGTGTCCGGTATGCGGCAAGAGAGGAATATTTAAGCAAGTATGTTATGATCCTACCGCAGTTTTTTATGAATGTCCAGTTTGTGGACGGTATGAATACTCAATGGAGAATAATGCATATGAAGAATTAGATTATAATGAATTAGCACCATTTTTGTTTTATGAGGGATTCAGAAATCAGCAGGGTAGAGTTGAACACAGGTATTATTCTACAAAATCAAGAGAATGGTGTGATACATATACAGTGGAATTTAGAAATGATAATAATATTGCAGAAATGCCAGTCCATATGGATCAGAAAATTATTTCATTGTGGTTTCCAAAAAGTTTTTCTCAAAAAATTGATATGATTTTGATTAAATTAAATGAATTGACAGAATTTGTTGGACAGGAAATTAAACTTGATATTCCATCACTTCTAAGTTGTATGTTTGTTAGAAGGTTTAAATCAGACAATAGAGAAACTGTGGAAGATAAAGAATTAGTAAAGCAAGCGCTATATATGACATCTTATTTGTTTGAAATAGGATATGTCAAGGGAATAAATTGTATAAATGGTGATGTTTCAAGAGCGGATAGTTATTATGGAGAGATTTCTATTACCCCTAAGGGCTATGATAGGATAGATCAATTACAACAAAGAGATAATGATGGAAAAGATGTATTAGTAGCAATGAGATTTGGAAGTGAAACTCTAAAATTAAGAGAAGCAATACGAGAAGGAATTTTTGAAGCAGGATATCACGCGATATTTATCGATGAAGTTGAACATAATGGTTTTATAACGCCAGAGTTATTAAGTAGAATTAATAAGAGTAGATTTGTTGTTGTTGACCTAACACATAGAAATAATGGGGCGTATTTTGAAGAAGGATATGCAATGGGATTGGGAAAAACAGTAATTCAGTTATGCAAAAAGGGTGTTGAATTACATTTTGATATTGCACAGATTAATACAATTATGTGGGAAGATGAAAAAGATATTCCTTTGCGATTGAAGAATAGAATAGAGGCAACTATAAAATAAACTTTAGTAATTTGTTAGCGATATGAAATAAATCTTCATATAGTTTAAATCTAACTTATGAGGTGAGTGTTGAAGAACTGGAGGTGTAAAAAGATTTGGAAGAAATATTAAATACATTATTGGTCTCATGTGTACCAGCTATCATAACAGGGATTATTTCTTATTTGACAGCAAATAAAAAAGCCAAAGCAGAAATCGCAACATTACAAGAAAGTAATAAGCATGAAATAGAAAAGTTAATGAAGCAACATGAAGTGGATATTGAATCATTAAAAGAAAAACATCAGCTTGAAACTGAAAAATGTGAGCAGGAGCATAAACATAAAATTGAAATAATGCAGATTGAACATAAAAATGCTTTAGAAAGCAATGAAAAGCAGCAAAGTAATGCAGCGATGTTTAGTGTGATGACGGATATAATTAAGGAACCACAAAAATTGCAAGGATTATTGGAACTTGCCAATAATCCTGCATTCAAAAAATAAATGATTATAGAGTAATTTAATAGGGATTCCAGTGTGTATCCATAGCATCAGCCCATGCCTGCAACTCGCAATCGAGAGCAAGTGCAGCATACATTAGTGGATTATCAATTGCAAGGTTATCAATAAGCCTTTGAGAGTTAGGTGTAGTATGGAGATTCTTTTCAGCTTCAGCACAGGATAAGAATAGAAGTGTATTATCAGCAAAAGCAATATCAATTCCGTTCTTGTACTGGTTATAGTAAGCAAAATGTATTTTCATAGTATTAGACCTTTCTTTGTTAAAGTAATGAGTAGTCCTGGGAATGTGTGGGCAGCCAACCGTATACAACACATATGCAGCAATGTCAACCGTAAATTCCCTATTTCTGGGCTTTTCAGGATATACAAACGCTCTCAAAGAGATAGGATTTTATGTTTTACATAAAATTAACACAATGTTTACAGCTTTTAGATTGACTATGTGAGGACTTTTTGTTATACTTTACAAAATATTATTTAAGGAGGAATGTTTAACTTGGACGAAAGTGATAATGATTCTGATGCGAACCAATTCAATAGAATTTTTATTTATATATCTCAAGGCATGGACTATGTATTCGGAACATAGACCATGTCTTTTGTTGCTTTTATAAAGTGTGATATTTAGATAATTTTATTGTAGAAAGGTTTTATTTGTGAGTACATCAATTTTTATTCTTTTATTAGTACAGATTATTTTAATTATATTAAACGCGATTTTTGCGAGTGCAGAGATTGCTGTTTTATCAATGAATGAAACAAAACTAGAACGAATGGCAGAACAAGGTAATGGCCGGGCAAAGAGATTAGTACGATTAACACAAGAGCCAGCACGATTTCTTGCGACAATTCAGGTTGCAATTACGTTGTCGGGATTTTTAGGAAGTGCTTTTGCAGCAGATAATTTCTCAGAACCTTTAGTTGATTGGGTCGTAGGAATAGGAGTGAATATTCCACGTTCTACTTTAGATACCATAGCTGTTATATTGATTACATTGATTTTATCATATTTCACGTTGGTTTTTGGCGAATTAGTTCCAAAGAGAATCGCAATGAAAAAATCGGAAGAACTTGCACTGAGGATTTCAGGATTGGTTATGGGAATCTCTATCTTATTTAAGCCAATTGTTTCATTTCTTTCAATATCAACCAATATTGTCTTGAGGGTTTGTGGTGTTGATCCAAATGAAGCGGAAGACCAGGTAAGTGAAGAAGAAATACGTATGCTTGTTGATGCAGGAAGTGAAAAAGGAACAATAGATCATCAAGAAAAAGAATTTATTCAGAAAGTTTTTGAATTTAATGATATTATGTCTGGCACGATTGCTACACATCGAACAGATGTGACAATATTATGGATGTCTGATGATGTGAAGGAGTGGGATGAAACAATTCATAATACACGACATACCCTTTATCCTGTCTGTGGAGATTCGATAGATCATGTTATTGGTATTTTAAATGCAAAAGACTATTTTAGATTAAAAGAAAAAAGTAAGGATATGGTTATAGATTCTGCAATTTCTGCACCATATTTCGTTATGGAAACTACAAAAGCAGATGTGCTTTTTAAAAATATGAAACAATCGAAGCAATCTATGGCGATTGTATTAGATGAGTATGGTGGAATGGTTGGAATAGTGACTCTTTTTGATTTATTAGAAGAAATTGTTGGCGATTTAAACGATATTGAACCAATATCGTTGGAAGAAGAAACTGTTATTATAAGAATAAGTGATGACAAGTGGGAAGTGAAAGGAAATATACGATTAAGTGATATTGAAGACGCTATAGGCGTTACGTTTACAGAAGAAGATTGTGACACATTTACTGGATTTGTATTTCAAAAATTTGGTATGGTACCAAAGGATGGGGATACAAAAATAGAATTAGAAATAGAAAATATGCATATAATCATTGACAAAATAAAAGAGCATCAAGTTGAACACGCAATTATAGAAATTTTAAAATAAAAATTTTGAAATCGCATTTGTAAATTATTTTAGAAACAAGTGGATATATCAGAAGAGTACATATACATTTTCAAATCCAACAGGGAGAGAATGATACTGCGATAAAAAATAGGCGATGCCTATTTTTTATGAACTGTGGTATAATTAATAATCATTAATTTACCGAGGTACATATGAAAATTTGGTTAGATGATTTAAGGGTTGCACCTGACGGATATGAAACCACTAAATCTGTCAATGAGGCAATTGATTTAATAGAAGAGTGTGAGCAGAATGGAGAAGAAATAGAAGTTCTGGATTTGGACCATGATTTAGGCGATTATGCTTATGATGGCGGCGATGCAATAAAGCTTCTTGATTATCTGGCGGAAAGAGAAACATTTTATCCAGTGGAAATCCATACAGCAAACCCGGTTGGAAGGGAAAATATGTATAGAATGCTTGATCGGTATTGGCCTGATTTATATTAATCAGCATTTGGTATATACAATGGGAAAAGTTCCAGGGGGTGGCATTATAACAGCTGTGTTTTGTATTTCTGGTCAATAAAAGTAGGGCTGGCAGTCAAATATGATTGCCAGCCCTGATTTTTTTTGGTTTACCACCATTTCTCCTTATAAGAATACTCACCACGGTAATTGGAAGCATTATAATCAGGATACTTAAATGGTGCATATACGTCATCCTTAGGTGCGTCATCCTGTGTGTATATGTACATAGAGTCATAATCCCATGTGACAATTTCGTCGCGGGCGTCACCGTAAAGATTTACAGCCTCGGCACACAGGGTAGGATGTCCGTCATCAGGAAATCTGACGACCTGAATACCGTTTCCGTCAATCATGCCGCCTCGCTCAATATCGGCATTGAGCAGGATAAAGTCCTGACCGTCGCCAGTCCAATTGACAGGAGTTAAGAGATTGCCGTTAAGTTCATTTTCCATTTCCCACAGCTGATTGCCTTCGCTGTCATAGAAATATATAATTCCCTGATGTCCCCAGAAATTAACAACAACCATTTCATATCCTGGGCGGTTCGGGAGATAATTGGCGAGACTGACACGCTGTGCATGACCGATGCCATCCTTTTTAAGAAGATTTCCATTAAAATCACTTATCAGGAAACCTTCTTTTCCGGCAACGCAGGCAAAAAATTTAGTGCCCTTATGCGGACCGGATTCAAATCTGCCCGGAACAATCTCATCAATATGGTCTTCTTTGACAGGCATTGTCCACATTTTATTTCCGTGGCAGTCAAGCATGTTATAACCGACTAAAAGCTCATCGTGTCCATCACCATTAATATCGATTGCAAAAGGAAAATGTCCCGTATTTTTATCGCTCTGGAAATGCCACATAACCTCAAGGTTATCATTTAGGGCATAAACTCTGCAATAACGGTCCTTAATAAGAATATCGCGTGGTTTTTCAAGACCACGGAAATTGCATATACGCATGCCGTCAGGATTAATTCTGTCAAATGCATATATTTTATCAGGAACACCTATAATAGTTCCGTCTTCTTCAGACGTAGAGAAAGGCGTTTTAGCCCGTTTTTTAACTTCACCGGTTCTTCCGTCAAGAATTAAGACTTCAAAATTCTTGGCGGTGATAACTTCATCAAAACCATCACCATCAATGTCATATATCTGCATAGGCATATCGGCAGATATCGTTCCGATGTCGTGGTTATCTGTTGGTTCGCCATGCTGCCATAATATATTTCCGTCAAGGTCGAATGCAGTGAGACAGCTTATCGTTCCGTAAGCATCACGGTTTACACGTTTCTGGCACTGTGCCATAACCATCTGGTACTCACCATTGCCAAGAAGATGTCCAAAACGGAGTTGTCTGCCTGTGCCACAGCCTTTGAGGTCGATTTTTTTAAGAAGCTTCATCTTAGGATATTTAGCCTGTGCTTTTTCACATTCAGCTTTATAGGCATTTCTTGCTGCGTCAATAGATGCAGCAGTGCTTTCAGAAGTTGTAACATTTACAAAGCCAAATTGTGCGGGTATAGTTGCAGTAATGGCAACTTTTCCACCTTGTGCAGCATATTCTGTATCAAGGTCAAAATATACTTTATCATCAACACTACATATAATGTGGCTTCCTTTAATATCGGCTTTGAGTACATAAGTGTCATCACAGTTGTAATCAAAAGGCACTGAAGCGATAATAGTAACTTCTTCTTTGTGGCGGTATTCAAGCCTTAATTCATGCTCTTCAAAAACGAGAACAAGAAGATTTGCTGAATTCTGACAGCAAAATCCGATACCTGCATTGCCCCATTTTGTTGTGAACATACGCACGCCTGCAGTTATAGTGTAATCCCGCCAGAACCGGTCTCCGCTTGTAAGCATCGGAAAAGTGCGGTGTGGCTTGTCATTGCGGATGCGCATCTGTTCCATATAATGTTTTCCATTATATTCAGTAATAACCCATGATGCACCCTGTCCGTTATAAGTGTGGTTACACACGGGGTCATACCATTTTCCATAATATCCGGGATAGTGGATAAAATGATATTCGCCCATTGCCGAATGATTTTTGTCATATGGGAATTCACCAATAGGAAAATCCTTAAAATCTTCATCAAGTAAAATATACTCTGTCATAATTACCTCCATTCTGATAACTTGTAATTTTATTGAAGTAAAATTGTATATTGATTATAAAATGTTTTTTGAAAAATTATTACTGTTTTTTTACATGTTTTTTGAATTTAAAAGATTTAATGTCGTTATTTATATAAATTTTTTGACAAATATTATTAGCAGTGGTATTATAATATAAAATATATATTAAAACACAGAAAATATTAGAAACGGAGGTACATGCATGACAAGAAACTTATTTAGCAGATATGCTTCTGATGATAATAATCCTGACTGGGAGAATCATATAGAGCGTGAAACACAGTTGTATCATCGGAAAAGTGACATACGTTCAGAATATGAGAGAGATTATACACGTATATTACATTCACTTGCATACAGAAGATTAAAGCATAAGACTCAGGTGTTTTTTAATATTGACAATGACCATATATGCACACGAATGGAACATGTACAGCATGTTGAGTCGGTGAGCTGTACTATTGCAAAGTTTCTCGGATTGAATGTTGACCTCACAAGAGCAATAGCAATGGGGCACGATTTGGGACATGCACCTTTTGGACATGAAGGAGAAGTTGAGTTAACGAGAATACGAAAAGACTTTGGAATGGATAGATTCTGGCATGAAAGAAACAGTCTTAGAATAATAGACAATATTGAACTGCTTGAAGACGATAAGAGCGAGCTGAAAAATCTTGACCTTACGTATGCAGTCCGGGACGGTATAATTTCACATTGCGGAGAGGTTGATGAGAACGGTATCTTTCCAAGAAAAGAAAAAATAGATCTGGATACATTTTGCGAACCGGGACAGTTTCAGGCGTATACATGGGAGGGCTGCGTTGTAAAAGTTTCCGATAAAATTGCATATCTCGGAAGAGATATAGAAGATGCAGTCCGGATTAATTTTATTGGTGAAAAAGAGATTGATGAGCTGGCAAAGATTTCACAAAAGTATGGTGTTGAAACGATAAATACGACAGTTATAATCCATAATTTTATAACAAGCATATGCGGGAACAGCTCGCCTCAACAGGGAATCAGGCTGAGTGATAAATATAATAAAATGCTTAAAGAAATAAAAGATTTTAATTATACAGCAATTTATAACAATGAAAAATTCAAAGTTTACCGTGACTATGTTGCATTGGTTATAAGAAGTATTTTTAATACACTGATGAAGACATATGATGTTTGTAATCCTTATAAAAGCCTTGATAATATAGATTGCATGAAAGAAGCATATCCTATGCTTGCAGGTGATTTTTACAAACATATCAAAGTATATTCCAATATACAGGGTGATAATGAAAAGTACAAAAATAAAAAGATTTATGGAAATATAGAGACAAAAGAAATATATGCTCAGGCAATAATTGATTATATTTCGGGAATGACGGACAGATACGCAGTTGAGATATTTAACGAATTGTTAAAGTATTAAAATATATCTGATGGAGGCATTATATATGGAATTATATGTAGTCGCTCCCGGATGAATTCGATATATTACACTATGTGAGGATAACAGATGTCAGAAAAAAATCCGATGCTGCCGCTTTCATCATTTGGTATACCCGATGCGAAGAACACATTGAATATATTGACATTTTAAAATGATTGTATTAGTATATGTAATACAAGCAATACAAAATATGTGAGGAGAAAATTATGATATTAAAGTTAGATATGAACAGTACGGTTCCGATATATGTACAGCTTCGTAATCAGATAGTTATGGGAATCGGACACGGAGAACTGAAAGAGGGAGAGCGGCTGCCGACGGTAAGACAGCTTGCGTCGGATGCGGGAGTTAATACGATGACGGTCAATAAGACGTACCAGATTCTTAAAGCGGAAGGGTATATACAGACTGACAGACGGCAGGGGGCGATGGTTGCACGTAACATTACCATGAATAAGGAATTTCGTGAAAAGCTTGAATCGGAGCTGGAGCTTTTATCTGCTGAGGCAAGTATTAACGGAATGGATAAGAGTGAATTTATGAAAATGTGTGAAATTATTTATTCAAAGATGAATCCACAGCCGCTACAGGCGTGAGAAAGCAGGTAAGGTATGAGTATAGTATTATTTATGATGTTTTTGTTTTCCGGGCTTATGATAACACTTATTTGCAGATTTACAGTTTTTTCAGAATATGAATATACACAGGGAATGTATCTTGGAGTGCATATTCCGCCAGAAGAAAAAGATAGTGAGATAGTCAGGCCATTCATGGAAAAAGAGGTAAAAAGGCAGAAGATATTCCAGAATATTAACATGCTGTTATCGGTTTTATTGTGCATACCGGTCTTTTTCTGGGAAGCTGCGTCAGTTATAATATGGACGGTATGGATGTGTACATATATGATAGGATACATGTACATTCTTAATTCGGCACACCGCAGATTATATAAAATAAAGATTCAGAACGGGTGGATAAATAAGAACACGCAGATGATTTATGTGGATACATCGCTTTCGGCAGATGAACGCAGTTTTAAGTCAAATAAAATATATCACATTATTACGATTGTGTCAGAATTTATAATGACAATCCCGTTTATGATTAATAAATCATACAGCAGAAGTGAAGGGTTGATTTTCGCATTAGCTGCAATATCAATTTCTTTAATATGTATGATTTTAAATATATATGTTAATAAAAGAAATACCACGGTTTACAGTGAAGATACTGATATAAACAAGGCTGTCATGAATCTGTCAAGGAAGTATTTCAATGAGGGCTTTATATCATTAAGCATGTGCAATGCCGCAGCATTTCTGTTATTTACAATATTGTATATGATAAACAGGGAAGTATCTTTTATGTCGATGATGCTGTATATAACTATTCAGACACTTTCAACAATATTTCTTGTGGCGGCGTATCTGATTCTGATAAAAAAGAAAAAAGAACTTCTGTCGTCAGATATGAAACCGGTTTATGTAGATGATGATGAATATTGGAAAACAGGATATTATTATAATCCGAACGATAATCATATTCTTGTGAAGAATCGTATGTTTGATGGTAATTATTCATTCAATCTGGCTAATTCCAAAGCAAGATTTATATGTGGAGGACTTTATATAGTTATAATAGCATCTATAGTGTTTACGCTGGTTGTGTTGCTTCCGTTTTCTAATGTGAAGATGAATGTGGATATTTCATCAGAAAAAATGAAAGTATCGGCGGCAGGTTATAAATATCAGGTGGACGCAGATAATATTGAGAATATTGAATTGCTTGATAAATTGCCCGGTGAAAGTTTTTACCGCGTAAACGGAGGTTCAACTGATACGTATGATATAGGTTATTATAAAGGTTCTGATACAGGAAAGTGTATGCTTTTCATATTTGACGGATATGAACCCATCCTTAAAATAACAGGTGGTGGAAAAATTGTATTTTTAAATTCAAAAAATGAAGGAGAAGTACAAGATTGGTATGAACAGATAAAAAAGATACGGAATGATATTGATATGAAAGAATAAAAGGCTGATTTTTGGCGAAACAAAAAATACCGCAGACACATTTAATGTCTGCGGTGAAAATAATTCAATATGTTATGTTTAGCATATTACAGTTTGTAATCAACATCAGGGTTTATGGTGAGTGCAACACCGGTTTCAAATGTACCTTTACCGTTTTCGGCAAAAAGTGAAAATAATGTTCCTGTAAAAGTCATTGTACGTGTACCCTCCGTGCTGAGTCCGGCATTAAGTCCCGACCCGATTTCATGGTAGGCAATTTTTGCATTGAGATTCGTTGTATCAGCAAGGGCATAAGAAAAAGTATATTTTTCGCGGTCAGTATCTATTTTTACAAGAAGATTGAGATTTTCCTCTTCTTTAGATATAGGAATATGTGCAAGTTCTGCACCCATGTCGTGTATATGTTTATAAAATCCGACATATTTTCCATTTTCATCGCTGCCAACATATATTTCATAGTGATAATCGTTGTTATAGTAGGCAGCAACACCGAATCGTTTTGCTGTACTGTCTTTTATTTTTAATACAGCTTTAAGTGATGTTGTAAATTCCGGCTGCTTAAATGAAAGAACAGTCGGGGATTTACCTGGTTCATTCAATGTTATATCAGTACCTTTAAGCGTGAGACATCCGTTTTTACTGTCATAAATATAATGAGACATATCAGGATTTCTTGTGAACTGCAGGCGTTTGTCAAGAGTATCATTGTGGAAGTCAATATTGACGCTGTGGTCTGCATGTAAAAATGGTCTGCCTGTTGCATCGTCTGTTATTGTATTAGCAATTGTCTCCGGCTCATTTATGCCCGGAAGAGGTGCATCCATTACAAGCTCAATAGTTCCGTTTCCGTTGTATCCGACAACAGGCCATCCGTCTTCATTCCATGTGACAGGTGCAAGAAAGGTTTCACGGCCGAGATTGTGAAGAAGTGCATGGCTGAAGCGTCTTATTCCGAGGAATACAAGCCACCAGTTTCCGTTTGCATCTTCAACAAGGTCAGCATGTCCGGTAGCCTGAATTTCGGATTTTTTATACTCTTTATGAGAAATAATAGGATTGTGTGGACATGGTGTATAAGGACCGAATACATTTTTTGAACGCTGTATTGTTTCGCGGTGAGCATATTCTGTTCCGCCTTCCGCAATCATCAGGTAATACCAGCCGTCTTTTTTGTAGATATGTGGACCTTCTGCACATTGACCGCCGCAGCCAGTGCTTATAAGGTGCTTGTCGGAAAGAATTTCGCCCGTCATCGGATTGATTTTAAATGCAACAATACCTCTTACACCGTCAAGATTACCGGTTGAACAGTAATAACAGCAGTCATCATCATCCCAGAAAAGTGATGGGTCTATACCACCCTGGTCAATCCATGCAGGGTCGGACCAGTCTTTGTTTATATCGTCTGTATGAACAACAAAGTTTCCTTTATCGGTAACATTAGTTGTTATCATATAAAACATTCCTTTGTGGTACCTTATTGTAGGTGCATATATACCACCGGAATTGCGGCAGCCTTCAAGTTCAAGCTGCGAACGTCTGTTAAGGCAGTATCCGGTAAGTTCCCAGTTTACAAGATTGCGACTGTGATATATCGGTACACCGGGGAAGAATTCAAATGTTGAATTAACAAGATAAAAATCATCGCCAACGCGGCAGATGCTTGGGTCGGGATTGTATCCCGGAATAACAGGGTTTTTAAAAAGCATAATCTTATCACCTCAGAAAAAATATTGTATACAAAATAAAAATTAAAGTGCGGTTATATAAAAATACATTTAATAACTTATCTGTAGAATATATTTATTTAAAGATAAATTCAAGGTAAAAGTGTGTCATAAATTATTTAATTTACAGAAAAACTTTTGACAAATCTGATACATAAATTTTGTATGTAACGTGTATGACGCTTATTTTTAATCAGAAATAATTTAATATATGAGGTGCATGGCTGCAAAGTAGTTTACTTGAAATAGCAGTTTATGTATGTTACAATGGCAAAAGCAATAAATTTAATATACGAAAGGCGGATTTGAGCATGAATGACAGATACCAGACACCTCTTGCGGAAAGATATGCGAGCAAAGAAATGCAGTATATTTTTTCGCCTGATATGAAGTTTAAGACATGGAGAAAACTTTGGATTGCACTGGCTGAGACAGAAAAGGAACTCGGACTTGATATTACAGACGAGCAGATTGAGGAACTCAAGGCTAACAAAGACAATATCAATTACGAAGATGCAAAAAAGCGTGAAAAAGAAGTAAGACATGATGTAATGTCACACGTATATGCATATGGACTTCAGTGTCCTAAGGCAAAAGGAATTATCCATCTTGGAGCAACTTCATGTTATGTTGGTGATAATACAGATATTATTGTTATGACAGAGGCATTGAAGCTTGTTCGTAAAAAACTTATAAATGTAATCGGTGAACTTTCTAAGTTTGCAGATAAATATAAGGCACTTCCTACACTTGCATTTACACATTTCCAGCCGGCACAGCCGACAACAGTAGGCAAGCGTGCAACACTCTGGCTTAATGAACTTGTTATGGATTTAGAGGATGTTGATTATATACTTTCAACAATGAAGCTTTTAGGATGTAAAGGTACAACAGGTACACAGGCCTCTTTCCTTGAATTGTTCAATGGAGATCATACTAAAATCCGTCAGATAGATGGAAAGATTGCACAAAAGATGGGATTTGACAAGTGTGTTCCTGTATCGGGACAGACATATTCAAGAAAAGTAGATACAAGAGTTCTCAATGTACTTGCAGGAATTGCAGCGAGTGCACATAAGTTCTCTAACGATATCAGACTTTTACAGCACTTAAAAGAAGTTGAGGAACCATTTGAAAAATCACAGATTGGTTCATCAGCTATGGCTTATAAACGTAATCCGATGAGAAGCGAAAGAATGGCATCACTTGCAGATTTTGTAATTGCAGATGCACTTAATCCGGCTATCGTATCATCAACACAGTGGTTTGAGAGAACGCTTGATGATTCAGCAAATAAGAGAATGTCAGTTCCGGAAGGATTCCTCGCAGTTGATGGTATTCTTGATTTATATCTTAATGTTGTTGACGGACTTGTTGTATACGAGAAGGTTATTAACAGAAGACTTATGTCAGAACTTCCATTTATGGCAACAGAAAATATTATGATGGATGCAGTTAAGGCCGGCGGAGACAGACAGGAACTCCACGAAAGAATCCGTGAGCTTTCTATGGAAGCAGGAAAGAGAGTTAAGCAGGAAGGTCTTGAAAATAATCTTCTTGAACTTATTGCGGCAGATCCAATGTTTGGTGTAACACTTGATGAACTTAAAGCTAAACTTGATCCTTCAAAGTATGTAGGACGTTCAAAAGAGCAGGTTGAAGAATATCTTGCAGAAATTATCAATCCTATTCTTGATGCTAATAAAGAAGAACTCGGAATGACAGCTGAGATTAATGTTTAATATATACATATTCTCATAGCATATGATTTTGCCGGACGCAGTTTACGTCCGGCAAAATTAATTTTACAAAGTGAGGTTAATTGTGGATAATAAAAATAAGACAGACAAGGGACTTTTGGGAAATGAGAAAATAGAAGAAGCTGTTGCAGCACTCCAGCAGGAAACAACGCAGGAAATGCTTGCACACACACTTACTGTAATTAGACGCCGCATGAGAGAAGCCGGTCAGCTGATAGTAGCAGTAGAGCCATCGGTGGGAGATAACAATCTTAATATACAGTCAGTTAAGACGGACGACGGAAAATGCTGGTGGATGGCGTTTACAAGTTTTGATGAAGAATTAAAAGGTAGTGGCAGTGTAATGTCAACATTTATGGCAGACATAGAAAAAATGTTCGAGTCAGCTATAAATGCAGAAGGAATAGAAGGCATAATAATTAATCCATGGAATCGTACAATTATGCTTGATAAGGAACTTATACGTATAGTTCTCGGATAATCCGTCAGAAGAAGATTTGACAAATAAAGACAGGAATTATAAAAGCATGAATTTGGTCCCGGCTGCCGTGAAAAAAGAACCCAAAATCGAAAAATGAAAAAAATTGAAAAAAGTTTAAAATTATGCTTGACAACCTCGAATTTATATATTACAATAGCAAAGCAAGTTCGCGAGAGCAAGCAAAGCAAACCGCTTGTACGGAGTGCATGACATGGGATCTTAGCTCAGCTGGGAGAGCATCTGCCTTACAAGCAGAGGGTCACAGGTTCGAGCCCTGTAGGTCCCATAGTTACTTAATTTAATATGGCGAGATAGCTCAGTTGGCTAGAGCACACGGTTCATACCCGTGGTGTCGTGGGTTCAAATCCCTCTCTCGCTACTAATTTAAAAAGAGTTCAGGCGGTTGCCTGAGCTCTTTTTGCTATAGTTCATTTTATGGCAGCACATGTGCTGCAAAGTTCAGACATTGTATGTGCTATAAAGTTGTAAAGCTATAAAGTTCAGATATTGCTTGTAAAATAAATAAAAATATGTTTTACTTAAAAAAGGTATGTGAAATAATAAAAGATGTTTGTAAATAAAGGAGGAAGCGGGCACATGAGAGTTGGAATGGGTTATGACGTTCATAAGTTGGTTGAGGGTAGAAAGCTCATACTTGGTGGTGTTGATATTCCTTATGAAAAAGGACTCCTTGGACATTCAGATGCGGATGTGCTTCTTCATGCGATTATGGATGCACTTCTCGGAGCTGCGGCACTTGGTGATATAGGAAAGCATTTTCCTGATACAGACGACAAGTACAAAGGTATTTCAAGTCTTGAATTGTTAAAAGAAGTTGGAAGACTTTTAAATGAGAATAATTATATAATAGAAAATATAGATGCAACAATTATTGCACAGCGTCCTAAGATGCTTCCTCATATACAGAAGATGAGAGAGAATATTGCGGGCGTTCTTGGAATACAATTAAATCAGATAAATGTAAAAGCTACAACCGAAGAAGGTCTTGGATTTACAGGAAGCGGTGAGGGCATATCTTCTCAGGCAATATGTGCTTTGACATCAGTGTCAAATTATATATATGGTGAGGCGGATATGAAAAACTGTTGTTCCGGATGTAATGGATGCACTAAGTATCAAGAATAGTAAATCAGATTAAAATCGGGAGCAGATATGAAATTTATAAATTTTGTAAAACAGGAAATAGCAGTAATAAAGGACAGAGACCCTGCCATTAAATCAACGATGGAGGTGTTTCTTTATCCAAGTTTTAAAGCTATATTAAAATACAGAAAGGCACATAAGCTTTTCCTGAAAAAACATTATTATCGTGCAAGAAGAATATCACAGAAAACGGCAAGACAGACCGGTATCGAAATTCATCCGGGAGCACAGATTGGTGAAGGACTTTTCATTGACCACGGACATGGTGTGGTAATAGGTGAAACAGCAATCATTGGTGATAATGTAACGCTTTATCAGGGTGTTACACTCGGTGGTACAGGAAAAGAGCAGGGAAAAAGACATCCTACAGTTGGTAATAATGTAATGATTGGAGCAGGAGCGAAAGTATTAGGTTCTGTTACAATTGGAAATAACTGCAAGATAGGTGCCGGTTCAGTTGTTTTAAAAGACGTTCCGGATAATGCGACGGTTGTCGGTGTGCCTGGAAGAATAGTAGTTCTTAACGATGTCAGGGTTGCTGATGCAAATGATTTGGACCAGGTTGATTTACCGGATCCAGTAATGAATGACATTGATGAATTAAAAACAGAGAATGATGAACTTAAAGAAAGAATTATACAGCTTGAAGATAAACTTAATGAGTGTAGAAAAGCTAACAGCAAATAACTAAGACGTTTAGTGAAAAAATATCATGATGGAAATGTCATATAAAATTTAGGAGGAAAATATGAAGATTTATAATACACTTACAAAGAAAAAAGAAGAATTTGAACCTCTTGAAAAAAATAAGGTAAAAATGTATGTCTGCGGACCTACAGTTTACAATCTTATCCATATCGGTAACGCAAGACCGATGATTTGCTTTGATACAGTAAGAAGATATCTTGAATATAAAGGATATGAAGTGAATTATGTATCTAATTTTACGGATGTTGATGATAAAATTATAAAGAAAGCCAATGAAGAAGGTGTTTCAGCAGAAGAAATTTCAACACGTTACATTGCTGAGTGTAAAAAAGATATGGAAGGCATGAATATCAAGCCTGCTACAACACATCCTCTTGCTACACAGGAAATCGGTGGCATGATTGATATGATTCAGACACTTATTGATAAGGGATATGCTTACAATGTCAATGGTACTGTATATTACAGAACAAGAAAGTTTGAAGGATATGGCAAGCTATCAAAGAAAAATATTGATGACCTTGAGGCAGGACACAGAGATATAAAGGTTGCAGGAGAGGACGAAAAAGAAGATCCGCTTGATTTCGTACTCTGGAAACCTAAAAAAGAAGGTGAACCTTCATGGCCGTCACCTTGGAGCGACGGAAGACCGGGCTGGCATATTGAATGTTCAGTTATGGCAAAGAAATATCTTGCAGATGAGATAGATATCCATGCAGGTGGTGAAGATCTTATATTTCCTCATCATGAAAATGAGATTGCACAGTCAGAAGCTGCAAACGGAGTACAATTCGCAAAATACTGGATGCACAATGCATTTTTAAATATTGACAATAAGAAAATGTCAAAGTCACTCGGTAATTTCTTTACAGTGCGTGACATAAGCAAAGAATATGACCTTCAGGTATTAAGATTTTTCATGCTCTCTGCACATTACCGCAATCCTATTAATTTCAGCCATGATTTGATGGAATCAGCAAAGAACGGACTTGAAAGAATTGTTACAGCAGTAGCTAATCTCAAACATTTATCTGAAAATGCAAAAGAAGGCAGCATGGCAGCAGATGAAGCAGAAAAGATTGCATCGCTTAAAGAGATGTATGACAAGTTTGAACAGGCAATGGATGATGATTTTAACACAGCAGATGCCATTTCTGCAGTTTTTGAAATTGTAAAATTTGCCAACTCAAACAGCAGTGCTGAAAATACAAAGGAATATATAGATACACTCATAAAGAAAATTACAACACTTACAGATGTTTTAGGACTTAAAGTAGAGAAAAAAGAAGAAATTCTTGATGAGGATATTGAGAAACTTATTGCAGAGCGTCAGCAGGCAAGAAAAGACAGAAACTTTGCCCGTGCCGATGAAATCCGTGATGAACTTCTTGCCAAAGGAATTGTACTTGAAGATACAAGAGAAGGTGTAAGATGGAAGAGAGCCTGACACAAAATCTCACTGAGAGTATAAAAAATGTGCTTGGATTAAAGGAAATTTCTCCGGCACAGCTTTCACCGCTTGTTCTTGCATACATCGGGGACAGCATATTTGACCTTGTCATAAAAACGTATCTTTTAGATACAAAGGGAAATATGCAGGTTAATAAACTCAACCGTTTTGCAAGTAATATTGTAAAGGCACAGTCACAGTCAGAAATGATAGGGATTATAGAGCCGCTGTTAAGCCCGGCGGAAGAAGCGGTATACAAAAGAGGTCGTAACGCAAAATCATATACATCAGCAAAAAATGCTTCAATATCAGATTACAGAAGAGCTACAGGCTTTGAGGCTCTTATGGGATATCTGTACCTTGAAGGTGAGTATGAGCGTATGATACAGCTTATAAAAGCGGGGCTGGATAAGGAAAAATAGAATTCTTTCTGCAAAATATTAAGAATTTTATCCGCATAATAGGGAGGATTTATGAGATATAAAGAATTCACAATAGAAGGACGTAATGCGGTGCTTGAAGCATTTCGTTCCGGAAAAACAATTGATAAGCTTTTTGTGCTTGATGGCTGTCAGGATGGTCCTGTAAAAAGCATTATAAGAGAAGCTAAAAAGACAGATACTATAATTAATTTTGTGGATAAGGAACGTCTTGACAGGCTTGCCGGAACAGGACACCATCAGGGTGTTGTTGCACAGGCGGCAGCATATGAATATGCAGAAGTCGAAGATATATTAAAGGCTGCAAAAGATAAAGGCGAGGCTCCGTTTATATTTATTTTGGATGAAATAGAAGACCCGCATAATCTTGGTGCGATAATAAGAACTGCCAATCAGGCAGGTGCACATGGTGTAATTATACCAAAAAGAAGAGCTGTAGGACTTACGGCTACAGTTGCAAAGACATCTGCGGGTGCAATTAACTATACACCTGTTGCAAAAGTGACAAATATTTCAAAGACAATAGAAGATTTGAAAAAACAGGGAATGTGGTTTGTGTGTGCAGATATGGACGGAACAACAATGTACGACCTTAATCTCACAGGACCTATAGGACTTGTAATAGGTAATGAAGGAAGCGGCGTTGGCAGGCTTGTAAAGGAAAAATGTGATTTTGTTGCATCTATACCTATGAAAGGTGATATTGATTCACTTAATGCTTCAGTTGCAGCCGGAGTGCTGGCTTATGAAATAGTACGACAGAGAATGACAAAATAATGCCGCAGCAGATTTATGGAGGCTGAATTGGATTTCAATAAATGCAGTGATGAAACATTGATTGATATATACCGCAAAGGTGACGAAGCGGCAATAGAAGTTCTATTTGAACGGTATAAAGATATAGTCAGAAAAAAGGCAAAAGCCATGTATCTGGCAGGAGGCGACAGTGATGACCTTATTCAGGAGGGAATGATTGGGCTTTATAAAGCTGTCAGGGATTATGATGATACAAAGGAGGCTGCGTTTAAGACATTTGCAAGCATGTGCATTAACCGCCAGCTTATCAATGCCGTGGCAGTTTCAAACAGAAAGAAAAACATACCGTTAAACACATATGTGTCGTTCGATATGCCGGCATATCCTGATGAAGATAATGAAACACGGCTTGTTGATATTTTAAAACCTGAATCAGAACAGAATCCTGAAAAATTATTTATAGACAGGGAGTACAGTGATTCATTCAAAAAAAAGCTGTTTGACAGGCTTAGCAGCTTTGAAAAACAGGTGCTGCAGCTGTATATGGAAGATAATGATTACAGGCAGATTGCAATGCTTCTGGGAAAAACTCCAAAATCAATAGATAATGCCATTCAGAGGATAAGAGCTAAGGCAAACAGCATATCTTGACAAAAGATAAAAGCTGTAATAATATAGATTTTGTCTTGCTGATGTAGCTCAGTGGCAGAGCACTTCATTGGTAATGAAGAGGTCAGGGGTCCAATTCCCCCCATCAGCTCTCAGACTGAAACTTTTCTGAAGTATTTTTTAGGACGTTTTACAAAATATACCGCCATATCGGATTGGTTTTCCGGTGTGGCGGTATTTTGGCATATGCAGGCAGATGAAGTGGAACGATTAATTTATTTGAATATATTGAACTTATTTGATTACAGCAGCCTGATAAAAGAATTTCTGGTAATAATCAGTAAATTCATCTATTGTATGTGTTACAATTCCATAAGTCGGGTCGGCAAAAGTTACCGTCCTGTCTGTAAGGTTGTATCCGGATAGAACAACACAGTGTTCATATGACGGCCATGAGAAATACTCGCCGTCAGAAAGGGGAACTTCGCGGTAAGTGATGTCTTTTACAGAATAATCGTATGAAGTCCACACAATAACCGGATTCCCTGCGGCAACATATTCAAAAAGTGAATGTACAGATGAGTAACTTATTACATGAGCCGTCAAATTTGAATTATTATTTTTTAAAAATGAATTTGCTGCAGTTACAATAGCTGGTGCAAAACATCCGCTTCCGTGTTCGTCCCATGGTGAACCGAGAAAATAATCTATAAAGCATCCGGCATCAGCGGTATCACGCATCGGCAGGTAATTGGTTGCAAGAATCTCTTTGTCAACATTAAAGCCGTAAAAATGAAGAACCTCGGCGAGCGATGTTATCTCACATCCTGTAGGAAGATCGGGTTCCTGGCTGATGAAAGGAACATCTAGCTGCATTTTTGATGGGATGTTCCGGCTGCTTTCGGCCGCGGTTGTATATTCGTGTTTATCAGAGTATACATAATCAAAATCCTGTGATGAAGTTTCTGATGTGGCAGATACAACAACAGAGGCATCGTTTTTATTTTTATCTTTTGATGAATCCAGATACATAGTAACAACAAAAATAAGAGCTGCGACTGATGAAATCAGGATTATAATTTTTAAAATATTTCTTTTTGCTTTTTTCACTTACAAAAATCTCCAATTCAAGTATATAGAATGATTAGAAAAATATATTTATTTTCATTATATACATAATAATGATTGATTGCAAATCCAAAGATGTGGTATTATACTAAAGTGTGGTTGTAAAACCCGGATTTAAGTATATATATGCAGGCTGATATAGATAAATGTCAGCGGAATGGAGGAAATATGGTAAAAGCTATCGTTGGCGCTAACTGGGGTGACGAAGGTAAAGGTAAGATTACAGATATGCTTGCTGAGGAATCTGATATTATTGTAAGATTTCAGGGAGGAAGTAATGCAGGACATACCATTATCAATGAATACGGTAAATTCGCACTTCATCTTCTGCCATCAGGCGTTTTCTATAATCATACAACAAGTATTATTGGCAACGGCGTTGCTCTTAATATTCCATACCTTATCAAGGAATTAAAGAGCCTTACAGACAGAAATGTACCTATGCCTAAGATTCTTGTATCAGACAGGGCACAGATTCTTATGCCTTATCATGTTGATTTTGATACATATGAGGAGGCAAGACTTGCAGGAAAGTCATTTGGTTCAACAAAGTCAGGCATAGCACCATTCTATTCAGATAAATATGCAAAAATCGGATTCCAGGTATGTGAATTATTTGGAAATGAGGATGAACTTAAAGATAAAATAGCTAACGTATGCACACTCAAAAATGTTATGCTTGAGCATTTATATCATAAGCCGCTTCTCAATCCGGATGAGATATTTAATACTTTAATGGAGTACAAGGAAATGATAGCTCCATATGTGACAGACACATCTGCATATCTTAATAAAGCATTAAAAGAAGGAAAGAAGATTCTTCTTGAGGGTCAGCTCGGTTCACTCAAAGACCCTGACCACGGAATTTATCCAATGGTTACATCATCTTCAACACTTGCTCCTTATGGTGCAATCGGAGCTGGTGTTCCGGCTGCATCAATTCAGGATGTTGTCACAGTAGTTAAAGCATATTCATCAGCAGTTGGTGCTGGTGCATTTGTAAGTGAAATATTTGGAGACGAAGCAGACGAACTTAGAAGACGCGGCGGTGACGGCGGCGAGTTCGGTGCTACAACAGGTCGTCCTAGAAGAATGGGATGGTTTGATGCAGTTGCAACACGTTACGGTGTAAGAATGCAGGGTACAACAGAAGTTGCTCTTACAGTAATAGATGTACTTGGATATCTTGATGAGATTCCAATGTGTGTAGGATATGAAATTGACGGTAAAGTTACAAAAGATTTCCCTACAACACCACAGCTTGAGAAAGCAAAGCCGGTATGGAAAGTGATGCCGGGCTGGAAATGTGATATTCGTGGAATAACAAAGTACGAAGATTTACCAGAGGCATGCAGAAACTATATCGAGGCAATTGAAGAGGAAATCGAAGCACCAATTACAATGGTTTCAAATGGTCCTGGAAGACATGAGATTATTCACAGAGAAAGCAGCTATTCTAAATAATCTGATAAGATAAAAGACAGGTGTCAGCTGTCGGAAACTGTGCATTGACAGACGACGGCCGGTGTCATAAAAATAAGACAGCGTTGATAATAAGTCAACGCTGTCTTGAATTATCTTTTTGACAGATATTTGTATACAAGCATCATTGCATATATTACAATGGGAAATACGATATCTGTAAATATAAGCCCTTTAAAAAGCGTTCTTGCGGTCTGCGTGTCGATAAAAGCAGTTATAAGTGTGACAATTATCAGGACACCCCACAAAATAACAGCGGTAAGGGCAACACCTCGTTTTATTTTTTTCATATTTATTAACCTTTCCGTGATATGAATTAATCATTATCAATTTATATAATAATAGCATAGAAAATAATAATATAAAAGACTTTATATATTAAATATAATTATAGGAGAAAAACAATGGTAAAGAGTGTATTGGAATATCTCGAGAATTCAGCAGCAAGATTTCCTGATAAAAAGGCAGTCGCTGATGACAAAAGCAGCATGACATATTCAGAACTTGTAAATAATGCACGGAATATTGCGGCAGGGCTTCTTCCTTACACAGAAAGAAGACAGGCAGTTCCTGTATACATGGACAAGAGCTGTCATACACTTGCTCTTTTTATGGGAGCTGTAATGGCAGGATGTTTTTATGTCTGCCTTGATCCAAGCCAGCCGGCAGAAAGAATCAATATGATTCTTGAGACGCTTGAGGCAAAACTTATGGTCGTTGATGAAAAATCAGCAAAGAAGCAGGCGAAGCTTGGTTTTGATGGCCATGTTCTTAATATTGACGAGCTTATGACACATGAAGTGACAGAAGAAGAGAACGAAAAACTTGCACAGATAAGAAGTGAAGCTCTAGATATTGACCCGTTGTATTCAATATTTACATCAGGCTCAACAGGTGTTCCTAAGGGTGTTATAGTAAATCACCGTTCAGTCATAGACTTTATAGATTGCTTTACAGATACATTTAACATCAGTGAAAATGATATAATTGGCAATCAGGCACCATTTGATTTTGACGTATCAGTAAAAGATATTTATTCAACATTAAAATGCGGTGCAACAATCCAGATTATACCTAAACAATTATTTTCATTTCCTACAAAACTTCTTGATTATCTTGATGACAATAATGTTACAACACTTGTATGGGCTGTTTCGGCATTGTGTATAGTTACAACTTTAAATGGCTTTGAGTACAAGGTTCCGTCAAAGATTAATAAAGTAATTTTCTCAGGTGAAGTTATGCCGATAAAACATCTTAATCTCTGGAGAAAAGCATATCCGGATGCGATGTTTGTTAATGTATACGGACCTACAGAAATCACATGTAACTGCACATATTATATAGTTGACAGGGAGTACGAACTTGACGAGACACTTCCTATGGGTAAAGCATTTCCTAATGAGAGAGTATTCCTGCTTGATGATGACGATAATATTATCACTGAATCACAGCCGGGTACAACAGGTGAAATTTGTGTTTCAGGAACAGCAGTGACAATGGGTTACTATAACAATCCGGAAAAGACAGATGCAGCATTTGTTCAGAATCCTCTTAATAACAAATATAATGAAATAATATATAGAACGGGCGACTTAGGATATTATAACAATGACGGTCTTATGTGCTTTTCATCAAGAAAAGATTTCCAGATTAAGCATATGGGACACAGAATAGAGCTTGGTGAAATTGATATGGCAATCAACGCAGTGGATGATGTCGTAAGAGCATGCTGCATATTTCATCAGGACGCAAATAAGATTCTTGGATTCTATGAGGGAGCTGCAGATAAAAAGACTATTACACATGTTCTTATGCAGAAACTTCCAAAGTTCATGATTCCACAGGAATTTATCCAGGTGGAATCAATGCCTATAACAAAGAATGGTAAGATTGACAGAAAACTTCTTCTTGAAAATTATATCGGAGGCGAAAATGCTTAGTATAGAAAAAATAACACAGCTTGCAAAAGAAAATTCAACACCGCTTTATATATTTGATAAAGATGAGCTTGCAGACAGAATTTCATCAATAAAGAGAATAGTAGGAGATGGCGTCACAATATGTTATGCCATGAAGGCTAATCCGTTTCTACTCGATGCGGCAAAAAAGCTTAATGTGAAATTTGAGGTGTGTTCGCCGGGCGAATTTTCAATATGTGAGCGTGAAAATATTAATATGTCAGACATAGTTCTTTCCGGTGTCAACAAGGAAAAGCATGATATAGAACATGTCATGGACGACTGTGGCGGTGTAGGAATGTATACAGTTGAGTCAGTAAGCCAGTTTGAACTTCTCAATGAATGTGCGGCAAAAAGAAATATTACAATACCTGTGCTTTTAAGAGTTACAAGCGGCAACCAGTTCGGACTTGACGAAGCTGAGGTTGAAAGACTCGTCTCACACAGAGAAAACTATCCTAATATTGATATACACGGAATCCAGTGTTATACAGGTACGCAGAAAAAGAAAATTGACCATATCACAAAAGAACTTGAATGGCTTGACGGAATATGTGATATGTTAAAAGAAAAATATGGTTTTAATGCAAGGGAACTTGAATATGGACCTGGACTTCCTGTTTCATATTTTGGCGAAGATGCTTTCAATAATTCGTATGATATGTTAAAAGAGTTTGCCGAGTATCTCAAACCGCTTAAAAGTAAATACAAGATAACACTTGAGATGGGTAGATATATTGCCGCAACATGCGGAGTATATGTGTCATCAGTTGCTGATACAAAGACTAACAAGGGCCAGAACTACTGTATAATTGATGGTGGAATTAACCACGTTAATTACTATGGACAGACAATGGCAATGAAAGTTCCGGCTTATACATTTGTGAAAGCCGACGGCACAGCTGCGGCAGGCTATGGTGCTAAAGATTACGGCACAGAACCTGAAAAATGGACAATATGTGGTTCACTGTGTACAGTTGCTGATGTAATTGTAAAAAATCTTCCGATAGGAAAGCCGGAATCAGGCGATATGATTATTTTTTATAATATCGGTGCATATTCTGTTACAGAGGGAATTTATCTGTTCCTGAGCAGAAAAATGCCTAAGATTATAGCATACAGCGAAAAAGAAGGAACAAGTTTATACCGTGATTTCAAATTTTCGGATAAGATTAATTCGAGAGAAGATCTTATTTAATAGATTATTAATATATAATTCACTTTCATTTTTCAAAAATGTGCTTGACTAACACAGGAAGATGTTATATTTTAAATTCGATATACTAAAGGGGTAAATATAAAACCCTGTTTGGTCGATATAATTTAGTGAAAGAAAGGTCAGGATTTTTATAATGGATCAGTTAATGGACATTTTGACAGAAGTTAATGCAGACGTAGATTTTGAAACATGTGATACACTTATCGATGATGGTATTCTCGATTCTTTTGATATCGTATCAATCGTTGGTGAGCTTAATGACACATTTGATATTGAGATTACACCTGTTGACATTGTTCCTGAGAATTTTAATTCTGCAGAGGCAATGTGGGAGATGATTCAGAGACTTCAGGATAACTAGGATATGCATTAACGTGACATGAGGCAGATAATGCCGCCGTATTTGTTTATGACAAGGAGGAATTGATATGTCAGGTTTTAATTTGTATACTTCTAATTCTATTTCAACTTTATTTTCTTCATTGGGAAACAGAAGTAATGGAAGCACAATATTTTCCGGGCTTGATTATTCAACATTATCAAGCATCCATAATGGCTCATATAAAAAGCTTCTTAATGCTTATTATAATAAAACAGGCAACAAAGATGCTGTTTCAAGCATAACAGCAGGAAAGACTGATGTTAAGAAAACAGATACCAATGCTGTAAGTACACGTAATAATGCATCTAATGTGAGCGAAGATATTGATACATTAAATAAGAGCGATTTATGGAAACAAAAGGAAATAAAAGCTGAGGATGGCAGCAAGACAAAGGAATATGATAAAGATGCCATTTATAAGGCAGTTTCATCATATGTAAAAGATTACAATCTTCTTGTTGACAGTGCAGGTAATTCTGAGAGTTCCTCAGTTTTAAGAACAGCATCAAGTATGGTTAATTATACTAAAGCTAATAAATCGGTGCTTGCTTCAATGGGCATTTCGATTGGTGCTGATAATAAGTTGAGCATTGATGAGAAGACATTTAAAGGTTCATCAATGGCAGCAGTTAAATCTGCATTTACCGGAGCCGGTTCATATGGAAAGAGCGTTCAGGCGAGTGCATCAATGATTTATGGCTCTGCGGCAGCACAGGTTGCTAAACAGTCAGGAACAGGATTGTATTCATCAGGAGCATCATATTCATATGTGAATGGTTCTATTTATAACAGTTATTTTTAAATAAAAACAGCGAGAGGAAGCAAAAGACATGGCTTTACTTGAAACTTGGAGAAAGTTAGCATACGAGACAGAGATGAACCAGAATCAGGCAACACAGTTCTGGGGTAACTATTTTAACCTTGAAAAAGGAATTTATGAGCAGATTCTTTCAACACCGGACGAACCTGTATCAGGAACAGTTAAAGAACTTGCAGAGAAATTTAATGTTGAAGTTTTAATTATGACAGGATTTCTTGACGGAATCAATGACAGCTTAAAGAATCCTAATCCAATTGAGACAATGGAAGAGGATACACAGGTAAATCTTGATTACGATAAGGAAAAACTCTATTACAACATGGTTGGTGCAAAAGCTGACTGGTTATATGAACTTCCACAGTGGGATAATCTTTTAGATGAAGCAAAGAGAAAAGAGCTTTACAAGAAGCAGAAACTCTCTGGTACAGTTATCAAAGGAAAGAAGATTGGCAGAAATGAGCCATGTCCATGTGGAAGCGGCAAGAAATATAAGAACTGCTGCGGTAAGAACGCATAACCCACAATGTCTTAGTGAGATAAAAGACGGTGCAGGATTTATTCCCTCACCGTCTTTTTAAGTGTTTTGAAATATTTAACAATGTAAAATACTAATGAAATTATGCCAATAAATGTAATTATAAGAAGGCACAGATATAATGGAAGACTGTAATGATACTGGCTTATCATTATCGCTGATGTATGTGATGACAATCCTGAATAATTCCAGTTTAAGTCAATAGCCATATATTCGAGCAGTGGTTTAAGATAAGTATCATTTTTCTTTAAAACTGCTTTGAATGAGACATCATCAAGTGATACAGGAATGTCATTATCTTTATTAAAATATTTTGTGGAAATAAGATAAATTGTACATCTGTCATCAGCAAGAGTGTAATAGTAATGTCCTTTTACACGGTCATGGTCAATATAATCATATCCTGTATAATATAAAGTATCTGCGTCAACATTGACATATCTGGCTCCGGACAGATAACAGTCGTCAATATTATCAGATGAACTGTATGACTGTGGTTTGAAGCTTTTGAAAAGCGATATATGCATGCAGGCTGATATGGTGATAAGTACAAATAAAAATAAGAATACAGCAGCCTGAATCTGGTGGTTAAATAAAATTGACTTTAGTTTCTTTAGTTTCATAGAACGTTCCCTGTTAATAAAGTTATATATAAAATTATTATATAATAAATTAAAATTTAAAGAAATAGGGAAAAGGTAATTTAATAAACATTGCTTTTTTTCAGAAAAATTGTTACATTATATAGATAAGATGAAAATGTGGCGGGAGTCAGTAAGAACGGAGAAAATTATGGAAGCTTATACAGGATTTGCTTATGTATATGATGAATATATGGATAACATTCCATATGATGAGTGGAGTGAATATCTGATTGAACTTTTAAAAGAAAATGGTATAGAGAAAGGACAGTGTATCGCAGAACTTGGATGTGGAACAGGAACAGTTACGAGAATACTTGACAGTAACGGATATGACTGTATCGGGATAGATTTGTCAGAAGATATGCTGGCAATTGCCTCAGAAAAGACATATGACAATGATCAGGAGATAATATATACACATCAGGACATGCGGGATTTTGCACTTCCTTATACAGTTGATGCCATGGTAAGCATCGGCGATTCAATGAACTATATTACAACAGCCGATGATTTGAAAAGTGTTTTTGAATGTGTATATAACGGACTTGAAGAAGGCGGAGTCTTTATATTTGATTTAAAGACAATACATTTTTTCAGAGATATATTAAGTGATAATACATATGCCCAGAATAGAGATGATTCAGCATTTATATGGGATAATTGTTACGAAGAAAAAACGCGTAATAATATATACAATCTTGCAGTTTTTGTATTAAATGAAGACGGAGCTTTTGACAGATATGAAGAAAATCACTGCCAGCACGGTTTTACAATGGAAGAAGTGCTTTCATCAGCAGAGGCGGCAGGACTTACATGCACTGCCACATATGATGCATTTTCACACGATGCACCAAAAGATGACAGCGAAAGATTATATTTTGTATTTAAGCGTTAAAATGGAAAATAAAGATGTATAATCGGAGGAATAAGAATGAATGATTATATTGTAAGAGGAATTGCAGCAGGTGGACAGATTCGGGTGTTTGCAGCAACAACCAGAAATGTCGTTGAGACGGCAAGACAGCACCATGAGATGAGCCCGATTGCTACTGTTGCACTTGGAAGACTTCTCACAGGCGGTGCGATGATGGGAACTATGATGAAAAACGACTCAGATGTCGTTACAATACAGATTAAAGGTAATGGTCCAATCGGTGCGATGACGGTTACTGCTGATTCAAAAGGAAGAGTAAAGGGATTTGTTGCCAATCCACAGGTAATGCTTCCGTTAAAAGACGGAAAACTTGATATTGCGGGTGCGTTGGGACTTGGCGTGTTAAGTGTTATAAAGGATATCGGATTAAGAGAGCCTTATGTTGGAGATACAATACTTGTTACAAGTGAGATTGCAGACGACCTGACATATTATTTTGCAACAAGCGAGCAGGTGCCTTCATCAGTAGGTCTTGGTGTCCTCATGAATAAGGACAATACAGTTGAACAGGCGGGTGGATTTATAATCCAGCTTATGCCGGATGCAAAGGAAGAGACTATAGAAAAGCTTGAAGCACGTATAAAAGAAGTAAAGTCGGTAACACAGCTTCTTGAAGAGGGAATGACCCCGGAGGAAATCCTTGAGCATATTCTCGGGGATATGGGGCTTGAGATCCTGGATAAGACGCCTACAGAATTCTATTGCAACTGTTCAAAAGAGAGAGTTGCAATGGCAATCATGAGTGTCGGCAAAGATGAGATTGACCAGATGATAGAAGAAGGCAATCCTATAGAAGTCAAGTGTCATTTCTGTAATACAGCATATAATTTCAGCATAGATGACTTAAAACATTTACGTGAACTTTGTGAGAAGAGAAAATGAAAAATATAATATTTATCGGAATGCCGGGCAGCGGAAAGAGCACACTTGGTGTAGTTCTTGCAAAAAAGCTCGGATACAGTTTTATAGATTCTGACCTTGTAATTCAGGAAAAATACGGTACAACACTTGAAAGAATTATTGAAAAATATGGTGACGATGGATTTATCAAAATAGAAAATGATGTCAATTGTACAATAAATGCAGAACATGCAGTTATTGCAACAGGTGGAAGTGCCGTGTACGGAGAAACGGCAATGGAGCATTTTAAAGATATCGGAACTGTTATATATCTTGAGGTTGACGAGATTGAGCTGGAAGAGCGAGTAGGAAGCCTTAAAGAACGTGGTGTTGTATCAAATGGAAAGACAACAATTGACGAGATATTTGAAGATAGAAAAAATCTGTATCGTAAATATGCCGATATTACACTTAATCTTAATGGAAAAAGCATAAGAGAGTCAGTTGATGACATTTATGATAATCTTATTAACAAAGACAGCAATTATTAATACATTGCAACAAAAACAAATTTGTTTTATACTTAACTAACTTTATAGCAGGAGGAAAAATCAAATGGAAAATGAAGCTGTTTCAAAAAATTTCATAGAGCAGATTATTGATAAAGATATTGCGGAGGGACATTGCAAAAAGGTTATTACAAGATTTCCACCTGAACCTAACGGATATCTTCATATAGGTCATGCAAAGTCAATACTTTTAAATTATGGACTTTCACAGGAATATGGCGGACAGTTTAATTTAAGATTTGATGATACAAATCCGACAAAAGAAAAGGTTGAATTTGTAGATTCGATTAAGCGTGATGTAGAGTGGCTCGGTGCAAAGTGGCATGGCGATGTTTTATTTGCATCAGATTATTTTGATAGAATGTATGAGGCTGCAGTAAAGCTTATCCGCAAAGGGAAAGCATATGTGTGTGACCTTACACCTGAACAGATAAGAGAGTACAGAGGAACACTTACTGAACCTGGCAAGGAAAGTCCTTACAGAAACCGTTCGGTTGAAGAGAATCTTGAACTTTTTGAAAATATGAAAAATGGAATGTATGCAGACGGAGAGAAAGTGCTTCGTGCAAAGATTGATATGGCAGCAGCCAATATCAACATGAGAGACCCTATTATTTACAGAGTTGCACATATTTCACATCATAGAACAGGTGATAAATGGTGCATTTATCCTATGTACGATTTTGCACATCCGATTGAAGATGCTATTGAAGGTGTTTCACATTCAATATGTACGCTTGAGTTTGAAGACCACAGACCGCTTTATGACTGGGTTGTAAGAGAACTTGAATATGAGAATCCACCTAAGCAGATTGAGTTTGCAAAGCTTTACCTTAACAATGTTGTTACAGGAAAGAGATATATTAAGAGACTTGTCGAAGATGGAATTGTTGACGGATGGGATGACCCACGTCTTGTATCAATTGCAGCTTTGAGAAGAAGAGGATTTACACCTGAATCGATTAAGACATTTGTTGAGCTTGTTGGTGTTACAAAGAGCCAGGGCTCTGTTGAATATCCGATGCTTGAGTATTGCATAAGAGAAGACTTAAAACTCAAAGTACGCAGAATGATGGCTGTACTCAATCCTGTAAAAGTTATTATTGACAACTATCCTGTTGGACAGGTTGAATATATGGAAGTTCCTAATAATCAGGAAAATCCGGAGCTTGGAACAAGAAAAGTTCCATTTACAAAAGAACTCTATATTGAGAGGGATGATTTTATGATCGATCCTCCAAAGAAATATTTCAGAATGTTTCCTGGTAATGAAGTGCGTCTTATGAATGCTTATTTTGTTACATGTACAGACTATAAGACTGATGAATCAGGTGAAGTTACAGAGATTCATTGTACTTATGATCCGGAAACACGCGGCGGTAATTTTGAGGGCCGTAAAGTAAAAGGTACAATTCATTGGGTATCTGCATCTGAAGGCAAGCAGGTTCAGGTACGTCTATATGAAAATATCGTGGATGAAGAAAAAGGCGTGTATAATGAAGAAGATGGTTCAATAAATGTAAACCCACATTCACTTACAGTCATTGATAACTGTTATGTTGAGCCTGAACTTATGAATGCAGCAAAAGAAGAAAAATTCCAGTTTGTAAGAAACGGTTATTTTTGTGTTGATATTAAAGACAGTGAGGCTGGAAAGCCGGTGTTTAACCGGATTGTATCGTTAAAGAGTTCATTTAAACTTCCAAAATAATAAGCATGGAGGCTCATAGTGAGTGAATTAACACAGGAAATTGAAAAAGAAGAGGGTATGTATGTCTATGATAAAAAGATAGAATGTCCTGTATGCATGAAGGAATTTACAACAAAGATAGTAAAGACCGGAAAAGCAAGATTTAAGGGGAGTGAAATGGATTTACGTCCGATATATGAGGGAGTTGACACCATAAAATATGATGTTTACATGTGTCCTCATTGCGGATATTCTGCAGTATCAAGAGAATTTAATAATATTACACATTCACAGCGTAAAACGCTTATGGAAGAAATCGGCAGTAAATATGCCGGGATTTCAGGTGGACACGATGAAATATATTCATATGATGAAGCTGTTGTCAGATACAAAATGGCACTTCTTACAGCTATAAAAAAGCCTGCAAAATTAAGTGAATGTGCATATTTATGCCTGAAGCTTTCATGGCTTTACAGATCTATGTCGGAAGAAAAAATAGAAGAGCATTATAGGGAAAAAGCTTACAAAGGTTTTGAGGAAGCATTGCAAAAAGAATATCCTCCGATATGTGGAATGGATGAAAATACTATTAGTTATCTTATGTCAGTTCTTGCATACAAGAGCGGCGATAATGATAAAGCGATGCAGTATGGCTACAGTGTAATAAGCTCAAGAGGAGCTTCAACAAAACTTAAAGATAAAGAACGTGAGATTATAGACATATTAAAGGCGGAGAAATAAAATTGAAAAAGATTTTGTTCTGGTGCAGAAACGTGGCTTGTGCCGGTCTGCATACCGAAGTAGGAAAGATGATAATTCTTTCATTGATTATTAATATGATTATTGAATGTCTGAATCACAGAAATTTATGGGGATTGGCAGAGCTATTTGCCAATCCTGTTGTGTTTCTTTACAATACTTCAATAATATTTCTTACATTATGTATAGGATTTTTTACTACACGCAAGGTTTTTGTGTATGTAATGATATCAGCGATATGGATAACACTGGCGGTTATCAATTTTGTTGTTTTGTCTGCCAGAAAAACTCCATTTACAGCAATGGACATATATCTGATAAAAGATGCGGTTAAAGTATTGCCTGTATATCTTAATGTTTTTCAGATTATACTGATTGTTATTGGAATAATTGCAGGTATTGCGGGATTGGTGTTTTTATGGATTAAAGGACCAAAAGTAATAATTGCACAGACATTAAAGAGAAGAATAATATTTTCATCTGTAAAAACAGTTATTGCCGGTGCAGTTGTTACAGCATTGACAGTTATACTGATTCCGGCAGGTGTTCTTGGACGCAATTTTGGTAATCTTGGAATAGCATACAGGCATTACGGATTTGCATATTGTTTTTCATGCAGTGTTGTTGGGCGTGGAATAAGCAAATCGGGAGAATACTCACAGGAATATATTAACAATATAAAAAATAATATTGAAAATGAGCAGGCTGACAATGGCGTTGTTAATTCACAGGAAGCACCCAATATTATATTTTTGCAGCTCGAGTCATTTTTTAATCCGGACAGAGTTAAAGGAGTAAAATTTTCACAGGATGTATTGCCTAATATGAAAAGACTATCATCAGAATATTCAGCCGGTTATATATCTGTGCCATGTTTTGGTGCCGGGACAGCAAATACTGAATTTGAGGTACAGACAGGAATAAATCTTGATGATTTCGGACCTGGTGAGTATCCTTACAAAACAGTTTTGCAGTCGGCTATATGTGAATCGGCGGCATATGACCTGAAAAATCTTGGATATAGCACACATGCTCTTCATAATAATGACGGAACATTCTATAACCGCAATAAGGTTTTTTCACATCTTGGATATGATACATTTACATCAATAGAATATATGTCAGATATTGAATATAATCCGATAGGCTGGGCAAAAGACAGCATACTTACCGGCGAAATTGCAAAAATTCTTGATTCAACGGAAGGCTCCGATTATATATATACAATATCAGTTCAGGGACATGGCGATTATCCGTCGCAGATGCCGGAAAATTATAATCCTGAGATAAAAGTTGAAAACTTTTTTGATGGGGCAGATAAGACTGCGTTTGAATATTATATTAATCAGATACATGAGATGGATAAGTTTGTCGGTGAGCTCGTAAAGTATTTATCAGAAAGGGATGAGCAGACAATTCTTGTAATGTATGGCGATCATCTTCCCGGATTTAATTTTACAAACGAGACACTTTCATATGGTAATATATATCAGACACCATATGTTATATGGGATAATATCGGTCTGAAAAGAGAATATAAGAATATGGAAGCGTATCAGCTTTCGTCATATGTATTTGGAAGGCTTGGCATTACAGAAGGATATATTAATAAATATCATCAGAAACAGAAAGATTCAACAGAATATCTTAAAAATTTAAAAATTCTTGAGTATGATATACTATATGGTGACCATGATATATATGGTGGAGAAAATCCATATCAGGCAACGGATTTAAAGATGGGAACTGATGAGATAAAAATAACAGATGCATATGAATATTCCGATCACATATGTGTAGAAGGAGAGAATTTCAATACGTTCAGCGTAGTATTTGTCAATGATAAAGAATGTACAACAGTGGCTGTTAATGGAAATATGCTTATTGCTAAAGGTATAAAACTCAAAAAAGGTGATAAAGTATCCGTTGTGCAGCGTGGCAAGGATAAAATTGAACTTAGCCGTGTGACGTTTGAAAATTAAAAAAATGATTTTTATATGTTGAATAACTATATAAATGGTTGTTGACAGTGCATAAAAGTAATGCTAATATAGGAATGAGGTATTTGCTTATAGGCAAAACGTCACATTTTTTTTGGAGGTACTTGAAATGAAAGGTACAGTTAAGTGGTTCAACAATCAGAAGGGTTACGGATTCATCAGCGATGAGAATGGTGATGATGTATTCGTACATTACTCAGGTCTTAACATGGACGGCTTTAAGTCATTAGACGAAGGTGCTCAGGTTGAGTTCGATGTTACAGAAGGAGCTAAGGGTCCACAGGCAACTAATGTAACAAAATTATAATCCGCAATGTTCTACAGTGTGCCTTTTTAAATATATAGGTAATTTTTGAAAAGATATATTGTTTGCAATAAAGATTATGTGAAAAGCAGCTGCATTATGTAGCTGCTTTATTTTATATAAATTTTATATAAAATAAATAAAGGCTTCTTTGCAAATAAAGTTGTCATATGATAAAATAAAAAAAGAACAATATGTTGGAGGAATATATGGAAGGAATTGATTTATTACAGACTTTGCCGTCTGGTGTAGAAGGGATGATTATGGCAGGAGGAATTCTCATGCTGTCATTTTTCATTGTAATGTTTATTGTAGTTAAGAAAAGATGGGAAGGCAAAGTCGTTCCATTCTTTCTCGGACTTTTAAGTTATGTGATTTTTGTATTTGTATGTGTGAATCTTATTATGTCGGCATTTGCACTTATACCTAGTGTAGATATGGCATTTTCATATAATCAGCATGCGTATACAATTGTCTATTGCGTTGTTGCTTCTGTTGCATTTCTTGCAGCAAGAGTTGTGCTTGGCAATATGATAACACAAAGATATGACACACGCGGTGATGTATATATGGCAGGTATGGGGCTTGGAATTGGTGATGGCATATTATATGGTGTCACAGCGGTTTCATATTATGTATGGTGTATTGCAATCAGAAATGAAGGTCTTGAGCAGGCTTTTCAGGGACTTTCCAACAGTGATATAACATCTACATATGAATCGGTATCAACACTTTTTAATGCACCAATAGCGTTATGGCTTCTCATGGGTCTTGGCTGTATCATGGATATGCTTATTCATTTTGCACTTACTAATGCAACATATGGAGTTATAACCGGAAGCCTTCCAAAATACTGGTATGCATTATCAACAGGCATTTATTTTGTTAATGCTATATCATTCCAGTTATATGATTCGTCATCAATGGTAAGTATAGCAGTTTCATTTGCAATAAAACTTATTATATTTGCAGCGTCAATGTATTATACATTGTCTGTAGCAGGAAAGCAGATAAAATACGGGGAATAAAGATATGTCAGATACAGATACTATCAAAGGTCTTACACAGGAACAGGTTGACAAATTAACAGCAGACGGACTTTTTAATGAAACAGTTAAGAGCCAGTCTAAAAGTGTGTGCCAGATAGTAGCCGGTAATGTATTTACATATTTCAACTTAATATTTGCAATATTTGCATGTTTGTTAATTCTGGTAAGGTCATATATTAATATGACCTTTCTTCCAATTATAGTGATAAATACACTTATCGGTATAATACAGGAACTAAGAACCAAACGTGTGCTCGACAGGCTTACGCTTCTCAATGCACCTAAAACAAAAGTTATAAGGGATGGAAAAGAGTCAGAAGTTGATTCGCAGACGCTTGTAAAAGGAGATTTGTGCAGGTTTAAATCAGGAAACCAGATTTGTGCAGATGCTGTAGTTGTGGATGGGATTGTCAGGGTTAATGAATCACTTGTAACAGGAGAATCTGATGAGATAACAAAGAAAAAAGGAGATATGCTATTATCGGGAAGTTTTGTTGTGTCAGGAGAATGTTTGGCTGTTCTTGAGAATGTAGGACTTTCATCATATGCATCAAAGATAACCCTGGAAGCGAAAGCATCGAGAAAAAAACAGCAGACGGAGATGATGCGTTCTCTTGACAAGCTTGTGAAAGTTATAGGTATTGCTATTATTCCAATTGGCATATTGATGTTTTGCAGAACATTTTTTGCACTAGGCAATACGTTACAGCAGAGCGTTGTGTCGATGATAGCTGCACTTGTAGGAATGATACCTGAAGGCTTATATCTTCTTGCAAGTATTGCACTTGTTGTAAGTGTAATGAGACTTGCAAAAAAGAATGTTCTTGTACATGAAATGGCATGTGTGGAAACACTTGCAAGAGTAAATATCCTGTGTGTTGATAAGACGGGAACAATAACAGAAAATAAGATGTCAGTTGCACAGGTTGAGCCGCTTGAATACTATGAGCAGGGTGAATTTCCGGCACTTCATGAGATGATAGGCAATCTTGTTAATAATCTCAATGCTGATAATATTACAATGGAAACGTTGCAGCAATATTTTGATTCAGAAAAGACGAGGCAGGCGGAGAGTGTCTGTTCATTTTCATCTGAGACAAAGTACAGCAGTGCTACGTTTTCATCAGGAGATACATATATAATTGGTGCACCGGAAAAACTGCTTCTCAATGAGTATTCTGTATATGAAAGCCATATAGAGTCATATGCAAGAAAAGGTCTAAGAGTTATGGTGTTTGGAATTTTAGACTATAATCCGGAAGGTAAGAAACTTACATCGCCTGCGAAACCGCTCGCACTTATTGCAATTGGCAATGCGATAAGAGAAGATGCAAAAGAAACATTTAAGTATTTTGCAGATCAGGAAGTTGAGATAAAAGTTATATCGGGAGATAATCCGGTGACAGTATCAAGTGTTGCACACGATGCAGGAATTATTAATGCTGATAAATTTATAGACGCCTCGTCACTTCAGACAGATGAGGAACTTGAAGCTGCGGCACTAAAGTATACAGTGTTTGGCAGAGTGCAGCCTGAACAGAAGAGAAGAATAATACAGGCTCTCAAAGATAACGGCGATGTGGTCGCAATGACCGGCGATGGTGTCAATGATGTACTTGCACTCAAAAGTGCCGATTGCAGCATAGCTTTTGGTTCCGGAAGTGAAGCGGCATGCAATGCGGCACAGATAGTGCTTGTTAATTCAGATTTTTCATGTATGCCATCAGTTGTTCTTGAAGGAAGAAGAGTAGTTAATAATATCCAAAGGACAGCCTCGCTGTTTCTTGTAAAGAATATATTTTCAATGCTTTTAGCATTGTTTACACTTATAGTAGGACACAGGTATCCATTGTATCCTACACAGCTGTCCCTGCTTGGGGCATTTACAATCGGTGCTCCGGGATTTTTACTTGCAATGCAAAGAAACAGGAGCCGGATAAAAGGAAGATTTCTTGTGAATGTTGCTATTAAGGCACTTCCGGCAGCATTGACGGATTTTCTTCTCGTTGCGATATTTACTGTATACAATAATTTCAGTGGAATACCGCATGAACAGCTGTCAACATCAGTTACTTTTATCCTGCTCACAGTAGGAATGGCAGAATTGTATCGCGTATGCAGACCGTTTGATTTGTTCAGGGCAGTTGTTTGCGTGTTGATGGGAGCTGGAATAGTTGGTGGTATTCTGTTATTCCCGGGATTATTTGCAATAAGCAGCATGCCATTGCCATTGTTTGTAATGACACTTATATGGATGGCAGGTGCAATTCCTGTGTTTTATGGAATGTGTAAACTTATAGGAAAGTTATTTAACCGCTTTCTTTGAAAAATCAGTTGTTACCAGTTTGTTGTAAGGGACATTCTCGTCAAGTTCTCCGGCCTGTTTTAAAATGTCAGTAAGCAGAGAAAATGATGACTCTTCAAAAATAGTATCATTTTTCCATGTATCCTGTGATTTATAACGTTCAACTATTTTTGTGAGTGTCTGGATGTCAGTTTCTTTGAACTGTGGAGCTATAACGGCGGCGATTTCGCTGCTGTTGTGGCTGTTTACAAATTCAAGACCCTTTTGGATTGCATTGGTAAATGACTGTATTATTTCAGGATTATTCTTTAAAAAGCTTTTTTTGGCACAATATGCTGTATATGGAACATAACCGCTGTCTACGCCGAGCGAAGCAGCAATGTATCCTTTATTTTCTGACTCAATTGCTGTTGCAGATGGTTCAAATTCCACAGTAAAGTCCCCAAGACCAGACGCAAAAGCTGCAGCAGTTGAACCAAAATCGATATTTTGCACTATTTCAACATCTTTTTTACAATCAATATTATTTTTCTTTAAAATGTATTCGAGAAGCATCTGTGGCATGCCGCCGGCTCTTCCTCCGATGATAGTTTTTCCTTTTACATCACTCCATTTAAAATTACTTATATTATCTCTTGAGACAAGAAAATTACCGGCACGTTGTGTAAGCTGTGCAAAATTGACAGCATAATCTGAAGAACCACCGGTATATATATAAACAGAGGCTTCAGAACCCATAAAACCAATATCTGCATCTCCACTTATGAGTGCGGTCATAACTTTATCAGCACCAAAGCCGGTGACAAGAGTTAAATCAATGCCTTCGTCCTTGAAATATCCTTTTTCGATTGCCACATATTGAGGTGCGTAAAAAATAGAGTGTGCAACTTCATTCAGGGTGATTTTTCTGATATCATTTTTTTGTGTGTGTTTTGTACATCCTATAAGTGATATACATGTAAAAACCATAATCATAATAAGGGCGGTAAGCCGCTTAAATGCATGCTTCATAGAAACTCCATAAAACTTTTTTATTATAATATGTGAAATCAAAATAATTGTTTCTTTTTTTTGAAAATTATGTTATCATATTAAAAAATATTATGTACGAAATTTAAGCATGAAAGTGCTTAAATAAAGACAGCGGAAGGAGTAATCGCTATGTTTGGAAAAAATAAAAATAATAGTAATGTTAGTCATGATATAGATGTTATGATGCAGATGATGGACAAAGTCATACAGGGTGAATATGATGATATTGATGTAACGGCATTTGATAATCCGGCATATGGAGAGAAGCTTAATGAGCTGATTCATGCATTTAAGAAGTCAAATAACAACTTTGTTATGCGTCTTAATGAGGCTATGGAATCAATTGGCGATAATTCGTATGTAAAGAATACGCTTGATCAGGTACAGTCACAGACGGACTCAATAGCTGAGATGGAAGAAGCAAGTCATAATCTTGAAGAATCAATTAATAATATTTCAAAGACAGTTGGCGGTATTCAGGATAATACACATGAGATGCTTGCAGTAGCACAGAACAGTACAGCCAACATGAACGAAAGTATCAAGGTTGTAAACCAGTCATCAGAAAATATAAGCAGGATTAATGAACAGGTGCAGGAATTTCAGGATAAGATTGATAAAATCAGTGAGATTGTTGATATTGTTAAAAAAGTTGCCAGCCAGAGTAATCTCTTAGCACTTAATGCATCTATTGAGGCGGCAAGAGCAGGTGAAGCAGGAAAAGGATTTGCGGTTGTTGCAGACCAGGTAAGACAACTTTCAAGTAATACATCAGAGTCAGCAGAAGATATCGTAAGATATGTTAATGAATTAAAAAATGATATCGGAGTTCTCGCTGAATCAATGAATGAGACAACTTCAAAACTTGAAGAAGGTAATAAAAAAGTTGAAGATTCACTTGTAGATATTGAAAAGATGGCATCACAGATGACAGAGATAAAAGATAAGATTGATGAAGTATTTTCTGATATTGATAAACAGTCAGAATTCACATCGGATTTTGCAAAACAGGTATCTAACATATCTGACAGTTACGAAGAACTGTCTAAGGATTGTAAAGAACAGGGTACACATGTATACAAGATTGGACGTTATATTGATACGACAAGAAGTGATATGGTTCGAGGCTTTGCTGAGGTTACAACTCAGGACTGGCTCAGAATATTTGAGATAGACCACTTTATTCTTATGTGGCGTGTATATAACAATGTTGTTGATTTTGAACATTTAAAGATTACACAGCTTAATAATAATGAGACATGTAAGCTTGGTAAGTGGCTTGCAGCACAGACAGACCCGGCTATTACAGGATGTACTGAATTTGCAGAATTAAAAGCTTCACATAATGATATTCACAAGTATGCTACACAGTCATGGCAGGCAAAAGAAGATGGCAATGTAGAACTTGCTATGGAATACTTCAATAAGGCACATGATGCATTCTATGTATATCAGAAGAAGATAAAGAACATGCAGGCAAAGTTAAGACAGCTTGGTGAGACAGAATCAACTGAGATTGTTGTATTCCGTAACTAATATAAAAGACTGTTATATGTGGTATTTATTTGCAATATCGTATATGGCAGTCTTTTTGAAATATTAAAAATATTAGCAGATTATAGTAATTATCTGTGGAATGGAGGAAAATATGAAAACTCCTATATATGTAATAGGGCATAGAAATCCTGATACAGATTCGGTGTGTTCAGCCGTATGCTATGCCAGGTTTAAAATTATTATAACAGGAGAACGTTATATTCCGAAAAGAGCAGGGCATCTTAATGAAGAGACACAGTTTGTGTTTAAAAATCTGGGAATAAAGCCGCCGGAATATATGCGTGATGTACGGCCACAGGTTAAAGATGTTGATATACATTTTGTTGATGGTGTTGATGAAAATATTTCAATAAAACAGGCCTGGGAAATAATGAAAAAGAACAATGTTGTAACGCTTCCTATTGCAAGTGATGGAATTTTGAAGGGACTTGTTACAATAGGAGATATATCACGTTCATATTTTGAGGTTTATGACAGTAACATATTGTCAGTTGCAAAGACACGATTTGAAAATATTGTAGATACGTTGAAAGCAAAGGTTGTTACAGGCGATACAACACAGATAGTAGACAGCGGTAAAGTTGTAATAGCTGCAGCAAACCCTGACTTAATGGAACAATTTATCAATAAGGGAGATATAGTTATACTTGGAAACAGGTATGAAGCCCAGTTATGTGCTATAGAAATGGACGCAAGATGCATTGTTATATGTGAGGGTGCAGCAGTTTCAAAGACAATTATAAAGGTTGCACAAGAAAAAAATTGTGCTATTATTGTTACTGACTACGATACGTATACGGTTGCCAGACTTATAAACCAGAGCATCCCCATAAGTTACTATATGATGCATTCGGAAGGCCTTATCACATTTAAGAATACAGATTTCATAGAGGATATTCAGGATGTAATGGCAAAAAAGCGTTTCCGTGATTTCCCGATAACAGATGAAAATGGTAAATATATCGGCATGATTTCGAGAAGAAATCTTTTAAAACATGGAAAAAAGAAGCTTATTCTGGTTGACCATAATGAGAGAAGCCAGGCTGTTGATGGTGTGGATACGGCTGATATTATGGAAATAATTGATCATCACCGTATTGGTTCAATACAGACAATGTTTCCTGTATTTTTCAGAAACCAGCCATTGGGCTGCACTGCGACTATAATATATAAGATGTATTGTGAACATAATCTTGTACCGGAAAAAGATGTTGCGGCACTTTTATGTTCGGCAATAATATCAGATACATTAATTTTGAAATCTCCAACATGTACTGCAGATGATATTGAAGCATGCAAAAAGCTTGCCAAGCTTGCCAGTATTGACATAGAAGAGTATGGCAGGGCAATGTTTAAGGCCGGAAGCAATATCGAAAGCCGGACACCCAAAGATCTGTTTAACAGAGATTTCAAGAAGTTTTCTGTAGGCGATGTTGTGATAGGCGTTGGACAGGTCAACTGTATGGAACAGGAAGAAGTTCAGAATATAAAAGTGAAAATGAAAGATTATATCAGTACGGTTACCGGCGATAACGGAATGGATATGGTATTTTTTATGATTACTAATGTATTAGACGGCGGTTCTGAAGTTTTGTGCAGTGGCAAAAATGCCTCGGCAACAATATCACAGGCATTTAATGTTGGTACAACCGACGATTCAGTTTATCTTGATGGTGTTGTATCACGTAAGAAACAGATGCTTCCGGCAATTATGGAAGCATTGCAGCAATAGCAGAATTGTATGATAATCATATACGTATATTGAATGTTGAATGGAAAAAATTTCGGGAAATGAGGATTATAATGAAAAAGTTAAGAAGAGATGAGCCTTGCTGGTGTGGAAGTGGAAAAAATTATGGAGAGTGTCATGCTGACTTCGACAGAAAAATAGAGACATTCAGGAAAAAATTCCACAAAGTTCCACCTAGAAGCATCATTAAAAATGAATATCAGCTTGAAAAAATGCGTGAAAGTGCCAAAATCAACATAGCGGTTCTTGATTATGTAGGTGAACATATTAAAGCCGGGATGACAACAGAAGAAATTGACCAGATGGTATATGAAAAGACAACGGCAATGGGAGGAATTCCAGCACCGCTTAATTATGAGGGATTTCCAAAGAGCGTGTGTACGTCAATTAATAATGAAGTATGCCATGGTATTCCATCAAGTAATATAAAGTTAGTTGATGGCGATATTATAAATGTTGACTGTTCAACAATTCTTGATGGGTATTTTTCTGATTCATCAAGAATGTATTGTATAGGAAATGTTTCTCCTGAAAACAAAAAGCTCGTTGATGTAGCAAAGGAGTGTGTTGAACTTGGACTTAAACAAGTTAAACCATGGGGACACCTTGGAGATGTTGCACAGGCAATTAATGATCACGCAAGGGCAAATGGCTATTCTGTAGTAAGAGATGTCGGTGGACACGGAATTGGACTTGAATTCCATGAGACACCATTTGTAAGTTATGTTATCAAAAAAGGAACAGGAATGGTTATGGCACCTGGAATGGTATTCACAATTGAACCTATGATAAATATGGGTGTGCCTGACATTTATGTTGATGAAGATAATGGCTGGACAATATATACAGACGATGATGAACCATCGGCACAGTGGGAAATTATGGTTCTTGTCACAGATACCGGTTACGAAGTAATGAGCTGGTAAAATAAATATAATATTGAAAAATTATTGCGGCAGCCGCCAGAATTTATGTTTATACAGGATTCTGGCGGCTGCCGTTAAATATTAAAAAATATACTGCTTAACCGGATTAATAGAATCGGTAAGTCTCATGTAAGCAGTCTGATTTTGTGTAATTATATAAAAAAAGAAGCCGAAATTCGACTTCTTAAATAAAAGAGCGCGAGACGGGGATCGAACCCGCGACCCCCTCCTTGGCAAGGAGGTGCTCCACCACTGAGCCACTCGCGCATAAACTATTTAACTATGCCAGCATTTATCTACAATGCCGAACGCAAGTGTTATTCTACATAAAATTCTATAAATTGTCAAGGGGTAAATTTAAAAAAATATATTTTTTTGTAAATTTAATACATATAATGATTTAGAAGTTATTTAGGAAAATAAATTATGGAAATAAATGAAAAAAATGTAATTATGTATCTTAGAAAATCGCGTGCCGATGATTCTGCACAACAAGTATGTGAAGTGCTTGCAAAACATGAGTTACAGCTTCAGGATTATGCTGTAAGAGAATTTGGTAAAAAAATATCGGAAGAACACATATGCCGTGAAGTTGTTTCGGGTGAAACTATTGATGACAGACCGGTAATGAAAAAGGTACTTCATATGCTGGAGTCACAGATATATGCTGGTGTTCTTGTTATAGAACCGCAAAGATTGTCAAGAGGTGATTTGCTTGATTGCGGGAGAGTTATAAACACATTTAGATATACTAATACAGCTGTTATAACACCAACAAAAATATATAATTTATGTGATGAATATGACAGACGTTTTTTTGAAATGGAATTGATGAGAGGAAATGATTATCTTGAATATTCAAAAAGAATTATGAATCGTGGCCGGATGGCATCAGTAAAGCAGGGAAATTATATAGCGTCAGTACGACCGTTTGGTTATAACAAAATAATTGCAGGAAGTGGAAAAGATAAATTTCATACGCTTGAAATAAAACAAGAAGAAGCAGATGTTGTAAAAATGATTTTTGATTTGTATGTAAATAAAGGATATGGATTTGCCAAAATAGCAAAAATTCTCGATAGCGGCAGTGTAAAGCCATTAAAATCAGATAACTGGTCGCCGTATTCAATAAATTCAATATTATCTAATCCAGTATATATAGGGAAAATAAGGTGGAATATAAGAAAAACGGTTAAAATCTGGAAAGATGAAAAAATATTGAAAACAAGACCATTTAATCATAATAATGATGAAATAATAATGGCAGATGGTAAGCATGAGGCTATAATTGATGAAAAAATATTTTATGAGGCTCAGAAAAAAAGGGGAAGTATTTCAAGAGAGAAAAAAGATGTGACATTAAAAAATCCTTTTGCTGGAATTATGGTTTGTGGCAGGTGTGGTGCTGCAATGATTATGAAAAAGTATACTGATAAAAGAAATAAGAATAATAAAGATGCAACATACATTCTTTGCAGCAGGCAATCGGTATGTCATACAAAATCAGTTAAGTATTCAAAAATTTCAGAAATAATAAAAGATTCGTTATTGTGCATATTGCCGGAATTTGAAATTGATATGAGTGTATGTAGACAAAAAGAGAACTGTATTGATGTGGCTATAGATAGTATTTTAAATAATATTCATTTAATGAAGAAAAAAGATGAACGGCAGAAAGATGCATATGAAAATGGGATATATTCCAAAGAGGAATACAAGTTGAGGAATGAAGAGTTGCAAAGTCAGATAAAAAAAGCAGAAGAAATGGTTGAAAATGAACGTGAAAGACAAAAAGAGCTTTTATTATATAAAGAGAAAAAATTATATTTTAATGATTGTATTAAACTTATAGATAATCAGAATATAGATGCAGCTAAAATGAATCATTTTCTAAAAAGTTTTATAAGTAAAATAGAGTATTACGATAATTCCTTCAATGACATGAATAAGTATAATTTGAAAATTTATTTGAAAATATAATATGCAACATAAGTGTGCAGATTCTTCTGTTCCAATATCTGTAAGAAGTCCCGCCACAGCACGGTCGGGCATGGTGTAACGTTGCGAAATATAACGCATTGAAGCCCCAAGCTCGCCGTCAGGTCCACCATACTGACTGATAATCATAGCCGCAAGTGCCGGATTTGTCTGTTTAATATTTATAGGATACTCAAGCCTTTTTTCATAATTCCACATATTAACAGCCCTCCTTTTCCCATGGAAGTGGTGTCGCCTGCCAGTTCCAGTAACCACATCCGTTAGTGCCGGTTGCAATGAGTGCACCAAAACACTCCTCATAATCAGCAACAGCTTCGGAATATTGTGGTTTTATTGAATTATAATATTCAATAGCTTCGGCATCATCTGGGTGCGTATCAAGGTATAATAGAGCTTCTGTCATGGCAAACCCAAGTTCGTATATACTCATAAGTCCTTTATTTTTATTATACGTCTCAACTGCCGGCATGGCATTTCGCTGCTGCATATTTCTGTTTTGCTGGCTGCATCCACAGTTTCGCATATTTGCATTTCTCATATAATTGTTATTCATCGACAGCCTCCTTTAAAAGGTTTATCCAAGGCTGCAAAAAGAGTTCCTCTTGCCAATGCCTTACATGGTTCATATATGTCGCCCCAACGCTGCCATGGAACATAAGCCATTCCAACAACCTGAAGCTGTACAGAATTTGGACAGTTCATAAAAACCTCGTAACAGTTAATGTTCTATTTAGTCTATGCTTTGAATATAATTTTGTGCAAATGATGTATATATATGAGGTGGCGATAATGGAAGAAAAATATCTGAAAATGAAAGAGATAGATGATATGGATGAATGGGTTATAAAGATATATACACCTGAAAATGCAAAAAAGAATATTATAGAAAAAATAAATAATACAGCAGTGGATTTGTACATGGAAAGTAAATGTGAAAATAAATTATAGTAATTGAAAAGCATTATGCGATATGATATTATTAAAACAGTTGGGATAAAAGAGCGTGATGTCATGGAGGGGAGTATAAAAAAAGGTCTCATATGAGACCAATAAAATCTGCACCATGCAGAGCCACAAAGTGGCGATTTCGGATTAACCTTATTTGCACTCGCTTTGTTAATTCAATATTAAAATAACACTAGAAAAGATTTAAGTCAAGGGGGTTTTACGTATGGAGAAAGAATATTATCTTGGACTTGATATGGGTACTAATTCTGTAGGATGGGCAGTGACAGATGACGCCTATAATCTGATTAGGTTTAAAGGAAAGGATATGTGGGGAATCCGTGAGTTTGATGAAGCTAATCCTGCAGTGGAGAGGAGAACTCACAGGACATCAAGGAGAAGGGAACAAAGAAATGCAGTCAGAATGGGATTAATCAGAAGTTATTTTGCAGATGAGATTCAGAAAGTTGACAGTAATTTTTATCAACGACTTGATAACAGTTTTTTTCACGTTGAGGACAAGCAGGATAATGTAAAAGATAAGAATGGTATATTTAATGATAAAAATTATAAAGATGCCGATTATTATAAACAATATCCGACGATATTTCACTTGAGAAAAGAATTAATTGAAGATGCTTCTCAAAAAGATGTGAGATTGGTATATCTTGCGGTTGCAAATATGTTTAAGCACAGAGGGCATTTTTTGTTATCCGGAATAGGAAGTGAAAGCAGTAAACAGACGATAACAGATTTGTATAATCAGGTGTCTGGTCTTATTACAGAAGAGTATGGAATATCATTAAAGACGGACATTGCTGGAACAGATTTTGAGCAGGTACTTTGCAGCAGAGAATATTCAAGAACAAGAAAATCAGAAAAAGTTTGTGAAATACTTGAGATAAAAAACAGTGATAAGTTAAAAAAAGCATTTGTTAAGAGCATGTGCGGACTCAGTGTCAAAATTACAGATATTATAGATGATACATTTACTGAAATATCAGATGAAGATAAGAAAATCACATTTAGTTTTGTTGATAGTGATTATGATGAAAAGGCAGGAGTGCTTGAAGAAAAGCTGGGAACAGATGTATATGATATTATTTCAAAATTAAAAGAAATACATGATAAGGCACAGGTGGCAGAGATAATGAAAAATTATCAATATTTGTCATTTGCAAGAGTTGCTGATTATGAAAAACACAAAAAAGATTTAAAAATTTTAAAACGAGTTGTAAAAAAGTATTTTGAACCTACCGTATATGATAAATTGTTCAGAAGTGAAGAAAACGGTACATATAGTGCATATGTCAATTCGTTTAACTCGGAAGAAAAGTCACGAAGAAATTATAAAGAGCGAAAGCAGGAAGATTTGTACAATAGTATAAAAAAACTGTTAAAATCTGTTGATAATGTAGATGATACAGATATAGAATATATAAAAAATGAGATGGATAAGGAAAATTTTCTGCCAAAACAGCTTACATTTAAAAATGGGGTTATTCCGAATCAGATTCATGCTTCTGAATTAAAAGCAATATTGAAAAATGCTGAAAAATATCTTCCGTTTTTGAATGAAAAAGATGAGTCGGGATATACAGTATCAGAAAGAATATTAATGCTTTTTTCTTTTCAGATTCCATATTATGTTGGACCTGTATCATCAAACAGTAACGGCTGGGTAAAGAGACTTGAGCCGGGGCAGGTACTTCCGTGGAATATTGATAAAAAGATAGATTTAAAGGAAACATCTGAACAGTTTATACAAAGAATGGTCAGAAATTGCACATATATTGCTGGGGAAAAAGTATTACCTAAAGATTCTCTTTTGTACGAAAATTTTAAAGTTTTAAATGAAATTAATAATTTGTCAATTAACGGTGAGCGTATAACGGTTAATTTAAAACAGGATTTATATAACACATTATTTTTAAAGGGAAAAAGAGTTACACGAAAACAGATATTTAATTATTTTCATAGCAGAGGTCTTGTTGAGGAAGATTCACAGATAAGCGGAATTGATATTGCTGTTAATAACAGTCTTTCTACCTATGGAAAGTTCTTGCCTTTATTTGGAGAGCATTTAAAAGAAGATAAATATAAAAAGATGGTTGATGATATTGTATTCTGGTGTACTGTATATGGTGATTCAAGGAAATTCTTAAGGGAACAGCTTGAAGAGAAATATTCAGATGTGCTTGATGAAAACCAGATAAAACGAATAACAGGAATGAAATTTAAAGACTGGGGCAACCTGTCAAAAGAATTTCTTGAGTTATCAGGATGTTGTAAATCAACAGGTGAAGTGATGCCTCTTATAAGAGCAATGTGGGAAACTAATTATAATCTTATGGAATTGCTTCACAGTGAAGAATTTACATATAGTGAAGAGTTAGAGGAAAAGCAGGGGAAAATTGAAAAAGTCCTTTCAGAATATACTATAGATGATTTGAACGAAGAATATTTTTCTGCACCTGTAAAACGAATGGTATGGCAGACATTACTTATTATTAAAGAAATTGAGAAGATAATGAAATGTCATCCAACAAGAATATTTATTGAGATGACAAGAAAAGATGATGAAAAAGGTGATAACGGACGTAAATCATCAAGAAAAGACCAGCTGCTTGCACTTTATAAAAAGATTCAGAGTGAAGATAAAGAGTGGAAGAAAGAGATGTCTTCTCGAATTGAGGATTACGATAAAAACGGTGCATTAAGAAGTAAGAAACTTTATTTATATTTTATTCAAAAGGGTCTTGATATGTATACAGGCAAACCTATAGATTTGGATAATCTTATGAGTGCTAATTCAAACTATGATATAGACCATATATATCCCAGACATTTTGTTAAAGATGATAATATTAATAATAATCTTGTGTTGGCAAGCAAGCCTGCAAATGCAGAAAAGAGTGATATATATCCGATAAAGGATTCTATATATCAAAAGATGAAATATACATGGAAAGTTCTTAGGGATGAGGGGCTTATAACAGAAGAAAAGTACAAGAGACTTACCGGAAGGAATCAGTTTACAGATGAGCAAAAAGCCGGATTTATAGCAAGACAGTTAGTTGAGACCGGACAGGGAACAAAGGGTGTAGCGGATTTACTTACGGCATTGCTTCCCGATACAAAGCTTGTATATTCTAAGGCCGGTAATGTTTCGGACTTCAGAAACAGATATGATATTCCTAAGAGCAGGCTTATTAATGATTTTCATCATGCACACGATGCTTATCTTAATATAGTTGTCGGAAATATATATTTTACAAAATTTACATCAAATCCGTTAAATTATATTAGGAAAGAGTGTTCATCGAAAGATAATAAGTATCAATATAATCTCGGAAATATGTATAAATGGGATGTGAAAAGAGATGGAAAGACTGCATGGGTAGCAGCAAAAGAAGGGGAAACAGGAACGCTTGCAACGGTCAAGAAGATGCTTTCAAGAAATACACCTATACTTACAAGACTTGCGATAGAGGGACATGGTGGAATTGTCGATGCAACACGTTACAGTCACAAAAAGGCTAAGCAGGATGCTTATATTCCATTAAAATCCTCTGATGCCAGAATGGCAGATGTGACAAAATACGGTGGATATTCAAGTGTCACAACAGCATATCTTTTTCTTGTAGAACATGAGATAAAAGGGAAAAAGATAAGAACACTTGAGACGGTGCCGTTATATCTGAAAGATAGATTAGAAAACAGTAAAGAGAAACTTGAGGAATATTGCAGAGAAACTTTAGGTTATACTAATCCATCTATAAGAATGAAGAAAATCAAATTGCAGTCATTAATAAAACTTAATGGTTATTATATGCAGATTTCGGGAAGAACAGGCAATAGATTTACATTAAGAAATTATGTTCAGCTTTGCCTTAACGGTAAATGGGTTGATTATATTCATAAACTTGAAAAATATCAGGATAAAGGTTTTATTGATAATGTTATAACTGATGAAAAAAATGTGGAATTGTATAATGTTTTATGCGAAAAACATAATGTTGGTATATATACAATGCGTCCGAATCCGGTAGGTGATAGAATAAAAAATGGATATGATAAGTTTGTAAATCTTACTACAGAAGAACAAATAAAATTGCTTATTGAGATTATAAAACTGACGTGTGTTGGAATAGTTAGTGCTAATTTGACTTTAATAGGCGGTGCATCTATAAGTGGAAAAATGCTTATAAGCAAAAATATAACTGATTCTAACGAATGCCTTTTAATAAATCAATCTGTCACGGGATTATATGAGAACAGAATTGATTTATTAAGAGTATGAGTTGGCGTACAGTGGTAATCTCAAGCAGTGCAAAGCTTGATTATCATATGGGATATATGGTTGTGCGTAAAGATGAAGAGATAAAGATACATATAAGCGAAATATCAATTCTTATTATAGAGAGTACAGCCGTATCCCTTACAGCAGCATTGCTTAGTGAGCTTACCAAGAAAAAGATTAAAGTTATTTTTTGTGATGAGAAGAGAAATCCGTCATCTGAACTTGTATCGTATTATGGGGCACATGATACAAGTGAAAAAATAAGGCGGCAGATGGCATGGACAAATGACGTTAAATCAATTATATGGACTGAGATTGTACGTGAAAAAATATTAAAGCAGGCAAAACATCTTGATGAATGGAATCTTGCAGAAGCAGAAATGCTATATAATTATATTAATGAAATAGAAATTGGCGATGCAAGTAACAGGGAAGGTCATGCAGCAAAAGTATATTTTAATGCTTTGTTTGGCAAAGATTTTACAAGAACAGAAGAAAACAGTATAAATGCAGCTTTAAATTATGGATACGGAATTATATTGTCTACATTTAACAGAGAAATAGTTTCTAATGGCTATATAACACAGATAGGACTTTTTCATGATAATATGTTTAATCAGTTTAATCTTGGTTCTGATTTAATGGAACCATTCCGTCCGTTAGTTGATTATATTGTAATGTCATTAATGCCACAGAAGTTTGAACGAGAAGAAAAACTTGAAATTTTAAGAATATTACAACAGGAAGTTACAATTGCTGGAAGAAGGGAAGTAGTCAATAATGCCATTAAAATTTATTGCAAGAGTGTTTTTGATGCTTTAAATGAAAATGATACATCATTGATAAAATTTTATAAGGATGAGTTATAGATATATGAGAATAATTGTATTTTTTGATTTGCCTGTAACAACAGCAAAGAGCAGACGTGATTATTATATTTTTAGAAAATATCTTATAAAATCTGGTTTTGTTATGATGCAGGAGTCTGTATATTGTAAACTTGTACAGAATTCAACAATGGCTGATGCGTATATCAACAACATTAAGCAAAACAGGCCACCGTCAGGATTAGTACAGTTACTCAAGGTTACAGAAAAACAATATGCAAAAATGGAATATATAGTAGGACATGGGAAAAGTAATATTCTGGATACAGATGAAAGACTGGTGATTATATGAGTATGAGGGTTGCCTGGAGTGTTGAAAATCTGGATATAGAACTTCAGGAAAATAAAATTACGGTTATAACTATTGAAAATACAGAAGCATATGTTGATTTTTTAATGAATTTGAATCTGCAGGCAGAAGGACAGGCAGGGACAATAATAGTATCAGATGGAGTAAAGGAGCAGAACTTTGTAAAATCATGTGATGTTATATTTAATCCGTTTGCATTAGAGCTTAATAGTAAAAAGGTTTTGACAAAACTGTATAAGGAATTGCAGGAAATTGCTGATACAGTCTGTCAGGAAAAATATATACAGGTAAAATCTGATTGGATTGCGTTTATGGATGAACTTGCAGATAATAGTTCATATGCTCTTGAATTTGATTTGGAATTTGAAATGGTGTCGTTGTTAAAAATTTTTAATATGCGTCTTTTAAATAATGCTCAGGGATTGATTGAAAATATTATTGAATATATAAAGGTTCAAAGCAGAATATGTAATATAAAAAATTTCTTTTTTGTAAATTTGAAAGATTATTTGAATGAAAAAGATATTGACATGTTTTATGAATTTGTCAGATACGAGAAGGTTAATCTTATTTTAGCAGAATCACACCAGTCTCATGTGAATTTACATGAAAAACGCTGGATTTTAGACATGGATAGGTGCATAATAGAACCAGATGAATTAACAGTGTAATCGCATTGCACATACAGCTCGGTGAGAACCTCAAATTTTGAATTTGAGGTTTGAGAGCTTTGTTAATTCAGAAGAGTATCAAACCATGATATTCACAATTATGCAGCAGGGAGCGTTTGAGAGCTTTGTTAATTCAGAAGAGTATCAAACTACTACAGCAATAACAGCAGACGGGCAAATGTTTGAGAGCTTTGTTAATTCAGAAGAGTATCAAACTGCCAAGTTCCTCATTTTCTGCAATATCCAGTTTGAGAGCTTTGTTAATTCAGAAGAGTATCAAACGAAAAGGCTGTAAATAAGTGATTATTATTGGTTTGAGAGCTTTGTTAATTCAGAAGAGTATCAAACCTTTTCCCGCTGCAAGTGACCTCTATTTCCGTTTGAGAGCTTTGTTAATTCAGAAGAGTATCAAACCAGAAAGGAGAATTGAGAGGTAGAGAAAATGTTTGAGAGCTTTGTTAATTCAGAAGAGTATAAAACTGACTGAAAGTGCCGTGCTTAACAGGTTGTGTTTGAGAGCTTTGTTAATTCAGAAGAGTATCAAACATATAAAGGTCATATTTGTGAACTTATTGGGTTTGAGAGCTTTGTTAATTCAGAAGAGTATCAAACAAGAACAGCAATCAATGCGACTGTTAAACCGTTTGAGAGCTTTGTTAATTCAGAAGAGTATCAAACCGACCTCCTTTTCCGCATTCGTGCATGTATGGTTTGAGAGCTTTGTTAATTCAGAAGAGTATCAAACCAGAGAACATAGAGAAAGCACCAACTACTCGTTTGAGAGCTTTGTTAATTCAGAAGAGTATCAAACTGATCATCTGTAATATGGTCGATATTTAATGTTTGAGAGCTTTGTTAATTCAGAAGAGTATCAAACATACTGCCGTCTTCACGAACAGTTATACGCGTTTGAGAGCTTTGTTAATTCAGAAGAGTATCAAACTGCTGTATTTATTTCTATCATATGCTTCCGGTTTGAGAGCTTTGTTAATTCAAAAGTAGTATAGATAGCTTGATTTTATGGCTTGTTAATAAAATATATACATCATGAGTGGGCATATGAACTCGCTCACTTTGAGATGATTAGCACAATGGTGCATCAGCTCACACGTAACATGACGGTTGAACAGCTTAAAGGAACGCCGTTTGAAGCATACTATGTTGACCATACGGCGGGAATCTGGCCGCAGGCTGCAGGCGGAATTCCTTTCAATGCATGCGAATTCCAGTCAAAAGGTGATGCAATTACAGATTTAACAGAAGACATGGCAGCAGAGCAGAAGGCACGTTCAACATATGAGAATCTTATAAGGCTTACAGATGACCCGGATGTGCTTGACCCATTGAGATTTTTGAGGGAGAGAGAAATAGTGCATTTTCAGAGATTTGGCGAAGCACTTTCAATGATTCAGGATAGTCTCAACTCAAAGAATTTCTATGCATTTAATCCTGAGTTTGACAAAGGCTGCAAATAATCAGATAATAGCAATAATACATGTCAATAATGATGTGGATTAATTGAAAGGAATTTGCATGCAGATGAAAGAGAAAATATTTACAATACCGGTTGACGATGCTTTTGACAGTGGATGTGAGTGTCCGGTATGTTATATGAAGCGTGAGCTTGAAAATGCAGCGGTTGAATATACGATGGGTCCCAGCTATATGGAGGATGATATAAGAGCAAAGACAGATGAGCTTGGATTTTGTGAAAAACATATCAAAGATGTATACAATTGTGAAAACAGGCTTGGTTTTGCACTTGTAATGAAAACTCATATGGATAGGGTTATAGCAGATATATCAAAAAAGGCACAGGAGCCTGTAAAAGGTAAAAAGCTGTTCTCAAAAGTGCAGCCTAATGGCATATCTGATTATACGAAAGAACTTAATACAAAATGTTTTGTATGTGAGAGGATAGAAGATACATTTAAAAGATATATAGATACAATAATTTATCTTTACAAACAGGATGAATCATTTAGGAAAAAATACAATGAATGCAAAGGATTCTGTACGCAGCATTACGGAATTCTCATAGAAGAGGCATCATCAAAAATGAGTGGTCAGATTCTTAATGATTTTGTTGAACAGACCAATAGGTTATATCTTGAAAACATGAAGCGTGTCCGTGATGATGTTGAATGGTTTATCAACAAATTTGACCATAAATATGCTGATGAACCTTGGAAAAATGCAAAAGATTCGCTTACAAGAGCAATGATAAAAACAGCTTCTGTTCTTCCTGAAGAAGAAAAGAAGAAAAAGTAAATTAAAACCCACGGAGCACTGAACTGATGGTGTTTCGTGGGCTTTTATTAAATGATTTAATAAATACAGAACTGTTTTATTCTTTCTCTTTGTGGGTATTGATACTTATTGATACATATTCGCGTGGGGTATCATTAGTCAGAGATTCAAAGTCTATAGTATCAATGTCATCATTTTCATTATCAGCCGTGATTTCATCGGCGGTTTTATCAGCATTTTTATTTTTTCTATATTTAGTGAAGCAAGCAGCCAATGTGGCGGCAACAGCTCCGACAGCACCCGCGGCAGCAGTCAAAGCAATAATTTTCTTAGAATTCTTAGCCATATAATCCTCCTTGTTTTGCGAAGCAAAACAAGAAAAACTTAAAGTTTTTCTTGTTATCGCGGTATTCGCCAAGGTTTTAAGCAAGCTTAAACTTTGGCTCATTACTCGCGTAAATCCGTGCCCTTGCAGGAGCAGAGGATTTAGCCTCCTTGTTTTGCGAAGCAAAAATGTCATTGTGATATATTGTTTCTAAGTATTCTACTCTATAAACAAAATTTTTTAAAGTGCAAAATATAAAATAATAATAAAAATTCGTATTTTGCAGTTACAGTGTGATATTATATGAGAAAAATGAGCAATAATATTACATGACAGATATGGGGTATACATATGGACGTTGAATATAAAGGAAAAGATACTATAATACATAATCTGAAAGATTTTGATCTGGGACAGACGATGGAATGCGGACAGTGTTTTCATTTTCAGAAAATTGATGATGATGAATATGGAATGTCAGCATATGGAAAATTTCTGCATGCAGCCCAGAAGGATGATAAGATGTATTTATTTGATACAACAAAAGAAGAATTTGAAAAAATATGGTGTCATTATTTCGATTTGGATAGAGATTATGGGGAAATAAAATCATTTTTGTTGAAAGAAGATGAAAAATTGCGTGAGGCTGTGGAAAAGATGTGGGGTGTAAGAATTCTTAATCAGGAATTTTTTGAGACATTGATTTCATTTATAATTTCGCAGAATAAGCAGATTCCGCATATCAAACAGATCGTTGCAAGAATTTCACACGATTACGGCAAATATCAGGGAAGTGTTGGCGGGATTGATTTCTATGGCTTTCCGACGCCACAGCAGTTGTCACAAGCAGATATAGATGCATTGAGAGAGTGCAAAACGGGATTTCGTGCTCCATATATTTATAATGCGGTTGAATTTGTGAATAATGAAATAATAAAAGAAGAGAATTTAAGAAAATGTGGTGTGGATGAATGTCGTGAACAGCTTATGAAAATAAAAGGTGTGGGAATGAAGGTTGCTAACTGTGTGAGCCTTTTTGGATTAGGTTACAGGGAAGCATTCCCGGTTGACGTCTGGATAAAGAGGATTATGCAGAGTCTTTATTTTGATGGTGAGGAACATTCCAACGCGGAAATAGAATCATACGGCGTGGAGCATTTCGGAAAATATGGCGGCTATGCACAGCAGTATCTCTTTTATTATGGAAAATCAGAAAAAATAGGATTGAAAAATAAGACAAATTAGTTCCTTATTGAACAGCAAAAAAAATATTAAAAAATTATAATGAAATCATTAAATAAATAATATATTTAAAATAGCTGTTGACAAACAAAAAGGGTAGTGATATTTTAATGTTATCGTAATTAGCACTCGAAAATAATGAGTGCTAACAGAACAAGAGCTGCCAGCAAGGAAAGAATCAATGACAGCAGAATGGAGGAATATTAATTATGAAGTTAGTACCATTGGGCGACAGAGTCGTAATTAAAGCATTAGTTGCAGAAGAAACAACAAAGTCAGGCATTGTTTTACCTGGTCAGGCAAAGGAAAAACCACAGCAGGCAGAGGTAGTTGCAGTAGGACCTGGCGGAATGGTAGACGGCAAAGAAGTTAAGATGCAGGTTAAGGCCGGAGATAAGATTATTTATTCTAAATATGCAGGAACAGAAGTTAAGCTTGAAGATGAAGAATATATAATTGTTAAGCAGTCAGATATTCTTGCAATAATTGAATAATAGATAATATAGGCATTGAATTATAATTTGATTTAATATTTAATCAGGAGGCAATAATTATGGCAAAGGAAATTAAATATGGCATAGATGCAAGAAAAGCACTTGAAGCAGGCGTTAACCAGCTTGCAGATACAGTAAGAGTAACACTCGGACCTAAGGGAAGAAACGTAGTCCTGGATAAATCATACGGTGCACCGCTTATTACTAACGATGGTGTTACAATTGCAAAGGACATTGAACTTGAAGATAAGTTTGAAAATATGGGTGCACAGCTTGTTAAGGAAGTTGCAACAAAGACTAATGATGTTGCAGGTGATGGTACAACAACAGCCACAGTTCTTGCACAGGCAATGGTAAATGCCGGTATGAAGAATCTTGCAGCAGGTGCTAATCCTATTATTTTAAGAAGAGGTATGAAGAAAGCTACTGATTGTGCAGTGGAAGCAATTGCAAAGATGAGCCAGAAGGTTACTGGCAAAGACCAGATTACAAAGGTAGCTTCAATTTCAGCAGGTGACCCGGAAGTAGGACAGCTTGTTGCTGATGCAATGGAGAAGGTTTCTAATGATGGTGTCATCACAATTGAAGAGTCTAAGACAATGAAGACAGAACTTGACCTTGTTGAAGGTATGCAGTTCGACAGAGGATATATTTCAGCATATATGGCAACAGATATGGATAAGATGGAAGCAAATCTTGATGACCCATATATCCTTATTACAGATAAGAAGATTTCTAACATTCAGGAAATTCTTCCAATTCTTGAACAGATTGTACAGAGCGGTGCAAAGCTTCTTATTATCGCTGAAGATATTGAAGGTGAAGCACTTACAACACTTATTGTTAATAAATTAAGAGGAACATTCAATGTTGTCGGTGTTAAGGCTCCGGGCTATGGTGACAGACGCAAAGAAATGTTAAAGGATATTGCAATTCTTACAGGTGGTCAGGTTATTTCAGAAGAACTTGGACTTGAACTTAAAGATACAACAATGGATATGCTTGGACGTGCTAAGTCAGTTAAGGTTCAGAAGGAAAATACTGTAATCGTTGACGGCGAAGGCAACAAGGAAGATATTCAGGCAAGAATTGCACAGATTAAGGCTCAGCTTGAAGAGACAACATCTGATTTTGATAAAGAAAAACTTCAGGAAAGACTTGCAAAACTTTCTGGCGGTGTTGCTGTTATCCGTGTCGGTGCAGCTACAGAAACAGAAATGAAAGAGAATAAGTTAAGACTTGAAGATGCTCTTGCAGCTACAAAGGCAGCAGTTGAAGAAGGTGTTATCTCAGGTGGTGGTTCAGCATATATCCATGCATCTAAGGAAGTTGAAAAACTTACTAAGACACTTTCTGGCGATGAAAAGACTGGTGCTGAGATTATTCTCAAGGCTCTTGAAGCTCCACTCTTCCATATTGCAGCTAATGCCGGTCTTGAAGGTGCAGTTATTATCAACAACGTAAGAGAATCAGAAGTGGGTACAGGTTTTGATGCGTTAAATGAAACATATGTAAATATGATTGATGCAGGTATCCTTGACCCTGCAAAGGTTACAAGAAGTGCGTTACAGAATGCTACAAGTGTTGCATCTACACTTCTTACAACAGAATCAGTTGTTGCAACTATTAAAGAAGATACTCCAGCAATGCCAGCAGGTGGTGCCGGAATGGGAATGATGTAAAATATGTATAATGTTTCAACAGAGCAGATAATAAAGGTAAAAGCACCTAAGAATGCACTTATCTTTAAAATAATAATGATAATAGCATGTATTCTTGCGGTTACAACAATTCCACAGACACATGCATTCGGTCTTCTGTTATTTGTTGTACTTGTAGTGTTTACTGTTTTTGTATTCAGATATTACAATGCGGAATATGAGTATTCACTTGTTGACGGAGAATTTACAGTAGACAGAATTATGGCAAGAACAAGAAGAAAAAGATGTGGTGTCTACGATTTAAGTAAAGCTGAGCTTGTTGCAAAGACAGGAAGCCAGGATGCTTTGAGAATGGAACACAGACAGTTAAGAACACATGATTATACTTCCAATGAAGGGAATGAAGCTGTTGTCATTTATACATTTAATGTAAATAATGAGATGGAGAGACTACTCATAGAACCGTCAGAGTCAATGCTTGAAGCGGTAAAAGAAACAGTCCCTAAGCAGTCATATAAGGTTGACTGATAAAATATACAATGTTTTTTAATACAATAGCAAATGGAAAGATGAGAAAAAATTTCTTGACTTTCTATTTGCTATTTGTTATATTGTCTGATAATATTATAGCAAGGGCGGACGAAGATGTACGCCGAAAGAGATATCCGAAACGAATAAGTATTCGGATATTTTTGCAACATAAAGATAATATAAAAGAAAGCGAGGATAAAGATTACAATGGGTAAAATTATTGGCGAAGGAATTACATTTGATGATGTGTTATTAGTACCACAGTATTCAGAAGTAACACCTAACATGATTGACTTATCAACACAGCTTACAAAGAATATTAAGCTTAACATTCCGCTTATGAGTGCGGGAATGGATACAGTAACAGAACATAGAATGGCAATTGCTATGGCAAGACAGGGCGGTATCGGTATTATTCATAAAAACATGTCTATCGAGCAGCAGGCAGAAGAGGTTGATAAGGTTAAGCGTTCAGAAAACGGTGTAATCACAGACCCATTTTATCTTCATCCTGATAATACACTTGCTGATGCAAATGACCTTATGGGTAAGTTCAGAATTTCAGGCGTTCCTATTACAGATGATAACGGTAAGCTTGTTGGTATCATCACAAACAGAGACTTAAAGTTTGAAGAAAATTTCGACCGTCCAATCAGTGAATGTATGACAAGTGAGAATCTTATTACTGCACCAGTTGGAATTACACTTGATGAAGCAAAGAAGATTCTTGCAAAGGCAAGAAAAGAAAAGCTTCCTATTGTTGATAATGATTTCAAATTAAGAGGTCTTATCACAATTAAGGATATTGAAAAGCAGATTAAGTATCCGGCATCAGCACATGATTCACAGGGCAGACTTCTTGCAGGTGCCGCAGTAGGCATAACATCTAATGTTATGGATAGAGTACAGGCTCTTGTTGATGCAAAGGTTGACTGTATTGTTATTGACTCAGCACATGGTCATTCAAAGAATATTATTACAACATTAAAGAATATTAAGTCAGCATTCCCTGATTTACAGGTTATTGCCGGTAATATTGCAACAGGAGCAGCTGCAAAAGCTCTCTGTGAGGCTGGTGTAGATGCTGTCAAAGTTGGTATCGGACCTGGTTCTATCTGTACAACAAGAGTTGTAGCGGGTATTGGTGTGCCTCAGGTTACAGCTGTTATGAGTGCATATGAAGAAGCTAAGAAGTATGGAATTCCTGTTATCGCTGATGGTGGTATCAAGTATTCAGGTGATATTGTTAAGGCTATTGCAGCCGGTGGTAATGTATGTATGCTCGGAAGTCTTCTTGCAGGATGTGATGAAGCACCTGGTACATTTGAGTTGTTCCAGGGAAGAAAATACAAAGTATACAGAGGCATGGGTTCTATCGCAGCTATGGAAAACGGAAGCAAAGACAGATATTTCCAGACAGGTGCAAAGAAGCTGGTTCCGGAAGGTGTTGAAGGACGAGTTGCATATAAGGGACTTGTTGAAGATACAATATTCCAGCTTATGGGTGGCCTCCGTTCAGGTATGGGCTATTGTGGAGCACCTACAATTCCAGTACTTCAGGAGACTGGTCAGTTTATTAAGATGTCATCAGCAGCATTAAGAGAGAGTCATCCACATGATATTCATATCACAAAGGAAGCTCCTAACTACAGTGTTGAAGATAAATAAATTAATAATTATTGTGTAATTGTGAAAAAGAGGGTTCAATTTGAACTCTCTTTTTCTTGATTTTTTTACTATTTAGGGTATACTTATTATGTTATATTGATTTTTCAATGGAGTCGTGAAAAAGAAAAGACTAGAAACCTGGAGGGGTCCTATGGGAGATATTTTACTAAGCAGTTATATAGCAAAGAACCGCAACGGTGCTAATTTTACCGATGCGGAATTAAAAGCATTAAAAGAGGGCAATCTTGACAATATGGTATCGATATTTGTGCCTATGAAAAACGACAAATATGTCCAGCAGTTACAGTGCGTTTTAAAGAGCATGAGATACTATATGGGAGAAGATGTAAGTCTTTTGCAGGTTAATCTTGAAGATAATCATCGTGAGCACTTTGTCGGATGCCAGATGATGGATGGCGATGAAGAAGTATTTTTTGCAATAGGCGGAAGCGATGACGCACTTATAAAGGTTGCATCAAGATTTGCACAAGTTGATTTTGATGAATTTGATTCGGATGCATATGATGCAATATGTGAGTTTATCAATTGTACTAACGGAATGTTCGCAACAAAGCTGAGTGACCAGGAAATTGAGGTGGTATTAAGACCGCCTGTATTTTATGGTGATGCCAGCATATCCGGTGATAATGGATTTTATGTTGTGACAATGGAAATTGACGGAACTGAGTTTAATGTGATTATGTCAGTATCTGACAAGGTACGTTTAAAAACTATAAAAACTAATTGTGTTTAATGCAGAGGGAGATTTGTTATGGCAAAGATATTAATTGTAGATGATTCAAAGACATCAAGAAGATTTTTAAGAAATATGCTTGAAAAGGCTGGACATGAAATTGTATATGAAGCAGTTAATGGAAGAGAAGGCGTTGATAAATACAAAGAATTACATCCTGATATAGTCACTATGGATATAACAATGCCGGTTCTTGACGGAATAGATGCAGTTAGCGAGATTATGGATTATGATAAAGAGGCTAAAGTTATCATGGTCACAGCAGCAGGACAGAAAAACAATATGGTTGAAGCATTAAAGAAAGGTGCATCAGACTTTATTCAGAAACCATTCGAGAGTGATGTTATTCTTGAAGTGGTTCAGAAAGTATTAGAAGAATAGGAATAAGTATGTATAATTATAAACTGGTAATACAATATGATGGAACAAGATACGACGGATGGCAGCGTATGGGAAAGGATGAGTCAATCAATACGATTGAATATAAGATTGCTGAGATATTAAGAAAGATGACGGGTGAGGAAATCCAGATATTTTGCGGATGCAGGACAGAAAAAGGTGTCCATGCAAGAGGTCAGGTTATCAATTTCAAGCTTGATGAGCAAAAGAAACCTTATGAAGTGAAAAATTATCTCAACAGATACCTTCCAAGGGATATTGCTGTTATATCAGCAGAGGTTGTGCCGGAAAGATTTCACAGTCAGCTTAATGCAAAAGGAAAGGTATATGTATACCAGCTTGACACAGGTGATGTGGCTGATGTATTTGAGAGAAGATACAGATATAATACATTTGAGAAACCTGATTTTAAAGCAATGAGAAAAGCTGCCGGGTATTTTGCCGGCGAGCATGATTTTAAAGCGTTTACAACTGCTAAGAAGAGTAAATCAACTGTACGTACAATTAATTCAATTGATATAGTGGAAAATGGCGATAAAGTAAAGATAATAATATCTGCCAATGATTTTTTACATAATATGGCACGATATATGATTGGTATGCTGCTCGATGTTGGCAATGGATTAAAGAAGCCTGAAGCAGTAAGAGATATTATGGATGGCAAAGATGTACAGATGTCACTTCCAGCAGAAAGTTACGCACTTTTTCTTGAAAAAATCATATACCAGGAGGCATAATTATATATGAAAACAATTATAGAACATATTGGTGAGGTTGTCAGCAAAGCATTTGAGGAATGTGGATATGATGCATCATATGCAAAGATTACAATATCCAACAGACCTGATTTATGCGAATATCAGTGCAATGGTGCGATGGCGGCAGCAAAAGCATACAAGAAAGCACCATTTATGATTGCAGATGAGGTAGTAGAAAAATTATCAGGCAGCTCAATGTTTGAAAAGATTGAGAGTGTAAAGCCTGGATTTATTAATATCAATATATCAGCTGGATATCTTGCTGATTTTGTGAACAGCATGTCTGAAAAAGAAAAATTCGGATATGAGCCAGAAGTGACAAATAAGACTGTAATAGTTGATTACGGTGGAGCTAATGCGGCGAAACCTCTTCATGTTGGACATCTTCGTTCGGCAGTAATCGGCGAGAGTGTTAAAAGAATCCAGAAATATGCAGGCAATAATGTAATTGGAGATGTACATCTTGGAGACTGGGGTCTTCAGATGGGACTTATTATAGAAGAGTTAAGGGACAGAAAGCCTGAACTTCCGTATTTTGATGAGAATTACACAGGTGAATACCCAGCTGAACCACCATTCACAATATCAGAACTTGAAGAAATATATCCGACAGCAAGTGCAAAGTCAAAAGATGATGAAGCATTTCTTGCAAGAGCCCATGAAGCAACATTGAAACTTCAGAGTGGCGATAAAGCATGTACTGCTATATGGCATCATATAATGAATGTATCAAAGGCTGATTTGAAGAAAAATTATGATAATCTTAATGTTCATTTTGACCTTTGGAAAGGTGAAAGTGATGCACAGCCATACATTCCTGATATGATACAGTCAATGATAGACAGTGGACTTGCATATGAAAGCCAGGGAGCGACAGTTGTTGACATACAGGAAGACACAGATACGAAGGAACTTCCTCCATGTATCATAAGAAAGTCAGATGGTGCAGCACTTTATGCGACATCGGACCTTGCTACACTTGTAGAAAGAGAAAAAATGTATCATCCTGATTCATATATTTACCTTGCAGACAAACGTCAGGAACTTCATTTTACACAGGTGTTCAGAGTTGCGAAAAAGGCCGGAATTGTAAAGCCTGACGCTGATATGACATTCCTGGGCTTCGGCACAATGAACGGAAACGATGGAAAGCCGTTTAAGACACGTTCTGGTGGCGTTATGAGACTTGAAAATCTTATAGCAGATATTCAGGATGCTGTTTATGGAAAAATAACTGAAAACAGGACAATGGATCAAGCAGAAGCCAGAGATACTGCACGTATAGTCGGACTTGCAGCATTAAAGTATGGTGATCTTTCTAATCAGGCTTCAAAAGATTATGTGTTTGATGTTGAAAGATTTACTTCATTTGAGGGAAATACAGGTCCATATATTCTTTATACAATAGTAAGAATTAAATCAATTCTTGCAAAATATGCAGCAGAGGGCGGTAAGACAGACAATCTTAAATTGCTTCCACCGGTGAGTGCTTCTGAGAAGAATCTTGAATTGGCACTTGTAAAATATCTTGATGTGATGGAAGCAGCATATATGGATAAAGCACCTCATAAAATCTGTCAGTATATTTATGAGATTTCAAATGTTTTTAATGGATTTTATCATGATACAAAGATACTTGCAGAGCAGGATAAAGAAAGAAAAGAAAGCTATATATCATTGATTTCACTTACGAAGGATATTCTTTTAAGCTGTATAGATTTGCTTGGAATAGAATGTCCTGAGAGGATGTAAAAAGGAGGAATAAACCGGGGCACAACCTTGGATTTATGTTTAGATATGAAATTATTATCATTTGCCATTCCATGCTATAATTCAGCGGATTATATGGAAAAATGTATTAAGTCAGTTCTTATTGGCGGTGAGGATGTAGAAGTTATAATTGTTGATGATGGTTCGACAAAGGATGATACTGCAGAAATAGCAGACAGATATGCCAAGATGTATCCTACTATAGTAAAAGCTGTTCATCAGGAAAATGGCGGACATGGACAGGCTGTGAATACAGGACTTGCACATGCCACAGGAAAGTTTTTTAAGGTGGTTGACAGCGATGACTGGGTAGATGCCAGAAGTTACAAAAAGATTCTTACAACTTTAAAAAACTTTGTAGAAGGCGAAGAACCGGATATGGTTATTGCCAATTATGTATATGATAAAGTTGGTGCTAAGAGAAAAAAGGTGATTCATTATGATAATGTATTTCCTGTTGAGCAGATGTTTGGCTGGGATGATATAGGTAAGTTTAAAATAGACCAGTACATACTCATGCATTCTGTTATATACAGGACACAGCTTTTAAAAGATTGTGCGTTACAGCTTCCTAAGCATACGTTTTATGTTGATAACATATTTGTATTTGAACCGCTTCCATATGTTAAGAAAATGTATTACATTAATACTAATTTTTATAGATATTTTATCGGAAGAGACGACCAGTCTGTCAATGAAACAGTTATGATTTCAAGAATAGACCAGCAGATACGTGTCACAAAGCGTATGATTGATTCATTTATTAAAAGCGGCGTACAGAATAAAAAATGCAGGATGTATATGCGTAATTATTTGAGGATAATGATGGAAGTATCATCAATATTTCTTATATTATCAGGCACAAAAGAAAATTTTGAAAAGAAAGAAGAACTTTGGAATTATGCAAAGAAAAGTGATGCAAAGCTGTATCGTTCACTTAGATACAGTGTGCTTGGCAATTCTGTAAATATTCCGGGAAAGAGCGGAAGATGGCTTTCAAGAATGGGATATAAAGTTATGAATAAGCTTATTGGATTTAATTAGAATTTTATAATGGGAGATGTATAAAATATGATTCTTGATTTATTTAAACTTGATGGTAAAGTTGCTGTTGTTACAGGTGCCAATACAGGACTTGGACAGGGAATGGCGATTGCTCTTGCACAGGCTGGTGCAAAAGTTGTTCTTGTGGGAAGAAGAAATTGCGATGAAACCCAGGCAAAAATTGACGAATTTGGAGGACAGTCAGCACAGGTGCTTGCTGATTTATCATTGACAGAGAGTGTTGACCAAGTTCTTTCAGGTGCACTTGATGCATTCGGACGAGTTGATATTCTTGTTAATAATGCGGGAATAATAAAAAGATGTGATGCGATTGATGTGCCAAAGCAAGACTGGGATTCAGTGATTAATGTCAATCTTAATATGGTATTTTTACTTTGTCAGGCATTTGCAAAGCAATATGTAAAACAGGGCGATGGTGGTAAGATTATCAATGTATGCTCAATGCTTTCATTTCAGGGTGGAATACGAGTTCCGGCATATACTGCAAGTAAGAGTGCGGTTATGGGACTTACAAAAGCACTCGCAAATGAATGGGCATCAAAAGGAATTCAGGTAAATGCGATAGCACCTGGATATATGGCAACTAATAATACATCACAGCTTAGAAGTGATACAGACAGAAGCGAGGCTATTCTTGACAGAATACCGGCAGGACGCTGGGGAACACCTGAAGATATGCAGGGAGCAGCAGTATTTCTTGCATCAAAAGCCTCTGACTATGTTAATGGTTACACAGTTGCTGTTGACGGCGGCTGGCTTGCAAGATAAATATAAAAACGGATTCATGCATGTAATAAAGCATGAATCCGTTTTTTGCATGTCTTTACTAAAACATGTCTTCAATATAATTTTAAAATAAAACTTTGCATTTATTCATATCAACATGGCTTTTTATAAAATCAGAGGCTGCATTACGCTGGTTTTCAGGAATGTCAGCTTCACGAAGCATAACAGTCATTTTTGAATTTTCAAAAAGCATATAGTAACCGAATTTTTTATATATAGTAGTAAATGAATCCCATTCATAGTTGAGTGTCTTGTCATAGTCAGGAATTTCAGCGAGAATTCCCGAATCCATAAGTGTAATTGTACATGGAGCACTCTCAGAAGCCTCGCGGTTTTTTAAGTGATAATTAACACTGCTTTTGAACTGGAAGAAAAATATATAAATCGGGTATGCCCAGCATGCCGCATATATAACTGCCAGGTACGTATTGAGAAATCCCAGTACAATAAGAACAATTGTTATGGCGGCAGGTGTCCATGTTAAAATAGTCTCGACAGGATTTCTTACAAATCTGTTCCAGAAAACAATTTTTTTGTATTCATCACCGCTTGCTTTAAGTGTAGTCTTATATTTTATATAATCCATGAAAAAACCATCCTTTAATAAATGAAATGTAATATATAACGCCCATAAAAATGCACTTTGATATAATAACATTATATTTAATTTTATACAAGGTGTTTGCAAAGATGATAAAATAATATATAATAAGATACAGAAACCATAGTTGGTGACATTGGTTGCTTACATAATTTAAAAAAGAAGGTTTGAGTGTAGTATAGTGGATAATTATATTATGAAGGATGAAGTGATGACAAATATAGTTTCATTGCTTGAATCTGATGAGACATTTGCAGAGATTGTTGAAAAAATACTCAGAGAAGCAGAGAGATATCTTTGTACTTCACATGCGGCAGTGCTTCAGGTAAGCACAGATGGTAAACTGATTAATACAGTTATAAGTTATGCCGGTGAAGGCGAACTGCCTCTTAAAATAAACAATATACCAAAATCAAAGTTTTTGATAGGCAGTGATGAGTTAAAATGTTGTGCAACAGGCAGATGTAGTGAAGAAGAAAAATATGCACTTGAGGCATTCGGAGTAAGGTCAAGCGTAGTAGTACCTATATTTATCAATGATTCGTGTGCCATGTATTTTGCTGTATTTGATGTCCGTAATGAGCTTTGCTTCGATAAAGTGAGAATGCAGTTTATCAGGGATGTATCAAGGATAATACAGAGCATAGCACAAAAGAAGGTTACTAATAATTCGTTATTGTCATCTTACGAAGTATTAAGGGATATTTTGAGCAGTATCGGCTCAGGAATAATGGTCTTTGATAAGCACGGCGATGAGATTTATTTTGAAAATGACGTGGCAAGAAAGACTGATGAAGTAAGACGTACAATACAAAAGTGCGTAAAAGAAAGAGTTATAAGACAGGATAATGCCAAGAAGCCGGAAAACGATGAAGAGACAGAGACAGAAAGACCGATAGAACATTATGATCCGGAATCAGGTCTGTGGTTTGAAATTAAGTTTTCTGACCTGACATGGATAGACGGAAGTGCTGTTATTGTATGCACAGCTGTTGATATAACGCAGAAAAAGAAGAATCAGCAGAAGATAGAATATCAGGCAAATAATGATTTTCTCACAGGACTTTATAACAGAATGAAGTGTGAACTTGACCTGAGAAATATTATCCGTGATGCAGTATGTTCCAATCAGAAAGGTGCATTAATGTTTATTGACCTTGATGATTTTAAACATATCAATGACGGGTTGGGACACCAGTATGGCGATTTGTTATTACAGCAGATAGCAGCCGGATTGCAGGGGATTCCGGGGCTTCGTGGACACTGTTACAGAATGGGCGGAGATGAATTTGTTGTAATAGTAAAGCCTGAACAGTTTATCGGAATTTCCAAAATCATAAAAAATGTCGTTGCATTATTTAACAGGCCATGGTATCTGAGAGGAACGGAATATTTCTGTACAATGAGCATGGGTGTTGCAACATTTCCTGATAACAGCGATGACGTGCATGAAATAGTTAAAATGGCAGATATGGCAATGTATGATGCCAAGAGAAGCGGAAAGAACAGATATAATTTCTATGACGGAAGCAAGAATCACAATACGGTCCAGAGACTTGATATAGAAAATAATATGAGGCAGGCGGTTGCATCACAGATTCATGAATTTGTAGTATTTTACCAGCCGGTTGTTGATACTGTTACCAAAAAATGTATGTCATGTGAGGCACTTGTACGATGGGACAGTAAAGCACTCGGATTTATGGGACCAGGGGATTTTATACCGCTTGCTGAATACCTCGGACTTATAACAGATATAGGAGATTATGTGCTGGAAGAAGCATGCAGGCAGTGTAAGATATGGAATGACAAAGGATACAAGGATTTTCATATTAATGTCAATCTGTCCGTAGTACAGCTGCTTCAGCAGAATGTTGTTGAGAATGTCGGACGTATATTAAGCAGGACAGGTGTTAATCCGAGAAATATAGTTCTTGAGATAACAGAGTCATTTGCAATAAATGATATGGAAAGAGTCCTTAAAATTATTTCCGGTTTAAAGGCACTCGGTCCAAGAATCGCACTTGATGATTTCGGAACAGGATATTCATCGCTTAATTATATAAAACAGCTTCCGCTCAATATTATAAAAGTGGATAAAACATTTATTGATGATATAGTTGAAGATGAATATGCACAGGCTTTTGTAAAGCTTATTGTTGATTTGTCAAAGACAATCGGAACACAGATTGTTGTTGAGGGTATCGAGGATATTGAACAATATAATCTTTTAAAGAAGATAGGTGTTAATTATATTCAGGGATATTACTTTGGCAAGCCGGTTCCGGCAAACCAGTTTGAATTTGAATATCTTGGAAAAGTACTGAATGATAATAAATAGGATACAATAGATTGTTGTGTCGGGAAGGAGAGGATAATGAAAACGTTAATTAAGGGAGGAAGGGTATTAGACCCTGCCAGCAAAACAGATGCTGTAAAGGATGTTCTTTTTGAGGATGGTGTTATCCTTAAAGTGGCAGAAAATATTACAGATGATGCAGAAAATGTTATTGACGCAGACGGGATGTTTGTAATGCCGGGACTTATAGATTTACATGTCCATTTCAGGGAGCCTGGTTTTGAGCATAAAGAGACAATCCGTACAGGTGCGAGAGCAGCTGCAAGAGGTGGATTTACAACGGTTTGTGCCATGCCTAATACTAAGCCTGCTATTGACAGCGTTGAGATGGTAAGATATATAATTGATAAGGCAAAAGAAGTTACAGATATTAATGTACTTCCGATTGCTGCAATAACAGCCGGACAGGATGGAGAATATATTACAGACTTTGAAAAACTCAAAGAAAACGGAGCTGTTGCTGTAAGTGAGGATGGCAAGTCTGTTATGAATGCCAGAGTTGCAAGACAAGCTATGAGACTTGCCGCAGAAGTTGACATACCTGTGTTTGCCCACTGTGAGGATAAGAATCTTGTTGCAAGAGGCGTCATGAATGCCGGTGAGAAAGCAAAAGAGATGGGATTTTATGGCATTATGAATGCTGTTGAGGATGTAATTGTTGCAAGAGATATTCTTCTTGCAAAAAATACAGGTGCCAGATTGCATTTATGCCATTGTTCAACAAAAGACAGTGTAAGAATGGTTGAACTTGCAAAGAAAGAGGGACTTCAGGTAACAGCTGAGGTTACACCACATCATTTTACGCTTACAGAAGACGCAATTACAAGCGATGATGCTAATTTTAAGATGAATCCGCCACTCAGAAAACAGGAAGATGTGGATGAGTTAAAAGAGGGATTATCATCAGGAATAATGGATTGCATTTCAACAGACCATGCACCACATCACAAGACTGAAAAAGAGCGTTCATTTGTCGATGCACCATTTGGGATTACAGGACTTGAGACATCTGTAGCACTCACAATTACAGAGCTTGTTGATAAAGGCGTTTTGACGCCGCTTCAGATGGCAGAAAGAATGAGTTACACACCGGCTCAGATTATAAAGAGTGACAGGGGAACGCTTCTTGAGGGGAGACCGGCAGATATAACAATTATCGACCCTGCAGACGAATATGTTATTGACAGTTCAATGTTTGCTTCAATGGGTAAAAATACACCATTTAACGGAAAGACTGTAAAAGGAAGGGTACGTTATACAATAGCCGGTGGAAAGACAGTATATTCTTACAGACCGGGCTGTGAATGTATTGTAGATAAAGATGTTCCTAAACTTTAATATATATTGAAAGGATTTATTAGACGATGATTAACAAGTTAGTAGACAAGATTAAGAAGCAGAATGCACCTGTAGTAGTGGGACTTGATCCTATGATGAAATTTGTCCCAAAACATCTTCAGGATGCTGCATTTAAAGAATATGGAGAGACACTTGAGGGCGCAGCAGAAGCTATATGGCAGTTCAACAAAGCTATCATTGATAATATATATGATATAGTTCCTGCGGTAAAACCACAGGTTGCAATGTATGAGCAGTTTGGTATTCCGGGAATGATTGCATTTAAGAAGACTGTAGATTACTGCCATGAAAAAGATATGGTTGTAATCGGTGATGTCAAGAGGGGGGATATCGGCTCAACATCAGAGGCATATGCTGTTGCTCATCTTGGCAAAGTTAAGGTTGGAAATAAAGAGATAGCTGCATTTGATGAAGACTTTGCAACAGTTAATCCATATCTTGGTTCAGATGGAATTAATCCTTTCCTCAAAGTATGCAAGGAGGAGAAAAAAGGAATATTTATACTTGTTAAGACATCAAATCCTTCAAGTGGAGAATTTCAGGACAGACTTATCGATGGCAGACCTCTTTATGAACATGTCGGTGAAAAAGTAAATGAGTGGGCTATGCAGTGCATGGGCGATGATTACAGCTATGTAGGAGCAGTTGTAGGAGCTACATATCCTGAGATGGGTAAAGTTTTAAGAAAAGTCATGCCTAAGTCATTCATCCTCGTTCCAGGATATGGTGCCCAGGGTGGAAAGGCAGAAGATTTAGTGCATTTCTTTAATGAAGACGGTCTCGGTGCCATAGTAAACAGCTCAAGAGGAATTATTGCAGCATATGCAAAAGAAGAATATGCTAAGTTTGGTGAGGCAAACTTTGCTGATGCTTCAAGACAGGCAGCAATAGACATGATTAATGATATTAATGGAGCTTTAAATAAAAGATAATTAATGAGGAGAATTTCTTATGTCATTTAGAGAAAATGCTAAGATAATAAAAACAGGCTGTCTTGGGATCGGGGTATATGAGATATGGTTTGAGACATCAGATATTGCAAAGGCAGCAAAACCGGGACAGTTTATATCAGTATACAGTGCTGACGGTTCAAGGCTTCTTCCACGTCCAATCAGTATATGTGCAATAGTCGATAACAAGTTAAGAATTGTATATAGAACAGTTGGTGCGGGAACAAAAGAATTTTCATCAATGAAAGAAGGAGAGAGCCTCTCAATTCAGGGACCTCTCGGCAATGGATATGATGTCAATGCAACATATGCTTCAAAAGATGCAATAATTTTCGGTGGTGGTATCGGAATTCCGCCTATGCTTGAACTTGCAAAACAGCTAAACTGCAAAAAACAGATAGTTCTTGGATACAAAGATGAGCTGTTTCTTAATGAAGAATTTGAAAAATACGGAACAGTTACAATTGCGACAGAAGACGGAAGCTGTGGAACAAAAGGAAATGTTCTTGATGCTGTGAAAGCACATAATATTAAGGGTGATGTTATATACGCCTGCGGACCAATGCCAATGCTTCGTGCGATAAAAGCCTATGCTCTCGAAAATAATATTGAGTGTTATATTTCATTAGAAGAAAAAATGGCATGCGGAATCGGTGCATGTCTTGCATGCGTATGCAAATCAAAAGATATTGATGATCATTCAAAAGTCCATAATAAGAGGGTTTGCAAAGAAGGTCCTGTATTTAATGCTAAGGAGGTGGAGATATAATGCCAGCAGAATCAGTAAATATGTCAGTAAATATTGCCGGTGTTACATTTAAAAATCCGGTTACGGTTGCTTCCGGAACATTTGGTTCAGGCATGGAATACAGTGAATATGTTGACCTTAACAGACTTGGTGCTGTGACAACAAAAGGTGTTGCTAATGTGCCATGGCCTGGCAATCCAACTCCACGAATAGCAGAAACGTACGGTGGGATGATTAATGCAATCGGACTTCAGAATCCAGGGCTTGATACATTTTTAACAAGAGACATTCCATTTCTTAAAAAATATGATACGAAAATCATTGTAAATGTCTGCGGAAAGAGCAAAGAAGATTACATTGATGCTGTTGAAAAACTTTCAGAAGCACCTGTTGACATGCTTGAAATTAATATATCATGCCCGAATGTAAAAGAGGGCGGAATTGCATTTGGACAGAGAGCTGAGTCAGCAATGGAGATAACAAGTGCCGTTAAAAAGGTATCAAAAAAACCTATAATAATGAAATTAAGTCCTAATGTAACAGATATTACAGAGATGGCAAAGGCTGTTGAAGCCGGCGGTGCAGATGCTGTATCACTTATAAATACGCTTACAGGCATGAAGATTGATATCAACAGACGTACATTTGCGGTTGCTAATAAAACAGGCGGTCTTTCAGGTCCTGCAATTAAGCCGGTTGCCGTAAGAATGGTATATCAGGTTGCCAATGCGGTAAACATTCCGATAATTGGAATGGGTGGAATTGCAAGTGCCGAAGATGCATTAGAGTTCATAATGGCAGGTGCAACGATGGTTGCAGTTGGAACAGCTAATTTCAACGACCCTATGACAACCATCAAGGTGATTGAAGGAATACAGTCATTTATGAAAAAAAATGGAATTAAAGATATAGCGGAAATAACAGGCTGTGTAAAATAGTACATGAGTTATTAATAATAAAGAATTCACGTAAACAGGAGGTTTAAGATACAATGGAGCAGTACAAGCAGGAATTTATTGATTTCCTACCTGCTCCTTTATCTTAACCCTTGTGAATGCCCTCAAATGCTTGATTTTACAGGCTTTGAGGGCATTTTTAATTTGAGAGGAAACTATCGTAACTTATCATAAAATGGTGTAATTTGATGAAAAAAGTGTGTAGTAAAGTGTGTAGTAATTCGTAGGAAGGATACGCTAAATATCAAGAGTGGCAGTTGATTCGTCCATGTGTTTGTAGAGATACAGATGCATGGACTTTTTTATTTTGGTTACCGGCACAGATGCCGGAGAAAGAGAGGATTATATGACAGGGAAGATTAGAGAATACAGTATGAACGGAGCACTGATTATCGGTGTGGATAATGGCTACGGAAATATGAAAACAGCCAGAAGATGCTTTAAGACAGCAATTGCAAAGTATGACAGCGCACCTGTGTTAAGCAGAGATTATATCGAGTACGATGGTGGATATTATGTCATTGGAGAGGGAAGAAAGGATTCATCTTGCAGTTGGGCTTCCTCTGAAATGGGTGCAGGCACAGAGGGAGGACTTTAAGAGATATATGCTTAGAAACAGCAGTGTGGAGGTCGGCTATAAGGACAGACTTTATTGTATTGAGTTTGCAGGATGTACGGTTATGCCGCAGTGTTACTCGGCAGTGACAGAGAATCTGAAGGATTTTGCAGGTGTAACGCTTCTTGCAGATATTGGAAACGGTACCATGAATCTGATGTATCTGAATAACGGTAGACCAATGGAAAGCAAGGCATGGACCGAGAAGCTTGGTGTGTTCCAGTGCTTTCAGAAGATTCACAATATGGTGCAGGACAAAACGGGAGACAATCTTATGGATGATGTAATTGATAATATTCTCCGTAGCGGAAAGATTGAACTGCCGGATCCCCATGCATCACTCGTGGAAAAGGCTATTTGTGACTATGTGGAGGAGATTTTTCAGAAGCTTCGTGACCATGAATATAATGAGAAGCTGATGAAGGTTTACTTCATGGGTGGCGGAGCAAGGCTGGTTGAAAATTTCGGCGAGTACAATCCTGAAAATACAGTCTTTAACAATGATATCCGTGCTAATGCAAAGGGCTATGAGTATTACTGCTATATGCTTTTAAGACATTAGGAAAGAGCAGGCAGAAGGTAGGTGAGGCAATATGACAAAGCACTACAGGAATCACAACATCCGTTTCAATATGACGGATGAGGGAGGCGTGCAGGCGTGGGAACGCCTGCATTCCGCTGAAGTGGAACAGGACTTTAAGTCGCAGAATGCTTTTGTGGTGGCTGCGATTAATGATTATTATGAAAGGCATCTTGCCAAGAAAAACGATCCATATCTGGAGAGTCGGGAAAAGGAAGATGCCTTTGCAGACAGACTGGTGCAGACTGTGGAGCAGAAGCTTCTTTCAAATCTTCCGGCACTTGCAGCCATGTATCAGATGCAACAGCAGGCATTTTTTCAGGCGGGACTGCAGGCTGGTGGGATAATGCCTTATCCGTATCAGCAGGGAAATCCGGGAGCTGAGGCATCGGTGGGGGTAAAGCTAGTTACGGAACCGATACAGGGCAGTGAACAACCGATAGAAGTTGTAAAGCAAGAACTGTCGGAGCCAGAAGAGAATGAGTTTCTGGATTACTCGTTTGGTGTGTAAATTATGGATTCGTGTTGATTTTCAATTGATAAAAGAAGAAGTGGCATGATATAATTAACCACACAATGAGTGTGTGAGATAAAGGTTCAGATACCACTTCGAACGGTGGAAGAGTGGGAAGCGGGTCGAAGAAAGCCTCCTGAGTATATTCCACGGTTGAAAAAGTATCAGATTATGTATGAACAGCAATTTGGGAAGCAAAACAAGAAGGAACACGATGATACTGTTTGAGGTCACAGTTTGTGACCTCAGAATGAGTACACAGATTGTAGACTTGAAGTCGCAATTTGCGACTTCAAAAATGGATTGGAGGATTCGATGGCAAAAGATAATAGTGAATTGATTGACGTAAATTCAGATGTAAAGGATAGGGTTATGGAAGTGAGTCATATTCAGAGTCTTATATATGTTATTAGAGGAAAACAGGTAATGCTCGATAGTGACTTGGCAATTTTGTATCAAGTTGAAACAAAAACTTTTAATCAGGCTGTAAAAAGAAATATTGAAAGATTTCCTGAGAATTTCAGGTTTCAACTAAAAAAGGAAGAGTACGACTCTTTGAGGTCACAATTTGTGACCTCAAAAGAAGGGAGAGGTGGAAGAAGATATCTGCCATATGTTTTTACAGAACAAGGTATTGCAATGCTTTCTGCGGTGCTGAGGAGTGATATTGCAATACAAGTCAGTATTAGGATAATGGAAACATTTGTTGAAATGCGTAAATATATGGCAAACACGTCACTTTTGTATGATCGCATGAATGCAATAGAAGAAAGACAGATAACTTATCAAAATGAAACAAATGAGAAATTTGATAAAGTATTTGCATATATTTCTGACCACGAAGAATCACAGCAGAAAATCTTTTTTGATGGACAGATATATGATGCGTTTAGCTTACTGATAGATCTGGTAGCTAGTGCAACGAAAAGTCTTGTATTGGTCGATAATTATGTCGATGTGGGAACTTTAAATATTCTGTCCAAGAAGAAAGAGAATGTATCGGTAACGATTTACACAGTTAGAAAAACCAGATTGTCAGAAAAAGATATTGAAACTTTCAATCAACAGTATCCCAAACTTGAAGTGAACTACACAGGTGTATTTCATGACAGGTTTTTAATCATTGATGACAAAAAAGCGTATCACATTGGTGCATCATTAAAAGATGCAGGAAAGAAATGTTTTGCTATAAGCTTATTAAACGATTCTGGTGTGATATATGATATTTTACAGAGGCTGGATATAGAAACAGAAGAAAACGAATCATAAAGAGGGATAATGACTTGGGGTGGGTAACACCCAAGTCCCCCCCAAGTCACCCCCCCCAAGTCTAACAGACTGATATTACAGAAAGAATTCTATTGTTTTGTAATGAGGGTAGAAGCAAGAAGGATATAGCCGATGATAATCAATTCAATTATCCAAGTAAACATCGGCTACATTCCCGGGTACAATTGCAGTAAAGACAGAAAGACACACCATCCCCTTTGTAGATGGTGTGTCTTTCTGTCTGGGGGTCTCGGGGGCGTAGCCCATGAGCAGGTAGCACCGATGGCGCAGACAATGAGGCGGAAATAAAATCAGGGTACCGGAGGGGACCCTGATTTTATTTTTGACGAGTTGGCAAGCCAGCGGTACTACCTGCCTATATCATCCCCACCACATCGGAAAGGGAATAGAAGATTTCAATAAGTAGTAGAGATGTGAAAAAAAGCAGTCCGAAGCGGTAAGCGAAGGGCTGCTTTTGTCTGTCTGACGGAGTCTTTTTTCCGTCAGGCAGACCTGTGGGGATGATGTGCCCTGCTGACGAAGCATCGCTTACACAAAGGCTACGAAGAAATACCAAGACGGATGCAGATGATAGCGGTTCTTATGGACAGTATAGCTATAACAGATACAGTTTAGACAACATCTGCAACCAAATGGCTACAAAGCAGAGCAACAGTAGAACCACAACAGGGGCATGACACTGCAATTTACCGGTGCAGACCACAATTTCTATTAGTATGTAGCCATAATCCGGTGCAATCGTAGCCAAAACACAATAACTGAAAATACCAAAAAATGAAGCCATGAAACAATTGGAAGAAAAGGCAGCAATGCCAATTCAACCAATGAGTTTTGTGGCTTTTTTTACAGATAAAAAGAAGGAGGACACTATGGGGAAACGAACAAGAGACGAGGTAATCTATTCTCGTGTGGATTACCGTGTAAAACAGGAATTTGAATCACAGATGAAGGAGAGCGGATATAAGACTTCCGCTGATTTCATCGACTATCTGCTCCGGGGCAACAAGGGCAGGCAGATTGACGGGACAACATTAAAGCAGTTTATGGAGGTCATGAATGAGGTCTGCTACGAACTGAAAAAGCAGGGAGTCAATATCAACCAGCTGGCAAGGAATATCAATGCCTATCCGGATTTGATATCCATGACAGCATTTGAACCGTTCCAGAGAGTATTCCGGCGGTTGGAAGACTCAGTATTAAAACTATATGAAAAGGTGGTGAGTTAGATGGCAGTATATGGAAATGTCAATGTAAAATATGCTCCATGCAAGTCTGTGGCACAGCTTCACAGTGCTGCAGATTATATTCTGGGGAAGAAGAAGGAACAGCTAAGTTCCAGTGTTATCAAGACAAAGTCGGAGTTATATAATGCTTTTGGCTGCAATCGGGATAACTTTGCAAACAGTGTCCTTATGACAAGGAAAATGCATCAGAAGAAGTATAGCCGGTTCTTCCCGCGGGACATTCTGGCACAGAAGCTATCAATATCCTTTCATCCGGAGGACAATGATAAGCTGACTTATGCAGAGGCTTACAAGATGGCAGAGGACTTTGCTCGTGAGTTCTTCTGGAAAAAGGGATTTGAGGTATTGTTTGCGGTTCATGTGGATACGGAGCATGTTCACGTGCATTTTCTGGTAAATAACTGTAATCAGAAGGATGGTTCTTCCTTTCGGAGAGGTCCGAAGGAGCTGGTGGAAATGTCGGAATATTTTGGAGAACAGTGCAGGAGCCGGGGCTTGACACACTCTGTCCGTGACAGCTTCTACAATCCGGATAAGACCAGGGAGGAACGCACCTTAGCGGAAAATCATATGCAGAAAAGGGGAAAACTTTCTTTCAAGGATGAAATGCGTGTGTATATCAGACTTGCCATGAATGATCCGACCACGCAGAACATCCATGATGTGGTGAATATGTTAGAAAGAACCTATCATATGAATGTAAGGCTGAAAGGTAATACCATTAGCTATGCCCTTCCCTATCGTAGCAGTAATGGAGGCAAGGTAAAGGCAGTACGAGGCAGTAAGCTTGGTAAGCGATTCACGGTTGCAGGCATCAGGGAGTATATGAAACAGAAGGAAAAAGAGGATTGGTTTGATTATCCAAGGCAGGAGCAGGACATCGAGCATTCCAGTCAGTCCATGAAGGATTATCCCAGATGGGAAGAGGATGAGGAGGAAGTGAAGGAGTCTGCTTCTAAGGCTAAAAAGCAGATACCAACACAGGAGTCACAGCCGACCAGAAAACCGGATGTTTCTGTATATGAGGCATATGACGAGTTTCAGGAAAAACATGAGATACCGGAGAATGACGAGTCTTTCTTTTATGGTGCTGCATTTGATGACTTCAATAAAGAGTGGCAGGGACTTGATGCAGGCGCAGGCTCGGTAAGTACTGAGTTTGGCACAACAAATAACTCAACCGACGCAGAACCATATAATGAGGATGAGTTAGACGAATTACTTGATAACAATTCGTCAACGGTGCCGGTTCAAAATAAGCCGTTTCCATCTCCAGCAGAATACCGCAAGCTCTCTCTGGAAAAACGTGCTAAACTTCTTCCGCCACCTTCTGATGACCGAATTGAAGAACTAAAGAAGTATCAGGACAGAATGGGATATACCGAAGAATCCATGCGGAGTATGCGTTACAAGATGTCTGTATATGATGATTTTACCGAGGAATATGATTATCGTGTGAAATACAACAGAAATCATTCTTCAGAGGAGCAGCTAAAAGCACAAGCGGAACAGCAGATAATCACACCGGTTCGTAGACGTGGGCGTGGCAGATGACAAGGCTTTGATTGCCTTTCAAACTCACTTTCGGTAAGAAAAACTCCATTGCACATAAAATGATTTTGAGCTATAATTTTAATGGATTTTTGTATGAAAGGCGGGTATGATATATTACCAAACATTATGCTGGTAGGAGCAGAGCAAGAGTTATCACAGACGGGAAAGGAACACCGTTTGAAAGAAGCTATTGCCCCCGTAGCGGAAAAGTATGATTATATTATTATAGACACGCCGCCCTCTTTGGGCGTGTTGACCGTAAACGCATTTACGGTGGCAGGTGATATTCTGATACCGACCACAGCGGGCATATTTGCCACAACAGGAATTAACCAGCTTAACGAAACAGTAAAGAGCGTACAGCGGTACTGCAATCCGAATGTAAAGATAACGGGTATTCTGTTTACAAGGTTCAATCCGAGAGCAAACATCAGCAAGCAGATAAAGGAACTTACGGAGCAGTTGAGCGAGTACATTTCTGCACCGATATATAAGACCTATATTCGGTCAGCGGTAGCGGTAGAGGAAGCACAGGCAAACAGAACAGATATATTTGAGTATGCGGAGAAGTCCACCGTATCAGAGGACTATAAAGCCTTTATAGAGGAATTTTTGAAAGGAGAGGTAGAGAGTAATGGCAGGAAAGGCAAAATTTGACCAAGAAGCGGCGTTTAAGTCGATTATAGGTGCAGGAGCAAGCGAGGGTTCAGAGAAGCCAGTGGCAAAAGGCAGACCAAAAGCGGAGTGGGAAACAAAGAAGCCCATAAAAAAGCGTGTGAGCATTGGAACGAGGGTGGCTTAGCAAAGGTTTGGATAGATAAGGACGGGTATCTTTGTATCGAATATGAAAGCGGCGAATGGTGGCACTACAACGATAAAGGAGAGTGGTGGTAGATGAAAGTATCAGATAGGACGTTTCCATGCGATTATTCGTAAGGAATACGAAGACGGAAGTGTTGACTATGAAACCTCATTTACGGATATTGAAGATTTTAACGAAAGTTATTATTGTATTCTGAAATGTATCGGGAAAGAGGTAGGAATTGCAACGGACAATCCCAAAGTGCTAACCTATGCTTGCGTTATTCGTGGGAAAGAAGAAATTGAGAAAGAACTTTTACATGGAAATGGTAAGCAGTTAGAGTATATTTAATCACGGTGATTACGAAAGGAGAATGTTATTATGTGGAAAGCTATTTTTACAGCAATTATAACAGTATTTGTTGGATTGGTATTTGCAGCAATAGGAAATGATTTATTGAATGGATTTTCGGAAATTGGTGTCATAGTTGCAGTTGCAGTTGCAAGCGGTTTAACAATTTTCTTTAACCAAAAAAAATAAAAAAGAGGGAGATTTTCTCCCTCTTTTTTTATGTTCTGTTTTTTAATATTTTGTTATTGTTCCGCTATTGTTCATTCTTATGGCTTCTTCACACATGGTTTCAACTCCTGCAGAAAAGCCAATGCCGAATGAAGCTGGTAATGATAATGAAGGACTGACAGAAACAATGGTATGACCGTATCCGAAAACAAAAGCGCCTTCTTTAATGCTATTTGAGCCAGTACGGTCAACTTTTAAGATTAAAGTTCCTTTTTTTGCGTAGTAATCACCGACTGCATCTCCTGTACCAGCACTCATTGGTATTTTTGCGTAGGCGTGTCCATAAGGGTCATCGGTTGATATGGATACACTACTCCGACTTTTATATGAGCCTGAACGGCTGTAATAACTTATTTTACAAGATGAACCATTGGTATTAAGGGCTAAATTCAGCGGTTGTCCAGAGGAGTTTGTCCCCTGCCATCTAATACCTATAATATCCTTAATTGCAACTCCAGCAAGAACAGGTACGTTGCTCCAATTCCAAATAACTTTCACTGCCAATGAAGAAGTACTTGCAGAATATTTGTAAAAGTTACAGGTCATATCCGCAAAAATGCCACGTAATTCGGCATTGGTTTCAATTCTTTCGCCGTTGTAATTTTGTAATAAATCAATTTGCTCCGAAGTATAGCCAAGTTGTGAAAGTTCTTTTTCACTTTTGTTTGAAAGTTCGGATAGTTTAGTTTCAATAGCGTTTGATTTTATTACATCAATGGAATCACTATCCATACCGCTTCTTGCTAATTGCGCTTGCGTTGCACAGCGAGTTTGTACATAGATATCGTATTCATTTACTGTTACTGAATACGCAGGAATTTCTGTTTCAGTTTCTGCGGCAAAACTTGTTACAGACATTCCCATAACCATAACAGCAGTAAGTGCAAGACTTACAAGTTTCTTAAAATGTTTTTTTAGCATAGGCAATTCCTCACTTTCTTTGAAAAATAAATGGTTTACATAAGTCATCATAGCATATTGTCAATATTTTGTCATGTAAAAAATGGAAAATTCTGTAAATTTATAAACGTAATAACGATATATCAGAAAAATGTGATTGTACTTGCATTGTCAAGATAATTATTTAATAGGAATATTGATAATAAATTATATATAATATATAATTTATAATTTATGTATAGTAAATATGAAATAAGTTATTTATTTAAAGAAAGAGGAAAGGGAGTGAAGCTGAACGAGAGATTACTTTTTAATCATTTTTTTAATAGTGGTGCTGGTTCTGCTTCTTCCGTTTATCCTTTGGTGGAAGCACAGGCACAAAGAAACAGATAGAAAGGGGAACAGTAAAATGTAATAGGGTGAATGATTATAGCAAAAAGACCAGTATCAATATATGATTTTAAGGCTTTCGGGGCTGCCATTAAAGCCGCGAGAAACGAATACGGAGAAAGTCGCAAAAAAGTAAGCGACGAGTTATATATCTCCCCGCGCTATCTTGCGAATATCGATAACAAAGGACAGCAGCCGAGCCTACAAGTTTTCTATGACCTCGTTACCCGTTATGCTGATATTTGGGTGTGTTCTGACTATATGTATCATTGTTATGGCAATACCTAATGCGTGCTGATTAGTATTTTTTATATTGCTCCGCAAGCTCTTTCTTTCCCCATCTCATATACAAACTATACAAATAACGAGCAGTACTTTTGGAATAATCATTATCAGGGTTCTCGTTCATAACAGCATGAAAGACGGCATCTGCGTTAAGCAGGTGCTGTTCTGCTATCACAGGCTGAGAACGGGTATAAGCAATGACACCACGATAGAACTCGCACATACCATAATCAAGGTTATTTCTACCCATAACTTCATCAATGGTGGATTCACAGAAATCAATAATTTCCAGAGCAGAATCATATTCCTTATTCTGCACCAGCATGTTAGCAAGTGAGAGTGTCTGCTGCAGGGTATCATTATTCTCTATCAATCCAAGACTGGCATATTCCCTGCGTACTGTGAAAGCTGTCTTGAGTTCTGATACGGCTTCTTCCAGTTTCTTCCGGAACAGATAAGCTGTAGAGAGGTTGTTGTGCAGGTTTGAAAGCAGATTGGCGGAACGGGCATCCGCAGTATTGGTCTTATGGTAATTTTCCATGAGGGCAATCGCCTTTTTATATTTCTTAATGGCATTATCATATTCCTTGCGTGGGAACAGAAGCTGTGCTTTGTAATCTAATAATAATGCTTTGTCACAGGCAGAAATGTGGTTGGTTTCTTGCGTAATATCTGGTGTGCCTGATTTATCTGAATTATACGATTTACTCGTTTCATCCGACTTGCCCGAATCATTCATAAGATTCATCACATATTCTATACGTTCTACCAGCTCCGACAGATAATCGGTATCCAGATATTTGTCAAAGTAAGGGTACATATCCTGTAAGAACAGTAGATAGTAAGCCCTGTTATCTAGGATGATGTGTCTGTTGATGCTTTTCAGACATTCCATGACAGTCACCGGTCTTTTTACATCCAGACCGTGAGCAAGGCAAATCAAATGCAGGTGATTTAACATCACATGGCAGTCTGATACGGTTGGAATGGTCTCTGCGATTGCCACTTCCTGAATGAGAGGATGGAGTGCAATCGTCTTATTTTCGGTATCTTCACTGATAATGCCATAGCGTATCAGCTCATTAACATTTTTGAGAGAATCCAGTTCCAGCCACATTTTGAACGCACTTTTATAAACTCCTGATACCGGCAGGAGTGAGAGGTTACGGAGGATATCAATACTGTCCTCATTTAATCTATTAAGCTTCATCAACATGCGAAGGTGTCCTATCATACTGGCATAGGAGAATTCATCATCCTTGAATACCTCGATTTCTTCCATGTTCTGCCCGATACCGCAGGAACGCAGCTCCTGTAACAATTCTTCCGGTTCCATGCCGCTGGCTTCTAAGGTAAGAGCAGCCATGCAGACAGTCAGGGTATGACAGTTCACTTCTTCTATAATGGCAGACACACTGTCCGGATCACGTTTTGCAGAAGGACAATGCTTGTAGAACAGTTCTGTCAGTTCTTTTTCTTTATCCAATTCCTTTATTTCTATAGAATCATAATTCTTAAGTTTGCATCTGCTGGTAATCAATAGCTGCATATCATTCTTCATCAGTTCCTTTAAGAAGGGTTCGTCCTTTGGAAGCACATTGAAGTTGTCCAGAATCAGCAGTGTATCTGTGTGGAGTCTCTGCATCACCTTATAGTGATTCTGAAAACGGACTTCCTCATTCATTTCTACGGAATCATCTGCAAATGTAAGGTTTGCGATGTCTTTTCTCAAATCACCGGTGTAATACAGATAAATGATATTGGTGTACTTTTTACGGTTCGTCTGTGCATAGGCTTTGGCAACTTCGCTTTTTCCAATGCCTGCCATACCAGTAATGAATAAGACGGATTGATTGGAAAGATGGGATGCGATTGCTTTTATCTCATCCTTTCGTCCAATGAATGCCTGATTGCAGGAGGGAAGCTTATTGCAAAGAATCACTTCCGAAAGGTCGGGAGAATAGAGCGCACCTGTGCTATGGTCATTCAAAATCGCATATCTTACCACAGAGCAGAAAAAGGCTGCATTATCCGGCTCCTGAATCAGTGCATCAGCCATTTCCTGCCCGATGGTTTTTATACTGTCTGTAATCAATTCCTCCATCTGGATTCGAGCCTGTGCTTCGTTCAACAGGTTCGGAATAATCTTATCTCTGAAATCATCCTCCATCGTATCCCATTCATCCTCATCTTCATAAGTCTTTAGGATATCTATAGGAATCGGGCGGGCGCCATTGCACCAGCGGCTGTACATCGTCGTGTCATCTGCGATTAATTCCGAAGCTGTCAGAGTATCATCCAGATATGCAGAGAACAGACTGCGTACAAGCTGGTGCTGCGGGTAGGTTTTCTTTTTATTTTCCAATAATACACCAATCACATTGGCGAAGGTCAGTCTGTTTCTCATCTGTGTGCTCCTTTCAGAGAGGATTTATCAATCCCGCTATCTATCTTATCTGTCTTTCTATATTTTCATTCTTTGAAAAGTTTCTATGTCAAGTCGCGGTCAAGTGACCGTCAATTATTTTATTCTCTATATTTTACTACAATTAACTTACAAAACGTAGCCGGGCGGCATCAGAAATGAAGCAAATCGGCTACAACAATCATAACACAAAACAAACTTATGTTCTACAAGAATATTGAAATGTTTTAACTGTACATTGAAAACTTCATGAGTTGTATTCACAGTCAACGGACTTTGCGATGATACTTAAAGCAATTTAAGCGGAGCAAAGAACAGACACTTCCGTCAAGGGTGGGAGATGATCTCGCGCAGGAGAGGCCCACAGGCAGGTTTCAGTAGTGAGAAATCGGTGCTAAAGAATCCAGACAGTGGATACGTAGAAAACCAAACTAAGAGTACTGGAACAATCTTACTTTAGGAACCGCTTATTGCGGGTAGGAAAGAAGGTGGTTAATGAGAATATTACGAGAGGAGGCAGGACTACCATGAAAACAGAACTTGATACAAGAGCGTTATTAAATGTAAAGGAAATGTGTGAGTACCTTGGTATTGGACAGACGAAAGCAAGAGAATTGCTTTCCAATCCGGCCAATGGTTTCACGGTAAGAATCGGTAACAGACTATATGCTCATAAGGGCAGATTAGACCACTGGTTACTGAATCAGATTCTTTCATAAATAAGAACACGGAGGAGTTTCAAAATGAGAATTCAATTTTTGAAACGGATTGATAATTGTAAGGTTTTATGGTAGAATAGGGACGATATTTGGAATCCTTCCTATTCTACACTTAGGAAGGAGGCATAAATGGGTAAATCCCTTAATGGTAAAGAATTAGGTAAAGGCTTATCACAGAGAAAGGATGGTCTTTATCAGGGAAGATTCGTGAATCGTTTTGGCAAGAAGCAGACGGTTTACGCAAAGACGCTGAATGAGGTAAGACAGAAGCTTAGAAACGAACAGTATGAGGATGAAAAGGCACTCAATGTTGTTGCGAAGGACGTAACGCTTGACGAATGGTATGAAATCTGGATGGATACCTGCAAGAAGAATTGCAGAGACTCCACCAAGGAGACATACGCAGGTCATTATCGCAGAATACAGAAGGCTCTGGGATGGAGAAAACTCACATCCTTGAATTTACTGATTATGCAGCAGGCGATTAACGAACTGGAAACAGACAATGAGCGTAAGAATTCGAAAAAGATACTGGTCGATATGCTGGAGAAAGCAATAGACTCTGATTTACTTATCAAAAATTCTGCTAAGCAGATCAATACTGTGATTTCTAAAGAGGTTAAGAAAGAACGTAGAGTATTAACGGTAGGTGAAACGGAGCTTTTTTTTAGCTATGCGAAGGACACATTCTACTACAATTTATATGTAGTGGCAATCGACACAGGAATGCGTATTGGTGAGTTGATGGGGCTTCAGTGGTCTGATGTAGACTTTGAAAAGAAGGTTGTACACGTCAGACGTTCCTTATGCTATTTCCGCAAGGATGGCAAATATGTCTTTGAATGGCATGATACCAAGACGCATAACAGCAAGCGAACCATTCCCTTAACAACAAGAGCTATGGAAGCTCTGAAAAAACAAAGAGTTCGCGGGCAGGAGATTCTGCTTAAGAACGCACAAACAGCACAGGACGAATACAAGAATCTGGTTTTCGTAACCAGAAACAATCGACCTACACAGCAGTTCATCGTACAGGAATGTATGGATGTAACAACGAGACGAATTCAGAAGGAACACCCGGAATTTGAGAGGTTCTCTCCTCATTGTTTCCGTCACACCTTTGCAACAAGGGCAATCGAGAACGGAATGCAGCCTAAGAGCGTGCAGAAGCTTCTCGGACATGGCTCCTTACAGCTGACAATGGATTTGTATTGTCACGTAACAGATGATACCTTGTTTGACGAGATGAGGAAGATGGAAGCGGTGTAAAGTGTGTAAAAAGTGTGTAGTAAAGCAATTTGAGACAATAATAAAGGCGTGAAAGCCTTATAAACAGGAGGTTTTAAGATAAAATGGAACAGTATAAGCAGGAATTTATAGATTTTATGGTTGATTGCCATGTTTTAAAATTTGGCGATTTTACATTAAAGAGCGGAAGAAAATCACCGTTTTTTATGAATGCGGGAGCATATGTTACAGGAACACAGCTTATGAAGCTTGGTGAATACTATGCAAAGGCAATTCATGAGACATATGGTGATGATTTTGATGTGCTTTTCGGACCTGCATACAAAGGAATTCCAATCAGTGTTGTAACAGCAGTTGCATATGCAAAACTTTATGGAAAAGAAGTGCGTTATTGCTCTGACCGTAAAGAAGAAAAAGACCACGGCGCTGATAAGGGAGGCTTCCTCGGAAGCAAGTTGCAGGATGGCGACAGAGTCATTATGATAGAAGATGTTACAACATCAGGAAAATCAATGGAAGAGACAGTTCCTAAGGTTCGTGGTGCAGCAGATGTAACAATTATCGGACTTATGGTTTCTCTTAACCGTATGGAAGTAGGACTTGGCGGCAAAGTAAGTGCACTTGATGAAATTAAAGAAAGATACGGATTTAAGACAAGTGCTATCGTAAGCATGGCAGATGTAGTTGAGCATCTTTATAACAAGCCTTGCAATGGTGAAATTGTTATTAATGATGACATCAAAGTTGCAATAGACAAATATTATGAAGAGTACGGAGTAAAATAAGCAGGATTTTGCTCCGCAAAACAAGGAGGCAAATCCTCTCCTCACCAAAGGGTTCGGATTTTGCTTCGCAAAACAAGGAGGAGTGTTATGGACGAAAAGTTATATAAAAAAGTAAAAGGAATAGGAGCATCAAATCTTGCGTTTGGAATTATCACACTTGTGTTTGGTATTACAGCAGGAGTTATGCTTGTAGTTAATGGTGCAAGACTTCTTGCACACAAATCCGACAGCCTTATATAAAGAGGTCTGCATGAAAAACAGAAAAATAAAAAGTATTTTTAAATGGAGTGCATTTTTAATCTATATTGTGGCACTTATTTATTTTGTGTTTTTTGCAGAGATGCTTGGAAGGGCAGATGTACCTGTTAATTACAGGTACAATCTTGTGCCGTTTAAAGAAATAAAAAGATTTATCATATATTACAGACAAATAGGGATTAATGCGGTTATTCTCAATCTGGCAGGAAATGTAGTGGCATTTATGCCATTTGGATTTTTTCTGCCGCTTGTTTCAGAACATAAGATAAAGTTTTTCAAGGTTTTTATAACTGCATTTTCTCTTAGTCTGTCAATAGAACTTATCCAGCTTATATCGAAGGTTGGCAGCTGTGATGTTGACGACCTTATACTTAATACGCTTGGTGGTCTTCTGGGGTATTGGTGTTTCTGCATATATAAAAATATGAATAGAGCATACAAAAAAAGTAAAGAACAGGGAAAAAGGTAAAAGAATGAAATTATTTAATAAATACAAATTTTCCGATAAGAGCCAGACACTTGGCGGTACAATTTCAACCGTAATGGGGGTCGCTGCATTAAGCTGCCTGCTTTACGGTGTTTTTGTAGCATTTAAAAAGAGCGGTGAAGCCGGACTTGAAGTGGGAAGTCTTGGACTTATGGCTCTTATGCTGTCAGTAATTGGGACAGTAATCGGATTATTAAGTTTTAAAGAATATGATAAATTTTATACATTATCAAAAATCGGTTCAATGTTATGCGGTATCATAGCGGTATTTATGATGGCAGTATTTGTCATGGGTCTTGGTTTTTAAAGTAAATGCATTAAGGAGGCAGTAAAAGTTGTTTGACGATAATCTCATCGAACGTTTTGAATTGGCATCTGAAAGAATTAAAGAGATAAAAACAGCCGGCGGTGCGTGTAGTGATGGCAGATTCAGCGATTATTTCTGCAAAATGTCGGAGTTTATTATTTCGATGACGGAACTTTTTGGCAAAGTTAAAAATAATGAATTTGAAGATTATACATTTAATCAGCTTTCAGAGTTTAATAAATCATTATATGAAGATATACTTGAAAAAAATTATGACAAAAGCTATGCAAATCCTGTTTATGCCGTAAAGGTGATGGGACTTGAATATGGCAGGATGCTGTCATTTCTTTATGTTGAATTAAGAGGAATGATTGCATATGCATATGAATTAAGAATTGCAGAGATGACAGTGCTTATGGAGCTTTTTGTTGAGATTTACTGTTCATTTGAATCAGAGACACCTGACAGCACATCGCTAAGAGATATAATATACTGGTATGTAAGTGATTACAGTGATGATTTTGTTGAGTACAGAGTCCGTGAGCAGATAGATACTTCACTGTCATTTGCAACGGATATTATAATGAATGAAAATCTTGATGACATAAGATATCTCTATAAATTTGGCGAATATATCACAGATAATGAAATTATGACTGCAACATATCTTAACAGTCTTCCTGACGAAAAGATTAGTGCGATGGCACATACATTTACAGAGGGATACCGCAAAGGTTTTGAGCTTACTGGCAAAGACATAAGCAGGAAGAAAACAGTTAATATAAGATACTGTCTGGGATTTGAGCGTCTTGTGCGTGAGGAGATTAAGCAGTTTGAAGAAATTGGGCTTAAAACAACAATATACCGTGCCGCAGTTAATACAATAAACAAGCGTATGCATATAAAAATAGGATATTATGGAACAAGTCCGAATAAACAGATGGAATATGATCATAGGTTTGATAACGGAATATATCTGGATGCTGCATTTATAGAAAGAAAGATTGGTGCATTAAAGTTTGCCTATGAGAAAAATAAAGAGAAAGCATCAGTATTCGGCGGTCCTGCTGTTATGGAAGTTTTCGGGGAAGAGCCGTTTGAACCTGAAAACAGGACGGAGTGTATGACACTTGATGATAAACAGCGTGCATTATCAGTAAAATATGACAGGGAATCTTCAGAGATAGTCAATAATTATATAAAAGGAGAGGAACGCAGTTTTACAATAATTGCATATCCGATTCCTGAAATAGGAAAAGATTACGAAAAAATATTTGATGAGACTGTTAAAATAAATACGCTTGACTATGATGTGTATTGTAAAATCCAGAAAAATATTATTGATGCACTCGATAAGGCTGATTATGTAGAAGTTAAAGGCATGAATGGCAATAAGACAGATATATGTGTCAATCTTATGAAAAAGACGAACACTGAAAAGCAGACAGTATTTGAAAACTGCCTTGCTGATGTAAATATACCGCTTGGAGAAGTGTTTACCTCACCAGTGCTTGCAAAAACAAATGGCGTAATCAATGTAAGTGAAGTGTATCTTAATGATTTAAAATTTAAAAATCTTTCAGTTACATTAAAAGACGGAATGGTCGCAGATTATACATGTGATAATTTTGCTGACGAAGAAAAAAACAGGGAGTTTTTTAAGGAAAATGTATTGTATAACCATGAGACACTGCCAATAGGTGAGTTCGCAATTGGAACAAATACAACAGCATATGTAATGGCAAACAAATATGATATTGTATATAAGCTTCCGATTCTTATAGTAGAGAAGATGGGGCCGCATTTTGCACTTGGTGATACATGTTATTCAAGGGCTGAAGATATAAAGGTTTACAATCCTGACGGAAAAGAAATTATTTCAAAAGAAAATGAGATTTCATCATTAAGAAAAACACAGCCGGAAAAAGCGTATTTTAACTGCCATACTGATATAACAATCCCTTATGAGGAAATTGGAAGCATAACAGCGGTTGAAATTGACGGCAAAAGAACCGATATAATCAGAAACGGAAGATTTGTACTTGAAGGATGTGAAGAATTGAATCGTCCGTTTGAAAAATAAAACTGTAGTTTTATAATAAGTGATTAAGCAAAAAGTTGCGTTTATATTAATAGAGAGTTATAATATAACAATAAAATATAAATCCAATGGGGTGATTTTATGAGAATTCAAGATTTTTGTGACATGAAGAAATTTGAAGAAATTATGAGTAATTGGGCGAAAAGCACAGGACTTGCGACGGTTGCAGTCGGAGATGACGGCAAGTATATAAGTGAGTGTTATAATTTTACTGACTTTTGTATTAAACTCACAAGAGGAAGCAATGAAGGACGTAGAAGATGTGAAAAGTGTGACCGCGAAGGAAAAGGCGTATATCCGTGTCATGCAGGTCTTATTGATTTTGGTATTCCGATTACACTTGATGACGGAACTGTACTTGGAAGCGTAATAGGCGGACAGGTTCTCCCGGAACATCCGGATGAGGATAAGTTCAGAAAAGTCGCTGATGAAATCGGCGTTGACCAGGACAAGTACATTGAGGCACTTGGAAAAGTTAATGTTAAGACAAGAGAAGAGATTGAAGCGGCAGCTAACCTTCTCGGTGATGTAATTAACATGTATGTGAGAGCCTGTTATTCATCAGCACGCAGTGAGAGAATACTTGATAATCTGAAGAATGGTATCAAAGATGCTGCAGAACAGATTGAAGTTGCCAATGATAATACGAAACAGATAGAGTCATTTGGACATAAACAGAAGATACTTGCCCTTAATGCAAGTATAGAGGCTGCAAGAGCAGGCGAAGCAGGTAAGGGATTTGCTGTAGTTGCAGAGGAAGTACAGAAACTTGCACAGGGTATGTCTGTAGTAAGTGTTAATATCAGAAAAGCTCTTGATGAGGTTACACAGACGATTAATAAACTTAATCAGTGATAAGTACATAAGTACAATATGTTTTAATAATAATCAGTTAAACTTATAATCGGATGGAGAACAATGGCTGGAAAGATTAGTAAAGACAAGAAAAAATATATTATAGCCGCTATTTCGGGAATTTTAGTAATTATATTGATATTAACGGCATATAGTATTAATAGTGCAAAAAATGATAAAAAACCGACAACAGATGTAAGCGTTGAAGATTCTGACAAAAAAGTTAAAAGTCAATCATCTGCATCATCAGATGGAGGACGTGTTGCATCTACGGTAGAGATTGAATTTGAAGACAGTGCAGTTCTTGTCGGAACAAGATTTAAAGTGACAGCCATTGTTACACCATCAGATACAGATAAAGCATTACTCTGGAGCAGTAGTGATGATTCTGTTTTTTCAGTTGATGAAAATGGAATTGTAACAGTAAAAGGCACGGGTAATGCAGTTCTTACGGCAACTGTGGGAACAGTATCGGATGCGGTTGTTATCGAAGGAATAACAGACGCTGCCACAGGCTCATCAGAAAATCTTCCTGTATTCATAGCTGATTCATATGATTCTTCATATACTGTGTCAGGTTCATCCGGTAACAGGACAGGCACACAGGCAACAGGCAGCGGTTCATCTTCATATCAGGGCAGTTCAGAAAATGGCAGCAGCTATCAGGGAACTTCAGGTACATCAGGTGGACAGACGGCTTCTGGCGGACAGAATTCAGGCTCTGACTATACGGGTTCATCAGAAAATACATGGTCAGATAATTCTGGCAGTAATAATTCAGGCAATCAGAATCAGGACAACGGAGGTAATAATAATTCAGGCAGTCAGGATTCAGGTAATACAGATAACGGCTCATCAGGTGGACAGACAAGCAGCACAATAGGTGAGAGTCTTCCGGCACTTGGTTTTAACCATATGATGAGTAATGTATACGTTTATGAAGAAGGAAACAACTATTACGGCGAGGTAATAACCCAGCCTAATGTTGCAATTATATATATTATGCAGAGAAGTTCGGGATTTGATAATGTTATAAATCAGGTACTGCAAAGACTTGTTCCGGGAGGAGCATCGCAAATCTGGAACAACTATTCTACAGCAACAACAGATAAAACATTTACAATAAATGACAGAAAAATAAGAATAGTAATGCCTAAGGGCGGCGGTCATTCGCAAATTGTAATATACAATTAGCTGGTGGTGTGTTATAATGTCGAAAGTAAAACCAAAAATCACAGAAATGTGAGTATGGAGGTATTTGGTGTTAAACGAAAATAAAATAAAAATGATGACAAAAATGGCAATATATGAAAAAAATCAGGGCAGGCAGATGTTAAAGAATGCCAGATATTATAAAGGTGATTATATTGCATTAAGCGTATTGAAAAGTACAATAGCAACGACATTTGCATATATAATAGTTTTTTTAATGTATATATTGTGTGATGTCGAAAAACTTGTCGCAGATATTAACAGTCTTGATTATGCAGCCATGGGAAAGAAGATGGCTTTATATTATGTAATTATGCTTGTTGTGTTCGCTGTTATTTCTGGTGCAGTCAGTGCATATAAGTACGACCATTCACGCAGTGGAATGAAGAAATATTTTTCAAGACTTAACAAACTTGAAAGATTCTATAACGGACAAAAAAACAGAAAGTAACGGAGGACCCATGATGACTTTTTTATTGGAGTTAAAGGATAATATCAACAAATTTTACAATAAACATAATGTATATCTTGTCCCTGCACTTAAATTTGTAGTGGCATTTATATCATTTCTGCTTCTTAATGTGCAGATAGGATATATGACAGTATTAAAAAATCCTCTTATTGCACTTGCTGTGTCAATAATATGTGCATTTCTCCCAAGCGGTTTTACAGTTGTTGCACTTTCAATATTTATGCTTGCACACCTGTATGCCATATCAGCAGAATTTGCGGTAATTTCATTATGTATTGTACTTGTTATGTATCTTCTCTATTTCAGATTTGCACCTAAACAGGGATACATTCTCATATTCACAGTTATTTTATGCTGGTGTAAGATTCCGGAAGCAATTCCTGTTGCGGTAGCTCTTGGAGCCGGACTTACATCATTCATACCTGTTTCGTTTGGCGTTATTATATATTATATAATCAAGACAGCAAGTGCTTATGAAACAGCAATAACTAACTCATCTGTGGCAGACAGCATGCAGCAGATATCTTATATTGTAGAAAGTTTTTTCAATAACAAAAGCTGTCTTATTTTTGTAATTGCATTTACAGTTGCAATAATCATTACGTATATAATTAAGAGACTTTCAGTTGACAATGCATGGACATATGCAATTGCAGTTGGTACAGTTTCAGAATTTATAATATTGATAGTTGGAAGCCTTGCATTAAATGCAAAGATTAATATTGTATTTATGATTATAGGTATTATTATTGGAGCAGTTGCTGCATATATCTGTAAGATTGTATTTTTTAGTGTTGATTATAAGAGAACTGAATTTGTGCAGTATGAAGATGATGAATACTATTATTATGTAAAAGCAGTTCCAAAAATCAGTCTCGTTAATGAAAATGTCAAAGTTAAGCAGATTAATGCAAGAAAGACAAGAAAAACAAGTGATTTAAGTGATATAAGAAGAGCAGCAGATAAGAATGCAGCTACATTGGAAACTGATGATGACGATATAACATTTTATGATAAATAATATTTAACAGAATAATAAAAGCGAAGGGAGTGAAGATATGACAGCGGTTAATAATTTTATACAAAATTATTTGTCTAACCTGTATATACCCCGTATTACATGGACAGATATAATAGAGATTTTTATTATAGCATTTGTTCTGTACAGCTTTCTTGTATGGATTAAGAATACAAAAGCATGGGCGTTATTAAAGGGTATTATAATTGTCGTACTTTTCGCTCTTTTTGCATATATTCTTAATCTCAGAACGATTCTGTGGATAGCAGGAAAGACAATAAGTGTTGGTATTATAGCACTTGTAATTATATTCCAGCCTGAATTAAGGCGTGCTCTGGAACAGCTGGGAAGAAAAAAACTTGTGCTTAATTTCTTTAATTTTGGCGACAGTCATGAAAAAGATGAAAGATATAGCTCAAAGACAGCAGATGAGATTGTCCGTGCTGCATATGAAATGGGAGCAGTAAAGACAGGTGCTCTTATTGTTATAGAACAGGATATGATGCTTGATGAATATGTAAGAACGGGCATAAATGTTGACGGAATTGTGACGAGCCAGCTTCTTATAAATATTTTTGAACATAATACACCGCTTCATGATGGTGCTGTTATTATTAGAGGAAACAGGGTTGTGGCGGCAACATGTTACCTTCCGCTTTCTGATAATGTTAATCTTAGTAAAGAGCTTGGAACAAGACACAGGGCTGGAGTTGGAATAAGTGAAGTGACAGACAGCATGACAATTATTGTCTCAGAAGAAACAGGTGCTGTATCAGTAGCTGTCGGAGGAGAACTTATAAGAGATATAGATGAACATTCACTGCGTAACAAACTGGAATATTTAAGAAAGAGGACAATAGATGTAAAGTCTTTCAAAATATGGAGAGGAAGAATAAAGAATGAAGGAAAAAATATTTAACAACTTTTCTCTTAAAATCCTTTCAGTGTTATGTGCAATCGTTTTGTGGGCTGTTATAGTCAATATATATGACCCGACAACGAGTGTTACAATAAGTAATGTGAATGTAGAACTTATCAATGCACAAAGTCTTACTGATAAGGATTATACCTATGAAGTTGTGGACGGAAGCAAAATATCAGTATATCTTAGCGGACCTAAAAGTGTAATTACTGACATTAAGTCAAGTGATATAGTTGCAACTGCAGATTTGAGTAAAATATCAGCATTTGCCGATTATGTTGACATTGATGTAAAAGTAGTAAAAGATGGCAAAGAAGTTACAGGAATTGAAGTTACACCAAGAACAACGGCCGTAAAGCTTGATATTGAGAACAGGCTTACAAAGGAATATACAATTGAGACAGATACTGAAGGAATGCCTGCAGACGGATATGTGCTTACATCAGTAAGTGTTACACCTACAACTGTAAAAGTTACAGGACCGTCATCAATTGTAGAAAATATTGACAAAGTTAAGGCTGTGTGTGATATTAGTGGTGCATATTCCAATGTTAACAGTACAGCTAAGCTTACGGCATATGCGGCAGATGGAAGCCAGATAAATGAGGAAGTTTTTTCATTTTCAAAAAGCGATGTAGATTATACAGCACTGATAAGTGCCCATAAGATAGTTAATGTGAGATGTGCAGGTACAACCGGAACAGTTAAAGACGGATATATGATTATGGGAATTGAACTTAGCACAGATAAGGCTGAACTTATCGGTGATGTTAATACACTTAACAACATTTCTGAGATAGTTATACCTGAGAGTGCAATTAATGTTGATAATATTGATTCGTCAAGAAACTATACGGTATGGCTTTCTGACTATATAAGTCAGGATTTAAAAGTAAAATCTGAAAACAAGCTAAATATTAAAGTTAAAGTGGCTGATTTAAACAGCCGCGAGTTTTCATTTGACACATCGAAGATTACATTTAATAATATAAAGACAGGATATCATGTTACAATAGATGATGATTCTGTTATGTCAATAGTCATAAGCGGTGAGGGCAGTGTTCTTGATTCGATTTCAGGAGATAATATAAAAGGAACAACAAACCTTACGGCTTTATCGGCGGGAAGACATACTGTTTTTGTTAACTTTACAGTACCGGATGGTTGTAAAGTTGTAGGAGAATATAAGATACAGGTTCTTATAGAAGCAGACAAACTGCAGGAAACAACATCTGCTGCTTCAAATTAATGCGGTATATGTATACAGGAGGTTGAAAAATGTTAAAGCAGACTATATTAGTAGACAGTCCTTTGGGAATTCATCTGCGTCCGGCTACAGCAATGTGTGATCAGGCGATTAAATATAAATCGAAGATTTCATTTAATTATGGCGATGGCAAAACTGCGAATGCAAAAAGCGTAATATCAATACTTGCTTCAAGTGTCAAATGTGGGCAGGAAATTGTGCTTGAAGCTGACGGCGAAGATGAAGAAGAAGCAATAAATGCTGTAGCACAGGCATTTAAAGAATCACTCAAAAATGATTAATAATAATTAAGAATGGAGGATAATAAAATGGGCTATATGGAAACTTATAAGTCTTGGTGCGATAATGAATATTTTGATGAGGCAACAAGAGATGAATTAAAATCTATAGCTGGTAATGAAGCGGAGATAGAAGATCGTTTTTATAAAGATCTTGAATTTGGTACAGGCGGTCTTAGAGGTGTAATTGGAAATGGTACAAACAGAATGAATGTTTATACTGTAAGAAAGGCAACACAGGGACTTGCTAATTTTATTATAAAGGATAATGCAGCAGACAGAGGTGTGGCTATTGCATACGATTCAAGAAGAATGTCAAAGGAATTTGCAGACGAAGCAGCACTCTGCCTTAATGCAAATGGTATCAAAGCATACATATTCCCTACATTAAGACCTACACCAGAGCTTTCATTTGCATTAAGAGAGCTTCATTGCATAGCTGGTATTGTTGTTACAGCAAGCCACAATCCTCCTGAATATAATGGATACAAAGTATATTGGGAAGATGGTGCACAGATTACAGCACCTAAGGATTCACAGATTATATCAGAAGTTAAAGCAGTTACAGATTATAATACAGTAAAGACAATGGATATTGATGCTGCAAGAGTTGCAGGTCTTTACAATGTAATCGGATATGATATGGATGATAATTACATGGCTGCACTTAAAAAGATGAGCCTTAATGGAGATATTATCAAGCAGGTTGCAGATGATATCAAGATTGTATACACTCCATTTAATGGTACAGGTAATGTGCCTGTAAGAAGAATTTTAAGGGAGCTTGGATTTAAGAATGTATACGTTGTTCCTGAACAGGAAAAACCTGATCCAAACTTTACAACACTTGAATATCCTAACCCTGAAGATCCTAAGGCTTTTACATATGCATTAAAGCTTGCAAAAGAAGTTGATGCAGATATTATTCTTGCAACAGACCCTGATGCAGACAGACTTGGTGTATATTCTAAAGATGTTAAGAGTGGTGAATACAAGTCATTTACAGGTAACATGTCAGGTATGCTTATTGCAGAATATCTTCTTTCACAGAGAAAAGAACGCGGTCTTATCCATAAAAATGGTGCATTTGTTAAGACTATTGTTTCAACAAATATGGCTGATGCAATTGCAAAAGAATACAATGTAAAGCTTATAGAGGTTCTTACAGGATTTAAGTTTATCGGTGAACAGATTAAATTCTTTGAACAGCAGCATACATATGAGTATGAATTTGGTTTTGAGGAAAGTTATGGCTGCCTTGTAGGTACACATGCAAGAGATAAAGATGCCGTAGTTGCTGTTATGGCACTTTGTGAAGCAGCTGCTTATTATAAGACAAAAGGTCTTACACTCTGGGATCAGATGATTAATATCTTTGAAAAATATGGATATTATAAAGAAGGCCAGAAGGCAATCACAATGAAAGGTGCTGAAGGTGCCGCTCATATTGCCAAGATGATGGATGATTTAAGAAATAACCCACCAAAGAAATTTGGCAGATGGGATGTTCTTGAGACAAGAGATTATAAGAATGATGAGTGCATAGTTCTTGCAACTGGTGAGAAACACAGCACAGGTCTTCCTAATTCTAATGTATTATATTATGATTTATCAGATAATGCATGGTGTTGTGCAAGACCTTCAGGTACAGAGCCTAAGATTAAGTTCTATATGGGCGTAAAAGGTTCAAGCCTTGAGGATGCTCAGAGCATGCTTGACGAACTTACAAAAGCAGTTATGGAAAAAATAGGACAGTAAAGTTCAGAAATTTTTAACAAGTAAAACACAATATGAACACATTTCGTTGTTAGTATACATATACAGACAAGGAAATGTGTTCTTCTTATATAATTACATGTATTATACAGAACATATTTTAAAGGAAGGAGTAAGGTAAAATGTACGATAATGATTTAGATAATAATAATACATCATCAGGTGTAACAGGAAGCGAATCACAGAATTCGCAGGAAAGTACAGAATATAGATATACGTCAGGAAGCATGCCATACAATGATAATTCATACAATTCATCATATAATAACAATGCATGGACTTCCAATAATGGCGGTTATTATTCAAATACTAACTATTCAAATACTACAGGCAACACTAATTATAATAAAAAGAAAAACAAGACAGACAAAAAAGGAATCGGAAAGAGAATTGCAGCAATTGCATTGTCAGCAGTTTTATTTGGTGTAATTGCCGGTGGTACAATGTATGGCGTCAACTATGCGGCTAATAAAATAAACCCTGTCAATAATAATTCTAATGTAGAAATACCAATAGTATCAAGCAGTGTATCATCAACATCAGGAACAGTTAACGATGAAAGTTCGGCATACGATGTAAAGATGGATGTTGCAGCAGTCGCTAATGCAGCAATGCCGGCAATGGTTGCATTACAGGGTACAACAACAGTTTCAGGCAACTCATCATCAATATTCGGATATGGACAGAGTTATGAGGCAACAACAAGTGGAACAGGTATAATTGTTGGTAAAAGTGATACAGAACTGCTTCTTCTTACAAATGCACATGTAATAGATGGTGTAAGCAACTTAAAGTGTACATTTGTGGATGGTGAATCAGTAAACTGTACAGTAAAAGGCTCTAAATCAGATAAAGATATTGCAGTAGTTGCAGTTAATCTCAGTGATATAAAGAGTTCAACAATCAATCAGATTTCAATTGCTGAACTTGGTGATTCTGATGATGTTACACTGGGTCAGGAGGTTGTAGCCATCGGTAATGCACTTGGTGAAGGCCAATCAGTAACAAATGGTATAATAAGTGCCATGAATCGTTCAATAACAGTTAATAATGTAACATTTGATGGCCTTTTCATGACAAATGCAGCAATTAACTCAGGAAACAGTGGTGGTGCATTACTTAATGCAGACGGACGTGTAATTGGTATTAACTTTGCAAAGACATCAGAAGATGGTGTTGAAGGCATGGCATATTCAATTCCTGTTTCAAATGTAAAAGACCTTATAAATTCACTTATGAACAGAGAGACAAGAACAAAGGTTGCTGATTCTGAAGCATCATATCTTGGCATTTCAGGCGTTGATATAACAAGTACAATTTCACAGTATTACAAGTATCCACAGGGAGTACAGATTCGTTCAGTTGCATCAGGTTCTGCAGCAGAAAAGGCTGGTCTTGGTCAGTATGATATAATTGTAAGCTTTGATGATGAGTCAATATCATCAATGTCAGAACTCCAGAATACAATGCAATATTATAAAGCTGGTGAAACAGTTACAATAAAATATTATCATCCTGAAGGCACTCAGTACGTATTAAAATCTGTAGATGTTACACTTGGAAAGAAAAACTGATAAAATACATCCGTCTACAGGAAATGGTTAAAAATCAAAAATAAAGAATAAAGAATAAGAAGGATACATCAACCGGCAGGCATATATGCGGTGCAGGGCATGTATCCTTCTTCTTTTAACTTTTATTTTAGAAAGATTTTATTGATATATATAGAAGCAAAATGTATACTTTATAATATACATAAGAAATCGGGAGGACAATATTATGCAGGATAATAAAGATAATAACAATGTTAATGATATAGATAATAAAAATGCAGATAATTCTACAGATACATCCACAACAGAAAAAAAGGATGAGTATGAAAAAGTATGTTATGTATGTCATCGTACAGAAAGCCGGGCAGGCAAGATGATAAATATGGGCAATAATATATACATATGCCCTGACTGTATGCAGCGTTCATTTGATGCTATTTATAACAGTGGTATTAATTATGATGATATGATGAAAAATATTCCCGGAATGGGCAATATTCCCGGAATGAATGGATTTATGTCTGGTGATATGAATGATAATATAAGCCAGAAACAGAAGATAAAAAAGAAGAACAATAAAGATGACAAAGATAAAAAAGAAGATATTGATTTAAAAAATATTCCGGCACCGCATGTGATAAAAGAGATGCTCGACCAGTATGTGGTAGGACAGGAACATGCCAAAAAAGTAATGTCTGTTGCTGTATACAATCACTATAAGAGAGTAGCATGCAAGGATACAGATGTTGAGATTGAAAAGTCAAACATGCTTATGATAGGACCGACAGGTTCAGGAAAGACTTATCTTGTAAAAACACTCGCAAAGCTTCTTTCAGTGCCGCTTGCCATTGCAGATGCTACATCACTTACAGAGGCAGGGTATATTGGTGATGATATAGAAAGTGTTGTTTCAAAACTTCTTGCGGCGGCAGATAATGATGTTGAGAGAGCAGAACATGGTATAATCTTTATCGATGAGATTGATAAGATAGCAAAGAAAAAAGAGACAAGAAGCCGTGATGTAAGCGGTGAATCAGTACAGCAGGGAATGCTCAAACTTCTCGAGGGAAGTGATATAGAAGTTCCTGTTGGAGCGACAAGCAAGAATGCGATGGTTCCACTCGTTACAGTCAATACAAAAAATATTTTATTCATTTGTGGAGGTGCATTCCCTGACCTTGAAGATATAATAAAAGAAAGACTCAATCATCAGGGGTCAATAGGATTTACTGCTGATTTGAAGGATAAGTACGATAATGACAGCAATCTCTGCCAGCAGGTAACAGTAGACGATTTAAGAAATTATGGCATGATTCCGGAATTCCTTGGCAGACTGCCTGTTGTATTTGCACTTGAAAGTCTTACAAAACCTATGCTTATTGAGATAATGAGAGAACCTAAAAATGCAATATTAAAGCAGTATGAGAAGCTTCTTGAACTTGATGAAGTCAAGCTTGAGTTTGATGATGCTGCACTTAATGCCATTGCAGATAAAGCTATGGAGAAAAAGACAGGTGCCAGAGCACTGCGTTCAATAATAGAAGATTATATGCTCGATATAATGTACGAAATACCTAAAGATAATAACATAGGAAAAGTTGTTATAACAGGAGATTATATATTAAAAAAGGGTGCCCCGGTTATACAGATGCGTGGATACGAAACACCGCTGATAGAATCACATGAATAATAACAGGGATATATGAATATAATAGATTAAATTATATATAGCGGCCGGATATATGGATATGACATGTGACGCACTTGTTAAATCACAGGAAATTATGGATTTTATCATATATAACAATCCATGGTACTATAATTATAATCCGTCAGATAAAATAGAAAACGCATGCGTAATTGAAGTGGATGAGAACTTTTCAATTGGATATGGAAAGCTTTCAGGTGATATGAAAATGAGCATAAGCAATCTTGGATATCAGACAATACCTAAGCTATATGGAATAATGGATACATCAAGTATGGATGCGGCTGGTATTACGTCTTCGTTAAACCAGCCGTTTCTTAATGTCCGCGGACAGGGTGTAATTATGGGAATTGTTGATACCGGAATAGATTATACACATGAAGCATTCAAGAAAAGCCCAAATGTCAGCCGTATAGCTGTAATATGGGACCAGACGGGTGAGTGGAATAATACAGAAAGTCAAGAGAGCAGAAGCGACTATATTAGCAGTGTATACAAATATGGGAGAGTGTTTACTAATGAAGAGATAAATGCAGCACTCAAAGCACAGTCTGACGGCGGGAATCCTTATGAATATGTTCCAGAAAAAGATACTGACGGTCATGGCACTTTTATAGCCGGTATTGCAGCAGGAAGCCAGACAGATGAATTCTGTGGAGCAGCACCGGAGTGTGAACTGGCAGTCGTTAAACTTAAAGAGGCAAAAGATTATCTTAAAGAATATTTTCTTGTAAACAGAGAGGCAGCAGTATTTGAAGAGACAGATATAATGCTTGGTGTACGGTTTCTGCTTGATTATGCTGCTAAAAGGAAAATGCCGCTTGTGATATGCTTCGGACTTGGAACAGGAAGCGGTCCAAGAACAGGTGCAACGCCATTGGCAAGTATGCTTAGTTTGGCTGCAATAAGAACAAATGTAGTAGTTGTTTCTTGTATGGGTAATGAAGCTGCAGGAAGAACACATATATCAGGTGAGGCACTTTCATCTGTATCACCATATACAATAGAATTAAATGTAGGTAAAAAAGAAAAAGGATTTTCAATGGAAATATGGGCAAATACGCTCGATGTGCTGTCAGTTTCAGTAATATCTCCGTCGGGCGAGAGTGTGCCAAGATTATCTGCAAGAACAGGCATGACAAATGTGTTAAAGTTTATATTTGAAAATTCACAGGTAGAAGTAGATTACAGAGTGGTAGATACATTATCAGGATATGAAGTGATATTTTTCAGATTTATTAATCCGGCACAGGGTGTATGGAAAATTAATGTATACAGCCTTACAAATATAAAGGGGAGTTTTAATGGATGGCTTCCGATTAATAATTTCCTGCAGTCAGACACATTTTTTCTGAATTCTACGCCGGATACAACATTGACAGAACCAGCTGCAGAATCAAGAATTATAAGCATTGCATCATATAATCATCTGACAGGTGCTATAAGTATAGAGTCAGGCAGGGGATACAGTGCAGATAATGTTGTAAAACCTGAACTTGCAGCTCCTGGTGTTAATGTATATGGCCCACGCACCGGAGGAGGATACACATATAGAAGCGGAACCAGCATTGCGGCGGCACATGCTGCAGGAGCAGCAGCACTGTTACTTACATGGGGCGTATATTACGGCAATGCAAAATATCTTGGAACAAATGACGTGAAATATATTCTTATTCGTGGAGCAGTAAGGGATGAGAGTGTAACATCTTCCGGCAGTGAAGAGTTTCCAAATAACATATGGGGATATGGCAGACTTAATCTGATAAATTCGTTTCTGGAACTCCGTGTGACATAAAGCTGTTTACTAAATCTGCTAATTGTAATAATATAATAAATGAAAAGTTTTGCGATAAAGCGGGCTTACGATAAAAAATAAGAATGCGGAAATGGAGAGCATAATGGAAAAAAAATACAAAGCACTTGCACTTGACCTGGATGGAACTTTGATGGACAGTAATAAGGAATTATCAGATGTTAATAAAAAGGCTGTCTGGGAAGCGATTGATGTGGGTACGGCAGTTATTCTTGCATCAGGCAGGCCGATGTTTGGCGTACTTCCTGTTGCACGTATGCTTGAACTGGAGAAACGCGGAGGTTATGTGCTTGCATATAACGGTGGCAATATATTGGATTGTAAGACAGGAAAACTTGTATATGAAAGATATGTTCCTAAACAGTGCATTGAGGATATATGTATTGCTGCAAGAGAATGTGATGTTGCACCATTGACATATTACAAAGACAAAGTTATATCTGAGAGAGCGGATGATGAATACGTAATAAAAGAGGCATTTTGTAACAGTGCAAGCATAATGCAGGTTGACAACATACCTGAATTTGTAGATTATCCTGTTTCAAAAGTTCTTGTTGTAGGAGAACACAAAAAGCTTCTTCCTGTAAAAGAAAAGCTGGAAAATAAATATTCCGACATACTTGAATTATTTTTCTCAGAAGATTATTTTCTTGAAATTGTACCAAAGAATGTAGGAAAAGATGCATCACTTGCAGAGCTTCTTTCGCAGCTTGGGATTAAAAGAGAAGAACTTATCGCCTGTGGCGATGGACTTAATGATATTTCAATGATAAAATATGCAGGATTAGGGATAGCAATGAAAAATGCATATGACGAAGTGAAAAATAATGCAGATATGGTAACAGAGCTTAATAATGATGAAAATGCAGTGGCAGATGTTATCAATAGATTTATAATTAACGAGCAATAAATATGTTATTTAAAGATTATAAAAAGACGATTCTGAATTGTAAACCAGAATCGTCTTTTTTATATAGTAAGTTAAATATAAGATTTACTGTGCACTACCTGTGGCAGTCTCATTTTCAAGACTTTCAACATACTCATCAACATTGACTGTTTCATCATTGTAAATCATATTCATAAGTTTGATTGCTATATTAACCGTGTCATAATCAGGAACAACAGTTGATGCATAGAATCCATATAAGTTACAGTAGTTAGACTGTGTTCTTCCGCTTACTGCATAAGACTGGACATTCCAAGGTGTCGAATCAGCAAGCTGGTCTTTTATAAGACCTGTAATCATGCTTGTTGGCATGTTGGTATATAAAACTTCTGTTGCAGCCTCAAGCACTGATGAATAACTTGTAAGTATAGAAGGTGAAGTAGCTTTGTTGATAATACCTGAAATAGCTGCCTGCTGGTTTCTTCCTCGCTGGAAATCGCCATTCATAAAGCACTGTCTCTCACGTACAAATGCAAGAGTCATTGCACCGTCACATTCATTTAAGCCTTTAACGAAATGATAATTTTCAGGAGCAGCATCATTACCGTTGGTAAATTCCACTTCAGAATCAATTGTAATGCCTCCGAGTGCATCGACAATCTTGACACATCCGTCAAAGTTAAGCTTCATAAAGTAATCAGCTTTAAAACCATAAAGGTCGTAAAGTGCATCAATAGAACCCTGAGTTCCGGCATTACCTGCATGTGTAAGTTTATCAATGCCTTTTCTTCCATTTGCATCACTTATCGTAATATAATAATCACGAGGTGTAGAAATAAGAAGAACCTGTCTTGTCTCAGGATTAATCACTGCGAGAATATTAACATCACTTCGGCCTACATCAGATATATCGCCATATCCGTCATTTCCTGATATATATACAACAAAAGGTTCACCCTTTGATTTCTTTGCAGCTGTGTTTACAGTAGTCTTTGTAATAATCTTTATGTTGCCAAGAACTTTTGTCTTTGATGCAAAATCCGTATCTTCTTCAGACATGGAAGCACGCATCGATTCAGTCATAAATATTGCTTTAATATCTTTATTTGAATAAAGAGCTTCAAGCAGATTATCCCATGATGTATATTTCTTTGTTGAAATGCTGGCATTATTTTCTGAATTAATCTGTTCTGCTGCTTTTGTCGAAAGCGTCTCTTCAATAGAACCATTATAGCCAAAAGTATATGAGAGAGCATCTTTTATAGAAGAAGCAGAGTCATGTTTAAGTACGATAACATCAACAACGTCAGTCTCAATCTTCGTATTTGTAATATTGCCAAAAGCCCAGTTTACTTTTGAACCTACAAGATATCCAAAAACTAAAATGACTGACATCAGAACTGATAAAAACTTACCGAAGTAGTGAGCTTTGGTAAACTGTGATGTAAAGTTGTATAACAGAATAAGTACAAGTATAATAATCATCATTATAAAGTATTTTGTAGGAAAAATATCCAGTTTAAAAATCTCAAACAGGAAAAGACCGGATATAACGAGCTCAACAAGAACGAGAAGCAATCCGATAAGAGCCATAACGCCACGTTTTTTTCTTCTTTTTTCCTTTTTGTTCAGATTTGCACTTTTTTTAAAGATATATTTCATATCTTTATTAGTCTTTGTGAAAAAGTTTGCCATAACAATCCCCTTTATCAATAGAAAGAATTTAAAAAATCTTAGCTGGTAATAATCGGCATAGATAATTTTAATTATACAACAAAAAATACAAATAACAATAAAAATAAACTAAATTTTAAAGCTTTTTTTCATTATAATATTATTGTTCGATTATAGTATGAAAACACCTGGAAGCGTGGTAAGAATACATTATATTTTCATAGTATTGCATACTTAATATTATTAAGTGAAATAATAGGACATGTATAAAAAACTAATTAAAATAATTAATTATTTAACAAAAACGACAAAAAATTAAGTATACAACATAAAAAACTTGCAAAAATTAAGCATATTTAATATAATAACACCATAATATTTCGCTGCGGCGTTAAGAAAAGGAGTAAAAGATATTATGGGTTATGTTGATGAAGTCTTAGAAAAAGTATCTAAGAAAAATGCAGATCAGCCAGAATTTTTACAGGCAGTAAATGAGGTTCTTGAGTCATTAAGACCGGTTATCGATGCTAACGAGGAACTTTACAGAAAGAATGCAATTCTTGAAAGAATTACAGAACCTGACAGAGTTCTTATGTTCCGTGTACCTTGGGTAGATGACAAGGGTCAGGTACAGGTAAACAGAGGTTTCAGAGTACAGTTCAATAACTCTATCGGACCTTACAAGGGTGGTTTACGTTTACATCCATCTGTAAACCTTGGTATTATTAAGTTCTTAGGTTTTGAGCAGGTATTTAAGAACTCACTTACAAGCCTTCCTATTGGTGGTGGTAAAGGTGGTTCTGACTTCGATCCTAAGGGTAAGTCAGACAGAGAAATTATGGCATTCTGCCAGAGCTTCATGACAGAACTTTGCAAGTACATCGGTGCTGATGTCGATGTTCCTGCTGGTGATATCGGTACAGGTGCAAGAGAGATTGGTTTCATGTTCGGTCAGTACAAGAGAATCAGAGGTATGTACGAAGGCGTTCTTACAGGTAAGGGTCTTTCATACGGCGGTTCACTTGCCAGAACAGAAGCTACAGGTTATGGCCTCTTATACTTAACAGAAGAGCTTATGAAGTGTCATGGTGAATCACTTGAAGGCAAGACAGTTGCTGTATCAGGTGCCGGTAACGTTGCTATCTATGCAATTGAAAAAGCTCAGCAGCTTGGTGCTAAGGTTGTTACATGTTCTGATTCAACAGGCTGGATTTATGATGAAGACGGTATTGATGTAGCTCTTCTTAAAGAAGTTAAGGAAGTTAAGAGAGCAAGACTTACAGAGTACGCAGCAGCAAGAAAGTCAGCTCAGTATCATGAGAAGAAGAACGGCGAACATGGCGTATGGACAGTTAAGTGTGATGTAGCTCTTCCATGTGCTACACAGAACGAACTTGATATTGAAGATGCTAAGCAGTTAGTAGCTAACGGTGTTAAGGTTGTTTGTGAGGGTGCTAACATGCCTACAACACTTGAAGCAACAAAGTATTTACAGGATAGCGGAGTATTATTCGTTTGCGGTAAGGCTTCTAATGCCGGTGGTGTTGCAACTTCAGCTCTTGAGATGAGCCAGAACAGCGAGAGACTCAGCTGGACATTTGAAGAAGTTGATGCTAAGTTAAAGACAATCATGGTAAATATCTATCATAACATTGATGATGCAGCTAAGAGATACAACATGGAAGGAAACTATGTAGCAGGTGCTAACATTGCAGGTTTCGAGAAGGTTGTAGATGCTATGCTTGCTCAGGGCGTTTGCTAATTCTTTAATATCTGATTAAGAGGCTGTCAGTATCAGCCAGGATATAAAATTTTAAAATACATAAAAGTCCCGTAGACAAATTCAAATCTGAGATTTGACAAATGTTTATGGGACTTTTATTATAGTTATTGCAATGGGTAAAGAGCTTTTTGATTAGAGAGGAGTGATTGTTGATGCCTAATATATTTGATGGAATACGAAAAATGTCAGACGAAGATGTCAGGCTTGAAATAGCCCTGATTACACAGACTAATCTTCTTAATGCTGCAAAAGAGACCGGTAATAAGCTGGTCAACTCGCTTGCAGATGCAGCCAATTCATTTATGCAGGCGTTCGCTTCATCTAAGTCTATAGATTATCAGATAGTGCGTGTTTCAGATATGGTACGAAAAAATATAATACAGCTTCATGCTGATACAAGAAGTGAACTTGAAATACGGCTTAAAGAACTCATTGCACAAAAATGTGGGCTGACAGCACAGGAATCATTGACAGTAAGTGAGGAAAGACTTTCAATTCTGGCAGCAGCTGAAGCGGCAAAATTGTATAATATTACAAAATATGATACTCCTGCTAATAAAATAGAAAATGTCAGCATATACTATAACGAAGCATTTATTGCGGCATTACATCAGTGTCTTGTGCGTCAGGATGCAAAGGATGTTGCAGATACTGATTTGAGAATACAGAAAAGAATAGATGAAATATCTATAGAAGATAAGAGAGAATTACATAAAAGACTTATGCCTAAAGAATTTTCGGGTAAAGGCATTGGAAGAATACTGAGATTAGAGAAAAAAACGACGTATTTAAAGGATGTCATACAGATACTTGGATTACAGGTTTTTGATGAGATAGCTGCATATGTTACAGCAAGCGTCAATGTACTTAAAAGTTTCAAAAGAATATCATGTGCACTTATGGCACAGCTTGTATGGAAGGCAAAAAATGCATATGGTACAGGATTTGGCGTCAATGAAAAATCTCTGCCATCATATACTACGGAAGAAAACGGGGCGATGCAGCGAAAAGAAATTACGGATTTTCATGCAATGCTAAAAGAGATACAGGCACAGAAGGCTGCAGTTGAAGAGTATGATAAAAAACTGGACAGGCTTTATGAGCAGGTTTCAAAGACAGGTGAAAAACTTCAGAGTGAAAAAGATTTACTTGAAAAAGAACGTGTGCAATTTGATAAACTTGCATCACAAAAAGATGAGTACAATGCAGGGAAACATTCTGAGAGTGACACGAAACTATATTATTCAGAAGTAAATAATACAAACAGACGCATTGGACAATATGAGCAGTCTGTTTCAAAACTTGAGCAGAAAATGAAAGAACTTGATATATCAACAGGTGAGTGTGAAAATAACAAGGAAAATGCTGCAAAAGAGTCAGAGAGAATGACAAAAGAGGCAGAATTGCGGGAACATGAACTTTCTGAGATTATAAAAAACAAATGGGGTGCATTTTATTATAAAATGACATTTGAAGATGAAGTATTTGTACAGGCTGTGAGACTTCTTACACTTGACGGAAGAATTGCAGTTGAAAGAATGATGAAAGAATTTCATGATACACCTGACAGTCAGGCATTTGATACACCCTCGTCATCCGGATGCATTATATGTGATACAGTGGCTGATGGTCAGGTAAAGTTATATCACGAAGGCACACATATAACTAAAATAGGAAAATAATAAATGAATATAATTGATGGTAAAAGTTATGAAAAAGCAATTGAATATATTAATTCGCTGAGCCAGTTTGTAGCGGGAACAGGATGTGAAAGAGCGGAAAAACTTCTGGAAAGGCTCGGCAATCCACAGGATAAGCTCAAAGTAATACATGTTGCAGGAAGCAATGGCAAAGGTTCTGTATGTGCCTATCTTGCAGGTATTTTACAGGAAAACGGCTATAAGACCGGGCTGTTTACATCTCCGCATCTGATAGACGAACGTGAACGCATAAGAATTAATGGAATGATGATAACAAAAGAAGAATTTGCTGAGGCATATGCCAGGGTAAAAGCGGTGGAAGATGAACTTGGAAAAGGAAGCCTTGCATATTTTGATTATTTCTTAGGCATAGCATTTCTTGTTTTCCTGAAACAAAATGTTGATATCTGCGTCATAGAAACGGGACTAGGTGGAAGACTTGATGCGACCAATGCAGTTAAAAATCCTGTTCTTGATATAATAGCAACAATCAGTCTTGAGCATACAGCGATACTTGGCGATACAATAGAAAAGATAGCAGAAGAAAAGTCCGGCATAATAAAAAATAATGTTCCTGTTGTATTTATAAAAGATAAAAAAAGCGTGACAGATATAATAGAAAAAAATGCAGAGGATAATAATTGTGAAGCATATGGTGTGACACAAAAAGATTTTCAAATAATTAAAAACTACGGCTATTGTATTGATTTTTCGCTAAACAATATGTATTATAAGAATGATTGCTTTACAATTACAACCGGTGCCGTATATCAGGTCCAGAATTGTTCACTGGCACTTACGGCAGCTGAAGTGCTTAAAAAAACAGGAGTTGTAAAACTTGAGAGCAATGCAGTCCATAAGGCTGTCAAAAAAGTACAATGGCATGGCCGTATGGAACAGATAGCAGATAACATATATGTTGATGGAGCACACAATCCTGAAGGCATAGAAGCACTTATTTGTTCAGTAAGCCCGATTACCTGCGGCAGAAAGACGATACTGCTCTTTTCTGTTGTCAATGATAAAGATTATGACAGAATGATAAAGAGCATATGTGACAGTAATATGTTTGATTATTTTGTTATCGCAGGGATACAGGGAAAAAGGTGCCTGGATGACAGCTGTATAAGTGATACATTTAAGAAATATACGGACAAGCCTGTGATTGACAAAATAAATATAAAAGATGCATATGAGAGTGCAGCTGCACTGCGGCGTGATATTGATGGCGTGCTTTTTTGCACAGGTTCATTATATCTTGTCGGTGAGATAATGAGTATTATTAAATAATGGAGGAACAATATGATAGATTTTGATGAAGAGATTAAAAAATTCAAGCCAAGCCTTGAAGTAGAAGACGCAGAAGATGCGATTTATAATAATGATGTTCCTGATATAACAGATCTTATTAATAAAATTGTTGAGGATTTATCAGACAAGTAGGAGAAAAATAATGAGATGCTTTAAATGTAATGAAGTTCTTACAAAAGAAAGCCACTGCCCGAACTGCGGCATTGACGTTTCTATGTATAAGAAAGCTGTTATGGCTTCAAATGCATATTATAATCTCGGACTTTCAAAAGCAAAAGTAAGAGATTTGTCCGGTGCAGTAGAAAGCCTGAAGATGAGTATAACAATAAATAAAAAAAATATAGATGCAAGAAATCTTTTAGGACTTGTATATTGTGAGATGGGCGATGTTGTTGAAGCATTAAGCGAATGGGTTATAAGTAAAAATATCCAGCCTGATAATAACTGTGCAGAAGATTATATAACTGACATCCAGTCAAACCAGAATAAATTTGAGCTTGTTACTTCAACAATTAAGAAGTATAATCTGTCTCTCAGATATGCCAAAGAAGGCAATACCGATATGGCACAGATTCAGCTCAAAAAGGTGGTTTCACAGAATCCAAGACTTTTAAAGGCACAGCAGCTTCTTGCTCTTATTTATATAAAAGAAAAGGAATACAGCAAAGCCAGAAAATGTCTTGCTTCTGTATTGAGAGTTGATAGAAATAATACACTTGCACAGCTTTATATGCAGGCTATTGATGAAGAATTATCATCTAAAAAGAAAGAATCACAGTCATCATTGAAGAAGAGAAATAAAGATGATGATAGAAAGCCGTTAAGCGGTAATGATGTAATCCTTCCGCGTTCATCATATAAAGAGCCGAGCAATGGTGCCATAACGATTATAAATATACTTGTTGGTGTTGCAATAGGAGCAGCATTGATATGGTTTCTTATCATACCGTCAAGATACAGGGGGCTTACATCAGAATATAATAAGAGCCTTCAGGAATACAGCGAACAGCTCTCATCTGGCAATGTAGAGCTTAATTCGCTTCAAAACCAGCTCGATTCTGTAAAGAAAGAAAAAGAATCGTTAGAGACACGTCTGTCACAGGTAAGCGGTGCAGACGGCAATAATAAGCTGTTGACTGCTGTTATAAAAGCAGCTAACTTATACATTTCAAATGATTCAACAGGTGCGGCAGAGGCTATTGCTGATGTTGATGTAAGTTCACTCCCTGTTGAAGAAGCAAAGACACTTTATAATACAATATCAGGTGCTACAATGATGAATGCAGCAAATGATTTGTATAACAGAGGAATGACGGCATATAACAAGGCTGACTACACAACGGCAGCAGATTTGCTTGTGAGAGCTTATAAGTGTGACAAGACAAAAGCCGATGCAGTTTTCTATGCGGCAAAGAGTTATGTTGCACTTAATCAGCCGGATAATGCTAAAAAATACTATCAAATTATAGCAGATGAATTCAAGAGCAGCGGATATGTAACAGAAGCACAGGCTTATGTACAGTCACACTGATGTTGAAAAATATACGTAAAAGAGAAGACCTGACAGGAATGAAAGCCTGTCAGGTTTTTTGTTACGGAAAAATATAGTTATAATCAAATGGAGGTTGACAGGAATGCAGGAAGAACATGTTGCTGTTGCAGACGGAGAAAATGAAGTAAGGCACACAGATTATATTTACATGGTGTCGGATAAAATGCTTGTTATAAGCATGATAGCGGAACTTGACCATCATCTTGCGGATGAAATGAGAGAAGTGATTGATGATGTCATTGATGTAAGAGGCGTAGAAGATATAATATTTGATTTCAGCAGAATAAATTTTATGGATAGTGCCGGAATAGGTCTTATAATGGGACGGTACAGAAAAATCCATGAAAAAGGCCGGATATATGTTGCCGGTGCAGGGGAAGGAATATCAAGAATACTCCTTATTTCGGGACTTCATAAGCTTGTAGTTGTAAGCAGTGATGTAAATGATGCAGCGAAGAAAATATTAGAAGGTAAAAGGGGAAATTGAAATGAATAAAAATAGTAACAGCTTTGAAATTATATTTGATTCAAAATCCGAAAATGAAAGTTTTGCAAGAGTTGTTGTTGCGGCATTTTGTACAAGATTAGATCCGACATTAGAAGAAATCTCTGATATAAAAACTGCTGTATCGGAAGCGGTAACAAACTGTATAGTCCATGGATATGAGGGAAGAGAAGGCAAAATAAGCCTGAAATGTGAGCTTAATGATAATGAACTGACAATAGAAGTACATGATGACGGAGTTGGAATAGATGACATAGAAAGAGCAATGGAGCCAATGTATACATCAAAGCCACAGCTTGAGCGTTCAGGAATGGGATTTTCATTTATGGAGGCATTTATGGATGAGTTACATGTCAAATCAGGAAAGCACAGCGGTACAACCGTGATGATGAAGAAAAAAATAGGAGTAAATAATTAGTGGATTGGGTGTGGTTATATGAATCATACTAAGGAACTGATAGAAATGGCACATGGAGGAGATAAAGCAGCCAGAGAGAAACTGATTGTTGAAAATATGGGACTGATATGGAGCATAGTAAAGCGATTCGCGGGACGTGGCTATGAACAGGAAGATTTATTCCAGATAGGCAGCATTGGACTTATAAAAGCTGTTGATAAGTTTGACACATCATTTGATGTACAGTTTTCGACATACGCTGTACCAATGATTTCGGGAGAAATCAAGCGTTTTTTAAGAGATGACGGAATGATAAAAGTAAGCCGTTCGATGAAAGAGACCGCATACAAAGCTTATATTGCGAGGGAGAAAATGGAGGAAAAACTTAAAAGAGAGCCAACACTTACCGAGATAGCGACAGAAATCGGAGTTACATCAGAGGAACTTGCACAGGCATTTGATGCATCGGCACAGATAGAGTCACTCCACAAAGTGATTTATCAGGGGGATGGAAGTGATATTTCACTTATTGACAAGCTTCCGTGTGAAGACGACCCATGTGAAGATATGATGAACCGCATGGTGCTGGAAGAGATGCTCTCAAAGCTTGATAAAAAAGAACGCCAGCTTATTTATATGCGTTATTATCAGGATAAAACGCAGACGGAAATAGCTGGAATTCTTGGCGTTTCGCAGGTTCAGGTATCAAGGCTTGAGAAAAAAATACTAAAAAAAATGAAATCCGGTGAATAAATTTCCTGTTGGAAAGCCATGCTAAAAACGAGGAGATGATGTCAAAATGAGTGAAACGGTATATATAAAAACAGACAAAAACATCGAAGTTTCAAAACGCATGGTATTAATTGGTGATGTTGCTGATGTATATTGCAACGATAAAAAGATGGAAAATGATATAAAACATATATGCCTTATTATACTCGAAGAAGTTGGCGTGAATAAAATAAAGAAAAAGAGAGTATGTCTTTCATTTATGGATATTGTAAAAGCTGTTGCAAAAAAATATCCTGATGCCGATGTGAATAATCTTGGTGAAAATGATTTTATTGTGGATTACATTTTGGAAAAGAAACATTCAAAGTTTCTTCAGGGATTATTAATAGCATTTGTGGCTGCATTTACATTTGTCGGGAGCATGTACGCAATTATGGCATACAACAATGATGTAAGTACCATTGAAATATTTGAGAAAGTGTATGAGATATTTGGAGCAGACAATGCACAACAGGTAAAACTGCTGGAAATAATGTATGCTGTCGGTCTTGCACTTGGAATTATAATTTTCTATAACCATTTTGCCGGGGTGAGGCTGTCAGGGGAACCTACACCTATAGAAGTTGAAATGGATAAATATGAAAAAGATGTTGATGATACGCTTATTGACAGAAAATCCAAAACAGAACAGAAAGGAAAGAAAGCATGACAGTATTTCTGGCTTTTTTTGGACTGGCAGCAGGTGCGGTTACAGCAGCAGGATATTTTGCACTTATAACAAGCGTTGGAATGATAAACAGGGCAGCAGCATCAACAGGAACAACAAAAAGCATATTTTTTTATGAAGAATGTCTGCTATTTGGAGTTGTAACAGGAAACTGCCTGTCAATGTTTAATATCAGTATAGATATTGGCACAGCAGGTATTGTGATGTATGGAGTATTTTCAGGAATGTTTATAGGACTGCTTGTTGTAAGCCTTGCAGAGACACTGAAAGCACTGCCTATATTTATAAGGCGTGTAAGAATCGGTTCCGGGCTTGGCATCATAATTCTTATGATTGGTCTTGGAAAAGCAGCAGGTCATATAATTTATTATTTTTTCCTTTATTAATCCGGTATACCATTAATCTAACCTATGTAGGAGGCGGCAGAATGATTCGTGATGTAGAAAAAAGAAATAAAAATTATAACGCATATGTTGAGCAGGTAACGCCAAAGGCCAGCTGTCTTAAAAATTGTATTAAAGCATTTATTACAGGTGGTGCAATATGCCTTTTTGGCCAGATTCTTATAGAACTATTTAAAAATGCAGGGATGGCAAAAGATGAGGCGTCACTTTGGACGACGATTTGCCTTGTTCTTGCAAGTAATATTCTTACAGGTCTTAATATTTATCCTCTGATAACAACATGGGGCGGTGCGGGAAGTCTCGTTCCGATAACAGGATTTGCAAACAGTGTTGCAGCACCTGCGATAGAATATAAGGCTGAGGGAGAAGTATTTGGAATCGGATGCAAAATATTTACGATAGCCGGGCCGGTTATTCTTTATGGAATATTTTCATCATGGATAGCCGGGCTATTATATCTGCTTGCAAAATTATGGATGTAGGAGGTGATAGTGTGCAAAAAGGAAGTCAGAGCTTTAAGTTTGATATACCTGTATACATTGAACAAACCGCATCGGTAGTGGGCGAAAAAGAGAGTGAAGGTCCGCTTGGCAGAATGTTTGATGTTGTGATAAAAGACCCAATGTCAGGAAAAGATAACTGGGAGCAGGCAGAAAGTGCCTTGCAGGAGGCTGTAGTAGACAAGCTTCTTATGAAAACATCATACAAAAAAGAACAAATAAGATATATATTATCGGGAGATTTGTTAGGACAGCTTATAGCGACGTCTTTTGGAATAAGTAAATATGAAATTCCGCATTTCGGAATATATGGTGCATGTTCGACATTTGGAGAAGCGTTATCACTTGGGGCACTTATAATCTCTGCGGGTGCGGCCGACAGACTCATATGTATGGCATCAAGCCATTTCGCAAGTGCGGAAAAACAGTTCCGTTTTCCTCTTGAATATGGAAACCAGCGTCCTAAGGCTTCCACCTGGACTGTCACGGGAAGCGGAGCGGCAGTTATTACAAACGAGAGGCAGCCTGTGGCCATTACAGGTATTACAACGGGAAAAATCATAGATTATGGTGTCAAAGATTCAATGAATATGGGTGCCTGCATGGCACCGGCAGCAGCAGACCTGATTGTGGCAAATTTTAAGGATTTTGATACGGATGAAAAATATTATGACAGAATCATAACCGGAGATTTAGGAACGGTAGGAAGAGAAATACTTATAAATCTTGTAAAAGAAAAAGGTTATGATATTTCGCAGATTCATATGGACTGCGGAATTGAAATATTTGACCCGCAAAAACAGGGAACACATGCTGGCGGAAGTGGATGCGGCTGCAGTGCGGTGGTGTTTAGCTCATATATAATTGACAATGTAAGAGATGGAAAATGGAAAAGAATTTTATTTATTCCGACAGGGGCATTGCTGTCAACAGTAAGTTATAATGAAGGGCAGAGTGTTCCCGGAATTGCACACGGAGTGATTGTTGAACATGTATAAAAATAATATACAGTATGTGGAAATTATTAAATGTGTATAGGGAGGCAGAATGGTATTTGTAAAAGCATTTGTCATAGGCGGTCTTATATGTGCCGCAGTACAGATTCTTATGGAAAAAACCAAGCTGATGCCGGGCAGGATAATGGTTCTTCTTGTATGCTCCGGCGTAGTTCTGGGGGCTGTCGGTTTATATGAACCGATTCTTGAATTTGCGGGAGCTGGGGCATCAGTGCCACTTCTTGGATTTGGTAATGTTTTATGGAAAGGAATTAAACAGGCGGTTGACGAATCTGGTTTTCTTGGGCTTTTCAAAGGCGGGTTTACCGCATGTGCCGTAGGTGTATCATCGGCATTGATATTCGGATATATTTCGTCATGGATATTTAAACCTCATATGAAGAAAAAATAAGCGGATGGGAAGTGATTTCCCATCCGCTTTCTGTTATCGTCTCGTTGTACCTGACGTATTGCTATTGCTGGATGTTGTAGGTTTTGTGGAAGACGGAGCAGTTGTACTATGTGTGGTTCCTGAAGAATTGCCTGAGCTTGTGCTTCCTGATGATGAACCGCCGTGTGCAGTACATACCTTTGAAAGCTGTTCCTCGGTAATTGCATATTCCTGATCCCATGTAGTATAAGTTGTCTCATCTTCATTTGAAGGATTCTTAACAATCGCAGCTTTTTTAATCATAATCTTAGTAGTCTTGTGAGGACAGTTTGCAGATGCGATTTTGCCTGTGTCATCACAGATAGTTACTTTAATATGAACATCACATGTATCGGTCGGATTATTATCCTTAGAGAAATATTCTGTCACAAGCTGTGAACCTCTTGGATCCTGGTCGCATAAGCCTGCTACAGGAAGCTTTCCTGACTGTGAGCATACCTCTGTTTCTACTATATCATCCGGTTTTTCAAAAGAACCGGTAGGAAGATTATCGTGAATTTCCTGCATTATTGTACGCCACATTTTTCTGTGGTCAATATATCCTGAAAGTTCCTTTGAGTTATCATCATATCCGAGCCATATAGCAGCTGTATAATAAGGTGTATAACCGCAGAACCATTTATCTGTTACATTCTGTGTAGTACCTGTTTTTCCGGCTGTAGGCTGATTGCTTAAAGCAGCAGCTTCTGCAGTACCGGCAGCAGTAACTGATTCAAGTGCGTTAGTTAAAAGCCATGAAGTTGATTTCTTCAAAACAGTATGTGTAAGAGGCTGTGTATTGTCAAGGATAACATTGCCGTCTTTATCTTTGACCTGTGTATAATAAACAGGCTGCGTATAAGTTCCCTGATTTGCGATAGCTGCGTATGCAGCACACATTTCAATATTGTGTACACCATATGTCAGACCGCCGAGTGCGAGTGAAGGGACAACATCATGGTTGCCGTTGACAGCTTCCTTAGGTGAAATAAGTGTTGAAAAACCGAATTTCAGAAGGTAGTTAAAACCAACCTGAGGAGTAATCTGAGCAAGTACCTTGACAGCAGGTACGTTTTCGGAGAGTTTTAAAGCTGTTCTTACAGACATAAGACCTCTGTATTCACCCACAAAATAATTCTTTACAAGCTTTGAATTTTCACCCGGATAATAGTAAGGTGCATCATCAATAGCTGTTGCAAGAGTAATAGCACCTGTATCAAGCGCAGGACCATAATCAGCGAGAGGTTTTATTGATGAACCCGGCTGACGCATAGTATCAACAGCTCTGTTAAGAGTACGGTTGCCGCTCTTTTCACCACGGCCTCCAACGATTACCTTAACCTGGCCTGTATGCTGGTCCATAATTGTAAATGACATCTGAGGCTGTACTATATAAGAAACGCTCTCAGAAACAACTTCTCCTCCATTTGCAAGTATAGAATTTTTGTATTCATCAATATAAGTCTGTGCATCATCTTTGTCTTTAAAGATGAGAGTGAAATTACTCTGGCCTTTGTCTTTTTTGTAATAATCCAAAAGACCATAATGAGAATAGTAATTGACATTGCCTTTTGTATCTTTTACAGCAAGCGAATATGAAATAGAAAGCTCAGTATTGTCAGGATAATAGCCAGGGTCGTTAATAACGTTATCAGCTATCTGCTGCATTGACATATTCTGTGTAGAATAGACCTGAAGACCATTCTTGTAAATCATGTTGGTTGCCTGTGTCTCAGTATATCCTTTCTGCTCCATAAGATCCTTTATAAGCTGGTCAATAAGAGCATCAACAAAGTAAGAATATGTTGAACTTGCAACTTCAATCTTTCTGTCCTGGATTCTTGCATACACATCATCAGAAACTGCCTCGTCATATTCTGCCTGTGAGATATATCCCTGGTTACGCATATTATTAAGAACCTTTAACTGGCGCTTCTGGTTTTCGGCAGGGTACTTAACAGGATTGAGTGAAGACGGACTCTGTGTTATTGAAGCAATTACGGCACATTCGCTTAAAGAAAGCTCTGATACATCTTTGCCAAAATAACCCTGTGCAGCAGTCTGAACGCCGTAATAACCATTTCCTAAGTTGATTGTATTAAGATAGTTACCTATTATAGTCTGCTTGTCCATGACTGTTTCAAGCTTTACGGCGAGATACTGTTCCTGGATTTTTCTCTTGATTTTTTCAACGGTACTTTCATTATATGCTTTGAAAACATTATTTTTAAGAAGCTGCTGTGTGATTGTACTTGCACCTTCTGACATGCGTCCTGTAGAAAGAAAAACCGTTCCGGCACGAAAGATACCTTTGATATCAATACCGTTATGTTCATAGAAACGCTCATCTTCAATTGCAATAAAAGCATGCTGCAATGTGATAGGAATATCTTCAACGTCCACATATATACGGTTGGAACCGCTTGTTGATAATGTCTGTATTTCATTACCACCATCGTCATAAATTTTTGTTGCATAACCCTCAGGTGACACATCAATTGTTGATACATCAGGTGCACTGGCGATAATGCCTTCTGCAGCCCCTAATGCCAGGCAGGAGCCTGCAACTATAACAGCAATGACAGCTATGAACAAAAGCTTTACGACAGTAACGCCCAGCTTTGTGCCGAGACGCGAACCGGAAGAATTCAGCCGTTTTTTCTTTTGTATTATGCCTTGTTTGCCAAAATTCATATTTACCTCCAATTTCTGCACAAAAAAGTGTTGTTTGGATTCATTATACCATATAATTATAAAATGTCTCAAGTAAAATGATTTATCACGAATTATTAATAGTTTGACAAAAGAAATAAGTACAGGCATAATCTGAATAGAAAATACTGCATCTTGCAAAAGGAGAGCAATTTTGAAAAGAGTACATAAAGACGGAAGTGCACAGATAACAGAAAAAAAATCCCGGTTTATTGGTGACGTATATAATATAGAAAATGAAGAAGATGCATTATATTATATAAATGAAACCAAAAAGAAGTATTGGGATGCAAGGCATCACTGCTACGCATATATAATAGGAAATAATAACGAAATAAAAAGATTCAGTGATGATGGAGAACCTTCAGGAACAGCAGGAAAACCAATACTCGATGTACTTGATAAAAGTGGTATAGCAAACTGCCTTATAATTGTGACAAGATACTTTGGCGGAACACTTCTGGGAACAGGCGGCCTGATAAGGGCATATTCAGAAGCAGCCAAATCGGGAATAGAAGCATCAGGCATCATGGAAGTTAAAAAAGGCATACAGGCACAGATAGATGCTGACTATAACAGTTTCGGAAAAATACAGTACATGTGTATGGAAAGAAATATAATAATAACAGACACCGAGTATGGTGAAAATGTCCATATAAATATGATTATAGAAGAGTCTGAGTATGCACATTTTCAGAAAGCTGTGGCGGACGCATTTGCCGGACGCCTTGGAATTATTAAAAATGACAATGTAATTTTTGGTATTTATGACGGAACGGTGCAAATATTGACAAGCAATAATTAATATTCGGTTAACAATGGTAATAAAGCACAAAACAGAAAATAAATTAATAAAATTTGGGCACTTTGTTGTAAAATTGATGTAAAAAAATCATAAAAGAGAGTTATGATAGTGCAAAATTTACATAAAAAATACAATGCCGACTGGTTAAAAAACATTACATGAAGTATATTTTGGGCAATTTGTACATAAAAAATTAAAAAATATGAAAAAAATATGAACGTGGAAAGCCGCATGAATGCTGGGTTTTCACAAAATATACAAAAAAAATACAATAATTGTTCAAAATCCTCTTGTTAAAATAGTACAAAAATGCTATTATACTTTTGTCAAAAAAATTGACCGTGGGGCTTGCCCCATATAACCAATAAGGAGGGTTTATAGGTTTATGAAAAAAACAGTTAAGAAACTTACTGCTGTAGGTCTTACTCTTACATCAGTAATGAGCCTTGTTGCATGTGGTAACAACAATGGTGGTTCAAACAACAACGCTTCTTCAAACAAAGAAGTAACAAAGCCAGACAAATTTACAGTTATGTGCGACTCTACAGTCGTTACAGAAGCTAACGGCGGACAGGCATTCTACAAATATCTTGGCGATTTAACAGGCCTTGAAATCGAATGGGTACGTCCTGACCACAGTAACTACTATGATGCAGTTTCTAATGCATTCAACAGTGATAGCATTCCTGATGTAGTTCTTCTTTCATCTGATTACTATGCTCTTTATGCAGCTAACGGTTTCCTTTGGAACATGACAGATGCTTGGAACTCTTCAGAGACAAAGAAGTCAGGCAGACTTATCGATACAGCTGAGAACGTTCTTTCAGCATTACTTGTTAATGGCGAAGACGGAACAAAGGCTATGTATGGTTTCTCTCCATACCGTGGTAATGGTTGCTGTACATACATCAAGAAGGCTTGGCTTGATGATGCTGGCATCGATGTATCAAAGGTTGACGGCGTTACTATGGACTTCAACACATACTATGGTATCTTAAAGCAGTTAGCTGCTAAGAAAGGTCATTATGTAATTTCAGCTCCTGACTTCATTTCAACAGAAGCTCCTTACACAAACTACCTTCCAGAATTCTATCAGCAGGCTAACTACACATTCTACAAAGATTCTTCAGGAAAGTATGTAGATGGTTTCTCAGAAAAAGCTATGCAGGATGCTCTTCAGAGAATTCAGAATGCTGTTAAAGATGGCGTAATTGATAAGGCTACACTCGGTCAGAAGACAACAGATGCTCGTAACAAGTTCTTTTCAACAGATGCTTCTTCAGAATCTGGTGTATTCTCATATTGGGCTGGTACATGGGCTAACACATTAATGACAAACCTTAAGTCTAAGGGTCTTCCTACAGATCTTATTGCTATCAATCCTATCAAGGAACTTGGTACATACGTAGAAAGAATTGCACCAGCTTGGTGTATCACAACAAGTGCTAAGAATCCAGAAGGTATCTTCAAGTACTTCATCGACACAATGCTTGATGGTGGCGACATCCAGACAGCTTGGACTTACGGTGCTAAGGGTACTCATTGGGATGACAAGGCTGAGACAGTAACACTTGCTGATAATAAGGGTACATTTGAGTACAAAGAAGGCGAGTTCCACTTCCTTCCATCTCCAGAAAAGCCAGGAACATTAATGTCTAAGAACCACATTGATCCAATCCTTTCTCTTGCTAAGTTCAAGACAGCTGATCCTGGTGAGGCTAAGATGACTGAAGCAGCTAAGAAAAATGGTGAATTCTTCGCTAAGAACTCTACAGTTGCTACTCCACTTCCTATGACAGAGACACTTGGTGAAAACAGCACAGATATCAATACAACAAGAAATAAGGTTATTTCAGAAGTTGCACTTGGTAACATGACTGTTGAAGAAGGTATGAAGCTCTACAAGGATAGAGTTGGTACATTAGTAGAAGATGTTCTTAAGTCATTAAATGAGACAAAGAAGTCTAAATAATTTAAGATAATATTTTAAAAGATATTATATAGGTAATTTAATTACCAACCTTTAAGAATCCACTTCCGGGTGGCATTGGTTCATCCGGAAGGTCGGATTCTGATTTTTAGCTTATTAATCATACAGATGTAGGCTTAGAATTAAACAAAAATATTAGGAAAGAAGGTATGAAGATGCAATGTAAGTCTTGTAACACAGAATTACCAAAGCATGCAAAAGTGTGCCCGAGATGTGGTGCATTAGTAGGTAAGAAATCAGGCAACCATCAGGCAACCTCAAGGTAATTGCTATAATAGGTTTAGTAATTGCTTTTATAGGCGGGCTTTTGCCTTTCGTTCAGAATTCAAGTGATATTTCTGATGCCTACAGTTTTATGAATATTGATGCCCCTGTTATGTGGTATCTGTTCATGATTGCTATTATAGCTGCTATTATTCTTCTTGTTTTAAAGAAGGATATGTTCTCAATTATACCGACAGCAATTTCAGCAGTTATATTTGTTATCTCTTTAGTTGCAGTTAACTTCAGAGGTTACTACGGAAGAAATAAATATGATATTTATTCTCTTACTAATCTTTTATCATCTGGTAATGGTTCAGATGACGCTAAATACGTTTTAGGTTTAGGTGTCTACGTATTGATTGTAGGTTATATTCTTGCAATCGCTGGCTGCTTCATTGATATTATGAAGTATTTCAAGAAAGATCTTGGCGTTGATTCAAGATATCTTTCTAACTCAATTAACAAGAGTGTATGGAAGACAATGTATTATTACCGTGGCTTCTATATCATGTTCTTACCAGTATTAATCATGATTATTCTCTTTAATTACTGGCCAATGGCTGGATGCCGTTATGCATTCACAAAATATGTTATTGCAGGACCTTACTATGTAGGTCTCAAGCATTTCGTTCAGATGTTCACTAATGACCTTTATTTCTGGACAGCATTTAGAAACACATTAATTCTTTCGATTATTAAGTTGATTTTAAATACAGGTGCAGCTGTTATTATCTCACTTCTTTTAAATGAGATTGTTTCACTCGGATTTAAGAAGACAGTACAGACAATCGTTTATCTGCCTCACTTCATGTCATGGGTTGTAGTTGCATCAGTTTTCAAGATGATTCTTGATCCTAACGCAACAGGTGTTGTAAACAGCCTTTTACTTAAAGCTAATATGATTAATGAACCAATCTATTTCCTTGGTGACTCTAAGTATTGGAGAGGAACATTCTATGTAATGAATGTTTGGAAAGATACAGGTTGGGGAACAATCCTTTTCCTTGCTACATTGTCAGGTATCAGCCCTGATTTATATGAAGCAGCCCAGATTGATGGTGCTAACCGTTGGAAGAGACTTATCTATATTACACTTCCTGCATTAGCAAACACAATCATTACAGTATTCATTCTTAACCTTGCTAAGGTTATGAACCTTTTTGAATCTGTTTTCGTTACTATGAACAATGCCGTATTGGATGTTGCCGAAGTATTACAGACATATGTATACCGTAAGACATTCTCAAGTGGTAACTCAGATTATGGTTATACTACTGCGGTAGGTTTATTTAAATCGTTTGTCGGAATGATTCTCGTACTTAGCTGTAACTACGCTAGTAAGAAAGTCCGCGGACGTGGTATTGTATAAGGAGGGATAGATAATGAGTGATAATTCAGTTGTAGTTACAAAGAAAAAGAAAAAATTCAAAATCTTCCCACTTGTAAATGGTTTGATTTTTATTTTGATTTCATTAGCAATCATGTTACCTATCTGGAAGGTAATCATCGATTCATTTGATGCCAGATCTGCTTATGGTTTTAAGTGGGTTCCAACAATGTTTACATGGGGTGGTTATAGAGCTATCGTTACTCGAGTTGCTTTATATAGACCATTCGGTATCTCATGTATCGTTACAATCGCTGGTACATTCCTCGGTTTGTTACTTGTAACATTAGGTGGTTATGTATTAATTCAGTGGGAAATGCCAGGAAGAAACTTCTTCGCATATATGTTACTTTTCACAATGATTTTCGATGGTGGTATGATTCCTAAGTACCTCGTTATGAAGCAGTTACATTTGCTTAATACACTCTGGTCAGTTATTTTACCATTGTCAATCAACGTATATAACCTGGTACTTATGAGGAACTTCTTTGAAGGTATTCCAGAGGCTCTATTTGAGGCCGCCAAGATTGATGGCTGCTCTCCAATGGGTATCTTCTTTAAGATTGTACTTCCTCTTTCAAAGGCAGCTCTTGCTTCAATCGGTTTGATGTTTGCTGTACAGTTCTGGAACGATTATACTAACTTCAAGATTTACATCAACAAGGATAAGTTATTCAACTTCCAGATTAAACTTCGTAACATGGTTATGGATAGTGATATTCCTAATGATGACGCTGTTGACCCTAATACAATTTCTAGTGCTTCGGTTATTGTTGCGATTTTACCATTCGCAATTATTTACCCATTCTGCCAGAAATACTTCGTACAGGGTGTTAATATCGGTGCCGTTAAGGAGTAATTCCCGGTTTATTTAAGATTTTTTAAAGGCGAATCTGTTAATGCAGGTTCGCCTTTTTTTTCTGTAAAAGAGTATATAAATTAATATTAATATGTAGAAAATACTGTATTTATGCTGTATACTTAAATAATTAGTTAAATTACAAATAAAGGAGGCGGAGTATGGGTACAATCAAAGATGCCATTTATCTTGAGAATATAAGCGAAGTAAAGCGTATTCTTGAAGAAGAACCTAATCTTATTGATGAAAAAGATGAGAATGGTGTGCTTATGGCACTGCTTGCGGCGAAGACCGGAAATCTTGCACTTGTAAGATACATAGTCGAGTATTCGAGAGCAAGTATGGATATTACAGACAATGAACATAAGAATATGCTTCATTATGCAGCACTTTCAGGAAGCGTTGAGGTCTGCCGTTATCTTGTGGAAAGAGTTGGATTGTCACCGCTCACAGGTGATAATAATCTTGTAACGCCAATAGACATAGCGGTAAATAATAAGTTCTTTGACCTGCAGAGTTATTTTGAAGAAGAAATAGGAGCAAAGTATAATGATTTATACCGCAATCCGATAAGAACAGGATTTTATCCTGACCCATCGATAGTGAGGGTCGAAGATACATATTATATGGTTAATTCTTCATTTATCTATTTTCCGTGTATACCGGTATCAGAATCAAAAGATTTGATACACTGGAGAATAATAGGATATGCGATTACTAATCCGGAATGGGCAGCACTTGATAATCTTGAAGGTGGAAGAGGATATTGGGCACCGGATATTTCGTATTATAATGGAAAGTTTTATATAACAGCAACATATCGTCTTAATGACGACGGAACTATATACAGAAAACAGATAGTTGTGAGCTCAGATAAGCCTGAAGGTCCATACAGCAAGCCTGCGATAATAGATGAAGACGGAATAGACCCATCAATCTTTACAGATGATGATGGAAAAAGATATATGCTTTTAAACAGAGGTGCAAGAATACTGCCTTTAAGTGATGATGCGACACGCCAGATTGGAGAAGCACATCTTCTTTATTATGGTGATAATAAAAGAGCACCGGAAGGACCGCATCTTTTAAAGAAAGACGGATATTATTATCTGTTTGAAGCAGAGGGGGGAACAGGACCGGGACATAGAATTACTGTTTCAAGAAGCCGCGAACTGATGGGCAGATACATGCCATGCCCATATAACCCTATAATGCGTCAGAATGATGAAAATGCAATAATTCAAAGGTGCGGACATGGTAAGCCTGTATGCACGCAGAACGGACAGTGGTATATGGTCTATCTGTGTGGAAGAAAAATAGGTGACGGTTACAGCCTGCTTGGAAGAGAGACGGCAATTGACCCGATTGAGTGGACTGCGGACGGATGGCCGATTGTCAACTCACTTAACGGACCTTCGACATTGCAGATAAAACCGGATTTACCGGAGTGTATATGGGAATCCAGTCTTGATGATGATTTTGGCAATGATTGGTTAAGTTCAGACTGGATGTTTCCAAGAGCACCGGAGTTTGATGGAATAGTTCTTGAGAATTCATATGTCAAAGTTAAAGGAAGCCGTTATGACCTCAATTCAATGCATGCAAAAAATATTCTGTTAAGAAGACAGCAGAACTTCAGGTTTGAGGCGGTATGTAAGTTAAGAATGCCTCAGATTTATCCGGGACAGGATGTTGGAATGACATGCTATTATGACGAAAATACATTTTTGAAATTTGGTATATTTGCAACAAAAGAAGAAAATCCAAGACTGCTTGTAAAAGTCGCAGAATATATAGACGGATATAAAGAAGGTAAATCTGCGGAGCTGGATTTCAGTAAAGAATATGTGTATCTGAAAACAGAGACAAATTATCTTACAAGAACATTTTCATACAGCTATGACGGATTAAATTATACTACTGTTGATGTGCTTGATAATGTATATTATCTCTGCGATGAAGGGTTAAAGAAAGGCAAGCGTTTTACAGGTGCAATGATTGGAATGTACGCATATGCCGGTTCATTTGGACAGGAATACACAGATGATGCAGGAAATCATGGAAGCGATGTAATATATGGCGAATTTGATTTCTTTAATTATAAAACATTATAAAGGAGACAGGATATGACAATAGAAAGAAATGAAAAATTAGAAGGCAGCCTGCTTGAAAAAATGTCATCAGTTGATTTGAAAAAAACTGATAACTGGAATAAGGCAATGATTTTAAACAGTGCTGCAAAAGTTTATTTTGCCACAAAAAACGAGAAGTTTGGAGAGTTTCTTGTAAAAGGCATTGATAAATGCTGTGACTGCGGTATCGAAGAAGGATTTGCAGGAAATGATAATGATTTGACTAATCTGTTGCTGGCCAATGTATTATATGCAGCAAAAGATTACACAGGAAAAGATGAATATGAAAAGGCTGCAATAAAGATGGCAGCACAGCTTAATTCACAGAAGAGAAGTGAAAAAGGATATTTTACGGATGTTGACGGAAAAGCATGTCTTTGCCAGACATATGCAAGTCAGGTATTCTATATGAATTATGAGACAAGAGATGATGGAAAAGAACATTATAATGACATAATTGCACAGTATAATGTAATTCATGAAGATTTGTATAAAAATACATCCAGCAAAGCATTCAAGGACAGTGATGCACTTGAAGCATTATGTTATTACAGTGCAGCACTTATTGATACAATGGAAGTCATGGATCAGGCACTATATGAGATATACAGACAGCTTATGGATTATTATAAAGAGACAGTAAAAGATGTTCTTGCAACAGGTATTTCCAGTGCAGAAAAAAATCCTGCAAAAGCACCATATGAACTTGTATTTGCATATGCATTGCTCAAAGGCTGCCGTATGAAAGCGGTTCTGACAGAAAAATATGAAGATGCAGCACTTGCAATATATGAAAAATATAGTGATGTGTCAGAAAAAGATGCAGCTGAGTTTGCATTGTGCTACAGCGAGGCAGTAAGGAACAGAGATTATCAGGATTATGGACGTAATAACGGAGGCAGATTATGGAGTTAAAATTAGTTACAAATACAGCAAGAAGTGCTGTTTTAGAGCTTACTGAATCAGGAAAATTTTATACAGAATCGCAGTATGATATATATGTCAATGACGAAAAATATATGGAAAGTAATAAGGTTATAACATCACTTTTTGATTTAAAACCTGACACAGATTACAATGTGTATGCTGTATACAATGGTCAGAAAACAAACGAGGTAAATATTCATACAAAATATGAATTTGTAACATTAAATGTACGCGATTTTGGTGCATTGGGCGATGGTGTGCATGATGATACAAATGCAATCCAGTGTGCAATTATGGCATGCCCTAAGGATTCAAGAGTCCTTGTTCCGGAAGGTGAATATAAGGTTTCAAGTGTATTTTTAAAAAGCGATTTAACACTTGAACTTGCAAAAGGAGCGGTATTATCTGCATTTACAGAAAGAGACAAATTCCCTATACTTCCTGGTGTTATTGAATCATATGATGAGAAAGAAGAATATAATCTGGGTTCATGGGAAGGAAATCCGCTTGACTGTTTTTCGGCAATTCTTTGCGGAATTAATGCAGAAAATGTAGTTATTACAGGTGAAGGTACAATTGATGGCAATACGACATTTGAAAACTGGTGGAATAACTGCAAAATAAGAAATACAGCATGGAGACCGAGATTATTTTTCATCAACCATTGCAATAATGTAATGATGCACGGAATAACAGTACAGAATTCTCCATCATGGACAATACATCCATATTTCAGCAACCACCTCAAATTCATAGATGTAAAGATTAAGAATCCGGCCAATTCACATAACACAGACGGACTTGATCCTGAGAGCTGCCAGGATGTACTTGTACTCGGTACATATATCTCAGTTGGTGATGACTGTATTGCTATAAAATCAGGAAAGATATATCAGGCACGCAAATACGAGATTCCGACATCAGACATGACTGTAAGACAGTGTTGCATGAGAGACGGACACGGTGCCGTAACAGTCGGAAGTGAGATTGCTGCCGGTGTAAAGAATGTTCATATTACGGACTGCCTGTTTATGAATACAGACAGAGGTCTCCGTGTAAAGACAAGACGAGGCAGAGGCAAATTATCAGTTCTTGATGATATTTCATTTGAAAATATTGATATGGATAATGTAATGACGCCATTTGTTGTAAACAGTTTTTATTTCTGTGATCCTGACGGAAAGACTAATTATGTTGGTTCAAAAGAGCCGCTTCCTGTCGATGACAGAACACCGTCAATCAAGCGTCTTACATTCAGGAATATAAAAGCGTCAAACTGCCATGTAGCAGGAGCTTATATTTATGGATTACCAGAAAGCAAGATTGAAAAGCTTACATTTGAAAATATTGATTTTACATATGCTAAGGATGCAAAACCGGGTGTCGCTGCGATGATGCTTGGATGTGATGAGGCAGTAAAACAGGGGCTTATAATAAATAATGCCAAAGAACTTATACTTAAAAATGTAAATATTACAGGATGTGAAGGTGAACCTGTAGTAACTGGAAATGTTGACAAAATTATAAAATAAGTGGTGAAAAAAATGAATTTACATGCACCTAAAGGAATTGATGTTGATAACTGGTTTATCGAATGTTACAAAAAACATAAAAAGCATCCGCTTATAATACTCATACGGCTTTATAAAGGCAACTATCACAAATTTGCTGCGGCAGTGTTTTTCTTTTTCATAAAGCACTGCCCTGTATGGGTGCTGCCTATTGTAACAGCCAATATAATTAACGATGTGACAACGCACAGTCCAGATACATACCAGAACACTATATTCTATTCAATAATAATGATAGGACTTATAATACTTAATGTACCAACCAATTATATGTATACAAGGTACAAGTCACTTGCAACGCGTTACGCTGAGACGGGACTTAGAAAAGCACTTGTAAGAAAACTCCAGCAGCTTTCAATTTCATATCACAAAGAGACACAGTCAGGACGACTGCAGTCGAAGATAATGCGTGATGTTGAAGCGGTTGAGATGCTTTCCACACAGCTTTTAATCAGCACGCTCAATATTGCACTCAATATATCGGTGGCATTGGCGGTTACAATTTCAAAAAGTCTTGTTGTATTTTTGTTCTTCCTTGTAACAACACCGCTTGCGGCACTTACAATGGTATTTTTCAGGAATATAATGAGAAAGCGTAATTATGAGTTCAGGCATGAAATGGAAGAGACATCCGCCCAGGTAATGGAAATGGTTGAACTTATTCCGGTTACGAGGGCACATGCACTTGAAGAAAAAGAGATACAAAGAATGAGCAACCAGCTGTTTACGGTTGCTGAAAAAGGTTACAAACTTGATGTTATCCAGTCGCTGTTTGGTTCTGTAGGCTGGGCAATATTCCAGATATTCCAGGTATTATGTCTTGCATTTACAGGAATTCTTGCATTAAAAGGAAACATACTTGCCGGTGATATAACGCTTTACCAGAGTTATTTTGCAACAATAGTAAATCAGGTATCTGCATTTATAACACTCATACCGACAATAGCGAAGGGCGTTGAGTCAGTAAATTCTATTGGTGAAGTCCTTCTTGCTGATGATATTGAACATAACGAAGGAAAGAAGAAACTTGGCGGTGTAAAGGGCGAATTTGATTTCAAAAATGTATGCTTCAGATACAATAATTCAGAGGCACACGTTCTTAACAATTTTAACCTTCATGTTACACCGGGAGAGACAATAGCACTCGTAGGTGAATCGGGTTCCGGAAAATCGACAATACTTAATCTTGCGATAGGATTTAACATTGCAGACAGCGGACAGGTACTCCTTGACGGCAATGATATGAAAGATATAGATTTAAGAACATATCGTAAGTACCTTGCAGTTGTGCCTCAGACGTCCATATTGTTCTCAGGAACGCTCAGAGACAACATAACGTATGGAGTTGACAATGTTGATGAAAAAGCCCTGAATGAGGCTGTTAAGGCGGCAAATCTTACTGATCTGGTTGAGAGCCTGCCTGACGGACTTGATACGGAAGTCGGGGAACACGGCGGTAAATTGTCAGGTGGACAGAGACAGCGTGTTTCAATAGCAAGGGCACTTATAAGAAATCCAAGAGTAATTGTCCTTGATGAGGCGACGTCGGCACTTGACAGTATATCAGAAAAGCTTATACAGGAAGCACTCAACAATCTTACAAAAGACAGGACGACATTTATAGTTGCACACAGACTCTCAACAATAAAAGATGCAGATAAAATAGCAGTAATAAGTGAGGGACACTGTGTTGAATACGGAACATTTGATGAACTTATGGAATTAAAAGGTGAGTTCTACAGAATGAAAAAAATCCAGAGTTAATAAATTCAGAAAAAAATGGCTGTGCAATATCTGCACAGCCATTAATATTATAAAAGATAAATTAAGCTTCTTTCTTTTCCCAGATTCTAAGAGTTGAGATAAGCTTCTCCTTTGTATCAGCATCAAGCTTCTGGACAATCTGCATAATCTCATTGTCAAGAGCTGTATTCTGATAGCTCTTATCAACACTGCCTGCAAGGTAATCAAGAGATACACCTGTAAGTTCAGCATAATATGATAACATTCTTAATGTCATAAGGTTTCTTCCATTTTCAACATTGCTGATGTATCCAGGAGTAACATCGAGTGCCTTTGCAACATCTTCCTGTGTTAATCCGTGAGAAATTCTTAACTTTTTAACTTTTGCTCCTAAATCGCTTTCCATTATCTTATAACCTCCAGTAATGCGTATTTTCACCAGACAAAATCACAGTGGATTTTATCAACGGAATGTTTTTTATTTATTTGCATTATACAATAAAAACATTGCCTTGAAAAGTGGTATTTTAAAAATTTTTTTATTTTTTATTTGCTCTGTATCTTAATGTTGAATCAAGAATCTTTTTACGGATTCTTAAATGATTAGGTGTAACTTCGAGAAGTTCATCTGTATCAATATAATCAAGAGCCTGCTCAAGACTTAAAATCTTAGGCGGAACGAGTCTTAATGCTTCATCGGCACTTGAAGAACGTGTGTTAGTAAGGTGCTTTGTCTTACATACGTTTACCTCAATATCCTCTGTACGTGGGTTTTCGCCGACAATCATACCGGCATAAACCTTCTCACCCGGTCCGATGAAAAGAGTACCGCGGTCCTGTGCGTTGAAAAGACCGTAAGTTACAGCTTCACCATCTTCATATGCAATAAGGGAACCGGTCTTTCTGTATGAAATATCACCCTTATATGGTTCGTATCCTTCAAATGAAGTATTGATGATACCATTACCTTTAGTATCTGTAAGGAATTCGCCACGGTAACCGATAAGTCCTCTTGAAGGGATAGAGAACTGTAATCTTGTATAACCACCATTGATAGGTGTCATTCCAAGAAGTTCACCCTTTCTCTGGCTGAGCTTCTGGATTACAGAACCTGAGAATTCGTCAGGAACATCAATATAAGCAAGTTCCATTGGCTCAAGCTTTCTGCCACGCTCATCAGTATGATATAAAACTTCTGCTTTACTTACGGCAAATTCATATCCTTCACGTCTCATATTTTCAATAAGAACAGAAAGATGAAGTTCGCCTCGTCCTGAAACCTTGAATGAATTTTCAGAACCCGGATTATCCTCGACACGAAGGCTGACATCAGTATTTAATTCCCTGAAAAGTCTGTCACGGATATGTCTTGATGTTACAAACTTGCCTTCCTTGCCGGCAAGAGGGCTGTCATTAACCATAAAGTCCATAGAGAGAGTAGGCTCTGAAATCTTCTGGAACGGAATGGCAACAGGATTGTCAACTGAACAGAGTGTATCACCGATATGGATATCTGCGATACCTGATACAGCTACGATATCACCAAATGATGCCTCGTTTACCTCAACTTTGTTAAGTCCGTTGAAAGTATAGAGCTTTGTTACACGTACTCTCTTCTTAACAGAAGGGTCATGATGGTTTACAATCATAACTTCCTGATTAACCTTGAGGCTGCCGTTATCAATCTTACCTACACCGATACGGCCGACGAATTCGTTGTAATCAATAGTAGATATAAGCATCTGTGTGTCAGCATCAGGGTCACCTTCAGGTGCCGGAATGTTATTAACGATACATTCAAATAATGGCTGCATGTCTTTTCTTTCATCATTAAGGTCTGCCATAGCATAACCTGATTTTGCTGATGCAAAGATAAATGGGCAGTCGAGCTGGTCTTCATTGGCATCAAGGTCAATGAAAAGTTCAAGTATTTCGTCGATAACTTCATTAGGTCTTGCTTCGGGACGGTCAATCTTGTTGATACAAACGATAACTGACAGGTCAAGGTCAAGAGCCTTCTGGAGTACGAACTTAGTCTGAGGCATTACACCCTCAAAAGCATCAACAACAAGAATAACACCATTTACCATCTTGAGAACTCGCTCAACTTCTCCGCCGAAATCGGCATGGCCCGGTGTATCAATGATATTGATTTTTGTGTCTTTATAAGTGATGGCTGTATTTTTTGAAAGAATAGTGATACCACGTTCCCTTTCAATATCATTAGAGTCCATCACACGTTCTGCAACTTCCTGATTCTCACGGAAAGTACCGCTCTGCTTTAAAAGTTCGTCAACCAGTGTTGTCTTACCGTGGTCAACGTGAGCGATAATAGCAATGTTACGTATGTCTTCACGCTTTGTCTTCATAATTATAGTCCTTTCTTAGTTCTGCAATATCTCCGTATATAAGGATTCCCAAATAAAAAGAGAATATAGCGGGTAAGATATAATTAGCAACTTTTATATTCTATCACAATATTACCAAATTACAATAGTGAACATATAAAAGTGATTGTATATTTATAGGAACAATTTTATTAAATTATATTGTGAAAATATGAAAAAATTATAAAATGTGTTCTGAACGTGAAAATGGACATAAAAAATTCATATTTTTTTGTAATAATCTGAATCACTGATACATATACATTTTAAGAACACAAAATTAAAGCACAATACCGGGGATGTATCCGGAAAAGAAGGGAGAAATACATTATGCTTGATAAGGTGATTGAAAACAACAGGGTTAGTATTATTGGAGAGGTGGTCTCAGAGTTCCAATTCAGCCATGAGGTATTTGGAGAGGGCTTTTACCTTGTGAATGTATCGGTTGACAGACTTAGTGATATGGTTGATATCATACCGCTTATGATTTCTGAAAGGCTTATTGATGTGACAAAAGATTACAGAGGCATGAAGATTGAAGTATCAGGACAGTTCCGTTCTTATAACAGACATGAGGGACTTAAAAACAAACTGATACTATCAATATTTGTAAGAGAACTTCAGTTTGTAGAAGATGACGACATGCCGCAGGAACAGTCAAAATCAAATCAGATATATCTTGACGGATATGTATGCAAGCCGCCGATTTACAGGAAAACTCCGCTCGGAAGAGAAATAGCCGATATATTAATCGCAGTCAATCGTCCGTATGGCAAATCAGATTACATACCATGTATCGCATGGGGACGAAATGCGAGATTCGCATCAACAATAGAAGTTGGAGGCCATCTTCAGGTTCAGGGAAGAGTCCAGAGCCGTGAATACACGAAAAAAATCAACGAGGAAGAGACAGAGAAGCGAGTTGCTTATGAAGTGTCTGTAAGTAAGATTGATTTTGTTGAAGACGAAGAATAGAATAAATTCATAAAGATTATTTAACGCCATAAGTTGACATCAAAAGTGTTAAGTGATATAGTCAACATAAGTCAGATAATTTAAGTAGAGGTCGCATTGTTTATCAGTATTCCTATGGATGCCGCGGCAGGCAGTTGAAGCAGGGAAGAAAGGAAACGATGCCGAAGTAAAATGTCGGCCGCAGATGTTTTGCTGGGCGTAAAGTCAATAGCTTTGCGACTGTCATCAGCAGATGGAGAGCTACGTACAGATTATAATCTATATGATAATCAAAAGCTGGTCCATTGCGTGACCGGCTTTTTTGTTCTGAATTATGTTTTGAAAAGCTGTATTACAGCAGAAAGAAGGAAAAGATGGCAATATTTACAGGTGCAGGCGTTGCGATAGTAACACCTATGAAAGAAAACGGTGAGGTAAATTATGATAAAATGGGAGAACTCCTTGATTATCAGATAAATAATTCAACTGATGCCATTGTTGTATGCGGAACAACAGGTGAAGCTTCAACACTCACACATGAGGAGCACATAGAGACAATCCGATTTACTGCTGATTATGTTAAAAAGAGAGTTCCTGTTATTGCAGGTACAGGTTCAAACTGTACAGAAACAGCAATATACCTTTCACAGGAAGCACAGAAAGCAGGAGTAGATGCGTGTCTTGTTGTTACACCTTACTATAACAAAGCAACACAGAAAGGTCTTATAGAGCATTACACAGCAGTAGCAAAGTCAATCGACCTTCCGATTATAATGTATAATGTTCCGGGAAGAACAGGCTGTAATATCCAGCCGGAGACAGCAGTAAAGCTTGCAAAGGAAGTAGATAATATCGTTGCAATCAAGGCTGCAACAGGCAATCTTGCACAGGAGACAAAGACAATGGCACTTGCAGAAGGATGCCTTGATATGTATTCAGGCGAGGACGGACTTATCGTTCCGCTTATGTCAATCGGTGCAAAGGGTGTAATTTCAGTATTGTCAAATGTTGCACCAAAGCAGACACATGATATATGTGCAAAGTTTTTTGCAGGTGATGTTGCAGGAAGTGCAAAGATGCAGTTTGAGGTACTTGAACTTGTAGATGCTCTGTTCTGTGAAGTTAATCCGATTCCTGTAAAGCATGCACTTAACCTTATGGGAATGGAAGTAGGACCACTTAGAATGCCTCTTTGCCCAATGGAAGATGCAAATCTTGAAAGACTTAAAAAAGCAATGAAAAATTATGGCATTCTTGCATAAACAGCAAATAAAATGCAGCAGTTATAATTAAAATATAATATAAACCGCAGAAAATAAGGAGCAGACAGATGACCAGAGTAATAATGCATGGCTGTAACGGCCATATGGGCAGAGTTATAACAGACCTTGTAAGTAAAGATGATGATATAGAAATAGTAGCAGGAATTGACCCGTTTGATGACGGACATAACACATATCCTGTATTTGCGTCAATTAAAGACTGCGATGTAAAGGCAGACGCAGTCATTGATTTTGCATCTGCTAAAGCAGAAGATGCACTTCTTGACTATTGTGTGGAAAAACAGATTCCTGTTGTTGTATGTACTACAGGTCTTTCAAAGGAACAGCTTGACAAAGTAAGAGAGAGTGCATGTAAAGTTGCTGTATTAAAATCAGCTAACATGTCACTTGGTATCAATACACTTTTCAAACTTTTACAGGATGCCGCAAAGGTATTTATACCATCAGGTTATGACGTAGAGATAGTTGAAAGACACCACAACCAGAAACTTGATGCACCGAGCGGTACAGCACTTGCACTCGCAGATGCAATCAAAGAGGTTGCCGGAGACGAATACTATTATAAATATGACAGAAGCCAGGAACATAAAAAGCGTGACCCTAAAGAAATCGGAATCAGTGCAGTCCGTGGCGGAACAATCGTAGGTGTTCATGATGTAATATTTGCCGGTGAGGATGAAGTTATAGAATTCACTCACACAGCATATTCAAAATCAGTATTTGCCAAAGGTGCGATAGAAGCTGCCAAGTTCCTTGCAGGAAAGCCGGCAGGAATGTATGATATGACAGACGTAATTGCGTCAAAATAGGCAATCTGGATATTAGCTAAAAGTATTAAGCCGGGTTTTTGTATAACGCACAGTAATCAAGCTGTTCAGTTATATTAAATCCGGCTTTTTTGTATAACTTCACGGCTGCGGCATTTTTGCTGCTGACCTGTAAAACAAGCGGATTTTTATTGTCTTCAAAATAATCATTTAAAAGATTGGCAATAAAAAAAGTTCCAACCCCTTTATTACGCATATCTTCATCAACATATACATCATATATGCAGGTCTGTTTTTCGCCATAGTCAATGGAACAAACCGCACATGGCTCGGCAGCATCATCATTCATGTATAAAAGATAATCAGTATTATCATCTGAAAAAAACGATTCATATTCATGCAATCCCTCAGGAACAGCACATTTTAAACGTGTATAATCATTAAAATCCAGTTCCATAAGATATTCACTGTAATAATATTTTATATTGTCGTGTTTTTTAATGAGTGATTCATAAAATGAAGGTGCTTCAAAGTACAAAAAACTGTCGCTGTTTTTGACAAAAAACTTGTCAGCGGCGGTTCTGACAAGACGGCTGAATATTCCATGATGTCTGTAAGAATCTGCAACAAAGCCGGTCAGTTCATTTCCGCGGATTGCACAAAAGCCGATAAGACAGCCGTTGTCAAAGGTACAAGATGTAATACATGTATCATCAATGTCATAAGGTGCATCAAATCCGTTTTTATCTATAAAATCATTTATAATCTGTGTCATATTACCAATTCCCCTGCTTTTATGTTGAAAATTTGAATAAATGTATTGTAGCAAAATAAAAAGTAAGGTACAATATACAAGATAAATTGATTATTATGAAGATTATTATAAATAAAGGGGTAAAGCAAATATGAGCAACAAAGTTGCAATACTTACAGACAGCAATAGCGGCATAACACAGGCACAATCTAAAGAAATGGGAGTTACGGTAATTCCTATGCCGTTTTTTATTGATGGTGAGCAATATTTTGAAGATATCAATCTTACACAGGAAGAGTTTTACAAAAAACTGCAGGAAGATGCTGATATTTCAACATCGCAGCCTTCAGTCGGGGAACTTCAGGAATATTTTGACAAGCTTTTGAAAGATTATGATGAGATAGTATTCATACCGATGTCAAGCGGGCTTTCAGGAACATGCCAGACAGCTACAATGCTTGCTGATGAGTATGACAGAAAGGTTCATGTAGTCAATAACCAGAGAATATCAGTTACGCAGAGACAGTCAGTAATTGATGCACTTAATCTTGCAAAAAAGGGTTACAGTGCTCTTGAGATAAAAGAGATTCTTGAAAGAGAAAAGATGGAATCAAGCATATATATAACACTTGACACATTAAAATATCTTAAAAAAGGCGGAAGAATTACGCCAGCCGCTGCAGCAATAGGAACTGTTTTAAGACTTAATCCTGTATTACAGATACAGGGAGAAAAGCTTGATGCTTATGCAAAAGCAAGAGGAAAGGCATCAGCTAAGAAGATTATGTTAAAAGCAATGGCAGATGATATGGAAAAAAGATTTGCTGACAGCTTCAAAAAAGGAAGAGTACATATGGAGGCTGCATATGCAGGCAACCGTGAAGAGGCAGAAGAATGGGCAGAGATTGTTAAGGAAGAATACCCACAGCTTGATTTTCATATGGATCCGCTGTCTTTAAGTGTTGCATGCCATATTGGATATGGAGCACTGGCAATAGCTTGTTCGGTATATCTTCCGGAGGATAAATAGATAAATAAAAGATATGGAGTGTGGCATAATTGAAAAGAAGTGAAATATCAGACGAATACAAATGGAGTGTCAAAGATTTGTATAGCAGTGATGAACTGTGGAATAATGATTATGAAAAAGCATTGAAAAGCACACAGGAAAAGAGCAGCTTTGAAGGATGTGTGATGGACAGTGCCGATACACTTGCGGATGCACTTTCAGAATCTGAAAAAGACGATTATATAACTGAGAGACTGTATGTATATGCATTTATGAGGTATTATGAAGATACATCTGATGGTACTTATCAGCAGATGTCCGGCAAAGCACAGATGCTCGCAGTAAAGATGAGCGAAAAATATTCGTTTCTTGTGCCGGAGATAATGGCTGCTGATGATGACAAAGTTGCACGATTTCTTGACAGTGACAAGATAAAGCCATACAGGCATCTTCTTTGTGATATGCTTGCTAAAAAAGAGCATACATGTTCACAAAAAGAGGAAAAGCTGCTTGCAATGGCATCACAGATGGCTGACAGTCCTTCTGATATTTTTTCAAAATTTAATAATGCAGATGTAAAGTTTGGAAAAGTACATGATGAGCATGGCGATGAGAAGGAGCTTACAAGTGCAGGGTTTTCTGTATTTATGGAAAGCAGGGACAGAAATGTAAGAAAAGAGGCTTTTTATGCACTTTACAGACAGTATAAGTCATATATTAATACGCTGGCAGCGTCATACTATGGCAACGTAAAGCAGGCAGTATTTTTTGCAAATGCAAGAAATTATGAGTCTACACTTCAGATGTATCTGTCAGGTTCATTTATACCGGAGAGTGTGTATACCAATCTTATAGATACAGTCAATAATAATCTTGATAAAATGCATGATTATGTATCATTAAGAAAAAAGACACTTGGTGTCGATGAGCTTCATTTTTATGATATATACGCACCGCTCACATCTGATTATACGGTAAATGTTTCATATGAAAATGCAAAAGAGACTGTTCTTGATGCACTTAAAATACTCGGTGATGATTATGTTTCACAGGTTAAAAAAGGATATGAGAGCGGATGGGTAGATGTATACGAAAATGACGGCAAGAGAAGCGGTGCATTTTCGTGGGGAGCATATGGAACACATCCTTATATATTTCTCAATTATACAGAGACGCTCAATGACATATTTACACTTATCCATGAGACAGGCCATGCAATGCATACGTATTATTCAAATGAGACACAGCCATATACTTATGCAGGATATAAGATATTTGTTGCGGAAGTTGCATCGACATGCAATGAGGTAATACTTATAGATTATCTCTTGAAACACAGCCAGTCGGATGAGGAGAAAAAGTATCTTTACGGACATTATCTTGAACAGTTTAAAGGTACACTTTTCAGACAGACAATGTTTGCAGAGTTTGAGATGATTACACACCGCATGGCACAGGATGGAGAAGTTCTCAATGCAGAATCGCTCTGTGGCACATATAAAAAACTTAATGAAAAATATTTCGGCAAAGATATGGTTATAGATGAAGAGATTGCATATGAGTGGGCCAGAATACCTCATTTTTATACGCCATTTTATGTATATCAGTATGCAACAGGATTTTCGGCAGCAGTTGCCATAGCTACAAAGATTATAAATGGTGATAAAGAAGTTCTTCATGGTTACAGGGAATTTCTTAAAGGAGGAAGCAGCATGCATCCGATTGAGCTTCTTTCACTTTGTAAAATTGACATGTCAAAGCCGGATGTTATACAGGATGCATTGAATGTATTTGGCAGCCTGATTGAAGATTTTAAAAAAATATAAAAAAATTCAAAAATTCTATTGACAAGTTAAGTAAAAGCATGTAGAATAACACTTGCGTTCGTCATTAGAGAAAAGAACGCAAGTGAATATATGCGCGAGTGGCTCAGTGGTGGAGCACCTCCTTGCCAAGGAGGGGGTCGCGGGTTCGATCCCCGTCTCGCGCTCTTGTTTTAAGAAGTCAGTTGAATGCTGGCTTCTTTTTTGTTTTATACGGGCAACGTGCCAAAGTATGTGATTGTATGGAAATTTGGCGGATGCCCGCATAACAGGGAGGAGGGACATATGGCTAATATTGAGGACTATCTTTTATGGCGTGGTGATTTGACTTTTGAGCAGGATGAATTCAATCTTGTTGATAACCTGATTCTTGCAGAGCTTGCATATGTTGATTTTAAAGACATAATTCCGGCTGCTGGCAGCGGTGAAAAAATAACACTTAAACAGGCATGTGATGATTTTTTTGAACTGCATGATGAAGAAGAATTAAAACTTGTGAAATCATTTATATGGTATGCTCCGTTTTTTATGAAAAAAATGGCACATACAAAAAGATTTGCAGATATGCTGCTTGGCAATTATGCACTTCACAATAATGAGGAAAAACAGGTACAGTTCGGTGCGTTTACGGCAGAACCCGGAGACGGCTCGATATATGTTTCGTTTATGGGGACAGATGATTCGCTTATCGGATGGAAAGAAGATTTTAACATGAGTTTCATCCGGCCTATACCGTCACAGCTTGAAGCAGCGGAATATGTCAATGAGACGATAAAGTATTCAAGACGCAAAATAAGACTCGGAGGTCATTCAAAAGGTGGAAATCTTGCGATATATGCAGCAGTGAAAGCAAAGCCGTCACTGAAAAGAAGAATTATAGCTGTATACAATAATGACGGACCGGGTTTTGACCGTGAAATGATAGAGAGTGAAGAATACAGGCAGATGTTACCAAAGATTAAGACAATAGTACCTGAACATTCTGTGGTTGGCATGCTTTTGGAACATGAAGAGAAGTATATGATAGTAAAAAGTTCCCAGACAGGAATAATGCAGCATGATGCAATGTCGTGGCAGGTATGTGGTAACAGATTTGAGACAGTAAAGAGTGTTGACAGGACGAGCAGAATGCTTAATGAAGCGTTGAGTAACTGGATTAATGGGCTTTCACGTATGCAGAGAAGTGAATTTGTAGAGACGCTTTTTGCAATTATAACGTCGAGCGGTGCAGTTAATCTGTCCGATTTGTCGGCAGACAGGTTCAATTTTGCAGGTTCAGCATTAAAGATGTATAGCTCGCTTGACAGAGAAACAAAGATTATGCTTAGAAGAATGTTAAAATCATTGACAGGAGAGTTTGACAAAGCGAGGAAGATGATTAATAATAAATTCAAATAATTAATGAGAAAAAATTTCAATAATTTATTCTCAAATAAAAATTAATGATTTGGAGAAAAAGCATGACATTAGATGAACTTCAGGTTGGCAAGGACGCAGTTATACAGAGCGTTGGCGGAGAAGGAGCATTACGACGCCATTTTCTTGATATGGGGCTTATACCGGGAACGGAAGTCACTCTTATGAAGGTTGCACCTATGGGTGACCCTGTCGAGTTAAGAATAAGAGGATATGAGCTTACGTTAAGAAAAGCTGATGCAGCAAGAATTGAGATACAGGATATACATGACAGTGATTATGTTGAGAGACAGCATAAGCATGAGAAGGATATTCCACATCCGCAGGTAGGCGAGATGGGAATATATCATGTAAGAAAGTCGGGCGATGAACTAAAAGAGGGAGAGCCTCTTACATTCGGTCTTATCGGCAACCAGAATTGCGGAAAAACGACACTTTTCAACCAGCTTACAGGTTCCAACCAGCACGTAGGCAATTTCCCAGGTGTTACAGTTGACAGAAAAGATGGAACGATAAGAAACCATCCGGAGGCTTCTGTTACAGATTTACCGGGTATTTATTCGCTTTCACCTTATACGAGTGAAGAGATTGTTACAAGAGATTTTCTTTTGAAAAATCATCCTCGTGGAATTATCAACATTGTTGATGCAACTAATATAGAGAGAAACCTTTATCTGACAATGCAGCTTATAGAGATGGATATTCCTATGGTGCTTGCACTTAATATGATGGATGAAGTAAGGGAAAATGGTGGAACAATAAGAATTAATGAACTTGAAAATACGCTTGGTATTCCGGTTGTACCGATTTCAGCAGCAAAAAATGAGGGTATAAACGAGCTTATAGAGCATGCGGTACATGTTGCAAGATATGATGAATGTCCCGGAAGGCTTGATTTTTGTGATGCTAATGCAGAAAATGGTCTTGCAGCTGTACATCGTGGAATACATGCAGTGGTACATCTTATAGAAGACCATGCTGCAAAGGCAAAAATTCCTGTAAGATTCGCAGCCACAAAGCTTATGGAAGGCGATAAGCTGATAATGACCCAGCTCGCACTTGATGAAAATGAAAAAGAACTTCTGGAGCATATCATTTCAGAGATGGAAAATGAGTGTGGCAAAGACCGTGAGGCGGCACTTGCTGATATGCGTTTTAACTTTATAGAGAAAGTCTGCTCAAGTACAGTTGTAAAGCCTGTGGAGAGCAAGGCACATGCAAGAAGTGTAAAAATTGACCGTTTTCTTACAGGAAAGTATACTGCACTTCCGGCTTTTGCAGGAATTATGGCACTTGTTTTCTGGCTTACATTCGGTGTTATAGGTGCCGGACTTTCAGATCTGCTAAGCATGGCAATCGACTGGTTCACAGGCGTATGTGATGCCGGACTTACAGCATTTGGAATCAATCCGGTAGTACATTCACTTGTGATTGATGGTATATTTGCAGGTGTGGGAAGTGTTCTGTCATTCCTGCCTGTAATAGTTGTGTTGTTCTTCTTTTTGTCAATTCTTGAAGACAGCGGATATATGGCGAGAATCGCATTCGTTATGGACAAGCTGCTTAGAAAAATAGGCCTCTCAGGCAGAAGTTTTGTTCCTATGCTTATAGGCTTCGGCTGTTCGGTTCCTGCGATAATGTCAACAAGAACACTTGCATCAGAACGTGACAGAAAGATGACCATTCTTCTCACACCGTTTATGAGCTGTTCGGCAAAGCTTCCGATATATGCATTGTTTACATACGCATTTTTTCCAAAATATAAAGTGCTTGTTATGATTGGATTGTATTTTACGGGAATAATTACAGGTATCCTGTATGCACTTATTTTGAAAAAAACAGCATTTAAAGGTGAGCCGGTTCCTTTTGTAATGGAACTTCCAAATTACAGGCTTCCCAGCCCTAAAAGTGTAATGCAGCTTATATGGGAAAAAGCAAAAGATTTTATAACAAAAGCATTTACAATAATATTCCTTGCAACTATTGTTATATGGTTCTTACAGACATTTGATGTAAGGCTTAATGTTGTGACAGATTCAAAAGACAGCCTTCTTGCACTTATTGGCGGATTAATTGCACCTGTTTTCGCACCGCTCGGATTTAATGACTGGAGAATTTCTACAGCACTTATTACGGGATTTACAGCTAAAGAGAGCGTTGTCAGCACTCTTACAGTGCTTCTTGGAGGAGACACAGCACTTCTTGGAACAATGTTTTCAACAAAGACAGCACTTGTATTTCTTGTGTTTACATTGCTCTACACACCATGTGTTGCAGCTATTGCTTCAGTAAGAAGAGAAATGGGCACAAAAAAAGCAGCGTTTATGGTTGCGGCAATTCAATGTTTAATTGCATGGAGTGTTGCATTTTTAGTGCATTTAGTGTTAAAGTTAATATAAATAATTTTACTGCATGATAAACATTTAATAAATGTCTGAAAAGGAGAAATCATGGCTGGTATGTCAAATATAATAAGTGGTGCAATCCTTCTTGTAATCGTTATAGGAATCTATGTTGCAGTCACTTATATGAGAAATAAAAAAATTGGCGGTAACGGCGGATGTGATGGCAATTGCTCAGCCTGTACCATGCATCATGGCAATGAATGTGATGACAAAAAAGCGGGAGAATAGATTGTATGCTTAATATTTACAGGACTGATGAGCGTGTTTTAAATAAACTTACTGATTTTCGTGACGGTGTATGGGTCCAGATGGTTGACCCGACGAGTAACGAATTGTCAAGAGTAGCAGAGCAATATGAAATAGAACTTGATGATCTTGCGACTGCAATGGATGATGAAGAAAGTTCACGTATCAGTCTTGAAGATGGTTACACTTTGATTCTTGTTGATATTCCTTCTCCGGAAGTAAGACATGAGAAAAAGATGTATACAACAATCCCGCTTGGCATAATACTGAAGCAGAATGCGATTATAACAGTATGTCGTGAGAATACGCCTGTTGTTGACTATTTTATATTAAATAAAATGAAGGATTTCAGCACAAAGAAGAAGATGCGTTTCATATATCAGATTCTTCTGCGTTCTGCGACCATGTATCAGGCATATCTTAGAGGAATAGACAAGAAAAGAATCGAGATAGAGGAGCGTGCCGGTGAAAATACAAAAGACGGCGATATAATAGAACTTCACGAACTTGAATCAACTCTTGTATACTTTGCAACATCATTACGGTCTAACAGCATAGTCCTTGAAAGATTGAGAAGATATAAAAGAATAGAGCAATATCCTGAAGATATGGAGCTTCTTGAAGATGCAATGGTCGAATTCCAGCAGGCTATCGAGATGACAACTATTTACAGGGATATTATTGACGGTACAAGAGAACTTCTTGCATCGGTTATGGATAACAGACTGAATACAGTAATGAAATATCTTACATCTATAACACTTGTAACAACAATTCCCACAATTATATCGGGAATATATGGCATGAATCTTGATGAGAGATGGGTTCCGTTTGCGAAAGTGCCATTCGGATTTGAGATAGTATGTGGCATAATTGTAATTATATGTGTTATAACACTTTGGATACTTCACAAAAAGAAGATGTTATAGATTGTGAAATGTATGTTATGATATATTTGTAAAAGATATTATTATTTTGGAGGCGTAAAGTGAAATCAATACTTGTTATAGGTGTTGGAAGATTTGGGCATCACCTTGTGAACAGACTTATAGAGTTAGATAATAAAGTTATGGTTGTAGATAAGGAAGAGGACAGCATAAGAGACATGTTTCCGCTTGTTACGACAGCGAGAGTCGGCGACTGTACCAATCCTGATGTTTTAAAGTCAGTAGGTCTTGAAAATTTTGACCTTGTTATAGTTTGCATTGCACAGGATTTCCAGAGCAGCCTTGAAGTGACAAGCCTTGTAAAGGAGATGGGTGCAAAATATGTCATAAGCATGGCATGTCGCGATATTCAGGCAAAGTTTTTATTAAAAAACGGTGCGGATGAGGTTATCTATCCTGACAGGGATGTTGCTGTTAATCTTGCGGAGCGTTGTACGGCACATAATGTATATGACTACATATCGATTTCAGATGAGTATTCAATATATGAAATTCCCATAGTTCCGTCATGGATTGGAAAAAGCCTCAAAGAGATAGATGTGCGTGCTGTATATAATGTAAATGTTATTGCGATTATACAGAGTGACGGCAATGTCATGGTCATGCCTAAGGTTGACTATGCCTTACAGGAAGCAGACCATGTAAAGATAATAGGAAGCAAAGAAGATGTTGCGAAGCTTCTTAAAGAAATTCCGGAAAAAGAATGATTTTAATGTTAATCAAGAAAAAAATAAGCAGGTATTTAAGTTTGCCGGGAAACAATTCCATAAGACTTAAATACCTGCTTTGCTTTATTTGTAAATTTCCTGCCAGCGTGAAACCATCTCCATTGCATCTGATTCATCAGATACCTTTGTAACAATAACCCCATCAAGATAAATTTCGTATACTGGAAACTTCTTTGCCGTGTTTCCGTGTGATACCTCTACTTTGCTCATTTTCACGCGTTCCATGTAAAAACCTCCTCATAATAATGATAAATTCACGCTCTGGTCAAATCATAAATAGTGTAAGACCAACAACATGTTGTATTATAACATAGGGCAGTTAAAAAACAAATACAATATAGTGTATTGGTACCAAAAACCCAGATTGCAAAAGTTAATATATTTATGTGTGAATATACCCAAAAAATCATGTCATATTTTGTAGGATTTGTTTAAATTGTATAAATAAACTTGCAAAGACAGGACTAAAATCATATAATAAAAACTGTAATTGTGCGGGATGACGGCAGCACACCGTCGAAATTTTACAATCAGGAAGGGAATATTGTCATGGCTGATAATCAAAGTGGAGATTTTGACATTAGTGTCGAAAATCATGAGGGCAGCAGGCTTGAAAGAAGACTGGCATCATTTGATGATAAATATAATATTTTTGTCTCTAACAAAAGCTTTACAAGTTATCTTGGGAGTGAAGAACTGAGAAGCTTTAAGATTACGGATTATATTCATCCGGATGATGTTGAATCATTTAAGAAGTTTGTTGAAGATAAGTCTTTTACGGGGGGCGAAGAAGTTTTCCGTCTGAAAAAGAAAAATAATGGGTGGCATTACAATGTTGTGAGAATCCATACAGAAAAAGGTATGGTTGAGAACAGACGCAATATAGGTGTTGAGATAATTGATATAGATGAATCTGTTGGTGATTATGAAACCGCAATGGACAGCCTTTCAAGAGTAAGGCTTCTTATGAGTCTCACTGATGAATTTGCATTTATATATGACAAAGCGACTAATATGTTTAAGATGTTCAAGTATGACAGATTTAACAGAATTATTCTTTATGATATGGATATAGACCAGTGGAAGAGAGAAATGCTTTCAAAGAGTTATGTAAAATATGATGAGAAAGCTATGCTCGATACACTTGTGCTTAATATGAAAACATATGCTGACAGTTTTTCGATAAAGATGAATTGTGCAATAAGAACGCAGAGTGATATATTTGAAGCTGTCAGATTCATTGGAACTGTACATAATGAGAGCAGCGGCAATAAAATTATAGTCGGAAGAGTTGTATCAGATGAGTCGGTCGGACATGCCAGCACTGCTATGGAGATAATGAACGAACTCCAGTACGATTCACTTACAGGTGTATATAATAAAAAGACAATCACAGAGTATGCCAAGAAGAGGATATCTGAAGAAAAAGAGAAGAGGATTGTAATAGCAATTCTTGATGTTGACCACTTTAAATCGGTCAATGATACATTTGGCCATCTTTATGGTGATAAAGTGCTTGCAAGAGTTGGCGGCAGATTAAAGGAGATTGTTGGCGAGGATGGTGTGATAGGCAGAATCGGCGGCGATGAATTTATGATTGTATTTAATGGACTTGATGATGACCAGGTACTCCGCGGTATGCTAAGAGCGATAAGAACGCAGATTAAGTGGGAGTTTGCAGAAGATTTCGAGAATCTTTCCATTACATGTTCCATCGGTGCTTCCATATTCCCTGTCAACGGCAGAGACTATGAAGATTTATTTAAAAAAGCGGACTGCTGTCTTTATATAGCAAAAGAAAAGGGCAGAGACAGATATGTATTTTTCAGGGATGAGATGCACAGAGCGTCATATGAGGCTATGCTTAACCAGAACCAGCTTAATGCAATGAAAAATCCAAGAGAGATAAGAGAATTAAAAAATGTCGCCTCATTTATGGAAAATGCAATGACTGACAGCCGTAAGGCAATTCTTGATGCTATGAGACATATGAAAGATACATTTGGAATAGATAATATTAATATTTACTATGGTGAAGGCATGAAAAAAGTATATTCATTTGGCTCCGATATTCCGGAAGCAAAAGATGCAATGTATGTATTTTCAGAAGAATTTCAGAAACTTATGGGAGAGAATGAAAGATTCCTGCAGATAGGTTTTGCTGATACATTTTCAGATATAACACCTGATTTTTGCGGACGCATGAAGGCAGAAAGAATTGCATCCACGATACAGTGTTATATCGGAGATAAGAGAAATATAAAGGGGCTTGTTACATTTAATAAATGCAGGGAGGCTTCCCAGTGGGCTAATTATGAGATTGACTGTGCGAGAATATTTGCAGCTGTATTAAGCTCTATGGCATTAAATGATATTGGGACAGATGACTGTGCTATATATTGATAGTATTGTTGACTGTATACCCTATATATTGTATAATTGACCTTGTTCACGAGATGAGATTGAACAAGGTCATTTTGCCGCAATTACAATTATTGCGGCAAAATTTTAGATAGTATAAGATTTAGCTTGATAGTAAGGAATGGGGAAAGTATGAAAATTATTAAAAGAAGCGGAACAGAAGTTACATTTGATATTGATAAGATAATGGCGGCAGTCTCAAAAGCCAATAATGAAGTGGTACACAGCGAAAGATTATCAGATGAACAGATTGAGATGATAAGCAAAAATGTTGAAGACATATGTCAGGAGATGAACCGCTCATTGAGTGTTGAAGAGATTCAGGATCTGGTTGAGAACCAGATAATGAACCTTCGTGCATTTGCAGTAGCGAGAAAGTATATAACATACCGCTATAAGAGAGCCCTTGTAAGAAAGTCCAATTCAACAGATGAGCAGATTTTAAGTCTTCTTGAGTGCAATAATGAAGAAGTAAAACAGGAAAATTCAAACAAGAATCCTACAGTCAACAGTGTCCAGCGTGATTATATGGCAGGTGAAGTCAGCAAGGATATAACAAAGAGACTTCTTCTTCCACAGGATATAGTAGATGCACATGAGCAGGGACTCATTCATTTCCATGATGCAGATTATTTTGCACAGCATATGCACAACTGCTGTCTTGTCAACCTTGAAGATATGCTTCAGAACGGAACAGTAATCAGTGAGACAATGCTTGAAAAGCCGCATAGTTTTTCTACTGCATGTAATATTGCTACGCAGGCAATTGCCCAGATTGCAAGTTCACAGTATGGCGGACAGAGCATAAGCCTTGCACATCTTGCACCATTTGTACAGATAAGCCGTGAAAAGTTTATCAGAAAAGTGCGTGAAGAATTTGAAAAGGCAGGAATCGATTATACAGAAGAAAAAGTACGTGAAGTTGCAGAAATGCGTGTGCGTGATGAGATTAAAAATGGTGTCCAGATGATTCAGTATCAGGTCATAACACTTATGACAACAAACGGACAGGCTCCATTTGTAACTGTATTTATGTATCTTGATGAAGTGCCGGAAGGAAGAACAAGAGATGACCTTGCACTTGTCACGGAAGAAGTGTTAAAACAGCGTATCCAGGGCGTTAAAAATGAAAAAGGCGTATGGATAACACCGGCATTCCCGAAGCTTATATATGTTCTTGAGGAAGACAATATAAGAGAAGGTTCAAAATATTGGGAGCTTACAAAACTCGCAGCACAGTGTACTGCAAAACGTATGGTTCCTGACTATATTTCAGAGAAAATTATGAAGAAGTTAAAAGATGGTAACTGTTATCCATGCATGGGCTGCCGTTCATTCCTTACTGTATACAAAGATGAGAATGATAAGCCTAAATTCTACGGAAGATTCAATCAGGGTGTTGTAACATTGAATCTTGTTGATGTTGCATGTTCGTCAGGAAAAGATGTGGATAAATTCTGGAAAATTCTTGATGAGAGACTTGATTTGTGTAAACGTGCCCTTATGTGCAGACATTACCGCTTAAAGGGTACTCCGTCAGATGTTGCACCGATTCTTTGGCAGAATGGTGCACTTGCACGTCTTAAAAAAGGCGAGACAATTGATAAACTTCTTTATGGTGGATATTCAACAATTTCACTCGGATATGCAGGACTTTGTGAATGTACAAGATACATGAAAGGTGTTTCGCATACACAGCCGGGAGGAACAGAATTCGCACTTGAAGTTATGCATTATCTGACAGATACATGCAAAAAGTGGGCTGAAGAGACCAATATTGATTTCAGCCTTTATGGAACACCACTTGAATCAACAACATATAAATTTGCCAAGGCTCTTCAGAAGAGATTTGGTAAGATTCCGGGTGTTACCGACAAGAATTATATCACTAACAGCTATCATGTTCATGTAACAGAAAATATTAGTGCGTTTGATAAATTGAAATTTGAAAGCCAGTTCCAGGAACTTTCACCAGGCGGTGCCATAAGTTATGTTGAAGTACCGGATATGGAAAATAACATTCCTGCTGTAATTTCTGTCATGCAATACATTTATGACAATATCATGTATGCTGAACTTAATACAAAGAGCGACTATTGCCAGGTATGCGGTTATAACGGACAGATACAGATTATAACAGATGATGACGGAAAACTTGTATGGGAATGCCCTAACTGTGGCAACCGTGATCAGGACAAGATGAATGTTGCAAGAAGAACATGCGGCTATATCGGAACACAGTTCTGGAATCAGGGGCGTACCCAGGAAATCAAAGAAAGAGTACTTCATCTGTAAAATAAGTACCAGAAAGCAATTTTTTGGTTGTGAAAAAAAATAAATTGTTATATTATTAACTAAAAATGTGAAAGAAAGGGACATAGATTATGAATTCAGTAAAAAATAAAATTATGATACCGGTTCTTCTGCTTGCGGTTATAGCTTTTGCAACAAGTATTCTTAGTATTATGAATGCAGACAGCATCAGTAAAAAAGGCGATGATATAGCAAATAATTATCTTGTAACCATTGAAAATGTAGGTTATCTGTCAGAGAGTACACAGAAGCTTACAAGATCAGCATACAGCTACATAGTTGCTGAAGGAGATGCAGCCAAAAAGAGTGTTAAAGATAATATAGAAAGTTTAAAGTCAGAGATAGACGGATATATGAAAGATTATGAGCAGACGCTTGATGAAAATGAAGAGACTGCATATTCATCATATAAGAATTATTATTCCCAGTTTCTGACACAGTTTGGGGTACTTGAGAAATATGTAGATACTAATCAGACAGTCAATGCGTCAAAACTAGCCAATAATAATCTTGTTGATGTATGTAACAGTCTTGAATCAGCACTTGATGATATGACCAATAGTGAAGTTGAGGCAACGGATCATGCAATGAGACAGATGCATGCGTTAGCGGCATTTGCAAAGACTACGGGCGGTGTCTGTCTTGTAGTTGCAATTGGTGCACTCATTGTGGCATTCCTGATAAGTACAAGAAAAGTTGTAAATCCAATAGTAAAAACTAATAAAGAGCTTAAAGAAATAAGTGCACTTATCAATGATAATAATGGTGATCTTACTAAGAGAGTTAATGTTAAGTCATCTGATGAAATTGGACAGCTTGCACAGGGAATCAATCAGTTCCTTGATATACTCCAGAATACAATCGGAAAGATTGTAGAAGGTTCTAAGAATCTTGATAATATGATTAACTCAGTAGGTGAGAATGTTACAGTATCTAATGATAATGCACAGGATGTATCATCTGCTATGGAAGAGCTTTCTGCAACAATGCAGGAAATTGCGGCAACAATACAGACAGTGAACGATAATACAGAGTCAGTTGGAAAGAATGTTGTTGATATAGCTGATAAGACAGGAGAGATTAACAATTATTCACAGGATATGCGTGAACGTGCGGATTCGCTTGCAAAGTCAGCTGATGAAAATAAACGTACAACTGATGAGATGGTTGGTAATATTGTAGGAACACTTAAAAAGGCAATTGAAGACAGCAAGAGTGTTGAGCGTGTAAATGAACTTACAGGCGAAATCCTTAATATTTCAAGCCAGACTAATCTTTTGGCACTTAATGCTTCAATCGAGGCTGCAAGAGCCGGTGAAGCCGGTAAAGGCTTTGCGGTTGTAGCTGATGAGATAAGACAGCTTGCTGATTCAAGCAGGGATACAGCTAATAACATCCAGGCAATAAATGAGCATGTAACAAGTGCTGTATACCAGCTTATTGATAATTCTAATAAAATTATCAAGTACATAGAAGAGACAATACTTGCAGATTACGATTCATTCGTACAAGCAGGTGCACAATATAATGAAGACGCATGTTACATAAGCGAGACAATGCAGGAATTCGCAGAAAAGACAGAAAAACTTAAAGAGCTTATGAAAAATACAGTTGAGTCAATTGAAGGAATTTCAAGCGGTGTAGAGCAGAGTGCTAATGCTGTAACGTCGTCAGCGGTAAGTACATCTCAGCTTGTTGAGCAGATGAACAGCATAGATAAAGAGATGTCAGAAAGCAGGAATACAGTCGGTGAATTAAAAGCACAGACAGACGTATTCAAGAATTTTTAGTTAGGTAATCTTTAAAGATTTCCATATAAAACAAAAAATAAAACGGGGAGCTAAAGTTCGACAGCTGAGAGGGAACATGGTTCCGACCCGAAAACCTGATACGGATAATGCCGTCGTAGGAAACTTATTATATGGATTTGTATAAATGATTTTTGCGATTATTTAGTACATTTCCTGCAATGTTTTTGTTTACTGCGTTGCGGTATTATGAGTATCTCGAATTTAACAATAAAGGAGATTAAAGCATGAGTTACACAACACAGATGGACGCAGCACGTCAGGGCATTGTAACAGAAGAAATGAAAGTAGTTGCCGAAAAAGAAAATATTGACGTTAAGGAGCTTATGTCACTTATGGCTAAAGGTCAGGTTATAATTCCTGCAAACAAGAATCATAAGTGCTTAAGCCCTAACGGTATAGGTTCAAAGCTCCGTACAAAAATCAATGTAAATCTTGGAACATCAAGAGATTGCGTTGATTTGAATATGGAGCTTGAAAAAGTTAATAATGCAGTTGCTATGGGAGCGGAAGCAATTATGGATCTCAGCTCATTTGGCGACACACAGAAGTTTAGAAGAAAGCTTACATCTGAGTGTCCTGCAATAATAGGAACAGTTCCTATCTATGATGCTGTTGTATATTATCACAAAGCATTAAAGGATATTACAACACAGGAATGGCTTGACATCGTTGAGATGCATGCAAAAGATGGCGTGGACTTTATGACAATCCACTGCGGAATCAATAAGGCTACAGCAAAAAGATTTAAGGATGCAAAACGTCTTACAAATATTGTTTCAAGAGGCGGTTCTATAATATTTGCATGGATGGAAATGACAGGAAATGAAAATCCGTTCTATGAACATTATGACTGGATTCTTGATATCTGCAGAAAGTATGATGTCACAATGAGCTTAGGTGATGCGTGCCGTCCGGGATGTATAGCAGATGCTTCTGATATATCACAGATTGAGGAACTTGTAACACTTGGTGAACTCACAAAGAGAGCATGGGAAAAAGATGTACAGGTAATGGTCGAAGGTCCGGGACATATGCCACTTAACCAGATTAAGGCAAATATGGAAATCCAGCAGACAATCTGCAAGGGAGCTCCTTTCTATGTATTGGGACCTCTCGTTACAGATGTAGCTCCGGGATATGATCATATAACAGCAGCAATCGGTGGTGCAATTGCTGCAACTTATGGTGCTTCATTCCTCTGCTATGTAACACCTGCAGAACATCTTCGTCTTCCGGACCTTGAAGATGTTAAGGAAGGAATTATTGCTTCAAGAATTGCTGCACATGCGGCTGATATAGCAAAGGGTGTTTCAGGTGCGGATGAATGGGATTACAAGATGAGCCTTGCAAGAAAGAAGCTTGACTGGGAGGCGATGTTTGACGTTGCTATTGACCCTGAGAAGGCAAGAAGATACAGAGAATCAGCGAAGCCGGAAAAGGAAGACACATGTTCAATGTGTGGTAACTTCTGTGCAGTTAAGAATATGAACAGAATCCTTGATGGCGAAATCGTAAGCATCTTTGATGAATGATAAATGAGAAAATAAATATTTTTTAGAGAATTCCTGCTATAGTGGACTTTTCCTATGAACGACTGTAACCGTTGTAATTACAACATTTGTTTGCTATCATGCTGCTGTAGAAAGAATTATGGAGGTATAAGATAATGCAGATTTCAAGCAGATTTACAATGGCAATTCATATGTTTGCATGTATAGATGCATTTTCAGACCAGAAGATGACAAGTGATTTCATGGCGGCAAGCATAGGAACGAATCCTGTTATCATAGGAAAGCTGCTGCAGCAGTTAAAAGCTGCGGGGATTATTGAAGTCTCAAGAGGTACAGGTGGTGTAACAATAACAAGACCGCTTGACGAGATAACATTTCTGGATATATATAAGGCTGTGGAATGTGCACCAGATGAGCAGCTGTTTCATTTTCATGAGAATCCTAACCAGCAATGTCCTGTAGGAAAGAATATTCACCGTGTGCTTGATGACAGGCTGTTACAGGTTCAGAAGGCAATGGAAGATAAGCTTGCACAGATGACGCTGGCAGATGTAAAGAATGATGTCACTATGTGTATAGAAAAATAAAATAATCATGTTAAGGGCAGTCCGTGAGAGGCTGTCCTTTTTTGCAAGAAATAAAAAATGATGTAACTATTGACGTCACATCAAACGGATGATATATTACGGTTATGCGATGTAACAATGAATGTTACAACAATAAATAAAAGTTCAGGAGACTTATATGACACAGAGTGAGAGAAGATAATATTTGATTGAATACCTGTTAAAAGAAGAAAGAAAAATATTCAGGCAGAAAATGCCGTCTGACAAAGAGGGACAGGAGAATCCCCTGCGTTCACTTATGAATGTCAGAATGCCAAAGCCGGCAAGCGAGGAATTTATTAGAGTTCAGGATGAATATCTTAAGGAAAGAAATGCAGAACGCGGCATTACAGATATTGCAGGTTTAAAGCCGGTTTCATCGGATGAAAGAATGTACATCTGGCAGGGAGATATTGGATTAATGGTATGCAAGAGTCATAGAGAGACATTTTATGGTATTGTGGGTGTACAGAACATTACTTCATTATGAAAATAGCGTCTGTAGCTGGCGATTACCTATAAGAATTACATTTAATATACTGCTTATATCTGAAATTATGCAAAATATATTGAATTAAAGTCAGGTTTATATCGTAATATTATTATAGAAACTTACCATGAATTTTAAAGATAGAATGGAGGCATGGGTGCTAAGTATATTGTACAGAATGCACATTATGACTACAACACACCAGACATGATAGTGGTGAGCCCGACAGTATTTACATCGGCTAAATACGATTCAGAGGAAGGATTGTCATTCAAGGTTTTGACATCGCAGTATGACAATTTTATAGATGAGCTTGAAAATGACCTTATGCCAGCGATAGAGAGCCGGTATTCCATAAAAACAGGGCGTGACAATACAGCAATTGCCGGATATTCACTCGGCGGCAGGGAATCATCATATATTGGGTTTAAAGACCCTGACAAATTCGGATACATAGGTGCATTTTCAGCTACAAACGGAATATTTAAAGACGAAGTGTGGGCTGATGCGGCATTGAAAGGTTATGATTATACAAATCTGAAGAATAATTATAAACTGCTGTTATATCAGGTTGGCACAGAAGACCCATACATTGATGGAGTAAGGGAATTCAAGCAGCTATTTGACAAATATAATGTCCAGTACATGTACTACGAAATGCCTGGAGACCATGAGGCTGCTGTCTGGCAGCATGGATTGTATAATTTTGCAAGACGGATTTTCAGGTGAAGAATTTATAAGATAGTAAATTTACAAGGTGATAAATTTACCCGGATGCGACCAAAGCGGTTTCATCCGGGTAAAATGTTTGTATGGGTGCCTCTGCTTTTTCTGATTGATTGGGTGTTGCTTCATACATTATCCACGCTCGTAAGCCATCTGATATATTGCAAGGATGTCATCATAAGCTAAAGGCTTATAGCCTGTAAGAGTACGGGTTTTGTTTCGTGAGCAGTTAAGAGCCAGTTTTGTAAGTGATGCTTCTTCAACGCCGAGGGCTTTAAGACCGATTGGCATGCCTAGTGAAACATAATACTGTTCCTGAAGATTAATGGCTTCTTCAATGGTCTTTTCAGGGTGTTCGTAATCAATATCGAGATTCCATACGTTTGCAGAATACTGCAGCCAGCGGCTGATGTTGGCTTTATAGACATATCTTGCCCAGGTGCACCATAGGGCGGCAAGACCGGCACCATGTGCAATCTTTGGATACATACCGGATAATTCATGCTCAAACTGGTGGACAACTAATTGGAATTCTCTGCCACACTGGGTAAGACCATTATGAGCCAGGGATGATGCCCACATCATATTAGCTCTGGCAGTGTAATCATCGGGATTCTTCATGCAGTCAAAAGCAGCTTTTCTTGTGCTTTTAATTACAGCCTCAGCGATTGAGTCTGTGAGGTAAGTGTCTTCGCCAGGGCAGAAATAGCGCTCGATAGTGTGCATTGCAATATCTACGGCACCACAGGCAGTCTGGTAAGGATTTACTGTGTATGTAAGAACAGGATTCTCAATGGCAAAATTCATACGGTTGAAGCTGCTGTTGTAGCCTCGTTTTTCACCAGTTGCTGCATTGGTAATAACACATGAGGAACTCATCTCAGAACCGGCAGCAGCCAGAGTGAGGATGGCACCTTTTGGAAGTGTCCTTGCAGGAGCAGCTTTTCCGAGAGAGAAATCCCACACATCTACATCTGGATTAGCAAGACCATTAGCAATGGCTTTCGATGAGTCCAGTACGGAACCGCCACCGACTGCCAGTACAAAATCAACGCCCTCCCTTTTACCAATGGCGATACCCTCTCTTACCAGAGACAATTCAGGGTTGGCGACCACGCCGCCAAGTTCTACGAAGCTGATATTTTCTTCTTTCAGGCAATTCTCAACACGTTCAAGCAATCCGCTCTTTCTTGCAGAAGCTCCGCCAAAATGTATCAAAACCTTTGATGGGTGATATTCAGATATAATCTTTCCTATCTTCAATTCTTCATCTTTTCCAAAATAAACCTTTGTTGGTGTATCATAAATAAAATTATTCATAATTATCTGGTCTCCTTTATTGAAAATATTTGAATATTAAAAAGTTTAGCATTTTGATATAAGGAATTCAATGAGATAAAACTGTAATAATGTAAAATTTAATTATTAATACCAAGGATAATAAAGAAAAACAGAAATAATATCGTGCTAAGGGAAAATTGACATTTGACAATTAAAAAAAATATATAATAAACCATGAACGAGTAGCGAACTAGCGTAAATTCAGTTTGCTACTCGTTTTTTTATGCAGAAAAAGGAGGATTATTATGGCGGAAAGTAGCAAAATGAAGGATATGCCGGTTAATAAGCTTATGATTCAGATGGGAATACCAATGATATTATCCATGGCTTTGCAGGCAGTTTACAATATTGTGGATAGTGCCTTCGTTGGAAACATGAGACAGGGGAGCGAGGCATACGCACCTGCCGAGATAGCTGGCAAATCCATCTGCATGGATACTGATATCAGCGTGCTGCTTGAGGAAACAAGAAGAGCCAAAGCATTTAATCTTATATAAATTAAATAATTATATTATAAAACTTCCGGGAATTATATAATTTTCGGAAGTTTTCTGTTTCGACAAAAAAACATACAATATGTTGACTAACAAAAATACAGATGATAAACTACTAGGTGATGCATTATGTTTTGTAGTATTGTGTTTTTAAGTACATTTTAAGTGTATGAATACAATGGTAGAAGGATAGATATGATATTTGGTAGAAAAGCTAAGCAGGCAGAGTACATAGTTGATGTGCACTGTCATATTCTTCCGGGAATTGATGATGGTTCAAGAAGCATGGAGGAGACATTGAAGATGCTTCGCATTGCTGCAGATGAGGGAATAACACATGTTATTGCAACACCTCACTACAAGCTTGAACATAATAATGCGACACCCGGACAAGTTGACGAACTTATAGATGCAGTTCAGGCAGAAGCCAGTAAAAATAACATCCCGATAGTTATTTATCAGGGAAATGAAGTTTTATTTTTCAATGAATTTGATGAGTATCTCGAAAATAAGAGCTTTTGCAGAATGAATTATGGAGATTACGTTCTTACAGAATTTCTTCCAACCGACAGATTCAGTTATATCCGCAATGCGGTAGATGATGTGCTGAGTACGGGATGTGTTCCGATAGTTGCACATGTTGAGAGATATGAATGCATGGCTTCCAACATTGAAAATGTAAGAACAATCCGCAATATGGGAGCGGATATACAGATTAACGCTTCGAGTGTTACAGGCGGTGGCGGAAAGAATGTCAAGAAGTTTGTTCACAGCCTGCTAAAAGAGCAGCTCGTTGATTATATAGGAACAGATGCACACAGATGTGAAGGCAGCCGCGTTCCCAATATATGTGAATGCAGCAATATTCTTTACAAAAAATATGATGAAAAATATGTTGACTCCATATTATATGGCAATGCAATGGACAGAATTATACAGTAAGCAGCACATTGAAATGCGATTATTTATATATTTAAGAAATGAGGAGAAATACAGAAAATGAATCAGCAGAACAAAGAAAATACTGATGAAATCGAAATTGACTTAGGAGAAATATTCGGTCTGTTACTTCACAGACTCTGGCTCATCCTTTTATGTGGCATTGCATGCGGCATTATAGGATTTATCGTAAGCAGTTTTATCGTTACACCAAAGTATGATTCGACAACAAAGATTTATATACTTAACAGGCAGAATAATAATAATCTTACATTAAGTGATACACAGCTTGCTTCACAGCTTACAAAGGACTACACAGAACTCGTAAAGAGCCGTTATGTATTAGAGACAGTTATAAAGCAGTGCGGACTTAATGAATCATATGGAACACTTCTTAGCCGTGTTACAGTTGCCAATACAACAGATACGCGTATTATTTCTATAACAGTGCGTGATGAAAGTCCACAGGCAGCACAGACAATCGCTAATGCTATAAGAACAGTATCTGCAAGCCACATTAAGTCAGTTATGGATATAGAAGCTGTCAATGTTGTTGATGAGGCCAATCTTCCATTATCACCTGCCGCACCATCTATTACAAAGTACACAGTGCTTGCGGCAGCAATCGGTATCGTGCTTAGTGCGATAATTATTGTTATATGCTATCTTCTTGATGATACAATCAAGTCATCAGAAGATATTGAAAAATATCTTGGACTTAGCACACTTGCCCTGATACCTCTTAATACAGGAGAAGAACTTTCTAAGAAAGGTGACAGAAGAGGCAGCGAGAGAAGAAGTGCCAGAACTGAGGAAGAAAGCGGTGTTAACAAAGAAACTGTAAAAGCACCTTCAGGCAGACGTACATCAGGACAGGCATCATCACCGGCAGCAAAGCCAAATAACCAGAGAGTAAATGCTTCTAATTCAAAGAATCAGATAAAGCAGAAAGTTGAACTTAACAATTCTTCAACATCAAGAAAAGTTAAGACATCCGAAGCAGCAAAGAAATATCTTGATGATGGAATAGAACTTATTGATGATTGAGCAAAAGTTGAAAGGGATTAAACAATGCAGGAATTTACAATAAAGCAGACAATACTTGATTATAGAAGCAAAGAAGCATTTAAGACATTAAGAACTAACATAGAATTTTCTGGTGAGGATACAAAGGTAATATTTCTTACCAGTACAACACCTAATGAAGGTAAGAGTACAGTTTCATTTGAACTTGCACAGTCATTTGCACAGAATGGAATGAAAACACTTCTTATAGATGCCGATCTCAGAAAATCAGTTATGAAATCAAGAGGTAAGAAAGGTAAAGTAAAGTATGGACTTACACATTATCTTTCAGGAAAGACAACATTTGAGAATGCACTGTGTGTAAGTGATGTAGATAATTTCTACATGATATTTGCAGGTCCGGTGCCACCAAACCCAAGTGAACTTCTCGGCAATGACAGATTTAAGAATATGATAGAAGCATCAAGAAAGATGTTTGATATAGTAATCGTTGATACACCTCCTATCGGAAGTGTCATTGATGCGGCAGTAGTATCTAAGTTCTGTGACGGAGGTATCCTTGTAATCGGATGTGGCGATATAAGTTACAGATATGCAAGAAAGTCAAAAGAACAGCTTGAACTTGCAGGCTGCAAAATACTAGGCTGTGTACTTAACAAAGTTAATTTTTCAAGCAACAGCTATTATGGCAAATACTATGGCAAGTATTATGGTAAATATTATGGCAAATACTATGGCAATTACAGCAATGAAGACAATTAATCTGATGAACATATAATCCGTAAGGGTTATATGTTCATCACATATATAAAAATAAGCCTACCAAAGATAGAGTTATAATATTTACGAAAAATTAAGGGGGGGGGTAATACAAAATGCAGTATTGCTCTAACGGAAAGTATGAGGGATAACGAATGTATAGGAAAAAGTCAAATGGATGGTTCAAACATTTCGATTTTATAATAATTGATTTATTATGTGTCCAGTTTTCATATGTACTGGCATACTTTTTCCGTCATGGATTGACGAACCTTTATGAAGTTGAGTTATACAGAAATATGGCATTGATGATAGAGATTGCCGATTTGATAGTTATCTTTATGCTCGAACAGTACAAGGGTGTCCTAAGGAGAGGATATTACAACGAATTCGTGTCAGTATTAAAGCAGATGATATTTATTGAATTAATATCAAGTATGTATCTGTTTACAATAAAGAGTGGCGGATTTTCACGTGTTGTATTATATCTGATGGGAGCTTTTTATCTTGAATTTTCTTATATAACAAGAGTCTTGTGGAAAAACCACCTTAAAAAGAAAATGGAAGAGGGCGGCAAGCGTTCTCTTTTAATAGTGACAACAAGAGCATCTGCCGAGGATGTTATAAAGAATGTGCGTGCTGAGAATTATGACATGTTCAATATAAGCGGACTTGTAATCTCTGATTCTGATATGACAGGCAGAACAATAGGCGGCGTAAAAGTTGTTGCCAATATGCAGAATGTTAGTAAATACATATTAAAGAACTGGGTAGATGAAGTATTTATCAACATGGAATCTAGAACGGAATATCCGCAGGAACTCGTTGACGACCTCGTTGAAATGGGCGTTGTTGTTCATTTTAATCTTTATAATATCGAAAATGTTGCAGGAAACAGACATGCAGTTGAAAGACTCGGTAATTATACGGTTCTTACATCAAGCATGAACTATGCGACAAACAAGCAGGCATTTGCAAAACGAACAATGGATATTGCAGGCGGTATAGTCGGATGTATCTTAACCGGAATCATCTTTATATTTATAGCACCTGTTATATATATAAGCTCGCCGGGACCTATCTTTTTCTCACAGACAAGAGTAGGTCAGAACGGACGACGCTTCAAAATCTATAAGTTCCGCAGCATGTACATGGATGCAGAGGAACGAAAAAAAGAACTTATGGCACAGAATCGTGTCAAAGATGGCATGATGTTCAAGATGGACTTTGACCCGCGAATCATCGGCAACAAAATCCTTCCTGACGGCACAAAAAAGACAGGCATCGGTCACTTCATCCGTGTTACATCACTCGATGAATTCCCACAGTTTTTTAATGTGCTTAAAGGTGACATGTCACTTGTCGGCACACGTCCCCCAACGGAGGACGAAGTTGAAAAGTACGACCTTCACCACCGTGCCCGCCTGGCAACAAAGCCCGGCATAACAGGTATGTGGCAGGTCAGCGGCCGCAGCAAAATCACAGATTTTGAGGAAATTGTAAGGCTTGACACGGAGTATATCGAGAAGTGGAGTATCGGGCTGGATATTAAGATTTTGGTGAAAACGGTGGGAGTGCTGTTTAGGAAAGATGGTGCAATGTGATGGGAGAATATGTGAATGAACGGAGTAATGATATGCTACAGTCAAAAAAACAAAGTGTATTTCTTGTGGGGGCTAAAAGTTTAGGTAATTATGGCGGATATGAGACATTTGTTGATAAATTGACGGAATATCATCAAAATAATACATCCATTAAGTATTATGTTGCATGTAAAGCCAATGGCGATGGTTGTATAGATGAAAAAAAACTTACAGATATAAAAAGAAATTCTGATAATGAATTTACATATCATAACGCAATATGCTTTAAAATTAATATACCAAATATCGGACCTGCTCAGGCAATATATTATGATGTTGCTGCTTTAAAAAAATCTTGTGAATATATTAAAAAAAATAAAATAAAAAATCCTATAGTATATATAATGGCGTGTAGAATTGGACCATTTGCAAAACATTTTTATAAAAAAATTCATAAACTTGGGGGGAAAGTATATTTGAATCCCGATGGACATGAATGGATGCGTGCAAAATGGAGTGCACCGATACGTAAATATTGGAAAATTTCTGAAAAAATGATGGTAAAATATTCAGATATTGTTATATGTGATTCTATAAATATTGAAAAATATATTCATCAAAGCTATGATGGAAAATGTATTAAAGGAAGGAATCCTCAAACAACTTATATAGCATATGGTGCAGATATGACTAAGAGTAAGCTTGCGGATAATGATGAAAGACTTGTAAAATGGTATGCGGAAAAAGGATTATCCAAAAAAGAATATTATCTTGTCGTTGGTCGTTTTGTGCCTGAAAATTCATTTGAAATTATGATACGAGAATTTATGAAATCAAATTCAAAACGTGATTTTGCAATTATAACAAATGTGAATGATAAATTTTTAAATGAATTAGAAAGAAAATTACATTTTAAATCTGATAAAAGAATAAAATTTGTAGGAACAGTTTATGATAAAGAACTGTTAAAGAAAATAAGAGAAAACGCATATGCATATTTCCATGGACATACAGTTGGAGGAACAAATCCAAGTTTAATCGAAGCTTTGAGTAGTACAGATTTAAATTTGTTAGTTGATGTTGGCTTTAACAGAGAGGTTGCAAAAGACTGTGCTATGTATTGGAAAAGAGAAGATGGATATCTGGCAGACTTAATAGATAAAGCGGATAGACTTACTCAAAATGAAATAGAAAAATATGGAGATAAAGCAAAAAAAAGAGTTAAGGAAGCGTATACGTGGGAACATATTTGTGCATTGTATGAACATGTTTTTTTAAAGGAGACATTTAATGAATAAAGAGTTGATAAGCATAGTAGTTCCTGTATATAATGTTGAAAAATATTTAGACAAATGTGTTAAAAGTATAATTAATCAAACATATGACAATTTACAGATAATTTTGGTTGATGACGGTTCTAAAGATAACAGTGGAAAATTATGCGATTTGTGGGGGCAAAGGGATAGAAGAATACTTACAAAACATAAAGATAATGGTGGATTGTCTGATGCAAGAAATTATGGAGTGAAATTTGCCGAGGGGAAATATGTAATGTTTGTTGACAGTGATGACATAATTTCTGAATATATTGTGGAATATTTGATGAAATTAATTTATGAAACAAATTCTGATATTTCAATATGTGACCCATTGCATTGTTATCCGGAGGAAAACATTGTATTTGAGGAAGAGAAATTTCACAAGGTATTTAGTGCTGATGAAGCTGTAAAAGAAATGTTATATCAAAAATCGTTTTTGGTTTCTGCGTGTGCAAAAATATATAGAAAAGAATATTTTGATAATATAAAATTTCCTGTAGGAATGTTGTTCGAAGACAGTGCAACAATTTATAAGATTTTTGAATGTGCAGACAGAATAGTATATGGTGATGCGAAACTATATGGATATATGCACAGAGAAAACAGCATTACAACCAAAAAATTTTCAAAGGCTGATTGTGATATTTTGTATATTTGTGATGAGATTGTAGCATATATGGATAGAAAAAAAGATCATGATTTAATTGCAGCATCATTGGCTTATCAAATGTCCGCAGCATTTAGAATATATTTAAATGCACCTAGAAATAATCAATTTAATGATGAAATTAAAAAAAGTGAAGATATTATTAAAACAAATTCATATAAAGTCTTACTAGATAAAAATGTAAGAAGAAAAGCAAAAATTGCAATTATTATGTTTGCATGTTCAAAAAAAATGATGATAAAGGTGTACAAACATGTTGATAGATGGAAATGATGAAAAAAATTTTTTGTTGAGTATAGTAGTTCCTGTATATAATGTTCAAAAATATCTTGACAGATGTATGGATTCTTTATTGAATCAAAATATAGAAAATTATGAGATTATATTAGTTGATGATGGTGCAACGGATAATTCAGGTTTGATATGTGATAAATATAGTCAGGAATATTTTAATGTTAAAGTAATACATAAAAAAAATGAGGGATTGGGATTAACAAGAAATGTAGGTATTGATAATTCAAAAGGGCAATATATAATGTTTGTTGATTCTGATGACTATATTGAAAAAAATTGTTTGTTTGGTTTATATCAATACGTCAAGAAAAATAATTCTGATGTTTGTTTTTTCCATAGGGCAAAATATTTGAAAAATGGTGTGGTTAAGGAGTCTCAAGAAATTTTTGACAGTAAATGCAATACAAATGAATTGATAGGGTTATGCTTGGGTGAACCATTAAAAAAAGATTTGTTTGAAATTGGACCTGCATGGAAAGCCATATATAACAGAAAGTTTTTACAAGAAAAAAATATAAAGTTTAAATCGGAACGTGAGATATTAAGTGAAGATTATATTTTTTCTGCCGAAGTATGTGCAAAAGCAAATGTTATTTGCTTTTATGATAAAACAATTTATTATTATTGCGATAATGAACAATCACTTACTAATTCCTACAGAAGTGACAGATATAAAAAAGCCGTTGTTTTGTATAAAGAAATGCACAAAATTGCTGAAAAATATAAGCTGACCAATAATGAGATATTAAGAATGGACAATAATTTCTTAATAAATATGCTTGTTTGTTTTAAACATATAAGTTTAAGCTCAGGAATGAATAAAAGAAATAAATTGTCTGAAATAAAAAAAATATGTAAAGATGAAGATGTAAATGGAGTTTTATTAAAGATAACATATGCTGATTCATTAAGCTTAAAAATATTGAAGAAATTAATGTTGGAAACTAACTCAAGAATGATTTATATTTTAATGCGATTAAGATACCATTAAAATATTTATTTATGATATTAGGAAGAATTTTAAAATGAAAATCAAGTTAAATGTATTAATATATATCATAATAACTACGTTAAATGTAACTTTCAAATTTAACGGAGTTACTGTAAAACCTATTTTAAAATATATTTTATCACTTCTATGGATTGCGTATACAATACCATATATATTTAAAAAGAAAAAAGAGAATAAAATAGCAAAAATTCATTTTAAATATGCGATTATACCATTAGCAGCTATGTTTATATATACAATTTTTTTGTGGATTACAGGTATATCACGCGTCGAAAATATACGTTACGTAACACGTCTTATAAGCACAGTTGGTTATCTTGGAATTTGTATATTATATGCTTGTATATCATATATAGTTTTAGGTAAAAAAATAATAGATTATACATGGTATTCATTAATTATATCATATTTTTTCGGATCTATTTGTATGGCGTTTTTTGGAAGTCCTGTTGATACTTTAAGATATATGTTTACACTTAAAGATACGGTGCAAATTACAAAAATATTTGAAGTTCATGACTTGACATTTGCAATGGGATTTTTCCTTATATATTTTGTGTATTTTGGCAAAAAAGAGAATATAAAACATTTATATAGCAAGATAATTATATCGATATTGTATGTTATTTGGGGATATAAACGAATTGAATTTGCAGCAATAGCGATAACATTTATTTTATTTATTTTCATAGGTAGAAAAAGAAAAGAATTATCTTTTAAAACAACAGTAATAACAGGAGTTGTTTTGGCAGTATCATTGATATATGTTTTTTTGGCATCAAGTGGATTACTTTCAATATTGGCAGAAAAATATAATGTTAATTTTATGGGTCGATTGTATACTTATGAATTTATGACAAGATATTTTGAATTTAAACCTACATTTATGGGGCACGGTTTGTCATATGTTGATAAACTTATAGAAGAACTTAGAACTAGAGGAACATTATACAAAGGCTGGATGCTATTGTCGGGAATGCATAGTGATACCTTAAAGAAATATATTGAATTAGGATTTATTGGTTTTATTGTTTGGACAATATATGTCATAAAGATTAAAACAATAAAATTCAAGAATGAATTTTCAGATAAAGTTGCAGCAATATATTTAATGTTTACTGTATATTCTTTTGTATTGTATCTTACTGATAATGTTTTTGAATATTATATATTTACATTAATATATGTTATTATACCTTTAGCTATGAGTGAAATAACGGATAATACAATTAAAAAAGCTGGTGATTGATATGTTTATTAAAGAATTTGTAAAAAAAATATTATATGGCAATAGATATTCATCAGAAACATATATTAAATATCTGAAAAGATTGGGAGTAAAAATTGGTGAAAGAACTGTGATTTTTTCTCCGAGAGAAACATTTATTGATGAACAATATCCTTGGATGGTTGAAATTGGTAATGATGTTCAAATAACTAGAGGTGTTATAATATTGACACATAGTTATGATTGGAGTGTAGTTAAGAAAAAATATTCAAGATTATATGGTGCATCCGGGAATGTTGTTATTAAAGATAATGTTTTTATTGGAGTAAATACTGTAATATTGAAGGGCGTAACTATTGGTGAAAATTCCATAATTGGTGCCGGAAGTGTTGTTGCTAAAGATATACCGGCTAATTCCGTAGCTGTTGGAAATCCGGCAAAAGTTATTCATAAGATTGACAATAGTTATTTAAAAAAATATTCTGACAGACAGGAGAAAGAAGCTATTGATTTGGCTGTCGGTTATTATAATAGATATAAAAAGTGGCCTGATAATACTATATTTTATGATTATTTTTGGTTATGGAATGATGATAAAGACTATGAAAAAATACCGAGATATAAATATGAAATGGAATTGCTGGGAAATTACGAAGATTGTATGAAAAATCTAAAATTAATAAGACAGAATCCTAGATATGCTTCATTTGATGAGTTTATTGAAAAGTGTAAATGTTTGGTATAAAGGAGAAAAAATGATAGCTTTTTTTTGCAGAACACCTATACATATATTTAGAACAATTCAGTTAAAATATGAAATGTTTGAGAAAGAGAAAGTTGATGTTTATGTCTTTTCATCATTTAATGGAGCAAGTAATATTGTGCAAAGATTGAAAAAAATAAATATTTTTGAAAATGTATATTATATTGATGATAGCACATATATGAAAGGAAGACATTTGGTTGATCTTAAAGCATGTGTTATAAAATCAGAGTTTAAGAAAATCTTATCAGAGAAAAAATATAGAGAATTGTTTACATATAATATTTATGGACCGTTTAACGAGGTTGGTTATAATGTTTTAAAGAAAAATAATATTGATTTGAAGTATAATGTTGTGGAGGATGCTCCAACTGTATATGGAATACAATATAAAGAAAATAAATGTATTAAATATTTATTTAAAATATTCAATTTAAAATCATCAATAAGAAATATTAATTGCTGGTGGTTTAGCTCACCTGAAAGCATGTCTCCGTTCAGAAACGGAAAAAAACAAAAATTGCCTATGGTTTCAAGACAAAATAAAAAAATGTGTCAAACAATTAATTATGTATTTGAATACAAAGAAGATGTTGATTTGCAAAATGCAGATGTAATATTAATGGAAGAATGTTATTCTAATGATGGATTGATAAAGAATGAAGATATAGAATTGTTTAAGCAGGTTATTGACATTGATAAAAAATTTAATTCAGTTGTTAAGTTACATCCCAGATCAAAGACAAATAGATTTGAAAATACATTTAATGTTATTAAGTCACAGGGGATACCATGGGAAGTTTATATTCTTAACTGTCCGATGAAAGATAAAATATTAATATCTTTATCATGTGCAACAATGACATCAGGAAAATTTATGTTTGGTGAAGAATCATATTCTCTTCTTTTATTTCCTATTATAGAGGATAAAGTAATTGATACATATGATAAATCAAAATATTTTACGGAAGAAAGAAAGAAAAAATTGAGTAGTCAAAAGCAGATGTATGATGATAAAAATAAGTTCTTTATAGCAGGTACTGTTAAAGAAGCAAAAAATAAATTATTTGAATGGTTGGATAATAAAAATGAGTAATATTAAGAAAATAATTAAAAAAATTCTTCCGGATAAATTAATATATGATTATAGAATTATTCAGATATTACCTCAGTATATACGTTCAAAGCATAAAGCAGCAAAGATTAGTATACCTGAATTTAAGATGATGTCAGATGAAGAAACAGTAGATTGTATTATTAATAAAAATATGTCTCTTTCACGTTTTGGGGATGGCGAATTCTTATGGATGTGTGGTCAAAAATTAAATTCATTTCAGAAATACTCACCAGAACTGGAGAAGCGGCTTATAAATACAATGAAATCAAAGAATGAAAAGTTGCTTATAGGATTTCCTAAAGGAATTATTGATTCACATAAATGTAATTTGTTTGCAAGAATGCATTGGACAATTATCAGGGCAAATTATTTTTATGATATAGCAAAGTTCTTGGATGAAAGTCAAACATATTGTGATGCAAGTATAACAAGACCTTATATTGATTATTGTGATATAGAATTTAGCAGGCATAAGTTTGAAAATTTAAAAAGAATTTGGGATAACAAAAATATTGTTATAGTAGAAGGAAAGAAAACAAAACTGGGCATAGGAAATGATTTGTTTGACAATGCATTGTCAATAAAAAGAATAATATGTCCGGCAGAAAATGCATTTGAAAGTTTGGAAAAGATAGAAGAGTCTATTAAAAAAAATGTATCAAAGGACACTCTTATGCTTGCAGCTTTGGGACCGACCGCTACGATTTTAGCATCAGATATGTGTGATAATGGTTATCAGATGGTTGATATAGGACATATTGATGTTGAATATATGTGGTATTTGCATAGAGCTATATTAAGGGAACCTATAGAGGGAAAATCTGTAAATGAAAGTGGAAACAGAGATTGTTCTAATGTTTACGATAACGATAAAATTTATTTAAATTCTATTATATGTGAAATCAATTAAGTTAAGTAAGTATATTTTAAAGAGGTATTTAATGTGAAAAATAAGTATAGTTATTTGTCAAAAAATATATTGTTATTTTCAATTAGTTCGTTTGGGCAAAAAATACTTGCATTTTTATTGGTTCCGTTATATACATCTGTATTATCAACAGCAGATTATGGTACTGTTGATTTGATTACAACAACTGTAAGCATATTAGTCCCAGTGTTTACAATTAATATATCAGAAGGTGTTTTGAGATTTACATTAAAAGATAAAGATAATAAGGATTATTTTTCATATGGTATTTATATGACAATTAAGGCGGCACTTATATTGTTGGTTTTACTTTTTTTGTTGTCAATAATACCGGTAGAGTATAGTTTTAAGAAATATTATGCATGGATGTATCTGATTTTTATTGCAAATTGTATATATAGCTTGTTTCAAAATTATCTTCGTGCGGTAGATAAAGTGCCGATTATGGTTTTTTCAAGTTTGTTAAATACTGTTGTTATGTTGGTATCGAATATTATATTACTTGTATATATAAAAATTGGTATTACAGGATATTTTGTATCAATGTTTTTGGGAATTATGGCAGCCAATATATATATGTTATTTAAAGGAAAGCTTGTAAGATGTATAACTTTGGATTTTAAAAATAATCCCAAAATGAAAAAAGAATGTATTTCATACTGTTTTCCTACAATATTTACAGCTTTGGCATGGTGGATTAATTCAAGTCTGGATAAATATTTTGTTACAGGTATGCTTGGAGTAAGTGAGAATGGTATATATTCGGTTAGTTATAAAATACCTACAATATTAGGAGTGTTTCAAAATATTTTTTCACAGGCGTGGATGTTATCTGCTATAAATGAATATGATGCTGACGATAGTGATGGCTTTTTTGGAAAAACATATGAAATGTATAATTCGTTAATGATTTTTTGTTGTGAAGGGATAATGATATTTAATATATTATTATCACGGATTTTATATGCAAAAGATTTCTTTGTTGCATGGAAGTATGTTCCACTGTTATTGCTTTCATCTTTGTTCAGTGCATTAAGCGGTTATTTGGGAAGTATTTTTTCGGCGGTAAAGGATACAAAAATTGCGGCAAAAACAACAATGATTAGTGCATTATTAAATGCATTATTAAATGCAGTTTTAATACCTAAATTTCATATATATGGAGCTGCGGTTGCTACGGTTTGTTCATATGTAATAGCTTGGGGAATAAGATATATTGTTTCAAAAAGATATGTTAGAATGAAAATAAATGAAAAGAGAATGCTTTTTGCATATGTATTATTGGTATTACAGACAATATTGGCATCTACAAAAAGTCATTTCTATTTGTTACAAATAATTATTATATTAATTACAATGTTATTGTTTAGAAAATATTATATAAAAATATTCTCAATGGTCATAAAAAAAATTAAAAAGGAGAAATAATTATGAAAAAAGTAACAGCGGTTGTGCCAATGAAGCTTAATAACAGAAGATTGCCACAGAAAAATACGAAATCCTTTACTAATGGTAAGCCATTATGTTATTACATATTGTCTACATTATTAAAAATAGATGGAATAGACGACGTGTATGTATATTGCAGCAATCCTGATATAAGGGAATTCATTCCGGAAGGGGTTAAATATTTAAAAAGGTCAGAGTCACTTGACACTGATTCAACAAAGATGAATGATGTGTTAAAAAGTTTTGCAATGGAAGTTGATTCAGATATATATGTAATGACGCATACAACGGCACCGTTTGTAAAAAAAGAATCAATAATAAAAGGGATACAAGCCGTTTTATCAGGAGAATATGATTCGGCATTTGCTGCAAAAAAATTACAGGATTTTCTTTGGAAAGATAATAAACCATTTAATTATGAACTCGATAATATTCCAAGAACGCAGGATTTGCCGCCTATTTATGAAGAAACTAGTGGGTTTTATATATATGAAAAGGATGTAATCAATAAATATAATCGTAGAATAGGACAACATCCATATATTGTTGAGGTTGGTGAAATAGAGGGGATTGATATTGATGAACTTGAAGATTTTATGATTGCAGATGCAATATTTAATCATATTATATTAAATAATTATGGTGGTGAATAGACATTGTATAATAATATAGTTAAAGAAAACAGAAAAGAAGATTTAGATATATTAAGAGTAATAGCTATTATTTTTGTTCTCAGTGTTCATGGACTTAGTTATATTGGGTTTTATGAGCATCGTTTTAGTGGTGGAGTGATGTTTATATTATCAGTTGTAAGGACATTGTTTATTACTTGTGTTCCTTTGTTTTTGATAATTACGGGAGCTTTACATAATGAGGATAATTACAATAAAAAATTTTTTGTAAGATTAATAAAAATTATTATTATATATACAATTGCAGCAATATTGTGTTCAATATTCAATATTGTAAAAGATAAGATAACCGTAAAAACGATATTAATAAATTATTTTTCTTTTAAAGCTGCACCATATGGTTGGTATGTAGGTATGTACATGGGATTGTATTTAATGATTCCGTTTTTAAATAAAGCATGGAATGGTTTTGAAGAAAAATCAAAAAAAATAATTATTACATGTTTGTTTTTAATAGTGATTATTCCAAGTGTATTTAATACATTTAATTTTGATAATGTAAATTGGTTATATGGTACACAAGAAAGTTATACTAAAGTTGTTGATGAATATTGGACATTTTTATATCCGGTTTTCTATTTTTTTATCGGAAAGTATATATATGAATTTTCAAAAAACAATAATAGATATAATAAGAAAAAAGTCATTTTGTTGTTAATACTTGCATGCACTTTGTTCGGTTTTATAAACTATTTTAAAAATTATGATTATTTTTATCCGTTTACAAAGGAAACATCTTATAGTGGTTATCAAAGTGTTGTTATATCGTGTCTGATAACAATGCTGGTTTTAAATACTAATATAAAAAATACGGTTATTAAAAAAGGTATATACATATTATCAAAACATACGCTCGGAACATATTTGATTTCTTATATTTTTGATGTTGTTTTGTATTATATAGTAAAGCACATATTTAATAATATAGCTGGTTTATCATTAGTGCTTCCGTTTACTATACTTGTAAATTTAATTTTATCTACATTAACATCATTTTTTATAACTGAAATTTCTGAAAAATTATATAAAGTTATATCAAAAAAAATGTTGGATTAGAATCAAAATGAAATGGGGACTTGTTATTTATGGAAAAGCAAAGTGAAGTAAATCGTAATTGTGGAATAGAGATGCTCAAAATAATATCAATTTTTCTGATAATTATAAGTCATGTTGTAATGACAATACGATTAAAAAATCAATTTGTATCATATGATGATTATATTTTTGACTTTTCTTATGTATCAAAGGGAATGAGTGGAATTATATTGGCGATATTTCAGCATTTTGGTTCTTTGGGTAATACAATATTTTTTGTATGTTCGTCATGGTTTTTACTTGAAAAAGATACCGTTTCAAAAAATAAGTGGATAAAAATGTTTTTAGAAATTTGGACTATATCATGTGCTATTCTTTTAATCATGTTAATATACACTGGCGGAAGAATAAATAATAAATTAATTATAAAATCGTTATTACCTAATTTTTTTACCAATAATTGGTATGTTACGGCGTATTTAATATTTTATCCATTACATACGGTTTTGAATAGAATAATAAAAGATTTAAATCAAAAAAATTTATTAAAGATAACGACGGTTTTATTTTTGCTTTATTGTGTATGTAATTCTTTGTACGATTCTTTTTTTTCATCAGTTATTATTATGTGGATTACGTTATATTTTTTTATTGCATATATAAAAATATATATGATTGAGCTATGTAATAATATAAAAGTAAATAGTATTGTATTAATAATCGGAATTTCAATAATATTTTTTTTGATAGTTTTTACATATATAGCGGGGGAGAATAATAAATTTTTTGCAAATAAAATGCTTTTTTGGAATAAAAACTGCAATCCGATTTTTTGGGTAATTGCTGTTACTTCATTTAATATATTTCGTAAAATAAATATAAAAAGTAGTTTTATTAATAATATATCAAAATATTCGTTACTTATATATATTATACATGAAAACATTTTGCTAAGAAATTATATCAGACCATATATTCTTCATTTAATATATAATATTTTAGGTTATAAGTATATTATAGTATGGGTTGTATTATTAAGTATTGTTATATTTGCATTTTCATTACTTATTGGTATTATTTATAGAGTATTATTTGGAAAAATCATTGAAAAGTTAGCTGGTAAAATGATAGTGTTGATTGATGAGATATATAAAAAATATGAAAAAACCATGTATAAAATAAAATAAATGAGCATTTACACTTAATAAATATATGATATAATTTACTAAAAGTCGCTCATAATTAAATGATTAAGAAAGGAGTATGATGTTAAAGACATCATGATGATGCGTATGAAGAAAAGAACATTCATAACAAGAATTACAGCACTTATAATGGCGGTTTTGCTTTCGGTTGGAATGTTTCCAAATACAATGGTTAGAGCTGAACAGCCAGATGTATTTGATTCTTATTCTGATAGTAATGATTTATTAGAATATTATGAAGTAAAGCCATTAACCTTATTGGCAGATAATGAAGAAGAACCTGTGGTTCATTATGATGATATAGCTTTATTGTCAGAACAGGAAGATATAACGGTAAATAGTGAAAGTGAGTTGTATAAGTATCTTTCAAAGAAAATGGCAGAAAGAAGCACACAGATTAATATTATACTTCCAAACGATATTAATAGTTCAATAGGTGGTCCAGTAAATGCATATACAAATGCCATAGCATATAGTGACTCATGTTCAGGCCAGGAGGCAGATGCTATAAGATATGGTGGAACAGGTTTTCGTGTTTCAACAGGATATTATTCATCACAATATACGAAGTATTCTTACACTATGACATATTATACGACAGCTGAACAAGAAGAGAAACTTACAGCTGCAGTAAATAGTGCAATGGATTCAATGAATCTTAATGGTAAAACTGAAGCAGAAAAAGTAAAACTTATACATGATTATATATGTGATAAAGTTGATTATGATTATTCGGGACTTTCGGATTCCTCAAATTTAATAAAATATACTGCTTACGCTGCTTTATGTGAAGGAAAAGCAGTATGTCAGGGATATGCAATATTATTTTATCGTATGTGTAAAGAAGCGGGATTATCAGTAAGAATCATTTCCGGAACTGGAAATGGAGGTCCACACGCATGGAATATAGTTAAAGTTGATAATGCATATTATAATGTGGATTCAACATGGGACGGACAGGACAGTACAACTTTGGATACATATCTGCTTCTTAATGAAAAGGATTTTTCTTCTAATCATACAAGAAATAGTGAATATACAACAGATGAATTTTATGAGACGTACCCAATGGGACTTGTATCATATTATAAGCAAAATCCAACATATGACACACCATTAGAGACTATGAATTGGGAGTTTAATTACTCTGCTATTGATGGGAACACAGTTTCAACAAAAGCAAATGGAAAATCTAAGCTGTTAATTTATTTCAGTACAAATTGTGGAAATTCGCGAGCTGTTATAAAGAGTTTGTCTGATAAAAAGTATACAGATTTAGATATTATAGCAATTAATGCAAATCAGGCTTCGCTTGACGATGTAAAAACATTTAAAAATACATATGGAAGCGATAATGTTATATTTACGTATGGTAATTCGCTGAATGGAACAATGGCAAGCAGTAATATGTGGAATTATGTATATATGAAAGATTCCTCTATGTCATCAATTTATTATCCTGTTATGGTATATATTGATAAGAATGATAATGTTCAGCAGGTTACAATAGGATATCAGGAGTTATCAGTAATACAAAACTATCTTGAGTATTATTGTGGCATACAAAATGAAGATAGTGTATTTACTGTTAAATATCGTCCAAATGGTGGTGATGGCGATGAAATAGTAAAAACATATAATATGAAATCAACTGCTGAGATTTTAAATAATCCCTATAATAATACAGGCTATGTATTTAAAGGATGGAATACTAAATTTGATGGTTCGGGTGATTTTTATACAGTTGGTTCTAAGATATCCAATCCTAAAACAAATATTATACTATATGCACAGTGGGAGAAGTTCAAGCAGCTTGAGAATGTAACACTGGGAGAATTTAAGAACACAAAAGATGGAATAGTAATAAATTGGGAAGAAGTAGAAGGTGCTGATACATACCGAATCTACAGGAGAACAGTAAATGGAAACTGGATGGCACTGACAAGCAGTGCAACAGGAACAAGCTATACCGATAGAACAGCAGCTGAAAATGTTACATATTATTATACGGTAAGAGCTTTAAGCGGAAGTATGATAAGTGCATCATTTGATGAGACAAAGAGCATAAAAAGAATGAGCAGCCTTGCAAATGTAAAACTTGGAGAATTTAAGAATACAAAAGATGGAATAGTAATAAATTGGGAAGAAGTAGAAGGTGCTGATACATACCGAATCTACAGGAGAACAGTAAATGGAAACTGGATGGCACTGACAAGCAGTGCAACAGGAACAAGCTATACCGATAGAACAGCAGCTGAAAATGTTACATATTATTATACGGTAAGAGCTTTAAGCGGAAGTATGATAAGTGCATCATTTGATGAGACAAAGAGCATAAAAAGAATGAGCAGCCTTGCAAATGTAAAACTTGGAGAATTTAAGAATACAAAAGATGGAATAGTGATAAACTGGGAAGAAGTAGAAGGTGCTGATACATACCGAATCTACAGGAGAACAGTAAATGGAAACTGGATGGCACTGACAAGCAGTGCAACAGGAACAAGCTATACCGATAGAACAGCAGTGGAAAATGTTACATATTATTATACAGTAAGAGCTTTAAGCGGAAGTATGATAAGTGCATCATTTGATGAGACAAAGAGCATAAAAAGAATGAGCAGCCTTGCAAATGTAAAACTTGGAGAATTTAAGAATACAAAAGATGGAATAGTGATAAACTGGGAAGAAGTAGAAGGTGCTGATGCATACCGAATCTACAGGAGAACAGTAAATGGAAACTGGATGGCACTGACAAGCAGTGCAACAGGAACAAGCTATACCGATAGAACAGCAGTGGAAAATGTTACATATTATTATACAGTAAGAGCTTTAAGAGCCGATATAATAAGTCCAACATATGATGATACAAAATTTATAAAATGTAGTAGATAAATAATGGAGGGTCTTGCGATGAATGATATAGTATTAAAATTTAGAGAAAAGATTAAAAACAATGAATTTGTATATGGTATATTTACGAAATCGCAGGACCCAATGTTTGTCGAAATTCAGGGAATATCTGAGTATGATTTTGTGATTTTAGATTCTGAACATGGACCTTATTCTGTTTCACAGCAACAAAATAATATAAGAGCGGCGTTATTAAGAGGTTTACTTCCTATTGTACGAGTAAGTGAACTTTCCGAAAACATGATTGGTAAAGCCTTAGATATAGGAGCATTAGGCGTACAGGTACCTCAAATAGAAAATGCAAAACAGGCTAAAAAAGCTGTTAAATATGCAAGGTTTTATCCTTATGGAGAAAGAGGTGTTTGTAGATTTGTGTCTGCAGCTGATTATTCAGCAAAAGATAGAAATGAATATTTTAAAAGTTCAAAAGATTTGCTTGTAATTCTTCAATTAGAAGGAGTGCAGGCAATATCTAATTTAGATGAAATTTTAGAGGTTGAAGGAATAGACATTATTTTTATTGGTCCATATGATTTGTCACAGTCTTTAGGTGTACCAGGAGATATTAAAAATCCTAAAGTTTTAAATGCTATGATTAATATTGTTGAAAAGGCAAAAGAGAAAAATATAGTTGTTGGAACATTTACAGATGATTATGAAATGGTGACAAAATGGAAAAATATGGGAGTTCAGTATATAAGTTATTCTACTGATTCAGGAATGTTTTATGATTATTCTCGCGATGTATATAATGCATTGCGAATGTGTGGAGAAAAAGAAAAAAAGTCTTTAGTTTTAGATAGTACATTAAGTAATGGTGGTCAGGTAATAGATTGGAAATATTCAGATAAAGATATAAAATTTATTTTGGATAAACTTGAGAACTCAAAGATTGAATTTATTGAGATGGGTATATTGAATGATACAATAAACCCGGAAGGAACAAAATTTAATAATATTATAGAAGTTAATAAAATTTTAAATAATAGGAATCCGGAAAAGTATTTTGTTAAGATTGAATATGGAGAATATCAAATAGAAAGCATTAAGCCATATAATGGTTATGGAATAAAAAAAATTAGGATTTGTTTTTACAAAAATGATTTATTGAAATTATTGGGTGATGTAAATATATTGATAGCTAAAGGATATCAGGTTATTTTAGAGGCTAAGTCAATTTTTGATTATTCTGATAATGAATATGAATATTTTATAAAAGTATGTAATGATATTAAGCCATATGCTGTATTCATTTCAGATGATTTTGGAATGATGAGCAGAGAAAAGATATTATATTATTACAAAATGATTGAAAGATTACTCAATAGTAATATCTATATAGGATTTCATTTACATAATAATAAGCAACTTGCGATGGCAAATGCAATTCTATTGTTAGAAAATTCGCAAAGAAATATAATTATTGATTCATCCATATATGGAATGGGTAGCGGGGCAGGTTTGTTAAATACTGAATTATTGATTGAATATTTGAATGATAATTATAATGATGAATATGAAATTATTCCTATATTAGAAATAATGGATTCGGTTGTCAATAATGTATATATTAAAAAAAGTTGGGGATATTCGTTGCCAAATTATTTATCAGCTAATTATAATGCTAATCCTGATTATGCTAAATATCTTGTTGAAAAGAATAATTTAACTCTTAAAGAAATGAATAATATTTTTTCTATGATAGATGAAAATAAAAAAATATATTTTGACAGGAACTATATTGAGGCATTATATGAAGAAACTTTGAATAATCCTGTTGATAATACAGATTTTTATGAAGTAAGAAAACTATTTTACCATAGAAATATTGTTGTAATAGCACCTGGAAAATCATCTGAACGAAATAAAAAAATAGCATTGAAAATAAAACAGGATGGTGGATTAATCATTTCGATTAATTTTATGTATGATGAAGAGCTTGTAGATTATATTTTTGTTGGAAATATAAGAAGAATGTCCGAATTGAATAAAAAATATTATTATAAAGTAATAGCTACATCAAATATTCCAGTATCAAATGTTTATGCAAGAATAAAATATTCATTATTGCTTAATTCTCAAGAATATGTAAAAGATAATTCAGGTTTAATGCTTTTAAAATTATTGTCATTGTGTGAATGTTCTGGAATAAATGTAATAGGAATGGATGGATATTCATATAATTCAGAAGAAAATTATTATTTGAATGAATTGGAATTAGCAAGTAGCATGGAGCAGGTTGATAATATGAATTTGGGAATGCAGATTATGAAGAAAAAATTTAAAGAAATGGGAATTAACTTTATTAAGTGACTTAAGGAGAGAAAATCATGTGTGGAATAGTAGGTTACATAGGAAATGAACAGGCAGCACCGATTTTGCTTGACGGATTATCAAAACTTGAATATAGAGGATATGATTCAGCAGGAATAGCAGTAAGAGACAGTGATGGAAATATTAATATTGTCAAGGCAAAGGGCAGATTAAAGGGATTGATTGAAAAAACTGACAGTGGTAATGCAGTTCCTGGAACATGTGGCATCGGGCATACAAGATGGGCTACACATGGTGAACCATCAGAGACAAATGCACATCCGCATATGAGTGATGATGGAAATGTTGTTGGCGTGCACAATGGAATAATTGAGAATTATCAGGAGTTAAAAGAGAAACTATTAAAGAAAGGTTATTCATTTTATTCATCTACAGATACAGAAGTTGCAATAAAACTGGTGGATTATTATTACAAAAAATATGAGCATACACCTGTAGATGCCATTAATCATGCTATGGTTCGTATTCGAGGTTCATATGCGTTTGCATTTATTTTTAAGGATTATCCGGATGAGATATTTGTTGCTAGAAAAGATAGTCCTATGATTATAGGCGTATCAGATGGCAATTGTTATGTAGCTTCTGATGTGCCTGCAATTTTGAAGTATACAAGAAATGTATATTATATTGGAAATATGGAGATTGCTAAGCTGGGTGATGGTAAAGCAGTATTTTATAATCTTGATGGTGATGAGATTGAGAAAGAACTTGTTGAAATCAAGTGGGATGCACAGGCAGCTGAAAAGGGTGGCTTTGAACATTTTATGATGAAAGAAATTCATGAACAGCCTAGAGCAATCCTTGATACTTTGAATTCAAAGTTAAAAGATGGAAAGATTGATTTGTCGGATGTAGGACTTAGTAATGAAGATATAAAAAGAATTTCTCACATCTATATTGTTGCGTGCGGATCTGCATATCATACAGGGGTCGTTACCCAATATGTAATGGAAGATTTGGCAAGAGTTCCTGTACGTGTGGAACTGGCATCTGAATTCAGATATAGAAGACCTATTCTTGATAAAGATGATTTGGTGATAGTTGTAAGCCAGTCGGGTGAGACTGCTGATACGTTGGCAGGTTTAAGACTTGCAAAAGAACAGGGAGTAAAAACACTTGGAATTGTCAACGTTGTTGGTTCATCAATAGCAAGAGAAGCGGATAATGTATTTTACACATTGGCAGGTCCTGAAATATCGGTTGCTACTACAAAGGCATACAGTGCACAGCTTATAGCGGGATATTTATTGTCAATAGAATTTGCAAAAGTGAGAGAACATATTACAGAAAAACAGTATTTTGAATATATAGAAGAACTTAAATCTATTCCGGAAAAGATTAATAGAATTATTGAAGATAAAGAACGTATACAGTGGTTTGCGGCAAAACAGGCAAATGCAAAGGATATTTTCTTTGTCGGCAGAGGAATTGATTATGCGGTATGCCTTGAAGGAAGTCTCAAATTAAAAGAAATAAGTTATATTCACTCTGAAGCATATGCAGCCGGGGAGTTGAAACACGGAACGATAAGTCTTATTGAGGACAATATACTTGTTATCGGCTCACTTACACAGCCGGATTTATTTGAGAAGACAGTAAGTAATATGGTTGAGTGTAAGAGCCGCGGTGCATCACTTATGGGTCTTACAACATTTGGCAATTATTCAATTGAGGATACAGCGGATTTTGTTGTATACGTTCCTAAGACAGACCCACATTTTGCAGCAAGTCTTGCAGTAGTGCCGCTTCAGCTGCTTGGCTATTATGTATCAGTTGCAAGAGGACTTGACGTAGATAAGCCTAGAAATCTGGCGAAGAGCGTGACGGTGGAGTAAAATATAGCGATTTAATAAAGAAGTACTAAATTCGGGAAAGGAAATTACTAATCTTTTATTACAAAAAATGCTGTGGCTTAACGGTTGTCGTTAAAGCCACAGCTATTTATCTTTTTATTATTTTTTTATAGTCTATAACATAAATAAATACATACATAACAGCCATTAGAGCAAATCCGCCGATAACATCTATGACAGAGTGCTGCTTTAAGAATATAGTTGACATGCAGATTAAAATGCAAAGAACAAGAGATGCATATCTGACTGCCGGTTTATTTTTAAGAGCTTCACATTTTGCAAGTGCAATGTGTACAGCAAGCGAATTGTATACATGAATACTCGGAAATACATTAGTGGATGTATCTGTTTTGTAAAGTCCTTTTACGATTTTACCACATATATTATCAGGAATATATGAAGGACGAAGTGTTAATCCATTTGGATAAATCATGCATATCGTAAGTGCAAGGCTCATTCCTATTATAAGAGAGAGGGCAAATTGTACAAATTCTTTATCGGATGCTTTATAAATCATAAAAATACATGAGCCTACAACATAGAAAAACCATAAAATATATGGAATTATAAAATATTCACAAAATGGGATTTTATCGTCGAGGGGTGTATTTAAAATATGAATTCCGGGCATATCCGGCTGGATAAAATGCTCAAGCGTAAAAAACCATGGCAGATATATGAATACATACAGACCATAAAGGCAACGTTTGAGATGTTTTTTATTTTCTTTATAACCCATAATAAAATAACCTTTCCGAAAACAAAGATATTTCATTATATCATTGATTCTGTTTTTATGCAATCAAAAGCTGAAACTTTACAAATTATATATCAATGTAATATAATAATAGAAACGATAAAAAACAAATGGAGAATGTTATGTTACAGCTTGAGCATGTAAAAAAGTCGTATGACAAAAAAGAAGTCCTTACGGATGTCACATATACATTTGAAGAGGGAAAAGTATATTCTCTTCTTGGTGGTGCAGGTGCAGGAAGAACCACATTGCTTGAGTGTATATGCGGTGATTTGTCTATAGATGACGGAACTATTGTCACAAAAGAAAAAGAGGATATATTTCTTGCTTCAAAACAGAGTATTCTTCCTATGTATATATCAGGTAATGAATTTATACATTATCTTTGTGAACTTCAGAAACAGGCAAGAGAGCCTGAGTATTATCTTGAACGCGTTGGTCTTGATGAAAAAATCCGCAGCAGAATGATATGTGAATATACATTTGAAGAAAAGAAAAGAATCCAGCTTGCGGCATATCTTGTTCAGAAACCATATGTTATTATGTTTGATGAACCTTTTGATTATTGCAGTGATGAATATATAGATATGTTTCTTCGTGTTCTTAATGAGGAAGCGGAAGGTCATATTGTAATTGTTACAACAGGTATATTTGCAATGGCAAAAAGGATTGCTAAAGATGTGCTTGTTTTAAGTAATGGCGAGATAAATGAAGTTACTTATGAGATGATAGATATTCCTGAAATTAAAAAAGCGATATTTGATATATTGGGAGAATTAGAAGAATGATTATTTTCAAGAAAATGTTTGCCGAGAAGATTCTGAGATTCCACGAAGCAATGAACAGATTCTCAGAGTTGCTTATGCGTATGCCGCATCTTGGTGACAAGATAAGAAATCAGATAGAAGAGAATGATAATTACAGATTAAAGATGACATTTGGCGTGATTGCCCAGATTGGCATTGTTTTATTTGAACTTTTACGCAAATTTTTATATGTCGGATTTTTTGTGTATCTGCCATACAGAATTATAGCACATTTTTGTCCGCTCATTGCATCACACAGAGAGCTGACAATGATATTTTTGTTTTTTATGCTTTCAACAATATGTGGAAGTCTGGCAAATACCACGCTTATGTCGATGGGTGACAGGGATTATCTTATGATAAGAATAATGTTAATAAGCCCGTACATGAATTTTCTCGGAAAGATTGTATACAAGATTGCGACAGATCTGGTTTATTTTACAATTATACTTACGATATTCGGTATTCCATTCGGACATAGTCTTGCACTGAGTATAGTTACGGCATCACTTCGTCCGGTTGGTGAGATGATTGCTATTATTATGTTTGATAAAATAAAAGCGATTTATAATAACAGAGGTATTTACAATGGATTAGTAATGGCATTATGCGTTATTATTGCATATGGAGTGCCGGTATTCCAGAGAAAGCTTTCATCAGAGTGGATGTCAGTAGTTCATCCGGGATTTGTAATATTTATGGTACTGATTGGTGCCGGGGCATCATTTTTCCTGTGGTGGTACAAACATTACAGAAAGATAATGAGAGAAGCTATGTATATAAAACGCGAAATGTAAGCGGTTTTTGAATGGAAATAGTTATTTATAAAAATAGAGCAGGGAGAAAGAGGTGGCTGATATGTCAGATAAGAAAAAGATTTATAATATAATCCTTAAAGCAGCGATAGCAGCCGGATTTATCCTTGTTTTCTGGTTTATATGGTATTATCATTACCGTGAAGATAAAGCTGGACAGATAGTTTTGAAGTCACGTTATACGTTCAGCGTCCGCATAGATTCTAACGGAAATGTAGTAAATGGCGAGGAGGACAGTGATTCGGTTGACCATACACTTGCGGATGCATTCGGCAATCTGAAGATTGATGAAATCGGTGATGTATGGATAAGAGAGTTTACTGCACAGTATACACAGAAATATCTTGCATGGTCAAAGCAGCTTAAAAAGATAACACTCAATAAAACCCAGATTTTAAATGAGAGCGAAAATACCGTTTTAATAAGTTTTTCAGCCGGAATGAATGAACATGATTCGGAAAATTTTGCTTCATGGAATGGTGTACTTGATGATGGAAGATTAAGCTGTGAGTGGGTTGTGTCATTTTACATAGATAATCATTACGACGGAACAGCTACTATTTATGTAAAATCAATTGATACACCTGAAGATTATGGAATTGCCCAATATAATCAGAATAAGAAAAATAATGTTGATAAAGTTGACGAGACACAGAAAAAGTCACTTACAAATTATGAGATAAAAAATAATACATTGTCAGTTACATATGATGGCGGTGAAAAGTATATTAATGTTCCGGTTGATACTTCAAATCTGCTTTTCTCAGGCGATTCAACGACTGAACTTAAAAAGGGAAGTTATTATATAAGTACGACAAAGACTGCATTTGTATATGGAGGAAAAGTATCGGGAAATAATAAGGTTCCTGTAACTCTTGTATATACAAATGACATGGGTGCTAACTGGATTACATGTGAAATTGATAAAATATACACATCTACATATTATTATGTGGAATTTTTTGATGAAAATTCAGGTGTCATGGCAGTTGGATATGATAAAAATGAGCAGCAGCAGTCATCGCGGATTTATTCGACAACAGACGGTGGAGAGACATGGAACACGGTCGGTGCCGGACCTGCGACTAATATAATAAAAGGTATTAAGTATATTGACGAAAAGATTGGATTTTTCTGCTATGATTATGTTGACGGAATGGACAGCAATCTATACATGACATCTGATTCAGGAAAGACATTTTCAAAGATAATCCTTGAACCGCAGGAACTTGACAGTACAGCACTTGATGCAGTTTCATCCGGTCAGTCGTCATCTGCTGATAATAAGCTGAAGTGGTCTGATGTATATAAGGAGGCTCTTGTGCCTGTATATGGAAGCGACGGAACAATAACGGTATACCTTACGCAGGGGGCCGGCGGCGTTTATAATAACGGAAAAACGGCAGCCATGTATCAGTCAACAGATAAGGGCACAACATTCAAATATATTGGACAGTATGAAATCAACAAGAATAATTAGCAATAATCATTATAGGAAAAAATTTATAAAAATACCTGAAATTGCATAAAACTTGATTGATTTCATACTTGAAAAAAACACGATAGTGTGGTAAAATTTATAAAATTTGAGAAAAAAGGCAATTTTTTGTCTTTTTTTTTGTCCAAAATACGAAAGGAACAGGTGGCATTCATGAAAGCATTTTTAATACTTGAAGACGGAACAGTGTTTAGCGGAACCAGCATTGGTGCTGAACGTGAAGTTATAAGTGAGATTGTCTTCAATACGTCGATGACAGGATATTTGGAGGTTCTTACTGACCCATCATATGCAGGACAGGCAGTAACAATGACATATCCATTAATTGGTAATTACGGTATCTGCTATAAAGATATGGAGTCTTTAAAGGCATGGCCGGATGGATTTATTGTGAGAGAACTTTCCAGAATGCCAAGTAACTTCAGATGTGAAGATACTATACAGAAATTCCTCGTTGATAATAATATTCCGGGTATAGCAGGAATCGACACAAGAGCACTTGCTAAGATTCTTCGTGAAAAGGGTACGATGAACGGAATGATTACAACAAATGAAAATTATAATCTTGAAGAGGTTCTTCCTAAGATTAAAGAATATACAGTTTCAGGCGTTGTCAAAAAGGTTACATGTAAAGAGAAGAGTGTACTTAATGGTGATGGATTTAAAGTTGCTCTTTTGGATTTTGGTGCAAAGAAAAATATTGCTCGTTCATTAAATAACAGAGGCTGCGAGGTTACTATCTATCCTGCCGAGACTAAGGCAGAAGAGATTCTTGCTTCAAATCCTGACGGAATTATGCTTTCCAACGGTCCTGGAGATCCTAAGGAATGTACGGAAATTATTGAAGAATTAAAGAAGCTTTATGTAAGTGATGTGCCTATGTTTGCAATATGTCTCGGACATCAGCTTATGGCTCTTGCAACAGGTGCAGATACTCACAAGCTTAAATATGGACATCGTGGTGCAAACCATCCTGTAAAAGATCTGAAGACAGGCCGTGTATACATTTCATCACAGAACCATGGATATGTTGTAGACGAGACAACACTTGATCCGAATGTGGCTAAGCCTGCATTTGAAAATGTTAATGATAAGACTAATGAGGGTCTTGAATATGTAGGTAAGAATATATTTACGGTTCAGTTCCATCCGGAAGCATGTGCAGGTCCTCAGGATACAGCATATCTTTTTGACAGATTTATTGACATGATGAAGATGAAGAAGGAGGAACAGTAAGATGCCAAAGAATCCCAATATTAAAAAAGTATTAGTAATCGGTTCAGGTCCTATTGTAATCGGACAGGCAGCAGAGTTCGACTATGCCGGAACACAGGCTTGTCGTTCATTAAAGGAAGAGGGCATAGAGGTTGTCTTAGTCAATTCCAATCCTGCTACAATCATGACAGATAAAGATATTGCTGATGAGGTATATATTGAACCTCTTACAGTAAAAGCATTAGAGCAGATTATTTTAAAGGAAAAGCCTGACAGTATTCTTCCGACACTCGGTGGACAGGCCGGACTTAATCTTGCAATGGAAATTGCAGAGACAGGTTTCCTTGAGGAACATAACGTAAAACTTATCGGTACAACTGCACTTACAATTAAGAAAGCAGAAGACCGTCTTATGTTTAAAGAGACAATGGAAAAAATTGGTGAGCCTTGTGCTGCTTCGCTTGTTGTTAATGATGTTGAATCAGGTGAGGCATTTGCAGCCAAAATCGGTTATCCTGTAGTTTTACGTCCTGCATACACACTCGGCGGAAGCGGCGGTGGTATCGCACATAATGTAACAGAATTAAGAGAAATTCTTGAAAATGGTCTCCGTCTTTCAAGAGTTGGTGAAGTTTTAGTAGAACGCTGTATCGCAGGCTGGAAGGAAATCGAGTACGAAGTTATGCGTGACAGCAACGGTAACTGCATTACAGTCTGCAACATGGAAAATATCGACCCTGTAGGTGTACATACAGGTGACAGTATCGTAGTTGCACCTTCACAGACACTTTCAGACAAGGAATATCAGATGCTTCGTACATCTGCATTAAATATTATTGATGAACTCGGAATAACAGGTGGATGTAATGTGCAGTATGCACTTAATCCTGACAGCTTTGAATACTGTGTAATCGAAGTAAATCCTCGTGTCAGCCGTTCATCAGCACTTGCTTCTAAGGCAACAGGTTATCCGATTGCCAAGGTTGCAGCAAAGATTGCACTCGGTTATACACTTGATGAAATCAAGAATGCAATTACAGGAAAGACATATGCAAGTTTTGAGCCTGCACTTGACTACTGTGTAGTTAAGATTCCAAGACTTCCGTTTGATAAGTTCATCTCTGCAAAGAGAACACTTACAACACAGATGAAAGCAACCGGTGAAGTAATGAGTATCGCCAATAACTTTGAGGGCGGTCTTATGAAGGCTATCCGTTCACTTGAACAGCATGTTGACAGTCTGATGTCATATGATTTTACAAAGCTTACAGATGAAGAACTTCTTGAAGAACTTGCAATTGTAGATGACAGAAGAATCTGGAAGATAGCTGAAGGTTTAAGAAGAAATATTCCTGCTGAAAAGATGCATGATATTACAAAGATAGACCTTTGGTTTATTGATAAACTCAAGATTATTGTAGAGATGGAGAATTCATTAAAGAATGAACCGCTCACAGAAGAACTTTTAAAAGAAGCAAAGAGAATTGAATTTCCTGATAATGTAATAGCACAGCTTACAGGAAAGACAGAAAAAGAAATCAAAGAATTAAGAGATAAGTATGATATTCATGCTGCTTTTAAGATGGTTGATACATGTGCTGCTGAGTTTGAGGCAACAACACCTTATTATTATTCAGTATTCGGCAGTGAAAATGAAGCTGTAAAGACTAATGACAAGAAGAAAGTTCTTGTACTTGGTTCAGGTCCTATAAGAATCGGACAGGGTATCGAATTTGACTTCTGTTCAGTTCATTGTACATGGTCGTTCAAAGAGCAGGGATATGAGACAATTATTATTAATAATAACCCTGAGACAGTATCAACTGACTTTGATATTGCCGACAAGCTTTATTTTGAGCCATTGACACCGGAAGATGTACAGAATGTAGTTGATTTTGAAAAACCTGACGGAGCAGTAGTACAGTTTGGTGGACAGACAGCTATCAAGCTTACGGAAGCACTTATGAAGATGGGTGTACCTATTCTTGGTACAAGTGCGGAAGATGTAGATGCTGCCGAGGATAGAGAGTTATTTGATGAAATTCTTGAAAAATGTGAGATTCCAAGAGCTAAAGGTCAGACAGTATTTACTGTAGAAGAGGCTTTAAAGGCAGCCAACGAACTTGGCTATCCTGTACTCGTAAGACCTTCATACGTACTTGGCGGACAGGGTATGCAGATTGCTGTATCAGATGAAGATGTAGTTGAATTCATGAATATCATCAATAGAATTAAACAGGATCATCCAATTCTTGTAGATAAGTATCTCATGGGTAAGGAAATAGAAGTAGATGCTGTATGTGACGGTGAAAATATTCTCATTCCTGGTATCATGGAGCATATCGAGAGAGCCGGAATTCACTCAGGTGACAGTATTTCAGTATATCCTGCAAAGTCACTTACACCTAGAATTACAGACATGATTGTTGATTACACTGCAAAACTTGCACGTTCACTTCACGTAAAGGGCTTAATCAATATCCAGTTTATTGTATACAACGACCAGGTATATGTAATTGAGGTAAATCCTCGTTCAAGCCGTACAGTACCTTATATCAGCAAGGTTACAGGTATTCCTATTGTAAAACTTGCAACAAAGGTAATCACGGGAAGCAAGATTACAGATATGGGTTACGAACCGGGCTTACAGAAGAAATCAGACTACTATGCAATCAAGATGCCTGTATTCTCATTTGAGAAAATCCGTGGTGCAGATATCAGCTTAGGACCTGAGATGAAGTCTACAGGTGAGTGCCTTGGTATTTCAAAAGATTTCGATGAGGCACTTTACAAAGCATTCCAGGGTGCAGGAATATGTCTTCCAAAGCATAAGCAGATTATTATGACTCTCTGCGATGCAGATAAGGAAGATGGTGTAGATATAGCACAGAGATTTGAGGCACTTGGATATAAAATTTATGCTTCAAGAGGAACAGCTAAAGTATTGAAGGAACATGGTGTTCATGCAATTCAGGTAAATAAGATTGGACAGGAAGCACCAACACTTCTTGATTTAATTCTTGAACATAAGATTGACCTTGTTATTGATACACCTGAAAATGGTATTGAGAGAGCAAGAGACGGTTTCCTTATCAGACGTTATGCTATTGAGACAGGCGTTCACTGCCTTACTAGTCTTGATACAGCTCATGCACTTATTTCAAGTCTTGAGCATGCATTTAACAATAAGGATCTTTCAATTGTTGATATTGCAGAAATATAAAAATTACATTGCAGGCACGTAACAGAGGTGGCGTGTAAAGCTTAAAAGAGGCTGCTTTCATAGGAAGGCAGCCTTTTGAAGTTATAAGATAATCCTGTTAAGACGGGAATAAAGGAGAAAAGATGCTTAATCTGAATATAAATTGCGATATTTTGCAGGAAAAAAATATAGTTAGGTTTAATGGTGCAGCACTTGAACTTATGAGGTATGAGGGGCAGGAAATACAGGTAAATACATATATTTATCTTGAAAAAGACGGTAAAAAATATCAGTTTATAACATATAATCACTGCGATGCACAAAAAAATGTATCGCTTGACAAAAAAATAATATGTGAGGAAATACAAAATTATGAATTTCCGGAAGAAACAAGAAAGAACCAGATAATATATTATCTTCCGCCTGAGGGAAAAGAAGAGACAGCACTTACGAAGCTTACAAGAAGACGTGAGCAGGATGATTATGATGGTGCATTTCCGGGAGATAATGTGTCAGGCTGTGAATATTTTGCATGGCTTAATGGTGAGGGTGATGACAATTATATGGTGCTTTTATCAACTAAAAATCTTACAATGGTTTTCAGGCCGCAGTTTATGGAGAAATTCGGCATAGATATGCTGGCACAAAGAAATCATGAGTTGTTTGAAAATGTATTTACAGAAGGAAATGTTATAAAATTTGATGGTGCTTTGATGGGAATTGTAAAAATTTCTGATATTTATGCAGTAGAAACATGTATTTACATTGAAAAAGACGGTGAAAAATATGTATACAGATGTCTTGAAAAATTCGATGAATGCCGTGAAGAGATAATTAAAAATACAAGATTTTACCGCGAAATAAGTTTTTGTAAAACGGAAGAATTTAATATTCCGGACGAGTCGGAATATGCGATGCTTGACTGTTATATTTCATATGATGATAAACCAGTTATGATAAAGAAAACAGGCAGGGCACAGTACGGAAAATATGTTCCGTTTGAAGATAAAGATGTAGAGGCAAGAGGCTGTGGATATTTTAATGCAGTGCTTGAAAACCAAGTGGATAAAGACAGTGAAAATATAATTTATCTCACGATTGAGGCATGCCGTAAGACAAGGTATAAAAAGTTGAAAAACATGCTTTGATGTGTTAAAATAAATACAATTTAACATGATTGGAGAACAGTATGGACGCTAGAAGAGCACAGGATTTATTAAAACATATTACACAGGATGAAGATTATGGCTTAAAGGCTATGCAGAAGGCATCACTTGCAGATTGTATATCAATGGTTAATAATGTTCTTCCTGAATGCCAGAAAAAGGCATATGAAGACGGCAATGATAATGATGCGGGCTTTTTTTCAAAGATGACAGAAAATTACAGAGCACTTATAATTGACAAGATAAAGGAAGAAAATCTTTTATGGATTGCATATACAGATTTGACAGGATATCCGTATATGATTGATGGTGACATGATTGTTATCTATGATTTTGCGGCAGCAAAGCAGATTGAAGCAGACCTCAATAAAGCAGGATACAGAGTTACATTCGGCAATGTTGACAAGGATGCTTTCAAAACAGAGATTGCACATATGTACAGAAACGGTTATAAGAAAATCCGTTTTATGGATGGAAAGATGGAACCTTTTGTTGTAGAAAGAGAAGAGTTATATCCGTATGAAGAATTTTTCAAAGATGATTATATAACTAATCCGGGACTTCAGGCTGCAATGCTCAATTATTTTCAGGAATTCAGAAAGCAGGCTCCGCTTGAAAACAGAGGTGATATATTAAAACGCCGCGAGCAGATTATGATTGATATGATGCTCAATGCTGAATATATGGTTCCTTGTGTTAAGGAAGAGACTGAAGAAGAGGTTGAGATTTCGCATCATTTTATAGACATAACAGACCGTGTTACGGAAAAAGAAGAGGGTGAGCATGTGATTGCCATCCCTGTATTCACAGATGGTTTTGAGATGGACAAGTGTTATGAAGGACATCATGAGAATATGCTCTATAAGTTTGATGAACTCGTATCGCTTATGGATGAGCTTGGAGCTTCAGGCATAATAATCAACTGTCTCGGTATCAGCTATTTTATGAGAACAGCACTTATGAAAAAGATACTTAAATAAATTTTTGACAATTTATATTAAAAATAAAAATAACCCGGAATTATCACAGACTTTGTAAGGCTGTGGATACATTCCGGGTATATTTATGTCTGTGCCTGATTACTTGAGGAAATCCTGACGCATAGGATTAAATACGTCTACAAGTTTTCCTTCTTCAAGACAGGTAACACCATGTTCTACGTTAGATGGCATGTAAACGCTGTCGCCTTTATTTACAATCTTAGTCTCACCGCCGATTGTGAATTCAAAACTTCCCTCAGCAATGTAAGTAATCTGTAAATGCTCATGTTTGTGAAAATTTCCCTTAGAACCTTTCTTAAAAGAAATCTCGCACATCATAAGGTCGTCTGAATAACATAAAATTTTTCTTGTAACTCCCGGTTCGCAGTCTGTAGGAATTACGTCTTTATTAAATCTGAACATAAAAATTCTCCTTTCTAAGTGTCAGTTCTGCAGTTCTGCATTACAACTGCAAACTGATTATTTATACTGTAACCACTATAAAACAAAAAGGGTGAAATAACAATAAAAATATGGTACGATATATTTAAAAAACAGATTTATTGCTTTTTGGAGGAATTTTATGTATTTTTTGTGGCTGGCAGCAGCATTGATATGTTTTGCATATTATATACTTTGTGCATCATATGCAGGTATAGGCTCGTCGTTTATATTTATATGGCTTATAGGAGGTATATTTTTTTCAGTGGTATTCGGAGTAAGATTCGCACATGTAAGGGGAATTATATCTGTATCACATAAAATTTCAACTGCTTTTGCGGCAGTTATGATAATTGGTGTCATATTATTTGTTATATTGGAGTGCCTCGTTATTTCGGGGATGACGGAAAATACAGATGAGGACTGCCGTTATGTAATAGTTCTCGGATGTCAGATAAGAGGTGACAGAATAACAAGGTCATTAAGGAAAAGGCTTGACAAAGCTTATGATTACGGCAAAAAACATGAAGATGCGGTTATAATTGTATCAGGTGGTAAAGGCAACGGCGAAAATACGACAGAAGCAGAAGCTATGTTTAACTATCTCGTTGAAAAAGGAATCAGCCCTGAAAGAATCATACAGGAAGATAAATCTTACAATACAGACCAGAATATGAGATACAGTGCAAAACTGATGGATGATACAACAGCAAAGACAGCCATTGTCACAAGTAATTTTCATGTATACCGGGCAAAAAAGCTGGCTGCGGCAAAAGGCATAACAAATACTTATGGAATTGCCGCAGGCAGCGATAAAGTTCTTATAACTAATTATATGGTAAGAGAAGCTATAGGAATATTAAAGGATTTTATCTGCCATAATTTTTAGATGGAAAAAGGTGCGTATATGAATATTTGCACCTTATTTTGCAAAAAATTCAGCTACTTTGCCGGATATGTCAATTCCTTTGGCATATCCTTCATCATACATATTAAGAATTTTTTCTTTGTCTCTTTCAAGTCTTGAAAAACCTTCTGTTGAGTCAGGTCGTATGACAATAACTTTGCCCTCTTTTTCAAGACGTCTTAATTTTTTCAGGCTGTGATTGTATCTTCCGGCACGTTTCACAAGGTCTATCGCGATATTAGGATAGCGGTGATAAGCTCTTGCCATAGCTTTTGTAGATGATGTTGTTGATTTTTTATATCCTGATTCTCTTGTCAGGACTACAACAACTCTGTCACAGCCGTCTTCAAATGCTTTTTCATATGGAATTGAGTCACTCAGACCACCATCAAGGTAAGGTGTGTCATTAATATATATATTAGGAAAAAGAATTGGAAGGGCACATGTCGCTTTAAGGATAAGATTGTTGCGGTCGGCTGTTGTGTATTTCATATATTCAGGTTCACCTGTTAAAACATTTGTCACAACAGCATAAAATTCACCATGGTATTTGTCAAATTCGTCATAATCGAATGGAACAAGTTTATTAGGGATTGTGTCATATGCAAAATCGAGTCCGTAATAACATTTATTTTTGGGATTAAGAAGATTATTGATACCCATATAACGCTTATCATCGCAGTAATCAAGGATGATTTTCAAATTCCGGCCAGGCTGTCTTGAGGCGTATGAAACGCCATATGCAGCACCTGCGGAAACACCTATTATGTAGTCAGGCATAATATTTTTTTCAAGAAAAGCATCCATTACGCCGCATGAAAATATAGTCCTGAAAGCACCGCCTTCAAATACGATTCCAGTTTTCATAAATCAAGATTCTCCTTATTTTTGATAAAACTATTTTCGTCTTAAAATGATTTAATGTCAATAGACATTTTGACAATCTTACTTTATAATAAAATTGAAGTTACAATAGTTTTTGGAATAGAGGAATTGGTAAATGACAGATAATAATATTCACAGAGCAAATAAACGCGGAATGGTTCTTGCGATTGACATGGGAAATACTAATATAGTTATCGGTTGTATAGATGATGATAAAGTTTATTTTGAAGAGAGACTGGCAACAGATCTGAAAAAGACAGAACTTGAGTATGTAGTTCTTATAAAGACGGTGCTTGAACTTTATGGAATTGACAGCAGCCAGATAAGCGGTGCCATAATTTCATCGGTTGTGCCACAGCTTGTAAATATAATCCGTGAAGCAGTCGAGAAGCTTATTGATATAACACCGATGGTTGTTGGACCGGGAGTGAAGACAGGACTTAATATACATATGGATGAGCCAAGACGTGTCGGAAGTGACCTGATTGTTGATGCAGTTGCAGCAATAAAAGAATATGGTGCACCGGTAATGATTATTGATATGGGTACAGCGACAACAATTTCTATTGTTGATGATAAAGGCAGCTATGCCGGAGGAGTCATTCTTCCGGGAATACGTGTATCGGTTGATGCACTTGCATCAAGAACAGCACAGCTCCCGCGTATAAGCCTTGAAGCTCCCGGACATGTAATCGGCAAGAATACGCTTGACTGCATGAAGAGCGGTGTGGTTTATGGCAATGCGTCATGTATAGACGGAATGATAGACAGAATGGCAGATGAAATCGGAATTCCGCTTGCATCAAAGGAAAATCCGCATGGAATCAAGGTGGTTGCAACAGGTGGACTGTCGAGGGTGATTGTGCCGGAGTGCAGACATGATATAATAGTTGACCATGCATTGTTATTAAAGGGTCTGAAGATAATATATGATAAAAATGTAGAATGATTTATATTTATGCGGCAGACCAGGTAGATATGTGACGGTATGAATTCCGGTATCAGCCGCATGATAAGGGAGAGAAAAGATATGTTAAAAGGTAAAAATGTGATTCTTGGAGTCACAGGAAGTATTGCAGCATACAAAATAGCAAGTCTTGCAAGTGCATTAAAAAAGCTTTCGTGTAATGTTGATGTAATTATGACAGAAAATGCATGTAATTTTATTAATCCGATTACATTTGAGACACTTACGGGAAATAAATGCCTTGTAGATACATTTGACAGAAATTTTCAGTACAGCGTAGAACATGTTTCACTTGCAAAGAAAGCAGATTTATTTCTTGTCGCTCCTGCATCGGCGAATTTTATCGGCAAAGCAGCAAACGGTATAGCTGATGATATGCTTACGACAACATTTATGGCATGTGAGTGTAAAAAAATAGTTTCACCGGCTATGAATACGAGGATGTTTAACAATCCGGTTGTCAAAGACAATATGAAAAGACTTGAAAGTTATGGTATTGATGTTATAAATCCAGCAAGCGGATATCTTGCATGTGGTGATACGGGAGAGGGCAAGATGCCTGAACCGGAGGTGCTTCTTTCATATATTTTAAGAGAACTTGCACATGAGAAAGATATGAAAGGGCTTAAAGTATGTGTCACAGCAGGACCGACAAGAGAAACGATTGACCCTGTGAGATTTATATCTAACCGTTCAACAGGAAAGATGGGCTTTGCACTTGCTAAAAATGCCATGGAAAGAGGTGCTGATGTAACGCTTGTATCGGGACCTGTGGAATTAAAGGATGTACCATTTGTAAAAATGGTTCACGTTGAATCGGCAAGACAGATGTTTGAGGCGGTTACAAAAGAGGCAGAAACGGCAGATATAATAGTGAAAGCTGCAGCGGTTGCTGATTACAGACCGGCGGTTGTGGCAGATGAAAAAATCAAGAAAAAAGACGGCGATATGTCAATTGCACTTGAAAGAACGGATGACATAATAGGCACACTTGGTAAAACGAAACGTGATAATCTGTTCCTTTGCGGATTTTCAATGGAGACGGAGCATATGCTTGAGAATTCAAAAGCAAAGCTTGAAAAGAAAAATCTTGATATGATAATTGCTAATAATGTGAAAGTCAAAGGTGCAGGCTTCGGGACGGATACGAATGTTGTCACACTGATAACAAAAGATGAGATAAAAGAGCTTCCGATTATGAGTAAGGAAGATGTGGCAGATGAGATTTTTAACAATATTCTTGCAAATAGAAAGGGGATAGTATGAAGAACTGGAAAGCGAAAACAATTATAGCAGGAACAATACTGCTTCTTATTGTAGCATCGGTTTATTATTATATAGCACTTCCGGCAATTAATATTCATTCGCCGGGATTCTGGAAGTTTATAATAGTTGTGCTTGTTGCCGCAATGATTATATATCTGCTGTTTCAGACTCGTTTTACGCAGAGTGCGGGGAGCGGGTATTTTTCGGCAGACAGATTTGGTATAGAATTTAAGACACCGCAGTCTGCAAAGATATTTAAGATAATGGCAGCAGTATGTATTGTGGTCGCTGCTGTTTTTGCCATTGGAAGCCTATTATCTTCAAAGATTATAAATGCTTCAAAATATCAGAAGCTTCTTGATGTTGAGACAAGAAGTTTTAAAGATGATATAAAAGAAGTTTCGTATGATCAGATTCCGATTCTTGACAAGGATTCGGCAGAGACAATTGGTAATCGTGTTATGGGAACAATGGTTGACCTTGTATCGCAGTTTGAAGTAAATGACATGTATACACAGATTAATTATAAGAACAAACCTGTGAGAGTTTCACCTTTACAATATGGAAGCCTGATAAAGTGGCTTACTAACAAATCAGACGGAATACCGGGATATATAAGAATTGACATGACAACACAGCAGGCTGAAGTTGTGCGTCTTGAAAAAGGCATCAGATATTCGACAAGTGACCATTTTGGTAGAAATATATACAGACATTTAAGATTTGCGTATCCGACATATATGTTTGATGATATAAGATTTGAGATTGATGATGACGGAACACCGTACTGGATATGTCCGGCAAAGAAATATAATGTAGGACTTTTCGGTGGTGTTACAGTAGGCCGTGTTGTTTTATGCAATGCTGTTACGGGACAGATGCAGGATTATGACGTAAGTGAAGTTCCACAGTGGGTAGACAAGGTTTATTCGGCTGATATGCTTATAAATCTATATGATTATTATGGAACACTCAAACACGGATTTTTAAACAGTGTACTGCGTCAGAAAGATTGTGTGAAAACTACTGACGGCTATAATTATATAGCTCTTGATGATGATGTATGGGTTTATACCGGTATAACATCAGTAGGACAGGATAAATCCAACGTAGGTTTTGTTCTTATGAACCAGAGAACCATGGAGACACGTTATTATGAGATTTCCGGTGCAGAAGAGAATTCTGCGATGAGTTCGGCTGAGGGAAAAGTGCAGCATCTTAATTATACGGCAACATTTCCGCTGCTTCTTAATGTAGGAGGTGAGCCGACATATTTCATGGCTTTAAAGGACAGTGCCGGACTTGTAAAATCTTATGCTATGCTTAATATTGAAAAATATCAGAATGTTGCAATCGGCGAAACAGTGAGTGAATGTGAAGCTAATTATATTAAAATGATGTCACAGAGTGGTGTCATAACGCAGGAAAAGCAGGAAGAGAAAAACATTTCCGGAACAATAACAAAAATAATACAGACAGTAGTTGATGGCAATTCTCATTTTTATATAACTATTGACTCTTCGGATGCAATATTTGATGTCAATGTGATAGAAAATCCTGAGATAATAAAATATAATGTGGGTGATGTCATAAAACTGTCTTATACGGAAAATGATAAAACTAATGATGCAAAACCTGTAAAATAATCAGATATAATATAAGTGATATAATTGGTTAAATTTATTGTAAAATTTTTGCAAATGTAGTATAATGAACAAAATTAGCAATGTAATTTTTAAGGAGAAGGAAAATGGATATTATTGTTAAGTATATTGACGAGCTTTTAGAGAAAAGCACACCTGAAGCACCAATGTGGAATATTGAAAAGATTAAGCAGGGACTTAAATCTAAATGGAATTATATTGATGGATGTATGATTAAGGCCGTACTTCAGATGTATGCAATTTCAAAAGACGAAAAATATCTTAAATTTGCAGACGATTTTATTGATTATCGTGTATTTGAGGATGGAACAATTGACGGATATAATGTTGGTGAGAAAAATATCGATAATGTTAATGCGGGTAAGACACTTTTTGAACTTTATGACCTCACAGGAAAAGAAAAGTACAGAAAAGCAATTGACCTTGTTTATTCGCAGATAGAGATTATGCCAAGATGTAAATCTGGCAATTTCTGGCATAAAGATATATATCCAAATCAGGTATGGCTTGATGGCATGTATATGGGACAGCCATTTTATCTTGAATATGAGACAAGATTTAATAACAGAAAGAACTATGATGATATTTTCTCACAGTTTAAGTTTGTAATTGAAAATATGAGAAATCCACTTAACGGATTATATTTCCATGCAATGGATACAAGCAGAGAAGCATTCTGGTGTGATAAGGTAACAGGCCTTTCACAGCTCAGCTGGCTTCGTGCAATTGGCTGGTATTCAATGGCACTTCTTGACAGCCTCGAAATTGTAGACAATTCAGACCATAAGTTTGATGCAGAAGTTAAGATGTTACAGGATGCATTTGTTGATTTGATTAATTCAATGATTAAATATCAGGATGAGAGCGGTATGTGGTATCAGATAGTTAATTATGGCGGAATGGACAAGAATTATCTTGAGACAAGCGGAAGCTCAATTATGGCATATGCATTGCTTAAAGGTGTAAGACTTGGCATTCTTCCTGAATCATATGTAGAATATGCTAAGAAAGCTATTGATGGTATCTGTGACAAGTATTTAAAGACAAAAGAAGGCGAGATGTCACTTGGAGGAATTTGTCTTGTTGCCGGACTTGGCGGTAAAGACAGAAGACCGGGTACATATGATTATTACATGTCAGAACCAATCGTTGAAGATGATGCAAAGGGTGTTGGACCATTCCTTCTTGCATATACAGAATTATTAAGATATCAGAATAAGTAAAATGATGGGGACGTGCATAAGAATTATGTACGTCCCATTTTTTAAAAATCTGTGTGGCACATTTGTTATACAGAAGGTTATTTGATTAATAAAATAAAGTCATTTTAAATAAGCAAAAGAAAGGGAAAAATATGAAGCCATATATAACAGCGGAAGAAGTAATAGAAAAGCAGGGAGAGAATCAGAGAACATATCGTTTTCTTACAACAGAAAATGGTTGTGTAAACGGATGTGCTTCAGGAACAACAATTTATGCAAATACAGAATTTTCAGACCATCCGGGTGCACATGATGACCAGGAAGGCTTTTATGTGCTTGAAGGTGAAGGTTTTGCCAAGCTTGATGATTTGGTATTTCCGATAAAGGCGGGAGATTCATTTGTTGCACTTGCGGGAGTAAAACACACATTAAGAACGAAAGAAGGATGTACTCCTGTAAAAGTATTCTGGTTTCACAGTGGCATTTAAGAATGTATTAAGATGAGGAATTTTATCATCTGACGCAAAATAACTAAAATAAAAAAGTTGTGGCATGACTTTTGTTGATGTATAATAAATCACAAATTGAATGATTGAAAAGGAGAAATAAAATGTTTAAGATTAATGACAATTATCTCAAATTGCCGGGAAGTTATCTTTTTTCAACAGTTGCAAAGAAAGCTGCCGCATTTACGGCAGCCAATCCTGACAAGAAAGTTATCAAGTTAAGTATTGGCGATGTAACACAGCCTCTTGCACCTGCAATAATCGATGCATTGCATAAATCAGTTGATGAGATGGCTCACGCAGAGACATTCCGTGGTTATGCACCTGATTTGGGATATGAATTTTTAAGAAGCACAATTGCTGAAAATGATTACAAGAGCCGTGGATGTGATATTTCTGCAGATGAAATTTTTGTAAGTGATGGTGCCAAGTCTGATTCAGGTAACATTGGGGATATTTTCTCCGTAGATAATAAAATTGCAGTTTGTGACCCTGTATATCCGGTATATGTTGATACTAATGCAATGTCAGGAAGAACAGGGGATTATCTTGCTGACCAGCAGAAGTGGAGCAATGTAATCTATATGCCATGTACAGAAGCAACTGACTTTGCACCTGAGCTTCCAAAGGAAACACCTGATATCATTTACCTTTGTTTTCCTAACAATCCTACAGGTTCAACTATCACAAAATCACAGCTTCAGGAATGGGTTGATTATGCTAATAAAGTAGGTGCAGTTATCATATATGATGCGGCTTATGAAGCATATATTTCAGAAGATGATGTTCCACATTCAATCTATGAGTGTGAAGGTGCAAGAACATGTGCCATTGAGCTTAGAAGCTTTTCTAAGAATGCAGGATTTACAGGTTTAAGACTTGGATTTACTGTAATTCCTAGAGATTTAAAGAGTGGTGAGACAACACTTCACAGCCTTTGGGCAAGAAGGCACGGAACTAAGTTTAATGGTGCTCCTTATATCGTTCAGCGTGCAGGTGAGGCTGTATATTCAGAAGCCGGCAAAAATCAGACAAAAGAACAGATTGCTTACTATATGAAGAATGCAAAGGTTATCAAGGAAGGTCTTAAAGAGGCAGGATATTCTGTATCAGGCGGTGTAAACGCACCATATATCTGGTTAAAGACACCTGATAATATGTCATCATGGGATTTCTTTGATTATCTTCTTGAAAAAGCTAATGTACTTGGTACACCTGGTTCAGGTTTCGGTCCAAGCGGTGAAGGATACTTCAGACTGACTGCATTTGGTTCATATGAGAATACAGTCGAGGCTATTGAAAGAATCAAAAGAATGTAATTAATAATATTTTAAATATGTATCCGTAAAATAAAAGCTGTCGTCAAGGGAAATGTCAGATATCCGTTGGCGGCAGCTTTTTATATAGTTCATTATTTTATATCATTAAGACATGGAAGGCCGTGTTTATCCAAATCACAGTTAATATTCATAACAGAAAAATCATCTGTATTTATATGTTTTATAATAATGGCGTCACGTATATTTTTTGGATAAAGAATTCCTGCCTGTGCAATTTCAAGAGCTCTCTTTGTCTCTGTAATATTCATGTGTGCGGCTATGCAGAGACATATGATTTTTTCCCTGCCGGGATTGTTGCGTGTTCCGTTTACTATCTGATAAGCATAATCGGGCAGACCGCTTTCTTTTATAGCATTTTTTAATGGAATACTTTTTTCTGCCAGAATTGAATTGTAATAAGCTGAAAATGTGAGTGCATTATTTTTGTCATCAGAATAGTTGTTAAATGTATTTTCAGAAATATATTTTTCAAATTCTTCATCATTTTTTATATTTCCAAGCTGCCCAAGAAGCCCGGAAGTTCTTTTGTCTGAAATCATAAGTCAAAATTTCCTTTGCGTTTGATTAAATTGTTTATTATAGTATAATTAATAAAAATGAAGTATGCAAGTTGAAGGTGAATTATGAGCAGCGAAATTGAAAATGAGTGCAGATTGTCATATTTTAAAGTTATAGGAACGGTTAATGAAAAACATAACGTATATTATGTCCAGAATGTAGAAGATAAAAAAATATATGTGAAAAAGACACTTTCTGTATATAACAAGGATGTTTATGAATACATAAAAAGCACAGGAAGTGCATTTTACCCGAAAATATATGAATGTGTTGAGAAGGATAATCATCTTATTGTAATTGAAGAGTATATTAACGGTGATACGCTGGAAGAGATTATAAGAAAGCGGGGCATGCTCAGCGAAAAGGAGACAGGAGACATTGCGATAAGACTGTGCAGGGCACTTAGTTTACTGCACAGTCATGTTCCTGCATTTATCCATCGTGATATTAAACCGTCTAATATCATGATTACCAATGACAACATCATGAAAATAATAGACATTAATTCTGCAAAAGAATTTCATGAAAACAGCAGTGAAGATACGATTCTTTTTGGCACAAAAAATTATGCGGCACCGGAACAGTTCGGTTTTGGACAGTCGGATAAAAGAACAGATATATATGCACTGGGTGTGCTTATTAATGTATGCCTTACCGGACAATTTCCAAAAGATAAGTTGTGCACGTCACACGGATTCAGGGAGATTGTGAAGAAATGTACCAATATTGAGCCGCAGAACCGCTATAATGATGTCGGGGAGCTGATGAATGATATAATGGTTGTACTTGGAATGCGTCAGCAGAGTGGAAATCAATATAAAAAATCGTTTCTTGACTCGCAGCTTAATATTGCGGGCATAAAGCCTAATCCCAGATTTTTACCGGGATTCCGTACTCTTATATGGTGGAAAATGATTACAGCTGTACTGGGTTATGGCTTTATGGTATGGCTTACCATGACTATGAATATGACAGAAAAAGATGGTTCACAGTCGCCACCGCTTGAAACTAATTGTGCAAGAATTGCTTTTTTCCTGATTCTGCTTATGACAGTTTTTCTGGTGACAGATTATCTTGGAATGAGGAGCAGGCTTCCGTTTGGAAAATCGAAAAATAATCTGTTAAAATTCATTTCTGCCGCTGTGGTATGGTTTATTGCCGCAATTGCTATTATTGTACTTATGGTTGCCGTAATGTTTGTGCTGGCAGCATAACAAATCCTCCTGATATAATGCTATCCTTAATCAGACTTAGAAGATTTGATTCTAAAACTTTTAAAATATCAGGAGGAAGTATTAAATGAAAAAGAAAAAATGGCCTATAGTTGTAATTGTGATTGCAGTAATTGTTATTATCGGTGCTGCGGCAGGCGGCAGCAGTGCAAAAAAGGTTTCGTCATCAGACGGTGCTTCACAGGGAGTAAGTTCAAATACAACACCTTCAAGCGATAAGACGACATTCGGAATTGGCGATACGGCTGAGTTAAAATCTGTTCAGATGACACTTGTCAATGCAGAAGAATTTGGAGGAGCAGATTTCTTTACACCGCAGGACGGATATGTATTTGTGGGTTGTGAGTTTGAGATTGCCAATAATTCAAAAAATGAGATTAATGTAAGTTCTTATGTAAGTTTCAATGCTTATTGTGACGGATATGCGATAAGCCAGAGCATGACAGGTGCATCGGCATGGGACAAAAATGGTAAAAAGACACTTGACGGCACGGTTGCCCCGGGAAAGAAGTTAAGCGGCGTTATCGTATATGAAGTGCCGTCTGACTGGAAAGAACTTGAAGTGTCATATTCACCGAGCTTCTGGGGTAAGGCTATGACATTCATAGTTCCTAAAAATTAACACAAAACTTTTATAAAAGAATTTGGCAAAACATATGGAAATCTTTACGGAAATGCGGTAATATCTAAGTATAAATTACAGAAAATTATTTTACAGTTATATGGAGGTTTTTTATGTGGCTTGCAGATTTAAAAAATGGTAACTACCGCAATCCGGTTCTTTATGCCGATTATTCAGACCCTGATGCAATAAGAGTCGGAGATGATTATTTTATGATTTCATCATCTTTTTGTAATGCACCGGCACTTCCGGTTCTTCACTCAAAAGATCTGGTAAATTGGAAAGTAGTTAATTATGTTTTGGACAAGATTCCTGAATTCAGATACAGAAATCCTATTCATGGCTGTGGTGTGTGGGCACCTTCAATCCGTTATCATGAGGGTACATATTATGTATGTTTCCCTATGCCTGATGAGGGAATTTATATGACTACGACAAAAGATCCGTTTGGAAAATGGAGCAAACCTGTTAATATAAGACCGGGTGCGGGCTGGATTGATCCATGTCCTTTCTGGGACGATGATGGAAAAGCATATCTTGTAGCAGGTGTGGCAAAGAGCCGTATAGGTTATAAGAGTGTGCTTCATATGGTTGAGATGCAGCCTGACGGCATGGGACTTATCGGCGATGAAGTCAAGATTTTTGACGGTAACGAGAATGACCAGGTTACAATTGAAGGACCTAAGATGTATAAAAGAAATGGCTGGTATTATATATTTGCACCTGCCGGAGGTGTTAAGACTGGATGGCAGACAGTTCTTCGTTCAAAGAATGTATTTGGACCTTATGAGTACAAGGTTGTTATGCGTCAGGGTGACTCACCTGTAAATGGTCCTCATCAGGGTGCCTGGGTAGATACACAGACCGGCGAGGACTGGTTCTTACATTTTCAGGATGTATATGCAGGCGGAAGAATAGTTCATCTCCAGCCTATGCACTGGGAGAATGACTGGCCTGTAATCGGTGTAAACAAGCCGGGTAACGACTATGGCGAACCGGTTATGGAATATAAGAAACCTGATATAGGAAAGAGTGAAGCAGAACTTGCAGATAAGAATCTGTATCCGGTATGCGAGCCTGATGCAAGCGACGATTTCACAGGTGATAAGCTTGGAATGCAGTGGCAGTGGAATGCCAATTTTGAAGATTCGTGGTATTCACTTGAAAATAATCAGTTAAAGTTAAATGCAGTTGCAGCTTCACCTTTAAGACCTCTTGGCGATTTACGTAATCTTTTGTTACAGAAGTGGCCGGCACCGGAATTTTGTGCAGAGACAAAGATGAATCTTGCAGAATTAAAAGACGGCGATACAGCTGGTTATATTTCACTTGGAATGAAATATATTGCAATTTCTGTTACAAATAATAATGGAAATCTTGAAATGAAATTTGTGCGTGGTTTACAGGATTTTGACTGCGATGCGGCATATACAGACGAAAAAGCTGAAAAGACAACAGCTCTTAAAGATTCTGATTTTACAGATGCAAATAAGACAATATGGTTCAGATACAAAGTGAACGTAAAAGAGCACATAACACATTATGAGCTTGGACTTCCTGTAAAAGATGCACCGCTGGAAGAACTTATACTTGAGTACAGTTTTGACGGTGTAAATTATACAAAGGCGATTGAAACAGAGGCAAAAGCAGGACGCTGGGTTGGCGTAAAGAGCGGTATGTTTGCATGCCATGATAGCAGCAAAAAAACAGAAGCAGGATATGTTACTGTTGATTATGTAGAATACAAATAATTTATAGAAGAGAGTTCCAGAACCCTGAAATGATTTTAAAATTGATAGGGTTTTGGAGCTTTTTTTCTGTATTATTTGCATTTTTGATTTTTATTTACAGAGACAAAGATAACTGACTGTGTTAATCTTTAAGTAAAGATTATCTTAATAACGGAGGAAAAAAATGGCTGAAAGTTGTTGTAACAAAGCATGTATTGTTCAGGGGGAAAAATATCGTTTTTCGGTGCTTACACCATTTATGATGAGAATGGAATATTCAGAGACTGGTGTGTTTGAAGATTTACAGACACAGACTGTGCTTAACAGGGAATTTCCGGTACCGGAATATACAGTGACACAAAGTGACGACCGCCTTGAGATAGAGACAGAAGCATTTCATATGATATACGATAAAAAGAAATTTAGTGAAGAAGGACTTTTTATAGATGTAAAATATGATTTTACCAATTACGGTGGAAGGTGGTATTTTGGTGCAAAGACGTATAGTTTTCCGCCTCGTGAGCATAATCTCAAAGGCACAATGAGAACTCTTGACAGGGCTGACGGGGAAGTTGAACTTGAATACGGGCTTATGGATAAGAGTGGAAGGACATTTTTTGATGACAGCAAATCGTTTGTGTTTAATGAAGAAAATATGCCATCAAAAAGGAAACATGAAGAGATTGATGTTTATTATCTTGCATATGGGCGTGATTATTTTGCGTGTCTGCGTGATTTTTATAAATTATCGGGGGCTGTTCCTCTTCTTCCAAGATACGCTCTTGGAAACTGGTGGAGCAGGTATTGGAAATACAGTGAAGAAAGTTACATTGAGCTGCTGACGGAATTTGAAAAAAGAAATATACCATTTTCCGTTGCTGTTATGGATATGGACTGGCATATAGTCGATGTGCCGATGGAATCTGGCGGCGGATGGACAGGATATACATGGAATAATGATTTATTTCCGAATCCGGAAAGATTTTTGTCATGGCTGCATGAACATAATTATCATGTAACACTTAATGTCCATCCGGCATCAGGTATCCGTAATTTTGAAAAAATGTATAAAGATATGGCAGAGTATCTAGGAATTAATCCTGACAGTAAAAAAACTATAGAGTTTGATATGACTAACAAAGAGTTTGTTGAGGCGTATTTTAAGTTTGCACATCATCCACATGAAAATGCTGGAGTTGATTTCTGGTGGATAGACTGGCAACAGGGCAACAACGGAGGAGCAAGCGGAATTGACCCATTATGGATGCTTAATTATTTTCATTTTAAAGATATGGAAAAAAGAGGCAGAAGAGGACTTATTCTTTCGAGGTATGGCGGACTTGGAAGCCATAGGTATCCGATAGGATTTTCTGGAGATACGATAGTTACATGGAAATCGCTTGAATTTCAGCCTTATTTTACAGCAACGGCATCAAATGTGGGATATACGTGGTGGAGTCATGATATAGGCGGTCATATGAACGGATATAAAGACAATGAGCTTGCATTAAGATGGTATCAGTTTGGTGTGTTTTCACCGATAAACAGGCTTCACAGCAGCTCTAATCCGTTCTGTGGAAAAGAACCATGGAATTATCCTGAGCCATACTGCAGTGATATGGAAAAGATTTTAAGATTCAGGCATGCACTTATTCCATATATGTACACACTTAATTACAGGTGTCATTGCGAGCATATTCCTGTAATAATACCAATGTATTATTATTATCCATTTGAGGAGAAAGCATATAGTTATAAAAATCAATATTTTCTTGGTAGTGAAATGCTTGTGTGTCCTGTTACAACAAAGATTGATGAAGATTCACAAAAAAGCGGTGAGGAATGTTTTATACCAGCCGGAATATGGACAGATATATTTACCGGTGATGTATACAATGGCGGTAAAAATGGAAAAAGTCAGATTTTATGTAGAAATCTTCAAAGTATTCCTGTGCTTGGACGTGCAGGTGCAATAATACCGCTTGCTTCGGAATGTGGCAGTAATGATATTATTAATCCGAAAAAAGTTGATGTGGTTATATGTCCGGGTGCATCAAATACATTTGTTATGTACGAAGATTCTGGAGATGGATTTGACTACGAAAAAGGCGAATATGCTTTGACAGAGTTTGTGCTCGACTGGAATGAAGATAAGGCAAAAATAAGCATAGATGTAAGCGGTGACTTATCGGTAATTCCACGAAACAGAAAGTACCGTTTTATATTAAGAGGATTTGCACGTGGTATAAGATTTGAAAATGCAGATAATGCCAAATACGATATAAAAACAAATACATGGACAGTTACATGTAACTGTGATGGTGCGTCAGAGCTTGGAATATTTGCTGATAATGAAGAAAACAATCTTGTATACAACGGTGAAAATGTTAATGATAAAATATATGATTTTCTTCTGCAGGCACAGATGGATAATAATGACAAGAGAAGTATTTACAGATTATTTACATCCGGTGAGGACAAAAATGTTATTATGTCCAATATCATGTCTATGAAACTTAATGATAAAGTTACAGCTGCAATTATGGAATATCTTTTGTGATATTACATAATAATGCAAAAATAAAGTGAAATCTGAGTAAAATTTAATTTTTTTGTTGACATTAAAAAAATGATATATTATAGTTAAAAAAGATTTGGATAAGAGTTATCCAACATGCAGACCACATGGTTATATTACATGTTAAGCCTTGCGGACGGGCGGGTCGGTTGCCGAGTGTGACAAGGGCACACATTATTGATTGGGTTAGAAGCCCAAATTTTATAAGTTGATTTTTAAAATTATCATGCGAAGGTGCATATCATCTTGTGAAACGGTCAATAAGAGCGGTAACAGTGACTTACTTGGATAAACTCTGAAAGGTCAGAATCTCAGTGCTTTGTATACATGAAGTAATATGTATACGTACATGTACAGGGATTAATAAAAGAATGATTGAATATACTACAGGCGTGATTAATTTTAAATTAATCACGCCTTTTTGTGCCTTACGGCACACATTTTACGTTGGCAGCAAGCCAAAGTCCGTATTTTACGAAAATTTAGAATTTGTATTATACGGAAATCTGACGGCCGCTGCGATAATATAATGGCAGGGAGAGAGGAAATGGATTTAAAAAGACAGGCATCAGCTCCATTGTATGAGGCTATCGAAAGATTCAGAAAAAAAAGAATAGTTCCGTTTGATGTTCCGGGACACAAACGTGGCAGAGGTAATCCCGAACTTGTCGATTTACTTGGTGAACGATGTGTGGGAATTGATGTAAATTCAATGAAACCGCTTGATAATCTTTGTCATCCGGTTTCGGTAATAAAAGAGGCAGAAGAGCTGACGGCAGATGCGTTTGGTGCAGAGCATGCTTTTTTTATGGTTGGTGGAACAACGCAGGCAGTACAGAATATGGTACTTTCAGTCTGTAAGGCAGGCGATGAGATTATTGTTCCGAGAAATGTTCATAAAAGTGTTATCAATGCGTTGATTTTGTGCGGTGCAATACCTGTTTATCTTAACACGGAGATTAATGCAAAGTTAGGAATCGTACTCGGAGTAACCGTAGAACAGGTTGAAAAGACGATTCAGGAGCACCCGCGGGCAGTAGCGGTGCTTGTAAATAATCCGACATATTACGGAATATGCTCTGACATAAAGGGAATATGTGACATAGCTCATTCATACGGATTGAAAGTGCTTGCCGATGAAGCACACGGAACACATCTTTATTTCGGGGATAATCTTCCAATGAATTCTATGAAAGCGGGAGCGGACATGGCAGCTATATCAATGCACAAATCCGGTGGTTCGCTTACACAGAGTTCAATTCTTCTGACGAATAACGGAATGAATGCGGATTATGTCCAGACAATTATCAATATCACGCAGACCACAAGTGCATCGTATCTTCTTATGACGAGCCTTGATATATCAAGGCGTAATCTTGCATTAAGGGGAAGGCAGTCATTTGCAAAAGTTAGCGAGTGGTCACAGTATGCAAGGGATGAAATTAATTCAATAGGCGGTTATTATGCTTATGGTAAAGAGCTTGTAAACGGAGGTACGGTATACGATTATGATGTCACAAAGCTGTGCGTGTATACAAGAGATATAGGACTTGACGGAATAGAGGTCTATGACATTTTAAGGGATGAATATGATATCCAGATTGAGTTTGGTGATATAGGAAATATTATGGCATACATTTCAATCGGAGACAGGATTCAGGATATTGAGCGTCTTGTCGGTGCACTTGCCGAAATAAGCCGTATTTACTCAAAAGAAGAGAAAAGATTTGAGGTAGACAGGCAGATGCTTCTTCCGAGGGTTCTTGCATCTCCGCAGGAAGCTTTTTATGCCGAAAAAATAAAAATGCCTATACGCGATACGAAAGGTCATATTTCAGGTGAATTTGTAATGGCATATCCGCCTGGAATACCGATACTGGCACCGGGTGAGGAAATTACGGAAGAAATTATTGATTACATACAATATTCCGTTGAAAAAGGATGTTCAATGCAGGGAATGGAAGATTCGGCTCTTGAATATCTGAATGTATTAAAAATATAAAAAATAAATGAAATATAAAGAATGAACAATGCATAATTTGGAGGGCAATATGGAATTTTGGTTTTCGGAGCTGCACTCGCCGCATGTTAAGTTTGACATACGTGTGGAAAAGCAGTTATTTTCAGGAAAAAGCGATTATCAGAGGATAGATGTGTTTGAATCGCCTGAATTCGGTAAATTCCTGACACTTAACGGAAGCGTTATATTTTCGGAGCAGGATTGCTTTATTTATAATGAAATGGTTGTGCATGTGCCGATGGCGGTGCACCCTGATGTGAAAAATGTTCTTATCATTGGCGGTGGTGATGGCGGCGTATCAAAAGAATTATTGCAATATGACAATATCGAAAATATAGATATTGTCGAGCAGGACAGCATGTTTGTCGATGTGTGCAAGGAGTATTTCCCGGAGACCTCAATAGGTCTTGATGATGAAAGAGTGCATATATACAATTATGATGCGTTGAGATTTCTCCGCTCGAAAATGAATGAGTATGACCTTATCATAAATGATGCAACTGACCCGTTTGGAGCGTCTGAGGGACTGTTTACAAGAGAATTTTACGGAAGCTGTTACAAGGCGTTAAAAGATGACGGAATACTTGTGTATCAGCACGGAAGCCCATTTTATGACGAGGATGAGGATGCATGCAGGAGTATGCATAAAAAAGTATTTCACACATTTCCGATAAGCAGGGTATATCAGGCACACATACCTACAAGCCCGTCAGGTTACTGGCTTTTCGGTTTTGCTTCAAAGAAGTATCATCCGCTTAAAGATTTTAAGGCAGACGAGTGGAAAAAAAGAGACATATATACAGAATATTACACAACTAATCTTCATACAGGAGCATTTATGCTTCCAAAGTATGTTGAAGAATTATTAGAACAGGAGGAAAAATAATGAGCAGAGTATTAGTAATCGGATGTGGAGGCGTTGCCTCAGTTGCAATTCACAAAATATGTCAGGTGAGTGATGTATTTACTGATTTGTGTATTGCGAGCAGGACAGTGAGCAAGTGTGATGTGCTTGCAGAAGAATTAAAGGGAAATACAAAGACAAACATTACAACAGCAAAGGTTGATGCGGATAACACAGATGAGGTTATTGCATTGATAAATAAATTCAAGCCTGATGTTGTTCTTAATGTTGCACTTCCGTATCAGGATTTAACGATTATGGATGCATGTCTTGCATGCAAAGTTCCTTATGTTGACACTGCGAATTATGAGTGTGAGGATACGGATAATCCTGAGTGGAGAAAGGTGTATGAGGAAAGATGCAAACGCCTCGGTTTTACAGCATATTTTGACTATTCATGGCAGTGGGCTTACAGGGAAAAATATAAAGAGGCAGGAATTACGGGACTTTTGGGAACTGGTTTTGACCCGGGTGTTACAAGTGTATTTACAGCATATGCACAGAAACACTATTTCGATGAAATACATACAATAGATATTCTCGACTGCAACGGTGGCGATCACGGTTATCCTTTTGCAACAAACTTTAATCCTGAAATAAATCTGAGGGAAGTTTCTGCACCGGGTTCTTATTGGGAAGACGGACACTGGGTTGAGATTCCGCCTATGTCAATCAAGCGTGAATATGATTTTGAGGGCGTAGGAATGAAGGATATGTATCTTTTGCACCATGAAGAAATAGAAGCACTTGCCGCAAATATTCCTCATGTTAAGAGAATCCGTTTCTTTATGACATTCGGACAGAGTTATCTTACACACATGAAATGCCTCGAAAATGTAGGTATGTTAAGAACAGATCCTGTTGAATTTAACGGTCAGCAGATAGTTCCTATACAGTTTTTAAAAGCACTTCTTCCAGATCCTGCTTCTCTCGGTCCAAGAACAGTCGGAAAGACTAATATTGGCTGTATATTTACGGGAATTAAGGACGGAAAAGAAAGAAAAATATATATTTACAATGTATGCGACCATCAGGAGTGTTACAGAGAAGTCGGTTCACAGGCTATTTCTTATACGACAGGTGTTCCTGCGATGATTGGAACAATGCTTGTTGCAAAAGGAATATGGAATAAGCCGGGTGTATTTACGACAGACGAGTTTGATCCTGACCCATATATGGACGCACTTAACAAATACGGACTTCCGTGGAAAGTTGATGAAAATCCCGTACTGGTTGATTGATATTAAAGTGCCGTAAACGGATAATTTTTGCGGATTACAAGGAGAATTATTATGAAATTTGATGAGTTAAAGACACCCGCTTATGTTATTGATGAAAAAAAACTTATACATAATCTTGAAATATTAAAGAGTGTCGAAGAGCATACGGGGTGTCATATACTTCTTGCACAGAAAGCATTTTCATCATATGCGTTGTATCCGCTTATATCGCAATACATAAGCGGAACAACGGCAAGCGGGATTTTTGAGGCAGAACTCGGGCATGAGTGCATGGGAAAAGAAAATCATGTTTTTGCACCTGCATTTACAGATGAAGATATGGATAAACTTGTAAAAATATGTGACCATGTTGTCTTTAACTCAGTAAATCAGCTTATATGCCATAAAGAGAAGTGTATAAATAACAGAGTGAGCTTCGGACTGCGTGTTAATCCTGAGCATTCAACACAGGGAGATCATGCAATATATGATCCATGTGCCCCGGGCAGCAGACTTGGAGTAACAGAAGAAAATCTGAAAAAAGTACTGCAGAAAAATCCTGATGCACTTGCCGGAATGGAGGGTATTCACTTTCATACACTATGTGAGCAGAATTCCGATGATTTAGAGAAAACTCTAAATGTTGTTGAAGAAAAATTCGGCTTTCTGATGCGGTCCGACAGTATAAAATGGGTCAACTTTGGCGGCGGACATCATATAACAAGGGATGATTATGATATAAAAAGGCTTGAAAATTGCATAAATCATGTAAAAAGAACTTATAATGTGGATGTTTATGTCGAACCCGGAGAGGCTGTTGCATTAAATGCCGGTTATCTTGTAACAACAGTTCTTGATAAGGTGGAAAACGGGATAACGACACTTATACTTGATACATCAGCAGCATGTCATATGCCGGATGTGCTTGAAATGCCATATGTGCCGCCATTAAGAGATGCCGTAAGGCTTGATGATATCAATGCCGATATATGGGAAAAGCCTGCTGATGGAAGATTCAGGTACAGATTATCGTCATATACATGTCTTGCAGGTGACATAACCGGTGATTATGAGTTTGATTCAGAAGTAAATGCAGGAGACAGGCTTGTATTTGAGGATATGGCAATATATTCAATGGTAAAAAACAATACATTTAACGGAATACCATTGCCGGACATTGCAATTATGGATGCAAATGGCGATTGCAGGGTATGGAAACATTTTGATTACGATGAGTTTAAAAGGAGATTGTAAATTGGGTGAATTATTATGTAATCCAGCTTACGACGGATTTCGTATGCCGGCGGAATTTGAGCAGCATCATGGATGTATTATGATTTGGCCTGAAAGACCGGGGTCGTGGGCATATGAAGCAAGAGAGGCGAGAAAGGCATTTTGTTCCATAGCAGAAGCGATAGTAGAAAGCGAACAGGTTTATATGCTGGTTTCAGAAAGACAGTATGAAAATGCACTTCAAATGCTTTCGGACAAAATAAGATTAGTTATTATGGATTCCGATGATGCATGGGCAAGAGATACAGGACCGACATTTGTCGTAAGCGGCGATGCTGATGTTTCGTATAAAGATAGAATTTTAAGAGGAATTAACTGGAAGTTCAATGCATGGGGCGGTGAGTATGATGGATTGTATGCTGACTGGAGCAGGGATGATAAGATTGCGATAGAGTTTATGAAGCATTTCGGATGTGATTATTACAATGCAGCACCATTTGTTCTTGAAGGCGGTTCTATACACACAGATGGAGAAGGAACACTTCTTGTTACAGAAAATTGTCTTTTAAGCAAAGGACGCAATCCGGGACTTTCAAAGCCACAGATTGAAGAAAAACTTAAAATGTATTGCAATGTCCACAAAATAATATGGCTTCCTTGTGGAATATATAATGACGAAACCAACGAGCATGTGGATAACGTGTGTGCATTTACATCGCCGGGTGAGGTTGTTCTTGCATGGACGGATGACAAAAATGATCCACAGTACGAGATGAGCATGTCATGTCTTAAAGTTCTTGAAAATGAAACAGATGCGAAAGGAAGAAAAATAAAGGTTAGGAAACTTCCAATTCCTTCAAATCATATATGCATAACGGAGTATGACCTTAAAGGACTTGAATTTGAGGACGGTGAGGATGAAAGGGAAGCAGGAGAGAGACTTGCTGCATCATATGTCAATTTTTATATATCAAACAAAGCAGTTATAGTTCCCCAGTTTGGTGATAAAAACGATAAAGCAGCATGTGATATTTTATCGGAGGCATTTCCTGAAAGACAGATAATTCCAGTGTATGCAAGGGATATAATTGTCGGAGGCGGCAATATACACTGCATTACACAGCAGATACCGAAAGCGGAAGGTTTTGACTGATATTATATTTTTGAAAATTTGAGGAGAGATAAAATGCGAAAAGTAAAATACGCAGGCATCCAGATGCAATGCACAAAATCTGTAGAAGAAAATATCGCAAAAGCGGATAAAATGGTTCGCAAAGCAGCATCAGAAGGAGCAAAGATTATTCTTCTGCCGGAGCTTTTTGAAAGACAATATTTCTGTCAGGAAAGAAATTATGATTATTATTTATATGCACGCAGTTTAGAAGAAGATGAAGCGGTTAATCATTTTAAAAAAGTTGCGGCTGAACTTGAAGTTGTGCTTCCGATAAGTTTTTATGAAAAAGACGTAAATGTTTTTTATAATACGACTGCAGTTATCGATGCAGACGGGAGTGTTCTTGGAATTTACCGAAAAACACATATTCCGGATGACCATTATTATCAGGAAAAGTTTTATTTTACACCGGGAGATACAGGATTTAAGGTGTGGGATACAAGATATGGTAAAATAGGAATCGGAATATGCTGGGACCAGTGGTTTCCGGAAACTGCGAGAGGAATGGCTGTTCAGGGAGCGGAAATATTATTTTATCCAACAGCAATAGGTTCTGAGCCGATTCTTGAAGTTGACAGTATGCCACATTGGAGAAGATGTATGCAGGGACATGCAGCCTGCAATGTAATTCCGGTTGTCGCTGCTAACAGAATCGGAGAAGAGTATGTAGAGCCATCAGATGAAAATGGCGGACAGAAATCTTCACTTGTATTTTATGGTTCTTCATTTGTCACGGATTCCACAGGAGAAATTGTTATGCAGGCATCGCGTGATAAAGAAGAAATAGTATATGGCGAGTCGGATTTAGATGAAAACCGTGATTTGAGAGTGAGCTGGGGGCTGTTTCGTGACAGACGTCCCCAAATGTATCATTTTTAAATTTTTTTGTCTTGTAAATAATAATAAATGTCTATGATATCATCATGAGCGGACTTGCAAATATAGCTGCAGGGAGCTTATTATAATACAGAAGACAGAAGTTGTGATGACGGTACTTAGTATGCGGCGTCGTATTCTGTCTTCTTTTTTTGCACCATAATTTTGTGTATGCCATAATATAGTTAATAATATTAAGTATATTGTGTTTTTTTAAAAATAAAACATACAGATAAAAATTGTAATTGTAATTTATGATATTTGCTGTATAATAAATATACAGTAAATTAATTGATACGGTTATAAAGAATGGGGAGAGATGTATGCGAGGAGATATTTTTAAGAAGACATGTGAGTATATTTTGGTATTAATGATGGTTTGTATACTGCTTTTAACAGGATGTTCGGAAAGCAATGATACAGATGAAGATGATATGATTAAAGCTGAAGAATCGTCAGGAATAAGTGCTGTCAGTCTTGTAATCGGGAGTGACAATTATGAACCATATAATTACATTGATGAGTCTGGTGAAAATGTTGGTATTGATGTGGATATTGCAAAGGAAGCGTGCCGCAGGCTGGGGATAACACCTGTTTTTAAGCAGATTACATGGGACAGGAAGGATAGCTTTCTTGACAGTAATGAGATTGATTGTCTGTGGGGAAGTTTTACAATGAGCGGAAGAACTGATGATTACAGATGGGCGGGACCATATATGTACAGCCGTCAGGTTATTGTTGTAAGGAAAGACAGAGAAATCAATTCATTTGCTGATTTAAAGGGCAAAAGAATTGCAGTGCAGTCAACATCAAAACCGGAACATATCATATTAAGTGGTGAAGATGATAGAATTCAGGGAGTTTCTGCTGTTTACAGCATGTCTACAATGAGTGAATTATATGCGAGTCTGAGAAAAGGATATATAGATGCTGCGGCAGGACATGAGGTTGCAATTAAAAGATTTGTTGATACTAATCCGCAGCAGTTTATTATTCTTGATGAGATATTATATAAATCTGAACTTGGAGTTGCATTTAAAAAGGGGAGATCTGATGATGTTCCGGATATGCTTAATGATATATTAAAGCAGATGATAGATGATGGAACAATTAAAAAAATTGCTGAATCATATGGAATTAACGCAGATATATTTATGGGGGATGATTAAATGAGAGCTATAAAAAAAGGTGAGATAAGCGTTAAGATGGTATATACTGTGACATTTATAGGATTGTTTCTGATATTTGCGGTATATGGTCTTTTTACAGTGTATGATGTACGCAGGACAGAAAAAGCAGCAGACAAAACGCTTCTTTTTGCAAAGTCAAGAATTTTAAGATATGAAGATTATAAAGAAAATGACAAAGTAAAGAGTTTGTACAGACTGCTTGATAAAACGACAGAAGCAGCCAGAAGCCTTGACAAAGAAGCATATGATGAAAGTTTTTTCGAGGATTATGTTTATGAACAGAGACTCGGAGGAATATGTATATTTGATTCGGATATGAATTGTGAACATTTTACTGAGGATTCGGACATATGGTGGAAAAAGATTTCTGACAGTGCTAATATCGATAATAATGTTATTACACAGATTATAGAATACCCGTTGAAATCATACATGACAAGAATTGAACTTGATGATGGTGAATATGATATGGCAGTCGTTTCGAGAAGAGATAAATGTGGAATTGTTGCTGCATATGAAAAGAAACAGCCGGGATTTGAAAACAATGGTGATATAACAATGGAATCACTTATAACGGATTTTACATTTGAAAATGATGGAATTGTTTTTATATCGTGTGATGATAAAATTGTTAATTGTAATATTGAGGAATATCAGGGGAAGACTTTAAGCGAATATCAAGATGCTTTTTTGGGGGACTGGAATGATGATGGCAACAAAATGGTAAAGTTTGGTTCGTCACAGTCTGAGTGGTATGGCAGCAGGATGATATATGGAAGATATGGAATATATGTATTTTTTCCATCATCATCAATTTACAGTAACCGTACAAAAGCGGTTATATTCTGTACGGGTGCATACATAATGATGCTTGTTCTTGCCATGGCAATAAGGCAGCATATACTTTATATAAACACAAGACAGCTTGACAAGCAGTTTCGTATAATCAGGTCGATAAGCAGCATATATTCTGCACTTATTCTTATTGATATTAAGAATGACCAGTGGGAACTTATAAAGACTCCGGAAAAGCTCGATTATATTTTTGACCAGAAACATAACGTAAAACAGATGCTTGAAGACTATACAAGCAACCGGATTATTCCGTCTCAAAGAGATTCATTCAGGAAGTTTGCAGATATTAATACACTTATGACACGTCTGGAGCAGAGCCGTTATCTTGAATATACTGTTGAAAATATCAACAGCAGATGGTATATGATTGCAATTGTTCCGCAAAGTTATGATAAAAATGGGCATATAGCTGCTATTCTCATGCTTTTTCGTGATATTACAGAAGAAAAGCTTCGTGAGTTAAAATATCAGCATCAGTTAAAGGCAGCTGCACAGCAGGCAGAAAAGGCCAACGTTGCCAAAACTGATTTTCTCAGACGCATGAGTCATGATATAAGAACTCCTATTAATGGTATAAGAGGAATGGTTGAAATATGCCGTTTTTATCTGAATGATAGAAAGAAAGCAGAAGAATGTCTTGATAAGATAATGGCGGCATCAGGATTTTTACTTGAATTGGTTAATGATGTTCTGGATATGAATAAACTTGAATCAGGTGAGATAGTTCTTACAAAAGAGCCATTTTGTCTTTCAAAACTACTGATGGAGGTTGACAGTGTCATAGAAATGCAGGCAAATGAAAGTGGCGTGGATTATATAAAAGCTCCGCTTAATATAGAAAATGACCATCTTATAGGAAGTTCACTTCACATAAAACAGATACTTCAAAATATTGTATCTAATGCTGTAAAGTATAATAAGCGTGGAGGATATGTAAGGGTCAGCTGCACAGAAAACAGGATAGATGAAAAAAATATAATGTTTGAGTTTGTTTGTACTGATAATGGACAGGGAATGAGTGAAGATTTTCAGAAAAAAGCATTTGAACCATTCGCACAGGAAAAAACCAGGGCACGCACAACATATGCAGGAACAGGGCTGGGTCTTGCAATATCAAAAAAGCTCACTGTCCAGATGGGAGGAACTATCGAATTTATCAGCAGACAGGGATATGGAACAACATTTTATGTAAAAATACCTTTTGAGATAGATGATTCATATGAAAGCAGACAACAGGAAATAGCTGCAGATGAAAAAATTAGGCTTGACGGAAATAAAATTATTATTGCTGAAGATAATGAGCTTAATATGGAAATTGCAAGATTTATAATAGAAGGAGCCGGTGCACAGGTTATGCCGGCTGTCAATGGGGAAGAAGCTGTTAAAATATTTGAAACATCGCAATATGGAGAGTACAAGGTTGTTCTCATGGATGTTATGATGCCTGTAATGGGTGGACTTGAAGCAGCAAAAAATATAAGAAAAATGGACAGACCAGATGCAAAAACGGTTGCTATTATAGCAATGAGTGCTAATGCCTTTCATGATGATGTTGAGCAGAGCCTTGCAGCGGGAATGAATGTTCACATGGCAAAACCGCTTGATTTTGATAAACTTCTTGCGACAATAAAAGAATATTGCGATAAAAACTGACATGACTATAGTCATAGAATTAGAAGTATAGGAGAATTAAATATATGAAAGATTTGACAAAAGGCAAACCATCTTCGCTTATTTTATCTTTTGCGTTTCCTATTTTTCTTGCAAATCTGTTACAGCTTACGTACAGTCTTGCAGATACAAGGATTGTAGGTTCTTTTCTTGGTGAAGATGCACTTGCAGCTGTTGGCTCGACAAGTACAGTAAGTAATCTTATTATAGGATTTCTGCTTGGACTTGCCAACGGATTTGCAATTATAACTGCACAAAGATTTGGTGCGAAAGATATAAAGGGAATGAAAAAATCTTTTGCGGCATCGATACTTCTTGGAACAGGAATATCAATAGTGCTTACTGTTCTTGGAATGATATTTAAAAATACACTTTTGGGATTTTTAAATGTACCGCATAATCTGTATGGTGAAGCGGGTGCATACATATTTATTATAATTGCCGGAATGACGGCAACATTTCTTTATGATTCATGTGCAGCTGTTTTAAGGTCACTGGGTGATACAATAACGCCGCTTATAATACTTCTTATATCGGTTGCTCTTAATATTACCGGAGATTTATTTTTTGTTGTAGTATTAAAGTCCGGCGTGCGTGGAGCTGCGATAGCAACGGTGCTTGCACAGATTATTGCATTTGTAATATGTTTTGTTTATATGTTTAAAAAATATGAGATACTGCGTCTTACAAAGAGTGATTTTACAGCTCTTGATGGTAATCTTGTAAGAAATATGCTGGGCTCAGGTCTTTCAATGGGATTTATGAGTTCACTTGTAAATATTGGTTCATTGACACTTCAGACGGCAATTAACAAGCTTGGACAGGATATAATTGTTGCACATACTGCAGCAAGAAAAATATCAGAGATGTTTATGATAATGTTTACTGTATTTGGGCAGACGATGGCTACTTATTGCGGTCAGAATATGGGGGCCGGAAGAATTGACCGCGTTAAAACAGGAATAAAATCCGCACTTATATATACATGTTCATGGTGTGTGCTTACAGTAATAGCAAGTTATACAATCGGAGACTGGCTTATATATCTTGTTACAGGAAGCAATAATGAAAATGTAATAAGAAATGCGGTGAATTATCTTAAATTTGATACGGTATTTTATTTTGTTACAGCATTTATATGCATACTAAGAAATGCGATGCAGGGGCTTGGCGAACATATAATACCGCTTGTATCAAGTTCTCTGGAAATGGTTGGGAAAATTATAATTGCTGCGACGCTTGTTCCGTGGCTTGGATATGCTGGTGTCATTGTTGCAGAGCCGATAGTATGGTTTATTATGGTAATTCCACTCATTATACAGATATTAAAAATGATTCCGGTACTTGAAAAACAGTATGGCAGTCCTGTATAATAGCTGTCAGATTAACAAATGTTGAAAGGAGATTTCATGAACGAAATCGTAGAATATTTACCTAATATGTATGCCACATTCTGGGCTTTGATTCCGCCACTTGTGGCTATTATACTTGCACTTATAACAAAAGAAGTTTACAGTTCTTTATTTATTGGAATTGTTATGGGTGGTTTATTTTATGGGAATCTTTTCCAGACGGGATTCAGCCTGGAAAAATCTGTTCTTCATATATTTGATGACGGAATTCTTGGAGTTCTTACGGATTCGTATAATGTAGGAATTCTTGTATTTCTTGTTGTACTGGGAATTATGGTAAGCATGATGAACAGGGCTGGCGGTTCTGCTGCATTTGGTGAATGGGCAGGAAAACATATTAAAACAAGAATAGGAGCACAGCTTGCATCTATACTTCTTGGTGTGCTGATATTTATAGATGATTATTTTAACTGTCTTACTGTTGGAAGCGTAATGCGACCTATAACAGATAAACATAATGTATCAAGGGCAAAGCTTGCATATCTTATTGACGCAACAGCAGCACCTGTATGTATCATAGCACCTATATCTTCATGGGCAGCAGCGGTTACCGGATTTGTTCCGGGTGAAGACGGATTTTCAATATTTATCAATGCAATTCCGTATAATTATTATGCGTTGCTCACAATAGTTGCGATGCTTACATTTGTAATATTAAAGATTGATTTTGGCCCTATGGCAGAGCATGAGTCTAATGCTGCAAATGGAGACCTTTATACAACGGGTGACAGGCCATATGAGAATGTATCGCAGGATGTGATAAAGGGAAGAGGAAAAGTTATAGATTTAATTTTTCCTATTGTGACATTAATAATATGCTGTGTAATCGGGATGATTTATACAGGAGGATTTTTTAGCGGAACAGGATTTATTGAAGCATTTTCAGGAAGTGATGCTTCAATGGGACTTATGCTTGGCAGCTTTTTTGCACTTATAATAACAATAGCATTTTATTCTGTCAGAAGAGTACTGGGTTTTACAGAGTGCTGTAATTGTATTCCTGAAGGATTTAAAGCGATGGTTCCGGCAATTCTTATTCTTGTATTTGCATGGACATTAAAGTCAATGACAGACAGTCTTGGTGCAAAAGAATATGTTGCATCATTAGTTGAAAATATATCAGGTCCATGGCTTTCGCTGTTCCCGGCAATTATATTTATAATTGGTGCGTTACTCGCATTTGCGACAGGTACGTCATGGGGAACATTTGGTATTCTCATACCTATTGTTGTAGGAACATTTTCAGGAATAAATCATACAATGATGATTATATCAATATCTGCATGTATGGCTGGTGCTGTATGCGGAGATCATTGTTCACCTATTTCTGATACAACCATTATGGCATCGGCTGGAGCACAGTGTAATCACATGAATCATGTATCCACACAGCTTCCGTATGTTATGGTTGTTGCGGTTATATCATGCATGACTTATATACTTGCAGGATTTATACAAAGTCCGGTAATTCCGCTTATAATAGGAATTGTTCTTATGATTGGAACACTTATAGGAATTAAATATATAACCGGTGTTAATTCAAAAAAGAAAGAAATGTAGAAAAGAGGATGCAGTGAAGAATATTAAAGGAAGCTTGATTTTACTGCTGGCAGCTTTTATCTGGGGAACCGCTTTTGTTGCACAGACAAGCGGTTCCCAGAATGTTGGTACATTTACGTTCAATGCAAGCCGTTCCTTTGTAGGAGCGGCATTTCTTGTAATAGTGATAATGGTTGTACGTCTGTCAGCAAATAAGAATGTAAAACAGGAAATAACATCAGATGAGTATCGGCCTAAAACAAAATGGCCGATAAAAGGCGGAATTATATGTGGCTGCGTATTATGTACGGCAATGTCGTTACAGCAATATGGAATAAGCATATATCCTAAGGGAGTGGCAGCATCCGGAAGAGCCGGATTTTTGACAGCAACATATGTTGTTATGGTTGCTGTGTTGACAGCACTTATTGAGAAAAAAATACGTCCGGTAATTGTATTGTCTGTTATTGGATGTATAAGCGGAATGTATCTTTTATGCATGAAAGGTGGGTTTTCAGGTATATATGCGGCGGACATCTGCCTGCTTTTATGTGCGGTGTGTTTTATGTGCCATATATTTTCGGTAGAACATTTTTCGTCTGAAGACGGAATAAAACTGTCATGTATACAATTTGCAACATGTGCCGTAATATCACTTATTCTGGCATTAGTTTTTGAGAAACCCGATATAGGAAATATTGTAAAAGCAGCAGTTCCAATATTATACGCAGGTGTTATGTCCAATGGAATTGCATATACATTGCAGATAATAGGACAGAAATATACAAAACCGGCGGTTGCATCTATAGTTATGAGTCTTGAATCAGTGTTTGCAGTGCTTGCCGGATGGCTGATTCTGCATGAAGTGTTAAGCATAAGAGAGGCTGTTGGATGTGTGCTTGTGTTTGCGGCAGTTATAATTGCACAGATACCTGAAAAAGAAAAATAAAACATGCAATAGTTTTAAGAGGAATGACATAAATATGAAAAATAAAAAAATATATGTAACAGCAATACTCACTTTATTTAATTTTGTATTTTTAGGAACAGAATATTTATTTGATAATATGATGATGAATCTTGTGGATTCAGATGGAGTTGTTCTTGTACAAAATTATATACTTGGTGCCAGTGTTTTGGGTTTTGTATTGTTTCCGTTTATAAATCGTTATCTGAAAGGATACCTGGAATATGTGGCTGGAATTGTGGCTTCAATAATTGCAGCTGTATCGGTTGCTGTTATTTCAGGACATTCGTCATATGAAATAATGATTATTATAGGATGTATATTTTTTGTATTACTTGGAATAACAGGAAGTGCAGCGATTTATTATTCATCTGTTATTTTAAGGGAAAGTTCACAAATATCATCATATGTTGGAATTGCATATGCGGCAGGTGTATTTTTACAATTTATCAACAATAATATTATAAAAAAAGAAATCGCACAAAAAGCGGTTATAATAGTGTTGGCTGTCAGCCTTATATGGCTTATTATATATCGTAAAAAATTTGCAGAAGAGAAAGATAATGTGGATAAATATGACAGTGCGGATGGATATTTGATTAAAAATAAAATGCTTACAGGTATGCTTCTTGTTATTATGGTTGCACTTATGTCATGTATATTTGTATCTCTTGATAATGCGGTAACACTTGTTCATGCACAGGGAAGTGTTGACATAGGGCAGCTTCCGAGAATACTTCTTGCATTGAGTGGTCTTTGTGCAGGATTTTTATTTGATATACATAATGGACGTTATATGAGTATGATTATGTATTGTATAACTCTTATATCAACATTATGCATAGTCATAATTAATTTCGGTGGGATTTTTATTGCAGGGCTTGTTATATTTTATATATCAGCAGGATTTTTTGCTGTATTTTTTACAGCATCATTTATGAGCTTATCATATAAAATGAAAAATCCTGAATTCTGGGCAGGACTTGGGCGTGCAGTAAATAATCTGTGTGCAGTTATTACATCTGCTGTATCAGTAAAACTTCTCACTTCGGGAAGTAATATGGTTATAACTGTTGTTTCTGTTATATTGTTTGTGCTTATAAGTATTGTTATTTTTATATACCTTAATCAGTATTATCCACAAAAACAGGTAGAGAGTGATGAACAGACAGATGAGATTCAAGAAGAAATAATAAGTCCGGAAAAGAAATTTGAACTGTTTTGTGAATGTTATTCGCTTACAGAAAGAGAGAAAGAAGTTTTAAATGCACTTCTTTCTTCAGATAAGGATGTTCAGGATATAGCAGAATCACTTTTTATATCAAGAGCGGCTTTATACAGACATATAAGCAGTATCAATCAGAAAACAAATACAAATAAACGTGTGGGTCTTATTCAGTATTATTATGCCTGGAATCCAGTAGAAAATGGATGATTTGTGTATTTGAGACATATGTCAACTTACAAAAAAATGTCGTATGTGATATTAAATTAGTATCATATACGACATTTTTATGTAGAAAAAAGGAGGATATGCATGAAAAATTCAAAAAAATATATATCATGGTTTACAGTGCTGATACTGGGACTTGTTTTTACAATGCAGTTTATACCAGCAAAAGGAATAGCAGCATCTGAAGAAAATACAGCTATATCGTTCAGATTTGAGGGAGTGGTTTCGTCATATGAGGAAATGAAAGCACAGGATAATTCGTTTGAAGTCTATGTGAAAGCACAAGGTGATACAGAGTATAAAACGCTTGCACAGGCTGCATCAGACAATAATGGTGTATACAGCCTTAATGCAGAGGTTTCGTCTGTAAGTATTTACATAACATTAAATAAAGACAAGTATATGCTTATGACGGATTTTAATATGTTTGATACAGGCATAAGTAATGCACAGACGCTTACACAAAAGAGAACATATAGTATTCAGATTGATAAAAATGTACTTACGGTAAGCTGGGCATATGATGAGAAAACATATGGAGAAGATGCATGGCTTGAACATGGATGTGCCCAAATTACAGCAATAGAGGGCGTAAATGATTTTCATGATATTCCATTTGCCAATAATCCCGGAGATGAAAAAGGCGGGCATATTGCGGTTGAAACAGGTAGAAAGGTAACGATAAAGCTTATACCTGATTATGGCTGGCAGGTAGCGGGACTTACGTTAAATGGGGGCGAAAAATTGACGCCTGATGATGATAATGTGTCAACATTCACATTTGTAATGGGAGATTCAAATATTCATCTTAAAGGATTATTTGAAAAGGCATCGGACGAGATTAAGATCGATAAGGGAAATACAGTCAAATCTGTAAGCATTTCCAATGGTGAAAATGCTGTGGCAAGCGGTAATCTTGCACTTACAGTGTCAGATAATACCTCATATGATTCGCAAAAAGAGCAGGCTGTGGCAGAAGGAGCGGTTTATGTATCAGCTGTTGATTTTACTTTACAGCAGCTTGTGAGTAAAGGAAATGGAAGTGCATGGGTATCTGATGTGACGGAATTTGAAAAGCCTGTTACGCTTAATGTGTCAATAGATGATTATGATGAAAATTATGATTATATTGTTATAAGAAATCATAACGGAGAGATTACAAAGCTTGACACAACTGCAAATGAAGGTACTATATCATTTGAAACGAATAGATTTTCAACATATGTTATTCTTAAAAAAGAAAAAAGTGGTGCAGGTCAGGACAGTAGTGATACAGCAGAAAGCGGTGTTGATGCAGGTATAGGAGAAATAAAAAATAGTATGACAGATTCGCCGGTTACAGGATATGATGATATGGCAGGGTTGTATGTTTGTCTTATGTTTATGTCAGTTCTTGTTTCATCAGCAGTATTAAAGAAGAGTGCAGGGGTATAATGAAGCTGGGTGGATTAAAAAAGGTTTTTAAAATATTTAATAGATTAGTTATAAAATCTAAACTGACATCCGATATAAATAACATAATATTACTATAAAATATTTATTAATGTAACTATGTGTTAATTTATCATTAGAACAAGGATGTGAAAAGATGAAAATTATTGAAGCACAAAAAATCTATCTGGCAAACAGGAGTGCACTGGTAGAACAGAAAAAAACACTAACAAGTCAACGTGATAAGGCAAAAAAAATGGCGGAACTTACAGGCGATTCTGCATATAGTGATGAAGCTGCATCGCTTGAACTTACATTGAAAGAAACAGAGGATAAGTTTCTGAAGAATCAGGATATTCTTGATAATCTTGCCGAACAGCATTGTAATGTAGCAAATGCAGAAGTAAACAGGCAGATATCTGACCCTGAAACAGGTCTGGCGGCCGAATACGGAAAGATTCTTGAAGTTGCAAGGCGTATAGCAACAGGCGGTAAAGTACCATATAAAGATGAAAAAAAGCTTATGGAGTATTCAGATAAGCTGTATCAGGCAGCAAAATCAGCAGCAATGCTTTTGAAATTAAGAGAAAAGGACAGGAAGAAATACGATTCTTTATGGGAAGATGATGATAAGAAAGAAAATCCTGACCCGGATGAGATTGCGGATAATACCGAGGCATCAGGAGATTTTCCTGAGATATCCGTTGATGTTTCAACAAGTGGGGGCTCGGATTCGTCAGTAGGAGGAACATCTGTTGATATGTCTGAATAAAAAATAATAATACAAATATAGCATTTAAGCTTTGTTAAACAGCATAGGCTTCTTATGGTAATTGCATATTGCAATTACATAAGAAGCCTTATTTAAAGTTATGTGCTAATTGTTCTTATTTTTAAGTTCTTCAATTATGGCCTCAAGTTTAGCAATTCTGGCATCTGATTGTGCTTTAGCATTTTCAGCCTTGATTCTGGCCTTAGCTTCGTTTTCAGCTCTTTCATTGGCAGCATTTGCTTCCTGTTTAGCGGCATTAACTTCCTGTTTAGCGGCATCCACTTCCTGCTTGGCGGCATTAACTTCCTGTTTAGCGGCATCCACTTCGTGTTTAGCAGCATCCACTTCCTGCTTGGTGATTTTTAATTCCTGTCTGGCTGCTGTAACTTCCTTCCTGGTAGTTTTTAATTCGTGTTTTACAGCCTTTACTTCAATTTTAGCATTTTCAAGCTGTGCCTTAAACCTGTCAGCCATCAGTTCTGCAGTATTATTATCCAATATCCTTAATGCTTCAGAAAACATGTTAATCACCTCGTATTATATAGTAGTAGTTTTTAGAGACCATCTCCAAGGTCTTAATAACTGTTAAATCATAGTCTCTTCTTTACCTCTTCTGTAGGTTCGACTATGATATATAAGATACTGTGGATTGGTTGTAATCACCTACCACCCGATGGTTTTAAGGAGGCTC